>NZ_JBQFVB010000001.1:0-1570039 GCF_056539465.1 Ruegeria sp. BB1
TCGGCTGCACGTTGGCGAAGTCGCAGCCGAACAGCTGCTTGGCGCGGTCGATGGCCAGGTTTTCAGCGATATCAACGAATTGGCAGCCGCCATAGTAGCGCCGCCCGGGATAGCCTTCGGCGTATTTGTTGGTCATCACCGAGCCCTGCGCCTCCATCACGGCGGCAGAGACGATGTTCTCGGACGCAATCAGCTCGATCTCATCGCGCTGGCGGCCCAGCTCAGATGTGATCGAACCAAAAAGCTCAGGGTCACGGTCGGATAGGGATTGGGTGAAAAAACCGGTATCACGAAGATTAGCGTTCATGGGGGCTCCACAGGGCTGGGTAAGAATCTTGCGGATTTCCTATCGGAAACGATTCATATGCAAAAGCTGTAAAGCGACGATTTGGCCCGCTACGGCGTCAAGTCTGGCCTATTGGGGAAAGGTATGTTTGTTTCGGAACCAAATGTACAACACCGGAAACCGGAAAAGATGACAAAGAGAATCGCCTTTCTCGCAAGCGACGTCAAAGTGGCGCAATCTGCACGGGAAAGCCTTGTGAAACGGTATGGCAATGCAGCGCCCCGAGATGCGGATGTAGTGGTCGCGTTGGGGGGCGATGGATTCATGTTGCACACGCTGCACAACATGCAGCATCTGGACACGCCCGTTTATGGCATGAATCGCGGCACCATCGGGTTCTTGATGAATGAATTCCACAAGGACGACTTGTTGGACCGTTTGGCCGCGGCTGAAGAAGAGGTGATCAATCCGCTGGCGATGAAGGCCATGGATCAATCCGGCAAAATGCACGAAGCGCTTGCGATCAACGAGGTATCGCTGCTGCGGGCCGGTCCGCAGGCCGCGCGGTTGAAGATCAGTGTCGATGGTCGGGTGCGGATGGATGAGTTGGTCTGCGATGGGGCCTTGCTATCTACGCCCGCCGGATCAACGGCTTACAACTATTCGGCGCACGGGCCGATATTGCCTATTGGGTCGGATGTTCTGGCCTTGACGGCGATTGCCGCGTTCCGTCCACGCCGTTGGCGTGGGGCCCTGTTGCCCAAGATCGCGAAGGTTCGTTTCGACGTGCTGGACGCGGATAAACGTCCAGTCATGGCTGACGCGGATTCTGTTTCCTTTCCGGATATAGACTGGGTTGAGATTCGCTCGGAACCCACGATCCAACACCGTATTCTTTTCGATCCCGGGCACGGATTAGAAGAGCGTTTGATCTCGGAGCAGTTCACCTGATCTCTCAAAAGTGAACTTTTTCGAACTTGTGTGATCCAGTTCACAGGCGTTTGACTCACCCTTTGGTAATCTTAACTTGCCCGGAGAACACGCCAAGGTGGGAGTGAGTGGCCACCAGACGGCGTTTTCGAATGATTGCGCAGTTTTCGCGCCGGCGAGGGTAGGTGGTGCTACGCTCGTTGTCAGATTTCCGGGCTTATTTAAGCAAGCGGACCTCGGGTACAAGAACCCGGGGTCTATTTTTGTGATTGAGCGTATTCAAGTGCGCTCTTCCATATTTTGCCATAGCGGCAGGCACATATGACCCACGCGCGCTTCGATCGCGGCGGCGGCGTCAACTGCCATGTCCTCGCGCCACTGACGCGCAGCGATCTGGATATTGATCGGTTGCGGCCCTTGCGGCAATTCGGCCAGACGCGCGGGCACACTAGCGGCAGGAAGCCCCAGGAAGTTCATTGCGTAGGAATAGACCGCACAACCCAGAACCTCATGCACGCCTTCTGGCCCTTCGGTGTCCCGGTCAGGTTTGAAGAAGGGCTGCGGCAGGAAGGGTGACAGGACCAAAGGGTAATCCTGCATGAACAACGACCATTCCCGCGCATAGTGGCTGCGTTTTGCCATTACTTGCAGCAGTTCGGTGCCGAGAATGGGCGGAAACTCCTGAAAATAAACGTCAAAGATATTACGTATGGTTTCAGATCCGGCGGCCTCGATATCGCTTTTCAAAAGGGTCAAAACTTCGCCCATCAGCGCACGGTACCCGGTTCGGCCGCAGTCGAATACGTCCGGCGGCGAGACCTCTTCCACCTGATAGCCCGCGTCATTCAGCGCATCGCGCGCGGTGTCAAGGGCCCTGTCGACCTCGGGATGCAGCGCATAGCCAAAGGTGTCTTTGGTGAAGGCTACCTTGATAGGGCCATCCATCGGCGCACCGCGCCAAGGCATCGGGACGTGAAACGGATCACGCGGGTCTGCTGCAATCAGGCTGGGCATCGACAGGTGAAGGTCGGCAGCAGAGCGAGTGATCAGCCCTTGTACTGACATGGATTGCGCCAATAATCCGCGCTCGGTTTGTTGGCTTGGGTTCCAGGCAGGCACGCGGCCCAGGCCGGGCTTTACGGTAACTGCACCGTTGGCGGCGGCTGGAAACCGCAAGCTGCCGCCAATGTCGTTGCCATGCGCCAACGCCCCGATCCCGGCCATTACGGCAGCCCCTGCGCCCCCTGACGAGCCGCCGGGCGAGATGTGCCGACCCCAGGGGTTCTGCGTGCGCCCATGCAGCGGGTTGTCTGTGTCAGCGCGAAACGAGAACTCGGGCGTGTTGGTGCGCCCGATCACCACCGCCCCGGCGTTTTGCAGGTTACGGACAATCGGCGCATCATCAGGCGCAATCACGTCTTTCAAGGCCACAACGCCATTTGAGGTGGCATGGCCTTTTTGATCGACATTGATTTTTATTGTGACTGGCACCCCGTGCAGCGGACCGGTTTGTGCGCCCTGTGTCCGCTTCTGATCAAGGGCGCGTGCGCGCTCCAACGCCTCGGCGCTCAAGTCCTCGACCACTGCGTTCAGGCCGGGGTTGGCCTGATGCATTCTGTCAACGGAGCTTTGCACCGCGTCCTCGGCGCTCAGATCCCCACTGCGGGTCAGGGCGGTCAGGTCGGTGGCGGTCAGACGCCAGATGTCTGTATGTGTCATGGGGCCTCACTGTCTTGAGCAGACAGTAGGGGCCTTGTGTCCGGTTGCAAGGGAAAGCCGTGCAGCGGGCGACCAAAGGCCGCCCGAGGCTTGTCTACTGCGCAAAGCCGATGGATTTCAAAGCCACGGTGATTTCGTCCAGAATGGCCGGATCATCGATAGTTGCGGGCATTTTGAATTCCTTGCTGTCGGCAATCGACACCATAGTCCCGCGCAGAATTTTTCCGGATCGGGTCTTGGGCAGGCGATCCACCACAACGGCTTGTTTAAATGCAGCCACCGGGCCGATCTTTTCGCGCACCAGCTTGACCACATCCTGCACCACCTCGCCGTGGTCGCGATCGCAACCCGCGTTGAGACACAAGAAGCCTACTGGCATCTGACCCTTGAGTTGATCTGAAACACCGATCACTGCGCATTCGGCGACGTCAGGGTGGGCGGCCAGAACCTCTTCCATCCCGCCAGTAGACAGGCGGTGACCGGCCACGTTAATCACGTCATCGGTGCGCGCCATGATGTAGAGGTATCCTTCCTCATCAATCATGCCCGCATCGCCGGTTTCATAGTAGCCGGGGAATTGGTTGAGGTACGAGCTTTTGAACCGCTCTTTCGCATTCCACAGGGTTGGTAGCGTACCCGGGGGTAGCGGCAGCTTCACAGCAATCGCACCCAGTTCGCCGGGCTTCATCGGATGGCCACCTTCGTCCAGAATCTGCACGTCATAACCCGGCATCGGCTTGGCGGGAGACCCTAGCTTGACCGGCAATTCTTCGATCCCCAGCGGGTTTCCGGCAATAGTCCAGCCAGTTTCGGTTTGCCACCAGTGGTCGATCACCGGCACTTTCAGCGCGTCCTGTGCCCACTCGATCGTATCGGGGTCGGCGCGTTCACCGGCCAGAAACAAGGCGCGCAGGTTGGACAGGTCGTATTTTGCGATCAACTCACCCGAGGGATCCTCGCGCTTGACAGCGCGAATGGCGGTAGGGGCGGTGAAGAAGCTTTTGACCTTGTGTTCGGAAATCACCCGCCAGAAGGTGCCCGCATCGGGGGTGCCGACAGGTTTGCCTTCGAATACAATCGTGGTGTTGCCATGGATCAGCGGGGCATAGCAGATATAGGAGTGCCCCACGACCCAACCCACATCCGACGCCGCCCAAAAGACGTCTCCGGGGTCGACGTCATAGATGTTCTTCATCGTCCAGTTCAGTGCCACCAAATGACCGGCGGTGGGGCGCACCACACCCTTGGGTGCGCCGGTAGTGCCCGAGGTATAGAGGATATAGGCCGGATCGTTGCCATCCACAGGCACACATTCCGCAGGTTCGACCCCGTATTGGAAGCCATGCCAGTTAAAGTCACGCCCCTCGATCAGTTGCGCTACTTCCTGCTCACGCTGGAAGATCACGCAGAAATCGGGTTTGTGGCTGGCCATGTCGATAGCACCGTCCAGCAACGGTTTGTAGTGAACCACGCGGCCCGGCTCCATCCCGCAGGACGCGGCGATGATTGCCTTGGGCCTGGAGTCATCGATCCGAACCGCCAGCTCGTTGCTGGCAAAGCCGCCGAACACCACTGAATGCACGGCCCCCAAACGGGCGCAGGCCAGCATCGCCTCAAGCGCTTCGGGGATCATCGGCATGTAGATGATGACCCGGTCGCCTTTTTCGATACCCTTCGCCCGCAATGCCCCTGCCAACGTGGCCACGCGGTTGCGCAGCTCGACATATGAAATCTCGCGCTTGGTGTGGGTGATGGGACTGTCATAGATGATGGCCGTTTGCTCGCCTCGGCCACTTTCGACATGGCGGTCCACCGCATTCCAGCATGTGTTGACCTTGGCATCGCAGAACCATTCATAAAGCGGCGCGTTGTCGTCAAACAGAGCCTTGGTCGGTGGTTGAACCCAATCGATCCCCTTAGCGGCCTCCATCCAGAACCCTTCTGGGTCGTTCTTCCAGCTTTCATATACGTCCTGATAGGCCATGGCGCCCTCCTCCAACACAGCTTTTGGAATGTGTTAGGCATCCTTAGCAAACCGGGCAAGCCGTGCAGCAGATGGCGCGTCAGTTTATCGCAAAAATATTTGCAACTTCGGTCAAATTGCTATGCAAATTTTTGCAAAATGCGTGCTTTTGAAAGGTTTGTTGGCAGGCGCGCAGCGGTTTTGCAAATGTGCAAACTCTACCATGCAAATCATGCGCTACGCAGGAATCAACTTGGCTGGCGTTTTGACGGGGCATAGGGTCGTGCCCCTTGGGCCGTCTCTGGCAAGTACCTAGTATAAAAGACACGGCGACACAGCATCAAGCGACGCGATGGCATCTGCAACACTGGTCGCAATAGCATAACGTTTCCTGTGCACCGCGTAGCAATGACAGAGCTCTTTTGTCCTGTTCTACAGTTCGACCGGGGGCGAACTAGCCGTAATGCGTGACCGGAGTGCCGCCAATCGCGGCCATGTTCAGTAATCCACGCGCGGTGATGGACGGGGTCACGATATGTGCCTTGTTCCCCATGCCCATCAGAATCGGCCCGACCTCAAGCCCGTCGGCTTTCATCTTCAGAATATTGCGCACGCCACTGGCCGCATCCGCATGAGCAAATATCAACACGTTTGCGGCACCTTCCAGACGTGAGTTCGGGAAGATCCGGTCGCGCAGTTCCGGATCCAAAGCGGTGTCCAGGTTCATCTCGCCCTCATAGATGAAATCGCGGGGTTCGCTGTCCAGGATCGCAATGGCATCGCGCAGTCGCCTGCCGGACCCTTCGGCCTGATTGCCGAATTGCGATTGTGAGCAGAAGGCGATCTTGGGCTCGATTCCGAAACGGCGCACATGGCGGGCCGCGCCTATTGTGGTCTCGGCCAGTTCTTCAGGGGTGGGCAGTTGCCGCACATGGGTGTCTGCGATGAACAGGGGGCCATCTTCCAGGATCATCAGCGACAGGGCGCCATGGGGGCGCAAGTCGCCATCGTTGAGAACCTGCTCCACGTAGTTCAAATGCCAGCGGAATTCGCCGAACGTGCCGCAGATCATGCTGTCGGCTTCGTCGCGATGCACCATGATGGCCCCGATGGCCGTGTTGTTGGTGCGCATGATCGCCTTGGCCTGATCTGGGGTGACGCCGCGGCGTTGCATGATCTGGTGGTACGAGGACCAATAGTCGTAATAGCGCGGGTCGTCATGTGGGTTGACGATCTGAAAGTCTTGACCCGGACGTACCGCCAGCCCCAGCCGTTCACAACGGGTCTCGATCACTTCGGGGCGGCCAATCAGGATCGGGGTTTCGGTGGTTTCCTCAAGAATGGCCTGGGCCGCGCGCAGCACCCGCTCGTCCTCGCCCTCGGCAAAGACGATCCGGCGCGAGGCGACCGATGCGGCCTCAAAAACCGGGCGCATCAGCAAGGCGGATTTGAACACGGATTGGTTCAGGCGCTCTTTGTACGCCTCGAGATCGGCGATCGGGCGCTTGGCCACACCGCTTTCCATTGCGGCTTTGGCAACGGCCGAAGAGACCACACCAACAAGGCGGGGGTCAAAGGGCTTCGGGATCAGGTAATCCGGCCCGAATGTCAGTTGCTCACCCTTGTAAGCTGCGGCGGCTTCGGCGCTGGTGGTAGCGCGGGCCATTTCCGCGATACCCTCTACGCAGGCAATTTGCATCTCGTCATTGATCTCGGTCGCGCCTACATCCAAGGCACCGCGGAAGATGAATGGGAAACACAGAACATTGTTGACCTGATTGGGAAAGTCACTGCGCCCGGTGGCGATGATGGCATCCGGGGCCACCTCGCGCGCGGCTTGTGGCAAGATTTCCGGTGTCGGGTTCGCCAATGCGAAAATGATCGGGCGCTTGGCCATTTTTCCGACCATTTCCGGTTTTAGGACGTTGGGGCCGCTGAGGCCTAGGAACAGGTCGGCGTCACCGATCACGTCGTCCAGAGTGCGCAGGTCGGATTTTTGCGCGAATTGATCCTTATGCGGATTCATATCTTCGGGGCGGCCCTCATAGACCAGCCCATGAATGTCACACAGCCAGATGTTCTCGCGCTTTACGCCCAGTTTGACCAGCATGCTAAGGCACGCGATCCCTGCGGCTCCGCCGCCGGTCGAAACAACCTTGATGTCCTCGAATTTCTTCCCTGAAACGTGCAGGGCGTTTCTGGCTGCGGCGCCTACCACGATGGCGGTGCCGTGCTGATCGTCGTGAAAGACCGGAATGTTCATCCGCTCACGGCACAGCTTCTCGACGGTAAAGCAATCGGGTGCCTTGATGTCTTCCAGATTGATGGCGCCAAAGGTCGGTTCCAGCGCGCAAACGATATCGGCCAGCTTTTCAGGGTCGGGCTGATCGACCTCAATATCAAAACAGTCGATCCCGGCGAATTTCTTGAACAGAACGGCCTTGCCTTCCATCACCGGCTTGGATGCCAGCGCGCCGATATTGCCCAACCCCAGAACCGCTGTCCCGTTCGAGACGACCGCCACCAGATTGCCGCGTGCCGTATAGTGTTCGGCCTCAGCCGCGTCAGCCTTAATCTCAAGGCAGGCCTCGGCCACGCCAGGGGAATACGCGCGGGCCAGATCACGGCCGTTTGCCATGGGTTTTGTCGCCTTGATCTCCAACTTTCCGGGCTTTGGATAGGCATGGTAATCAAGCGCGGCCTGCCGCAGGCTGGGTGTGTCGGACATGGCGTCTCAGCTCCGTTTTCAAATATGATTTAGCCTTAAACTATTTTTTTCTGCTTGGCTACGTTGTGCAACTTAATTCGGCAAACAAGGCCGTTTTGTCGCTGTGGTTGCTTTCCGTGGCAAAAGACTTAAACTCCCGCGACTTTCGAACACACCCCCTTCTGGACCAAGAATAACAGCATGCGATCTAAAGAAAACGGCGAGGTTGATAAGACCCTATCGCTGAATACCGGCAAGTTTGGAACTGAACATTTCGCGTTTCGCGCGGCCCTTGTTCTGGCCGTGTTGGTATTGTGTGCGATTTCAGTTTGGCCGATGCAGGCCGAGGCATTCAACCAGGAAGGCGGTCTGATCGAAACGGGTTCGGCCGCGGCATTGCTGGTGGCTGGTATCGCCGCATTGGTACGGTATCGCGGGATCAGCCGGTTATACATCGGCGTGGTTCTGCTGCTGTTGGCGGAACGAGAGCTTGAGGCTGATATTTATGCCGTAGACAGTGTTCCGTACTTCATTCTGCACGGGATGGATGTTCTTCTGGATATGACGATTGTGCGTGTAATTCTGGTGGTTATCGTGCTGGGCGGGGTCGTCTGGCATGGGGTTCCAAATGGGTGGCGGGCACTAAAAGAACGGGCGCCATTTCTGCTGGTATTCTTTCTGGCGGGTATGTGTGCCGTCGTGGCGCAGGGCCTGGAAGAGGTCAGCAGCGCCTTGGGTGACCAGATGACGACCATCATGGCAACTCGCCTATTCGTGCTGGAAGAAACGCTGGAGATGTTCTTTTCGATTGGCATTTTGGCCGCCGTTCTGATCGGATGGCCAAAATCCAAACCCGATGGAACATCAGATGAGCAAATCCCAAACTCGGACATGCGCTGAAATCCGCCTGCCCACGCAGGAACTGCGCAACGACATCCCGTTTTATACAAAGGTTCTGGGGATGCGGATGGACATGATCTATCCCGCCGACGATCCGCGCACCGCCGTGTTTTCCGGCCACGGCCTGCGTGTGCGGATCGAAAAAGACGCGCCCGAGTCCCCCGGCACGTTGCGCATCCTGACAGACAACCCGGATGAATTTGCAGGTGGCCAGCGCAATCTGGTGGCCCCGAACGGCACACGGATCGAGATTGATGAGTTGAACCCGCCAATGGTCATGCCGGAAACGGTGCATTCTTTCGTGGTGCGCAGGCTCAAGGATCAGGCCCCGTGGATCATCGGGCGGGCCGGAATGCACTACCGTGATTTGGTGCCAGACCGGTTGGGCGGATCGATCATCGCCAGCCATATCCGCATTCCTGACGGCGGGCCAGTGCCGGACATGGTGCATTTTCACAAGGTCGGTTTTCAGCTGATTTTCTGCATCCACGGATGGGTGGATGTGGTTTATGAGGATCAAGGCGACAAGATGCGCCTGACCGCGGGCGATTGCTTTATCCAGCCGCCTGAAATCCGCCACCGCGTGCTTGAGGCCTCGGACAATGTGCAGGTGATCGAAATTGGTGTCCCCGCAGAACACGTCACCGAAATTGATCATGAAATGGACCTGCCCACGCCCCATTACCGCCCTGACCGGGAATGGCAGGGTCAACGGTTTGTCTTCAATCAGGCCGAAGGGGCCGAATGGGCCCCGTTCCGCCTGCCGGGTTTTATCTGCCGCGACACAACGATTGCCGAGAACACCAAAGGCGTTGCCGGGGTGCAGGTCGTGCGCAAGGGGCAGGGTGATCCGGTTTGGGCTGCACACAACACCGATATCCATTTTACCTTTGTCATGGGGGGCGAGGTCACGTTGGAGGGCGAAGGCCGTAATCCATATCGGCTGGAGCAGGGCGACGCCTTTGTCATCCCACCCGGCATGCGCACACGTCTGTCCGACCCGTCCGAGGATATTGAACTGCTTGAGGTCACCTTGCCCGGTACGTTCAACACAACGCTGGACTAAGAGTATTTTGGCCCAGGAATCTGCTGTCCGGGGCTTCAACTCCCCGGTCGGTTTCATTTAGGGTATGACTTTCTGACCAGATGATCAAAAATTGGGGAATCGCCATGACTTTGAAAGATGCAGCACTGTCTGTCCGGGAAAAAGCCTATGCGCCCTATTCCAATTTCAAGGTTGGCGCAGCGATCCGAGCAGCGTCGGGCCAGGTATTTGCAGGCTGTAACGTCGAAAACGTAGCCTATCCCGAAGGCACCTGCGCCGAGGCTGGTGCCATCGCTGCTATGGTCGCGGCAGGCGAACAGGAATTGACCGAAGTCTACGTGGTTGCCTCCTCGCCGCAGCCGGTACCGCCCTGTGGGGGGTGCCGACAGAAACTGGCCGAGTTCGGCAAGCGTGACGTCAAGGTGACCTTGGCCAGCGTCGATGGCGCCGAACTGGAAACCACCATCGGTGACCTTCTGCCGGGTGCATTTGACGCCTCGCACATGGCGGATGTCTGAGGCTATGGACGCCCGTTCGATCATTGCCAAGTTGCGCCGCGAACAAGTGCCCAGCGCGGAGGAACTGACCTGGTTCGCGCAGGGCCTTGCCGACGGTGGTGTTAGCGACGCGCAGGCCGGGGCCTTTGCCATGGCCGTCTGCATGGGTGGGCTGGGCGCGCAGGGCCGCGCCGATCTGACGGTGGCGATGCGGGACAGCGGAGACGTTCTAAGCTGGGATTTCGATGGCCCGGTAATCGACAAACACTCGACCGGAGGGGTCGGCGACAGCGTCAGTTTGGTGCTGGCCCCAGCGCTGGCCGAATTGGGGGCTTTTGTCCCGATGATCTCAGGCCGTGGGTTGGGTCATACCGGCGGTACGCTGGACAAGCTTGAGGCCATTCCGGGCGTCAGTACCCAGATCGGGCAGGATCGTCTGACCCAGATCCTGCGCGATACCGGTGCGGCCATTGTCGGCGCGACCGGGCAGATCGCGCCTGCTGACAAGCGGCTTTATGCGATCCGCGACGTAACGGCGACGGTGGAAAGCCTGGACCTGATCACCGCGTCGATCTTGTCCAAGAAACTGGCGGCGAGCCCCGAAGCTTTGGTGTTGGACGTCAAGGTGGGCAGCGGCGCGTTCATGAAAACGCTGGAAGACGCCCGCAAGCTGGCAAAGGCCCTGACGGAAACTGCAAATGCAGCAGGGTGCCGGACGTCGGCGGTGATTACGGACATGCACCAACCTTTGGCTCCGGCGCTGGGCAATGCGTTGGAGGTGGCCGAGGTGATGAATGTCCTGACCCACGACCATTACGCTCCATTGGCTGAAATTTCGGCGGAACTGGGCGGGGTTTTGCTGGCCGATGCAGGTATGTTTTCAACCGCCGATGAGGGGCGCGACAAGATCACTGGTGTGATCCGCGATGGCCGTGCGGCGGAACGGTTCGGCCGTATGATGGCCGCCGTGGGCGGGCCGCTACAGTTTGTAGACAACTGGTCACGCTACCTGCCCGAAGCAAGCGTGATCCTTGAAGTTCCGGCACCGGATGCGGGCTACATTGCGGCAATCGACGGTGAGGCGTTGGGCCTCGCCGTGGTCGCCTTGGGTGGTGGGCGGCAGGTCGAAGACGACGTCATCGACCCCGCGGTTGGCTTGTCGGGCATTGTTCGTCTGGGGGACAAGGTCGACAAAGGCACCCCCTTGGCCGTGATCCACGCAGCCCGCGAAGACGCGGCACGACAGGCGGCCGACACGGTCCTGCGGGCCATCACGATGGGCAAAGACACCGCCATGACCCCAACGCTTGTGCATGAAAGGATCAGGCCGTGACCCGTGCCTTTCTGGTGGTGATGGACTCGGTGGGCATCGGCGGCGCGCCGGATGCGGACCGCTTTTTTAACGGAGAAACCCCCGATACCGGGGCCAACACGCTGGCCCATATAACTCAGGCCTGTGCTGACGGACGGGCAGAAGACGGTCGCACAGGGCCATTGCACCTGCCCAATCTGGATGCGCTGGGCTTGGGGGCCGCGACGCGCCTAGCCTCGGGTGCAGAAACGCCCGGATTGCAGGTCACTCCCGCAGGTCTATGGGGCTGCGCACGTGAACATTCTCTGGGTAAGGATACGCCCTCGGGTCATTGGGAGCTGGCCGGGTTGCCGGTGCCGTGGGATTGGCACTATTTCCCGGATACAACGCCGTCATTCCCGTCTGATTTAGCGCGTGCCGCCGCCGTGGCCGCCGGAACCGGCGGCATTCTAGGTGATTGTCATGCATCTGGCACGGCGATTATCGCCGAACTGGGGGCCGAGCATATGCGGACCGGTTGGCCGATCTGCTACACCTCGGCCGACAGCGTGTTTCAAATCGCGGCGCACGAGGAAAGCTTTGGTCTCGACCGCTTGTTAGGCATGTGTAAAGCGTTGGCCCCACGTCTGCATGAAATGAAGGTGGGTCGCGTTATCGCGCGACCCTTCGTCGGATCGCCAGAAGACGGGTTCACCCGCACCACTAACCGCAAGGATTTCGCCATCCTACCACCCGCGCCGGTTCTGACCAACTGGGCACAAGATGCCGGTCGGCGCGTGCATGCGGTGGGTAAGATAGGTGATATTTTCTCGATGCAGGGGATCGACACTTTACATAAGGGCTCGGATGCCGAGTTGATGGGGCATTTGTCCGATCTGGTTGATGACGCCGAAGAGGGCAGCCTGACTTTCGCCAATTTCGTCGAGTTCGACAGCCTCTATGGCCACCGTCGCGACATCAGCGGGTATGCCCGCGCGCTTGAATGGTTCGACCGTGAGATTGGTGTGATCCTGCAAAAGCTGCGCCCGGGCGATCTAATGCTGCTAACCGCTGACCACGGTAACGATCCCAGTTGGATCGGCACGGACCACACACGCGAACAAGTGCCTGTTCTGATCGCAGAGCAAGGTGCAGGCCAGATTGGTGCGATCAATTTCGCCGACGTCGCCGCCAGCATCGCACACCACCTGAATATTCCGGCACAGGGGCCAGGGAAGAGTTTTCTATGACCGTCGCAGACTTGCCAAAGATCGAGCTACACCTGCATCACGAAGGCGCGGCCCCGCCCGCCTTTATCCGCCAGTTGGCGCATGAAAAGCGCATTGACCTGAGCGGAATTTTCAAACCGGACGGTAGCTATGACTTCCGCGATTTCGCCCATTTTCTCAGCGTCTATGAGGCCGCTTGCGAAGTATTGAAAACCCCCGAGGATTTCCGCCGTCTCACCCTCGCGATCCTCGAAGAAAGTGCGGCGAATGGTGTAGTGTATTCCGAAACCTTCCTAAGTCCTGATTTCTGCGGTGGCGGGGATTTGGATGCTTGGCGCGATTACCTGAGTGCTATTCAGGACGCGGCGGACGAGGCTGAGCGCAAGTTCGACATCACCTTGCGTGGCGTCGTCACCTGTGTCCGCCATTTTGGGCCGGAGCAGGCCAAGATCAGCGCCCATTGCGCTGCAGAAACCGCCGGAGATTGGATTACGGGTTTCGGCATGGGCGGTAATGAGTCTATTGGCACGCAGAGCGATTACAAATGGGCCTTTGACTGCGCGCGCGAGGCCGGGTTGCGCCTGACCACCCACGCCGGAGAGTTCGGCGGTCCCAAAAGCGTGCGCGATGCGATCCGCGATCTGGGGGTGGAACGGATCGGTCACGGTGTCCGTGCCATCGAAGACCCGGACCTGATCCGCGAGTTGGTCGACCGTGAAATCACGCTCGAGGTTTGCCCCGGATCAAATGTGGTTCTGGGCTTGTTTCCCAATTTCGACGTCCACCCGATTGCGAAACTGCGCGATGCAGGCGTCAAAGTCACCGTTTCCACCGATGACCCGCCGTTTTTCCATACCACCATGCGGCGTGAATATGAGATGCTGGGCAAAGCCTTCGGTTGGGAGGCCGAGGACTTTGCCGCCCTGAACGACACGGCCCTTGCGGCTGCCTTTTGCGATGATGACACCCGCGCGCGGGTCAAGAAAAGACTGGAGAGATCATGAGCGAACACCTGACCGTCGTTGACCATCCGCTGGTGCAGCACAAACTGACGCTCATGCGGGACAAGGGCACGTCCACTGCCGTGTTCCGCCAATTGCTGCGTGAGATCACATTGCTGCTGGCCTATGAGGTCACGCGCGAGCTGAAGTTGACCACACGCCACATCGAAACCCCGATGGAGGAGATGGACGCCCCCATTCTGGCCGGCAAGAAACTGGCGCTGGTGTCGATCCTGCGCGCCGGGAACGGGATGCTGGACGGGGTGTTGGAATTGATTCCCTCGGCCCGCGTTGGGTTTGTTGGTCTCTACCGGGATGAGGAAACGCTGAAACCGGTACAGTACTACTTCAAAGCCCCCGAAGGGCTGAAGGACCGTCTGGTCATCGCCGTTGACCCGATGCTGGCTACCGGCAACAGCTCGGCCGCAGCGATTGATCTGCTGAAAGAGGCCGGGGCCACCGATATCCGGTTTCTGTGCCTGCTGGCCGCACCCGAAGGCGTGGAGCGCATGAAAGAAGCCCACCCGGATGTCAAAATCGTCACCGCGGCATTGGATCGGGAATTGAATTCAAAAGGCTATATCATGCCTGGTCTCGGCGATGCGGGTGACCGGATGTTTGGCACCAAGTAAGCTATTCTCCGCAGATATTTTGCAACCGGACCCAATCGCGGTCCGGCAGTACCTGTTGCAAGGGGCGGCCCGCCATCGGGTCGGCCTCGATCAGGCCCAGAACCGTCTCACCCGTGACATCCACGGCATAGGCGTATGGTGTCGACGGTAGCGCGGCCTGGGCGAACACTTCTAACAGATCATCCTCGGGCAGGGACGGGCGCGGTTCGGACAGAACCTGTTCGGTGTAAGCGTCGATATTCGCCGGCGTCAGCTCTCCGGTCGTCAACAAGCGGAAAGCCGTTGTGGCGCCGGTGCTGTCCAGCAGATCATCCAACGGGTCCTGCGCTTGCGTGCGGGCACGTTCGGCGATGACGTAGCCAGCTGCGACCGATGGGTCCTCGTGATCTTCGACCAGCGCCCGGTTCAGCAAAACGATCCCACCCGGCAGGCTAAGGCTTGTCTGCACGCCTGCGGGCAGAATGACGATTTTCCGAACGCCGGTGCGCGCGGCCAACTGATCAAGCGCTGCCTGCGCATCTTCGGACGTACAGGCCCGCCCCGAGACCCGCTCGATCCGCTGCAGGATGGTATTCCCGATATCCGCGCGTTTGATGTCAGGCACAACCGAGACGACATGGTTTTGCAGCGCAGCCGGCATCCACAGCAGCAACAGCGCGGCAACGGCGGCCACCACACCCGCAACACTGAGCCAACGCAACCGGCCGGGATGCGGTCGCGCCCGGTCGATGGCGCGCTGCAGGCGGTCGATGGCCTCGATCATCGTGGTCTCAGTTTCCTCCAGCTCCAGCGTTTCGTCCGGGTCACCGTCGGGGTTGAACAGGGCCGGAAAATCGCCGGGGTTCTGGCGCACCAACGCGGCCAGGGACCAATGAGTCAGCGCCTGTTCGTTGAAGTCCGAGATCGTCAGCGTGGCCTCACCAATCGACACCACCACCTCGCGCCGCTGCACATCGGGCGAGGGACGCCACAGACCGGTCGCTTCGATCCGCTGGTACTGTTTAAGTGCTGTCTTCAAGGTGAGGAATGCTCGTACTTATTTTGTTTCAGCTTAGCATGGTAAAATCCAAAGGCGCAAACCTGTTGCGCGCCGATTTGTAATTGTGCTGTATATCGCGACGCGCGGCAGATCAGAGTGTCACGCACCACTTTGCTACTGGGGTGCAAAATGCAGGCAGATACTCAGACCTCACCGATATTGGCCTCGGTCCTGATGATCAGCGCCATGGCGATCCTTGGGGTCATCGACAACGTGGTGATCTTATTGGCCGAAACGATCGGCCTGTGGCAGTTCCACCTGATCCGCGCCCTGATGATGCTGCCTCTGATCGTCGTCCTGTCTTTGTTGGGAATGGGCAGCTTGCGCCCGCGGCGGTTGGGGCCAGTTATTCTGCGCAGTGTTCTAATTACACTGGCTATGCTGTTCTATTTTGCCTCACTGGCGCTGATGCCGATTGCGCAGGCACTGGCGGGCCTGTTCACATCCCCAATTTTTGTGATGTTGATCTCGGCACTGGCAATGGGGCAAAGGATCGGCCCCTGGCGCATTCTGGCAGTTGTGATCGGGTTCTCGGGGACCTTGTGCGTATTGCAACTCAACCCTTATGAGTTTGACGCCAAGACGCTGCTACCAGTGGCCGGAGGGTTATTTTATGCCCTCAGTTCCCTCGTCACACGCAGCCACTGCGCACAGGAAAGCACAGTCGCCCTGTTGGCGGCCATGATTATCACGCTTGGGCTTGCTGGGGCGATTGGGTTGGCTGTGTTCTCGGTCGTGCCACATTCCTTCCCCGACGGGTTCGTGACACGCGGCATGGTCTGGCAGATGCAACCCGCGTTGATCTGGGTCGTCATACAGGCGGTCGGCTCAACCATTGCAGTCTTCATGTTGATCAAGTCCTATCAGATCGGCGAGACCTCTTATGTAGCTGTGTTCGAATATTCGGTGATGATTTTCGGCCCGCTATTCGCCTGGGTGGCACTGAATCAGACGATTGGTGTCATGCAAATTTTGGGGATTGGCTTGATCGCGGCAGCGGGTGCGTTGCTGGGCTGGCGCTCAAAGCGCGCGGCCGCGGTGGGAGAGGCAGCGTGATCATCTCGCGCGGGCGCGGCTATGTGTTCGTTCATATTCCCAAAACCGGCGGCACGTCTTTGGCGCAGGCGCTGGAGGCACGGGCGATGAAGGATGACATCCTGATTGGGGATACGCCCAAAGCTGTGAGGCGCCGCAATCGGGCCAAGGCGCTGAAGGGCAGGGGACGGTTATGGAAACATTCGACCCTGACCGATATTGACGGAGTTCTGTCGGTCCCTGAATTGCAGGCTCTGACCACTTTCACCATGGTGCGCAACCCGTGGGATCGGATCGTCAGCTATTTTCACTGGCTGCGCGCGCAAGGCTTTGACCACCCGGCGGTTTCGCTGGCAAAGGCTCTGACTTTTGACCAGTTTGTCTTGCACCCCGATACGACGCAGTCATTCCGGCGGAACCCGGCGCGGCACTATATGACCCGTGCGGATGGAGTCGAACAATGCCGGTTCTACATTCGGCTGGAATACTTCGATCAGGACGCGGCCCCATTGTTCGACCATTTGGGTTTTCACCTAAGCTTACCCAGGCTCAATCGATCCGAGCGATTGGAAGATTACCGCGAGTATTATTCGGATCAGACCGCCAATGCTGTGGCCGAGGCCTGTGCTGAAGACATCGCTAGATTCGGCTATGCATTTGATGCAATTGGCCGCGCATAGTTTCCAATTCGAGCCCAATTTTGTTAATTTTCGCGGTGTTGTTTGGGTGTAGGTCGTATATCGACCCCGAAATGGCCCAAATCTGGCCGTAATATGTCAAAAATAAGTCATCCTACTTAATCCTGTGTTAATCATCGAACGTAGTTGTAGTGAGTAAAGAGTGGGTTCGGTTCTTGTTGAAAGTAGAGAGTGTCATTGATTTTGCAGAGCGTTCTGAGTACCAGGGCACCGCTGAACCGCAGGCCGCGTTGAACGCACGCCGGGGCGGTCTGGTACATGGAACCAAGGTTGCAACCAAAGGTGGATGGAAGCTGGTAGAAGAGCTTCAGGTTGGAGACCTCATTCGTACATTGGACAATGGTTTCAAGGCGATAAATCGCATTGCGACGGATTGCATTACGGTGCCGCCCGATGAAACCAATGCCGATAGCATGCCGGTGCGCATACCTTCACATGCGGCCTATAATGGTCGGCCGGTCTGGCTGATGCCGGAACAGGGCGTGGCGTTGGATAACACCAAGCTGGACCATGATCCGATCGCGCTGCCGGTCAGCCTGCCTGTTGTTTCGGCAAGGTTGCTGAGCGGCATGTTTCGCATCACTTCGAATGTGCCTGCGTCCTGTTTCGATATCAGCACCCTGTTCTTCGATCAGGATGAGGTGATCTATATCGAGGGCGGCTTCCGGGCCTTCTGCCCCTCGGGGCGTTTTGGATCACGTAATGTCCCTGGTAGGGCGTCATATAAGGTTGTCTCGGCCGAGGCCGCTGCGGATTTGATCTATCTGACCGGAAGACGCCGCGATATTGCCGTTCTGGCCAATTCACTGGGCTCGCTGCCTGCACCGATTTTTGATCACCCGATTGTACCGACCAGACCGGCCAGAGGCGCACGTCGTCCTGGGCGCCCGGGACGGCCCGTCATGATGATCTGACAGGGAAGCTGTATCTGAGACTGCAAAGTAACGCTGGCGCATGGGGGCATGCGCCAGCGTTTTTCTTTAGGCGGCTTTTGCTTCGGGGTTGAAGCGGCCGTAGAAGGATTGGCCTTTCTCAGCCATCTCACGCAGCAGCGGTGGGCAGGCGAAACGTTCGCCATAGGCCTCGGCCAACTGATCACAGCGCTCGGCCGCGTACGGCGTGCCGATGATGTCCAACCAGCTGAGCGGACCACCCGACCAAGGCGCAAAGCCCCAACCAAGGATCGCGCCCACGTCACCTTCGCGAATGTCTTCCAAAACACCTTCTTCCAGCGCGCGGACCGCTTCCAGAACTTGTGCGAACATCAGACGTTCCTGCACTTCGATCAGGTCAGGCTGATCCTCGGCATGCGGGTATTTCTCTTGCAAGCCTTTCCAGTATTCGACGCGCTTACCCTTGTCGTCATAGTCGAAGAAGCCTGCATTTGCCTTGCGACCCAGACGGCCCTGTTCTTCCATCCAGAAGATCAGATCGTCCGAGGGGCTTTCCGGGTAGACATCGCCCATCGCCGCCCTGGTCGCGCGGGCAATCTTGGCCCCCAGATCGATCGAGGTCTCGTCGGTCAGCTGGATTGGCCCCACCGGGAAGCCCAACTGACGTGCGGCATTGTCGATCAGCACAGGGTTTACACCCTCAGCGATCATCCGAACCCCTTCGTTGATGTAGGGAATGATGCACCGGTTGGCATAGAAGAAGCGCGCATCGTTGACCACGATCGGTGTCTTCCTGATCTGGCGCACATAATCCAGCGCCTTGGCCACCGCGCGATCCCCGGTTTCCTTGCCCTTGATGATTTCGACCAGGAACATCTTCTCGACCGGTGAGAAGAAGTGGATACCGATGAACTGTTCAGGCCGCGAGGATGCTTTGGCCAGATCGGTGATCGGCAGAGTCGAGGTGTTCGAGGCAAAGATGCAATCCTCGGGGATGATCGCCTCGACCTTCTGGGTCATCTCGGCCTTCACGCCCGGGTCTTCGAAGACAGCTTCGATGATCAGATCGCAGCCCTTCAGGTGATCAAGATCCGGGGTCGCGGTGATGCGATCCAGCATGGCCTCTTTCTTTTCAACCGTGACCTTGCCGCGCTTCATACCCTTGTCCAGATAGCTCTCGGTATAGGCCTTGCCCTTGTCAGCGGCTTCCTGATCGCGGTCGACCAGAACCACTTTCATACCTGCCTGAGCGCTGACCAGTGCGATACCAGCCCCCATCATACCAGCGCCCAGAACACCGACCTTTTTGACGCGCTGATCGGGCACATCCTTGGGACGCACCGCGCCTTTCTCCAATGCCTCTTTGTTCAGGAACAGCGACCGGATCATTGCCGACGATGACGGGTTCATCAGGATCGAAGTGAACCACCGCGCCTCGATCCGCAGGGCGGTGTCGAAATCGACCAGTGCACCTTCGTAGATCGAACTCAGCAATGCTTTGGCTGCCGGGAAAGCACCCTGAGTCTTGCCGTTCACCATGGCGTTGGCACCGACGAAGGTCATGAACCCGGCAGGGTGATAGGGCGCACCGCCGGGCATCTTGTAACCCTTGGCATCCCACGGCTTTACCAGATCGGCGTCTTTTGCGTTCAGAACCCACTCTTTTGCGGCAGCTACCGGATCGTCAGCCACGGCGTCGATCAACTGCGCGCCCTTGGCTTTGGCCGGGTCCATCATCTTGCCTTCCAGCAGGACAGGGGCCGACGCCATCGCGCCAACCATGCGGCTAAAGCGCGTGGTGCCGCCGCCGCCGGGGAAGATGCCCAGCAGAATCTCGGGCAGGCCGATCTTGGCCTTGGGGTTGCTGGTCATAACGCGGTGGTGACAGGCCAGTGCGATCTCGGTCCCGATCCCGGCGCAGGTGCCGTTGATGGCGCAGACCACCGGTTTGCCGCCCTTTTTCGTCTTGGGGTCCATGCCCGCCAGTTCCAGCTTGCGCAGGATGTGGTGGCCGCCCATGACAAAGTCGAACAGGGCTTGCGCCGGTTCATCGCCTGCTTCCTCACGGATGGTGGCCAACGTGCTCAGGTCCATGCCGCCAGCAAATGAGCCTTCCTTGCCGCTTGTGATAACGACGCCTTTGACCTCATCATCTTCCAGCGCCTGATCGACCAGTGCGCTGACCAGTTCGAATGCCTCGCGGGTCATGACGTTCATGGATTTGCCCTGAGCGTCCCAGGTAATGAAGGCGACGCCGTCCGCGTCTTTGGTCAGAGTGAAATCAGTCATTGTCATCTCCAATCTGGTCAGCCGTCAGCGGGCTGCCATCCTTGCGGGTGAAGGCGAAGCCGTTTTCGTCATCCTTCACCATCATGTCTATGTCGCTGTAATAGCCGGTCTCGGTCGGGGTCCGTGTGCCCACGACCAGAAAGGTCATGGGCGCATCGGTTTTGTTCACAAGGTGGTGGCCATTGGCCTCACCTGCAGGCCAAGCGGCGCAATCGCCTGGCTGCAAGTCATGCTCGCCATCGTCGTCGATCAGTGTGCAACTGCCACTGAGGATGATGGCAAACTCGTCCTGCTCCATATGGTAATGGCGCAGTGAGGACATGCCCTGCGGTTCCAGCCGCACTATGTTAACGCCGTATTGGGTCAGCCCGCCCGCATCGCCCACACGCTGCACAAAACGACCGGCGGTCGCCTGCGCCAGTTTGCCGGGATAAGACGAGCCCCCCTTGAACGGGATCTGTGAGAGGTCCAGCTTGGGCATTAGACCCGCTCGATAATGGTTGCCGCACCCATGCCGGATGCAATGCAGAGCGTGGCCAGACCGGTTTCTTTGTCCTGACGCTCCAACTCATCCAGCAACGTGCCGATGATCATTGCACCGGTCGCGCCCAGCGGGTGACCCATCGCGATTGAGCCGCCGTTTGGATTAACCAGAGCAGGGTCAACGTCAAATGCCTGCTGGAACCTCAACACGACCGAAGCGAAGGCTTCGTTCACTTCGAACAGGTCCAGATCGCTAATCTGCATGCCATTGTCGGCCAAAATCTTCTCGGTCACCGGAACCGGGCCGGTCAGCATGATGGTCGGATCGGTACCGATCTTGGCAGTTGCCTTAATGCGGGCACGCGGCTTGAGGCCGTATTTCTCACCAAACTCCTTGTTGCCGATCAGTACGGCGGCAGCACCATCCACGATGCCCGAGCTGTTGCCCGCGTGGTGGATATGATTGATCCGCTCAAGATGCGGGTATTTGATCATCGCGACCTTGTCGAAGCCCGGCATCTGCTCACCCATCATCGCGAACGAGGGGTTCAGCGCGCCAAGGCTCTGCATGTCGGTACCGGGGCGCATGTACTCGTCGCGGTCCAGAATGGTCAGGCCGTTCTGATCCTTGATGGTGATGACCGATTTCTCGAACCGGTTGTCTTCCCAAGCGGCCGCAGCGCGTTTCTGAGATTCAACGGCCAGCGCATCGGCGTCATCACGGCTGAACCCATACTCGGTTGCGATAATATCGGCCGAGATACCCTGCGGCACAAAATAGGTATCCATCGCCAACGTTGGATCAACGGCAATCGCGGCACCATCGCTGCCCATTGCCACACGGCCCATCATTTCTACGCCGCCTGCGATATAGGCTTGGCCGGCGCCGCCTTTGACCTGGTTTGCCGCCAAATTTACGGCTTCCATCCCCGAGGCACAGAAACGGTTGATCGCCAAGCCGGGAATCGATTGATCCAGATCGGAGGCCAGCACGGCCGATCGCGCTAAACAGCCGCCCTGTTCCATCACCTGCGTGACGTTGCCCCAGATCACGTCCTCGACGGCGTGACCTTCCAGGTTGTTACGCTCTTTCATCGCGTTCAGGGTCAGGGCGGACAGGCGCACTGAGGTTACCTCGTGCAGGCTGCCATCCTTGCGGCCTTTGCCGCGCGGGGTGCGCAGGGCATCATAAATGTAAGCTTCGGTCATGGGTCTTCTCCTCAAGCTCGATCCGACGGTTTGCCGGGCATCAGGTCATAGGGGTGTTTCCAACCGGGCTGCTCGCTAAGGCGCGTCAGCCAGGCATCGATATGGGGCCAATCGGCGCGGTCAAAGCCGAATGGTTCGGGGTAATAGAGGTAGCCGCAGCAGCTGATGTCGGCGTTGGTCACGCCATCACCGACGATCCAGTCACGGTCGTCCAAATGGTCGTTCAGGATTTGATAGGCCGCCTTCAACCGCCCTTGGTTAAAGGCGATAACATCCGGGTTGCGGTGCTGTTCAGGCAAGAAGTTGATCAGAAAGCGGGTTAGCCCGGCCATCGAACTGAGCTTGTGATTGTCCCACAGAACCCAACGGAAAATCTCGTAATTCTCGTCGCGATCCTTGCCGCCGAACTTGCCAGATTTCTCGGTCACATAGGCCTGAATGGCACCGGATTGCGTGGTGCGGAAATCGCCATCGATCAGAACGGGTGCTTCGCCCATCTCGTTGACGTCGGCACGGTATTCGGATGTGCGGGTCTGGCCGTTGAAGAAATCGACAAAGACAGGCTCCCAGTCCAGTCCCGACATCTCAAGCGCCAGCGCGGCCTTGTAGGAATTTCCGCTTTCGCCGAAACAGTGCAGTTTGATAGTCATGCGATCACCCCTCCCGTGGTGTGCGTGGTCAGGTTGGATTCGAGTATTTTTGAAAAGATGAAGACTTCGCGTTCACTGTTTATCAACCTTGTTCCTTTGATATGGCCGAGCGGTACAGGCTGAAGAGCCGATGACCGTAAAAGGTGAAGTCGTCCCTGTCCTGAAGGTGAGTGCGCCCGGTGGCAGGGACGCATCACATTTTCATCTTTTCAAAAATACTCCCGCCGGAGGCGCCCAACCTCGAGTTGAGCGCGAGCAAATATCTGTTGCGCCTTGATCATCGCTTGCGCGCCTCAAGCTCAGAATTGAATTCGCGCAACCTTCGGGTCAGCTTGTCCTCATTGATCACACTGTTGAAATTCTCGAACAGAAAGGATAACGCCTCACCTTCGTCCAACCCGGCCTCGCGCGCAAAGCCGCGCAGTTTGCGATAGCTGTCCTCGGTCATAGCGACCGGAAAGCGGCGGGTCAGGCGAAAACGTTTTGGCATTGTCTCTCTTTCGAAAGTCCGGCCTCGGGGGTAGGACCCCAAGGCCGGGTTATGTTCAGAAGTTGGCGGCCTCCAGCGCCATGACCGTTTCCGCGCCGGTCTGGATGCGCGCCAGATGCATGCCCGTGGCGGGCAGGCGGCGCGCCATGTAGAATCGACCAGTGTTGAGCTTGGTCTCGTAGAACTCTTTGTCCGACGCACCACCATCCAGCGCGTCCTGCGCCGCCTTGGCCATTTGCGCCCACATCAGGCCCAGGCAGACATGGCCGAACATGTGCATGAAGTCGTACGAACCGGACAAAGCGTTATTGGGGTTCTTCATCCCTTCCTGCATAAAATACATGCCGGCAGCCTGAAGGTCTTTGGACGCGGCCTTCAGCGGTTCGATGAAGGCCTTATCATAAGCCTCATCCTTGCCGCCGTTTTCCTTGCAGAAGGATTTGACCATCTCGAAAAACGCCATGACGTGCTTGCCGCTGTCCTGCGCCAGCTTACGACCGACCAGGTCCAGCGCCTGAACGCCATTGGCACCTTCGTAGATCATCGCGATGCGGGCGTCGCGAGTGTATTGCGACATACCCCATTCTTCGATGTAACCGTGGCCGCCATAGACCTGCTGCGCCTGAACGGTCATGTCGTAGCCTTCATCCGTCAGGAAGCCCTTGATAACCGGCGTCAACAGCGAGATCAGCCCGTCCGCGTCCTTGTCACCCGACCGGTGCGCCTTGTCGATCATCGTCGCGCCCCACAGGATGAACGCGCGGGCCCCTTCGGTGAAGCTTTTCTGATCCATCAGATTGCGGCGAATATCGGGATGAACGATCAGCGGATCGGCGGGACCGTCCGGGTTCTTCACCCCGGTCACATCGCGACCCTGCAGGCGGTCCTTGGCGTATTCCAAGGCGTTCTGGAACGCAGCCTCGGCCTGAGACAGACCCTGCATGCCGACACCCAAACGCGCCTCGTTCATCATGGTGAACATGGCGCGCATGCCCTTGTGTTCTTCGCCCAGCAACCAGCCGGTGGCCTCGTCATAGTTCATGACACAGGTCGAGTTGCCGTGGATGCCCATCTTCTCTTCGATCTTGCCGACCGAGACGCCGTTGCGCTCACCCAGTGACCCGTCTTCGTTCACGATGAACTTGGGCACGATGAACAGCGACACGCCCTTGATACCCTCGGGACCGCCGGGAATCTTGGCCAGCACCAGATGGATGATGTTGTCGGCCATGTCGTGATCGCCGGCCGAAATAAAGATTTTCTGGCCGGAAATCTTATAACTGCCATCGCCCTGCGGTTCTGCTTTGGTGCGCATCAGGCCCAGATCGGTGCCGCAATGCGGTTCGGTCAGGTTCATGGTGCCGGTCCATTCGCAGCTGACCATGTTGGGCAGGTACTTGTTCTTCTGCTCGTCCGAGCCATGCGCCAGAATGGCCGAGGCCGCGCCATGGGTCAGGCCCTGATACATCGTAAAGGCCTGGTTCGCGCCCGAGAACATCTCGCCCACAGCCGTGCCGATGACGTAGGGCATGTTCTGACCGCCATACTCTTCGGGCATGTCGAGGCCGGTCCAGCCGCCTTCTTTCATCTGCTCGAACGCGTCCTTGAAGCCCGTGGGCGTGTACACGATGCCATTTTCCAACCGACACCCTTCAGTGTCACCCACCACGTTCAGCGGATGCAATACGTTGGTTGCGACCTTGCCGGCCTCTTCCAGAACGGCACCGGTGAATTCGGCTTCCAATTCGCTGTACCCCGGAATATCCGAGTCTGAGATTTTCAGAACATCGTGCAGAATGAACTGAGTGTCTTTTGTAGGCGCGTTATAGACGGGCATTTGAAGCTCCCTTAAATTCAGATGTCCGGGGATTGGGCCGCCAGAGTTACTCGGCGGCTTTGTTCTCGTTCTTCATCGAGGCGATGACTTTTTCGCCCCAGCGCAGCTGTTCTTTCAGATCGTCAATGGCTTGCGTCAGCTCTTCGCGGCGGGCTTCCATATCTGCCAGACGTTCCCGTGCGATTTCAAACGTACGGGTCATCTGGGTCATTTGCTGGTCGCCCACATGGTACAGGTCCAGTAGCTGCCGGATCTCTTCCAGGCTAAAGCCAAAGCGCTTGCCGCGCAGGATCAGTTTCAGGCGCGCCCGGTCACGTTTGGTGAACAGACGTTTCTGGCCCTCGCGGATCGGAAACAAAAGTTCCTTGGCCTCGTAAAATCGCAAAGTGCGCGGCGTGACATCATATGTCTCGCACATTTCACGGATGGTCATCAGATCTTCGGTCATGGTTTCAGCACTCTTGTCACTGGCGTCTATCAAAGTCAGTTGCGCAGTTGATGCGCACGTTACAACACGTAGATGACGTTCACGTAATGCAAACGCTACGTCACTATGAAAGTTGACGTAGCATCCTCTCGCGTCAAGGTGCGGATAACGCCCAATTGAAAACGTTACGTAACGGAATTTAGCTGTGGGGCGGGGGCTGACGCCTAACGGTCAGACAGTAATTCTGACGCAGCGCTGCGCTTGCAGAATGTTCTAACGGTTAAAAGTGGCCAGTTGATCCTGTCGAAGATCAACCCAGAGATTTAGCGGTCTGGTCGCGTAGGCGCTGCAGTTCTTCCATCGCCTCGTCCAGTTGCTGACGCTGTTTTTGCAGTTCAGGCATCTGCCGGTCGGCCAGTTTTATAAACTCGGCCATTTGCGCCTGATCCCCCTGATCTTCATAGATCAGCAGCCACTGGCGAATCTCTTCCAGCGAGAATCCAAACAGGCGCCCACGCATGATCAGTTTCATCCGCGCGCATTCCCGCGGCCCATAATAACGCGAGCGGCCTTCGCGTTCCGGCTGCAGCAGTTCGATATATTCGTAATAACGCAAAGTGCGCTTGGTTACGTCGAACTCTTCGCACATCTCGTTTAATGACAAACGGTTGTCAGTCATTTGTTGTCTCCTCAGCAGCAAACTAGGGCGTCGTGGCGGCAAGCGCAACAGGCGGTCTTGCTCTTTTGCAAAGCGCAGGCTCATAAAGGACGGAATCCAAAGGACACGCATACATGGTCGACAAAGTAGAGATTGCCCGCCAGTTCATTGAGGCGATTCCGCATGCCAACGCACTTGGTCTTAAATTGACGACCATCAGCGATGGCGAGGCTGAAATTTCAATGCCGTATAATGCGGATCTGATCGGAGACCCCAGAACTGGCGTTATCCATGGCGGCGCTGTGTTTGCCGCCCTGGATACATGCTGTGGGGCGGCCGTTATGTCCCATCCGTGCGCTCCGGGCGGGACGGCCACAATTGACCTGAGAATTGACTATATGCGCGCGGCGACGCCGGGGCAGAGCATTACGGCGCGTGCGACCTGCTATCACATTACGCGCAATGTTGCTTTTGTTCGGGCGACCGCGATGGACGACGATCAAGAACGCCCGGTCGCAACAGCGGCAGGCGCCTTTACGGTGGAGGGATTGTAATGGTGCGTCCCCGACCCGAACCCATGCAGGTGGTCAAGCAACGTCGCGACGCGGCCCTGAAGGCGATTGTCGACGGAGTCCCTTACATCCGCTTTCTCAATATCACCTTCGACCGACGCGGCGATGAGCTGACTGGGGTGCTGAACTTTGACGACAAGCTGATCGGAAATCCATTGCTGCCCGCGCTGCATGGCGGGGTTACAGCCGCATTTCTTGAGGTGACGGCCGTCATCACGCTGAGTTGGGAACACTTCTTTCCCCGCATCGAAAGCGGTGAGATCGAGGCCGAAGATTTGTTCAAAGCCGATGCGGTGAGATTTCCAAAAACCGTTGATTTCACGGTTGACTACTTACGCTCTGGCCTGCCGCGGGATGCTTATGCGCGCGCCTTTGTCAGCCGATCTGGCAGGCGCTATGCCTCGGTCCGGGTCGAGGCCTGGCAGGACAATCACGCACGACCCATCGCGCAGGCCACGGGGCATTTCCTGATGCCGCAGCCGAAAGCGGAAAGAGAGTAACCCGTGACGCAGCACGTCTCGGCACCCCTGACACATACGCGGGTGTTGAAAATCGCCGTTCCGATTGTGCTGTCGAATGCCACGGTTCCGATACTTGGCGCTGTGGATACCGGTGTGGTCGGTCAGATGGGGTTGGCTGCGCCCATCGGGGCCGTCGGTATGGGCGCGGTTATCCTGTCCGCGATCTATTGGATCTTTGGCTTTCTGCGCATGGGCACGACCGGTCTGGCGGCGCAGGCACGCGGGGCAGGGGATACGGCGGAAACCGGTGCGCTATTGATGCGCGGGCTGCTGTTGGGCGGCGCGGCGGGGCTGTTCTTTATTCTCACGCAAGTCGGGCTGTTCTGGGGGGCGTTTGCCCTGTCACCCGCCAGCCCCGAGGTTGAGGCGTTGACGCAGGATTACCTGCAAATCCGCATTTGGGGTGCCCCGGCAACCATCGCGCTTTTTGCCGTTACGGGTTGGCTGATCGCAATAGAGCAGACACGGGGCGTGTTCCTCCTGCAGGTCTGGATGAACGGGTTGAACATCTTGCTGGACTTGTGGTTCGTGCTTGGGTTGGGCTGGGGCGTCGAAGGTGTGGCCATTGCTACCCTGATCGCGGAATGGACCGGGCTGGCGCTGGGCCTGTATCTGTGCCGCGAAGCGTTCACAGGGAATCAATGGCGCGACTGGCCACGTATTTTCGACGCAGCGCGATTGCGCCGGATGATGCAGGTGAACGCTGACATCATGATCCGATCTGTTCTGCTGACGGGCGCGTTCACGACATTTCTGTTCGTTGGGTCCGATCTGGGAGACGTTAACCTGGCTGCCAATCAGGTCTTGCTGCAATTTCTTGAGATCACCGCATTTGCCTTGGACGGCTTCGCCTTTTCCGCCGAGGCTCTGGTCGGCAGTGCCGTGGGCGCGCGGAACCGGTCTCAGGTCCGGCGGGCGTCAATCATGGCGTCCCAATGGGGCGTAGGTGGGGCGTTCCTGCTGGGGGCTGTGTTCTATTTGGCTGGGCCTGCGTTGATCGATCTGATGTCAACCTCGGCCGAGGTGCGCGCGGCGGCGCGAGACTATCTGATCTGGGCCGCGCTGGCCCCGGCAATCGGGGTGGCCAGCTGGATGTTCGACGGCATCTATATCGGGGCCACCTGGACCCGTGCGATGCGCAACGCGATGGTTCAATCAGTTGCGATCTATGTGGCGGCCCTGTTCCTACTGGTGCCGGCCTTTGGTAACCACGGCTTGTGGGCCGCGCTGATGGTTCTGAACATCGCGCGCGGCGTCACCATGGGCTGGCGTTATCCCAGGCTGGAGGCACAGGTGGCCTAGATCAACGTCAACAGGTTCTCGGGCGGGCGCCCGATGACAGCCTTGTCACCTGCGATTGCCAGAGGGCGCTCGATCAAGATGGGGTTCTCTGCCATTGCGGTGATCAATTCATTAGCAGGGGTTGCTTTGGTCAGACCCAGTTCTTTAAACTGTTTCTCACCCGTGCGCATCATGTCTATGGCGTTGACGCCGAGTTTGCCCAGCACCGTACGCAGCTCATCGGTCGAGGGTGCGTTTTCCAGGTATTTCCGAACCTCGACCTGCGCGCCATTCTCTTCCAGCAGAGCCAGCCCGGCGCGGGATTTCGAACAGCGCGGGTTGTGCCAATATGAAATCAAAGCCAATCCTTTCGTTTACTTCCAACTGCTTGCGCGACGTTGTTGAATCCATCTCGTTCCAGCAATTTATCGAGACCTTGCGCGATATCTGCGGCCAGAGAAATACCGCCATACACCAACGCGGTATAAAGTTGCACGGCGGATGCCCCGGCGCAGATCTTGGCATACGCCTGTTCCGCGCTGCTGATACCGCCCACGCCAATCAGCGGGATTTTGCCCTCGGTCAGCTGGCTCAGCTGTGCCAGAACACGGGTCGAATTTTCGAATAAGGGCGCGCCGGACAGGCCGCCGGTTTGGCCCTTATGCCCACTGCGCAGCCCATCGCGGGACAATGTAGTGTTGGTTGCAATCACCGCGTCAACGCCTGTTTCCTTCGCCACATCGGCGATGTCCTGCAATTCGGCCTCGGTCAGGTCAGGGGCAATTTTCAGGAAAATGGGTAAAGGCCGGGACAGACCGTTGCGAGTTTCGATCACGCCGCCCAGCAATGCGCCAAGCGCGGCCTTGCCCTGCAGGTCCCGCAGTTTCTCGGTGTTGGGGGATGAGACATTGACCGTGGCGAAATCCAGATGCTCGGCGCAATGGGCCAACACTTTGGCAAAATCGCCGGGGCGGTCGTCACTGTCCTTGTTCGCGCCCAGGTTCAGCCCGATGATCGCATTCTTGGGGCGGTCGGCCAGACGGCGCGCCATGACCTCCATGCCTTCGTTGTTGAAGCCAAAGCGGTTGATGGCGGCCTTATCCTCAGTCAGGCGGAACAAGCGAGGTTTGGGGTTGCCGGGCTGCGGGCGTGGTGTAACAGCGCCCACTTCGATAAAGCCAAAGCCTGTGCGTGAGAGGGGGGTCAAAACCTCTCCATTCTTGTCAAACCCCGCAGCCAGACCCACCGGGTTGGGCAGGTCCAGTCCAGCTACGTGAGTTTTCAGCCGCGGCGATGTGACCGGCCCGGGCATCGGGGCAAGCCCGGCCTTCAACGCCTTGATCGACATGCCATGGGCGGCTTCAGGGTCCATCTTGTGCAGGACCGCCAGCCCCAGTTTCTCGGTCAGTTTCATCCGAAAGTCTCTCCACCTTTGGCCGGGGCGCAGCGGATCAGGCGCGAAGTTGCAACCGCAGCCTGCCTGTGAATAACCGCAGCCTGATAATCCGGGTCGGTCACCATTTCCAAAAACGCATGTGCAGTCGGATAGCGGGCGATAAATACCTCATCCCAATCTTCGTCCTGCGGGCCGATCAGAGTGGTCTGAAACGCGCCGCGCCACAGGATCGACGCCCCAAGGCGCGCGATAATCGGGGCAGTTTCTGCGCCGTAATTTCGATAAGCCTGCGCGCCGGTCAGCCCGGCATCCGCCAGTTCGTGGCCCGTCGGGTATTCTGCCAAGTCGCGAAACTTGACCAGATTCAACATCTCGATCGGATGATCACGGTCCAACGCCTTGAACGCTTCAAACTGGGTGCGGTCAGGGTCGACGAAAGACCTCATTCCATCCCCTCGGGGAATTGGTGGGCTTGCCCGTCAAAGGGCAGGGGGCGCGACCAGACGACATCTGTCATGCGGATCTGCCGGTAAAGATGCGGGAACAAGGCGTCTCCGCGCGAGACCTCCCATTTCAGATCATCGCCCATGGCATCGGCATCGCAGGCCAACAAGGTCAAGCCTTCGACACCGGCAAAGTGCTTGGCTGCGGTCTCAGCCGCCTGTTGGGCGGTCGAGAAATGGACATATCCGTCAGACACATCAATCGGTGCGCCATCCGAGGCACCCTGATCCTGCAGTGCGGCCCATTCCTCGGCCCTGAATATCTTGTAAATCAGCATGAGGTGGTGATGCCCCGCGTGACGGGCAGAATCAAGACGGATTTCCCCCTTTGACTCTTCTTGTTGGCGGGCGCACCATCACGCCAAACAAAAAACAAGGAGTATGAAGATGTTCACCCGCTTTTTGGCGTCTGCTGCAGTTCTGGGCCTAACCGCAGGTATGGCCGCAGCCGATTATAAATTGACGATTCTGCATACCAACGATTTCCACGCGCGTTTTGAGCCGATCAACAAATACGACAGCGCTTGTGATGAGGACGATCGGGCAGAGGGCAAGTGTTTCGGCGGTTCGGCCCGGTTGGTCACTGCGGTAAATGACGCGCGCGCGCGGGCCGAAAACTCGATCCTGGTCGATGGCGGGGATCAGTTTCAAGGTTCGTTGTTTTACACATACTACAAGGGCAAGGTCGCAGCCGAGTTCATGAACAAACTGGGGTATGACGCGATGACCGTGGGCAACCACGAATTCGACGATGGCCCCGAAGTGCTGCGCGGCTTCATCGACTCGGTGGAATTTCCGGTTTTGATGTCGAACGCGGATATTGCCGACGAAGAGTTGCTGATCGACAAGATCAAGAAATCGACTGTCATCGAAGTGGGCGGGGAAAAGATCGGCCTGATTGGCCTGACGCCCGAAGATACGCATGACCTTGCTTCGCCGGGCCCGAATATTACCTTCTCGGACCCTGCCCCAGCCGTGCAGGCAGAAGTGGACCGGTTGGCCGCAGAGGGTGTGAACAAAATCATCGTTCTCAGCCATTCCGGCTATGGTGTTGATCAACGCGTAGCGCAGGAAACCAGCGGGGTGGACGTAATTGTCGGTGGTCATTCGAACACTTACCTGTCGAACGTGTCCGACAAGGCAGCGGGTCCGTACCCGACCGTGGTCAATGGTGTCCAGATCGTCCAGGCCTATGCTTATGGTAAGTTTCTGGGTGAGTTGAACGTAACCTTCGACGATGACGGCAACGTGCTTGAGGCGGTTGGCGAGCCATTGATCATGGACAATACCGTGACCGAGGATCAGTCCGCGTTGGACCGTATCGCCGAACTGGCCGTGCCGCTGGACGAAATCCGCAATAAGGTAGTGGCGAATGCAGCAGACGCCATCGAGGGGGACCGTTCTGTCTGTCGTGTGCAGGAATGTGAGATGGGCAACCTGGTCGCCGACGCCATGCTGGCGCGTGTGGCCGATCAAGGCGTGCAGATTGCGATTGCCAACTCAGGCGGGCTGCGGGCCTCAATCGACCCGGGCGAAGTAACCATGGGCGAGGTGCTGACGGTGCTACCATTCCAGAATACCCTGTCTACCTTCGAGATCAGTGGTCAGGGGGTGATCGATGCGCTGGAGAACGGCGTAAGCCAGGTCGAAGATGTAAAGGGCCGCTTTCCGCAGGTTGCGGGTCTGACATTCATCTGGGATCCAATGGTTGCGCCGAACGAAGGGCGCGTGTCCGAGGTCATGGTTGCCGAGGGTGATGGTTTTGCGCCAATTGACCCGGCAGCGACATATCTGGTTGTGACCAACAATTATGTCCGCAACGGCGGCGACGGGTACAACATGTTCGAAGGCGACGACAAGAATGCCTATGACTTTGGTCCGGACCTGGCAGATGTCACGGCTGAGTACTTGGCTGAAAATGCGCCCTATCAGCCTTATCTGGACGGCCGTATCAAGCAGAAGTAACTCTGCGACATAGCAAAGAAAAAGGTCGCATCCCTGATGCGGCCTTTCGTGTTTCGGGCGCACTCAGCCCAAATCGTATTCGGGCCAGAGCGCGGGATCGAACCCGTCAAGCATGGGGCGTAGATGTTCGGACACGCTCTGCCATCCACCAATGGATTTGGTCGAGATCTTATTGCGGACCTGATCGATACTGGCCGTTCTGACCTGCTTGGTGTTTTTCTCGGGATGCATCATGGTTTCGTTCCATTCGATATCGCAGAACGCAGCAACCTGTTGGCTGTAGGTTTTCGGATCGGCCACTAATTTTTCATAAGGAACGGTCAGTATGCGGTCACCGAACACGGTATCCCAATGTGCCATATAGCGGCGGTACATATTCGCCGAATGAGCAATGGCTGTCAGGTTCGACGCATAACGCATCCCACCAGCCGGGAACCGCCGGATCCATTTCGACAACCCCACATCACGGGGGTCACGTAGCATGTTGATGATCTTTGCATTGGGGAAGGCGGCCAACAAGAAACCAACAAGCTGATAGTTGTGTGGCATCTTGTCAACGAACGCGACCGATCCGTCAGGAATCGGTGGCATCAGTTCGCGGAATTGCTGCGCAAATTCAGTGGCTTTTTCAGCGTCAAAACGCTGATTGCCCAATTGGAATTCATGCGACAGGTCAGACGCCAACGTCAACTCACCACACCCGGCGATATCGGGCGCCGAACTTAGCATCATCTCCATCAACGTGGTGCCCGAACGGGGCTGACCCAGAACGAAGATCGGAACCGGCCCATCGCTTGATCCGGCTGCGGGTAAATCGGTTCCAATGGGGAACAGACCGGTGATCTGGTTCAGCTTTTTCTCTTCCTCAGCGGCGTCGTACGGGTTGCTATCGTGTTGTACCTTGTTGGCTCGCACAAATTGAGGCATGGCGGCATTTAGATCGTCAATTACCGAGATCAGGTGTGCCTTGGCGAACTCCAACTCTTGATAGTCTTCGTCCCTGTTGGCGATTGCGGTCTCGACCGCCTCCATCAGTTTCGGGCCGTCATCCTTGGAGGTTACAAGGGACAACTGCAGCAAAGCGCTCATGTTTTCGGGATCTGTATCCAGAATACGCTGCAAGATTTCCTTTGACCCGTTTTTGTCACCACTTTGGTGCAGGTTCACGGCCTTTGCGAAAGCAATCTTTATGTTTTCCGGTTCCAACTCAAAGGCGCGAGAAACATCGCGCGAGTGGTCCTCGACAAATCCAATTTTCGAATAGGCACGGGCCCGTTTGCCCAGAAGGTTCACATCGTCGGGCTCGGCTTGCAGCTTCTTGCTCGCATGTTCAATGACCAGGCGCCAGTTACTGCCTTTCAGGTGAATCTCATCCAGGACGCGGTTCAGTTCTTTGTTGTTTGGGAACTGTTCCAGCTTTTGTTCAGTATATTCCAGCGCCCTGGGGATCTGTCCGGTCTGCATAAGCGCATTTGCCAGGTTTTCCACGAATTGAGGGTCGTCTGGCTTTATTCGTGACGCTTCGACGAAATGCGGAATAGATTTCTTGTATTGCTTCATTTCGGTCAGCACAAAGCCCGAGATGGCGTGGAAATCAGAATCCTTGGGGAATTTCTTAACGCCCAACTGTGCCTTCTTCAGCGCCTGTTGCAGCTTGCCTGCTTCCAAAGCAGCCACCGCCTTGCCTTTGAGGGTATTCGCTGTTTGATTTTGCATGTGACCCCGTGACACCCTGTGCCTGTATGAAACGATTATTGATGGTTCTTTACCCATGTGCGGACGGTTTGCAATAACCCTTCCAAATGACGCAATGGCGCAGCTGTTTTCAGCACGGCCTGCAAACACGTTGCCTGCTGTGCCGAACTTCAATGTTTGCCCGACAAATCAAGTGCATGTGGTGCGCGTTGGCGAAGGCGGACGCCAGTTGGATTCGCTGCGCTGGGGGTTCCTGCCGCATTGGTACAAGACCGAAACCGCCGGTCCGTTGCTGATCAATGCGCGTGCCGAAACTCTGGCCGAAAAGCCTGCATTTCGCGCCGCCTGCCGCGAACGACGCTGCCTGATCGTGGCAACAGGGTTCTATGAATGGACCAAAACTGAACAGGGAACACGTCTGCCATGGTACATCCACCGCAAAGATGGCGCACCGATTGCATTTGCCGGGGTCTGGCAGGATTGGGGCATTGAGGGTACGCAGCAGGGCACTTGCGCCATCGTAACAACACCGGCAAATCGCCACCTCAGCGCCATTCATCATCGGATGCCACTGATCCTTGAGCCTGATGATTGGCCTTTGTGGTTAGGGGAGGCGGGGAAAGGCGCGGCACGTTTGATGCAACCCGGGGCCGAGGGAGTCTTGGAGTTCTACCGCGTTGATCCAGCAGTAAATTCGAACCGGGCCAGCGGGCCGGGCCTGATTGAACCTGTCCCGGCGTGACTGGGCGCCTTTTCATTTCAAGGTTCGCAGGATAGACCGTTGGCATGGCTCTGAAATTTTCTGATCTACCCGGCCTGTATGCGCATGATTTTGACACTGTGATCGACGTGCGCAGCCCTGCTGAATTTGCAGAGGATCATCTGCCGGGCGCCATCAACCTGCCGGTGCTTAACAATGAAGAACGCGCTCAGGTGGGTACGATCTATGTGCAGGAAAGTCCGTTTCTGGCCCGCAAGCTTGGCGCAGCGCTGGTGTTTCGGAACGCGGCAAATCACATCGAACACAGCCTGTCGCACCACGAGGGCAGTTGGAAACCATTGGTCTATTGCTGGCGTGGCGGACAGAGATCAGGGTCGTTCACTTGGATGTTGCAACAGATCGGTTGGCGGGCCGAAGTGGTCGATGGCGGATACCGAACCTATCGCCGATTGGTGAATCGCTACCTCTATGACAATCCATTGCCGCACCGGTTGGTGGCCCTCGATGGATATACGGGCACAGCCAAGACTGACCTGCTGCTGCATTTGAAGGCGCGCGGCGTTCAGGTTCTGGACCTCGAAGACATAGCCAACCACCGGGGATCTTTGCTAGGTGAAATGCCGGGCGGGCAGCCCAGCCAGAAAGCCTTCGAGTCCGCTCTATCCGCCGCATTGTGCGGCTTGGACCCAGCGCGCCCGGTGGTTGTCGAGGCTGAACCCTCCAAGATCGGGTCGCTGATCCTGCCGCCAAGCTTGTGGACTGCGTTGCGGACGGCACCGCGGATTCAGGTGTCCGCTTCCCTTGAGGCGCGTACCGCGTATCTGGTTAAGGCTTACGACGATATCCTCTCGGATACCGAGCGCTTGCGCGATCGCCTGTCTCCGCTACGGTTCCATCGAGGACACGATGTGGTGGATGGATGGCTAGCGCTGATCGATGCGGGGGATAAACGGGCGCTGACGCGGGCGTTGATGGAACAGCATTATGACCCGGCCTATGCCAAATCCTCCAAAACACGCGCCGCCAAGATTATCGCGCAAATCGACGTGGCGGCGCTGGACGATGCGGGCCTGAACGCCGCAGCCGCTCGGGTTGAAGAAATTCTGGATCAGCTCTGAAGCCGCAAACCCGGAGTGTCAGTCAGATGCCCGATGATGACCGCCGGATAGCACGCGTGCCTTAGCTGTTCGCACAATTCGTGCGCCTGATCGGATGCGACGGCGGCCAGTAGTCCCCCAGCAGTTTGCGGGTCAAACAGCAGGTCGGCCTTGTCCGAGGATGGAATGCCCGGAACGATTGCGCGGTTGTCCTCGAAGATTGTCGACCGGACACCTTGAGCGGCCAATTCCAGCGCGCCAGTCATCAGAGGGATCGTGTCCAGATCCAAGACTGCACCACAATCCGAGGCTTCGCACATGCCCATCAGATGTCCGGCCAGTCCAAATCCGGTTACATCCGTCATCGCATGTGCCCCGGCCAGAATGCGCGATGCTGCGCCTTGCGGCTGAACCATTTGCCGCAAGGCATCGGCCACCCAACTGCCATCAGCTTGCCCCGCCATTTCAGCGGTCATCAACACCCCGCTGCCCAGGGGTTTTGTCAGGATCAATGCATCCCCAGGACGTGCCCCGGACAAAGTGATCGGGTCATTGTCGCACAGTCCGGTCAGAGTGAAGCCGATGGTCATCTCATCCCCGAGTGAGCTGTGACCGCCCACGATTTCTGCCCCGGCGTCGCGGATGACCTCGGTGGCCGTCGTCATGATCTCGGACAAGGTGCGGTGCTGCAATTGCGGGGACATACGCGGCAGGATGATCGTTGCCGTCGCCGCCTGTGGGTTGGCCCCCATGGCCCAGATATCCCCCAGTGCGTGAACAGCGGCGATGCGCGTCATCAGCATTGGGTCATCCGTGAAGCCGCGCAGGTGGTCCGAGGTCATCACTTGCCGCGCTCCGCCGGTTGTCAGCAGGGCGGCATCGTCCCCGGGCAAGGGGGTGATGTCGTCCCGGTTCGGCTTTGGCAGGCCACTCAGAACTGTTTGCAACGCGCCGCGTCCAACCTTGGCCCCACAGCCGCCGCACATGGGTTTTTCCCCCAGGGCTTCTTGCATGCCCGCTGCATGGTGGCGCGGTAGGGCGGGGCGTGCCATCTGGGGCAGGTTGCGGAATTTATTCATGAAGCTCTGGTCGATATGGTTCTTCCATCGCCACATCACTGGCCCGCTGAACGAGGTTCCAAGACGTTCGGCCAGTGCCGATTTACCACCCAAAGAGATCAGTTTTAGGTAGTCTTTCTGCGGCTGATATCGCCGCATCTTCCCGGCCCCCAGAGCGACCCGCAGATTGTTGAACAGGACCGGAGCCTCTCGGACCGCATAGACACCGGCCTTGGGACGAGGGTTATCGGCAAGATGGGCGCAATCTCCGGCGGCAAAGATCGCCGGATCGCTGGATTGCAGATGGGCGTCCACGCGGATGTAGCCGTCATGCAGATCAAGGCCCGTCTGGTTGATCCAGTCATAGGGGCGGGCACCGGCAGCCCCGGTTATAAATTCGGCGGGAACCTTGCGGCCATCCTCTAGCAGAACATGATCCTGTTCGATGCGTGAAATCGCGGCATGCTCGATCAGCTCAATCCCCAGATCGGCCACCGCCTTACGAATGGTCGCGCCCGGCTTGGTCCCCGTCGCCGCCAAGGCCCGGGCATTGTCGATCAGTGTCACCTGCGCTGTGCGGGTTTTGGCGCGAAGGGCATGAGCCATGGCCATAACCAGTTCTACCCCCGCGACCCCACCGCCGATCACGGCGACTGAGGCGGGGCCGCTGCCATCCAGATACTCCGCCCACCTGGAGGCAAACGGTCCCAGCGGCTTGGCGGGAACTGCATGGTCAGCAAATCCGGGCAGGGCCGGCATGTCCGAGGTGATCCCCACATTGACCGACGCCACATCGAAGGCCACGGGTGGTCGCCCAGGCACGTGTATCTGACGCCGGTCGATGTCGATACCATCAACCGGGCCCAGGATCACGCGCGCACCGGCAAATCGGGCAAGGCGCACCAAATCAATGTCCAGCTCCCAACGCTGGTAATGTCCGGCGACGAAGCCTGGTAGCATACCGGAATAGGGGGCATTGGCACCGGGGTTGATCACGGTCACCCGCGCACCGGGCAAAGGGTTCATGCCCCATTTCCGCAGTACAAGCGCGTGGGTATGCCCGCCGCCTATCAGAACCAGATCACGGGTCAGGGGCAGCGGGGGGTGATGCATGGAATTCAGGTCTTTGTGTGGTCTGGTACGTCTTCGACCTGCTCAACCGCGTGAGTGGCCCAAAGCTCATCCTCACCTGCGTCAGGCAGATCATCGGGCTTTTCATGGCGATGAATATGCCATTTGGCAATGAACAGGGCCGTGATCGGCGCAGTCAGGAACAGGAAAAGGGTGATCAGCAGCTCGTGCAGGGAAATATGCTGCTCGATCACTGCCGAATGAAAGATCGACGCCAGCAGCACACCACCCACACCTAACGTCGTCGCTTTGGTTGGGGCATGAAGACGCGACATCGGGTCCTTCAACTTTATCATCCCATACGAGCCGACAAAACCGAATATGCCGGATACGATCAGAAAGAAGGCGACTAGAAACTCGATTATGAACATTGGGGCGCCCTCACTCGATGATATTGCCGCGCAGCATAAAGCGCGCATAGGCTACGGTTGAGACAAAACCCAGCATGGCGATGATCATGGCGGCCTCGAAAAAGATCTCGGTCCCCAGAGCCAGCCCGTAAAGAATCATTAGCGCAATTGTGTTAATGACCATCGTGTCCAGCGCCAGAACACGTGTGCCCACACCCTCGGCCGAGATGATACGATACAGGCACAGCATGATGGCCGCCCCGAAACAGGCGAAGGCAAACCAGATCGCAATCTCGATCATTCGAAAATCTCCTTCAGACGGCGCTCATAGCGCTGTTTGATCTGGTCGCGCACCTCATCCACGTTGGGCGCATCCAGGCAGTGAACCAGCAGGTTGTGGCCTTGTGCCGACAGATCGCAACTGACTGTTCCTGGGGTCATGGTGATGGTTCCGGCCAATACAGTGATCGCTTCGGGGGTGCGCAGTTCAAGTGGGATACAGACCCAGTTGGGCTGTCGGTCGGCATCGCGTTTGAACAGGATGATACGGGCCACGGTGATATTGGCCATCACGATATCCCACAGCACCACCAGCATATACTCGATGATCATCGGCCAGTTGCGTAGTTTGGGTCTGTCGGGCCAGTAGGGCTGAGTAATGAAGGGAATGATAATCCCAAGCAGCAATCCGAACACCAGAGAGTTCAGCGAAGGCGAATTCGCCAGAAGCATCCACACCAGCGTTAGCAGGATCGTCAGATGCGGGTGGGGGAAAATTCGATGCAGAAGTCTCATTATTCCTCTCCCCCCAGAACGGCTGAGATGTAGTTTTCGGGTGTGAACAACTGTTCGGCTGTTTTGCCAGCGTAAGTCAGGGCAGGGCCCGCGAACAAGGTCAGCATCACAAGCCCCATGACCATGCCAAAAATGGCGGTGAAGGCCAGTCCGGGGTTTGGTTCGGGTGCGGGCAGGGCTGGTGCTTCCTCGTCATCTTCCACCTCGGGCGCCGGGTTGTGTTGTGCGTCATGGCTTTTCCAGAAGATCAGCGTGCCTGCGCGCGCCAACCCGACGATCGTGACGAACGACCCGATCAGGATCACGGCCCAGATTGCGTTTGCATCCGGTGCGTCGCGCGCCGTATCCAGCACTAGGAGCTTGCCGATGAAACCCGACAGTGGGGGCATTCCCGCCATCGCGATTGCCCCAACAAAGAACAGGGCCGAGACCAGCCCGCTTTGCGCCATCGGGGCCGTTGGCGCGATGGCCCCGCCCCGGCGTTCCATCACTAGGTCAGCCACCAAGAACATGAGCGCCGTGGCAAGGGTCGAATGAAAGATGTAGTACAGCGCGGCAGTTGTGGCCGTTTCGGTAAACAGTGAAATTGCGATCAACAATGTGCCCATTGATGCGATGGCACAAAAGGCCGTCATCCGTGCGATGTGCTGCGAGCCCAGAATACCAATGGCACCCACGGCCAGCGTCAGAAGCGCGGCAGGTTGCAGCCAGTCGCCCAGCAATCCTTGCGTTACAGCCACATCGGGCCCAAAGACCAGCGTATCGACGCGCAGGATTGAATAGGCACCCACCTTGGTCATGATCGCAAACAGTGCGGCGACGGGCAAAGGTGCATTGGCGTAACTGGCAGGCAACCAGAAATGCAGTGGCAAGACGGCCGCCTTGATACAAAAGACCAACAGCAACAAAACCGCTCCAACCCGCAATAGGGCGGTATCCTCGGGCGGAATTTCGGCGACTCGAACAGCCAGATCGGCCATGTTAAGCGTTCCGGTCACGGCATAAAGCGTGCCGAGCGCAAACAGGAACAAGGTCGAGCCCAACAGGTTATAGGCCACATATTGCACCCCGGCCTTCAGCCGGACCGACCCGCCCCCATGCGTCATCAAGCCGTAGGAAGCGATCAGCAACACCTCGAAGAAAACGAACAGGTTGAAGGCATCGCCCGTCAGGAAGGCACCGCAGACGCCCATGAGCTGAAAGTGGAACAGCGCGTGAAAGTGTTTGCCCCTGTCGTCCCACCCGGACGCAATAGCGTATAGCACAATGGGCAAGGCGAGCAGGGCGGTCAGCAAGACCATCATCGCAGACAGGCGGTCTAGCACCAGCACGATGCCGAAGGGCGCAGGCCAATCGCCCAGCTCATAGACCAGAATATCGCCACCTGCGGCCTGCGCGGTGATGGTCAGGGCAATCCCCAGCAACGCCACTACACCGGCGACCGAGAAGATGCGCTGCAGGTCCAGGTGATATCGCAGGACCATGATGATGAACGGGGCCAGGATCGCGGGCAGGACGATCGGCGCTACGATCCAGTGGTTCATGCGTCTTCTCCCGCGCCGTCGACGCTGTCTTGTGCGGTCATGTCGATATGGTCATCCTTCGACGACAGATAAGCGGACAGCGCGATCATCACGATCACCGCCGTCATACCAAAGGAAATCACGATGGCCGTCAGCACCAGCGCTTGTGGCAACGGGTCGGTATAAGGAACCTCTTCGTATTTGTTCAGAACCGCAGGCGCATCCAGCGCCAGCCGCCCGGTGGCGAACAGGAACACGTTCACCGCGTAGGTGATCAGCGACAGCCCCAGAATGACAGGGAATGTGCGGCGGCGCAGGATCAGGAAAATCCCGGCGGCGGTCATGATGCCTACGGCTGAGGCTACGAGCGCTTCCATCAGGCCTGCTCCTTCTTATCTTCGTCTTTCGAATCGTCCCGTAGCGGGTTGATATCCATCGGGAACTCTTGCGCCATACCCGGCTGCCACGCGAACCGCGACAGGCTGTCCAGCGCCAGCATCACCGCACCCAGCACGGCCAGAAACACGCCGGTGTCAAACAGGATGGCGGTGGCCCATTCGAACTCTTCCAGGGGTGGCCAATGGAGATAGCCGAAGTCGCTGGTCAGGAACGGGCGTTCGTTGAACCATGCTCCGATCCCGGTGGCGGCAGCGATCAGAACACCCCAGCCGATGGTGCCGTGATAATAGAACCGCTGTCGTTCGATGGCCCATGTGTAGCCACTGGCCATGTATTGCATCAGGAAGGCAATCGCGACGATCAGACCGGCAATGAACCCGCCCCCCGGCTGGTTATGGCCGCGGAAAAAGATATAGGCGCCAACCATCAGGGCAATCGGCATCATCACGCGGGTGGCCACAACCATCATCAGTGGATGTGAATCGCCCGATTGCGGCCAGTGCGGCTTGCGGTTCAGCAGATAGCTGCGAACGTTAGTGCCCAGAACGGCCTCGGTCAGGGCAAAGATGATCAGGGCGGCGATGCCCAGAACGATGATCTCGCCAAATGTATCAAAGCCCCGGAAGTCCACCAGGATCACATTGACCACGTTGGTACCGCCACCGCCTTTGTACGAATTGGCCAAGTGGAACTCGGAAATCGTGGGAAAGGCAAAATCCCGCAGCATCAGCGCATAGATCAGTGCGCCGGTGCCAAGGCCGGCCACCACTGAGATCGCCGCATCCCGCCAGCGTCGCGCCGCGCTGCTGTCCCACGGTGTATCCGTGGGCAGGAAGTTCAGCGACAGGAGCAACAGGATCATCGTCACCACCTCGACCGAGATCTGCGTCAGTGCCAGATCCGGGGCCGAAAGATAGTTGAACGCCATCGAAACGATCAGGCCTACGACGCCGATCAGCACCAGCGACAGCAGACGATTGCGGTGGAACCACATGATCGCCAGCGTCGCGCCCACCAGGCAAGTCCAGCCGATGAATGGAATGATCTGAATGGGCAGGGGCTCGCGCGTTTCGGGGCCTATCGTGCCGGTTGAATAGGCGTAGTAGCCAAGCCCGACGGTGAACGCGACAAGGATGATGGCGTACCGGCTGATCACACCATTATGCAATGTGTCGGTGATCCAGCGGCTGAGTGCAGTAAACGCGCCGATGACAGCCTCGAAGATGACCTTCGCTTCGGGGCGGGGCAGGGCGTTCCACAGCTGTTCGCCACGACGGTGTAGAGCCAGCAGGAACAGACCGCCTAATGTGGCTACGGCCGACATGTAAAGCGCGGGCGTAAAGCCATGCCAGAGCTTCAGTGAGTAGTAGGGCAGCTTCTCTCCACCGATTACGGCGCTGGATACAACCGCGACCAGAGGCCCAACGAGCGCGGCCGAATACAGCCCGATCAGCACAACCAGCACCACCAGGAAGGCCGGAGCCAGCCACATACCGACAGGCGGATCATGCGGGTGGTGCGGATAATCGTTGCGCTGCGGGCCAAGGAAGACATGCCCGACAAAGCGGAAGGAATAGGCAGCCGAGAACAGTGCCGCCAGCAGCGCCAGACCCGGTACCAGATAGTGCGAGTGCAGCCAGGTGGTGTGGACTGTCTCCTCAAGCATCATTTCTTTGGACAGGAAGCCATTCAGCGGAGGCAGACCGGCCATGGACAGCGCGGCAATCGTTCCGATGGTAAATGTAATCGGCATCAACTGACGCAACCCGCCCAGACGTTTGATGTCTCGGGTTCCGGTTTCGTGGTCCACGATCCCGGCGGTCATGAACAGAGCACATTTGAAGGTGGCGTGATTGATAATGTGGAATATCGCCGCCACAGCTGCAATCTTGGTGCCAAAGCCCAGCAGCATCGTCACCAAACCCAGATGCGAAACGGTCGAAAACGCCAGCAGTGCCTTAAGATCGTCTTTGAACAAGGCAATGCAGGCCCCGATCAACATGGTCACCAGACCTGTGGTCGCCACGATATAGAACCACGCATCCGTCCCCGCCAGAACCGGCCACATCCGGGCCATCAGGAACAGTCCGGCCTTCACCATTGTTGCTGAATGCAGATAGGCTGAAACAGGCGTTGGTGCGGCCATCGCATGTGGCAGCCAGAAATGGAACGGAAACTGCGCTGACTTGGTAAAACAGCCCAACAGTATCAGGACCAGCGCGGGCATGTAATACGGTGAGGCTTGGATCAGCTCTTTGTTCTGCAGGATGACGCTTAGGTCATATGAGCCCACGATATTGCCCAGAATCAGCATCCCCGCGATCATCGCCAACCCGCCACCGCCGGTTACGGCCAGCGCCATGCGCGCGCCCTGACGTCCCTCGGGCAGGTGTTTCCAATAGCCGATCAGAAGGAATGAACTTAGTGATGTAAGCTCCCAGAAAATAAGTAAAAGAAGGATGTTGTCGGACAGGACGATCCCAACCATCGCGCCCTGAAACAACAAAAGGTAGGTATAGAACTGCCCCATTGGATCTTCGCGCGACAGATAGAACCTCGCATAGAGGATGATCAGCAAGCCGATCCCCAGGATCAGCAGGGCAAACAGAAACCCAAGACCGTCCAGCATGAAATTCGCGTTCAGTCCCAGTGCCGGTATCCAGTCGAACCGCGCCGTGACAACCTCTCCGCGCATGACCGACGGGATGTGAATCAACAGCCCCATAAGCGCCAGAAAGGTGGTCAGCCCGGCGGCTGATGCTGCTGCGTTTCGTCCTGCCCGGATCAGAAGGGCTGGGAATACAGCTCCGAGGAAGGGAAGGGCCGCGATGAGGAATAGGGACAAGTGCGATACTCCGATCTGGGCGGTCAAATGTAGTACTGGTTTTTAAGGATAATTTTCTAACTGTCCAGCTATTGCAAGTTTTACCCGCAGTCCTAGCGCCATCGATTGGGGTGCGAAACAATGACGCGATCTTGATCTGCCGGTTGAAATTCAACGCGGATTCGAAATTCGGGCTGTGATAAGCACATCCCATCGGATCAGGAGGGAGCTGCGTGGCAGACAAAGCAAACCGAACACGCCGATGGGTTCTGTTGGGCGGTGGTGCCGCCATTGTTGCTGGCTTTGCTGTTCGGGAATATCGCTTGATCCCGCAAGATTATGCGGGTGACAGGCTGAGTGTTCAGGACGCGCATCAGCAAGCGGTGTCTGGGGATGTGTTGTTGGTCGACATTCGCACGCCGCGGGAATGGCAGACCACGGGCGTTGGCCAGGGGGCGCATCCGTTGGATATGCGCCGCGATGATTTCGAACAGGCGCTGGCACAGCTGACCGGCGGTGATCGGAACGCGCCTGTTGCATTGATTTGCGCGCGTGGGGTCAGGTCGGCTCGGCTGAGCAACAGATTGACCGAGGCAGGGTTCACAAACATCATTGACGTACCAGAGGGTATGCTGGGGTCCGCCGCAGGGCCGGGATGGGTACGGGCCGGTTTGCCGGTTGAACACAATACAGGAGAGACAGGATGATCCGGGCATTCACCTTGGCAGCGGGTTTGATATTCGCCGGGCAGGCGGGGTTGGCGGCCTGTGCCGATCAGGAAAGCGTGTGTGAGACGGCCTCGGGTGGGTACCACATCGAATTGCCCGAGGCGGATAACCCACCGTTGGTTGTCTTTCTGCATGGCTATGGGGGTTCGGCAACCGGTACTTTGAAAAACCGCAGCATGGTCGAGCCTTTGCTGGCGCGCGGTTATGCAGTCATGGCCCCCGAAGGGTCAGAACGAAATGGCCGCCAAAGCTGGAACTTCTTTCCCGGTTGGGAAGGGCGGGACGAAACCGCCTTTCTGACCGAAGCGGTACAGGATGCCTCGGACCGTTTCGATGTGGATGCGGATCGCGTGGTTCTGGGCGGTTTCTCGGCCGGGGCGTTCATGGTGTATTACCTGGCCTGCGCGGCACCCGATACGTTTTCGGCCTATGTACCGGTATCTGGCGGTTTCTGGCGACCGCATCCCGAAAGCTGCGAAGGCCCGGTACGGATGTTCCACACCCACGGCTGGACCGACAATGTGGTGCCGTTAGAAGGACGCATTCTGGGCGGTGGCCGGTTCCATCAAGGCGATATCTTTGCCGGGCTGGAAATCTGGCGGGTTGCCAATGAATGCGTCGATACCAAGCCCAGCGGTTTTTCAACCACCGGTCAGTTCATGCGACGCAGATGGAGCGGGTGTGCCGAAGGCGGCATGCTGGAATTCGCGCTGTTTCCCGGTGGCCACTCAGTGCCCAAGGGTTGGGCGGACATGATGGTGGACTGGTACGAAGGCCTGCCGGGCGGCTAATCACTCGGCAGGGGTCATGACCGTCTTACCCTCGATCAGGCGCTTCAGTTCGTTCCGATGACGCCGGGCGGATCGCGTGATGGCGGGTTCGTGAAAATCCTCTTTCATCCCGACCATGCGCCGCGCGGTACCAGCCGACACACCGCTGAGTGCGGACAGGGGGATCGCCAGCGCAAGGCTGACGGCAATCGGGGCTAGCCAGATCGACACCAGACCGGACAGGATACCCACACTCAATGCGATGCCGCTAATGGTTTCCAGCATGTGGCACAGGACCAGCGTTTGCAGGCTATAGCTGCCACCATCCCGCGCCTGCGGGGACCAACCTTTTTGCAGACCAAGCGCCGTGCGGAATACTGCGATCATCTGTTGCACCATCAGGATCGGAGCGTAAAGGATCGACAGGATGACCTCGGCCAGAAACGACGTCAGGAATTTGGAACCGCCGCCGAAATCCGCATAGCGCACTCCGCTGAGGGGCAGCGCCAGAACGCCCAGCACCTTGGGGGCCAGCAACATCGCATACATCACCAGAATGATCAGCACATGGCGGGTTTCCGACATCTCGGGCCATTGCGGGAACAGCGGGTTGTCGGGGCTGAAATAATGCAGGACCGAGGCATCCTCGCCCTGACCGATCAGCGCCCACATCACCAGCAAGGCGAACCACAGCGGCGACATTAGATAGCCCACCGCCCCGTGGAACATGTGGAACCGCGACACTGCCCGGAACCCGGCAGACCCCAGCAGCTTCAGGTGCTGCAGGTTGCCCTGGCACCAGCGACGGTCGCGTAGCGCATGGTCGATCAGTGTGGGCGGTGTTTCCTCGTACGAGCCGCGGATGCGCGGCAGGAACCGCACGCCCCAACCGGCGCGACGCATCAGACCGGCCTCGACGAAATCGTGGCTCATGATCAGTTTTTCCTGACCATTCAGGCTGAGCAGTTTCGGTAGACCAGCGCAATTGGCGAAGGCCTTGGTGCGGATAATCGCGTTGTGACCCCAATAGTTGCCCTCTTGTCCACACCAGCGCGCCAGACCTTCGGCGAATGCAATGCCATACACGCCGTTGGCAAACTGCTGCATCCGGGCAAAGACCGATTGCGCGCCGATCAGTTGCGGATAACTTTGGATCAGGCCCGCGCCAAAATCGCGCGCCAGTGAATCCGTCAGGCGCAGGATGGCACGGCCCGTCATCAGACTGTCGGCATCCAGCACCAACATCGCATCCCAATCCGCGCCCCAACGGCTGACCCAGTCGGCGATGTTACCGACCTTGCGGTCCGTGTTTTCTTCGCGGCGGCGGTAATACAGTTCCAGACCCGGGGCCAGCGTCGTTCGCAGCGCCTCGATACTGGCCTGTTCCTGTGCTGCGATCTCGGGGTCGCGGGTGTCTGACAGGATGAACATGGCATAGTAGTGTTGACCACCACGAGCGCGCAAATCCTCGAGCATCGTGCGGGCATTGCCCAGCACGTTCCAAGGCACCTCGTTATAAACCGGCATCAACAGCGCCACGCGCAAGGGCTGTGGACGGCCCTCGCGTTTGGGCTGTTCCTGCCGCGACAGGGAAACCATACCTAGCAGCACGGTGCAGACGGTGAAGGAAATCCAGAAGAAGTTGAACGAGATCAGCGACAGCAGGATGGCTTCGATCAGGTTGATCCCTTCGGCCCCAAACCAGTCGCTCATTACCCACAGCAGGCCTAAAGTCGCGGCCATCGCAGGCGAAAACGCCAAGGCGCGCCAAAACCCGACCGAGGGGCGCTGACCCTCGGGCACTTGCGCGTCACGGAAGCCCGCGCTGAAATCTTGCGCGGGCATGGCCAGCGGTGCCTCGGGCGGCATGATATGCAAATCTTCGGTCATACGGTCCAACGGTAGAGCCAGACCTCAGAGGCAGGCTGTTTGTCTTTCAGCAACTGCGCGCGCAGTTCCACGTGGTTCCTGTCACCCGGCTGGAAGGAAAAGGCCAGTCGCAGCCCGCCGGTATCGGGGTTGCTTTGCAGCACGCCCTCGGACGTTTCGGCGTGGGGTGAGTTGACGAAGATCGTCATCGCCTCGGGGTCTTCGAACAGCTCAGAGGGTTCAAAGTCGATGACGGCTAGGCGCCCTTCGCCAAAGGTGTTTTCACCCATGGCGGTGTTGATCACGCGCGGCATCGGCGTACGCTGCGGCTCGTCCCCCCAGATCAGACGGTAGGACAGGTCGACCTGGCTGCCCGCTGCGTATGGCTCCATCGGACGCCAATAGGCGACGATGTTGTCATAGATCTCCTGATCTGCCGGAATCTCAACCAGCGTTACAGTACCTTTGCCCCAGTCGCCCTTCGGTTCGACCCAAAGGCCGGGGCGTTTGTGGTAATTCGCCTCAAGATCCGCGTAGTCCGAGAACTCGCGTTTCCGCTGCATCAGGCCGAACCCGCGCGGGTTCATGTCAACGAAGGACGAAATCTGCAGACGCGTCGGGTTTGCCAACGGTCGCCACAAAACTTCTCCGGCACCGTTGCGGATCAGCAGACCGTCGCTGTCGTGGACGGCGGGGCGGAAATCGTCGAACCGGCTGTGATTGGTCTGGTCGAACAAGAACATCGAAGTGCCCGGCGCGATTCCGACATGTGTTAGCTCTTCGCGCGGGAACAGGGTGGCCTCGATATCCATGACGCAGTCTGCGCCTGCGGTGACGTTGAACCGATAGGCACCTGTCACGCTGGGGCTGTCCATCAGCGCGTGAACCACCATGTCACGCTGGCCAGGTTTTGGGCGCTCCAGCCAGAAGCGGATGAATTCGGGGAATTCCTCACCATCCGGATCGCCGGTTTTCAGTGCCAGACCACGGGCGGAGAGGCCGTAAACCTCGTGCAGGCCGATGGCGCGGAAATAGCTGGCACCCTGCCAGACGCAGAACTCGTCGGTTTTGCCGGGGCGATGCATCTCGGTGCGTAGGCGCAAACCGGAAAAGCCCAGCGTGTCGTCGATCGGTAGTTCAGGCACATCCTCGGATTTGTCGAACATGCTCAGATCAAACGCGACCGGCGTTGCGAAACCATCCTCGACCGTCGACACCTTGACGGTGCGCGGGAAGTATAAGCCGGGTGTGAAGAAATCGACGTTAAAGGGCGTCTCGGTTTCAAACCACAGCGCCCGGTCCAGGCGGAACCGGATCGAGCGGTATTGCTGATAGGTCAGGTCCTGCCATTCCTGGGGCACCATTTCGCGTTCCGCATAGGGGCGGCTGGCAAGATCCCGGGCCATCGCGATGACGTCATTGCGGTCAAAGGGGGTTTCCCCGCCGGTGGCAAATGTGGCAGGCGCAAAGGCAAGCGCCGAAGTCGAGGCCAGAAATGCACGACGTGTAAAATTCATTTCTTTGACTTCCAAGGTTGTGATTTGAACCAAGCGGCCATGTATGCCACCCCGATGATCATCGCAAAGCCAATCATGTTAGCGATGAACACACTGGCAACATCCCGCCCACTCAGGTCCAGTCCGACGCCGATAAGCCGTGCTGCTGCCATGGAAAAAACGAATACCGCCAGCGATTGCTGCCCGACTTTGGTGATCACGGTCAGCAGGAATTGCCAAATTTTGGCCGCCGCGCCGTGACCGGTGGCGATCAGGCGATGGCCGTGTTCTCCCGCAACGACCCAGCCCAGATAAGCCAGCGACAGGAAGTGCAGATACCGGAACAGGCCAAAATCGGTCTTGTCGCGGAACTCTTTAGTAACGGGCCAAACTTTTCGGATTTCGTCGGCCAGATCGGGGGCTGCTGCGTTGATCCAGGTGAACACTTTCCATGAGCCAAACGGCATCGAGAAGATCAGGAACAGCGCCGCTGCCCAGATCAGCGTTTTCGAGACCGGGGGGGCGGGAATCCAGCCGCGCATGAATGCAAAGCCGGTGAAGAACAGCAATTGCCAACCGAAGGGGTTGAAGAACCACTGTCGATCCGACCACGGCTCGGCCGGCAAGTCCAGAACGTCGGTCTGCGCCACGAGCCACAGCGTGACTGAGGCCAAGGCAACCGCCCAGAACCCAATCCGCGACAGGCCCATGACCAGCGGCATCATCGCCAGAACCACCAGATACATCGGCAGGATATCGAAGTAATTAGGCACGTAGGTCAGGGTGAACAGCCCGACAATCTGCGGCGCAGGATCGTTAAAGAAATGCTGCAGATTCAGCGAAGAGATATAGTTTTTCTCGAACAATCCACTTTCATTCAGCGCGGCCATGGACATGGCGACAAAGAAGAAGAGTGCGATATGTGCCCAGTAGACCTGCCAGATGCGGAACGCCACGCGGGCGGTACCCAACCACCAGCCCTTGCGCAGAAAGGCCCCGCCGAAGGCGATGGCCGAAGCCATGCCGGAACAGAACACGAAGATCTCGGTCGCATCGGAAAAGCCGAACCGCGCGGGGATCCATTTGGCCCAGGGGTCATTGGGGATATGTGCGATCAGGATGATGAACATCGCGATGCCGCGGTAAAAATCCAGGCGCGGATCACGCACACGGGCAGGGGCGGCCGCCGAGGCGGCCACAGGCGCAAAATCAGAAGCGGGCGATGCAGTCGCCATACGTGTTCTGTCCTTCTTGGTCTTTGTTTTTGTTATTCAGCCGGGACGCTTTGTGCGTCTCCGTTGTCGCGGGCCGCGTCGATCAATGCGCGGCGCGCAAGTGCGTAATTGTCCTCGCCTCCGGCCCGTTTGGCGCGGCGATCGTCCAAGATGCGCTCGACAGCATCCAGACGGCCCGCGCGCAGGCCCGAATCAATGGTGATGCGCTCGAATACATCACGTTGGGCGTGGCTGCCACCTACCAGTTGCATGCCATTGCGCGCGCTCGACAAAAAGTCGAATGCGGCGGCGTACTGCCCCTCACCAAAAGCCTCAAGCCCTTTGGAGGCTGCAATACCCGGGTCGGACATGCGGACCGGAGTATCGCCTTGATTGCGTTGCGCGTCTTTCTGGATGCGCTGCAACATTTTGCTGGTCGCTTCGTTGCGGTTATCACCAGTCAATGCCAGCAGATAGTGAAGGTCTGCGAAGACCACGCAGCCATCCTCGGTCCGGGCCGCGCTGAGATCGGCCAGCTCTTCCCAGCGATTGCCTACGTCGACGCCTTCCAGCTCTAGGCGCGACAGCAGTGAGGTCGCGTTCGAGATATCGCGGTAATCGTCCGTTTTGTCCTGGCGAACGTGGGTATCGTACAGCTCCATCACCTGGTCGACCTGACCCAGGTCCAGATGCATCAGTGCCTTGTGCCACCAGACGTGATAGCGGAAGTTGTTGCAATGGGTCCAAGCGTCCTCGCGTCCGGCCAACCAGTCCAGACCCAATTGCGCATTGCCCTGCATCTCGTGCACGTGGGCCACCGCATGCAGACCCCAGGCATCATCCGAAACCATCCAAAGGGCTTGGCGTCCGGCAATCTCGGCCTTTTGGTATTCGCCCGTTTCCTCCAACGCGAAAGCGTGACAGCCCAGAAGATAGCCACGTCCTGGGTGATCCGGTTCATAAGCGGCCAAGACCCGCTCGATTGACCGGCGCATACCGGTCGGGTCACCTAGAACGAACCGGGTTGCGTGGCTGAGTTTCATCGCCAGAGTATCCTGCGGATGGGAGCGCAGAATCTGCTCAAATTTTTGAATCGCCTGCGAGGGCAGATCTTCCAGATACAGGCCAAGCGCCTCGACATACATGCGCTCACGTTCAGAGATCGGTTGCCGTTCCATCGCGGCTTTGGCCTCTGACAGGGCCTCGACCGCGACCGCCGTCATCTCACGCCGGCCCAGCAGAACCATGAACAGCCCCTTGATGGCGTGACCCAGGGCAAAGTCGGGCTCAAGCTCCAGCACCTTGCCCAGATGTTGCGGAGTAATGGCCGCATGCGCCATGAACCCAAGCAGAACACCGTTCCACGCCTCGACGCTTGCCGAATGGCTGAGGGTGTTCATCTGTCCGAAAACATCCTGTTTCATGCGATTGGTCCGATCCAATTTTAATTTTCTACACTATTCGATGTAGCAGAGACTCTGACGGCGTCGTATCAGTATCGCCTCTGCTCTCGAATTGGTGAAAAGCCGTGTGTGTAAAACGTGAAAAAAACCGCCGATTCAACGGCATGTTTCAGCAACATGCCGCCGAAACGGACACAGTGTTTCAATCTTCGAATGGATTTTTGGCGTTCAAAACGGCCTGAGTGTCCGCCCCGAATTCGGGCGGGGCAGCGCGATAGGTGACCGGAGTGCGTGACAATTTCAGCGGATTCCCGATCAGCTGCACCGGCCCTGGTGCTGCCTGCATGGCGATCTGCATTTGTCGAGCCGCGACCTGATCCGAGGCAAAAACCTGATCCAAAGTCCGCACCGGGCCGACGGGTACTTTGCGGTCTTCCAGCTCGGCGATGACGGTGGCAGTGTCATGGGCTTGAACCGCCCGGCGCAGAACTGCGTTCAAAGCGTCGCGATTTTCCAGGCGCGCCGGGTTGGTGGCAAAGCGCGGATCATCGGCCAGCTCGGGCCGCCCGATAAAGTCGCAGAAACGGCGGAACTGTCCGTCATTGCCCACGGCCAGAATCACATGGCCATCCGAGGTTTCGTAAACGTCATAAGGCACAATGTTGGGATGCCCGTTGCCCCGCCGTTGCGGAACATTGCCCGAGGTCAGGTAATTGACGCCCTCGTTGATCAACCAGGCAACTTGTGAGTCGACCAATGCCAGGTCGATCTGCTGGCCTTCGCCGGTTTGATCCCGGTGGCGCAGAGCGGCTAGAATGCCAACGCAGGCATACATTCCGCACATCACATCAGCGATGCCAACACCCACCTTCATTGGTGCGCCTTCGGGGTCGCCGGTCAGCGACATGATCCCGCCATAACCTTGCGCCATCAGGTCATAGCCGGGCTTGGACGCATTCGGCCCGGTCTGGCCATAGCCCGAGATCGAGCAATAGACGAGGCTCGGGAACTCCGGCGATAGCGTGGCGTAATCCAGCCCGTATTTCGCCAGCCCGCCGGGTTTGAAATTCTCGATCAGGATATCGGCATGCGATGCCAGCCGTTTGATTTCAGCCTGGCCTTCGGGCGTAGTGATGTCGATGGCGACGGATTTCTTGTTGCGGTTGGCCGACATAAAATACGCACTCAGATCCGAGCGGTTGCCCTGAGCGTCTTCAACGTAAGGAGGGCCCCATTGCCGGGTATCATCGCCGCCACTGGCCGGGTTTTCGATCTTGATTACGTTGGCGCCCAAATCGCCCAGCAGCTGCGTACAGGTTGGCCCAGCCAGAATGCGGCTGAGATCCAGCACCTTGACGCCTTTCAGCGGTCCCTCAGATCCGGCCATCATATCCTCCACGCTCGATTTCTGCAGCGATGACGGTAAAGCGGTCGGCTTTGACCGCCTGTTCCAGCGCCGACCGCAGTTCTGCGCGGTTGCGGACGGTATGTCCATAGCCACCAAAGGCTTGCCCCATGGCGGCAAAGTCGTGGCGGTCGAAATCCACGCCCATATTGCCCATCTGACGCTGGCGCTGTTTCAACTCGATCAGCGCAAGACTGGCGTCGACAAAGACCAGAAAAATCGGATTGCAGCCCATCTCGGCTGCGGTCGACAGCTCTCCGGCAACCATCAGAAAACCAGCATCGCCCGAGAAACTGATGACCGGGCGGTCAGGCTCAGCCAGTTTCAGGCCAATGGCCATCGGTACGGCGCAGCCCATGGTACACAGGGCCGAGGATTGGATCAGCCCGCGTTCTTCGTGGCACTCCCACATCTGGCTCAGCAGGATACGATGCGCGCCGCTGTCGGCGGTGGCCAGTGTATCAGCGGGCAGGGCGGCGCGAGATTCGGCGATCACGGCCGCCGGGCCCCAGTCATCATCCGCGGGGAAGGCCTGCGCCAGTGCGGCTTTAACCTGCGCGGGTTCACCACCCGGCCACGTCGCGCGGGCGGGGTTCCCCTTGGCGATGGCTTCTAGCGTGGCGCCCGTGTGGGCGACCAGATTCAACCCGGCTTGATGCATGTAATGATCGTTGACGACGGCCGAGATATCGATGACGCGCTTTTCCTCGGGGTCCCAGATCTCGCGCCAGCCAGGGCGCATTTCGATCGGGTCATACCCCAGACACAACACCAGATCGGATTGTTTGACCAACGGCACCAGATGCTTGTCGGCCAAGGGCGACAAACCTGCGCCGCCCAGGCACAATGGATGATCCTCGGGCACGACGCCCTTAGCTTTGTACGTGGTCACGAAGGGGATGTTGAAATGTTCCAGAAACGCCTGCACCACATTGCGCGAGTCGTCATAAAGCACGTCCAGACCCACGATCGCGATGGGGCGTTCGGCCTCGGTCACCCAGCGGCGGGCTTTCTCAACACAGTTCCCTTCGGGCGCGACCGCAGCGGGTTTGACCAGACGGCGGCGTTTGCTCCCGGATACACGCGTGTCCGCGACCGAGATCGGCACGTCGATATGAACCGGACCGGGGCGGGGCTGTGTGGCCAGCGAAACCGCTCTGTCAGCAACCACGTCTGCGCCCTGGGCCGTCAGCGTGAACGTGCCCTTGGTGATCGAGCGGTAAACCTGCGCGTGATCCATCACCTGATGAGTATAGGTCAGTGCCTCATCCGCATCGACACAGCCGGTCAGAACGATCATCGGCACCCGGTCTTGCAGCGCGTTGGCAACAACGTTGATTCCATTCATCGCGCCGGGGCCCAGAGTGGCCACCAGAATGGCAGGTGCGCCATCACGGTGGTGGACAGCCTCTGCCATGAAGCCGGCGGCGTTTTCGTGTTTGGTCAGGTGAAAGGTGATCCCAACCTGTTCCAGAGCATCCACCAGTGTCAGAACCTCTCCGCCTGGCATGCCAAAAGCGTGGCGGCATCCGGCCTCGTATAGTCTTTGGGCCAAAAGGTCAGCCGCGCGGGGGGAGAGGTCCTGCATTCGTTATGCTCCGAAGTTTTCGTTGCTCAGCAGATTGCGGAGGACGTAGCCAGACGCAAGCAGGTTCACGTCAGTGTGACTATTTGGCTGCGGTTTCCGCCACTGACTGAAACTTTGTGTCAAGTTCTTGGGCAATATCGCGCAAAGGCTCTCCGCCCTCGTACACATAGGGGGCAAAGACAAAGCTGGGCGTTTTGTAGGACAGGGTGGCGGTGCCGTCGTCGTTTTCGGTCACGTAAAAACGAATCGGCGCTTCGATCATTGCACTGACAGAGGTTTCCAGAACGCGCACGGCATAGTCGTTGTTGAAGGCACCGATCACCAGATTGCCGGGTATAGTGATGCCACGGGCCGCAGCCGCCTTGGTCGGACCAGCCTGCGTGACCACGATCAACCCGTTTTCCTTCACCGCAGCCTTCGTATCCGCGACCAGTTCTTCATAGCTTTTGACGGTTGGATACACTGCCCAACCCGACAATGGTTCCTCGGCCCGAACAGGCAGGGCGAGAAGACAGAGCAAACCCAAAAGCGTGCGCATGACGGTGCCTCGTTCAATGTGACTGTCTGAGTGATGCCAGAAATCCGAGTTCCGCGCACGCACATTTCCGTGCGTATTCAGGATTGCGCCGACGTCTAGAAAGCCGCAGAAACATGCAAACCATCAAACACGAGGCCACACGTGGACCCGATACGCCTATTGATTTGCAGCAGTTGTGCGGGAACGCGTGACCGAGTGGCCGAGAGGCAGGCCGTGGATGACGCGCTGGTGCGTGCAGGGCTGAATGGCCGGGTCGTCATCTCGGATCACGCCTGTTTCAGTGGCTGCGCTGAGCCGACCGCATTGGCATTGCAGGCCGCAGGACGGGCGTCTTACGTGTTTTCGGGGGTCGATATCGTTACCGATGCCGAAGACATCGTCGCGACCTGCAAAGCCTATTTGGACAGTCCCGCAGGTTGGATCGAAGACGCCCGACCCTGCGGGCGACTTCGGATGTGTTTGCGCGCGCGGATACCGGCGCTTTAATCGACCTGAACGGTCACGGCAGCGCTGACCGGTACGTTGTCGACCGTCAGTGCGCTGTGGCTGTTTGCGTTCAGCGAAACCGAAACCTCGACCTCTCCCTTCGGAAGGTCGGGGATGTGTATCCAGTTGCCGTAGAGCCGGGCCAGTTTCTCGCCATTGATGTAAACATGCGCGTGGCCTTCGCCGTCTACGTCGGCTGTTGACGCGTTTTCTGGGGCAAACCGGAAATTCTGCGGCATGACGTGCAGGTTCCACCCGGCCATCGGGTCCTGGGTCAGCGCGATTGCAACGCTGGGGGCGTCCGCCCCTGCGGGCAGGTTTACCGTGGTCGAATGGTCATGGGCCATCGCTTCGGCATGCGCGCCGCCGTGATGGGACGGATCGCCATGATCGTGGCCGTCAAACGTGGCGCCATTGGCTGCCGCCAGCACAAAACCAGCACCACCACCGAACACAAGGCCGATTGCAAAAAGGGCAAGTGAGCGTGCCATTTTTCTTTCCTTTTGGGCAAAAAGAAACGCGCCGGGCAGAACCCGGCGCGTCATTACATAAGAGGATCAGGCCGCTGCTTCGACGCGTTTGCCTTCGCTTTGCCAGAAATACCCGGCAAAGGCGCCAACCAGAACCCAGGCCACCAGACCAATGCCAAAGGCGCGAGCGGCGAACAGAGCGCCGATCTCGGTCGGGACGGGGCCGGTGAACACATCCGGTTCGGGCGCACCGATCAGATGGGGTGCCAGCAACAGGGCTGCTGCGATCACATAGCTGATCAGGTTGCCGCCAAACGCAATCAACCACAGCGCAACAAGCGCAGCACCAACAGTGGCAAACCACCAGACCTGTCGGGCATAGACGTCAGCTGCCGCTACACCAGGCACCTCTGGTGCCAGGGTAAAGCCAGGCGCCAGATGAAAGGCGATGAACCCAGCCAGACCCCAAAGCACGCCGGTGCGGCCATCAATCGTGTGGCCCTGGCCTTCGGCCACGGACATCAGAGCAACCATCAGCAGCGCGTAACCGGTATAGGTCAGCATGGTGAAAATGACGCTCAGCGCGTCACGGGTCAGTTCCGAGAACATGCCCGGCAATTCGGGATGCGCCGAAACGGATTCGGCTCCGAAGTGCACCAACTCACCGGATTCGTACAGCTCTGCGTGCAACAAAACAGGTTGCACAAAGACCAACTGCAGCAATGCGGCTATCAGCCCCGCTGCAGCACCAGCGAACAACGCGCTGGTCAGTATACGACTGAACATGGTCTTAGTGGCAGGGGAAGCCGGTCGCGTGGCGCACGTCGTGTGCTGCGTCATGCAGCGCCGCGGCCTGTACGTGACCGGTCAGGGTGATGATACCCAGACCCAGTACCACCGCGAACATGACCGGAAGGATACCAGCGCGCGAGGCGGATGCTGTTTGCGTTTGTGTTGCCATCTTTTATTCTCCTTTGCCGCCGCACCCGACGACCGGTGTTTCAATTGTCGCCTGGCAGGTCTCCTGGCTTGCGGGTCGATGCCTCTGTTCGCCTTCCCCCTGAGAACAGGAGTGGCTGGTTGAACAGGGGCTCTCCGCTTACAGTCGCGGGGGCGGCTGTGGATTTGGCTGCCATGGCAGTCGCACCACATTCCCTCTTAGCATCCGGATGTCTCCGGCAGGACCAGACGCGTTCATTTAGCCTCTATGATGCCGCTGGTGCAATCGTCATTTGCGACCTTTTAGGTCAGATCACGCGCTTTTTCAGCAAATAGATATCCATGATCCAGCCATGATCGGCACGTGCCTTGGCACGGGTGTCCAGAATCTCCTGCGCCACATCGGTCAAAGCGCCTTTGATCAGGATTTCCTCTTTCATGCCGACATAGGCACCCCACCAGATGTCATAATCGGCCATGTCCAGGGATTGAAACGAACACTCGCCATCCAGCATTACCGCTACTTTCGAGGCATTTGCCGGCCAGCCTTCATCCCTGATCCGCCGTCCGGTGGTCACAACATAAGGCGCGCCCAGATCATTGATCGGGATGGCGTGGGCGGCCGTCAATGCCTGCAGCGCGGTGATGCCAGGGATCACCCGTGTCGTGGGCTCAGGGTCCAGCCGCGACGCGATTCGCAACGAGCTGTCATAAAGCGACGGGTCGCCCCAGATCAGCAGTGCCACTTGTCGCGCATTCGGGTGGGCCGCAATCGCCTCGTGCCAGCGCAGGGCAATGGCATCATGCCATTCGTCGACCCCGCGTAGATAACCATCATCGGCCCGACGCTTGGGAATGTCGAAATAGGCGATCTGCGGCGGAGTGTCAGTCACAGCTGCAATGATCTCTTCGCGCAACCCGGCCAGATCAGCCTTGTTCTCGCCCTTGTGCGGGATCAGGATCAGGTCTGCATCGCGGATGGCATTTGCCCCTTGCAAGGTCACGTGATCCGGGTTGCCAGTGCCAATTCCGATTAGAGACAACTCAAACATCGTCGAACTCTGCCAGCGGGCCATACAGGATCAGCGCCGGGGCTGTGCCGATCTCGGCCTCCAGCTTTTGCGACAGCGCGCCAATTGTTGCACGGTGCAGGCTCTGGTCGGGAGTCGATACGGATTCGGCCATTAGGGCAGGTGTCTCCAGCGGCAGACCATGCTCATGCAGCGCATTTACCAACAGAGGAAAGGTCCGTTTGCCCATGAACACCACGGTCGTTGCGTCCGGATCGGCCAGCGCGGGCAGGTTCAGATCTTCGGGCAGTTTGCCGCTGACATCGTGGCCAGTGACAAATTGTACCCGCCGCGCAGTCAGGCGTCGTGTCAGGGGTATTCCTGCTGCCGCCGCCGCCGCAACCGCCGAGGGGATGCCAGGGATGATTTCATATTCGATCCCGGCCGCACGCAGGGCAACCAGTTCTTCCTCCAGCCTGCCGAACAACCCGCCATCACCGGATTTCAACCGCACTACGCGAGCACCGGTTTTGGCGTAATCCACCAACAGGCGGCTCACGTGATCCTGCCTGGGTGAGGGTCGCCCGGCCCGTTTGCCCACGCCCACCAGATCTGCATCGCCATGCGCATGACTTAGGATCGGGCCGCTGCTGAGGTCATCAAACAGCACCGCATCTGCTTTTTGCATCCGGTCGACTGCTTTCAGGGTCAAAAGATCAGGATCGCCGGGGCCGGAACCTATGAAGGATACGAAACCGCTCATGCCGAGGCCTCGGCGATCAGGTGAAAGAACGTACCGGTGACGTTCCCGCGCACCGAACCTGTTTGCGGCCCTTCAGCACCTTCAGCATCAAACACCCGCGCCAGCGGTGCGTCCGGCTGTTCTACGATCGAAGAATAATGGAATTCATGCCCCCGCAGAGCCGTGTCGGCTGCAAAACCGGGCATCGGGGCCAGCAATTCTGCGCGCCGATACCCCAGATTGAACTTGCGCTTTTCATACGAGGTCACCAGCCGCAGCAGGCCTGCCATCTGATGTCGCTCGCCCTCTTTGTCGATCAAGGCCTGACCCAGCGCCATGTATCCACCGCATTCTCCATGCACGGGTTTGGATTCAGCGTGTTTGCGCAGTCCGGTCTGGAACGTGTCGGCGGCAGCCAGTGTGCCCGCATGCAGTTCCGGATAGCCACCGGGCAGCCAGACCAGATCGGCATCGGCAGCAGGTGCCTCGTTCGCCAGAGGTGAAAACGGCAGAATTTCTGCACCCGCCGCGCGCCAACCTTCCAGCAAATGCGGATAGGTAAAGGAAAACGCGGCATCGCGGGCCAGCGCAATCCGTTGCGCCGGAGGGCGCGGTAGCGCGGCTGACGATGGCCCATTGGGGCCTGAGGAAGCCGCCACCTTGATCGCCTCAAGATCCACATGTTCGCGCAGAAACGCGGCATAGCCGACAATTGCGCTTTCCAGATCAGGATGCTCGACCGCCTGTATCAGGCCCAGATGGCGTTCCGGCAGGGTCAGATCACCGCGCCGGGGCAAAACGCCCAGAACCGGCAGACCGGCGCGCTCCATACCCAGACGGGTCAGACGCTCGTGCCGGGGGCTTGCGCAACGGTTCAGGATCACACCGGCAAACGGCAGGTCGGGGTTGTACATCCGAAACCCCAGTGCAGTTGCCGCCGCTGATTGCGCCTGACCGCCCACATCCAGCACCAGCACCACAGGCCAGCCCATGCGCTGGGCGGTTTCGGCGCTGGACCCGTGCCCCAACTCGCCCGGCTTGGCGACGCCGTCAAACAGCCCCATCGATCCCTCGGCGACCACGATATCCGCACCCTCAGCCTGCGCCGAAATCGCACTCAGCAACGGGTCACCCATAGCCCAACTGTCCAAATTGAACGAGGAGCGCCCGGCAGCAGCATTATGAAAGGCAGGGTCGATATAGTCCGGGCCGCTTTTGAACGGTTGCACGGTCAGCCCATCCTCGGCCAATGCCCGCAATAGGCCCAGCATGACCGTTGTCTTACCTGTTCCCGAGGACGGGGCAGAAATCAGAAGACCCGGGGGGTTAGTCATCACCGTGGCTCCAGCTTGACCACGGGCTATCGGCACTTTGCGGACGATAGCGGCGATCGTAATCCTTTGAATACAGGCAACTTTCATCGAACCCTTCGCCTGCCAGCGCCGGGCCCACGATGATCAGTGCGGTGCGCGAGATGCTTTCATCCAGCGCCTCTTTCAAGGTGTCCAGCGTGGCGCGGATGATCCTCTCATCCGGCCAACTGGCGCGATACACCACGGCCACCGGGCAGTCCGCGCCATAGGCGGGGGTCAGATCGGCAATCACCTTGTCCAGATTGCCGATCGACAGGTGAATGGCCAAAGTCGCACCGGTGCGGGCAAAATTCTCAAGCGTCTCACCTTCGGGCATCGAGGATGCACGGCCCGGCGTCCGGGTCAGCACCACGGATTGTGCCAGTCCAGGCAGGGTCAGCTCGGTTCCCAGTGAAGCCGCCGCAGCAGCAAAGGACGGCACGCCCGGCGTCACGCTGACCGGGATGCCCATCTCTTTCAGCCGTCTGATTTGTTCACCCATCGCTGACCAGACCGACAGGTCGCCGGAATGCAGGCGCGCCACATCCTGACCAGCCTGATGTGCGGTCTCGATCTCGGCCATGATCTGATCCAGATCCATCGACGCGGTGTTTATGATCTTTGCGTCCTCGGGACAGTGACCAAGGATTTCCTCGGGCACCAGCGACCCGGCGTAAAGGCATACCGGGCAAGACGCGATGATATCACGTCCGCGCAGAGTCAGCAGGTCGGCAGCGCCCGGTCCGGCGCCAATGAAATGAACAGTCATGTTTGTCCTCCGATGGCTATGGCGCAGGTGGCCAGCCGGTCGTCTGAGATTTGTCTGGGTGAGGTCAGCCGAGCGCCGGATCCGGCAGCGGCAAGGGCGGATGCTTCGGCCACGCTGCCGGTGCCATACGTGGCGCGGCTGCGGTTCGAGCAGGTGAGGGTGCGCTGCCCGGCCAGATCGGCAGGGGCGACGAAATGCAAGGGCAGTGCGATGGCCGAGGCGAATTCGATCAACGCAGGATGTCCGTCTTTGTCCGCCACCGTGGCCAGCGCATCCACGCGCTGCCCGTCGCTGGCCCGGTCAAAGGCCGCGCGCAGGCTGTCCAACGTGGCCGTAGATGAGAATCCCAATCCCGCGACGATCATAGGGTGACGCTCCACTGCACCACCGGATAAGCGGACTTCCAGCCGCGCCGGGGGCCAAGTGCCGAGGCTTGCGCCAGTTCGATCCGCAACAGTTCGCCGCCCAGCTTGTCTTGCCACTGCGCGAGCAAAGCTTCGCTTTCCAACGTCACCGCGTTGGCGACCAGCCTTGTGCCTTTGGGTAGGGCGGCTTGCAGCCATTCCATCAGTTCGGTGCTGAGACCACCGCCGATGAAAACCACGTCCGGCAAGGTCAGACCACCCAGTGAGCCCGGAGCAGTGCCGTACACAACATTCAATCGGTCCTGGCCCAGCGTATCAGCGTTGCGCCGAATGCGTTCGGCGCGATCTGCGCGGGGTTCGATGGTTGTGGCCGTCAGGGTCGGGTCACACATCAGCCATTCGATGCTGATCGAACCCGTGCCGCCGCCGATATCCCAAAGGTGTTCGCCCCGCTGCGGCGCCAGTGCCGACAGAGTTAACGCCCGCACGGGGCGCTTGGTAATTTGGCCATCGGTTTCAAAAATCTCGTCCGGCTTGCCCGACGCCTTTGGAAAGGCGCGGCCTTCGCCTGCAACCTCAAGCCCGACGCAGACCGGGTGGTCGAATCCGCCCAGCAGCGCTTCGGTCAGCGATACACTGCGCGCCCGTTCGCGAGGGCCGCCCAGAGCCTCCATCACATGCAGGCGGGTGTCAGGAAATCCAGTTTCAGATAGGTAGGTCGCCAGTTCCGCCACTGCCTTGCCGTCCCGCAACAGAAGGATGGCGCGTACCCCCGGTGCCAGATCAGGACGCAACCGGGTTAGCGGGGCTGCGTGCAGGCCGAAGGTCAGCGTGGTCTCTAGCGGCCAGCCCAATCGCGCAGCGGCCAGTGAAAAGGTCGATTGGCCGGGCAGGGCAGTCCATTCGCCAGCCTCGAAATTGCGCGCGATAACTGAACCTGCACCAAACCAGAAGGGATCGCCCGAGGCGAGAACCACAGTCGGACGGCCCCGAAAGCCGGCCAGCATCGGAAGGCCATCGGAGAAAGGCACAGGCCACTCAACCCTCTGCGCGCCGGTTTCTGGAATCAGCGACAGGTGCCGCGGCGGGCCCATGACGATTTCGGCGCGTTCCAGCACTTGACGGCTTGCCGGTGGCAGGCCATCCAGTCCATCTTCGCCCAAGCCCAGAACGGTCAGCCACGGAGCTTTAAGCATGACACACCTCCTGATCCTTGGCGGTACGACCGAGGCCAACGCGCTGGCTAAGGCCGTGGCCGAGCAGGGCGTTCCGGCAACCTATTCCTATGCCGGACGGGTCGATAACCCCCGCCCGCAACCCTTGCCTGTGCGTGTCGGTGGTTTTGGCGGCGCGCAGGGGTTGGCGCAGTACCTTTGGGATCACGCGATCACCCACGTGATCGATGCCACTCATCCCTTTGCTGCACAAATGAGCCTGAACGCCATTGCCGCCTGCCGCGATACCGGGCTGCCGCTGGCTGCGCTGACCCGTCCGGCCTGGACGGCGCAAGACGGGGACCGCTGGCAGCACGTTTCTCATATCGACGGCGCAGTGGCTGCCCTGTCCGGCCTGGCGCAACGTGTCTTTCTGGCCGTGGGGCGGATGCACCTTGAGGACTTCGCCGCCCAGCCCCAACATCACTACCTGCTGCGGCTGGTGGATGAACCCGGTGAATTGCCCTTGCCGAATTGCGATGTGGTTGTGTCGCGCGGGCCGTTTATCGAAGCGGATGACCGGGCGCTGATGCAACGCCATGACATCGAATTGGTCGTGTCCAAGAACGCAGGCGGCAGCGGCGCGCGCGCCAAGCTGGACGCCGCGCGGGTGTTGGGCCTGCCGGTGCTGATGATCGACCGTCCGATCCTGCCACAACGACACGAACTGACGAGCGTAACGCAGGTTTTGGACTGGCTGGCTCATTCCGGTGTGAACCTCGGGGTGTAGACGATCGGGGCGCTGTTGCGATCAATCACACGGGTCAGGGATGATCCCACGATAACCACCGTCTGCATGTCCGCCATATCCGGCGTTGCCTCGGCCAGTGTCGAAACCCGGATCGCCTCATCCGCGCGGGATACGGCGCGGGCGAACAGGATCAGACGTTCGGGCTCACATTCCTCGCGCAGTATTTCCAGCGTCTTAACAAAGCCTTTGGGGCGGGATTTTGAGCGCGGGTTGTAAAACGCCATCGCGAAATCACCCTGCGCCGCCAATCGCAGCCGTTTCTCGATCAGCGACCAGGGTTTCAGATTGTCGCTGAGGTTGATGGCACAGAAATCATGCCCCAAAGGTGCCCCCGCACGCGCCGATGCGGCCAGCATCGCGGTGATGCCCGGCAACACGTCGATGGGAATTTCGCGCCATTCAACAGGGCCATTTTCCAGCGCCTCAAACACGGCGGCCGCCATGGCAAACACGCCTGGATCGCCCGAGGACACAACGACCACACATTTCCCCTCGGCCGCCATCTGCAACGCGTGCTGCGACCTGTCAATCTCGACCCGGTTGTCGCTGGCGTGCAGCGTCAGGCCGGGGCGTTCGGCCACGCGCGCGACGTAAGGGATATAGCCGACGATATCCGTGGCCTCGGCCAATGCGGCGGAAACCTCGGGCGTTACAAGGTCCTCGTTTCCGGGTCCGAGACCCGCGATCTTGACCCAACCGCTCATGGCCGCCGCCCCTGACCATGCACGATGATGATCGAGAAGTAGGGGGTGACCTTGTCACATGCCTCGGACAGTTTCGTCACGGTCTGGTTCGGCATCTGAGCGTATTCGACGATCCATGCTCGATCATACAGGCCAGCCGTTTTCAGGGCCCGTTTCACCTTTTCGATGTTGCGCCCGATCTTCATCACCACCAAAGCATCGGTCTGCGCCATGCGTTCCGCCAGAGTATCTTCGGGGAGTGTACCGACCAGAACGGTCAGGACATCATCGCCCCACGTGATAGGGTCACCGGTTGCCGTCCACGCGCCGGACATACCGGTGATGGCGGGAACAACCTCGACATCAGCTTCGTCACGCAAGCGGCTGTAAAGATGCATGAAAGACCCATAGAAAAATGGGTCACCTTCACACAAAACCACCACATCCTCACCTTCATCCGACAGGTTTTTTAAATGCGCGGCGCAGTCTTTGTAGAAGGCAGACAGCAGCTCGTTATAGCGCGGATCGGTTAGGGGGATTTCCGTGGTGACGGGATATTCCATCGGAAATTCCACAGCATCGCCGGGAATCATGCCATTGACGATCTTGCGTGCCTGACCGCTGCGGCCGGGCTTGCGGAAAAACGCCACGTGGCGCGCGTTGCGCAGTAGACGGTCGGCCCGAACGCTCATCAGGTCCGGGTCGCCGGGGCCAAGGCCGACGCCGTATATCTTGCCCGCGCTCATTCCGCGCGGCTCGCGATGGCGTTGACGGCGGCGACGGTGATGGCGCTGCCGCCCAGACGACCTTTGACGATACAGGATGGCACCGGTTGCGCCGCCCACAAAGCGTCCTTGGATTCGACCGCGCCGACAAAGCCCACCGGGCAACCGATGATGGCTGCAGGACGCGGGCAGTCGGGATCTTCCAGCATGTTCAACAGGTGGAACAGGGCAGTCGGAGCATTGCCGATGGCCACAACAGCACCTTCAAGATGCGGGCGCCACAATTCCAGCGCAGCGGCCGAACGGGTGTTGCTCATCTCGGCGGCCAGCGGACGTACGCGTTCGTCATGCAGAGTGCAGATCACCTCATTGTCGGCGGGCAGGCGGAACCTGGTCACGCCCTCGCTGACCATGCGCGCGTCACACAGGATTGGCGCGCCGTTTTCCAGTGCCGAGCGGGCAGCGGTCACAAAACCGGGTGAGAAATGCACGAACTCTTCCAGCCCAACCATCCCGGCGGCATGGATCATGCGGACGGCAACCTGCTCTTCGTCGGCGTCGAACCGGGCCAGATCGGCCTCGGACCGAATGGTGGCAAAGCTTTCCTTATAGATCGCCGCGCCATCGGTTTCATATTCATAGGGCATCAGGTCAGGTCCATGGTCATAAGTGTTTCGGGGGTCAGCCCGCGTTGGCAGGGCTCATCCCCTGCGCGGCCGTGTTTGACAAGGTCAAATCGCCCATCGCGACCGACCAAAGTGACATCCGCTGTTCCCATTCGGGCGCATCCTTTTGAGCAGCCCGAGACATGCAGGCTGCCTTCCAAATGCGGTGCCAGCGCTCGGGCGACAGCACGGGTTTCTACCTGCGCCTGCGGGCAGAACGGTGCACCGGGGCAGGCGTCGGTGGTCATCAGCGGATCGGTGCCATCTGTGACAAAGGCCGGGGCCGGGATCGCCGCCCCGCCTTCAAGCAGGAACAGCCGCCAGGGGGTCACCCGCAGGGCGGAAGCGCCTGTGTCCTCGATCAAGCTGAACAGACGCCGCGCAGGCAGTTGCCCGAATGCTGCACCATAAAGTGTGCCCAGTTCACAAATGTCAGGTTGTAGCGGTGAGCCAACAGCGTTGGCTGGGCTGCCTTGCCATTCCAGAGGCAAAGCTTGTGCTGCGACCACGCGGGCCATGCGGCGATTGTCCGAGGTTTGGTTTTCGGCAAACCATTCAGCCAACGAGATAAGCTGGTCTATGGCTTCGACTTCTGAGACGGCGCGCCCCGTCTCGCATCCATCGGCGCGAAGGATCAGGCCCTCCGCGCCGGTCTCCAGCCGGATATCCGCAGAATCCGCGGCCATCAGACGGGCCGGGCCAGTGTCGATGGCAAAACCGAATTTCGCAGGCAAGGCGGGCAGGTCTGCCAGCCGATGGATCAGGGATTGTGCCAGCCGCGCGGTCAGATCGCCCGTTTCGTAAAGCGGTGAAACCAAAATGTTGCGGCGTACTTCAATGCCCGGCTCGGCGTCCAAAAGATCCAGCGCGGAAAGTTCGGCAAGTAGCGCTTGATGATCGGCCTCTTTAACGCCACGTAATTGCAGGTTGGCTCGGTTGGTCAGGTCGATGGTGCCATTGCCAAACCGCTCGGCGAGTTCACACAGCCCTAGTGCCTGCGCTGCGTTCAAACGCGCCAACCGGGGGCGCACCCGCACCACCAGCCCGTCGCCTGACATCATTGGGCGATGTGCGCCGGGGCACCAGCCCTGAACAACAGGTTTTGAGGTGGTGGCGCTCATCCCAACCCCTCCAGATCCGCGCGGATCGAGTTCCGGCGTGTGTTCCACAACCCAGCTTCAAGCAATGCGCGGAACCGGTCCTGCATGGCTTGATGCGCTTGCGGATTGGCCTCTTGCAGGAAGGCGTCAACCTCGGCGTCACCCAGCGTCGCATCGTGGTACAGATCGAACAGGTGCGGAGCGACTGTGCCGGACAGGTGGGCAAAAGACGCCATATGGTCCAGCGTCGCCGCGATCTCTGCGGCCCCGCGGAACCCGTGCCGTTGCATCCCTGCAATCCAGCCGGGATTGGCAGCGCGGGCATGAACCACGCGGCTGATTTCTTCGGGCAGGGTACGAGCACGGGGAGTGTCGGGGTTGGTATTATCAAGATGGTACAATTGCGCGCTGCCGCCGGTGACGGTCTTGGCAGCGGCAAACCCGGCCTCGTGCGTGGCATAGTCGTTGGCCAGCAGCAGGTCGGTCTCGGTCAGGTCCTGCAGGTGGACAAAGCTGTCGGCATTGGCGACGCGTTCGGTGATGCCGGTGACATCCTGCGCGATATGGTCGCCCTCCAACGCAAAAGAGCTTGCCTGCAGCCATGCTTCACCCGCCTGCGCGCGGGCTTCATCGGTATAGATTTCAGACAGTTGCGTCATATTCACGCCATAGCTGCCGGGCGCGGGGCCAAAGACTCGCGCGGCAGGGGCTTGCCCGGCATAGGGGTTCCAATCCGGGGCTTCATCACGGTCAGACAAGGCACGGACGGCCTGACCGAACAGTGCCGAAAGCGTCGGGAACACGTCGCGGAACAGGCCCGATACGCGCAGGGTCACATCTAGGCGAGGGCGGCTGAGATCGGTGATTGGCAGCACTTCGATGCCTGACACTCGCTCGGACCCCTTGTCCCAGATTGGCTTGACGCCCAACAGGTGCAGCGCCATGGCGAATTCTTCGCCTGCCGTGCGCATGGTGGCCGAGCCCCATAGGTCGACGATCAGGCCCTTGGGATAATCACCTTCCTCTTGCAAATGCCGCCGCACCAGCTCTTCGGCCAGCTTCACGCCTTGGGTATAGGCGGCGCGGGTAGGAACCGAACGCGGATCGGTGGTATAGAGGTTCCGACCGGTAGGCAGCACATCCGACCGCCCACGATAGGGTGAGCCGGACGGTCCGGCCTCGATCCGTTTTCCCGCCAGCGCGTCAAGCAGAGCCCTGCGTTCCGCACGGACGGAAGAGGCGGGGTCAAAATTACCGGTGACCTCAGGCGTGCGACCAAAGATGTGCAACCCGTCACCGAACTGGCTTTCCTTGATATCGCAGACAAACCGGTCGATGCGGGTGATTGCCTCGGCAGTGCAGGTGGCCTGATCCAGACCTAGGTCGTTTTCCAACCCGATGGCCTGCGCCTCATCCCGGATATCTTCTTGCAGGCGGTCCCGGCGCTTGGGGTCCAGCCCGTCGGCGTTCGAAAACTCGTCCAGCAGGGATTCCAGCCGCACCATCCGGTCGGGCGTGCCGCTTTCCTTCATCGGGGGTGGGATATGACCCAGCGTGACCGCCCCGATCCGGCGCTTGGCCTGCGCGGCCTCGCCGGGGTCATTGACGATGAAGGGGTAGATCACCGGCAGATCGCGGATCAGCGCCTCGGGCCAGCAATTCGCCGACAGGGCGACCGATTTGCCAGGCAGCCATTCCAGCGTGCCATGCGCGCCGATATGGATCAGCGCATCCGCACCCAACCCTCTGCGCAGCCACAGATAAAAGGCCACATAGCCGTGGCGTGGGGTGCGTGAGAGGTCGTGGTAATCATCCTCGCGCAACTCGGGCGTGCCGCGTTCGGGTTGCAGCGCGATCAGGGCCTTGCCACGACGCAAAGCGGTGAAATTGAAAGCGCCGTCTGCTAATGCTGGATCATCCTCGGGCCGTCCCCAAACGGTTTCGAGGTCCCTGCGCAATTCATCCGGCAGATCGGCCAGCGCCGCCAGATAATCCGCAAGCGGCCACGATACCCTTGCATCCATAAGGGTTTCGGTAATGGGTTGGGCGGGGGCGGTGTCGTACCCTTCGCCCTGCAGATCGGCCAACATCGCCTCGGCTGAGGCCAGCGCGTCCAACCCCACAGCATGGGCCATCTGCCAGTCCTTACCAGGGTAAGTGGACAGCACCAGCACCGGGGTTTGATCGACCTTGGGCTTGTCATGCAAAGCTAGCCACCCGGTCACCCGGTCGATGATGGCCTCGATCCGTTCATCTTCGGCCCGGTGGGCAAATCGCGAGTATTCCAGATGTGGGTCACGTTTCCCGGGTTCTTTGAATGAGGCGATGCCCGCCGAAATCCGCCCGTCCACCTCGGGCAACACCACATGCATGGCAAGGTCGGCGGGCGAGAGGCCACGTTCCGCCTCGGCCCAGGCCTTGCGGCGTGCAGTTGACAAAGCGACCTGAAACACAGGGACATTGGCCGCGTCCAGCGGAGATGTGCCAGACGCGCCCTTGCCTGAGAATGAAGTGGCGTTGATGATGGCCGACGGCTGCATTGCTACGATATTTCCGCGCAACCACTCGGCGGCGGTTGGGGCTTTCAGCGACGGCGCGAACAGGCCCACGGCTTCGAACCCGCGCGCGCGTAGGTTACGGATCAGGGCCGCGACCGGGGCGGTGTCCGCAGAGGTCAGGTAAGCGCGGTAGAAACTCACGAGAATGCGTTTTGCATCGCCCGTGAACGCCTTTTCCACTGGGATCACGCCACGGTCAGGGCACCAGGCGCCGCACTCGGGGATGGTTTTGGCCCCCATCACAGGGCCTGCATAAAGCCCCGCCGCCAGCGCCATCTGTGCCAGCGCGGCCTGCGCTGCAACTTCGCCGCCGGTATCGCACAGATGCGCCAGCCGCCGCAGGGTTGAAACGGGTAGGGTGGAAAAGTCGTCCAACCGCGTATCTTCGCGCCCATCCGCTGGCAGGACAGCCAGCGCGATGCCCTTGTCCTGCGCCAGCGCCAGAACCTGCTGCAGGCCATAGGACCAATAAGGCACGCCGCCGATCAGGCGGATCAGAATGCCTTTCGCACCTTCCAGAGTTTGTTCGACGTAGGTATCGACGGACAGAGGGTGTTTCAGCGCCGTCAGATTGGCCAACCGCATCGTGGGCATCCGCCCCTCAGCCCCGCCACCGCGATGCCAGCCTGCCGCGAAAGCTCCGAGGTCGCTGTCCGAAAAGGACAGCACCACCAGATCCGCCGGGCTTTGGCCCAGATCGGTCGGGGTCTCGGTTTCCTCGAGCCCGTGGCTTTCGCGGAAGACGACGTGCATGGCTTACTCGGCGGCCTCGGTCACACCCACGAGGATCTCGCGGATCGCGGCCTCTTTGATGTCGTCATGTTCGGCAATCACCACCAGACGCGAGCGGCGCTCTTCGCCGGGTTCCCATGGGCGGTCGTACTGATGTCGCACGCGTGCGCCAACCGCCTGAACTAACAAGCGCATCGGTTTGCCCTGGACAGCGGCGTAACCTTTGACCCGCAGGATGTTCAGCTCATTTGCCAAGCGTTCGATATTGGCAACCAGTGCTGCCGGATCGGTCTGTTCCGGCAACTCGACGATAATGCTTTCGAAATCGTCATGTTCATGATCGTGGTGGCCATCGTGGTGCGACGGGCGTGCATCCATGTCATCCTCGGCGGCAGCCTCAAGCCCCAGTACGACGCGCACGTCCACAGCGCCTTCGGCAACTTCGACGACGGGCAGGGCGCGCGGAGCCTCGGCTGCGATCACTTCTTTGGCCTTTGCCACGCCTTCCGGGCCAGCCAGGTCAGGCTTGGTCAGCAGGATGATGTCGGCGCAGGAGATCTGATCCTCGAACACCTCGGACAAGGGCGTTTCATGGTCGATCGAGTCGTCAGCCAGGCGCTGGGCGTCGACGGCTTCGACATTCGGGGCAAAACGCCCGGCGGCGACGGCCTCGGCATCGGCCAGAGCGATCACGCCATCCACGGTGATTTTCGAGCGGATATCGGGCCAGTCAAACGCTTTCAACAGCGGCTTTGGCAGAGCCAGACCGGACGTTTCGATCAGGATGTGATCAGGGCGCGGCTCCAGTGCCATCAGCGCCTCGATGGTCGGAATGAAATCATCGGCCACGGTGCAGCAGATGCAGCCATTGGCCAGTTCCATGATATTTTCCGCCGGGCAATCGGGAATGGCGCAGGATTTCAGAATGTCGCCATCCACACCCACATCGCCAAATTCATTGACGACAACGGCCAGACGCTTGCCCTGAGGGTTCTGCATTAGATGTTTGACCAGCGTGGTTTTGCCCGAACCCAGAAAGCCGGTGATCACAGTGACGGGGAGTTTTTCGAGGTTGCTCATTTCAGGGCTCCAATCGGGGGAATGCGGGCCGCACAGTTTTTGCGGAAATGTTCGGGACGTTCGCGCCATTTGACCAGACCGTCTTCGGCGGCGAGATACTTGGTGACGCCTTCGACGATGGTGTCGACATGGTCGGTTTCGTTCAGGTTTTCGTACACAAAGGTCCAGCGGGTCGGTCCGCCGCGCAGCACTATGGAACAACCCTGATCGCAATTTGACAGGCACTCGACCGGCTTCAGCACGATACCTTCGGGCAAATCGGCGTCTTCCAGTGCCTTGTGCAGCAGGGCACCTGGACGTTGCGCATCGTCTTCAATCGGCAGGCCACGCCGACAGGTCGTGCAGACCAGCAGCTCGACTGGTGCAGTCTCGGTCACGTCTCTCATCCCCCCAAATCCTCTTTGCAGGGGACGGGGTTTCATGCGGGCCACGTCTGCACATGGACCCGACACCGGATCACCCCGTCCGGTTTCAACTTCGGGCGCTGGCAGGTCTCCCGGCTTGCGGATGTCGGGGCGCTTGCCCCGGCAGATGTCCCGCCTTCCCGGCCTTGCGGGCCAGTGGCATTGGGCACCCTCTCCGGTCACGGTCGCGGGGGCGGCTGCGTTTGACGGTTGCCCGCTGACGCATTCCCTTTTCATCCATCCGAAGATGGACACCAACGCATGCGACATGCGGCACGGGCAGGGGGCTTGTCAAGCACGAGGCGCATGGTGAAATCGTTCAAACCAAAAAAGCGACCAGCCTGTGTCAATCCGCGGCATGCGCGGCCAGCCTCTCGCGCAGCCAAGCGCAAAACAACCCTGCCGCAGCGGTCGATTGCGTAGCGCCTCGTGTACTGATCAGGTAATGCGACTGGGCAAAAGGAATCGCAGGTCCCGCAATTGCAATCGGCACAGCCTGCCGGATCGCATTCCGGGCGAACCGTTCCAGAACCGTTGCATAGCCCGCCCCTGCCATCACAAGCTGCAGTGCTGCGACCGAGGTGTCCACCGAATGTCGGGGCGGCTGGTCCGGAAGCGCGAGCCCGTTGGCCTGAAAGTACCGCGCCCAGTTGTCTTCGTATCCAAGGATATGAATCAGAGGGCCTTGCCGCAGTACGTTCAGGGTCGCGGGCGAGTCCCCGGCCCGGCATACCGGTACCAGCTTTTCATCTGTCAGCTTTTCGGACTGAACGCCGGGCCAATCGCCATAACCCAGCCGGATTTCCACATCCAAATCGCCGGGGGCCACGCTGTCATTCCAGATGTGCGAGACAAGGCGTACTGGGATCTCGGGGTGGCGAGCGGTAAAGTCGGGCAGTTCCGCCGCGACCCAATAGGTGGCTGTCGATATCGCCGCACGGATCGTCAGGGTCTGGCGCGAGGCAGGGCCGAACAGGCTGTTGGTGGACAGGGCGATGTCGCCAAGCGCACGCCGCACAGTCAACGAATAAGACTGCCCCAGCTCAGTCAGTTCCAACCGGCGGGCATTCCGGGTGAACAGCTTTTGCCCAAGCTCGGCTTCAAGCGACCGGATATGCAATGAGACCGCCGTCTGCGTCAGGCCCAGCTCTTTTGCTGTGGTGGTAAAATTCAGATGCCGCGCGGCGGTTTCAAAGCTGCGCAACCATGTGGGGTTTGGAAGGCGATCCATATATCACCAAATTATTTTGACCATAATTGGCATTATTAATCATTTTCGTTTCTAACAGACAACACAGATACTCGGCCCGAATACGACCGTCAGGAGGGAAACATGAAAGTCGGATTTATCGGTTTAGGAAATGTGGGCGGCAAACTGTCCGGCTCGCTTCTGCGCAACGGGATTGACCTGACGGTTCACGACCTTAACCCAGACTTGGTGGCCGAGTTTGTGGCCAAGGGGGCCGAAGCCGCGGAAAGCCCGGCGCAGATGATGCGGGACTGCGATGCCGTTATAACCTGCCTGCCGTCCCCGGCGGCCTCGGACGCAGTGATGCAAGATATGCTGCCCGCGGTCGGGCCGGGCAAGATCTGGATGGAGATGTCGACCACCGACGAAGCCGAGGTTAAACGACTGGGCGCCATGGTGATCGAGCGAGGAGGAGCGGCGGTGGATTGCCCGGTTTCAGGCGGGTGCCACCGGGCGGCTACTGGCAATATCTCGATTTTCGCCGGGTGTGATCGCGAAACCTTTGAGCGGATTCTGCCGTTTTTAACCACGATGGGGCGGCGCGTGCTGCACACGGGGGAGTTGGGCTCAGCCTCGGTCCTAAAAGTTCTGACCAACTATCTGGCGACCGCCAACCTGATCACCTGTGCCGAAGCGCTGGTAACGGCCAAAGCGGCCGGGATGGATTTGAACACCACTTATGAGGCGATAAAGATTTCGTCGGGTACTTCGTTCGTGCATGAAACAGAAAGCCAGGTCATTCTGAACGGGTCCCGCGATATCTCTTTCACCATGGACCTTGTCAAAAAGGACATCGGACTGTTCCAAGACGTCGCCGACCGCGCCGGAGTACCCTTGGAAATCAACCCGGTAATGATCCGCATCTTCGACGACGGTATCGCCCGCTATGGTGAACGCGAACTGTCCCCGAATATTATCAAGCGGTTGGAGGACGCGACCGGGCTGGATATCACGGCGCCCGGTTTCCCGACCGAGATGCACGATGATGAACCGGAAGAGCCGGGTTATGAAGTTATCCCACAGAGAGGTCAGGCCGAATAGCGCACACCGAGCGCAGTTGAATACCGGTTAGATAATCAAAGAAGTGGAGGCGAGTACCGGAATCGAACCGGTGTACACGGATTTGCAATCCGCTGCGTCACCACTCCGCCAACTCGCCTTTTCAAGTAAAATCAAATACTTGCTGTGGTGTGGCAGGCGTTTTAACACCTTTCGTCAGGGGCGTCCAGTGGGTTGATTGCAAAAATCCACCTCCATGTGTTGCCGCATGGCGCGGCGCGACACCAAGTCTCTGCGATCTGGTGAAACTTTCGACGTTGCAGCCGTTGCCGGTTTCTTCTGGATGTGGCAAAAGCCGGGAACACTAGGGAAAAACATGGGCGATCCAATGACAGATTTCGCAACCCGGCGCCGCACGATGGTCGATACGCAGATCCGACCTTCGGATGTAACGAAATTCCCCATCATTGACGCCATGCTGACCGTTCAGAGAGAGAATTTTGTACCTGACGCTCAGCGTGAAGCGGCTTACGCCGAAGGCGTGATCGACCTTGGTGGCGACCGTTGCTTGCCCGAACCGCGGACATTGGCCAAAATGCTGGATGCGCTGAATATCTCGAATGACGAGGCTGTTTTGGATATCGCCCCGGCTCTGGGCTATTCCACTGCGGTTGCCGCGCGTATGGCGCAGTTGGTGGTTGCCGTGGAAGAAGATGAAGATATGGCCGCCGAAGCGCAAACGATCTTGATGGAAGCAGACGCCGACAACGCGATTGTACATGTTGGGCCGCTGGCGCAGGGCGCGACCGAACACGGCCCCTATGACGTCATCATGATACAAGGCGGGGTTGAGCAGGTTCCCGAGGCATTGATCGCCCAGTTGAAGGATCACGGACGCATTGCCTGCCTGTTCGTCGAAGGAGAGCTTGGAACCGTTCGGATCGGGCATAAATCCGGCGGTCGGGTGACGTGGCGTCATGCATTCAACGCCAATGCCCCGGTTTTGCAGGCATTTTCCGCCGAGTGTGCATTTTCGCTATAATTTCATCGCTTATTTTTCTGCGACCTTGATTAGTTGAAAACATCGGCGCAAACTACGCTCAGGGCAGCGTAATTTTGATTTGAGAAGGATTTCGACATGCGTTCAAGGACAGGGGGAAAGCTAACAAAGGCGATGGCGCTGACTGCGGGGCTCGCGCTCAGTGTTGTACCAGGGCGTGCGGTATGGGCTGATAACCTGACCGACGCGTTTATCGGGGCTTACAATACAAGTGGGCTGCTGGAACAGAACCGCGCCTTGTTGCGCGCGGCTGATGAAGACGTCGCAATCGCGCTGTCAGCGCTGCGCCCGATCATCAACTGGGCGGTCGAGGTCAGTCAGAATTACAATCGCAACAGCACGAGCGCTGGTGTTGTGCGGGATGAGCCAGCCAACTTTTTCACCGGCCTCACCCTGAGCCAGCTGATCTATGATGGCGGCTTCTCGGTTCTGGGCAAGCAATCGGCGCAGGAAACGGTGCTGGCCACACGGCAAACCTTGCTGGACGTCGAACAGGACGTCCTGTTTCGCGGCCTGAACGCGTATTTGGGTGTTCTGCTGCAAGAAGAAACCGTTCAGATTCGCCTGAACAACGTGGATGTGTCTGCCGAAGAATTGCGTGCCTCTCAGGACCGCTTTGATGTGGGTGAGGTGACCCGGACGGACGTCGCGCTGTCCGAAGCACAGCTGGCCAGCTCGCAAGCGGATCTAGCGGTTGCGCGCGGTAACCTGAGCATTGCGCAGGCGGAATATGTGAACGCCGTGGGCAAGGCGCCAGGCCGTACTGCCGGTCAACCAAGCCTGCCGAACCTGCCGCGATCCGAAGGTGAAGCCGTTAGTCTTGCACAGCGCAACCATCCGGCTATTCAGTCAGCGCAACATCAGGTGCGGGCGCTGGATTTGTTCGTTCAACAGCAGCGTGCCAACCTTGGTCCGAATGTCAGGCTGAATGCTGACGCGGGCCTGCGCGAAAGCTATGACAACGATGACAGCCTCGAAGATGCGACTGTCGCGTTGCGCTTTGAACAGCCGATCTATGCCGGTGGCCGTCTGGCCGCCACGGTCCGTCGGGCAATGGCAACTCGCGACGCATCGCGCGCCAATTTGCTGAACGTGCAAAAGGATATCACCCAGGGGGTCGCGGACGCCTATGCCGCTTACCAGGCCGCCAGTGCCAGCCTAAGGGCGTCTACGGAACGGGTCCGGGCCTCGCAAGTGGCGTTTGACGGTATCCGCGAAGAAGCAACCTTGGGTGCGCGGACCACGCTGGACGTGCTGAACGCGCAGCAGGATCTATTGGACGCGCAACTGGCCGAGGTTGCATCGCGCACCGAACGGTCGCGTGCCGCTTATCAACTGCTGGATGCGCAGGGTCTGCTGACGGCTGAACGTCTGGGTCTGGCTGTCCAGATTTATGATCCTACCCTGTATTACAACTTGGTTAAAAAGGCTCCGGCGCAGATCAGCAGACAAAGTCGAGACCTGGATCGCGTCCTCAAAGCGTTGCGTCGCGACTAAGGGCCAATACTACCTGTTGTTAGGACCGGTTTGTTTAGCTACACTCGATCCCGAGGATAGAGCGGTAGAGAACAATGACGGATAAAGTCGTAAAAGCGGGAATCGAGGACGTCTTGTCCTCGATTAAGCGTCTGGTCACCGAAGAAGATCGTAAAATTCCGGGTGTTATGGCGTCATCCAACACGCGAAAGCCTGGCAGGCTGGTTCTGACCGACGCATTGCGAGTCGGTGAAGTGGCCGTGAAAGAGAAGCCTCAGCCAGAAAAAGCGGAACCGGTTTACAAGGCCGAAGATTCTGTCAAACCGATGCTTCTGCGGGCTTGTGATATCGTGAAACATGCCGAACCCGCGGTCGAACAGCAAACCACGACTGAGCCAGAGGACGGCCTGACCGGCAGTCTGAGCGCCAAGATCGAAGCGCTGGAAACCGCAATTGCCCGAACCGAAGATCAGTGGGAGCCGGACGGCGACAGCGAAGATGCTTATTCCGGCACGCCGACAAAGCCGCTGGAGTGGGCGGCGGAGGTCGAGACACCGGCAAAACCGCTGGAGTGGGCCGCAGAAGATGAGTTCAACATCACCTACTCGGCAAAGATCAGCCAAGCTGAAACGATACACGAAGACGTTGACACAGCCACAAAGGCAACCTTCGTCCGGGACCCTGCGGTCGTGGCGTCTGCGCAGGCGGTGAAATCAGAAGCAAAAGAACTGCACGTGCGGCCAACTGGCAAAAATGCGCAGACTGCAGGCAAAGACTTGCCAGTGATGAACACAGCTCCTCTGGCTACCGGACAAGGCGCGCTGACCTTGGACGAAGACGCAATGCGCGGTCTGATCGCACAGGTCGTTCGGGAAGAGCTGCAGGGCGTTCTAGGCCAGCGTATCACTCGCAACGTTCGCAAGATGGTGCGGCGTGAGATTTACCGCGCACTGGCCGAGCGCGAGGTCGATTAACCCTTAGGGCCGCTTCGGCGGCCGGGCCATACCCAGCAGGCGATCCAGGTCCATATGCTGTTCCAGATGGTCCGCCAGCGCGTCCAGCGTATCCTCGACCCCATCCTCATATGACAGGTCCGATTCTGCGCCCAACTGCTGCAGGTAGCGGGCGCGGAAAGCGTCAGAAGAAAAGATGCCGTGCAGGTAGCTCCCGCGGATGCGGCCTGTGCTGTCAGCAGCACCTTCCGGCCGCTCTTCGATCTCAAGCCAGGCGCGATCGCAATCGGGACCTTCGGTTCGGCCCATGTGAATTTCATACCCGGTGACTGGCTCATGCCCCGGAATGGTGCGTGCCGTGCGCAGTGTGACCTGCTTTTGGCCTGCCATGAGGGTGGTCACGTCCAACAAGCCCAGCCCGTCAACAGTGCCGGGTCGGCCATCGACGCCATCGGGATCGGCGATGGTTTTGCCCAGCATCTGATAGCCACCGCACAGGCCCAGCACATGGCCACCCCGGCGAACATGGGCATATAGGTCGATATCCCAGCCCTGCGCCCGGAAATAGGCCAGATCGCCGATGGTGGATTTGCTGCCGGGTAACAGCACCAGATCGGCATCACCCGGCAAGGGACGCCCGGCTGGGATGATTTCAACGCTGACCCCCGGTTCGGCGGACAGCGGATCAAGATCGTCGAAATTCGCCATGCGTTCCAATTGTGGGACAACCACTTTGCAGGCCCCGCCACTGTGCGAGCGAATGTCCATCATATCCTCAGCGGGTAATTTCCAGGCGTCATGAAACCACGGAACTACGCCCATGCATGGCCATCCTGTACGGGTGGCGATGTCGTCACGTCCCTCATCAAACAGGGAGACGTCGCCTTTGAACCGGTTGACGGCGAAACCTGTGATCATCTCAAGATCACCGGCATCCAAAACCGCCTGCGTGCCGACGATTTGCGCAATGACTCCGCCTCGGTGGATATCGCCCACCAGAACGACCGGTACATCAGCGGCACAGGCAAAGCCCATGTTAGCAATATCGCCCTTGCGCAGGTTGGTTTCAGCCGGGCTGCCGGCACCTTCGATCAGCACCAGATCGGCATCGCTGCACAGCCGGTCAAAACTTTCAAGCGCGGCATCCAACAGCTTGGACTTGTCCTTGCGATAGTCGCCCGCCTTCATCGTGCCTGCACGCTGACCCTGAACAATGATCTGAGCGCCGGTGTCCGTTTCCGGTTTCAACAGAATCGGGTTCATATCCGTATGGGTCGGACGCTTGGCAGCACGTGCCTGCAGGGCCTGGGCGCGGCCAATCTCGCCACCATTCTCGGTCACGGCGGCGTTGTTGGACATGTTCTGCGGCTTGAACGGCGCCACTTTCAGCCCGCGCCGCGTATAAGCGCGCGCAAGCCCGGCCACCAAAACTGATTTTCCGACATTGCTGCCGGTGCCCTGAATCATGATGGCGCGAACCATGGTCGTCTCCTATACGTTAGGGCGCAGATGACCTGATTTGACACCAAAGGGAAAGCCCCGGATGAACACGCCCGCGCATCTTTTGATCGGCGCTGCCGCTTTTGCGCGGCCTGCGCGGGGGGCCATTCTGTGGGCTGCGGTGCTGGGCTCGGTTCTGCCCGATCTGTCGCTGTACGTCATGGCTGGGGTGTCCTTGCACGTCTTGAGCATCCCGCCACAGGTCGTCTTTGACGAACTATACTTCTCACCAGCCTGGCAGACGGTGTTTGCCATCGACAACTCATTCATCCTGTGGGGGGTGGCGTTGATGCTTGGGTACTGGCGGGGATGGCGGTTTTTGACGGTCACCGCATCCGCAGGGCTGCTGCATCTGTCGATGGATTTCCTACTGCATGCCGGTGACGGTCGGCCGCAATTCTGGCCGCTGAGCGATTGGGTCTTTCACAGCCCGGTCAGCTATTGGGACAGTGCATATCACGCGCTTTTGGTAGCGCCTGTTTCTGTTGTTATATGTGCTGGTTCTTATGTGGTGCTATGGAACAGGGGGCTGTCAGCGCCCGCCAAGTTATTCTTTACCGCATTGTTGGGGGCCGAGATTTGGGTTGCCCGCCAATGGCTGCTGTTTTTCTGACCCGGAAATAGAAAAACGCGCCCGGAAAGTGGGCGCGCTTTTTCCTGCAGATGTCGCCTTGGTTTAAGCGGCTTCTGCCTGCTGAGCGGCATTACGACGCTCGCTTTCTTCACGCGACAGCGCGACCGAGGTACGCACGCCACGACCAACGAACTCCATCAACCCGCCGACAACCCGCTCGTTGGGGTCGATACCTGCGCAGGACAGCACCTCGCGGCCATCGCGCGAGCGGGCCCAACGGGCGATCTGTTCCGGGCCGTTGCCGTATTTCTTGTCATCGGCAATAGCGTCGTCCAGTGCAGCCAGCACAACGGCTGCGAAAAGTTTGCGTGCACGATTGCCTTGCTCATTGTTAAAGGCAGTGCCGTCAACGAAATCTCTCATCTCGTCTTCCTTGTTGTTCTTGCTCTTGCATTTTCGGCGTGACGGTCCTTATGACCTATTAGATGTGATTCGGATACAGCTAAAATGCATAGTTGCGTTGCGTCATTTGCATAGCTTGCTGCAAGTGCAGCACTAGGTCTCGTTGTCTTGTCAGGTGTGGTTACGCCAGATATAGGGACGGGAACTGACGCATCAACCGTTTGTGAAGGATTTATGTGATGCCCAAGATAAATGGGAACGAAATTCGCCCCGGCAACGTGCTTGAGCATAACGACGGGCTGTGGGCTGCTGTTAAGGTCGACCATGTAAAGCCCGGTAAAGGCGGTGCTTTTGCGCAAGTCGAACTGCGCAACCTGCGCAATGGTTCGAAATTGAACGAACGTTTCCGTTCGGCGGATAAGGTCGAGCGCGTGCGTCTTGAACAGAAAGATCAGCAGTTCCTGTACGAATCTGACGGCATGCTGGTGTTCATGGATTCTGAGACCTATGAGCAGATCGAACTGCCCGCTGAACTGTTGGGTGAACGTCGCCCGTTTCTGCAGGACGGCATGACCATCGTGGTCGAATTCTATGAAAGCGAAGCACTGAACGCCACATTGCCGCAAAAAGTGACCTGCAAGATCGTCGAGACCGAGCCGGTGGTCAAAGGTCAAACTGCTGCAAACTCGTTCAAGCCAGCCATTCTGGATAACGGCGTCAAGGTCATGGTACCGCCCTTCATCGGTCAGGATGAGATGATCGTGGTGAACACCGAAAGCATGGAATATTCCGAACGCGCGTAAATCGGTGCTTTGGCAAAACACGAAAAGACCGCGACGGCAGGGGCCGCGCGGTCTTTTTTAGTTTAGCTTTCTAGGCCGACGATATCGTTCTGGGTTCGGACCGAACAATTCCAGCATCAGGTCGTATTTGATGCGGTTGGCACTGACTTGTCGGTAAAAGGCGATCAAAAAGGCCGTGGGGCCCTGAATGCGGCCAAGACCGCTGGTGGCGGCGACCACGGTGCCCACATCCGTTTTGCCATTCAGAACCAGGTACCCGCCCAGCATCAGAACACCGACCGTGCCTGCGCCATTAATTACGCTCAGCAGAAATTTGGCGGACAGCTTCCACAGGAACATGCGGCGGCGCGTGTTGTAGATATCGTCGAACTGAGCCTCGATATCGCGCGCCACAGCGTCAATGTCTTCGGTCGTCAGCCTGTCGGTAGAGCTGCGCAATATGCGGACCCTTTCGGCAACGAAGACGTTCACCTTTCGCTGCGAGACCAGCACAATCACGATCTGCGGCACGATCATTGAAAAGGCGATCATGCCCAGCCCGGGTTGCGTTGATGAGATGTAGCCAATGACGCTGATCAGCGTGCCGATCTGCACAACCGGGTCTGAAAAGGCGCCACCGGCGAACTTTCCCAACTCCTCGGCCTCGGCGGAAATAGCCGTGGTCATGGTTCCCGAGCGCATTTTCTCACCGGTTTCACTCAGGTCCGATGAGCGCAACAAAAGCCGCTGGCGGATCATGCGGATCAGATCCTCGCCCAGCGTCCCGGCGCGATAGCCCAGCAGCCACTTTAAGGCGAGGCTCAGCAGGATGACCGACATCATGCCTGCACCCAGATATAGCAATCGCTCGGTGCTGATATCGTTCGAGGTCAGATGGTTAACGATATCGCGCTGAAACTCTAATGGCACCGCAGCAAGGCCTGCGATGGCGATGGACAGGACAATAAGAATGATTTGCCGTCCGGCGCTGGCACGCCAGATCGCAGCGTATAACTTAAGCATATGCGCATCCGTTCAGTGGACTGACCGCAGTGTGGCAGCGCCCCGAAAGGGTTCAAAGGGTACCGGGCCGCGCAACGGTTCAGCCGTGCCGGAATAGCAACATGTTAGGCGTCAAGCGTGACGGTGGCCTCGGCGGCATGCATATCGTCGTTGGCGCGGTCAAACCTCAGATAGGCGATCCCCTGACCGTTCGATTGGGTGAACAAGGTACCGGCCGGTTTGCCGCCAGATGTAATTTCGGTCCCAACGGGCGCGGTGCCATTAACCCGAACGCTACGCAGCCCTTTGCGCAACTCGGTCTTATGCTTCATCCGGGCGGTGACTTCCTGCCCGACATAGCACCCTTTTCTAAAATCGACGCCGTTCAGGCCCTCGAATCCAGATTCAAGGATATAGCTGTCGGGGGTCAGCTCGATACCGGTTTCCGGTATGCAGTGTCGCACGCGGATGGCGTCCCAATCCGTACCATCGTCGCCTTCGGCCTCGACCGTATACGCCCGCCACCCCATATCTGGATGGCGCGGGTCGGGCAGGGCGCCTGCGGGTGCCGGGCCGGTGCCGCGTTGCAGATTCAGGCCGCTATCTTCGATCGAAACATCGGCGCGTAGCTTGTACATGCCCAGCCGCTTGACGAACCCGTCGGCGATATCCTCGGCGACATCCAGTAGCACCGTATCGCCGTCACGTTTCAGAAAGAAATCCGCCAGATACTTGCCCTGCGGGGTCAGCAGTGCGGCATAAACCAGTCCCTGATCCAGCCCGGAAATATCATTGGTGACCAGCCCTTGAAGAAAGCTGTCAGTGTCCGACCCGCTAAGGCGCAGAATACGGCGATTGGGCATGGGGTGGTCCTCGTCTTTTCCCTTGGCCCCGTGATATAGGAGATCGCGTCGCCATGACCAGAGGATATCCGCCTTGCCAGCACCAATCAGCATCGTCATCCCGACCCTGAACGCGGCAGAGGCTTTGTTGGAGTCCTTACCGGCTTTGATGGAGGGTTTGCACACGGGGTTGGTCCGAGAGCTGATCGTTACCGATGGCGGTTCAACCGACCAGACCCTTGAAATTGCGGAAGAGGCAGGGGCTGAGATCGTGACCGGGCCGCCCTCACGCGGGGGGCAGTTGCTGCGGGGCTGCGCGGTGGCCAAAGGTGAATGGCTTTTGGTTTTGCACGCCGATACCGTCCTGCAAGAAGGGTGGAGCAAGGACGTCGGAGAGCATCTGCCCACGGGCAACCCCGCGGCTTTTCGTCTGACCTTTCAGGCCAGCGGGTTTTGGCCAGCCTGGGTTGCGGGCTGGGCCAATCTGCGCAGCCGGGTGTTTAGCCTACCTTATGGTGATCAGGGGTTGCTTGTGCCGCGTCGCGCCTATGACAAAGCCGCAGGTTACCCGGACCAGCCGTTGATGGAGGACGTGGCGCTGGTGCGCGCCTTGCCCCGCATCACCCTGCTGAGCACCCGCGCGGCTACGAGCGCGGACCGCTATGCGCGGGCGGGGTGGGTGCGTCGGGGCGTGCGGAATCTGTGGACTCTGACAAGGTATTTTCTTGGAGCTGATCCGGAACAGCTGGCGCAGGCGTACCGACGCTAAGCGTTGTGCGCAGTTCGACAATGGATTTGCCCAATCGGAAGGGCGCGGCAAAGCTGACCAGACACAGGGCGACGATTTGCAACACCAGTATATGCGCGTTTTCCTGCAGGTATTCCCATTCGTCTTTTAGCTTTCCGACCTGTTCAACCAGGTCATCATAGCTTTGGGCAAGGATCAGATAATCCCCGGCAATGGCGGGCACTTTCCGGCGCATGTTGTCGATCGCAACCTGTGTTGCATCGTCCAGCGTGGTGAAAACAAGGAACTGATCGATGCTGAACGCATCGGCCTTGGCGGCCATAGCGCGAATTTCCTCCTGTTCATCTTTCGCTTGCCCGCCAAGTAGGAAATGCAACCCCTGTAGCGGCGCCACTTCATTGGTCACAGCGATGAACAAAGGCAGGTCAGCATTACTGGCTGTTGAGGCCGAAAGGAATTCAACCTTATCGCACAAAACGGCGGTGTCCGGGTCATAGGCCGGATCGCAGAACCGCAGTCGGAATCGCGCGGCGTCGCGATCAAAAGCAAGCGTCGCGGCATAAGCCACATCGATTTGCCGGTCCAACCGCGAACTGTCCGAGGTGTAGAGTCCGGCCAGAACCGCCACCAGTGCGCCGATCCCGCCCAGAACGACCCAGACAAGGTCGGCCAGCTTCCATGCCCGGTGCCCGGCCGGTTTTCGAAATAGAAACGCGGTGCCAACCGAGCCAATAATAAAGAACAAGATCAGCAGGGTCAGTTGATTTTCGGTCACAAATGTCATGACACCAAAGTGACCGCGCGCCAGCGCGCTGGCAACACTCCTCACGTTCAGTTGTAGAGATTTCGCATCAATAGGGCTTGGCCTGCAGGGCAGCTATCTTGCGCTGGTCAACGGCACAATCACCGCTTCCTCCTGCGGTGGAAACCCAAACAGACTCACCGAAAACAATCTCAAAACACTGATCGAAGCTGCGTTGTGATCGGCCTCAACCTGTGCAAATAACTTGGCCGGTCCGATTTGCAGGACAGTTTCTTCCTTTACGAAAGGTTCGGATGTGACCCTGTTTGTCATTGCCATCATTTTGACGGCGGCGGTGTTGCACGCGGTTTGGAATGCGATTGTCAAAACCGCGGCTGATCGGACCACCACTCTGGGTCTGGTGGCGTTGGGGCATGTCATTCCAGCAACGGTAATGATCCTGTTGCTGCCACTGCCCAGTGCCGAAAGCTTTCCATACATCTTGATCTCAACCGTGGTGCATTTCGGCTATTATTTCATGCTCGGCAAAGCCTATCAGCACGGAGACTTAAGTGTCGTATATCCAATTGCCCGCGGTATCGTTCCGGCGCTTGTATCGCTGTGGGCGATGCTGTTGGTGGGCGAGGTACTACCGCTGCAAGCGTGGGGTGGGATCGCGCTGATCGCTGTTGGTATCCAGCTCAGCAGTTGGAAGGCATTGCGATCTGGTGTTGGCCGTTGGGCCCTTGGATTTGCGCTGGGTACGGGCTTTTGCATCTCGATATATTCGGTCGTGGACGGTATTGGCGTGCGCTTGTCCGGCAATACGCTTAGCTACTGGGCCTGGGGTGCGTTTCTGCATCTGTTTATCGCGGGGTTTGTTGGTATCCGTCGACGGAAGACCCTGGCTGAATTGCCTGCCAAAGTCTGGATGATCGGCATTCTGGGCGGGCTTGTTTCGATGACAGCCTATGGTCTTGTGCTTTATGCCAAGAACTTCGCACCGCTTGGTGCAGTTTCGGCGCTACGGGAAACCTCGGTTATTTTCGCGGCGCTGATCGGGTTTGTTTTCCTGAAAGAGGGGAACTGGATGCGGCGGCTTGGTGCAGCGGTTCTTATGGCTGCCGGAGTGGCGCTGATAGGCCTGTCTGTCTGATAGGCCTGCGACACAGCCTTGCTGAAGTCGCCCCCGATCTCTCATAGTAGCGAGAGAAAAGGGAGCGTTTTCATGACCAAAGAGATTGTTCTGATCCACGGTGCCTTTGCAGGGCCATGGTGTATGCAGGATTATGCCGGGTTTTTCCGCGACCGGGGCTGGACGGTACACACCCCCGCGTTGCGCTATCACGGCGGGGACCCCAAGGCGAACCCTGACCCGCGCCTGACCGATACCGGCGTGATGGACTATGCCAACGACATAGCAGAGTTCGTGCAGGGGTTGGACAGCAAACCGGTTTTGTTGGGCCATGCCATCGCCGGAGTTGTGGCGCAGCAGGTGGCCTCACGTGGGTTGGCCAGTGCGATTGTCCTGATCAATCCGAACGCGCCCTGGGGCACTTTGCCCGAAACCGACGACGAACGCGCCATCCCGCGTGCGTTGATGGAGGGCGGGGCGTTCTGGAAACAGCCCATGCGGGTCGAGTTCGACCTGATGGCCCCCTTCGCGCTGAACAAAATGCCCGAGGCGCAACAGCACTCGGTGTTCGACCGTTTGGGCGCCGAAAGCGGGCGGGTGATTTTCGAGATGTTTTTTTGGATGTTCGACGATCACCACGCGATGAAGGTCGATATCGACAAGGTCGACTGCCCAGTGCTGGTCGTATCAGGGACTGAGGACAGGGCGGTGAACCCCAACACCTGCCGCGCCCTGGCCGATTTGTATGGTGACCGAGCGACTTTCATGCCCGTCGAGAACCACGCGCATTTCTTGTTTATGGAGCCCGGCTGGGAAAAGCCCGCCGCGCAGATCGCGGAATGGCTGGAGCAGAAGGTGGGCTAACCCGCCCACCTTAAGCGTTCAGTTATTGGTCGAGAACGTGCTCTGCGGTTTCCACTTCATCGTGCCGTCGTCCTCACGGTGACAACGCAGCAGGCGTTCCTGGATCGTGCTGACCGTCTGGGTAACGGTGTTGTCGCCGACCAGCAGAACAAAGGCGTCCTGCGAATAGGCCATGCCGTTGTAGTAGCAGAACTTGGTCTCGGCCCCGTCCGGAATGGGGGATGCGGTGGTCAATGTCTGCTGCGCGGACGCTTGACTGGCCAGCAGCGCAACGGCCAGCCCAAGGGTTAGTGTTTTCATGTCGTCCTCCCGTTCGAAAATCTATTGTTGGTTTCATTGCGTCTTGGACGCTCGGAACCTCAATTGTCGTTCTTGAATGACGGTTTGAGAGTAAGTGTGAACGAGATCAACAGGTTAGGCAAGGGGGGTGTTTGGGAGCTGTTTGAGGAGGATCTCACGCCATCCACCCAATGCTTGATGCGACGCATCAAGCACGCGCCCGACTCGCCCCCATAGGCGGGGCACGAGGCTCGTCAGGTTACTATCAGATTTACGACCGTCCGGTTTTTTTTTGATTTCTCTTAAACAGGCCCGCTGGAGGTCAGGGAAACCCTACTTGGCGAAGCCTGTTAGCTAAGCTCAACTTCTTAGAGAACAAATGCGCACCCAAAGTTTTTGCGTGAAATGAAAGATAGTTCAATTACCAAATTTTTGATTCTTGCAGTTGCAATTTTTGCCGCTTCTATGCCTTTGGCGGCGGAAGGGCCTGAGGCTGATGTATGGACGGACTGCAGACCGACGGATACGTGTGAGATCGAATATGATCATCTTTCCAACCAATCCGCCGAGCCATTTTTATTCTTGGGTTACGTTATGGATAGTGAACAGGCGCGATGGAAACAGTTCCGAAAAGCTATTCGTAACTATCCAGATGTACAAAGCTGTTTGATCAAAGAGGAACAGAAGAAAGAAAGCCCAAACTTGCTGAAGCTGGATTGGAAAAGAGTAGGTTACGGGAGTGGCGTAGAGGTTTGCATTTTCCGTATTTCGCGAAGTCTGGGTACTCTAGATAGAATTCAAAGCTGGATGAGTTATCACGACTTCCGAGTGGTGGGATACAGCAGATACAGAAGTGAGAACTTTGTTCCTACTAGAATAAACCAACCTGTCGGGAATGTCGCAGGCTATTGGACCGTAGAACAGTATAGGGAAAGAAATCCTACGCTATTTTGGCGTTTATTTGAGTTTGACCTGATATATAGCTACGAAATTGTTTTGGGCATATCAGATGAGTTCAAAGTAGTGGGAACTCATGTCATCACGCCAACAAAATAGACTCACGCAATAGGCCTAAGCCAAATTGTCGTCCAAAACGTGGAGTGTTGGAGGCTCTTTAGGTCAAACATCCAGCTCCTCCACAAACCGCGCGTTCTCCTGAATGTACTGGACCGCATTTCGGGCTTTTCGCTCATCAGGCGCTTGCTCTTCAGTGTGGTCAATTTTGATCTCACCTATTCGATTTATTGAACTCATACAACGCGTTATGCAGCGACACAAATGCACTATTGGGCTCAACAGGTGAGGCGTTGAACAACACGACAACAGTCTCTCCGTCCGAAAATCGAAAGACGGTTGTGAAGATGCCTCGGACCCCGCCCCAATGGGTCAGGTGCTGGCCGTTCTCTTCCGGCCAGACATGCCAGCCCGACGCGTAGAAATCACTTTTGTCGTCCTGTGATGCCGTCGCCTCGAAAAACGGTTGGGGCGCTGAGGCCATGGTCCAGACCGCCTCGGCCGTGCCGATTGCCCCACCAGCGATACCCAAGCCTGAAAGCCAGCCTTGATCGTCCTTAGAACTCAGCACACGGGTCCAACCGTCGCTGCGAAGTTCCCAATTGGCCCCGGCGGGCCCCTCCAGATGGATATCGGCAACCTGCTGCAGGGCGTCTTCAGCTTCCGCCCCCAGCAGATCGGTCAGAAGGCAGAAGCCAACATTCGAGTACGCCGTCTTGCTGCCCGGCGTGTGATCCAACGGCATGGTTTGCCACACGGTCCGGGCCACTTTGGCGCAACTGGCCGACCAGTCAAGGCCAAGCCGATCGGGCGCGAAGATCGGATCAAAACTGATAGTTCTATCGAACCCACCCGTATGCGCCAAAAGCTGCCGCGCCGATACTTGTGCGGCCCGCGGGTCATGCGGCGGGGGCAGGTCGGCAAGCTCGGCTATGGGACGATCCAGGTCGATTTGGTCACGTTCCTCGGCTTTGATCAGTGCTCTGGCTGCGATGGGTTTTGTGACCGAGGCCAGGCGAAATGGCTGGTCGGTCGACATGGGCGTGTTCTCAATCGGGTCTGACACGCCAAACGCCACGACTTTGGGCTCTGCATCCGAGGGGCCGTAGGCCAGCACAGCCCCCGGAATATTATGTGTCTGAAGAAAGGACTCGACGATGTCTTCAACAGTGGCCGGTTCGCGGTAGCGACCCGCGAACATCACAATCACACCAGCGAGAACAAGAATACCAGTTGACCAGCACAGTCTTGCCTTACGTGATTTGAACATTTGGCCTCTGCACTGATTGATGTCTTTCGCGTTCGATCGTCTTAGACGTCCAACTCCTCCACAAACCGCGCGTTTTCCTGAATGTACTGGAACCGCAGTTCGGGTTTTTTGCCCATCAGGCGCTCGACCAGATCGCCGGTCTCGCCGGGTTCGTCCTCGTCGATGGTGACGCGGATTAGCTTGCGCGAGGCCGGGTCCATCGTAGTTTCTTTCAGGTCCTTGGCGTCCATTTCGCCCAGACCCTTGAAGCGTGACACGTCGATCTTGCCCTTGCCGCCCAGACCTTTCTCAAGCCATTCGTCGCGCTCGGCCTCGTCCAGACAATAGACGCGTTTTGCGCCTTGGGTCAGGCGGTAGAGGGGCGGGCAGGCCAGATACAGGTGTCCCGCGTCGATCATCGGACGCATCTGGGTGAAGAAGAACGTCATCAGCAGCGAGGCGATATGCGCCCCGTCCACATCTGCGTCGGTCATTATGATGACCTTGTCATAGCGCAGGTCGTCGACGTTGAATTTGGTGCCAAGCCCCACTCCCAAAGCCTGCGTCAAATCGTTGATCTCGGCATTGGTGCCCAGTTTCGAACTGGCCGCGCCCAACACGTTCAGGATTTTGCCGCGCAGGGGCAGCAGGGCCTGTGTTTTGCGGTCCCGGCCCATTTTGGCGGACCCGCCCGCCGAGTCCCCCTCGACGATGAATAATTCCGTGCCGTCACGTGTTGAACTAGAGCAGTCCACCAGCTTGCCGGGAAGACGAAGTTTCTTAGTGGCGGATTTGCGTTGTGTTTCCTTCTCGGCCCGTCGGCGCAGGCGTTCCTCAGCCCGCAGGATGAGGAAGTCCAAGATAGCGCCGGCGGATTTCGTGTCCGCGGCCAGCCAGTTATCGAAATGGTCGCGGACCGAATTCTCGACCAGCCGCTGCGCCTCGACCGTAGCCAGACGGTCCTTGGTCTGGCCGACGAATTCCGGTTCACTGATGAAACACGACACCAGCGCACAGCCGCCGGTAATCAGGTCGTCGCGGGTGATCTGACCGGCTTTCTTGTTGTTGATCAACTCGCCATAGGCTTTGATCCCCTTGAGGACCGCGGCCCAGAACCCCGCCACATGGGTGCCGCCTTCGGGCGTAGGGACGGTGTTACAGTAGGACTGGATGAACCCGTCGCGTGAAGGCGTCCAGTTGATCGCCCATTCGACCTTGCCGGGAGTGCCGAATTTCTCGTTAAAGTCCACGGTACCGGCAAAGGGTTGCTCAGCATAGGTGGACGAGCCATTCATCGTCTCTTTCAGGTAATCGGACAGGCCACCGGGGAAGTGGAAGGTCGCTTCGGTCGGGGTCTCGCCATCGTCGATGGCGGACTTCCAACGGATTTCGACGCCCGAGAACAGATAGGCCTTGGAGCGGATGGATTTGAACAGCCGCGCCGGTTTGAATTTGTGATGGCCAAAGATCTCGGCATCGGCGTGGAAAGTGACTGTGGTGCCGCGTCGGTTCGGGGCCGCGCCGACCTTTTCCACCGGGCCTAAAGGAATGCCGCGTGAGAACCGTTGTTCGAACAGCGTTTTATCTCGCGCCACCTGCACGACCATCGAATCCGACAATGCGTTTACCACAGATGCGCCCACGCCATGCAGACCGCCCGAGGTCTGGTACGCCTTGCCCGAGAATTTGCCGCCCGCGTGCAGGGTGCAGAGGATCACCTCCAACGCTGATTTGTCGGGAAATTTCGGATGCGGGTCGATCGGAATGCCACGCCCGTTGTCGCGTACGGTCAGGGCGTAGTCGGCGTGCAGTTCAACTTCGATCCGGTTGGCATGGCCCGCGACGGCTTCGTCCATCGAGTTGTCGAGGATTTCGGCCACCATATGGTGCAAAGCGCGCTCATCAGTGCCGCCGATATACATACCGGGGCGTTTTCGGACCGGCTCAAGACCTTCCAGTACCTCAATCGAAGAGGCGTCGTAAGTGGTGGTCGCGCTTGGCGTCAACAGATCGTCGGGCATCGGGGCTGCTCTTGTTTTTAGGTTGAGACCCATTATGGCAGGTGATGTGGTCCGGGGGAAGAGGGGCGCGAGGTGTTGTGGGCGATTGGCTGTGATCTTGATGAGTGACACCCCTGCACGAAGCCGAAGTTATTAAGGTTTTTCCGCTGTCAATCGTACCCCGCCGATCCTTCTTTGTTTCACGTCGCTGACAAATTGCGCGTACATTTTTAGGAAAGTATCCCCCTTGGACGGGTTGCCAGCGCGTTCGGCCTCGGCATCCAAGGTTTGATACATGCTAAGCCGACGCGCCAGAATTTCGCCCCAGGACGCCGTTACATCGTTGGCTGAGGCAACCGAAAATCCAGTTTTTTTCAACACAGTTTCGTACTCGGGAATGCTCAGCAGGGACTGGCAGGCAAAACGTTGGTGGTACAATTCCATCTCATCATCGGGCAGGGGCTCATGCATCACCCAATCGGTAAAGGCGAACCGTCCGCCAGTGCGCAGAACGCGGAACACTTCGGATAGGGCTTTGAGCTTGTCGGGGATATGCAAGAAGGATTCCTGACTGACCGCCGCATCGAAATGCGCATCGTCAAAGGGTATATCCATCGCACTGCCCAGAATTGGATGCACCTGATCCTGTAGTCCGACAAGCGCGTTCAGTTCCTTGGCACCGTCAACGCGGTTGGGGCTGATATCGAGGCCAGTGACGTCAACGTCATGCTCAGAGGCGTACCATCGCGCAGGTCCACAAAGCCCGGCACAAACGTCCAGAACGCGATCACCAGATTTCATCCGGACCTTGTCGGCCAGTCGGGCGTTGGCATTCAGGCCGTCATAGTGATCCTGATCATAAGGGTAGAGCTCTTGCGGGGTCACATCCTCAAGCGATCCGCGAAGGCTTGTCAGCTTGGTCAGGATATGCGGCGCGGAAATTGGGTGGTTGGCATAGAACTCAGTGACAGTTTTCTCCGCCATTTCCATGAGATACTCCCTTACTTGCGTTTCGTCAGCTTAGCCTGACATGGTGGGGCGATCCAGTTTTGTCTCAGAAGGATACGAGTGCGAAACTGGGAGGCGAAGACGCGGCACGACAACAGGGCGAGGACCATATGAGCTGGATTAAGACTGTTCCATTTGACGAAGCCACCGGCAAGCTGAGAAAGCTTTACGAGCGGGTCACCGGGCCTGACAAAAACGTGGACAACATAATGATGGTGCATTCTTTACGGCCGCATTCGATGGAAGGTCACATGGCGCTGTACAAGAACGTCCTGCATCACTCGGCCAATAAAGTCCCGAAGTGGTTTCTTGAGGTGCTGGGGGTTTGGGTCAGTTCCCTGAACCAGTGCAGCTATTGCGTCGAGCATCACTTTAGCGGGTTGCAGCGGTTGTTGGCAGACGCGGAACGGGGCGATGCCATCCGCTCCGCGATTGAGGCCGGAACGCCGGATTCCGCACCGCTGGACAACGCCCAGATCGCTGCTATGTGCTATGCGCGCAAGCTAACCGAAGCACCTGCGCAGATGGTTCAGGCTGATGTTCGCGCCCTGCGGGACGCCGGGTGGGACGATGGCGAGATCCTCGAGATCAATCAGGTCTGCGCGTATTTCTCATACGCGAACAGAACGGTTCTTGGGCTTGGATGTTCTACCACAGGCGACGTTCTGGGTCTTTCACCCAACAACTCGGATGATCCGGCGGATTGGGGGCATAGCTAGAAATCTGCCGCAGCGTGTTGAACTTCATTAGTGGAAAATTTCCTACGCTACGGCTCAAAAATTTGACCCGTGTCAAAGCGAAAATCTGCGCCTTTTGCTAGACGTTCCTGCGGATAGTGAAAAAGGAAAAATTGAATGGAAGCAGCGGCACAAATTGAACAAAAACAATCCTCTGTCAAAATTGTCCCAACACCCAATCCTGAGCCATCGCAACCCAGCCCCGAGCGAATTCGGCAGGCGTTCGAAAGCGGCAAGTATCCCTACGATCGCAAGATGGCGCGGGGCAAGTACGAGGCGCAAAAGGCGCAATTGCAGGCCGAATTGCTTAAGGTGCAGCTTTGGGCGCAAGAGACGGGGCAACGCTTTGTTCTGCTGTTCGAAGGGCGTGATGCAGCAGGCAAAGGCGGTACGATCAAGCGGTTTATGGAACACCTGAACCCAAGGCAAGCCCGCGTCGTGGCCTTGAACAAGCCGACCTGGGAAGAGAAAGGCCAGTGGTATTATCAGCGCTATGTTCAGGAACTACCTACGGTCGGTGAAATGGTGTTCTACGACCGCTCTTGGTACAACCGTGCGGGCGTTGAGAGGGTCATGGGCTTTTGTTCTCCCAACGAGTACCTTGAGTTCATGCGACAGACGCCCGAGTTGGAGCGGATGTTGGTCCGCTCGGGTATTCAGCTCTATAAATATTGGTTCTCGGTCACGCAGCCGGAACAACAGCGCCGCTTCAAAAGCCGGGAAACCGACCCGTTGAAGCAATGGAAGCTGTCGCCCATCGACAAGGCGAGCCTGGATAAATGGGACGACTATACCGAAGCGAAAGAGGCGATGTTTTTCTATACTGACACCGCCGACGCGCCTTGGACCATCGTCAAGTCGAACGACAAGAAACGTGCGCGTCTGAACTGTATGCGCCACTTTTTGTCGACGCTGGATTACCCGGACAAGGACCACAATATCGTGGGGCAGCCCGATCCCATGATCGTAGGGCAGGCGCATCACGTCATTCATCAGTCCGAGCATATTCTGGGCACTTCCCTGCATCCTGACGCGCGATGAACCAAGCGGCCAATTGCCGGCAGAACTAGTCTCACCTTGAAATTTCACTGATCACCTCTTGTCCCGGCCTCTGGCCGGGCATAAGGCTGGTGAAATGAATAAGGTAATGACATATCGCGCCCACTTCCGGGCCATTGCAGTTCTGGGCCTGCCGCTGGTCGGCGGGCATCTGGCGCAGTTTGCCATTGGTTTGACCGACACGATCATGCTGGGCTGGTACGGGGTCGAGGCATTGGCCGCAGTGACGCTGGCCAGTAGCTTTTATTTTGTGCTGTTCCTGTTTGGCGGCGGTTTCGGACTGGCGGTGATGCCCATGGTGGCGACTGCGGCCGCCGAAGAGGATGAGACCAGCATTCGCCGCTCGACCCGCATGGGGGTGTGGCTGTCCTTGTTATACGCGGTGCTGGTTATGCCTTTGCTGTGGTGGTCCCACCCGATTTTGATTGCTGCAGGGCAGGACCCGCAAGTGGCCGAGACCGCGTCGCAATATCTACGTGTCGCAGGATGGGGCCTGTTCCCGGCGCTGGTGGTTATGGTGCTGAAATCTTATCTGGCCGCTTTGGAGCGCACTCAGATCGTTTTGTGGATCACTGTGACGGCCGCTGTCGTCAACGCACTGACCAACTATGCGCTGATCTTCGGCAATTGGGGTGCGCCTGAACTGGGCGTGATGGGGGCGGCAATTGCCTCGGTGGTGACGCAGATGGTGTCGCTGGTTGCGGTCGTGGTCTACGCCGTGCGCGTATTGCCCGAACATAACCTGTTCCAACGGTTCTGGCGCCCGGATTGGGAGATGCTGTACAGCGTGCTGCGTCTTGGCATTCCCATTGGATTTACATTGCTTGCCGAGGTGTCGCTGTTCGCCATGTCCGCCTTCATGATGGGTTGGATCGGGCCGGTACCGCTGGCGGCGCATGGGATTGCGCTGAATCTGGCCTCGGCCACGTTCATGGTGCATCTGGGGCTGTCTAACGCGGCCACGATCCGTGCGGGGAACGCCCTTGGGCGCAAGGATCGACCACATCTGGAAAAAGGTGCGAAGGCGGTGACCGTGATGTCTCTGCTGGTGTCTGTTCTGACGATTATCTTGTTTGTGACCTGCGCCGAGCCGCTGATTTCTGTATTTGTCGAACCCGACGATCCGCAGCGCCCGCAAATCCTGGCCATCGGAACGGGCCTGCTGGCCATGGCCGCTTTGTTCCAGTTGGTCGACGGGGCACAGGTGATTGCACTGGGCCTGTTGCGCGGATTGCAAGATGCCAAGGTGCCGATGGTTATGGCCGGGCTCAGCTATTGGGTGGTTGGGATACCGGCGTCCTATTACTTTGGCTTTGTGCAGGGGATGGACGGGATCGGCATCTGGATGGGTCTTGTACTTGGGCTTGCCTGCGCGGCCGTCTTGCTGATGGCCCGTTTCTGGATGCGCTCGGTTCAGACCGTAGGGGTGCCTGCGGAATAGCCGCGGCTTCAGCCTTTGCTTAGGCGATCTGCCTTTTTGCGCACCAGAACGCTACGCAGGTCGTGCATCGCCAGCAACAACCGGTCGGTGACATCCTCAAGCTGTTCGTCCGACGCCTTGGATTGTGCCCATTGCGTGGTCAGATTCAGATAGTCGACCGCGCGGTGTATGTCGTCGATATCCCGTTGCGCCAGCAGGGCTTTGCGCGCGTCCATCCATCGTGCGATTTCCGCCTGATCCGCCGCTGTCAGGGTGCGCTGGCCCTGTGGCTTGACCTCGCCATTGCGGATGTTGATGACCGCGATCTGATCCATCTCGATCCGCCGTTGACGGTTTTCGGTATCGATCCGAAAAACCGCCGCGCCATTCTCGCGGACACGAAAGTAGTATTCAGGCAGTTCTGCGGTCATCAGGGGCCTCCGGATCAGGTCAGGGACGCGCAAAAGCGCTGGATACGGGTGCAGGCCTCGGTCAGGGCTTCGTCCGAGGTCGCATAGCTGACCCGGAAATTCGGTGACAGGCCAAAGGCCGCGCCAAATACAACGGCCACGTCGGCCTCTTCCAGCAGAGCAGTGGCGAAGGCCTCATCCGAGTCAATTCTGGTGCCGGCCGGAGTGGACTTGCCGATCAGTCCTGCGATCGACGGGTAGACATAGAACGCGCCTTCGGGCGTGGGGCAGGTGATACCGTCGATCTGGTTCAACATCTCGACCACCAAGTTTCGGCGGCGTTTGAACGTCTCGTTGTTCGGGGCCAGGAACGCTTGCGTTCCATTCAGCGCCTCGACCGCCGCCCATTGGCTGACCGAGCAGGGGTTCGAGGTCGACTGTGATTGAATCTTGCGCATGGCGGCGATGATCTCGACCGGTCCCGCCGCATAGCCAATGCGCCAGCCGGTCATAGCATAGGCTTTCGATACGCCGTTGCAGGTCAAGGTACGCTCATAGAGGCCCGGTTCGATCTCGGCCGGAGTGCAGAATTCGAACCCGTCATAGGCCAAATGTTCATACATGTCGTCGGACATAATCCACACATGCGGGTGTCGCATCAGTACATCTGTCAGGGCTTTCAATTCCGAACGGTTATAGCCCGCCCCCGTAGGGTTCGACGGAGAGTTGAAGATGAACCACTTGGTCTTGGGCGTGATCGCCGCCTCAAGCTGTTCGGCGGTCAGTTTGAAGCTGTTTTCCAGCGTCGTCTCGACTACGACTGGCGTACCTCCGGCCAGCAGAACCATGTCCGGGTAGCTGACCCAATATGGCGCGGGGATAACAACCTCGTCCCCGTCGTTCATTGTCGCCATCAACGCGTTATACAACGTCTGCTTGCCGCCAGTCCCGACCGAGATCTGTGCGGGCGTGTAATCCAGCCCATGATCACGCTTCATCTTGGCGCAGGCGGCTTGTTTCAATTCGGGAATTCCGTCAGGGGCGGTATACTTTGTCTTGCCCGCTGCAATGGCTGCAACAGCCGCGTCCTTGATGTTCTGTGGCGTGTCGAAATCGGGTTCACCCGCGCTCAGGCCGATCACATCACGTCCCGCCGCCTTCAACTCGGCTGCTTTGGCGGTCATCGCGATGGTTGGTGATGGTTTTACGCGTGACAGTGTCGCAGACAGGAAAGTCATGATGGCCTCAGTTTGTATGTTCAACCTGTCTGTCATAGGGTGCGCCCGAATGACGATCAAGCAGTATGAGGCCGAGACATGGAGACCCTGATGACCGACGAAAATGACTGGTATAGCCCAGAGGCAGCGACATTCGGGGACCGGCTGGCAGGCGCGCGCGAGGCCGCTGGTATGACTCAGACCCAACTGGCGCGTCGGCTGGGTGTCAAAAAAGCGACTATTGTGGCCTGGGAAAACGATCTGTCCGAACCGCGTGCCAACCGTTTGTCGATGATGGCGGGTATGATCAACGTTTCGATCATGTGGTTGCTGACCGGCGAAGGCGAAGGTATGGACGCCCCCGTCGAAGACGGCGAGGCCAATATCGAGCTGGCGGATGCGGTGGCCGAGCTACGCGCAATCCGGGGCGAGATGCGCGCCAGCGCCGAACGGGCCGCGCGGCTTGAGAAGAAGCTGCGCTTGATGTCGGAGCAGGGAAAGTGACCGAAACACGGGAAGTCAGGATCAAACGCATGAAAATGCGGTCCATGCGACGCGGGATCAAAGAGATGGATTTGATCCTTTCGGCCTATGCCGAACGTAATCTCGACGCGATGGATACAGCGGGTCTGGATCAGTTCGACGCGCTGCTACACGAAAATGATCAGGATCTGTATCAGTGGGTCACCGGGCAGGCCCAGCCGCCCGAGGGGTTTGTCCATCTGGTTTCGGATATCGCGCAGACCTTTCAAAAATAAAGAAAATCCAGCTTAACCGATTCTTGGGGAATTCGATTCATGCTGCCTGAAACAGCGCGACTGAATCGGAGGATCGGATGAGTATGGAAATGCAGGTCTCCGCGCCGGAAACCAAGGGTTTCATGACCAGCTATCTTGAAGCGCTCGCTTTGGTCGAGCGGCTGCACCGTCTGCTACTGGACGTTATAAAGGATGAGTTCGAGCGGGTGGGCGTGTTGGAAATCAACGCCGTTCAGGCCCTGCTTCTGTTCAATATCGGCGATCATGAGGTGACGGCGGGTGAGTTGAAAAGCCGTGGCTATTATCAGGGCAGCAACGTCAGCTACAATCTCAAGAAGTTGGTCGAAATGGGCTATATGCACCACCAAAGGTGTGAGATCGACAGACGCTCGGTCCGGGTTCGGTTAACGCCACGAGGACGCGAGATTCGGGATATCGTGACCGAGCTGTTCTCGCGCCATGCCGAGGGGCTGCAGACCCTTGGCGTGCTTGGGATGGAGGGAATTGATGACATCACAACCTCTCTGCGCCGGGTTGAGCGGTACTGGACGGATCAGATCCGCTATATCTACTGATCAGGGGCGCGCATCGGACAGGATCAGCCCTTCAAGCTCTCGGATCAGCTTTCGGGTCATGGCGTCCTCATAAGCGTCAAACCCCAGGGCAACCTCGACAAAGGCATCTGGCCCCAGGATGACCCAGGCGGTGTAATAGGCAGACAGCTCTCCAACCTGCACATAGCGTTTGTCGCCGTGGCTGGGATCATCCGCGCCGATGACCAGGCCGTTGATGGTGATGCCCGAAGCTTCAAGCGCGCTTTTGGCTTCCCGCGGGTGAGTGCCCAGATTGTGTTTGCCGTCGCCGGACAGATCGAGTGTTCGTTTCCAGCAACTTGTTTGGTCGGACAGCAGGTCAGCCCCAAACAGCATCGCTGAGCCAACAGCCGTACCTTGCGGGGCGGCACTGCGCTTGGTTCGGTTCAGTAAAAAGGCGATCCGGTCAAGATCGTTGCCCGAACGTATGGCGATCCAGTCTTGCAACAGACGTTGATGGCCCGGCTCGCTCCACTCGAAAATCGCCAACCGCACAGGGGCAGCAGGGTTTGACAGCAATAGCTGCACCACTTCAGGACGCTGCAAAGCGGCTGCCACACCGTCAAGTTGCAGCCGGTATTCGTGACTGTCCACCGAACCAGAAACATCCAGCCCCAGCGCCAGAGCTTGTCGGCACTCTGCCGTGGCCGAACCAGCGATCAAACTAATGACAAATGCCAATAGCCGCGTCATCTGGGCGCGAAGTCCTGCAGCACGCCGATTTGCAAGCTTGTCAGTTCACGTTCCAGCTTTCGCCGCATGGCGCGTTCGAAATCCTCGAACCCCTGTGCGACTTCTAGAAATGCGCCAGGCCCGTACAGAACATTGTTTTCGAAGTAGGGAATCAGATGAACTTCGCCCTCGAAATCGGCAGCATTGATAACCAGCCCGTTGACCACAATGCCCTCGAACGGAAAGTGGCGATAAGCGGATGCAGGTTGGAAACCGTCATTATTTGCGCCGTCCCCAGACAGGTCGATGGTCTGAAACAAACATGGTGGTGCTTGCTGCATCAGGGTCGCACCAAAAGCCAAAGCTTGCCCCATGGCAGTGGCCGAGTCACCGTCAGATCGGACTGAACGTTGTATGGTCTCTGCCGCCGTTAGCAAATCAGCTTGCGTGTTGATCATCGTCCAGTTCAGGATCATGCGCTGGGTCGAGCGGCTGCCCCACTCATACACAGCCAATGCCACGGGCAAAGGAGAGGAAAAGAACGCCTCGGTCACCTCAGGGGCGATCAGGGCAGCGGCCAGGCCCTGCCGCTGCAGGGTATCCTCGGTTGCATCCACTGAGCTTGAGATATCCATAGCCAACGCCAGGGCCAGGCGACAGGTTTCGGCCCGAAGCGGGCTGGCCAGTCCGGCCAGTCCCAGTGCTGTCAGCCAGCGGATCACCAGTGTCCGGTGCTTTCCATGCTGACCCAGGGTTCGGCGGCTTCCAGCGCGTCACCGTTCTGTAGCAACTCGACCGAGATATTGTCGGGCGACCGTACAAACGCCATACGGCCGTCGCGGGGCGGGCGGTTGATCACCACACCATTGTCCTGCAAGTGCTGGCAGACCTCGTAAATATTGTCGACGCCATAGGCCAAATGCCCGAAATGCCGACTGTCGCTGGGCAGCGCATCGTCACCATCCCAATTGTGGGTCAGCTCAATTGGGCGATCCTCTTGCCCCGGGGGCGCCATGAAGATCAGCGAAAACCGCCCCGCCTCGCTGTCATAGCGGCGGGTTTCCTTCAGGCCCAGCAACTCAAAAAACGCCATCGACTTTTCCAGATCCTTCACGCGGATCATGGTGTGAAGATATCTCAGCCCCATTGTGGCTTCCTTTCCGTTCAGGTGATGGGCTGCAGCTTAGCGCGCGGAAAATGCGTGTCGAGGGGCAGGGCGGACACAATTTTGAAAATGCGCCGCTGGGTGTACATGTCGCGGTTCCGGTCGGGGAATTGCCGATATATAGTGGTGGGCGACTCATTGCTGGAAAGGAACTTTTATGCCGCTGTCCTCTGACCAACTGGCCGAGATCGAAGCGCAACGGGCGCAATCGCATCCAACACGCCGCGTTGTGGCTGCGGGTATGGAAGATCACCTTTATACCGCTCATCAGGTGCTGGACCACGGCTTTGTGCGCGTGATCGACTATATGGGTGACGACGCGGCGATCTGTCAGGCGGCGCGGGTGTCGTATGGCAAAGGCACAAAATCGGTGCAGAACGATGAGGGTCTGATCCGCTATCTGATGCGTCACTGGCATTCGACCCCGTTCGAGATGTGCGAGATCAAGCTGCACGTCAAGCTGCCTGTCTTTGTCGCCCGGCAGTGGATACGTCACCGCACGGCAAATGTGAACGAGTATTCCGCGCGCTATTCGATTCTGGACCGCGAGTTCTATATCCCCGCACCCGATCACGTTGCCGCGCAGTCCGAGGTAAACAACCAAGGCCGGGGTGATGCGCTGCAAGGGGAAGAGGCCGCGCGAGTTCTGGATATCCTCAAGGCCGATAGCGCCCGATGCTATGACAACTATGAATCGATGATCAACCAAGACGGCCAACAGGGTCTGGCGCGTGAACTGGCGCGGATGAACCTGCCCGCGAATATCTATACGCAGTGGTATTGGAAGGTTGATCTGCACAACCTGTTCCACTTCTTGCGCCTGCGTGCCGACCCGCATGCGCAGTACGAGATCCGGGTCTATGCGGATACCATGTGCAAGATCGTCGCCGACTGGGTGCCCTTCGCCTACAAAGCGTTCGAGGATTATCGGCTGGGTGCGGTGAACCTTTCGGCTCAGATGGTCGACAGCCTGCGCCGGATGCTGGCCGGGGAAAATGTCACGCAGGAAAACTCGGGCATGACCGCTCGGGAATGGCGCGAGTTCGAAGCGGTCATTCGCAAAAGCTGATCTCGCGTATTGCGCATTATTGTGACGGAAAAAGCTAATACTCTCGCGCCTAAGCCGACCCGGCGCGAGGGTAAGGTTTCTAACCTTTGAATATTGGTCAACGGCCGGAAATTGGCCGTTGGCCTGTTTTGATCACCCGCAGCATGCGGGACTGTTTTACAGTGGCTTTAAATCAGATGCCATTTGTCGGCCGTCGCGTCCGTCTTCCAACTCATACGAGACTTTCTGATTGTCAGCGAGCCCGGTCAGACCGGACCGTTCAACGGCCGAGATATGAACAAATACGTCCTTGCCGCCCTCATCAGGGGCAATAAACCCGTAGCCTTTCGTGGTATTAAACCATTTCACGGTGCCAGTTGGCATTTCCCGTGTCTCCTTCTACTTACGCGTTGTCCCACATAATTGGTGGGGGCAGTGATTGACGTCGCCGCAATTGATTACCGTATCGCCGTAACGATACAGCGCGAATTGCGAGTTTCGTCTTTTTCAACATTGCATGGTGAAGTAAAAAATCAAGAATTTCTGAAACGTGCAGGCAAATTTGCTGAAAATTGAACCAGATACAGGAGACACCCGAAATGCGCCTTTATGGTCTGAAAAACTGTGACACGTGCCGCAAGGCTTTGAAATCACTTCCAGATACTGAGTTTGTCGACGTTCGGACCGATGGCGTACCCAAAGCGATGCTGACGCAGGCGCTGGATCGCTTCGGCGAGGCTTTGCTCAATACCCGTTCGACAACCTGGCGTGGATTAGACGATGCACAACGCGCGCGGCCTCCGCTGGAACTGCTGACAGATCACCCGACCCTGATGAAGCGCCCCCTGATCGAGCAAGACGGAACCCTGTATCTGGGATGGACGGCGGAAACGAAGGCAGGGCTTGGCGTTGCGTGACCTGATGACTATCTGAATTGACGCAAGTTAGAGGATTTTGAATGCGTAACGCTGCTATGATTTTGGGTGTCATCGCCGGTTTGATCGGGATGATCGTGGGCTTTTTCGGCTATGGCTATGTCGAACTGATTGATCGGTTTGGTGAGATCGACGGGCTGGCCGAGCAGGTGGACAACGCGCAACTCATACAGTTCGCGTCGATCATTGCGCCGCTATTGGCGATTGCTGGCGGTGCAATGGCCCATGCACGGGCCCTGATCGGAGGGGTCTTGTTGCTGATCTCAGCGGCCGGGATGTATTACGCCTTTGGTTTTAACGTGTTCACTATGTTCCCGGTGGCATTTGCGGGTGTTGCGGGCCTCCTTGGACTGGCCGCGGGTAAACCGGACGAGCCCAAGGCGCATTTCTAGATCACTTGATGTGCAGGATGCGATCGACGGACAGCGGCCCTGCGCCGTTGATCACGATCACTGCCAGCAGAAAGGACCAGAGTGTCCGATCATCCAGCAGGCTTACGGCGTTGGTGAAGTAGCTGCCCAATTCCGTGCCGTGGCCCGTGACATCTACGATCGTCTGAACCCAGACAAATGCCAGCATACCCAATGCTGCGAACCGCGACAGAAGGCCGATCACGATCAGCGTAGGTAGAAGAAACTCAGCCCAGGTCCCCGCAACAGCAATGGCCCAATGCATGATCCCCAATTGCGAGCTGTCATAGCTGACGGCTTCCATGGCTTTGGGGAAAATCTGCACATAGGCACCGTCGGACGGGAACAGGAACCCAAAGAATCCGCTACCCAGTTTGGTGGTCGCCGAATTCCAATAATACACCAGCAATGTTGCCGCAAAGACCAGCCTGGCCAAGGTCGGTGTCAACCAGCCAGAGGTCATCTCTAACCGTCCCAGGGTGTTGTTGTGCAATGAGATCAGGGCAGTCATGTTGCCAGCCTTTCGATAGTCACAGAGGTTATTGCGCCGCCTTGTAAAAGCAGCGCCAGAGTGGCCCCAAGGTCAAATTCGGGGAAATGGTTTACAGTATCTTCAAACGCGCCACCAATGGTTTGCCCGGCCTGAAGGCCCGCAATCCAGTGCGCGCCGCCTTCGGGCAGCAGATGTGGAACCGGGTCATACTCGGCCCGGGTGATCAGAACGTCTTGGGCGGTGGGATCGGGTTTGGGGGCGTCGACTTCGGTGTTGAAACGCCAGATCGAATAAATCGGCCAGTCCGAGTGCAGAACCCGCATCGACGGGGCAAATCCCAGCTGTGCCCGCATGATGTCTTCGGGCGGAACAGCCAGTGCGTCCGCCGGGGCTGGTTCGCTGTCAGCGGCGTGGTAGGAACGGCGCAAGGCAAGCTCCAATTGCGCCACGTCAGGCAGGTATCCAATATGCGAGAGCTGCTCCATTCCGGCAAGAAATTCGGGGAATTCTTCACCGTAAAACATCATCAACGGCGATGAGGGGGGATGTTTGCGCAGGAAAATACCCGACAGCCCATCCATGTTCTGAGCCCCCAGCAATTTGGTGATGACCGGAAATGCCTGATGCATCGCTTCGGTCAGCGACACCGCCACGTTGTTGCGATACACACTGAACCGCCGCCCGGCAGGTTGTGCGACCGCGTCCAGCAGTCCTTTGGGGATGGCGGCTGACGGGTTCATCAGCGCGGCGTGAAAACTCTCTTGCGAAACGCTCATGCCGGGACGCGGTCCAAGGCCGCCTGCGCACGGTCTGCTTCGGCCCGCAGCACGGGCCATTCTGGAACGTCCGTGTCCCATTCGACCAACACGGGTTTGGGACCAGATCGCTCTAGAACGTAGTCCAGCAGCGCCCAAACCGGATCAACGACTTCGCGCCCATGGCTGTCAATCAGCAGGGGGCGACCATGGTCGTCCTCATCCTCATCATGCCCGCCTAGATGGATTTCCCCCACCTTCTCAAGAGGGTAGGCATCGATATAGCCCTGCGGAGAGAATTCCAGATTGGTGGCTGAGACAAAGACGTTGTTCACATCCAGCAGCAGGCCGCACCCAGTGCGACGTGCAACTTCGCGCAGAAAATCGGGCTCGGACCAGGTGCTTTCTTCGAACGCCAGATAGCTGGACGGATTCTCCAACAACATTTGGCGACCGACGGTTTCCTGTACCTGATCGATATGCTCGCAAATGCGTGCAAGCGAGGCATTAGTATAGGGCAGGGGTAGTAGGTCGTTCAGAAAATGGCTGTCATGGGTCGACCATGCCAGATGTTCCGAGAAACTGGCCGGTTTCAGCCAGCCAACCAGGTGTTTCAATCGTGCCAGATGGTCGGCATCCAGCGGGCCTTCGCTGCCGATGGACAGGCCAACCCCATGGACCGAGATCGGAAACTTTTCCGAGAGATGGCGCAATTGCGCCAGGGGACGACCACCGTCACCCATGTAGTTCTCGGCGTGAATTTCCAGCCAGGCAACTGGCTGTGCGTGTTCAAGGATCTGTGCGAAATGCTGCGGCTTGTACCCGACGCCGGGTGCCAAAGGCAGGCGGTTCGAACGGAGTGTGTCATCCAACATTTGGCAGCTCCTTGTTCTAGAAGTAAAGGGCGGGCGAAGTCGCCCGCCCCCTGACTAGCCTAGGCCAGACTTATGCCGGTAGATCGCGGTCCTGAGCTTCCAGCGAGCCTTTGCGCGGTGTGCCGTCAGCCTCGGCCGGCAGTTCGATATCGGCGCAGGTACCTGCATCGACCAGAGTCCAGGCGTTGCCCTGATAGTCTACGGTCGAGGTGCCCGCGCAGGTTGTGCCGGGGCCCGCGGCGCAGTCGTTCTGACCGGCCAGCGAAATGCCATAGCATTTCTCTTTGGCTTGTGCGGTGGCAGTTGTGGCTGCGCCCGAAACGGCGGCTGCGACTGCGGTTGCGATAACCAGTGATTTTGCGGTGTTCGACATCTCGGTAATCCCTTTTGATGACTGCGTATGTCTGCTTGTGACAATGACAAAGGTAGTGGCTTGCGGCCCAGAGTTGAATTCACGAGCCCGTGTCTCACAAGCCCGTCAGGGCGCACAATGCCCCCTTGTAAGTTAATATACTGTTTTTGAATAAGAAAAGAGGAAATATTTCAATTCGGCCCCAAAAGCGGGGCCGAATTCATGGCAATTCCATGCCGAATGTTACAACAGATCCGGCGGTGTCGCGGCCTGTGAAAGCTCATTTGTTACAGCTTCAAGCGATTGAACCTGCGTTTGTTTTTCGCCCAGCCGGCGAACGCTGACGGTGCGTTCGTCAACTTCGCGATGACCGACGGCCAGAATGACCGGAACCTTGCCGACCGAATGTTCGCGAACCTTGTAGTTGATCTTTTCGTTGCGGATGTCTGCCTCGGCGCGGACACCGGCGGCCTTGAGCGTCTCAACCACTTCGGCCACATAATCATCGGCTTCTGACGTGATCGAGGCGACGACGACCTGACGCGGGGCCAACCAGAACGGCAGCTTGCCTGCGTGTTCTTCGATAAGAATGCCGATGAAGCGTTCGAACGAGCCCAGCGTAGCCCTGTGCAGCATGAACGGGCGGTGCTTGGCGCCGTCGGCACCGATAAAGCTGGCATCCAGCCGCTCGGGCAGGTTGGGGTCCACCTGCAGGGTCCCGCATTGCCATGTCCTGCCGATCGCGTCGGTCAGAGTGAACTCCAGCTTGGGCCCATAAAACGCGCCTTCGCCTTCTAGCAGCTCATACTCATATCCGGCGGCCTTACAGGCATCGCCCAGCGCCTTTTCGACCAGATCCCAGCTTTCATCCGACCCGATCCGTTTTTCCGGACGAGTAGACAGTTTGATCGTCCAGTCATGGAAGCCCAGATCGGCATATACCTTAGACAGGAAGGCAATGAACTTGGCGGTCTCGGATTCGATCTGATCCTCGGCACAGAAGATGTGACCATCATCCTGTGTGAATCCACGCACGCGCATGATTCCGTGCAGCGCGCCCGAAGGCTCATAACGGGCACAAGACCCGAATTCGGCCATTCGCAACGGCAGATCACGATAGGATTTCAGGCCCTGATTGAACACCTGCACGTGACAGGGGCAGTTCATCGGTTTCAGCGCGTTGATTGCCTTTTCGCGGGCATGTTCCTCGTCGACTTCGACGATGAACATGTTTTCCTGATATTTGTCCCAGTGGCCCGAGGCCTCCCACAGTTTGCGGTCGACAACCTGAGGCGTGTTCACCTCGACATATCCATCGCGCTCCTGCATCCGGCGCATATAGTCCTGCAGGGTGGTGTAGATTTTCCAGCCGTTCGGATGCCAGAAGATTTGGCCGGGGGCCTCTTCCTGCATGTGGAACAGGTTCATCTCGCGGCCCAGCTTGCGGTGATCGCGCTTGGCGGCCTCTTCCAGCATGTGCAGGTGAGCTTTCAGCTTTTCCTTGCCGGTGAAGGCCACGCCATAGATACGCTGCAGCATCGCGCGGTCGCTGTCACCGCGCCAATAGGCACCGGCGATGGACATCAGCTTGAACGCATCGCCTGGAACCTGACCGGTATGCTGCAGATGCGGGCCGCGGCACAGGTCCTGCCAGTCGCCATGCCAATACATGCGCAGCGGCTCGTCGCCCGGAATGGCGTCGATCAGTTCGACCTTATAGGGCTCGTCATTGGCGGTGTAGAAATCTATCGCACGCTGACGGTCCCAGACTTCGGTGGTCACGGGGTCGCGCTTGTTGATGATTTCCTTCATCTTCTTTTCGATCAGGCCAAGGTCTTCGGGCGTGAAAGGTTCCGCCCGATCAAAGTCATAATACCAGCCATTTTCGATGACGGGGCCGATGGTGACCTTGGTATCGGGCCAGATTTCCTGCACCGCGCGAGCCATGATGTGCGCCAGGTCGTGGCGGATCAGTTCATTAGCCTGAACCTCATCCTTCATGGTGTGAATGGCGATATCGGAATCGGATTCGATGGGCCATTGCAGGTCCCAGTGCTGGCCATTCACCGTGGCCGAGATGGCCTTTTTCGCCAGCGAGGTCGAGATATCGGCAGCCACCTGCGCGGGCGTTACGCCTGCGTCATAAGAACGTGCATTGCCATCGGGAAAGGTGAGTGAGACGGATTTTGCATCCAGGGCCATATCGGCTCTCCTCGTCGGTTTGGCGCCCACTGAACGCCCGGTTGCGGGTTATGGTGTCCGGCTCATGTGGCAGGTGCAGCAAAACCTGTCAAGTGTCGAAGGAAGCAGGACTGACGCTGCGAGACTGCAAAAATCGGGAATTGCGACCACTGGTCTGCCGTGCATGATGTGATGCAAATGGAAAGAGGGTTTCATGGCAGCTACGGAATTTCTGATCACCGCAAAAGACCGGCGGTTGGCCTATCACAAAAGTGAGGGCCATGGCCCGACCGTCGTTTTTCTGGGCGGGCTCAAATCTGACATGGAAGGCACCAAAGCGGTGCACCTGGAAGACTGGGCACAGGCGCGCGGGCAGGCGTTTTTGCGGTTCGACTATTCCGGTCATGGTGAAAGTTCCGAGAAATTCACCGATGGCTGTATCGGCGATTGGCACGAAGATACGATTGAGGCTGTGGCAGCCTTGACCGAAGGGCCGTTAATCGTTGTCGGATCATCCATGGGCGGGTGGCAGGCGCTGTTGCTTGCCAGAACGATACCCGAACGGATCGCTGGTATGGTGACCATTGCCGCCGCGCCTGATTTCACTGAGGACGGCTATTGGGCGTCGTTCAGCGCCGAACAAAAGGCTGCGCTAGATAGTGTTGGGCATGTGGAACTGCCCTCGGATTATATGGAACCCTACATCATCACCAAGCGGATGATCGAAGACGGGCGTCAACGGTTGGTGCTGCGCGACGCGCTAGACCTGCCTTTCCCGGTGCGCTTTCTGCAGGGCACGGCGGATACGGCGGTGTCCACCGAAACGGCTGTGCGGTTGCTGGAACACGCCAGTGGGCCAGATATGCGTTTATTGCTGGTCAAAGACGCAGATCACCGGTTCTCGGACGGCCCCTGTCTGGGGTTGATCGAAAATGCGGTGCTTGAGGTGATGGAGGCCAGCTGATGCAGCGCTTTGGGTGGTTTCTTGGGCGTCTGCTGCTGGCACTGATTGTTGTCGGTGGCCTGATCTATTGGTTCGGGCCGCGTGAACAGGTCGACCTGCATCCCCGCTTTGATCCGCGCAAATTCGGCGAAGGGGTTCAGGTCTACTTTGAAAGCACAGAATCCGCCTATGACGACATCGTGCCCGGAGTGGAAAAGCGCGTGGTCTGGCAAGACGGGTTCAAAGAACAACGCACGCCTGTTTCGGTTCTCTATGTGCATGGCTTTTCGGCCTCGTCCGAGGAAATCCGTCCGGTGCCGGATAAGGTGGCCGACGCGCTGGGGGCCAATCTGGTCTATACGCGCCTGAAGGGACATGGTCGCGATGGCCCGGCAATGGCCGAAGGGACGGCTACGGGCTGGATGCAGGATATGGCCGAGGGGTTGGCCGCGGCGCGGGCCGTTGGTGACAAGGTTGTTGTCATCTCAACCTCGACCGGCGGAACGCTGGCCGCAGCAGCAGCGTTGGATGAAGAACTGAGACAAGACGTGGCGGCTTTGGTCTTTGTGTCTCCGAATTTCGGGGTGAACACACCGGGCGCGTGGATTCCCGGCTTGCCGTGGGCGCGGAAGTGGCTGCCCTTGGTGATGGGGGAGGAACGGGATGTCTCTGGCCCGGACCCGGAGGTAAACACCTATTGGACCTCGGTTTACCCGTGGGAGGCTGTGGTGCCGATGACCCTGTTGGTCGAGGCTGTCTATGCGTTGGACTTCTCGAGCGCGCAGATTCCGGCGCTGTTCTGGTTTTCGGATGACGATCAAGTCGTGCGTCCTGACCTGACGCATAAAGTGGCCGAAAGATGGGGTGGACCGAAGACGGTCAATCTGGTGACAATGGGGTCAGGGGATGATCCGGCGTCGCATGTGATCGCGGGTCGGCTGATGTCCCCGGGGCAGACGGACGCGACTGTTGCAGGTATTCTGGACTGGCTGAGTGAGCAGGGGACCGAATAGTGGACCAGCGAGTAAGCTTGATCACAGTTGGGGTGGATGACCCCGAGCTTGCCGCCGGGTTCTATGAGGACATGGGTTGGAAACGGGTCAGCAGCCCCGACGGGGTAATTGCCTTTGACCTTATCGGCCAGACTTTAGGTTTGTACCCGTTGTCTGCATTGGCTGAAGAGATCGGAGTTGACGTTGACACTCTGGGCCATGGTGCGCTGACGCTCAGCTACAATTGCCGGTCAAAGGACGAGGTTGCGCAGGTGTTGGACAAGGCCGGAGAAGCCGGAGCCGAGATATTGAAACCGGCATCTGATGTTTTCTGGGGCGGGCATCATGGGTATTTCCGCGCCCCCGATGGGACGATCTGGGAAGTGGCCTTCAATCCTTTCTCTGCGCTTGCACCGGACGGTGCCTTTTGCTGGAACGGGTATGGGTAATGCGCAAGCCGGGCAGCATGTGGAGCCTTGAAACGCTTGGGCGTGTACGTCTGTCCCGGCATTTCTTCATGCGGGAATTCCTGTATTCTGAGATTGGAAATTTCCATGAAAAGCAAAACCTTCCAGACAATCCTGACCTTGCCATCGAAACGGGGCGCGCCTTTTGCCAGACCCTGCTGGACCCGCTTGAGGAAACCTTTGGACGTATCGCGGTCCGGTCCGGGTTTCGGTCACCCTCTTTGAATCAATTCGGGAATGAGAACCGGTTGAACTGCGCCCGCAACGACAACCCGTTGGAATGTCATATCTGGGATCGGGGCGAAGGGGATGCCCGGATCGCCGGGGCGTCAATCGTCATCCCTTGGTTCGCCGATCAATACGATGCGGGACGTGATTGGCGTGATTTGGCGTGGTGGATGCACGATCATCTGGACTATTCCGAAATCTGGTTCTTTCCCAAGCTCTGCGCCTTTAATCTGGTGTGGAGGCCACACCCCCATCGCCGGATCGACAGCTATATTGCACCGCGCGGGTGTTTGCTGCGCCCCGGGGCTGAGCCGGGCGAAGACCTGAAAACCCGTCGCAACCGATATGCAGATTTCCCGCCTTTCCGGGACATCAAATATCCCTGAAGTTTAACTTGCCCGAACCTGCAAAACGCCTCATCCTGAGTGCAAAGAGCATTGCTTATAAAGTTGAAGTGTTGCGAGGCCCCGCGTGATCGAGCCGCTGGTTTTACTGCCTGAAATGATGTGCGACGCACGGTTGTTTGAACCCCAGATCAACAGCTTGTCGCGGCAGCGCGCGGTTACGGTTGCACCGATTTCACTGGGCGAACGTATCGAAGAGATTGCGTCGTCCCTTCTGGACCAACTGCCGCGACGATTTGCGCTGGTTGGGTCGGGTATGGGTGGCGTGGTGGCGCTGGAGCTAGTTCGGCGCGCGCCAGATCGGGTGTCGCGTCTTTGCCTGATGGCGACGGATGCGCAGGCCGATACACCTCAGACCGCGGCGGCGCGCGAAGAGTTGTTGGTCGCCGCGAAAATAGGTCGGCTGGAAGAGGTGATGCGTCGGATAATCAGCTCGAACACGTTGGCACCGGGACCGCGGCGCATACCTATTCTGAACGACTTGGTCGCAATGGCGCTGGATCTGGGGCCAGAGGTGTTCGAACGTCAGATTCGCGCTTTGCAACGGCGTCCCGATCAGCAAGGTGGGCTGCGGCGCATCAAGGTGCCAACACTGGTTCTGTCCGGCGCGCATGACACCCTTACACCGCTACGCAAACATACCTTTATGTCCGAACTGATACCGGGTGCCGATTTGAAAGTTATTGACGAGGCCGGGCACCTGCCGACGCTCGAAGCGCCCGATTTCGTGAATGACGCGCTGAAACAATGGCTAAGCGCACCTGCTCGGGCAGCTTACGTGTAGAATTTCGCGCGCTCAGTCTTGCTGAGTATCGTCGGTGCGACCACAGGTTTGCCGTCGCCTAGGTCAAAAAACGGTGTGTTTCTCCAGCTTCCGGACAGCCACGATTTGCTGAGGCGCATCAGCATCCCAACCGCTGCATAGCGCAGTTTTTCATGCGATTGCTTACCGTTCGACTGCGGAACAAAGCCACGGGTTGTGATCGGACCAAGCCCGCTTGGATCGGAGATGCGCTTGACGTCGAACCCGGCAAAAGGAAACTTCGCGGTCCGCGCGGTAGTCGCCAGCGGCGCATTGCAGCAACTGGAATACCACCGCAACATCCCTTTGGGGCTTAGCTGCATCAGCGCAAGTTTTTCCGAGCCCCCTTCGAAGCAGATCTCCTCTGGGCTCATTTGTAGGATATTGACAGGGCCGGGGGCTGGATCGGGTTGACCGAAGTACAGCTGTGCTGCGCGGCAGTCGCGGCAAAAGCAACCGACATGGGTGCCCGAATGCACTCCTTCAGCGGTGATATGCCCGTGCAAAGTACCGCATTCGCAGGAGAAGGGCATTGGGTGGGCCGCTCTCCCGCTCATTTTGTCAGGCGATCTTGTTCTTATTGGCGGCCCGGCGTTGTGGTTTGCGGGCGTTGGCGGTCATGAAGTCGATCACCAGTGGCCGGATATTGTCACGCCAGCTGCGTCCGGCGAAAATGCCATAGTGCCCGGCTGCTTGTTCAACATGACTGGCCTTCTTCGATGCAGGCAAACCGGTGCAGAGGTCTAACGCTGCGATACACTGGCCGGGGGCCGAGATATCGTCATTTGCGCCTTCAACCGTCTTGACCGCAACATTGGTGATTTTGCCGATGTCCACCTTGTGGCCCGCGACGACGAATTCGTTCCGGGCAATTTCGCGGTTCTTGAACACACGCTCAACCGTCGACAGATAGAATTCGGCGGTCATGTCCATAACGGCCAGATATTCATCGTAGAAACGGTTATGCGCATCATGGTCCGAAGCTTCGTCTTGCATAACGCGCTGAATCTGCTCTGAGAACGCTTTGGAATGACGCTCTGCGTTCATCGACATAAAGGACGCTAGCTGCAACAGGCCGGGGTAGACCATGCGGCCAACGCCTTTGTACTTGAAGCCGACACGCTGGATCATGGTCTCTTCCAGCTGCCCCATGGTGACGCGGCGGCCAAAATCGGTCACATCGGTCGGGGTGGCATCGGGGTCTACCGGTCCACCTATCAGGGTCAGCGTGCTGGGTTGCGCTTTGGGCTCAACCTCGGCCAGATAGGCCGTGGCGGCCAGAGTCAGCGGTGCAGGTTGACAAATCGCCACCACATGAGTGTCGGGACCAAGTTCTTTCATGAAATCGACAAGATAGAGTGTATAGTCCTCTACATCGAACTTGCCTTCGGAAACAGGAATGTCGCGCGCGTTATGCCAATCAGTGATATAGACTTCGCAATTCACCAGCAGGCTTTTCACCGTCGAGCGCAACAACGTCGCATAATGCCCGGACATCGGCGCCACCAGCAACACCTTGAGGGGCTGTTCCTCGCGCCCATTGACCCGGAAATGCACCAGGTCACCAAAGGGACGTTCGACAACGGTCGTGATATCGACCAGATGGTCTTTGCCATCCTCGCATGTAAAAGTGCGGATGCCCCAGTCCGGTTTGACGATCATCCGTTGGAAAGTACGTTCGGTGACATCACCCCAGGCAGCCATCATACTAATTGCGGGGTTGGGAATCATGGAAAACGCGGGGTAGGATGCGATTGCGCTGGCAGTTGCGCCCATCCATTGGTTGGTGTTGCGCATCGTTTCCATCAGGTCGTATGTCATCATGTAGCGCATGGAAAAAGGGGCCTCCTAGATGTCAGCCAATAAGATTGGACCATTCGCCGCTTTGCCCCCCGACACCCACGACGTTATTCTGCGTAGCAGCGAGGTTAGGGGGGAATTGTTAAAATGACAACAAGTGAAGATCAGATGCCAGAACTGACCGAAGAAAACGTTGAACGCCTTAAAGAAAATATGGAAAAGGTCGAGGCGCTTTCGAAGCGGCTGATCGAAGTCATGTCGGCCAAAAAGCCTCATACCCCCGCTTTGGATGGCCCGAATCAAGAGCTTTTCGCACGAGCAGCAACAGCTTATTGGGCCGAAGCTTGGCAAAATCCGGCAAAATTGCTGGAACAACAAATAGAATACTGGGGCAAGTCGGTTCTGAACTTCGCTGAAGCCCAAAAAGCTATGACCACGGGCGAGGCCGACGATGACCAGCCCAAACCCCAGGACAAGCGTTTTTCCAACCCCTTATGGGAAACCAACCCCTATTTCCGTCTGATCCGGCAGCAATACCAGACCAACGCAGAAGCCATCGCGCAGGCCGTGGCCTCGGTTGAGGATCTGGATGCCAAGGACAAACGCCGCCTCAAATACTTCTCGCAGCAGATTGTCGACATGATGTCCCCCACGAATTTCCTGGCGACCAATCCAGACGCTCTGCAAAAGGCGGTTGAGACCGAAGGGCAGTCATTGATCAAAGGGCTGGAAAACCTTGTCTCGGATCTTGAGGCCAATGACGGCGAGCTGGTTGTCAAACTGGCCGATGAAAGCGCGTTTGAGGTCGGCGGCAATCTGGCGACCACTCCGGGCGATGTGGTCTATCGCAATCGTATGATGGAACTGATCCAGTACAAACCCGCGACTGAAACGGTGTATGAAACACCGATCGTGCTGTTCCCCCCCTGGATCAACAAGTTCTATATCCTTGACCTTAAGGCCCAGAACAGCCTGATCAAATGGATCACTGAAAAAGGCTATACACTGTTTGTGGTCAGTTGGATCAATCCTGATGAAAGCTATGCGGATGTTGGGATGGAAGACTATATCGAAGATGGCTTTCTGACCGCGATCGAAGAAACTAAGAAAATCTGCAAGGTCAAGCAGGTGAACGCGATTGGTTATTGCATTGCTGGTACTACTCTAAGTTTGACCCTGGCGTTGCAGAAGCAGCGCGGCGACAAGTCGATCAAATCGGCCACCATGTTTACTGCGCTGACGGATTTTTCCGAACAGGGCGAGTTTACGCCATTTCTGCAGAACGACTTCATTGACGGGGTTGAGGCAGAGGTAAACAAAGAAGGCATTCTGCGCTCATGGATCATGGGGCGCACCATGTCCTTTCTGCGCTCGCGCGATCTGGTCTACGGTCCAGCCATCCGCAGCTATATGCTGGGCGAGATGCCGCCAGCCTTTGATCTGCTGTACTGGAATGGGGACGGAGCCAACCTGCCTGCCAAGATGACGGTGCAATACCTGCGCGGGCTGTGCCAGCGCAATGAGTTCGCCGAAGGCGGTTTCGAACTTCTCGGGCACAAGCTGCATGTCAGTGACGTGGACGTGCCGTTGATGGCGATCACCTGTCAGACGGATCACATTGCTGCTTGGAAAGACTGCTATCGTGGTGTGCAAAAGATGGGGTCACGTTCCAAGACTTTTGTCGTCTCGGAATCCGGTCACATCGCAGGCATCATCAACCCGCCCAACAAGAAGAAATACGGCCATTACACCAACCCCGATCTGAAGGTGGACGCGGACACGTGGATGAAAGAGGCCGACTTCCACGAAGGTTCGTGGTGGCCCCTGTGGGAGGCCTGGTTGAAGAAGCGATCCGGCAAGCAGGTTCCTGCCCGCGACACCGGCGATTCGGATCACCCACGGCTTGCACCAGCACCCGGGACCTATGTGGTGGCCGATCCAAACAACTGATTTCATTTTGAAACTTAAGAATTTCTGCAATGCAGCAAGAAAAAACTTGCAATGCTGCATTGCAGCAATCATATTGTCCTCAAGCTGATGAAAGCCGGGGTGGGCCCGGTTCGGCAAAAAGGATTAGGACAATGGCAAAGACTCAAGACTTTACCGCGACCCTGAAAGACATGATGGGTGCATTCCCCGTTGACACCACCGCTCTGGAAGGTGCCTTCAAATCGACCGCTTCGCTGAACGAAAAGCTGTCGGGTGTTGCTCTGGAAGCAGCAGAGAAGTCGGCTGAAATCTCGAACAAATGGACCAAAGACACACTGTCCAAACTGACCGAGATGTCGAAAGCAAAGGCCGAGCCTGCTGAATACGCAAAAGCCGCAACCGACTTCGCAAGCGCGTCGGCTGAAGTTGCTGCTGAAAACATGGCTGCTTTCGCTGAAATCGCGAAAAAACTGCAGACCGAAACCGTCGAGCTGCTGATGGCTGCTGGTAAAGACGCTGCTGAAGAAGCAACTGTTGCTGTTCAGAAAGCCACCAACGACGTGACTGCTGCTGCCAAAAAAGCTGCAGCCACCAAGTAAAATTTGGGCGCGAGGCGCACCCACTCCTCCCATTTGGTGCAATCGCGCAGGGCAGGTCTTAGGACCTGCCCTTTCTTTTTGTTCTGCGGTCGCATAATCTCTGCTGCAACGCATCATCCTTGGGGAGGGCAAACGGTGCCAGAACAAGAAAAACCGCTGTTGATCAAGCGCTATGCAAGCCGCAGGCTGTATAACACCGAGACCAGCGACTATGTTACGCTCGAAGATATCGCGACCTTCATCCGCGATGGGCGCGAAGTGCAGATCATTGACCTGAAATCTGGCGACGATCTGACCCGGCAATATCTACTGCAAATCATCGCCGAACACGAAAGCCGGGGTGAAAATGTGCTGCCGGTCAACGTTCTGAACGATCTGGTGCGCAGCTACATGATTCCGGGTGGCGGGATGATGCCGCAATTCCTGCAAAGTTCGTTTGAGATGCTGCGCGAAAGCCAGAGCAAGATGATGGAGAATATGAATGCCATGAACCCGATGTCGCAGATACCGGGTTTCGAAGCCATGCAGGCGCAGCAACAGGCATTCCTCAAGGCGATGACCGGGGGGCTGTCAGGCAATTGGTCAGGCCCAGAAGAAGGTGAAGATGCCAATTCGGAATCGAAAGAAGATCTGGATGACATCAAAAAGCAGCTGGCTGAGTTGCAGAAAAAGCTCTCCAAGTTGAACTGACGTCTGTTGTGTTGCGCTGGCTGGTCCTGAGTGTTGCGGTGCTTTGGGCCCACCCGGTGTCATCACAGGGCGTTTTTTCAGAAGGCTGGTCTGCGGTTTGCACGATGGGCACCCAATCCGAAGAAGGGTGCGATGCCATTCGTGCGCGCGAGATCCTGGATGCGGATCAGCCCCCATGGCGTGCCATTGGGCGCCTCAATTTCGCCAGCAGGGATCGGCGGTCACATTGTACTGGCGTATTGGTGTCTGACCGGCTGGTCCTGACTGCTGCGCATTGCCTGTACAATTCCCCACGCAAACGCTGGATACCGCCCTCTAGCATCCGGTTTGCCGCTGGCTATCAACGCGGAGAGGTCACGGCCGTTGCGGGTATCGATGGGTATAAGTTGCATCCGGAACAAGGCGCTGACGGGGCGTTCGACGACCGTACCGAATTGGACTGGGCGGTTCTGGAATTGACCGAGCTTATTGGTCAAACGGTTGGTTATCTGCCGTTGGCATCTGCGTTGACGCCTTCGTCGTTTGTTGCGGGGTATTCCGGTCTTCGGCCTCATGTCCTCAGTCGGACTTTGACCTGTGCGCCGCGTCCGCTTGAAGGTGGAATGGTCTTGTCGCTGTGCCCGGTCATGATGGGAGATTCCGGTGCGCCGCTTTTAGTGGACACGCCGACCGGCCCCCAAGTCGCGGCGATCCTGTCGCGTGTGGGTGTAACCCCCGAGGGGATTACAGCCCTGTTTCTGTCGACCGAGTTGTTTGACCTCGATCCGTAAGCCTTATCAAGTTCCGTAGACGGGAACCGGACCGGTCACCTCGCCGACCGAAGCCAGTAGAATATCGGCGATCACGTCTAGTTCTTCCTTGGTCAGCCGTACAGGCAGACGGACGTCGCACGCTTTCATCAGCATGTCCCGTGTCTGCGGCAAGTCGAACTTCTCGGGCAGGAATTGCCAGTTCCAGAAGGCGCGGGCGTTGTCTTCGCTCAGGCCGAAAACCTGAACTTTGACACCGCGTGCCTCTGAAGCCGCCGCAAAGGCGCGGATTTCGGCCTCATTCATTCCGACCAGATTGAACTGGATCGAATCCGGTGCCCGGCGTTCGGGTGTCAGGGGGGCAGGGACGTCGATATGGGACGAGGTGTTCAGCCGTTCGGCCACGTAGTCGTGGTTAGACAGGCCATCCCGCACACGCCGCGCCAGTTCGGGGATCTGCGGTCGGATCACGGCAGCGCTCAGGTTGCTCATCCGCAGGTTATACAGCGGCAACTGGTTCTGCCAGCGGGCAAAGGCCTGCTCCAACTCGGGCGAGTTGTCGCCATGCGGAGTTTTGTGCTTTTTCCAGTTATGCTCATAAGCACCCGACATGATCACGGCCTGGGCCACCAGGTCGGCATCGTCGGTGATCAGGATGCCGCCTTCCCCCGCGTTGATCATCTTGTAGGACTGGAATGAAAAGCACCCCACCTTGCCGATGGTGCCAATGTTCTGCCCATGCCAGGTTGTGCCCAGCGAATGAGCCGCATCCTCGATCACCGGGATGTCGCGTTCGTTGCACAGCGCCATGATGGCATCCATGTCGGACGTGTGGCCGCGCATATGGCTGATGATTACGGCCTGTACGCCGTCCAGCTTGGTGGCGAAATCTTCCATGTCGATGCGATAATTCTCGCCGACCTCACACAGCACCGGAATGCAATCCGCATGCACGACAGACGAGGGCACGGCAGCAAAGGTAAAGCCGGGGATCAGAACCCGTGCATCCCGAGGCAAGCCCAACGCTTTGAGAGACAGGAACAATGCAGCCGAGCACGATGACACGGCCAACGCGTATTTTGTTCCCAGCAAAGCGGCAAATTCCGCCTCGAGCAGAGCCACCGGCGCATCCTGTGGCGCGGTATAGCGAAACAGGTCTCCCGATTGCATCAGAGCGTCGATGGCTTCTTTTGCAGCTGCGGGGATGGGTTCGGCGTCATGAACGTTTGGAGGAAGCGTCATATTTGATTTTCCCAAATTCTAACTTTGGGAAAGATAAAGCTAAATGGGGGGCAATAAAACCCCTCAATCGCCATGTTGGCGAAATTTCACCAATCCTTCATAGTCGGAAGGTCGCAGGTCAGCCTGCGACAGGTCCCAAAAAGTATTTTGAGCTTGCAACTTCGGGGGCAGTAAGGTGCCAATGACCCAACCTTTACGCTTTTTGTTTGATAGGTTGGATCACGGCTTTGACATTCGCACGTTTCGCCTGCTTTTGGGCGCTTTCAACGTTCGCTTCGGCAGTACATGCGGAATATGTGCTTTCGGATGGCACTGAAGTTACACCGCTTGAGATTTTTCAGGAATGCGATGTATGCCCTGAAATGATTGCCTTGCCCTTGGGTGAGTTTCTGATGGGGGCCCCTCCGGGGGAAGCAAAACGAAACTTTCACTGGGACGCAAAAGGGTTTCGACTTGCAACGCCCGAAGAGCCCTATATCGCGCATCACGAAGGGCCGGTACATCCAGTAACGGTCGATATGCCTGTGGCCATGGGGCGAAATGAAGTTACCCACGAGCAATGGATGGCCTGTGTAGATGATGGAGGGTGTGGGGGGCATTACCCAAGAGATTGTATCTCTCTACCCTACAGAGACCGATGCGCTGACATTCGCGGAAATCATCCGGTTATTGATGTGTCCTATCTGGATGCATTGGCCTACGCGCGATGGCTCAACAATAAAGTTGGGGCAGATGTTTACCGCCTTCCGACAGAGGCCGAGTGGGAATACGCAGCTCGTGCAGGGACACAAACCCCGTTTGCGCAAGGTGAAGACGTCACCACGGATCAGGTAAATTTCCACGGGAAACCCACCGAAGAAATGCTTGGGGTCAAGAGGCCAGACCTAGCGAGGCGTGGTCACCCGGTTCCGGTTGACGAGCTTGACTCCGCCAATGATTGGGGGTTGCGACACATGTCGGGGAATGTGGCTGAGTTAACGATGTCTTGTTGGACGGAAACACATCAACTTTGGAGCACGTCAAGCGTTTACTTGAATAAGGCGTTGGAGCCAGGATGTTCGGCAAGAGCAGGGCGCAATGGAGCCTTTTGGCTAGCAATGGATTTTTCACGTGTGGCCACACGGGGCAGGGTGGAGCCAACCGCGAGATCAACATCAAACGGTTTCCGTATCTTGAGAGAGTTAAAGTAAATTCGCTGGAGTTCTTCGCCCTCAAAACCCCAACCGATCCCGCAGCGCAAACCACGTCATTGCCAGAACCAGCAACGGGCTGCGCAGGGCGGAGCCACCGGGAAAGGGCAGGGCGGGGACGCGGGCCATGGTATCGAACCCTTCGGCTTGTCCCTGTATGGCCAGTGCCATCAATTGACCAGCATGGGTAGCGGTACCCACTCCGTGGCCTGAATAGCCCGAGGCCGACAGGATATTCGGCGCAACCCGCGTCAGGTAGGGCATGCGGCGCATGGTGATGGCCAGCGTGCCACCCCAAGCATAGTCGATCTTCACATCATGCAGATGCGGAAAGATCTCCGTCATAGGTTTGCGCACCTTGGCGGCTATGTCGGCGGGGAAACGGTAGCCATAACTCTCACCACCGCCAAACAGCAGGCGACCATCTGCGCTGAGGCGGAAGTAATTCACCACGAATTTGGTGTCAGCGACCGCGACGTCCTGCGTCAGGACGCGGGCGGCGTCGGCCCCCAATGGCTCGGTCGCCGCGATGAAGTTGTTGATCGGCATGACCCTTGACGCCACCCTGCGGTTCAGATCGCCCAGATACCCATTGCAGGCCAGAATAACGTGGTCGGCGGTGACCGTTCCGTTCGCCGTCTGCACCTTGGCAGGTTGGCCTTCCTCAATCCCGGTCACCTCGGTGCTTTCAAAGATGCGCACCCCGGCCTTTGCCGCGGCTTGTGCCAGACCCAAGGCAAAGTTCAACGGGTGCAGGTGTGCCGCGCCCATGTCCAGATACCCGCCTTTGTAAGAGGGCGATGGGCACAGCGCGTGGCCGGCGGCCTCGTCCAATAATTCGATCTGATCGTAACCGTAACGGCCGGATAGATGTGCGGCATGTTCGTGCAGGTCTTGCTGCTCGCCTGCGCTGAGGCCCAGAACGGCAACGCCCGGTTTCAGGTCGCAGTCGATCTGGTGCTTAGCGATGAGCGATTTGACCAGATCTTTTGCGTCCTCTGCCAGATCCCATAGCTTGGCCGCATCATCGTTTCCAACCAACCGCTCGAGGTCTTCCTGATCCATGCGCTGGGCGCTTCCCAACTGGCCACCGTTGCGACCGGACGCGCCGAACCCCACACGGTGCGCCTCAAGCAGCACCACGTTGAGCCCGGCTTCGGCCAAATGCAGCGCGGCGGACAGGCCGGTGTAGCCTGCACCAACGACACAGACATCGGCTGTCTCGTCTTTGCGGAGTGCCGGAAACCGATCCACCGGGTTGGCCGTCGCCGCATACCAACTGGCCGGATACTCGGCCTTGCGGTCGTTGGAATAGAGCAGGTTCATCGCGCACCTCAAACGTTCAGCAGCAGATGCTCACGCTCCCACGGAGAGATCACCTGCAGGAATTCCTCGTATTCTGCGCGTTTGACGATGCTGTAGACGCGGGCGAATTCTGGGCCAAGGACCTCATGCAGGGCGTCGGCCTCATCAAACAGGTCAAGCGCGCTGCCCATAACCTGTGGGATATCGCCTTCGCCTTCATAGGCGTCGCCATAGAATTGACGGCGGGGACGTTCCTGCTGTGTCAGGCCGAGATAGCCACAGGCCAGCGACAGCGCGATGCCCAGATAAGGGTTGCAGTCCATCCCGGCGATACGGTTTTCGACCCGCCGCGCCTCAGGCCCGGACAGGGGTACGCGGATACCGGTGGTGCGATTATCACGTGCCCATTCCAGATTGATCGGTGCGGCGTGGTCTTTCACGTAGCGACGGTAGGAGTTCACGTAAGGCGCCATCACGGCCAGCCCGGCGGGCAGGTGGTTCTGCAGCCCGGCAATGAAGTTATAGAACGCGTCCGTCTCACCGCCCTGTGGACCAGAGAATATGTTTTGCCCGGTCTCAGTATCGATGATCGAGTGGTGGATATGCATGGCCGAGCCCGGCTCATCCTCGATCGGCTTGGCCATGAAGGTGGCAAAGCAATCGTGACGCAAAGCGGCCTCGCGGATCAGGCGTTTGAAGTAGAACACCTCATCCGCCAGCTTGACCGGATCGCCATGGCGTAGATTGATTTCCAGCTGACCCGCGCCGCCTTCTTGCGTGATGCCGTCGATCTCGAATCCCTGGTGTTCGGCGAAATCATAGATGTCGTCGATCACCGGGCCGAACTCGTCCACTGCCGTCATTGAATAGGCCTGTCGCGCCGCCGCCGGACGGCCCGAGCGACCCATCATCGGCTTGATCCCCTGCGCCGGATCGACATTGCGGGCGACCAGAAAGAACTCCATTTCAGGTGCGACAATCGGCTTCCAACCCTTGTCGTGATACATCTGCACCACCCGTTTCAGCACGTTGCGGGGACTGAAGGGGATCGGCTCTCCATCCCGGTCATAGGCGTCGTGGATCACTTGCAGTGTCCAGTCGCCCGTCCAGGGCGCGGCCGAGGCGGTCGAAAAGTCAGGCTTGAGGATCATGTCCCGTTCGATAAACCCATCCTCGCCGGCGGCCTCACCCCAATCACCTGTGATGGTCTGGTAGAAAACGCTGTCGGGCAGATGGAAATAAGCCTGCTTTGCAAATTTCGAGGCGGGCACAGCCTTACCACGGGCGATACCGGGTAAGTCCGAGATGATGCATTCAACCTCATCCAGCCGTTGACCGTCGATATAAGTTCGGGCTGCCTGTGGCAGTTGATCTTTCCAGTCGGCCATCAGGCCCTCTCTTTCTTCAGAAACTCGGCCATCAACTGCCCGATCTTCGGATTGTCGTTCTGGGCGGGCAGGCGGTTGGCTGCCGCCTCCATCAGTGCATCGGGCACAACGCCTTTTCCGCGCGTGTTCATGAGGCCCTGAATGAAGGCATCGCCGTATTCCGGATGCGCCTGCACCGTCCAGACGTTGTCGCCATAGGCCACCATCGCGTTATGGCAGAATGTGTTTGTGCCCAACACACGCGCGTCTTCGGGCAATTCAATCACCTGATCCTGATGCCAGGCGTTCAGCGTTATGGTCTGGCCGTCATATTCATAGTCTGTGCGTCCAACGGCCCAGCCGCCTTTGAATTTCTCGACTTTCCCGCCAAGCGCCTGCGCAATGATCTGGTGGCCGAAACAGACGCCGATCAGGGGGCGCCCGCTTTGACGAATGGCACGGATCAGATCTTCAAGAGGCGGTATCCACGGGTGGTTCTCATACGCGCCGTGGCGCGAGCCAGTGATGACCCAGCCATCGGCCTGAAGCTCATCTTTTGGGAACTGCCCGTCCACGACGGCGAAGGTTTCGTAGGTAAAGCCATTGCCGTCCAGAAGCGCGCGAAACATCGCGTCATATTCGTCGAACTGGTCCTGCAATACGTCAGGAGGGTGGCCGGTCAGTAGGATGCCGATTTTCATGGGTCACCAAATTTGATCAAATTTATTCTAGCCCACCGGGTTCACGCGGGCAAGAGGGTCATACCGCTTCCAGATAGCTTAGCCAGTGTTCTTCCACCGGGCGGTCGGCAAAGCGGCGCATTTCCTGCCGCTTGGTCATGGCGAAAAAGCGGATCAGATCGGCGGGGAAGATGCGCGCTACGTTCGGGTCGGTTTCGAACGCGGTAATGGCTGAACCCCAATCTGCCGCCAGTTGCGGCAGGCTGTCGATCTCATATGCATTGCCCGAGATTGGGGCGGGGGGTTCGGTCTCATCTTCGACCCCGTTCAGCGCGGCACCCAGAACAGCGGCCAGCATCAGATAAGGGTTGATGTCGCCGCCGGCGACGCGATGCTCGATCCTCCGCGCGGTGGGGGCACCACCGGGGATACGCAGAGCGGCGGTGCGGTTTTCATAGGCCCAGCTTGCACCTGTTGGGGCATGCGCGCCGGGAACCAGCCGGGTGTAGGAATTGCCGTGGGGGGCAAAGATCAATGTGCAGCCGGGCATCGTCGACAGACATCCGGCAACGGCCCAGCGCAGCAGATCAGTGCCCTCTGGCCCGCCATTGTCGAATACGTTCCGGCCTTCCTCATCAACGACCGAAAAATGCACGTGCATCCCGTTGCCCGCGTCATCGGCGTACGGTTTCGACATGAATGTGGCCGTAAACCCATGTTTGCGGGCAAGGCCACGCGTCAAGGCCTTGAAAAGCCACGTATCATCGGCGCAGCGCATGGCATCTTGATGGTTCAGGTTGATCTCAAACTGGCCAATGCCGCTTTCGGATATCGCTGTCTGGGCTGGTATGCCCATGGCTGCGCATCCGTCGTAGAGATCGGTGAAAAACGCGTCGAACGCGTCCATCTCGGCCATGGACAAAACTGCCTCATCCGCCAGCCGCCGATCTGTGACCGGGTTGATTGGAGGCTGCGGCTGGGGGCCGGATGCGTCCAGCAGAGTGAACTCCAGTTCGGTCGCTGCGATGACAGACCAACCGCGCTGGGCATAGCGTTCCAGCACAGCGGCCAGCGCGTGCCGGGGATCCCCAGCAAAGGGCACACCTGCGTCATCATGCAAGCACATCGGGACCAGTGCGGTGTCTGCTTCCAGCCAAGGCATCGGCACCGGCCCGCGGTCCGTCGGCAGTAGCATTCCATCGGCGTCACCGGATTCAAAGACCAGCGGGCTGCCGTCGATATCCGCGCCCCATAGATCCACATTCAACGCGGAAAAGGGCATCCGCACCGCGCCTTTAGTCAGCTTGTCGGCATATGAGGGCGGCACTCGCTTGCCGCGCATCTGACCGTTCAGGTCACAGGCAGTAACGCGAAAACTGTGCAGGGCGCTCAGGTCCATCGGGGTCTCCATCCTTCGAGTTACCCGAGATGTAATGGGTTAAACGCGCCTTGTCACTAAATTTGATCAAATTATTGCCGTGGTGGTTTTGCAGCAAGTTGCTCCGCGCCAGAGGGGAACGGCGCGGAGCAGGGGCTTTAAACGAAGCTGACGCCGTTTTCAGCCATTGGCAGTTCGGCTACATGCGTGCCTGACAATGCGTTGATTGCATTGGCCAACGCCGGGGCCGAGGGTGGGGTGCCCGGTTCGCCAACACCTGTGGGTGCCTCGGCTGATGGAACGATATGTACGTCAATCGCGGCGATGTCGCCAATCCGCAGCGGCTCATAATCCGGGAAGTTGAATTGATCCACAGTGCCATCTGTCAGCGTGATCTGATCGCGCATGACATGCCCGATGCCGTAACCGATGCCGCCTTCCATCTGCGCGCGCACCACATCGGGGTTCACCGCAATGCCACAATCGACTGCACAAGTGACCTTTTCGATCTTGATGCCGTTTTCCGGATCTCCCGATACCTCGACAACCTGAGCGGCATAGGAACCAAAGGACTTGTGAACTGCGATACCCTGCGCGCGACCTGCAGGCGCGTTGCCCCAGTTGCCTTTTTCAGCCGCCAGTTTCAGAACCGTAGCTTTGCGTGCCTGATCCGGGTTGCTGGCGTCGGCAAGGTGCGACAGTCGGAACTTCACCGGATCGCGCCCTGCGGCCTCGGCAACTGCATCCATCATCGTCTCCATGACATAGCCGGTGTGGGTGTGGCCCACAGAGCGCCACCACAGTACCGTCGTTGCCTTTGGCGTGTCGGTCAGCCCAAGCGCCATTCCGGGGATGGCATAGGGACTGTCGGCGATACCTTCGATCGAGCTGTGGTCGATCCCGTCATGCACCAGAACGGATTCAAACGGAGTGCCCTTGATGACCGATTGGCCAGCTACCTGATGTTGCCAGCCAACGATGTCGCCATTGGCATTCAGGCCCACACGGACCTTGTGACCAAAGGCAGGGCGGTAATAGCCGCTGCGGATGTCATCCTCACGCGTCCAGACCAGCTTAACCGGGCGCGAGCGGTCGGTGACCACAAAGGCCAGCGCTGCCTCGACTTGGTAATCCGCATCTGGTGTCGCGCGACGCCCGAACGACCCGCCTGCCAGCATCGTCTTGATGTGGATCTTTTCGGGCGGCAGTTGGAAGATTTGCTGATACGCCATGTGCGGGCCGGTCGGCATTTGCGCACCATCATGCAAGACGATGTCGCCCTCGGCGGTCTGTTCGATGGTGCAGTTCAGAGGCTCCATCGGAGCATGCGCCAGCAGCGGGAAGTAAAAGGTCTTTTCGATGACCTTGTCTGCCCCGTCGATTGCTGCTGCGACTGCTGCGACGTCCGCCTTGTTCACGTTATAAGTTGGTTCGGCATCCAGTGCGGCCATGATCTCGGCCTTGATCTGATCCGAATGGCGGGTTTCTGCGCCCGACATATCCCAATCAACCTCAAGCGCGTCACGCGCCTGGATCGCGGCCCAGGTGTTTTCGGCGTAAACCGCGACCCCTGCCTGATTGGGCAGAACGGCGGCTGAGATATAGCCTTTGACCTCTTTCGACGCGCTGTCGTCAAAGCCGTTGGCGATACCGCCTTTTGACTCAGGGCGCTTGATCATGGCGACCATCTGGTTTGGCAGGTGAACGTCCATGGCGTACATGGCCTGACCGTTGCCTTTGATGGCAGAATCCTTGCGGCGCACGGATTCGTTGCCGATCAGACGGAATTCCGATGGGTCTTTCAGGCGCGGCTCGGCGGGCGCGTCTAGCTGAGAGGCCGCAGCCACAAACTCGGCAATCGGGGCGGATTGGTCGCCCGCTTTGACGATGCCTTCGTCGATGGTGATACCCGCGGCATCCACACCCCAGCTTTGGGCGGCGGCGGCGATCAGCATTTCGCGCGCGGCGGCACCAGCCTGACGATATTGCATCCACGAATTCGCCATCGCGGTCGACCCGCCGGTGCCCTGAAAGGGGCCGAACAGAAGGTTGTTGTAAACCTGCGCGTTAGATGGCGCGAATTCGTAGTCGATCTGATCCATGCGAAGACCGATTTCTTCGGCGATCAACGTCGGCAGGCCGGTTGCGGGACCCTGACCTTTTTCAAAGTGTTTGACGATGGCCGTCACTGTTCCATTCGCATCAATCTTGACGAAGGGGTTGAATTGCGCAGTCTCGGATGAGGTCGCAGCCAGCACGCCATCGGCACGCGCACCAACCAGCAGAACAGCACCGGCAGCGGCGGCCCCTTTCAGAAACCCACGGCGAGAGGTGTTGATGGTCATAGATCAGGCCTCCAGAATTTCGGACGCGCGCTGAATGCCGGCGCGAATGCGTTGATAGGTGGCGCAGCGGCAGGCATTGCCGTGCATGTAATCGTCAATCTCTTCGACGGATGGGGTGGGATTTTCGGACAACAGCCCAACGGCCGACATCACCTGACCCGATTGGCAATAGCCGCACTGAACGACGTCCAACTCAACCCAGGCCTGCTGAACGGCGGCGCCGATCTTGTCATTGCCGACGGCCTCGATTGTGGTGATCTCGGCATCTTCGACGTCTTCGATATAGGTCTGGCACGAGCGTACGGGCTCGCCATTCAGGTGTACGGTGCAGGCACCGCACGAGGCGACGCCGCAGCCGAATTTGGTTCCAGTTAGTTTTAGTTCATCCCGGATTACCCACAGCAAGGGCGTGCCGGGTTCGGCGTCAACCGTGTGGGTTTCGCCATTCAGTTTCAATGTCAGTGCCATGAGGGGACCTTCCGTGTTGGGCTGGTTACCTGAGTCGGTAAACTGGCGCGTTTACTTGTGGCACAGAATGTCACCCTTGTAAACTCCTGCGTTTACCTAGGATTTGACCGCCCCCTGTCAATAGGTCTATAGCTCTGACATGACCGAATGCAGCGCACCGAATGCGACCAAATACGCGCAGATCATCGAAGCTGCTGTGACCGAGTTCCAGGACAAGGGCTTTGCCGCAGCCAGCATGGATCGCATCTCGGCGCAGGCCGAGGTGTCTAAGCGTACGCTGTATAAGTATTTCGAAAGCAAGGAAAACCTGTTTCGCTCGATTGTGATCGAACTGTCCAGCCGCTTTGCCGAAGTGGTCGAAATCCGGTACAAAAAAGGCCGTGATATTCGCGAACAACTGACCGAACTGGCCTGGGCCGAAGGGCGCATCCTGATGATGCCGGATGTGATGGCGATGTCCCGGATGGTGATCAGCGAAACCTTGCGCAGCCCGGCCCTTGCTGCCGAGGCGACAGGCAAACTAGACAAAACTGCCGCCTTCATCGGCATGATGCGGGATGCAGCCGAGGACGGGCAATTGCGGATCGACGATCCGGAACAGGCGGGGCGCGAATTCATCGGCCTGATCAAAGCGCGCGCATTTTGGCCCCTTTTGTTCACCGGGTCTGTGCTGAGCGAGGCCGAAATGGCCGAAACCATCGAAAACAGCGTCGAAATGATGATCAGCCGTTATGCGGTGTAAGGGTCAAAACCCGTCACATATCATCCGCCCTGGCTGAGATTCGTCTCGAAACTGACAATTTGGCATTCCGAGTGGCACTCGGTCCCGAAATAGTGCTACAGGGCTGTTCTGAAATGATCCCCTGAGGAACAAGGCCAAGACGGGCGCGGAAAGTATGTCGAATTTAGTAAAAAACACAGCCCTGAAAGGGGGTGGACTTAGGCGCGCGGCCCGTCTGTCCGTTGCCCCCATGATGGACTGGACGGATCGGCACTGTCGCTATCTGCACCGGCTGCTCAGTGGGCAAGCGTTGCTTTACACGGAAATGGTGACGGCCCCAGCGCTGGTGCGCGGTGGGGCGATGCATTTGCTGAGATACAGCCCTCAGGAACACCCCGTAGCGCTGCAACTGGGCGGGTCCGACCCAAAGGAATTGGCGCAGGCAGCGCGGCTTGGGACCGAGGCGGGCTATGATGAGGTCAACCTGAACTGCGGCTGCCCTTCGGATCGGGTGCAGTCCGGCACATTTGGGGCGGTTTTGATGAAGGACCCGGGCCGGGTTGCCGAATGCGTATCTGCTATGCGTGAGGTTGTGGATGTTGACGTGACGGTCAAATGCCGGATCGGCGTGGATGAACAAAACCCCGAAGAGGTTCTGCCAACATTTCTGGACCAAATCCGCGCGGCCGGTTGCGAACGGGTGACGATCCACGCGCGTAAGGCTTGGTTGCAGGGTCTCAGCCCCAAGGAAAACCGCGATGTTCCGCCTTTGGATTATGATCTGGTTCACCGGATGAAGGCGGCATTTCCCGATCTACATATATCGATCAATGGGGGCATTACCTCTCTGGATCAGGCGCGAACGCATCTTGAGGCAGGGCTGGACGGCGTCATGATCGGGCGCGCGGCCTATCATCAGCCGACCGACATTTTGGCGGAAGCTGACCCGCTGATCTACGGCACCGGGCAGGCGGCTGATCCCGTCGAAGTTGTGCAGAAAATGGTTCCCTATGTCGAGGCTCACCTTGTCGAAGGGGGCCGGTTGCACCAGATCACTCGTCATATGCTGGGCTTGTTTGCCGGTCGCCCCGGTGCGCGGGCCTGGCGGCGGGCCTTGTCCGAAGGCGCGGTGCATGAGGGCGCGGGCCCCGAGGTAATGTTGCAGGCACTGGAGCGCGTGGCGCCTCTGGTCGAGGTTTGAGCGGAATAAGACACGGCCATAGGCCGCTATGGGGGGAAGATGCCCGAGACGATGTTGTTGGCCCAGATGCTGGGCCTATTACTTGTAATCGGGGCGCTGGCCGGTGTGCTGGCCGGATTGCTGGGCGTTGGCGGGGGCATCGTGCTGGTTCCGGCCTTTTTCTATGCCTTTCAGACGCTTGGCTATGGCGGCCCGCAATTGATGCAGTTGTGTCTGGCGACCTCTTTGGCGACGATCATCGTGACCTCTGTGCGATCGGTGTTGTCGCACAACAAAAAAGGCGCTGTGGACTGGGAAATTCTGCGCGGCTGGGGGCCTGGGATCGCGGTCGGGGCGATCATTGGCGTTCTGGTGGCCTCGGCGCTGCGGACCGAGGTTCTGCAGATATTGTTTGGCGTTCTGGGGATGGTCATCGGTGCCTATCTTGGGCTAGGCAAATCTGAATGGCGGTTGGGTGACGCCATGCCCAAAGGGATCAAACGTGCCGTACTGTCGCCCCTGGTGGGCTTTCTTTCGGTGTTGATGGGGATCGGAGGCGGCAGTTTCGGCGTGCCACTGATGAGCCTTTACAACACGCCCATTCACCGCGCCGTGGCAACTGCTGCCGGTTTTGGCGTGATCATCGCGGTGCCTTCGGTTCTGGGCTTTCTGTTTCTGGACGTTCCGCCGGAACACCGCCCGCCTCTGACCATCGGGGCGGTCAATCTGGTCGCCTTTGGTATCGTTGTCGCCATGACGACAATCACCGCGCCGTGGGGGGTAAAGCTGGCTCATGCGATGAACCCTAAACCCCTCAGACGCGTGTTTGCGGTGTTCCTGACGCTGGTCGCCCTGAACATGCTGCGTAAGGCACTGGGGTTATGAGCGATTTTCACGAAAATGGCTGGATCAGGTTCCCCTTCGATCCGGTGCTGGCCGAGTGGGTAGGGCACGCGCTGCCCGCTGCCCGTGCATCTGTCACTGACCCAGCCCATGCCCAATGGCTGGATTGTGAGGGGACATGGTTTATTGGCGTCGACGCGTTGGACAATGACCCGCGGGGCAGGGTTGGGCAATCGGGGGTGTTGTCCGGCCAGGCCATGGATTTCATCACCGATCAGTACGGAGAACTGCCGCTACACAAGGGGCAGGTCTCGGTCATCTACCCCGGCTATCCACGCCCGCGACAGGGCGAAAGCGCCAGCGCCGGGCAGTATCGGTTGAAGCGGGACGCGGCACATGTGGACGGGTTGCGGCCCGCGGGACCGGATCGGCGGCGGCGCGTGGATGAGCCGCATGCGTGGATATTGGGCATTCCTCTGAACGATGCCAGTATTGATGCCGCCCCCATGGTGCTGTGGGAAGGCAGTCATAAAATCCTGCGCGCCGCATTCAGAAGCGCGCTGGACGGGTATTCACGGGATAGTCTGCATCAGGTGGATATAACCGAGGCGTATCAGGCTGCGCGCCGTGAAGTATTCGACACTTGCCCACGCATCGAATTGCCCGCCAAACCCGGTGAGGCCTACCTGTTGCACCGTCATTGCCTGCATGGGGTGGCCCCATGGGGCGTCAATGCCTCGGCCGGGGCGGATGGACGCATGATCGCCTATTTCCGCCCCGAGTGCGCCGGGGGAGTAGCCGAATGGATCGAATCCGCCTAACCTCCTGCCATTATTCGGATTTGGAGGTTTTTTGATGATTACAGTCCACAGGAATTCGGACGGAGCATTGCTGGAAGTTGAACTGTCCGGCGAGGTGACCAGTACTGATTACAGCGAGGTTCTGGTGCCCGCTATCGAGGCCGCATTGACCGAACATGAAAACGTGCGTCTGCTGGCCGTCGTTCAGCCGGAATTCAAGGGTTACGACCTAAGTGCCGCTTGGGCCGATACAAAGCTGGGGCTGAGCCACTGGCGCGGATTTGATCGCATTGGCGTGGCGGCGGATCAGGGTTGGGTAAAGACCAGTATCCGCCTGGCTGCCCCGATCCTGCCATGCCCGGTACAAGTCTTTGCGCTTTCCGAACTGGAGGCCGCCCGACGCTGGATGCGCGAATCTTTGGGGTCGATTCACGTGGTTGATCTGGGTGGGCCGTGCATTCAGATCAGCCTCTTGGGAAAGCTGGACCCCGACGAATTCAGCCGGGCGGAACGGGACCTCGATAGCCTGTTGCAAGCCAAGGAGGGGTTCCGGTTGTTGATCGACTTGCGGGAATTTGACGGCTGGCAGGGTCTGTCAGCGCTGGCATCGCATTTCAAACTGGTTCGGAAACATGCCGGGATGCTGGATCGCGCGGCCATCGTTGGGGACAAAACGTGGCAACATATGGCGCAACGGGCGGCCAGTCATGTTCTGGGCACGAGAACTCAGTTCTTTGCATCTGAGGATATCGAAAATGCCAAATCCTGGCTGGCTGCCGGGTAGGCCAAGATTAAACCTGACGCTTACGTCAGGTCATGCTAGGTCAGGCTTTGTTTTTCTTGATTGAATGGTCAAAAAACGATTAGCAATGCCTTGTTCTTCCGCGTAACCACTTCGGAGGAACCTGAAAACTGAAGCGCGTCGCTGTGGGTTGCCACTCACTCACCACAAGTGTTCGAACTTGATCCCCCTCGAAGTTCAGACCAACCTGCAGCGGCGCAGATTCAGTCCATGTCCAGGATCTGGATAGAATTTAAGACTTTTTCAGGCGTGCGGCACGACCACCCCGGCGTTTGGTCAGCTGGGGTTTGCGTGAGGGCAGGTTTTCCATGATCTCAGCACGCTCGTTGCTGTCCATTTTAGACCAGCGCGAGATTTCGTCGATCGTGCGGTAGCAACCGGTACAGATACGTTCGGTCGGGTGAACGACGCAGATCTGGATACAGGGGCTTTCGACCTCGTTCCTTTTCCAAACCATGTTCGTCATTGCCGTATCCCGTTGCAACTAAAGAAAGCGCAGCCTGTCCAGCGCCCCTTGCAGAATATAACCAGCCGCGACGTGATCGATAACCTGTCCGCGACGTTTTCGTGTCGTATCCGCCTCAAGCAGTGCCTTTTCGGCCGCAACCGTGCTGAGCCGTTCGTCCCAGAACCCGATGGAAACCTCGGTCAGCCGCGACAGGTTTCGGGCAAAGGCGCGGGTGGATTGGCAGCGCGGACCTTCGGTTCCGTCCATGTTTTTTGGCAGACCCAGAATGACACCGCCAATCTCGCGGTCAGCGATCAGTTCCAGCAATCGCGCGGAATCCAGGGTGAATTTTTTGCGCCGCACGGTCTCCAACGGGCTGGCCACACCGCGCATCCGGTCCGAGACGGCGACCCCGATGGTTTTTTCGCCCAGATCCAGACCCATCAGCGCAGTCATCGGCGGCAGGGCGGCAGCAAATTCTTCGAATGCGTCGTGAATCATTGTGCAATTCCGGCCTGCAATGCGGCGGCGTCGATCAGTTCGATGGCATCGGCATTTCCGGCAAAGACTGCCATAGCCTCGTTTTTGATGTCGATGGCCCGCTGACCTTCGCCCAACACGCCAAGGGCTGCAATCAGACGCGCCCATTCCTCGGGTGAACCGCCCTCAGAGGCCAGACGTTCAGACAGTTGGTTGACCATGCCCTTGATCATTTCTTGCCGTTCTTCCGGTGTCAGTTCGGCTGCGGCGTCGACGTCACCCTGACTGGGGCCGGGGGCAGCAGGTATTTCAGGCGCGTTGAATACCCCGGCGCGGAAAGCCAGCTCGTCCAATTGGGCCCTAATGGCTTCGGCCCATGGCGCGCCGACAGGGGCATCGCGGAGGGCATCGACCCAGACCCGGTATCCAACGTCGGGGCGTCCGATCTGCACCATCATCTGCCCTAGATAGTATTGCGCCGGCCCATGGCGCGGGTCGCGTTTCAGCGCCTGCCTCAATGCCTCTTCGGCCTCGGGCGAAACATAGCCGCCCACGGACAGGATCATCATCTCGGCCAGATGGGAAAAGGCATCGGCGGGGATATCGTCGCCAGACAGCTCGATCACACGTTGCTGGGCTGCGTAAGCGGCGGGAAAATTGCCTGCATTCGCCTCGTGTTGAGCCAGCAGGATATGGCCTTGCAGATCATCGGGGCGTGCTGCAACAGTCTCGCGCAACTGATTCAGAAGATTGGCATAACTCTCATCCAGCTGCGGCAATTGTGCGGGCGGGGCGGCTGCTTCGGCTTCGGCCTGGCTGGGGCGTTCGGCACGCAGAGTTTCGGCTTGCTCCAGCCGCAGCGACAAGGGCTGATCCGGCAGCCCCGCGGCACCCATCTGGCGATACATCCAGATCGCACCGCCCACGACGACAAGCGCGATGACAGCAAAGGCGGTAACGCTGGCCCAGCGAGGAGGTCCGGCGCGATCAACCCCGGCCTGCATCTGCGCGTCGGCGGCCAGAATGCGGCGTGAGATTTCCGTGCGGACCCGGTCTGCGTCGGCCTCGCCGATAACGCCACGGGCCAGATCCTTGTCCACGCCCGCCAGCTGCTCGCGATAGACACGCAGATCATATGCCGCCGCAGGCTCACGTGTTTTGCGGCTGCGGAGCAGGGAAAAGCCCAGGAACAGGGCAATCAGCAGTGCGGTTAGAATGGTGACGACCAGGAACGACATGGTTTCTCCGATATGGCTGCCCTGACTTAGACCTCTCGGCGGGGCGACAAAAGGGACAAATGGCCGCGAGAGGACGTCATGTCGCAATAAAAGGGCGGATGTCGCAATAGTTCGATATTGTGGCGCTGTGCGGCAGGGGTAAAGTGTTCGCGCACGGCATATCTGCGCCAATCACCGAACCGGATGGATTCGCTCATGAAACACTACTCAGCCTTTGCTGTGGCGCGGGAGGCCCTGCGCTATCACACCGGATGGGAGCGCGCGTGGCGCTCGCCCGAACCGAAAAAGCGGTACGACGTTATAATCGTCGGCGCAGGGGGGCATGGTCTGGCGACCGCCTATTATCTTGGCAAGAATTACGGCATCCAGAACGTCGCCGTGATCGAAAAAGGCTGGTTGGGTGGTGGCAATACAGGTCGGAATACAACCATCATCCGGTCGAACTATCTGCAGGATCCGTCGGCGGCGATCTATGAAAAGGCGCGTGGCCTCTATGAGGACCTGAGTCAGGACCTGAACTATAACATCATGTTCAGCCCCCGCGGTGTGATGATGCTGGCGCAGACACAGCACGAAATCCGTGGTTATCAGCGCACCGCCCATGCCAATGCGCTGCAGGGCGTGCAGACCGAGTGGATTGGGCCAGAGCGTGTGAAACAGCTGGTCCCGATCATCAATATTGACGGTCCGCGCTATCCGGTTCTGGGGGCTCTGTGGCAAGAACGCGGTGGCACCGCGCGGCACGATGCTGTGGCGTGGGGCTATGCCCGCGCGTGTTCGGCCATGGGCATGGACATCATCCAGCAATGCGAAGTCACAGGTGTGCGTTCTCAGGACGGCCGTGTCGTTGGCGTAGATACCACCAAAGGCGCGATTGACTGCGAAAAACTGGGCATCGTGGTCGCAGGCCATTCAGGTCAGCTGGCCGAGATGGCAGGCTTCCGTCTTCCGCTTGAGGCGATCGCCCTGCAAGCGCTGGTCTCCGAGCCGATCAAGCCTTGCATGGACGTGGTCGTGATGGCCAACACCGTGCACGGTTACATGTCTCAGTCCGACAAGGGTGAGATGGTGATTGGTGGCGGTACTGATGCCTATAACAACTTCACTCAGCGCGGGTCCTTCCACCATATCGAGGAAACCGTCCGCGCGCTGGTCGAGACCTTCCCGATGATTTCGCGTCTGAAGATGCTGCGCCAGTGGGGTGGTATCGTGGATATGACCGGTGACCGCTCGCCCATCCTGTCGAAGACGCCGCTACAAGGCTGCTTCATCAACGGTGGTTGGGGCACAGGTGGCTTCAAGGCAATCCCGGGGTCCGGCTGGGGGATGGCGCAGTTGATGGCCACCGGCCATTCGCCGCTGACCGAAGCGTTTTCGCTGGACCGTTTCAAAGAGGGCCGCTTCATCGACGAAAGCGTTGCCGCCGGGGTGGCGCACTAAGGGCGCTGCTCGAGGTTGCCCACAAACAGAATTCAGGTCGGCCATTGTGCCGACCGACCGCCAAAAGGATGAACACATGCTGATCCTGAATTGCCCGTATTGCGGCGTCGACGCCGAAGAAACCGAACTGGCCGCTGGTGGCGAGGCGCATCTGAAGCGTTTCGGTCCGGGCTCGTCGGATGACGAGTTCCACGACTACCTGTTCATGCGCGAAAACCCCAAAGGCGTCCATTTGGAACGCTGGCGCCACGCAAATGGCTGTGGCAAGTGGTTCCACGCCGCGCGCTGTACCCAGACTCTTGAGGTGTTTGGCACGTATTCCGCACAGGTCACCGAACCTCCGAAAGAGATTAAGGATGCCATCTCGGCCAAGCGCCCCGGCTGGACTTGGAGAGAGTTCGAATGACCCGCGTCACCACCCGTAATTCCGCCTGCGAAAGGTCCGCAACATGAGCACCCGTCTCGCAAAACAAGGCCGGCTGATTGACCGGTCGAAACAGGTCACCTTTACCTTCAACGGCACCTCGATGCAGGGGTACGAGGGCGATACGCTCGCCTCGGCCCTGCTGGCCAATGATCAGATGATGATGGGCCGGTCGTTCAAGTATCACCGCCCGCGCGGCGTTGTCGCCAGTGGCGCGGAAGAGCCGAACGCACTGGTCGGTCTGGGGCAGGGCAACCGGTTCGAGCCGAACCAGCGCGCCACCACGACCGAGTTGTTCAACGGTCTGACCGCGATTTCACAGAACCACTGGCCGAACCTTGAATTCGACATCGGGGCGGTGAACACGCATCTGTCTCGCTTTCTGCCGGCTGGCTTCTACTACAAGATGTTCATCCACCCCAAGCCGTTCTGGAAACACGTTTATGAGCCGTTCATCCGCCAGTCGGCCGGTCTGGGCAAAGCGCCCGACAAAGACAACCGCGACGCGGACACCTATGAGCATTTTTATGCCTTCACCGATGTTCTGATAATCGGCGGTGGTGTGGCTGGTCTGCAGGCCGCAAAGGCGGCGGGTGCGTCCGGCGCCAAGGTGATGCTGATCGAACAAACGGCACACTGGGGCGGTCGCGCTCCGGTCGATGGGGGCACCGTTGATGGCGCACCTGTGGATAAGTTCGTGGATCAATTGGTTTCCGAACTGGAAACAATGGACAACGTTACCATGCGATTGCGCTGCATGGGCGCGGGTGTCTATGACCACGGATATGTGCTGGGATATGAGCGTCTGACTGACCATACTCCGGGCATTCAGGGCCCACGCCACCGCCTGTGGCGCATCCGTGCCAAGCAGGTTGTGACCGCAACCGGTGCAATTGAACGTCCGCTGTCTTTCGCGGGCAACGATGTTCCGGGTGTGATGCTCGCTTCGGCCATGCGCGACTATGTGGTGAACTGGGGTGTCACCCCGGGCGAGCGCGTGATCGTTGCCACCAACAATGATGATGGGTATCGCACCGCGATCATCCTGAAACAGGCCGGAGTGGACGTCCTGCGCGTGATAGATGCACGTGCCGCTGCGGGCCCGATGGCCGAAGAGGCGCGTCAGCTCGGTATCCGGGTGGACCCCGGAAAAGCCGTCGCCAAAGTCAAAGGTGGCAAGCGCGTCAAAAAGGTCGCGATCTGCAATCAGGAAGGTATCGGTGGCGCTCGCGAAGAAGTTGAGTGCGATGCAGTTGCCATGTCGGGTGGCTGGTCTCCGGTCGTTCATTTGTGGTCGCATTGCGGTGGCAAACTGATCTGGGACGACGCGAACGCCCATTTCCGTCCTGACCCCGAACGTCCACCGCTGGGCGCGAATGGCGAGGGCTTTGTCGTAGCTGCCGGTTCCGCCAACGGCCCGCTGGCGCTGAGCGATGTTCTGGCTGACGCACAAACCGCAGGTGAGGCCGCAGCCAATGGCGCGGGTTTCAAACCCAAAACAGCCGACGCGCCGAAGGTTGAAACCACGGCCGAGGCCGCGATGGAGCCGGTCTGGCTGATGCCCGCCAATGCCGAGATTCAACTGCGCATGAAGTCCTGGCTGGATTTCCAGAACGACGTCAAAGTGTCCGACGTCCAACTGGCGGCGCGTGAAGGCTATGAAAGCGTTGAACACACCAAGCGCTACACGACGCTGGGTATGGCAACGGATCAGGGTAAGTTGAGTAATATCAACGGTCTGGCGATCCTTGCTGATGCGTTGGAGTCCGAAATTCCGAAAGTTGGCACCACCACATTCCGTCCACCGTATACTCCGATCTCGATGGGGTCGATTGGCGGCGAAGCGCGGGGCGACGTGTTCCAACCGATCCGTCAAACCCCGATGCATGACTGGCACGACAAGAACGGCGCGGATTGGGAACCAGTCGGCCACTGGCGCCGGACCTATGCTTATGTCCGCCCCGGTGAATCCGTACATGACGCGGTGAATCGCGAGGTCAAGAATACGCGCGAAAACCTCGGCCTGCTGGACGCATCGACGCTGGGCAAGCTGATCGTCAAAGGCCCGGACGCAGGCAAGTTCCTGGACATGATGTACACCAACATGATGTCCACGCTGAAGGTCGGCAAATGCCGCTATGGCCTGATGTGCTCGGAAAACGGCTTTCTGATCGACGATGGCGTTGTTGCCCGCATCGATGAGGACACATGGCTGTGCCACACAACCACCGGCGGAGCGGAACGTATCCACGGCCATATGGAAGAATGGCTGCAGACCGAATGGTGGGACTGGAAAGTTTATGTCGCCAACGTGACCGAGCAATACGCTCAGGTGGCCGTTGTCGGCCCCAACGCCCGCAAGGTATTGGAGAAGCTGGGCGGCATGGATGTGTCCAAAGAGGCGCTGCCGTTCATGGAGTGGCGCGATGGCAAGATCGGCGACTTCGACTGCCGTGCCTATCGCATCTCATTTTCGGGCGAGCTGTCCTATGAGATCGCCGTTCCTGCGTCTCAGGGGCAGGCGTTCTGGGATGCTCTGGTCGAGGCAGGGCAGGAGTTCGGAGTGATGCCTTATGGCACCGAATGTCTGCACATTCTGCGGGCCGAGAAGGGCTTTATCATGATCGGGGATGAGACCGATGGCACCGTGATCCCCCAAGATCTGGGGCTGCACTGGGCACTGTCCAAGAAGAAAGAGGACTACCTCGGCAAACGCGCCCATTCGCGCACCCATATGGCCGATCCGGACCGCTGGAAACTGGTGGGGCTTGAGACTGTGGATGGTTCCGTTATTCCCGACGGTGCTTACGCAGTAGGCGACGGCGTCAACGCCAACGGTCAGCGTAATATGATCGGTCGCGTTACCTCGACCTATTACTCGGCCAATCTGGGCAAAGGCATCGCCATGGGCTTGATCAAGCACGGACCCGACCGGATGGGTGAGATCGTCGAGTTCCCGGGTACCGACGGCAAAACCTATAAAGCCAAGATCGTGGACCCGATCTTCTATGACAAAGACGGGGAGAAGCAGAATGTCTGAACCCATCAGCGCACTGAATCACGCCGGCTATGACGGTATTGTCAAAGTCGAGGAATGTGGCCTGCAGGGTATGATCACCCTGCGGGGCGACCTGTCCGATAAGGTGCTGGTCAAAGCGGTTAAGGATGCCACAGGCCAAAAAGTACCCGGCCAGCGTGAATCTCTGGTCAATGGCGACACCGGCGTTTGCTGGATGTCCACGGACGAATTGCTGGTGCTAGTGCCGTATGCCGAGGTGGAGGCCAAGTTGGCCGCAATGGCAAACGCGCTTAGCGGCACACACGCGTTGGCGGTCAATGTCTCGGACGCGCGGGCCGTATTCCGCATCTCGGGCGCCGGCGCGCGCGAGGTGGTTGGCAAATTGGCCCCGGTCGATCTGTCGGTCGAGGCGTTCCAACCTGGCCAAATCCGCCGCTCGCGCTTGGCGCAGGTGGCAGGGGCGTTCTGGATGGACGACGCCGAGACCTTCCGTGTTGTCTGTTTCCGGTCGGCTGCGGATTACGTGTTCAAACTGCTCAAGGTTGCGGCGCAGCCAGGCAGTGAGGTTGGGTTTTATTGACCTCATAAACCCCGCAGAAAAGTTACAAATAACAGCCGCCTTTCCCAAAAAAAGGCGGCTATTTTCTTTTTCATCTTGCGCAACATTTTGATGCCCTTTTATGAGAGAGGCTCAAAGGCAGTCTCCCCTTAAGATTGTATTGAATTTTAAGTGGGATAAGGCTGCAAGCTATAGTGTTATTGGTAAAATTTGAAAGCGTAAGAAGATGAAGAAAGCGATAGCCGCCTTGGCTTTGACCTTGGCTGCAACCACAGCGAAAGCTGAAGTCGTCACCTATGACTGCAACTTGCACCGGATGGAAGAAGGATGGATCGCCGAGCGTGTGATCCTGAGTGTTGATGCGGAAAACAAGCGTGCGCGGGCTTATGACGCCTACATTCATCACTATGAGGATAAGCAGCCCAAAGATGTGAAATTCAAAACAACCCGCAAGGGCGAATACAGGCTCATGTGGAAAATGAAAATTCCCGCCAGAAATAGCGGGCTTGCGTATGTAAGTTATACAGCCACACTGAACCCGGAAAAACAGCGCCTGGACATGATCGCAAGATTTCCGCAAGCCAATGTGCTGAACCGGCCATCGGGTTTTGGGGAGTGTTCAGTAAACACGATCGAGTCGCTTTACGCTTCCTGAGTTCTGCAAGCTCGCTGGTTTTGTATACTCGAAAAAAGAAAATCCCCGGAAATTCCGGGGATTTTTTTTTAACTTTCAACGCTGCAAGTGCCAAGACCGTAAGGCTTGTTAGCGGCGTTTGTACTGACGAAAGACATACGAACTTTGAGGCTGTTATCAGCGGGATTTAGGTTTGCCTGATACTTGACACGCAAATTACCACCGGCAGAAGCGCGTCGTGTTTCGGTCCAGACCATCCGAACACCCTTGTTACCACGGCTTTTGTATTTAGTGTCGATCCATTCAGGTCTGCTCGCTACCTTTGCCCAGCCGTCTTCGGCGTCCACTTGAAAGGCATAGCTCCGCGCGATCCAGCCGTGGCTGTCCTGTTTGGTCATTTTGCAATTGTAGGTAACTGTTTCCGCCATGGCGCCGTGTGCAAAAAATGCGGCCAAAGCAACAATGCTGAGAAATTTCATTTTTTTCCGATTTCCTTGTATCCGGGTACAGGAAATTTCAAAAACGGGCAGAAAGAACAAGAGGTTCCAGGCAGTTATTCAGAACGTTTTTGGGATACTGTCAATTGCGCAACAACAGTGTTTTGTATTGCGCAAGAGCGTTCGGATTCAATAGTTGTTCCGCTGTAATTGGTTGGGAGTTTTCGTCAGCGACCGCGGAATAGAAACTCAAAAGATCCAACAGGTTTTTCGTCTTCTCCAATCGATTATCCGTTGCCAACAGCGGGGCGTGCAGTGATAGCAGCAGGGCGGGGCGCTGTTTCTTCAACCAGGCAATCAGAGTGGGCAATACGAAATATTCGGCCCCTTCGATATCCATTTTGACCAGAGATACGCCGGACAGGTCATTTGCGGCCTCAAACTGATCCCATGCAATTGTCAGGGCGTCGCTGCCATGCGTGCCGTCATGCAGTAAGGAACTGGTAGAATCGCCCGGCTCGCCGCGTACCGAGGCCATGCGGGCCACGCCGAACTGGTTGGACAGCGCCACCCCAAAGGCCGACACGTTGTGGATGTCGTTCAGGTCCAGATTCCACGCCAGATACCTAAATGCAGTCGGATCGGGCTCAAAACACCACACGTGCCGGGCGCGGCGGGCACCGTAAAGCACGGTGGGGCCGATCCAGGCGCCGATATCCAGATAGTCGCTGTCGGACGAGAGATATTCGTCGAGAATGGCGAAAGTTTCGGGCTCCCACGCACCGGCTGAGGCTTTGCGCCAGAATTTCGAATGATAGGGGTCCAGATGAAACGGCTCGCCATTCAGGCTGCCTGCATAGTACCCGCGGGCGCGGTAAAACATCTTGCGCGCCTGTGTCAGCATCGCGGACCTCCGGGTTTTATTGTCACGGGCCTTGACCTATGGCGACTGTCAAAGCATTTAACCTTGGGAACCGCAACTTACATTTATAACAGGGGGCCGACATGGCTTTTGAACTTCCTGATCTTCCTTATGCACATGACGCGCTGGCAGCCAAGGGAATGTCCGCAGAAACGCTGGAATATCACCACGATCTGCACCACAAGGCATATGTCGACAACGGCAACAAGCTGATCGCCGGAACCGAGTGGGACGGCAAATCGCTGGAAGAGATCATCGTTGGCACCTACGACGCAAACGCAGTCGCGCAGAACGGCATCTTCAACAACATCAGCCAACTGTGGAACCACAACCAGTTCTGGGAAATGATGGGCCCCGGAGGCAACGCCATGCCTGGTGAGTTGGAAAAAGCCCTGACAGAGAGCTTTGGCTCGGTTGACGAATTCAAGTCGCAGTTCAGCGCTGCTGGTGCTGGTCAGTTCGGTTCGGGCTGGGCGTGGCTGGTCAAGAACGCGGACGGTTCGCTGGCTGTAACCAAGACCGAAAACGGCGTGAACCCGCTGTGTTTTGGTCAGACAGCGCTGCTGGGTTGTGACGTCTGGGAGCACTCGTATTACATCGATTTCCGCAACAAACGCCCGGCTTACCTGTCGAACTTCCTCGACAATCTGGTGAACTGGGAAAACGTTGCATCGCGGATGTAATCCTTGAACCGCAGAAGGTTCATAAAGGGCCTGCTGGCGACCACGCTGGCAGGCCTGTTTGTTGCAGCCTATGGGTTTTTTATCGAGCCCTCGCTGCGATTGCGCGTGCGCAAGTGGCGCGTGCGGCGCAAGGATTGGACAGCGCAGCCGCTACGGATCGCGGTTCTGTCCGATCTGCACGTTGGTGAGCCTTATGTCGGCCTTGATCGTGTCCGGCAGGTAGTGCGGCGTACCAATGCACTGGCCCCCGATCTGGTCTTGCTGTTGGGGGATTACGCGGGTCACTACGACGGCATCACCGCTAAAGTCGAAGCTGAAGATCTGGCTCCGGTTCTTGGACAGCTTGAGGCGCGCAGCGGAGTTTATGCTGTTCTCGGAAACCACGACTGGTGGGATGATGAGGATGCCCAACGGCGTGGCGGTGGGCCGAACAAATTCGCCACCGCGTTTCAGGGGCAGGGCATCACAGTGCTGTCCAACGAGGCAATGCGCCTGGACGATTTGGGCATCTGGCTGGCCGGGCTTGAGGATCAACTTGCCTTCAGACGCAATGGCAAGCTTGTGGGTCTGGATGATCTGCCGGGAACCATGGCGCAAGTGACCGACGACGCGCCCGTGGTAATGATGGCGCATGAGCCTGATATCTTCCCCGACATCCCGGAAAATGTGGCGCTGACTTTGTCCGGCCACACGCATGGTGGGCAGGTGCGGCTGTTTGGTTGGTCGCCGGTGGTGCCGTCCAAGTACGGCAATCGTTATGCTTATGGGCATGTACACGAAGACGGGCGCGATTTGGTCGTGTCTGGTGGGATCGGGTGTTCGATCCTGCCCGTGCGCTTTGGGGTAACGCCCGAGATCACGGTGATCGAACTGTCAGCCTGACAGGAGAAAACCCGCCTATGAACAAAGTTTCATACTGAGACGGGTTTGCACGCAACCTCGCAGTGCCTACCTTGGGTGTGGCGGAGGGAGAGAACCGCTAACCATATGAAAATGCACAGGCAACGCGCCGGAAACCTATGGTTGCGTCGGGGTAAACCTATGCCTGTTAATTGAGGGATGGCCGTAGAAACATGACAGGAGATCACGATGGTCGCACTTGAACAGGGAACCTGGGTTGTTATTGCCGATGGGGAAAAGGCGTTGTTCGTCGAGAACATCACCGATGCCGAAGACCCCAATCTGGTGGTTGTTTCGGTGGAAGAACAGGATGGGGTTAGCCGACCCACCGACCGGGCCGGGCGGCGCTTTGATACCGGGCCGAACCAGAAATCGTCGGTTGAAGAGCCGAACTGGAAAACCCACGCCAAATCCCTTTTCGTGCAGGATGTTGCCAATCTTCTAAACCGTAAGGGATTGAAAGGGGCCTTCAATCGGTTGGTTCTGGTTGCCAGCCCGCATGTGCTGGGCCTGCTGCGCCGTCGCCTGCACAGCGAGGTACTTGCCAAGGTCGTGGCTGAGGTGGACAAGACCCTGACCAACCACCCAATGCACAAGGTCGAAAAGCTTCTGACCAGCCGCCTGAACCCGGCAGTTTGACCGATTTGTCCCCCGGTGGGCGGTCTCAGCCGTCCGTCCACCGGTCAGGTCAGGAACCCGCGCAGTGTCGACATCGCCGAGGCCGGATCATCAACCCAAGTGATGTAATCCGCCAACGACTCATCCGCGAACCCCTGACCGATGACGCGCTGCACCAGCTCGTGCAGCGCGTCCCAGTAGCCACCCACATTCATGACCAGAATGGGTTTGTCATGCAGGCCCAGCTGCCGCCATGTCAGCGCCTCGAACAGCTCATCCAGCGACCCCGGGCCGCCCGGAAGCACGACCACAGCATCTGCATTCATGATCATGACCTTTTTGCGCTCGTGCATCGTTTCGGTGACCACAAAGCGGGTCAGGTCGGTTTTGCCGACCTCGCGTTTCAGCAGGTGAACGGGGATCACGCCGAATGTGTCGCCGCCAGCGGATTGCGCAGCACGGGCAACTTCGCCCATCAGGCCGACATCCCCGGCGCCATAGACCAAACGCCAGCCTTCTTGTGCCAGCATCGTTCCGAAGGCCCTTGCGGCTTCGGAATAGGCGGAATTTGCGCCATTGCGTGACCCGCAATACACACAAACAGATTTCTGAGACATCGTGAACGCTCTCCGGGGTTGTGCCTGGGCTTTTGACCCCTGATAGCGGGATTGATAGATTGGCTCAACCGCCGGGCAGAATGTGTTGAAGGCACGGCACTTGCGCTGCGGAGTGAAAGGAAAAGAATGAACGCCGAGTCGGGAAGCGGAAGCTCTGGCACCTTCACCTGGGGGGTGATCGCCGGTATCGCAGTTTTAATCGGAGCGGGTGGATTGTACTGGTCCGGTATGGTCGGGGGGGACTCGGAAGAACCGGCACCAGAGGTCGAAGTCGCAGTTCAGACCCAGGAGGACAGCGCTGAGCCCGCTGAGCAACCTGCCGAAAGTTCCACACCACCTGCCGCAGAAGATGAGCAAAGCGTCGAGGCTGCGACCCCACCTGCTGCCGAAGAGGCGGTGCCTGAAACACCGGCTGAGGAAGAGACAGCCCAAGCTGAGCCGCCTGTGAAACCGCTGTTGGATCAAATTTTTGTTGAATCGGACGGCAATACGGTTCTGTCAGGTTCTGCCGAACCGGGTTCCGAGGTCAACGTGCTGCTGGACGGAGAAGCGGTGCATAGTTTCACGGTCGATCCTAGCGGTCAGTTTGCCGAATTCGTTTCGATTCCATTCGCCGATACAGCGCGCGGTTTGACGTTGGAGACGCAGGGCGATCAACCGGTGCGCTCGGACGACTACGTGATTGCTGCACTGCCCGAACCTGAAGCTGCGGATGACGCTGTTTCTGTCGCGGATACTGCTGACGATGCAACGCAAGAACCCGAAGTGGCGCAGGCAACCGAAACGGATCAGGCGGCGTCGACCGACACAGTTTCCACTGACTTGCCCTCTTCCGAAACGGCTGAAACTGACGCGCCGTCGTCCGAAGATCAAACGGAACAGGTTGCCGAGGCTCAGGCTGAGGACACGCCGGACCAACAGGTCGCTATCCTGCGGTCTGGGGAGGACGGGGTTGAACTGGTGCAAGGTCCAACAAGCCAACCGCAGGAACCGGAACAGATCGCACTCGACACCATTGGGTATTCCGATGCTGGCGAGGTTGAACTGACAGGCCGGGTACCGGATGGATCGGCTGTGCGCCTGTATTTGGACAACCGGCTGGTCGATGATCTGTCCCCGGCCGATGACGGCAAATGGCGCAGCGAGTTGGACGGGGTCGAACCCGGCGTCTACACCCTGCGCGCTGACGAGATTGCACCGGATGGTACCGTCGTTAGCCGTATTGAAACGCCATTCAAACGTGAGGCCACCGAAGTGCTGCGCGCCGCCGAGGCGACGGATAGCCCCGAGGCAGCAGAGGATGCCCCGCCGATCCGGTCGGTCACTGTGCAGAAGGGTGACACGCTCTGGGCCATTTCCCGCGAACGGTTTGGCGACGGTGTTCTTTATGTGAAGCTGTTCGAGGCCAACCGGGCTGCTATTCGTGACCCGGACCTGATCTATCCCGGGCAGATCTTCACGATCCCCGAATAAGCTTTAGCCTCTGGCCCCTGCGGGGGCGGGGGGCTATCTCTGACCGCAGACCAGGAACGTGATGAGACGATCAGCCCCGATGCATTCAGACGATATGCCAGAAACGAACGAGCGCCGCTCAGGTTGGCGCACGATCCGCAAGGTATCACCATACCTCTGGCCCGAGGACGAACCTTGGGTCAAACGCCGTGTTGTGTTGGCAATGGGAATGTTGGTTCTGGCCAAGCTAATCGCGGTTTACACGCCAATTTTGTACAAGGGCGCGGTCGACGGTCTAGCCGGTGAGGGCGTGCCGCCCCTGGCGCTGGGTGCGGTAGGATTAACCGTAGCCTACGGTATTGCACGGATGATGACCGTGGGATTTCAGCAGTTGCGCGATGCGGCTTTTGCCCCGGTCGGGCAGCGGGCGTTGCGGGCGCTGGCGCTGGAAACCTTCCGGCACATTCATCAATTGTCGATGCGCTATCACGTGACGCGCCGAACCGGCGGCCTCAGCCGGATCATCGAGCGCGGCGTGAAGGGCGTAGAATTCCTGCTACGGTTCCTGTTGTTTTCCATCGGACCGCTGATCCTGGAATTGCTGCTGGTCGCGATCATCCTGATGTGGCTGTTCGATGTGTGGTATCTGGTCGTCGTGGCGGTGACAATTGCGCTTTATATCTGGTTCACCTTCGCGGTGACTGAGTGGCGCGTTAAATTGCGGCGCGAGATGAACGATCAGGATACTGAGGCCAACCAGCGCGCTATCGATAGTCTACTGAATTTTGAAACTGTCAAATATTTCAACGCTGAACAGCGCGAAGCTGAACGCTACGATGTCTCGATGAAAGCCTATGCTGGCGCGGCGCTGAAAACGGCTTATTCGCTGGCCTTCCTGAATTTCGGGCAGTCTTTTCTGATCACCTGCGGACTGATCGGCGTGATGGTTCTGGCCGCCATCGGTGTGCAGAATGGTACGCTGACCGTGGGTGATTTTGTCATGGTCAACGCCTACATGATCCAGATCACCGTGCCGTTGAACTTTCTGGGCACGGTGTATCGTGAAATCCGTCAATCGCTGGTCGATATGGGGCAGATGTTTGATCTGCTGGAACAACCTACCGAGGTAACAGACAAGCCCTGCGCGCCGAACCTTGCGATCAATGGCGGCGAGGTGACGCTGGACAACGTGCGGTTTGGGTATGATGCGGATCGTGAAATCCTCAAGGGCATCTCACTGACCGTTCCGGCGGGGCAGACCGTGGCTATCGTCGGGGCTACCGGCTCGGGCAAATCCACCATCGGACGGCTGCTGTTCCGATTCTATGACGTGACCGGCGGAGCTTTGAGGATCGACGGGCAGGATGTGCGCGACGTGACCCTTAACAGTCTGCATGCCGCCATCGGCGTGGTGCCACAGGATACGGTGCTGTTCAACGATACGATCCGTTACAACATCGCCTACGGCCGCGATGGCGCCACTCAGGAAGAGGTCGAAGCCGCAGCCAAGGCAGCCCAGATTCACGAATTCATTGTAACGCTGCCTGAAGGGTATGACACCAAGGTCGGTGAACGTGGCCTCAAGCTGTCAGGTGGTGAAAAACAGCGTGTCGGCATTGCGCGCACGCTGTTGAAGAACCCGCCTATCCTGCTGCTGGACGAGGCGACCTCGGCACTGGATACAGACACCGAGCAGGACATCAAGGATGCTTTGGCGCGGGCCGGAGAGGGGCGTACGGTTCTGACCATCGCGCATCGTCTCAGCACCATCGCCGAGGCCGACCGTATCGTTGTTTTAGAGCAAGGCGAGATATTGGAGCAGGGCACTCATGATGAGCTGCTGCAACGCGAGGGTCGTTATGCGCAACTGTGGAGCCGTCAGCAATCGGATGCGCAGGCTGCCTGAACCGAAACCGGCCTCCGACTGGACTATGTGATATACTGAATGGGTTTTTGGAGGAGTTGGTTTGATGCGCAGATTGAAAAGAACCTCTGTTGTTCCGGTCGTTATTGCCGTGCTGATGCCAGTGATGGCGGCGGCTGATCCCATTGTCGGTGTCTGGAAAACCGAACCGGATCGCAAGAACCTGATTTCGCATATCCAGATATCTGCCTGCGGAGACAAGTTCTGTGGTCAGATACAATCGGCCTATGACAAATCTGGGAAAGAGGTGCAGACCCCCAACATCGGCAAAAAGCTATTCTGGGATGTGGCCAGCGAAGGGGGCGGCAAATATGGCGGCGGTGATTTCTGGATTCCCATGGTCAATGTGGATGTGGTGCCGCAAATGACGTTGAGCGGAGACACCCTGACCGTGCGCGGATGCGAGCATGTTGTGTGCGGGCACCAGAAATGGACACGTCTGTCCAAGTGACCCGCTCCTTCTGACAAGATTTGTTGCAACTAAGTCTTGCGCTACGACCAGCACTCTGACTGTGGGTGATTGCCGATTGACCGATGATATTGCTCCGTTATGACGGCAGTACCAACCGAGTGGTGTTGGGCAATAAATCAGGGAAACACTAATGAAGAAGTTCTTTGCTGCGCCGATCGTTCTGGCGTCGCTGTTCGCGTCGACCGCCTCCGCCGAGGATCTGGTATTTTTGCTGGGTAATGAAAGCAGCGTCGATCTGGTCGAACTCAATGTCTCGGCAAGTGCGTCCAATGAATGGGAAGCAAACTTGCTGCAAGGCGATTACATCGCGCCGGGATACGAAGCAGACGTGTTGGTTGCTGACGGTCTGACCACCTGCGTCTATGATATTCGCGGCGCGTTTTCCGACGGGTCCAGCGCCGAGGATTACGGCGTAGACCTGTGCGATCTGGGTGAATACGTCTTTACTGACTAAGCCTGTCTGAAACGAAAAATGGCGAACCGTTGGGCTCGCCATTCTTTTATTCTGCCGCTTTTAGGGGTGATCCCGGCGGATGTTCGGGCGCTTGGGCATCTTTGGACGCAGGGGGCGTTTCGTCGCCCCAGACCACCTCGGTCGCTTGTGCCTGACGGACGGCTTTGCCAATCGCCATATCCTGCGCCAATTGGCTGGATCGACCGGACGTCGTGCGCGCCAGTGCCCGGCCCAGCCATATCGTGTAGGTCGAAACCCAAACGCGCAACGCCAACAGTGAAGGCGTCACGATCAGCGTCAGAACCGTCGCAATGCCCAATCCGAAGACCACCGCCGTGGCCAGCTGCTTCCACCACAACGCGGTGGGGCTGTTGATCGAATAACCACCATTGATGAAGTCCAGCGACAGGCCGAACATCATGGGTGTCAGACCAGCCATCGTGGTCAATGTGGTCAGAAGAACCGGACGGATACGCGCCTCAGCCGTGCGGATGATGGCTTCGATCCGGGGCATATAGCGGCTGTATTCCTGATAGGTGTCGATCAGAACAATGTTGTTGTTCACCACGATCCCTGCCAGCGCCACGATGCCCGTGCCGGTCATGATGATCGAGAACGGTTGCCCCATAACGATCATCCCGATCAGAACCCCGGTGGTCGACAGTACAACCGCCAGCAGCACCAGTACCGAGTTGTAGAACGAGTTGAACTGCGCCAGCAGGATCACGAACATCAGGCCCAAAGCACCCAGGAAAGCGCTTTGCAGGAAGGCCCCGGATTCCTCTTGATCCTCCTGATCGCCGGTCCACTCCCAGGCAATCGTGTTCGAGAAGGGGCTGGTGTTCAGCCATTCCGTCAGCACTGCGATCCGTTCATTCGGATTGACCAGCGCGAACCGCGCCCCTTCTTCCGCAATAGCTGTGCGCAGGTCCTCGACGGTTTCGGCACCGGTTAGTTGGAACAGCTCAAATACCGTGCCATCGGAGCTGGTGATGGTTGTCCCGTTGGGTTCCGCGCCTTCTTCGACCGCACGCACAACGGCCAGTCGCTGTTCGGTTCCGTCAGGGCCGTCGACTACCACCTTGGACAGGCCCGGCTCGACATCTGCTTTGACGTCATAGTAACGCTGCTGGTCGATCCGGTTGATCTCGGCCAGCTTGGCCACCGGTTGGCGGGTGACAAAGTTGGACAGCGGCACTAGCCCGTCAGGGGTGCGGACCTTGAGCGAATCCAATGTGGACAAAACTCGGTCCTGTTCAGGCAGGCGCACGCGAATCTCGACTTCTTCATCGGTGTTGTCCGGACGCATCTCGCCGAGAAGAATGCCACGGGTGACCAACTGTACCATTGCGCCAACCGTGGCGACATCAGCCCCGAAACGTCCGGCCTTGGCGACGTCCACGTCGATCTGCCAGTCGATGCCGGGCAGGGGCATGGTGTCTTCGATCTTGATCAGACCGGGCGTTTCGTCAAACACAGCCCGCGCGGCTTCGGTCGCTGTGGTCAATTCCTCCCAACCGTCGCCTTTGATACGCAGATGTACAGGTTTAGCTGAGGCCGGACCCTGTTCCAGCGGCAGGATTTCCACGATGAAACCGGGCAGTTTGGCAAGTTCTGCATTCAACTCGTCTAGAACGAAATCACCGTCGTACTCCGGGGCGATGATTTCGCGATCGAACAGACCGAAAAACGCGGGTTCGGTCAGCGTTGGGCGGTCCTCCCACGGAGTGATTTCGAACTGCACACGACCGACGGTATCTGCCGGAGCTTCGGCGCCGCCGTTGTTCTGGTTTAGGCCGCCTTCACCGGCAAAAGCGAACACGTTGGTTACGGCTGGGTGTGCCCCGATCACCTCTTCGGCGGCCAGCACCATCGCGTCTTTTTCCTGCAATGACAGGTTGCCCCGGGCCCGGACATAGGCGGTGGCCTGTTCTGGTTCGGTTTCGACAAAAAACTCAACGCCGCGGTTGTTTTCTCCGTAATACGACATCACCTGCCAGACGCAAAAACCGACTGCCATGATTGATACGAGCGGCATGACCGGGTTGCCGACCAGGAACTTTATCAGATAACCGAACACAGAGTGTTCACGCGCTGTGTGGACGCGTTCTTCCTTTTGCCGCTCGATTTTGGCGGCACTCAGGGTCACCGACCCTGCAAAGCCACCGAAGACGAACAGCAAGGCACCCGACAGCACGCCCCCGGGCAGCAGATAGTCAGGGTTCAGCATCTGCATCGCGCCCAAGAAGATCATGTACAGCGATGGGGGGACCATAATTGCGCGAACCCACCACGGGGCCACACTGCGCAGCCAATTCGAAGTTCGATCGAACGTGCGGCTCATTCGTCCGGATACGCCGCCGACGACCGGCAGGTAGATCAGCGCCACGATCAGCGAAGAGGACAGAACGAAGATCAACGTGATCGGCAGCATCTTCATGAATTCGCCGGGCACGCCGGGCCAGAACAGCATCGGCAGGAAGGCACACAGTGTCGTCGCGGTCGAGGACACGATGGGCCAGAACATCCGCTGCGCCGCCTCGACATAGGCGTGCATCGGGCCGATGCCTTCTTTGATGCGCTTATCGGCGTATTCAACCACAACAATGGCACCGTCGACCAGCATCCCCACCGCAAGGATCAGCCCGAACATCACCATGTTCGAGATGGTGACGCCCATGACCGCAAGAAAAGCAAAGCTCAGCAGGAACGAGGTTGGGATTGCAAACCCGACCAACAGCGCAGCGCGCGTACCCAGCGAGGCCAGAACGACGATCATCACCAGCGCGATCGCGGTTAGGACCGAACCTTCAAGCTGACGCACCATCGAATCGACAATGCGGCTTTGGTCGTTCGAGGTGCCAACATCTACGGCGGCCTGCAATTCGGCGGGCCATTTCTCTTGCGCTGCTGCAAGAGTCGCTTTGACGTCGTCCACTGTGTCGATCAGGTTGTAGCCTTTGCGTTTGACCACCTGAAGTGCCACCGTGGACTGGTTGTCAAACCGCGCGGTGCCTTCCCGGTCTTCGAAAGTATAGTTGATCTGCGCAAGCTCACCCATCGTCACCACGCGGTCGCCATTGACCTTGACGGGTAGGCTGTAGACATCTTCAGCGGTTTTGAATGAAGACGGGATTTTGACCGAGAAAGTGCCTTGTGCTGAATCCACCTCACCAGCAGCGATCAGCTGGTTGTTGTTTTGGACAACTGTGATCAATTCGTCGGCCGAGACGTTATAAGCCTCTAGCCGGAGCGGATCGATAATCACCTCGAGCAATTCGTCTCGGTTGCCCGCAATCCCGGCTTCAAGCACTGAATCCAATGATTCAAGATCGTCCTGCAAGTCTTTGGCGATACGCGCCATTGTTCGCTCGGGGACTGCGCCAGTTAGGTTGACGATGACGATAGGGAATTCCGAAAAGTTAATCTCGAAAAGCGAATACTGCTCAGCCCCTTCAGGGAAATCGGCCTGAGCGCTGTTCATCGCGTCGCGCACATCCGCCATGATCGCGGTCTTATCCCAGCCGAATTCGAACTCCAGCGCGATACCGGCATACCCTTCGGCAGCAGTGGCGGTCATTTCCTTGAGACCGTCCAGATCTGCCAGTTCGGTCTCCATCGGCTTGATCAGAAGGTTCTCAGAATCCTCAGCGGAAATGCCGGGAAATTGGACCGAGACGAAAAGCGCCGGGATTTCGATATCCGGTTCACCCTCTTTGGGCAGGCTGACATATGCAAACCCGCCGACAATCAGCGAGATCGCGATGAAGGCCAACACCATACGGGCCCTGTGGGCGGCCCATGCAACCAATCCTGTCATTGTGCAGCTTCCTGGTAGGTTGGTTCGACCTTAACGCCTTGCGTCACGAATTCCTGGCCGATCACAATGACATCAGAGGTTTCCGGTAGCCCATCAACCCAGACGCCTTCTGCGGTGTCGCGCAATAGCAGAATCGGCATGAATTCCACGATTTGGTCAGCGCCGACCGTGCGCACACCGATCTGCCCTTCGTTGTTCAAGGTCAGGGCGGATTGCGGCAGCAGATGGGCCTTTGCCCCGTCGGCGGCTATACGGATATTGGCCGTCTGACCATCGCGAATGGCCAGTTCCGGGTTTGGAACGGTGATTTCAACTTCGAAGGTGCGGGTCGTTTCATCCGCCGACCTGCTCAGAAAAGTTACGCGGCCTTTGACCTCAAGACCCGTGATCAGGCGCGCCGATGCTTCCGAACCGACGATGATCTTGTTTACATCCGTTTCGGGCACGAACCCCACCAGCTTGATCGGGTCTAATTGAATCACGGTCGCACACAGCGATCCGGGCTGCATCAGGCTGCCCAGTTCGGCGGTATCGCTTTCCAGCAGGCCCTTGAATGGGGCTTCGATGGTCTGACGGTCAATCTCGCGCTGGGCGGCTTTAACCTCGGCAGTGGCGGCTTCGATCCCGGCGCGAGTGGCCTCCAATCCGGCCTCGGCGGTTTTGACGCCCGCTTCGGCAGAGCGCATCGCGGCTTCGCTGGAAATCCGTCGCGTTTCCGACCCGAACCCGGTTTCCGACAGTTTCTGTGCGGCCGTCAGGTTGATTTGCGCCTCAGCAACCAGGGCATGCGCCTCTTCCAGGCGAGCTTCGGCCTCGGGGATGCGGCTTTCGGCTTCAAGTTTGGCGGCCATAGCCTCGGCCAGGCTGGCGGGGCGGGTGCCTGGGTCCAGCTCGCACAGCAGGTCGCCCGCTTCGACGAACGCACCCTTGCGCTTGGGTTCCGAAATCACGGTCGACGTTGTTTCGGCCAGAACTTCGACCTGGCGATTGGCTCTGGTCTGGCCGCGCAACAACACGGCGCTGTCAATTTCCCGTGCGGAAGAGCGCAAGACGACCACACCGATTGCATTCTGCGCCGTCCGGGGATCGGATACAGATTCTGTTTCGGATGACGTATCTGTTTCAGAGTCGCCGCGACCGGCAAATGCAAACAATGCGTCGCGTTCAAAGACCAAAAGGAATAATGCGGCAATCACCAGAATCGCATTCACGAATGAAATCAATCGCATACGGGGCCTCTCTAAAAATTCTTTGCCGATTGTCCTTCGGCGTGCATGTTTAAAAGTGGGGGCAGGCACGCGCGTTTTCTACACTAAACTGAATAGTTCGGTTCACTTTTTTTCGCAAGGGCAGCGTGACGCCGCGAAAATGTGCGAATTCCGGCCCTTGGCTTGGCAAGGTCGCCGGGGTATGACATGGCGCCATAGAAAATGTGACAGCCCAGGGAGCAGGGATGAGCGACGTCGACAGTTTTATTGATGAGGTGACCGAAGAGGTTCGCCGTGATCGCCTGTATCTGCTGCTGCGTCGTTGGGGCTGGATCGGCGTTCTGGCCGTGGTTCTCATCGTTGGCGGGGCCGCGTTTAACGAGGTTCGCAAGGCCCGTACCACCGGTCAGGCTGAAAAGCTGGGTGACGAGATTCTCAGCGCGCTTGCGCAGAATGACTCGGCCGAACGTGCAAGCAGCCTGGCCAGCATTGATGCGGTAACACCCGGCGGTGATGCGGTTCTGAACATGTTGTTGTCTTCGTCGCAGGTTGAGGCCGGGTCGCGGCAAGAGGCTGTGGACAGCCTGAACGCCATCGCTGTTCAGGGTGATCTGCCGGAAATTTATCGTGCGATTGCTACATTCAAGGCTCTGCTGCTGCAAAGTGACACTTTGCCCGTGGCGGATCGCCGTCAGCAGTTCGAAGCGCTGTCTGCGCCGGGCGCACCGCTGCGCTTGTTGGCCGAAGAACAACTTGCACTGATTGATGTCGCCGAGGGGAATGCGGACGCAGCAATCGAGCGTCTACAGGCGATGCGGCAGGACGCCGAGATTGGCGTGGACCTTCAGCAACGCGCCGCGCAACTGATTGTCGCGCTTGGCGGCGAACCGGAACCACTGGTGGCCCAGCAGGGCTGAACCGGCGGCAATTAGAATGACAGGCGAGTTCGGAGTATCATGGTGACAAGTCTTTTCTCCCGCATTGGATTGACGGCTGCGGCCCTATCGCTGAGTGTTCTTGCCGCATGTGAGGAACCCGAGGTCATCCTGCCAGGTGCCCGTGAAGACATTCGGCCCACCTCTGACAACGTGACTTTGGTAACCCAGGGTTCGAAACCGATCAGCCTGCCTGCGCAAAAAGCCAACGCCAATTGGTCGCAAAGCGCCGGGACGCCCGCATTTCGCACCGGCAACGCGGCACTGCGCGCGACGCCTCAGCGTGTGTGGTCGACCTCGATCGGGGATGGGGATTCGCGCAAGCGTCGCATCACCGCAGAAGCTGTTGTGGCCGGTGGCCTGATTTATACGCTGGATGCAGGCGCGACCGTTTCCGCGGTTACACCGCAGGGACAGGTGGCCTGGAGCAAGAATCTTATCCCGGCCAATGATGGCGACGCGGACGCGACCGGCGGCGGATTGGCCTATGCCAATGGTGTGCTTTACGTGTCGTCCGGGTTTGGGCGTCTGACGGCGTTGGATGCGAAAACTGGGGCGACCAAATGGCAAAAACGCCTGAATGCCCCAGGAAACGGCGCACCTTTGGTCAATGATGGTTTGTTGTATCTGGTAGCAGGTGATGAAACCGGCTGGGCCGTGAACACCAAGGACGGCCGCATCGCGTGGCAAGTTCAGGGTACGCCAAGCGTGGGCAATGTTCTGGGGGCTCCGGCCCCTGTGATTGCACAGGAGTTTGCCGTCTTTGCCTTTGGTTCGGGCGATATTTCCGCGTCTTTCCGCAAGGGTGGTATCGGGCGCTGGAACGCTTCGGTCGCGGGCGGGCGTCGGGGGCGTGCGGCCGCACAGATCGTGGATGTGACCGGTGGACCCATGGTAGTAGGCGATACGATTTATATCGGTAATCACTCGGGCCGCACCGTGGCATTTAACGCCACCTCGGGCGAACGAATCTGGACGGCGGATGAGGGGGCTGTGGATACGGCATGGCCTGCGGGTGATAGCCTGTTTCTGATCAGTGACCGCAGTCAGTTGGTCCGGTTGAACAGGGCAGACGGTTCGATCATCTGGGCGCAGGATTTGCCCGGTTTTGTCAAGGACAAGCCCAAGCGCCGTGGTCCAATCGTTGCGCACTATGGCCCGATCCTGGCCGGTGGGCGCATCGTTGTCGCGTCGAATGACGGTTTCCTGCGATTCTTTAACCCGGTCGACGGCACGCTGGTCAACAGCGTCGAGGTTCCCGGCGGCGCCACCACGGCCCCGGTAGTGGCCGGGCAGACGTTGTATGTCGTTTCGACCAAAGGTGATCTACACGCTTTCCGTTGATCGCAAGATGCGCTAAAGGGCGCGTCTGAGTCTTGAAAGTTGAGTATCATGTCGCTGACCCTCGCCATCGTGGGGCGCCCGAATGTGGGCAAATCCACTCTGTTCAACCGCCTTGTGGGCAAACGCTTGGCCCTGGTCGACGACCAGCCCGGCGTGACGCGCGACCTGCGCGAGGGCGAAGGGCGTCTGGGCGATCTGCGCTTTACCGTAATCGACACAGCGGGTCTTGAGGACGCGACTGATGACAGCCTGCAGGGACGGATGCGTCGGCTGACCGAACGCGCGGTGGATATGGCCGATGTCTGCCTGTTCATGATCGACGCGCGGGTGGGGTTAACCCCAACGGACGAGATGTTCGCCGAGATCCTGCGCAAACGCTCGAAACATGTGATCCTTGCCGCCAACAAGGCCGAAGGAAGCGCGGCGGATGCGGGTGTGCTTGAGGCGTATAATCTGGGTCTGGGTGAGCCCGTGCGCCTGTCGGGTGAACACGGCGAGGGGATGACAGACCTTTATGCGCAACTCATGCCGCTGGCAGATGCCGCGGCTGAGCAGGCCGAGGATGATGCCCCGCAAACCGATATCGAACTGGACGAAGACGGCGAGGGCGAGGCGCCGCTGATCACAGCCGCCAAGCCGCTGCAGGTTGCGGTAGTCGGGCGGCCAAATGCCGGAAAGTCCACACTGATCAACAAGATCATCGGCGAAGATCGCCTGTTGACCGGCCCCGAGGCTGGTATCACCCGCGATGCGATCAGCCTGCGGATTGACTGGGCCGATCCCGATGGCGACAGCACCCCGATGCGGATTTTCGACACGGCGGGCATGCGCAAGAAGGCTAAGGTGCAGGAAAAGCTGGAAAAGCTTTCGGTGTCCGACGGTCTGCGCGCCGTAAAATTTGCCGAGGTCGTGGTGGTGTTGTTGGACGCAGCCATTCCGTTTGAACAGCAGGACCTGCGCATCGCTGATCTGGCCGAGCGCGAAGGCCGCGCCGTCGTTGTCGCAGTTAACAAATGGGATATCGAAGAGAACAAGCAGGAAAAGCTGCGCGATCTGAAAGAGTCCTTTGATCGTCTGTTGCCGCAATTGCGTGGCGCACCGCTGATCACCGTATCTGCCAAGACTGGTCGGGGGCTGGAACGTCTGCGCGCTGCCATCCTGCGTGCGCATGACGTTTGGAACCGTCGTGTACCCACAGCAGCACTGAACCGCTGGCTGACGGCCATGCTGGAGCAGCACCCGCCGCCAGCCCCCCAGGGCCGCCGGATCAAGCTGCGCTATATGACTCAGGCCAAGACCCGTCCCCCTGGATTTGTGGTGATGTGTTCACATCCCGACAAGATGCCAGACAGCTACACCCGCTATTTGGTGAATGGCCTGCGCGAGGATTTCGATATGCCCGGGTCGCCTATCCGCCTGACATTGCGTGGGCAGGGTGACAAAAATCCCTATAAGGGGCGGCGCAAGAAAAACGCGGGCGCTCTGGCCAAGCATCTCAAGGGTCGCGCGTAACTGCGCCAATTTTCAGCACTTTCGGCTGAAAGGCGTGACAGTCCCGCTGCCGCAGGCTAGCATTCGCCTGTGTGCATCTGTTTTTTGTGCGCGCTGCTTGATTACAAGCAAAACGCAAATAGTTTCGTGGTGATATTAATTGGGCCAAACGTGGGGACAGGCTGAATGAATTTGCGGGAATATACGCGACAATATGCGGTACAGGACAATCGGCTGGCCGCGCTAAGCTATTTTGGGACCTTCGCCGTTTATTTCGCGTCGCTGACGCTGGCAATTATCTTTGTCGACCGCTGGTACATCATGATCCCTGCTGGGATCGTGTTCGCCTTTTCAGCTGTGCGTCTTTACGTTTTGCAACATGATTGCGGCCACCATTCCCTGTTTGAGACCCGCGAACAGAATGAATGGGCCGGGCACGGTTTGTCGCCCTTCACCTTTGCGCCGTTCGAAGTGATGAAGCAGAACCACAACCTGCACCATTCGGGGATCGGTAATCTGGAACACCGCGAAACGGGTGAGATTCACACGATGACCCTGCGGGAATGGAACGCTGCAGACTGGAAAAAGCGTTTGTTCTACCGGCTTTACCGCAACCCGTTCATTCTGGTTCCGGTTGGTGCGCTTTTCACCTACTTCATTCGCTACCGCTGGCCCAAAAACACGGTACGGTTTGGTGTGACCGGAGTTCTGCTGCACAATCTGTCGATCGTGATCTTCCTGGGGCTGCTTTATCTGATCGCGGGCACGACCGGTATTCTGGTCTGGCTGGTGTTCTCGTTGCTGGGGGGGATGCTGGGTGTGTTCCTGGTCTACCTGCAGCATAATTTCGAAGATACGTATTGGGACCGCCGTCCGGACCTTGATCCGCAATTGGCAGCCTTGCAGGGGTCTTCTGCTTTGGATTTTGGTTGGTGGTTCGACAATGCGGTGGCGTGTATCACGCTGCACGACATCCACCATTTCAACGCCCGTATTCCATCCTATCGGCTGCGGGCGTGCCACTATAACCTGCCGCCTGAATTCACCCCGCGTCGGATCAAGTTCCCCGAGGCGGTGGCGGCGCTGAATTTGAAACTCTGGGACGAAGATGCCAAGCGTCTCGTGCCATTCCCCAAAGAGGATAGACCCGGCACTCTGGCTCACGGCAATTGACGCAAAGACGTCGCCGAAACTGCTCGCAGATTAGTAGGCGTCTGGGCCCAGCGTGCATTCAATTGAAAATGTAGGGAGAGAAAGGAAGGCTTAGTAATGACCGCAGTGACCGATGTTAAAGGTGTAGGAAAGGCGCTTGGGCAGGCGCTGATCGCCAATGGGTACAAAACCGCTGAAGCCCTTGCCAAAGCCAACCCTGCCGACCTGGTCAAGGTTCCCCGAATTGGTGCCTCTAGCGCGCCTCTGTTGATCGCCGCTGCGAAAGAGGCGATTGCAACCAAGCCCGCAACGAAAGCGGCTGCGGCAAAACCTGCAGCCAAAAAGCCAACTGCGGCTAAGACAGCCAGACGCGCGCCCGCGCGCAAACCTGTGACGCGCAGGCCCGCCGCCCGGAAAACCGTTGCAGCCGCCGCTGCCGAGAAACGTGCCGAAGAGGCCGCGCGCAAAGCTGCCGAGGAAAAAGCCGCCGCGGAAGCCAAGGCGCGCAAGAAGGCGAAAGCCAAGGCCAAGGCCGAAAAGGCCGCCAAAAAGCTGCAAGAAATGGAGGCCGCGATCTCAAAGGCCAAGGACAAGGTGAAGGCCAAGGCCAAGAAGGACAAAAAGTCCAAGAAGGACGGTAAGAAAAAAGATCAGTCCAAGAAGGACGGCAAGAAAAAAAATCAGTCCAAGAAAGACAAAAAGAAGAAGGGTAAGAAAAAGACGAAGAAGTAATCCTCCTTCGCCTTACGTTCTGCAAGACCGGCACTACGCAATGCGGGTGCCGGCTTTTTTATGCCAGTGTGCCGTCCAGCTGCAGTGTTCGTTTGCCGCCCAGGTATGGCGCCAGCACTTCGGGCAGGGTCACGGTGCCATCCTCGTTCTGTCCATTTTCCAGAACCGCAATCAGGCAGCGTCCAACCGCCAGCCCAGAACCGTTCAGGGTGTGGACATATTCCGGCTTACCGCCACCTTCGGGGCGGAAACGTGCGTTCATGCGGCGGGCTTGGAAAGCACCGGTGGTCGAGACCGAGCTGATCTCACGGTACGTGTCCTGCCCGGGCAGCCAAGCCTCGATATCAAAGGTGCGGCGCGCGCCAAAACCCATGTCGCCCGTACACAGAACGACGGTGCGGTAGGGGATGCCCATTTGCTCCAACAGGTCCTCGGCGCAGCGCAGCATGCGTTTCTGTTCCTCATCCGACTTGTCGGGATGCGTGATCGAAACCATTTCGACCTTTTCAAACTGGTGCTGGCGTAGCATCCCGGCGGTGTCCTTGCCCGCGCTGCCGGCCTCGGACCGGAAACAGGCCGTGTGGGCGGTCATGCGGATGGGCAGGGCGGTTTCGTCCAGAATGTCACCGGCCACGGAATAAGTCAGCGTCACCTCGGACGTTGGGATCAACCACCAGCCATTGGTGGTCTGATAGCTGTCATCGCCGAATTTCGGCAGTTTATCAGTGCCGTACATCGCCTCATCGCGGACCAGAACCGGAGTCTGCATCTCGGTCAGGCCGTTCTTGTCGATATGGGTGTCCAGCATGAACTGGGCCAGCGCACGGTGGATACGCGCGACACCCTTCGACAGGTTTACAAAACGGCTGCCGCTGGTCTTGGCGGCGGTTTCAAAGTCCATCGCAGCGGCGACGGCGGGAATGTCGAAGTGTTCTTTCGGAGCAAAATCGAGTTCGCGCGGGGTGCCCCAACGGTTCACCTCGACATTGTCGTTCTCATCCGCACCTTGCGGCACATCCTCGGCGGGCAGGTTGGCGATGCGTGCCAGTTGGTCGGTTAGCAGCGCGTCCAGATCCTTGGCCTCGTTCTGCATGCGGGCGATTTCGGTCTTTTTCTCAGACACCAATGCGCGCAGACGCTGAAATTCATCCTCGTCCCCGCGCGCTTTGGCGGCACCGACCTCTTTGCTGGCCTTGTTCTGCTCCGCCTGGGCGGTTTCGGCGGCCAGAATCTTGGCCCGGCGGCTTTCGTCCAGCCGCAGCACATCTGACGACACCGGCGCATCCCCACGGCGCGCCAGGGCAGCGTCGAAGGCGTCAGGGTTTTCGCGAATGGCGCGGATGTCGTGCATGGTTCAGATCCTTAATGCGTGAATCGGTCTTGCAGCCTTATGCCGAGTCTTTTTCCTTATTGTAACCTTTGTAGTCTAAGAATTTATGCCACCTTTTGTGTGCTTGGTTGTGAGAATGCTTGCGACTGCTCCAGTGTTTAGGTGGGCGAAGATGCTCGGGTAATTTCACCGAGGTATCGCCGTAGGATAGTTCCAGCTGTTCTTGGGTAAGTTTAGAACCCGACAAGTCACAGTTCCTAAAAAACGCGCCTTTCAGGCTGCTGTCTTCTAAGTTCGTTCTTTTGAAAATCGTACCAACGAAAACTGATCTGTTGAGGTTCGTATCCGAAAAATGGGTGTCACCAAAAAAACTTCCATTGAATTCAACGTCGGAGAAATCGCACGCCACAACAAGGGAGTCAGTAAAATCGCACATTCTTAGGTCAAATTGAGAAAAATCTAAATTTGCGAGCGTCAGATTTTTAAAGCTACTTGTTCTCAAGTCAATAATTGTTCCTAGGTGACCTCCGGTCTCCTTAATTTGTGAGAGCGTTCGCATTGCTGTACGAACGTCAGAGCGAGGGAATTTCCAAGTTTCAATTTCTGCGATGAAGTCTTCGTCTGCGTCTTTGATTGGTGTTGCGACCTTTACTGAAACATTTTCACGAACATAGACTGAAAGTGTTTCGAGTGTGTGCTTCCTCTCAGTGGGTGTTTCTACGGCTATTTTTTCTAGCGCCAAAATGGCACCAACGCGCACCTCTAGGTTCGGGACAGTGTGCTGTTCGCCATCCTTGAAGATTGTTTTATCGGCGCCTAGCCCTTCAATCGCTTTAGTGAAGCGGTCTGTAACTTGCCCCTTTTCTCGAACCTCCGTCTGGCGGCGGCTGTATTCGGTCTGACGGCGATTATAGGACGCATTCATAACCGTAATCGGAAAAGCCACGACGACCCCCAGAACGGCGGTGGCCGCTGTGAGCTTGACCAGCGTGAATCGCCAGTCGACGCGTTCATCCTGAGTGACAGGCGCTTGAAGCCACAAAACGTCCCAGATTAGCCCTATGATCCCTATGAACAGCAGACAAAACAGCAATCCCCACAAAAGCATAGCAATCAGAAAGATGCCTGGGTTGACTTGATCTAAATTCAGACGTTGCTGAAATTGCTCTAACGGTACTGTGTGGTGTGTGCCTTTTGGGAATGCTCCAAATACCAAGAAAGTTGTCAGAAGCAGGCCTCCGGCCCAAACGGTGCCCCAGAAAATTCCTGGCTCAATAGGTAATGTAGTCAAATTCAACGTCTCGCTTTTAGGCTGTACAATGAAACGAATGCTCGCCTTTGCCAATAAGGAACGACAAGAAAACATTGAAATATAGAGGGTTAGAATAATGCTTTGTTTTTTTTGGCAAACGGCGCCTACTTTTCTGCGCCTGCCTTCGTCTCATGCGCCAGATGCCCGTCCCATTCTTCGGCGGGTATCTTCGGTTCGGGCGGATCGGCCATGTAAGACGGCGTCATGATCTGCACGTTGTTTTCGTTGAACACCGCCACGATATTGCGGTGCAGATCCGAGCGGATTTTGGGGATGATACTGCCCCGCGTCGTATAGCCATTGATCTGATAATTTATCGCGTAGTCGGCCAGTGCAGTCCACAACACGAACGGCTCGGGCTTGGTTTTGATCCCCTTGGTGCGCTTGGCGGCTTCGATCAGCATAGCCTCGACCTTCTCAGGTGGCTCCTCGTATCCGATGCCGACTGTGGTGTGCAGTAAAAGCCCACTACCATCTGTTTTCTTTGAAAAATTCACGACATCCGAATTCATCAATTGCGCATTGGGAATCGATATCAGCTCATTCTTGATGGATTTCAGGTGGGTTTCCATTAGCTTGATCTGCACCACATCGCCAATGTGGTCCCCGATCTGAATACGGTCCCCGATCGAGGTTGAGCGGCGGTAGATAACGAATAATCCAGCCAGCATGTTGGACACGACCGAATTCGCCCCCAGCGATAGCATAGCGCCAACCAATATGGTCAGGCCCTGAAACGCGGCCGAGTCCGACCCCGGAATGTAAGGAACGGCGAAAACCAGCGCGATGAGGATGACGACGACGCGGGCGATATTGAAGGTCGGGTTGACCCAGTGCTTCTCGAAATCGCCCATATCGAACGACCCTGCCTCAACGGCATCAAAGAACACGCGCATGCCCTTGATGATGTACATCGTGACCCAGGTGATCAGGGCCAGCATGATCATGTTGGGGATGTAAGAGAGAATGCCTTTGAAGATCAGCAGAACCGGTTCGGTCAGGTAGGTCAGTAGCAATTGCGCAAAATAGCGGGTTTCGGCAAAGGCGAGCAGAACAAAGGACAGGTAGTAGTAGAAGCCCAGGAAGAAGATAATCAGCAGAACGAAATTCAGACCATACCTGACCAGTGCGGCAATCGCCTCGGCCTGAACGCTTTTGGCCGTGGCGGTTTCCACATCCCGCAAGTGGCGTTTGACAAATTTCAGCGTGCGCCGTCTGATCCTACGATGCAGCCAAAGGATCGCAACGATGAAAACGGCAAACCCAAGTGTCCAGGCTGCGGCTTCGATCGCGCCGGATACGCGGGCCTGTTCCGTGCGATTAGCTCGATAGGCAAGGATGGCTTCTTCGATGGCCTGACCGTGTAGGAAGCTGAGAACATCCAGCTCCATCTGGTCCAGATCAGCATCTGCCACGGTCACAATGGACACGATCACACCATCCGCGCGAATTCGGATGCCAAGCTCGGTCTCTTCGAATGAAATGTCGACCGAGGGGTCTTCTGAGGCCTCGGCAACCTCGATGATCTTGTTCTGGACACTTTCCGCCCGTTCCGGCGCGGGCAGGGCGCTAGAGCCGCGCAGGAAGAACAGCATATCGCCGTCCACGATGACGGGGGCTTTGAAACTGTCTGTTTCCTCGGCCTCTGGTTCAACGATATCGGCGGGCGTTTCCTGTGCCCCAAGCGGTGCTGCAAGACACAAAATCAAGGTCAGCAATGACAGCAAAAGCGTCAACGATTGGAATGGTTTGTAACGAGCTGTCATTGTCCCTCCTCAGGTTTGACTATAGCTGAGTTCAGGCCTCTGGCTAGGACATATCTGCAACGCTTTGACGCGAGTTCATGCGTTGGGATCAGGTTCAGGTGGGTCACAGCACCGCCTTTGCTTGCAAAGGCGCATCTCAGGGCATAGGTTCCCGCCAAATTTGCGGAACCGTGCCGCAATCCAAAGCAAAAGGAATATCCCATGGAAGGTGGCGCATTCGCCCAGTTTCTCCCGCTGATCCTGATCTTCGCGATCATGTATTTCCTGCTGATCCGTCCGCAGCAGAAGAAGATGAAGCAACATCAGGCCATGGTCGAGGCCGTGCGCCGGGGTGATCAAGTTGTCACCCAGGGCGGTCTGATCGGCAAGGTGTCGAAAGTCAAGGAAGGCGAGAACGAAGTCGAGGTTGAACTGGCCGAAAACGTCAAGGTTCGTGTGGTCAAGTCGACTATTGCGCAGGTTCTGAACAAGACTGAACCGGCGAAGTAACTTCGCGCGACAATTCCTTGAAAAGGCAGGGTAATGCTGCAAATTAATACCTGGAAGCGGGTTCTGATCTGGTCGGTCTGTGTGATCGGTCTGCTGATGGCCCTGCCGAATGCGTTTTACACGCGCGTCGAGCAATCCAACGATGCCAAAGCCGCGATTGAGCTTGGCATCGACACCCCCGAGATGCAGGCCCAGGCCGCACAATGGCCCAGCTGGTTGCCGTCGTCGCTGGTCAATCTGGGTCTTGATCTGCGGGGTGGTGCGCATCTGCTGGCCGAAGTGAAGGTCGAAGATGTTTACGAATCCCGGATGGAGGCGATGTGGCCGGAAATCCGTGACGCGCTACGCGATGAACGCGCGACTGTTGGTACGATCCGCCGGCAGGATTCGGCACCGGATGAGATTCGCGTTCGCATCAGCCAGCCCGAGGGCATGTCCCGCGCGCTGGAGGTTGTGCGTGGTCTGGCCCGTCAAGTGCAAACGCTGACCGGTGTTGGTGCCACTGATATCGAAGCTCGCGCAGACGGTGACACCATCGTCGTGCAGTTGTCTGAGGCCGAAAAGCTGGCCTCGGACGATCGCACCGTGCGGCAGGCTCTGGAAATCATCCGCCGCCGGATTGACGAGGTCGGTACGCGAGAGCCCACAATTCAGCGCCAGGGTGCAGACCGTATCCTGATTCAGGTGCCGGGCATTGGCAGTGCAGGTGAACTGAAAGAGATCATCGGCACCACCGCTCAACTGACTTTCAACTCGGTCGTCAGTCGCGGCACCGACCCGGACGCTGTTCCGGGGATAGGGCAAGAGGTCGTCCCGTCCATTGACGAAGATGGCGTTTATTACATCATTGAATCCGCCCCGGTTGTGACGGGTGAGGAACTGGTCGACGCGCAGCCCTCGTTCGACCAGAACGGTCGCCCGGCAGTCAGTTTCCGGTTCAACACATCCGGCGCACGCAAGTTTGGCGACTACACGCTGGATAACATCGGCGCGCCCTTTGCGATTGTATTGGATGACGAGGTGATCTCGGCCCCGGTGATCCAAAGCCATATTCCGGGCGGGTCGGGTATCATCACCGGTAACTTCACCGTTGAAGAAAGCACCAATCTGGCGGTCCTGTTGCGAGCGGGTGCGTTGCCTGCGGGGCTGGAGTTCCTTGAAGAACGCACCATCGGTCCCGAGCTGGGGCAAGACAGCATCGATGCCGGTAAAGTGGCAACCATCGTGGCCTTTGTCGCGGTGCTGACCTTCATGGCGCTTAGCTATGGTTTGTTTGGCGTGTTTGCCAACATTGCGCTGATCATCAACGTCGGGCTGCTGTTCGGCCTGCTGTCGCTGATCGGGGCCACGCTGACCCTGCCGGGTATTGCGGGGATTGTCCTGACGGTCGGTATGGCGGTGGACGCCAACGTGCTGATTTTTGAGCGTATCCGCGAAGAACTGAAATCCGCCAGAGGCCCGGCGCGTGCCATTGAGCTGGGTTATGAAAAAGCCCTGTCGGCTATTCTGGACGCAAACGTTACCACTTTCATCACCGCCGTGATTCTGTTTGCCATGGGCAGCGGGCCGGTGCGCGGGTTCGCGATTACGCTGGGCCTGGGTATTCTGACCTCGGTCTTTACCGCGATCTTCGTGACGCGTTTGATGATCGTGATGTGGTTCGAACGCCGTCGTCCGAAAATGATCGAGGTTTGACATGAGACTGAAACTCGTACCCCAGAACACCTCGTTCGATTTCTTCAGCCGCTGGAAGGTCTGGCTGGGTATCTCGGCCCTGATGATGGTTGTGGCGTTTACGTCTTTCATGCTGCAAGGGCTGAACTTCGGTATCGATTTCCGTGGCGGGACCACGATCCGGACCCAATCCGCACAGGAAATCGACGTCGGCGCCTATCGCGACGCGATCTCTCCGCTGGCGCTGGGCGACGTGAGCATCACCGAGATTTTCGACCCTACCTTTGGGCCGGATGAAAACGTCGCCATGATCCGCATTCAGGCGCAAGCAGATGCCGAGGCCGTCTCGGCCGTGACGGTTACCGCCGTGGAACAGGCGCTGAAAGTGGCAGCGCCGGATATAGAATTTGTGTCCGTCGAATCCGTCGGCCCAAAGGTCTCCGGTGAGTTGATCCAGACTGCCGTGATCGCGGTGGTTTTGGCGATTGGCGCCGTGCTGGTCTACATCTGGCTGCGCTTCGAATGGCAATTCGCTTTGGGAGCAGTTGCCGCGTTGGTCCATGACGTGATTCTGACCATCGGTATTTTCTCGGAACTACAGATTCGGTTCGATCTGGCCATTATCGCGGCGCTTCTGACCATCGTGGGTTATTCGCTGAACGACACTGTGGTCGTGTTCGACCGCGTGCGTGAGAACCTGCGGAAGTACAAGAAGAAAGATCTCAAAGAGGTTCTGAACATCTCGATCAACGAAACGCTCAGCCGGACGGTGATGACCTCAGTGACCACGCTGCTGGCGCTGATTTCGCTTTACGTGTTGGGTGGGGATGTGATCCGAGGTTTCGTCTTTGCGATGATCTGGGGTGTGATCGTGGGAACCTATTCTTCGGTCTTTGTGGCTTCGACCATCTTGCTGTGGCTGGGGGTCAAACGCGACTGGTCCAAGCCGTCCAATACGGCGGGCAATCAGTTTGCCAACATCGACGCCTGATATATTCGGCCAGTCCCCAATGGGGCTGGCCGTTATCATTTTTGCGGCTTTCCTCGGCGGCGTTGTTCGCGGGTTTTCCGGATTCGGCACCGCACTGATTTTCCTTCCTCTTTCCACACCCTTCCTTGGTCCATTCGGAGCCATCATCGGCCTGACCATAATGGATATCTTCGGCCCATTGCCGAACCTGCGTCGCGCTTGGCATGTTGTGCATCGCAAGGATCTGTTGCGGCTGTTGGTGGGCTGTGCGCTGTTGCTTCCTGTAGGGTTATGGGTGCTGACCAAGGTTGAACCCGAGGTTTTCCGCTATGCCGTCAGTCTGCTGGCGCTGTTTATGCTGGCCGTGCTGATCCTAGGCTTGCGGTATCACGGCCATGTTGGTCGGGGGATGGTTGCGGGAATTGGTGCAGCGGCCGGGTTTCTGGGCGGCGTGGCGGGCTTGCCCGGCCCGGCGGTAATCCTGTTTTACATGTCGCGCCCCATACCGGTCGAAGTGATCCGCGCCACGATTTTATTGTTCCTGTTCGGGTTCGATTTCCTCCTCCTTGGGTTCCTGACCGGGATGGAGCGGATCACTTGGGCGGCGGCGGCATTGGGCCTTGCGTTGGCCGTGCCGAATTTGCTGGGCAACTGGCTAGGCGGTTGGTTGTTCCGGCCCGCGTATGAAAAGCTGTATCGCGCTGCGGCTTACCTGGCGATTGCGGTTGCGGCCTTGTCGGGCCTACCGGTTTGGGGCTAGAACACGGCCATGCGCCTGAATGAGATTTCCTATACCAACGCAGTCCCGGTTGACGGGTATGGCCCGGGCTTTTTTCGGATCGGTGGGCAGGTTTATGAGGGAGCCGTTCTGACAGGTCCCGCCGGAACCACGACCTGGAACGGGTATGAGGACAACGCGCCGCTGCTGGAACTTTCCGATACCGTGGACGTTTTGTTCATTGGCACCGGGGCTGAACTGAATCAAATTCCTGCTGATCTGCGCACGGCCCTGGAAAATGCCGGGATCGGAGTTGAGATCATGAACTCTCCGGCTGCGTGCCGCACGTATAACGTGCTGTTGTCCGAAGGGCGGCGCGTTGCGCTGGCCTTATTGCCGGTCTGATCTGTCGGCAGGGCCTGCGTCAAATCTCACCTTTTGCGCCTGACGGCAATGAGATAAGCGGGACCCATGACACTGACTGTGACCGATCTGGCCATCGCCCGTGGCGGCGTTCCTGTGCTTGAAGGGCTGAGCTTTGCTCTGCCGCCGGGCAAGGCGTTGATTCTGCGCGGGCCGAACGGGATCGGTAAGACGACCTTGCTGCGCACACTGGCCGGATTGCAGCCGCCGCTGGCGGGGCAGATTGACGGGGCTGAGGATCAGATCGCATATGCCTCGCATTCCGACGGGTTGAAGCCGACATTGACGGTGGTTGAGAATCTGACCTTCTGGGCCTCGGTCTTCGGCACTTATGATATTCAGCCCGCGCTAGACGCCTTTGCGCTGAACGAATTGTCTGATCGCCATGCTGGCAACCTGTCGGCCGGGCAAAAACGGCGGTTGGGTCTGGCGCGCATGCTGGTTACGGGGCGGCCAATCTGGATGCTGGATGAGCCGACCGTGTCGCTGGACCGCAACGCGGTGCAGATGTTCGCTGATGCCGTTCGCGCACATCTGGGGCAGGGCGGTTCGGCCCTGATCGCCACTCATATCGACCTTGGCCTGGACGGAGAAGTTCTGGATGTCGGCCGCAACAAGGCGAAACCCAAACCCATAGAAGATTTCGACGGAGGCTTCCTGTGATCGCCCTGTTGCTGCGTGACCTGAAACTGGCCTTCCGCGCGGGCGGGGGGTTTGGTCTCGGTCTGGCTTTTTTTCTGATCGTGACCGTTTTGGTGCCATTTTCAGTAGGGCCGCAATCCTCGCTGCTGTCGACCATCGCGCCGGGTGTTCTGTGGTTGGGCGCGCTGCTGGCCTGTCTGTTGTCGCTGGACCGCCTGCTTGCACTGGATTGGGAGGACGGCTCGCTTGACCTATTGGCCACCGCGCCGCTGCCGTTGGAAGCGGTAGTAACCATCAAGGCGCTGGCCCATTGGCTAACCACTGGCCTGCCACTGGTTCTGGCCGCTCCGTTTTTGGGCGTGTTGCTGAACCTGCCAGTGCCGGGGTTTTTCTGGCTGGTCGTATCGCTGTTGATCGGCACCCCGGCAATGAGTGTCATCGGCACTTTTGGCGCGGCCCTGACCGTGGGCCTGAAACGTGGCGGATTGCTGCTATCCCTGCTGGTCCTGCCGCTGTACGTGCCGACCCTGATCTTTGGGGCCGAAGTCGCGCGCCGTGGGGCGACGGGGATGGAAACCCAGACCCCGCTGTTGATGCTAGCGGGGATCACCGCCGCGACAATCGCCCTTTTGCCCTTTGCCAGCGCAGCGGTGCTGCGCATTAACCTTCGCTGACGTGGTCAAACTTTGACTGATGTCAATTGAGAACGAACCCGACTCGGACTAGATAAGGCCCATGTCTATCTCAGCCAAAGCCAACGCCCTCTGGGAATACGCCAATCCGCGCAAGTTCCTTGCCACCAGTGAACGAGTGATGCCGTTTTTCTGGGCATCATCGCTTGCATGCATCGTGGTAGGGCTGGTGTGGGGGTTCTTCTTCACACCGGATGACTACAAGCAGGGATCGACGGTCAAGATTATCTATCTGCATGTGCCTGCTGCGCTGATGGCGATCAATTGCTGGCTGATGATGCTGGCGACCTCGCTGGTGTGGCTTGTGCGGCGCCACCATGTCAGCGCGCTGGCGGCGCGTGCAGCGGCCCCTGTGGGTATTGTGATGACACTGATCGCGCTGGCGACCGGGGCGATCTGGGGGCAGCCAATGTGGGGCACCTGGTGGGCCTGGGATCCGCGCCTGACCTCGTTCCTGATCCTGTTCCTGTTCTATTTGGGCTATGTCGCACTTTGGGAAGCTATCGAAGACCCTGATACGGCGGCCGATCTGACCTCGGTCCTGTGTCTGGTCGGGTCTGTCTTTGCGCTGCTCAGCCGCTATGCCGTGAATTTTTGGAATCAGGGGCTGCATCAGGGCGCATCCGTGATGCGGGCCGCCGCCGTGACCGGGGCGGATACCGAAGAGAAGGTCAGCAATATCTATTTCTACCCACTTTTGTTGTGCATCATCGGGTTTGTACTGCTGTTCATTGCTCTTGTTTTGTACCGCACGGGCACGGAAATTCGCGCGCGCCGGGTCAAGGCGCTGTTGGCGCGGGAAAGGGTAAGCGGATGATCCCTGATCTCGGAAAATATGCCGATACGGTTCTCTGGTCCTATGCGGCCTCGATCGGATTGCTGGCGCTGCTGATTGTGTTCAGCATCGTACGTGGCCGCAAGGTCCGGGCCGAGATGGAAAAGGTCGAACAAAGGATGACGCGCAATGGCTAAAATCTCACCCCTGATGATTGCGCCGCCGCTGATTTTTGGCGCTTTCGCCGTTCTAGCGGGCATCGGCATGTTCCGCGATGACCCCAACGCGTTACCGTCGGCCCGCGAGGGCCAACCCGCGCCGCCTGTGGCGCTGACGGAATTCGCGGGCAAGACAGGGTTTGATGATGCCACGCTGCGGGACGGAGAAGTCAAACTGGTCAACTATTGGGCCAGCTGGTGCGCGCCGTGCCGGGTTGAACATCCCAACCTGCAGGCCCTGTCAGATGAGGGCATCCCCGTTTACGGCATCAATTACAAGGATCAACTGGCCAACGCCGAAGCCTTCCTGACCGAACTGGGCGATCCCTATGCCGGGATCGGACGGGACGAGCAGGGGCGTATGGGGTTGGACTGGGGCGTTTATGGCGTGCCCGAGACCTATGTGATCGATGGTGAGGGCACGATCATCCTGCGCTTTGCCGGGCCGATAACTCAGCGCGTGATCGAAAGCACGATCCGTCCGGCGTTGGAAAAAGCGGCAGGCAACTAAAGCCGCGATAGTATAACCAAATGAGAAATGAAAAAAGGCGTCCAATCGGACGCCCTTAATTTTATAGCGTGCAGGTTTAACCAGCTTTCGCCAAGTTCCGCAGCACATATTGAAGCACACCGCCATTTTCGACGTATTCGATCTCGGGCGCGGTATCTATGCGGCACTTGAGGGTGATGGTCTTTGTGGTGCCGTCGCCATAGGTGATAGTGCAGGGCACCTCTTGCAATGGTTCAACCTTATCCAGACCATCAATCGAGACCGTCTCATCCCCCTTTAGCCCTAGAGATTTCCGGGTGTCGCCGCCGGTAAATTCGAAGGGGATCACGCCCATGCCAACTAGGTTAGAACGGTGGATGCGCTCAAAGCTTTCGGCGATCACGGCCTTGATGCCCAGCAACGCGGTACCCTTTGCCGCCCAATCGCGTGAGGACCCGGCGCCGTATTGCTGCCCCCCAAACACCACAAGCGGAACGCCCTGTTCCTGATAGGCCATCGACGCGTCGTAGATCGAGGTCTGCTGACCGTCCGGACCTTTGGTATAACCGCCCTCGACGCCATCCAGCATCTCGTTTTTGATGCGGATATTGGCGAACGTGCCGCGCATCATGACCTCGTGATTGCCTCGGCGCGAACCATACGAGTTGAACTCGCGCGGCTGTACCTGACGCTCTGTCAGGTACTTACCCGCAGGCGAGGTTGCCGCAAAAGACCCCGCAGGTGAGATGTGGTCGGTGGTGACCATGTCGCCCAGAATGGCCAGAACCTTGGCGCCGTCGATGTTCGAGATGGTGCCCGGTTCGGGGCTCATACCCTGAAAATATGGCGGGTTCTGTATGTAGGTCGAGGTCGGCGGCCAGTCATAGGTTTCCTGTTGCGGAACTTCGACCGCCTGCCATTTGTCGTCGCCTTTGAACACGTCGGCATATTTCGACTGAAATGCCTCGCGGGTGACGGTTTCCTGCACCAGATCGGCGATTTCCTTCTGGTCGGGCCAGATATCTTTCATGAACACATCATTGCCGTCCTTGTCCTGACCGATCGGTTCCGAGGTCAGGTCGATATCCATGGTGCCCGCCAGCGCATAGACCACCACCAGCGGAGGGGAAGCCAGATAGTTGGCGCGCACATCCGGCGAAATCCGACCCTCGAAGTTGCGGTTGCCCGACAGAACCGAGGTGGCGACCAGATCGCCCTCGGCAATCGCTTCGCTGATTTCCTTTTGGATCGGACCCGAGTTACCGATGCAGGTGGTGCAGCCATAGCCCACAAGGTTGAACCCGATGGCGTCCAGATGCTGTTGCAGCCCTGCAGACTCAAGATATTCGGTCACAACCTGCGATCCGGGGGCCAGCGAGGTCTTGACCCAAGGCTGACGGTTCAGGCCCAGTTCATGCGCCTTTTTCGCCACCAGACCGGCCCCGATCATCACATAGGGGTTCGATGTGTTGGTGCATGAGGTGATCGAGGCGATTACCACCTTGCCCGATTCCATAGTGTAGTCTTCGCCTTTGACCGTGACTTCTTTGGCAATCGGGCGTTTGAAGGTCTCAGCCATTTCCTTGGTGAAAGCGGCTTTGGCGCCAGTCAGCGCGACATAGTCCTGTGGACGTTTCGGACCCGATATGGCTGGAACGATAGTGCCCATGTTGAGCGACAGGGTGTCCGTGTAGATAGGGGCGTAGTTTTCATCCCGCCACAGGCCGTTCTCTTTGGCGTAAGCCTCAACCAGCGCCAGGCGATCCTCGTCGCGTCCGGTATTGCGCATATAGCGCAGGGTTTCGCCATCAATCGGGAAGAAACCGCAGGTCGCGCCGTATTCCGGTGCCATGTTGGCAATGGTCGCGCGGTCAGCCAATGGCAGGCGATCCAGACCGCTGCCGTAGAATTCGACGAATTTGCCAACCACGCCTTTTTCGCGCAGCATCTCGACTACTTTCAGAACCAGATCGGTGCCGGTAGTGCCCTCGACCATCGCACCGGTCAGCTCAAAGCCAACAACCTCGGGGATCAGCATCGAAATCGGCTGGCCCAGCATCGCGGCCTCGGCCTCGATCCCGCCAACGCCCCAGCCCAGAACGGCCATGCCGTTGACCATGGTGGTGTGGCTGTCGGTGCCGACCAGAGTATCGGGATAGGCAACTTCCTCTCCGTTCTGGTCTTTGTCGCTCCAGACGGTTTGGGCCAGATATTCAAGGTTTACCTGATGGCAGATGCCGGTGCCGGGTGGCACAACGCGGAAATTGTCAAACGCCGACTGCCCCCATTTCAGAAACTGATAGCGTTCCATGTTTCGTTCATATTCGCGATCCACGTTCATCTGGAACGCGCGCGGATTGCCAAACGCATCAATCATGACTGAGTGGTCGATGACCAGATCCACCGGGTTCAACGGATTGATCTTTTGCGCGTCACCACCCAGCGCCTTGATCCCGTCACGCATTGCGGCCAAATCGACGACGGCCGGGACGCCCGTGAAGTCCTGCATCAATACGCGGGCAGGGCGATAGGCAATCTCGCGCGGGTTTTTACCACCATTTGCGCCCCATTCGGCAAAGGCTTTGATGTCATCAACCGAGACAGAAAACCCGTCATCCTCAAACCGCAGGATGTTTTCCAACACCACTTTCAGTGCCGCAGGGAGTCTGGAAAAATCACCTAGACCGGCCTCTTGCGCGGCGCGAATCGAGTAATAGGCAATGGACTTGCCGTTCACGCTCAGGCTGCGGCGTGTCTTGGCGCTATCCTTTCCAACGGAAATGGGCATTGTTGGCCTCCCTTTCAAAATATTGGGTTTGGGGATTTGCTGATTGTTTTCTGGAGCATCATTGCCGGGCATTCAAGGCTTAGATACCTTGACTTCTAAGTTGTATGCTAAGGTATACAATTCAAGGGCGATTGTTTTAAATCTCAAGAAACCTTGATTGGCGGTTGAGCGTCGATCCGTTTAAACCGGATAAGCACCCCAAAAGCCCGAGATTTCATATGTTCAGAATTACTCCTGTCACTGTGTTTGTTTCCCTGTTTCTGGCCACCTCAGCCGTGGCCGAGAATGACCCGGTTGTGGTCGAACTGTTCACATCACAAGGGTGTTCGTCCTGCCCGCCAGCCGATGAGTTGATGCATGATCTGGCACAACGTGACGATGTGATCGGACTGGCCCTGCATGTGGATTATTGGGACTATATTGGTTGGAAGGACGAATATGCCGATCCCAATCACACCTTGCGTCAGCGCGCCTATGCGCGTCAGGGCGGGCGGTCGATGATCTACACGCCGCAGATGGTTATCAACGGTCAGCAGGATGTGGTCGGTGCAAAGTCGCAGGAGTTGGAGTATCTGATCGATGCCCATCTCAAAGCTGCGCCCGAGGCCGAAGTGGTGGCGACCCGTTCGGGCAACGATGTCACGGTCGATGTGACGCCGGTCGAACTGCCAGAGGGTGAGCTTTTTGACGTGCGCGTGGTGCAGTATGCGCCGATGCGCCATGCCTCGATCCGCAGAGGAGAGCTGGCAGGGCATGAGCTGGACTATGCAAATGTTGTAGATACCTGGCAGGTCGCCGGGCAGTGGGACGGGGTGGCGCCGCAGAAGTTTTCGGCGGTGTTGACCTCGGACCTGCCAGCGGTCGTACTTGTGCAGAAGGTTGGGCATGGCCCAATCGTTGCCGCCACCAAGGTCAAGTGATCAGGGCATATCCTCGGGCTGAACGCCAAGTCCGTTCCAGGCTTTCCAGCGTCGGTGAATCCAGAACCATTGTCCCATGTGCTGCCGTACCACGGCCTCAAGATCATCATTGGTGAACTGAGTCATGGTCTTGGCGTCAGTATGCGGAACCGGGTCATGCAGGACGATTTCGAAATCAATGCCATTAGGCTGGCGGATCGCATAGCACGGGATCAGTTCGGCTTTGTATTTCATCGCCAATTCGGCGTTCAAGACGGATGTCACGGCCGGTTTGCCAAAAAACGTCAGCTCTTCCCCGCCGTGGGCGTGCAGGTCTGAGACGATGGCAATGATACCGCCGCTCTTAAGGGAGCGCACCATTTCAACCATGCCGCGGCGGCCCTGTTCGAACATGGGCGCGCCGGTTTTGTAGAACGCGTCGACATACATGTCGTTGAAATAGGGATTCGCCATACGACGATAGAGGCATCCAATGGGCTGTCCACTGCGGGTTTGCAGGGCGATCCGCGCTGCCAGGTAGTGACCGAAATGCGCGGTTATCATCATGACGGGTCGCCCTTCGGCCACGGCGGCGTCAAAGGCAGCAATGCCGGGGCCGGACACCTTGGCGCTGGCCTGCCGTTCCGTGAAGCCTTCTGGCGAAAAGTGCTCCATGATGGCGCGACCTGCATTGTCGGGTACAGCGCGACAGATGCGATTTACCTCGGCGTCCGACAGGTCGGGGCGGGTGAGCTTCAGGTTGCTGCGCACGCGCTTGGTGAACCCGACCAAAGGGGCAAGCCCGCGTACGATGGCCCCCATCGTTGCGATACGCCGTTCATACGGCAACAGCCGCATTGCCCCGATTACACCTTTCAGAAACAGGCCGGTGACATAATATTTTCGAAGCGCCCCGCGGCTTAGTTCCGACTTTTCGACGGGCATAATCTGGTCTCACCGGCTGTTGCGTTTTGCCGGGTCAGACATACAAGGCACATTCCGCGACCACAAGCATTCCTATGGCTTAAGTCGTGGTGCTTGCCTATTCCTCATTGTCTTCTTCGATAAGGGCGATCGTTCCTTCGTCAACCAGGGCACGAATAGCGCCAACAATCTGTGTCATGGCCTCTTCAGCCTCGGACTGCTTGACTTTGCCGCGTTCGCCGATTTCTTCGCGCAGGTTGTCGGCCATTCGCGATGACATGTTGGACAAAAGGAATTCGGTTGTATTTTGGTCATCCTCCGCAGTGGCCCCGGCCAACGCGGTGACCAGATCTGCCTGATCCACACTGCGGAGAACCGCCGGGACGTCGCGTGACAGAATACGGGCTGGGATATGCGTAAAGGTAAAGATCGAACGGCGCACGACACTGGCGAAATCCGAATCCTCTTCGTCTAGCGCGGTCAGCAACCCGTCTCGGGTTGAGGCCGCCGACTGGTTCAGAATTGCGCCCACGCGCTCCCCGGGACCATCCGCAAACGCCTGCGACGGCCTTTGGTCCAGCTGAGCCGCCAGCGACCAGCCGATGCGTTCTACCGCCTCGGGTGTGACATTGGCGGTTTTCGAAACCGCATAGGTGATCTGACGGGCAACAGGACCGGGCAGATTCCCCAAAAGCTGCGCGGCCTTTGCGGTTTCCAGTTTCGATAGCATCACGGCGGCGATCTCGGTGCTTTCTGCTTGTGCCATGGCAGCCAGGTCTTCGGTTGGTACCTCGCGCAGCCGTTGCCAGGGATCACCAATCTGGCGCACTCCGGCCACCTTACGCAGCCGCGCGGCTGTAGCTGGGGCAATCTTACCATCCACCGCGTCCAAAGCACCGGCCAGACCGTGCGGGAAAGACAGGCCGACGCTGTCCAGCGCCTGTGCAAACTCCTGCGCCACTGCGTCCAATGTCACACGATCCACCAGCCCCATCTCACCCAGCTGATGGGTCAGTTTTTCCTGCAAATCGTCGGGTAGATCCTCTAGCGGGATATCCGCGCCTTCATTCAGCAGCAGCCGCACGACCACGGCGGCCTTCTGTCGGTTGCTGAGCGCGCGAGGAATGACGCGAGGCGCTTCACTGTCCGCCTGATCTGTCACCGGAGCCGCCCCCGGTGCCACCTGTATCAAAGTGTTTGTATCCTGCATCTGCCTGCGGTGCCATAGTTGCGTTCCACAGGCAAATTACGGAGAGTCGGGTAAAGAAAGGCTGAAGCTTAGTAGTTATAGGTCAGCCCGGTGCGGATTGCCTCGCGCAGCGACGCCTCGGCCCAGGTGCCTTCACCACCGCGCGCCTTGATCTCGCGCCATTGTGCAATTGCCAAATCGGTTTTCCCTTCGGCCACAAAGCCCTGACCCATATAGCTGCGTGCTAGGATATTGTCGGGGTTGGTTTCGATGGCGTTGGAATAAAAGACGTTAGCCAGTTCAAGCTCACCCATTTTGCGATAGGTAAAACCCCAGTAGGTCAGCACACGATCATCGTCTTGATCCATAATGCGTAGAATATTCTGAGCGTTTTCTAACTGGCCGTCATATGCCAATTCCCGCACGGCTTCATACAGCTCATCTTGGGTGAAGTTGGTCTTGTCCGGCTTGACACAGCGCCCGGCATCCTTGTCGTAAACGCGGCCAAACAGGCATTTCTTGGTTGTGTTCGTTGGCTTGGGTGCGGCGCCGCTTCCACCGCCCGCAGCGTATGCCGCCGGTGCAAACACAAAGGCCTGAAGGGCAATAGCTGAAACTAATACAAGACGCATTTTCCTACTCCGTTCTCTCGGCTGCTCTGATCAAGCATAGTGCGATCTGATAAAAAGCTAACAATCGCGGCCTCGCTTTTATTCACAAGTAGGAAATAAAATTCTCAGCTGTTTACGATTTTCGCGCAGGTTTGGGTTTCGGAATCCCAATATGTCCCTTCTGCGCAGGACTGGGTTTGCTTGGAATGGCCAGTACAGGCCATAGCGACCGAAGCTGAAAACGTAAGGGCCAAGGCGCAGAGAATGGTGCGTATCATGCTATTTCTCCCGTTCGGAAATATACGCGCACCATAGCTGATTTTGACCCGTCTGGCAAAAGAGCAGGGCCCGGATCGCGTTGTGCGAACCGGGCCCTTTGAACTGACTGAACGGTCAGGATTTATTCGCCAAACACGCGGGCGAAGATCGTGTCGACGTGTTTGGTGTGGTAACCGAGGTCGAACTTCTCTTCGATTTCATCAGGGCTCAGCGCTGCGGTGACATCAGCGTCGGCAAGCAGTTCTTCTTTGAAGTCGGTGCGATGCTCCCACACTTTCAACGCGTTGCGCTGAACCATGGCATAAGCATCTTCGCGGCTGACCCCTGCTTGCGTCAGCGCCAGCAGAACCCGCTGGCTCATCACCAGACCGGGGAATTTGTTCATGTTCTCTAGCATGTTCTCGGGGAAGATCAGCATCTTGTCGACCACGCCGGTTAGGCGGGCCAACGCAAAATCCAGTGTGATTGTCGCATCCGGGCCGATCATGCGTTCGACCGAGGAATGCGAGATATCGCGTTCATGCCAGAGCGCCACGTTTTCCATCGCCGGGATCACCGCTGCGCGCACCATGCGCGCCAGACCGGTCAGGTTCTCGGTCAGGACCGGGTTTTTCTTGTGCGGCATGGCCGAGGAGCCTTTCTGGCCCATCGAGAAGAACTCGGCACCCTCCAACACCTCGGTCCGCTGCATGTGACGGATTTCGATGGCGATGTTTTCGATGCTGCTGGCGATGACGCCAAGGGTCGCAAAGAAGGCCGCGTGGCGGTCACGCGGGATGACCTGCGTGCTGATCGGTTCAGGCACCAGACCTAGCTGATCGCAGACATGCTCTTCAACGCGGGGGTCGATATTGGCGAAAGTGCCGACCGCACCACTGATCGCGCCGGTGGCGATTTCTGCACGGGCGTCGCGCATGCGTGACAGGTTGCGGTCCATCTCGGCATAGAATCGGGCAAAGGTCAGACCCATTGTGGTGGGTTCCGCATGGATGCCGTGGCTGCGACCGATGCGGACGGTGTTCTTGTGTTCGATCGCGCGGCGTTTCAGGGCGGCCAGCAGGCTTTCGAGGTCAGCAATCAGCAGGTCCGCGGCGCGGGTGAGCTGTACGTTCAGGCAGGTGTCAAGTACATCCGAAGAGGTCATGCCTTGATGGACAAAGCGTGCCTCTTCACTGCCGACATGCTCGGCCAGATGGGTCAAAAAGGCGATAACGTCGTGCTTGGTGACGGCCTCGATCTCATCAATACGGGCCACGTCGAATTCCACGTCCTTGGCCTTCCACACCGCCTCGGCGTTTTCGCGCGGGATGACGCCCAGATCGGCCATGGCGTCGCAGGCGTGAGCCTCGATCTCGAACCAGATGCGGAACTTGGTCTCGGGCGACCAGATGGCAACCATATCGGGGCGGGAATAACGTGGAATCATTGGCGGTGAGACCTTTTTGTGTTTGGGATAGAGCGTTGGCGCGGGGTTTAAACCCAGCCGCACAAGGGAACAAGGCACGAGTGCAAGTATGAGACGGTTTGCCCTGATTTTGGCCGTTTGGCCCGGTTTTTTGGCCGCGGAAGAGTTCCGGACACTGACCGGAGACGAGATTCTGGATGCCCTGACCGGCCAGAAGCTCGATTACGGGGACGGCGTCTGGCAGACATTCGATGAACCGATGCTGACGCAGTATTACTCGGGTCGCCCAAGCGCGGGCCGTTGGGCGGTGCGCGAGGATCGGTATTGCTCGGTCTGGCCGCCCTCTGATTTGTGGGCCTGTTATGACGTTCAGAAAAAGGGTGACGTGATCCGGTTCGTCGATGACAGCGGAGGCACCACCGACGGGACCTATGCCGAATGACCCAGCCGCGCAGCCTATCCGAGTTCGAAGGGAGCTGGAGTCTGAGCCGAACCATAAACGACGCGCGGGCAGGGCAGTTCGTGCAAGCCGAAGGTCACGCGGTTCTGCGCCCGGCTGAAAATGGGTTAATCTATGATGAAGAGGTCACGCTGCGCATTCCGGGTCAGGCCGAGATGACAGGCACCCGGCGCTACCTGTGGCGGGATGCAGGCGAAGGGATTGCGGTTCATTTCGAAGACGGACGGTTTTTTCATACATTGAAGCTGGAGCATTCGCAGTCTAGGGATCATCATGATTGTCCGCCAGACAGCTATGATGCGGTCTATGATTTCTCAGCCTGGCCGATTTGGTCGGTCCACTGGACGGTGAACGGACCGCGAAAAGCCTATGAAATGAAAACCGAATACCGCCCTCGATAGCGCAATCATCTTGAAGTCTCGATGTGAAATGGGCCATCCTGTGCCCCAATTTCCATCCGAACGTGGAGAAACGAAAATGACTACAAATGTTCTGGCCGAAGCAATCGGTCCGCGCGAGGGCACAGCGCTGCGCGTGAAACAGGTGGCCTTGGTCGCGGTGGGTATCGTTACGCTGGCGATTGCCGCAAAGATTAAGGTTCCGATGTGGCCGGTACCGATCACCATGGGTACCTTTGCCGTTCTGACCATCGGTACCGCCTATGGTGCGCGTCTGGGTCTGATCACCATGCTGGGTTATCTGTTGATCGGCGCGCTGGGTTTTGACGTCTTCGCCGGGTCCTCGGCCGAGAAATTTGGGCTGACTTACATGATGGGCGGCACTGGCGGCTATCTGGTCGGCTACCTGATGGCTACCGTACTGCTGGGCGCGTTGGCCGCGCGCGGTTGGGATCGCTCGGTCGGGAAACTGGCGCTGGCGCTGGTGCTGGCCAATGTACTGATCTATGTGCCCGGCCTGCTTTGGCTGGGTCAGCTCTATGGTTGGGATAAGCCGATCCTGGAATGGGGTCTGACGCCCTTCCTGATGGGGGATGTGATCAAACTGGCGCTGGCCGCTCTGCTGATCCCCGGCCTGTGGAAACTAGTTGGTGACGCCCGCAACTGATTTCCGAATAACCTTGTGAATGACACCGCGCCCAAAGCAATCCGGGCGCGGTTTTTTGTGGCCTATTCCAAGAGATGCTGGACAAAACCGGCCACCGCAGTCCAAGCTGCATTCAACGAAAACATCAGGTTATTTAGAAATGAGAATTTTTACTGGCTCGACTCTGGCCGCCTGTGCCGCCCTGTGGTTAGGGGCTGTGACACCGGCGTCTGCAGATACTCCTGTCACATATACCGAAGCAGGGCGCGCCCTGTTTGGCTTTTCCGTGCCCGATTATTGGGTCGTGCGAACGGGCGGTCCGCGTGAGATTGAGGATACGGAACTGGGTGATCTTCGCGCTGTCGCACGTGTCATGGCCATACGGCCTTTGACCGATGACAACGTCTGGATGGGGTTCGTTTCACCTGCTGGCGTAAAGTCAATTAAGGATGGACTGCAATATCTTGAAGATATTGATAAGTTTCTTGTTGAAGATCCCGAAGTTACCAACACGTCCGACACACGAATTGGCGGTTTACCGGCGCGGGTGATCCGGGGGACCGGTACCCGCGACGGGCGTGGCATCAACTTTACGGCCTCGGTCATTGACCTGCCAAACAGTCGCGTGGCCGTTGTTGTCGCGATCCTGCGCAATGGCGCTGATCCGGCTTATGTTGACGACCTGAATGCCGTATTCGCGTCGTTTCGGGCCTCGCAGTAAGGAGATGTGCTGATGATCACAAAACGTATCAAACGTACAATCCTTGCGCTGGGGCTTGGGGCTGCAAGTTTTACGCTTTCTGCATGTGATGGTGTTTCAGTTGGTGTCGGCTATGGATACGGTTACGACCCGTTTTATGACTCGATGCTGTGGAATGACTACTATCGACGTGATGTTGACGTAGATATTGACGTCGACCGGCCTCCGCGGCCGAAACCGCCTGCTGGCAAACCTCCGGCAAGACCAAAGCCGCCGGTTGCAAAACCACCTGCGCGACCGCGTCCGCCAGTGGCGCGACCACCCGCAGCCAGACCGCCGATCCATCGCCCGGCGCCACGACCGCGCAGATAGTTTCAGAGGGTCAGGTCAGAAGTTCCGTAGTGATATGGGCTGACCCTTCCAACGTTCTGTGTACAGGGCATTTATCTGCAATCTCCAGCAGCCGGGTACGCTGTTCCTGATCCAGCGGTCCTTCCAGGCGGATTTTGCGGCGGAACACGTCGATCTTGCCGTCTCCTGCAAAACCGGCATCCTGACCATGTACTTTATTGTGGCAGACATCGACCGAGATACCCGTCAGTGGCCACCGCTTGCGCCGCGCATACATGCGGATCGTCATCGACGTACACGCCCCCAGGCCCGAGGAAACAAAGCCATATGGCGACATGCCCCGATCCGTACCGCCATAGGATTCAGGCTCGTCCGCAACCGCGTGATGCCGGGGGCCGGATTGGATGTCCTGCAAATACCCGGAGGGATCAACTTCTGTCACGCGCACCACGCCCTCGGGCGCGCCCGGCGGTGGTGCCGGTGGGCAGAGTGTGACGTATCGCTTGACCCATGCGGCGATCACATCCGCCGCGTATTCCGCATCCGAGGCCCGCGTGATCAGGTGATCGGCATCGTCCAACGTAACAAAGCTTTTGGGATGTTTGGCAGCAAGAAAGATGGTGCTGGCATTGTCGATGCTGACGGTTTCATCCCGGGGGGCGTGCAGGACCAGCAGGGCAGCTTTCAGGTCGCCAATGGCAGGAGTCAGAGCCGTTTCTGAAATGTCGTCGACAAATGCCTTGCCGATGCGGAACGGGCGACCGCCCAGCATGACCTCGGCTGATCCTTCCTGTTCGATCTGGGGCAGTGCAGTCTCAAAATGGTGCGAGACATGTCCGGGATCGGCTGGCGCGCCCAGCGTGACCACTGCCTTGACGCTTGGGATACCAGCGCGCGCGCGTAGAACGGCAGCCCCACCCAATGAGTGACCGATCAGCAAGGCGGGAGCCATGTTTCGCCCGGCCAGATACTGCGCGGCGGCAATCAGATCTTCTACATTCGAGGTAAAGGTGGTGTTCGCGAACTCTCCGCCCGAATGACCCAGTCCGGTGAAGTCAAAGCGCAACACGGCAATGCCCATCGCCGCTAGGCGTGCAGCAATACGGCGGGCGGCGGGAATATCCTTGGAACAGGTAAAACAATGCGCAAACAACGCGGTCGCAAGTACCGGTCCATCCGGCAAATCAAGGCGCGCAGCCAGCTGGTTGCCGTCGTGACCGGCAAAAGTGATGCGTTCGGTGGGCATGACAATTCCTTACCTATCGGGATGGCCCCAATAGTGTGTGCTTCGGTCTAGGCACTCAACCCCATTGTAAGAAGCGTCACGGGAAGGTGAGGGGAATACAGATATTTGGGTCGGATTCTTGGGAGAATTCGAGGTTCAATATTTGTGATGCTTGATCAATCAAATATTCGTTTTAATTATTTCTCTCTGATGTCCATCTTGCAGGTGTCACACACAGTCAGCCAAGGAGGCTCAAATGGCACATACTGCATCCGCCCCGCGTGGCGTTGTTATTCGTCCCGATCTTTTAATCATCATTGCCCTGACCGGAATTCTGGGGTTCTCAGTGGGGCAAAATTGGCCACAGGCGGCACCGTCTACAACCGAAGCCGCCATCCCACACGAGGACTGGCATGGTAACGTCCGCCGCTCAACCTGGCCGGAATAATCCTTTATGTTAGACCCATAAGCTGAGGATCAAACGGGTATGTGCTGAGGTTTTCATACCCGTCCTCGGTGATCAGCACCTGATCTTCCAGCTTGATCGAAAAATCGCCCCCAACCTCGCCACAGGCGGCTTCGACACACAACACCATGCCGGGCTCAAGCGGATAGTCGTATGAGCCCGCAACCGCCTTGTCCGGATAAGCAACCAGAGGCCATTCATCACACAGACCCACGCCATGCATCAGGCAGCCGTATTTTTGCGCCTGAAACTTGTCGTCCAGCTTGTGTGCATTGGCGGTCAGTTCCGGAATCATCACGCCGGGTTTCAACATCTCCATATTGGTTATGATGTGTTCATGGGCGTGCTGCATGGCATAAACCATGTCAGGGCGGGGTTTCTCATCCCCGATCCACCACGTGCGCGAAATATCGATGCAGATACCGTAAGATCCGATCAGATCGGTATCAAAGGCGATGATTTCGTTCTTTTGCGTGATGCGTGGTCCGCATTCCTGAAACCAAGGATTGGTGCGCTGCCCCGAGGCCAGCAGGCGGGTTTCGATCCATTCCCCACCGCGCCGGATGTTTTCGGCATGTAGTACGGCCCAGATGTCGTCCTCGGAGGTCTTGCCGTCACCCACATTGGCGCGCGCGAACTTCTCCATCTCGGCCACCGCGGTTTCACAGGCGTGATTGGCACAGCGCATGGCCAGGATCTCATCCGGGCCTTTTACGGCGCGGGTCTTTTCGGTGACCTCTTCACCCTCCATGATCTCGAACCCTTGCGCCTCAAGCGCGCGTAGGCCGTGCAACATGATCTTGTCGACGGCCAGGCGTTTGTTGCCATCGCTATGTTCGTCGATCAGCAGCCGTACCTCGTTCGAGAACACGTCGGCCTGAACATCCACCTTGTCACCACGGTCAAAATAAAACAGGTCTGCTCCCGAGCGTTGTTCACGTACCAGAGGATTGAATTTCGACAGGAAGGGAGAGTTTTTATAGTCCCAGATCACCATGTAGCCATCGGCACACAGCAGCACGGCGCGGAACGGGTTATGAGTGTTCCACAACTGCATATTGGTGCTGTCCGTGGCATAACGGATGTTAAGCGGATCGAACATCATCAGCCCACCATAGCCACGATCGACGATGGCCTTCGTCAGGCGCTTCCACCGGTATTCCCGCATCCGCGCCAGATCGGGCAGGGCAAGCCCGGCGGCTTCCCATTCGGCAAAGGCCAGCTGCGTCGGCCCGATCTCAATCCGATCATTCTCGTTCGGGGTGCCGTCGCCAAGCGTAGCGCCCTTTGCCGGGTCAATCTTGCGGGTGTCGCGATAGTGCCGGTTCATAGTGGGTCTCCCTGCCTGCCGTCGAGCGTGGAGAATCATTTCCCCCACGTCTTGAAGGTTTGCGACCGGGCATCCGTCGCTTTTTGACCGACAATCCAGTAAACTGGTGTTAGGTCAAAGGCATGACGATCCTCCAGACCTCAATTCCTTATGATCCGCTTGCCCCACGTCCTTTGCCCGGTATCCAACCGGGCAGCATGGATGATTGGCTGCATTGTGATGATGTGTTTGCCGCGCAGATGCAGCGGCGCACGACGTTGTTGACCGAAAGACGGGCAGAGGTTCTGGCGCTGGACCCAAGTGCCGAACCTGCGGCGCAGGAGCTGTTGGACCTTGTCCTAAAGCACGCTTACCCTGGGTGTTTGGACCGGGTCATACGCCCGGACGGGCAGGGTGTTGAAATCGACCGCTCCAACCCCATGGATATGCTGTGTCGTCTGGTGCAGGAAGATTTCTGCATCCTTCAAAAGCACGGGGATGAACACGTTCTGACCGGTGCCATCCTGTGTTTTCCCGCCAGTTGGCGTTTGTCTGAAAAATTCATGCGCCCCTTGATCGACATTCATGGGCCCGTCGCCAGCTATGATGCCGATATCGCCCGCCGCGTGCAGCGCCTGTTTGATGGAATACAATCTGAACGTCCGCTTTGGCGCTTCAATGCCTTGTGGTACGAGGACGCGGAACTGCACCAACCCCGCAGTGCCAGCGCACCGCGTGATGTCCAAGAACCTGGGGTCGCGCGGTATCTGCGCAGCGAACGACAGACGCTATTGCGTCTGCCTGAAACGAAGGCCGTGGTCTTTTCAATCCATACTTATGTGCTTGAGGCAAAGCACCTGCGCAAAGCGGAAAACCCCGCCTAAGTGGCGGGGCTTCCAAGGAGGGTCTTCGGTTTAGTGCTACATGCCAAACGCGTTTGCGACACCGGCAATTGCTCCGCTTGTGCTGAGAGCGGAGATTGCGACGGAGTAGGCAAGTACCTGAGTATTAAGGCGAAAATCTTCACCTTTGATCAGGTTCACTGCGGCCAGAGAGACCGCGATCGGAACTGACACGCTTGCCACGGCCCCGGTCAATCCCCAACTGGACAGTCGCAGGATATCGCTGGGCTTATCGTGGTCGAGGGGGGGCGTATCTTCGTCCCGATCAGTAGGCTGCTCGATAGGTTCTGTCCGGAAAGCGATGCTGAGCAACTGCTCATCCGACAGCTGGATCGGCCGGGCTGCTGGTTTCAGCGCCTCTTTTTGTGGCTCATCCAGGTCTTCTTCAGTAATGACCAGCCCCGCGAACGGGCCTGTCACTGCCTCGAAAATCTGTTGTCTGTTGCGTGGTTTGGAAGGCGTCAGCGTGTTGAACGCGCTCATGAACTGTTCCACGGTCAGAACTGTGTTGGGCGACAGCCATTCGACGCGCTGCGTCGCGCAGATATCAACCATCCGATACAGGATGACCACCAACATAAGCTCTGAGATTTCACTGTCATCCAGCAGCGCTGATACCGGAGAGATTGTAATTGCCAAACGGCTCTGCGGAAGGGTCACGATCGGCCGATGGGCGGTCTTTAACCCGGCGGCACGGTCCAACCGCTCAAAACGGTCTTCTGCTCCGGTCGCCTGAGTTTCCAAAGTCAGGCGCACCAGATACTGGCTGGATACGATGCTGGCTTCGGTTGCGCTTAGCATGGTCTTACGCTCGACCAGATGGCCATAGTCTTCCAATGTCGTGGCGACGATGGCACCGAACCGCTCGATCGCGCCGTCGGTCTCACCGTCGAATTGAAGACCACCATGATAGCTGTGCTTCGTAGTCACTGCGCTGTCCCTTGTCGCATCCTGTCTTACCAAACAGGTTAACAAGCGATATGGGGCAGAATTTGGCAGAAATGGAAAAAAATCCAAATTTGGCAGGATTGATTACTCTATGGAAACCTAGACATTTTGGGGGCCACTTAATGTCTGTGGCAACAATGTGGCCGGATTGGGGTGTGCAGGCGCAGATTTGTGGCAGGTCTCAGCCGTCGATTCGGGCTGCCATAATCGCAATGGATTGCTGATAGACCGTGGCAGCGTTCCATTGCTGAATTACAGCGAAGTTGGGTTGCCCCGGCTGGTAGCCACGCCCCGGTTTCCACCCTTTTTGGCGTAGAAAATTGGCGGTTGAGGCAAGCGCGTCTGTCATATTGTAGAAATCGACCTGGCCGTCACCGGTTGCATCGACCCCATAGGTCAACGCATTGCCCGGCAGGAATTGAGTGTGCCCCAATTCGCCATGTTTGGCCCCTTGGGTTGCCGTCGTAATACTGCCTTGATCGACCAGTTTTAGCGCACCGATGGCATGTGGAATAAAGAAGTCAGAACGGCGACAATCATAGGCCAGTGTTGTGATCGCGGAAACAACCTGACTGTCCCCCATGAAATTTCCGAAACCCGTTTCCATTCCGTGAATGGCGATAAGCACTCCGCTGGGGACGCCGTATTGGCGCTCCAGCGCGGCATAGAACTGCGGGTTGCGGGCCTTGCGCTTGCGTCCTTGCGACACGATTGCGTCGGCGCCGCGTACCCGCATGAATTTGTCCAACGAGTATTTAAAGCTTTTTTGATTGCGGTCTGCCGCGATTGTACGTGTGGCGTATTGGCTTTGCGCCAGCGCCTGCAATCCCTTCTTTTTGACTCCCGCGCGTTTAGCCTGTTTGGCAAAGTCCTTCTTCCAAACCTCAAACCCGCTGCTGGTATTGCCGCAAGGGGCGCTGGCCGCAATTGTGGGCAGAGCCAGCGTAAGGGTCAGTAAAATTGCAAATCGCTTCATGAAAAGAATCCCTTAATAAGCTAAGTCCAACCGACCCCGCGATCCGAGTGGCACTTATAATGCACGCTGCAGATCCTCGGCCGTCAGGACGGGCTGAATTTCGATATTGGCGTTCAATGCGGCAAACAGGGGCTCGTTGATTTTCGGCATGCGGGCCTGATCGCTTTCCTCGAAAATGACAATGCCCATGCGTTTTCCGTGTTCCAGCGCAAAATAGGCGGCCTCGGCATTGACGTCTTTCACAAGCGCTTCGATGGCTTTTCCCAGCGATCCGTCCCGTTCTGCTTGATTGCCTTTTTCAACCGGTATTGTGAATTTCAACATCAACCGCATCGCGCCCTCCCAAAATCCTCTGATCAATACTTTGGGACGAGGCTCGGACGTTCGTGCGTGTCAGTCAAGAAGTGTTACCCTGAACGGCAAAAGGGCGCCCGGTAGGACGCCCTTTTCTTTTCTTAAGTTCAACCGCCGCTTAGCAGCTGTAGTACATGCCGTACTCAACCGGGTGCGGAGTATGCTCGTAGGTTTCGACCTCTTCCATCTTCAGTGCGATGTAGCCGTCGATCTGGTCTTTGGTGAACACGTCGCCTTGCAGCAGGAAGTCGTGATCCGATGCCAGAGCTTCCAGAGCTTCACGCAGACTGCCGCAAACGGTCGGGATATCGGCCAGTTCCTCGGCGGGCAGATCGTACAGGTTCTTGTCCATGGCTTCGCCCGGATCGATCTTGTTCTTGATGCCGTCCAGACCGGCCATCAGCAGTGCGGCAAACGCCAAATAAGGGTTCGCAGCCGGATCGGGGAAGCGGGCCTCGACGCGCTTGGCTTTCGGGCTTTCGGTCCACGGAATACGGACACAACCCGAACGGTTACGGGCCGAGTAGGCGCGCAGAACAGGAGCTTCGAAACCCGGGATCAGGCGCTTGTAGCTGTTGGTCGACGGGTTGGTGAAGGCGTTCAGGGTCTTGGCGTGCTTCAGAACACCACCGATAAACCACAGGGCTTCGTCCGACAGATCAGCATACTTGTCGCCAGCGAAGAGCGGCTTGCCGTCTTTCCAAATCGACATGTTGACGTGCATACCGGTGCCGTTATCGCCTGCGATCGGCTTCGGCATGAAGGTCGCCGATTTGCCGTAGGCGTGGGCAACGTTATGGATGATGTACTTGTATTTCTGCAGCTCGTCAGCCTGTTTAGTCAGGCTGTCGAAGATCAGACCCAGCTCGTGCTGGCACGAGGCAACCTCGTGGTGGTGCTTGTCGACCTTCATGCCCAGACGCTTCATGGTCGACAGCATTTCCGAACGCAGGTCCTGTGCTTCGTCAATCGGGTTGACCGGGAAGTAGCCCCCCTTGACGCCCGGACGATGGCCCATGTTGCCCATCTCGTACTCGGTGTCGGTGTTCCACGATGCGTCGGTTGCATCAACTTCGTAGGATACTTTGTTGATAGTGTTAGAGAAACGAACATCGTCGAACAGGAAGAACTCGGCTTCGGGGCCCATATAGGCCACATCACCGATACCCGATGCCTTCAGGTATGCTTCGGCTTTCTGAGCGGTGCCGCGCGGGTCACGCTCATAAGCTTCGCCAGTGTCGGGCTCAACAACCGAGCAGTGCACGCAGATGGTCTTTTCGGCGTAGAACGGATCGACATACGCGCTATCGGTGTCGACCATAAGCTTCATGTCCGATGCTTCGATCGACTTCCAGCCCGCGATGGACGAACCGTCGAACATAAAGCCTTCTTCCAGGAAATCCTCGTCAACCTGGTCGGCCATCAGGGTCACGTGCTGCAACTTGCCGCGCGGGTCGGTAAAGCGAACATCGACGTATTCGGCGCCTTCGTCCTTGATCAGCTGAAGAACTGCGTCCTTGCTCATACTCTTATTCCTCTATTGGGTGTTCGATTACAGGGCTTCCGAACCGGTCTCGCCGGTACGGATGCGAATGGCTTGTTCAACGGGCGAGACAAAGATCTTGCCGTCGCCGATCTTGTCGGTTTTCGCGGCGGACACGATGGCCTCGATGGCGGCGTCAACCTGGTCATCGTCCAGAACGACCTCGATCTTCACCTTGGGCAGAAAGTCGACCACGTATTCAGCGCCGCGATAGAGCTCGGTGTGACCTTTCTGTCGGCCGAACCCTTTAACTTCGATCACGCTGAGGCCCTGGACACCTACGTCCTGCAGCGCCTCTTTCACTTCGTCCAGTTTGAACGGTTTGATGATCGCTTCGATCTTCTTCATCCCGGGCTCCTATAACTCTTGTCAGAAAGGCACTGATCACGTCTAAGATCGGTCGGCAATCTGATTGCGAAAATGGCCGGGCCCTTGTGGTGAGAAATTAAGCGGTGGGTGAAATTTTGATCGACTTGCACAAAAAGTAATCAGAATTGAATCGTCAGGGGAATTTGAGATGACGGAATTGCTGACAGCCGCACAGATGCGGGCCATCGAACAGGCCGCGATTGAGTCTGGCGAGGTGACCGGGCTGGAGTTGATGGAACGGGCTGGGCGCGGCGTTGTCGAGGCTATATTCGAAGAGTGGCCAGAGCTGTCGAAAACATTGGGTCGAGCCGTGGTATTGTGCGGTCCGGGAAATAACGGTGGTGATGGGTTTGTCGTTGCGCGGTTGCTGAAAGAGTGGGGTTGGGAGGTCGAGGTCTTTCTCTATGGCGATCCCAAGAAGCTGCCGCCAGATGCGCGAGTGAATTATGATCGATGGCTTGAGTTAGGGGAGGTTATACCGCTGACCGAACAGGACATGCGCAAAGGTGGTTTTGCTGATCTTTACGTTGATGCTCTGTTCGGGACGGGACTGAAACGCGGTTTGGACGGTGAATTGTTCAACGTCGTTCGACATCTTTCTGGTGTGAATGGTGATCATTACACCGACCGCTTAGTCAGCATCGACGCCCCGTCCGGCTTGTGTTTGGACGCCGGGCGGGTGTTGCATCAAGAGCCTCCGGACCCATGGCCTCGCGAGTTTCTGGACAGTGTTCCTGCAGAGTTTCGGAACAAGGTTGCCCAAGCTGGCGGCGCGGGCGCTTTTCAAGACCGTTTTGCGCGGTTGACTGTTTGTTTCGACAGTCCAAAGCCGGGGCATTTCTTGGCGCAAGGGCCGGATTTGTGTGGCAAGCTTGTAGTTAAAGACATCGGTATCTCTATTCAGCGTTGCCGTTTTAACGGTGAACCATATGACGATGCGTTCACATTAGGCCCCAAACCTTTTCGCCGGGCGAGCCGCCCTGCATTTCTAACCCTTGCTGAGGCGCCGGGCCGCGTGAAGGACGAGCGAACATGGGGCGGGTTGCCGCTCTGTCGCTTGCCCAAATTTAGACAGCATCACAAGTTCACCCACGGCCACGCCCTTATTTGCTCGGGTGGTCCGGCTAAAACCGGTGCTGCTCGATTGGCGGCGCGCGGGGCTCTACGGATTGGGGCAGGGCTTGTGACGTTGGCGGTGCCTCCGGCGGCTCAGATGGAGGTCGCTGCGCAGGTCACAGCCATCATGTTGCAGAGGATCGAGGGGGCGGATGGCCTGACACAAGTGCTGCAGGACGAGCGGCTCAACGCATTGTGCCTTGGCCCCGGGTTGGGGCTGGAACGTGCGCGGGATTTGGTGCCAGCGGCTCTGAACGCCAAGCGCGCGACTGTACTGGATGCGGATGCGTTGACAGCTTTTGCGGATGATCCCGCAGTCTTGTCCGCGCAATTGCATGAAAACTGCATTTTGACACCACATGGTGGTGAGTTTGCGCGGTTGTTTCCGGATATTGCCGAAAAGCTGTCAGCCCCTGCAACCAAAGGCCCGGCCTATTCCAAGGTGGATGCAACACGCGAGGCCGCCAAGCGGGCAGGGTGCGTGATCTTGTTCAAAGGGCCGGACACGGTGATCGCGGCGCCGAACGGACAGTGTTCGGTCAATGCAGCAGTCTACGACCGTGCGGCCCCTTGGTTGGCTACGGCCGGGTCCGGCGATGTTCTGGCTGGTTTTATCACCGGGCTGCTCGCGCGTGGGTTTGCCCCGATGCAGGCCGCTGAAACAGCGGCTTGGTTGCATGTGGAATGCGCGCGTGCGTTTGGTCCGGGGCTTATCGCTGAAGACTTGCCCGAGTTGCTTCCTGAAGTTTTCAAACAACTTAATATATGATTTTTAGGCGAGATTTGGCCGATCCACCCGATCTTCGGCAGCATTTGGCCGACTGGTTTGCGGTGTCATCAAATCGAGTGTTTGCCAGACGCATAGCCGGGCGTCAGAATTCGCTTGGAGGGGGTCTCCGGCTGCGGTCTTCCTGCAGATAATGCGTTGATTAAAATAGGAATTATTTCTGACTTTCCTGCTCTGAGTGGCGGACATGCAATACTTTGAAAGTATCGCAAGAGGCCTCTGGAGCTATGGCGGCATGCACGCGATTGATGAGCAACGAAAGCCGGAATTTTCAAGGTGAATGAAATGACCCAGAAACTAAAACTGTCCTCAATGGCTGCGATGTTGGTTGCGACAACGGCAATTCCCGCGGCAGCGGAACTGAAATACAACAACAACAGTGGCGGTTACGTTCTGTTGTACGGACAGCTCGATCCGGTGATCGTCTCGGTCGATGATGGCGAGGAAACGGAAACGCGCTTGCTGGACAATGACCTGTCCAACAGCCGCGTCGGCCTGCGGCTGATGCAGCCCTATGGCAGCAATGAATTCATGTTCCGTTTCGAAACCGGACTGGGTCTGCCGAGTACGGGAACGGCCAACCAGAATGGAACCAACAATGACGGGTGGTCACGGGAAGACATCCGACATGTCGATTTCTCGTTAAAAGGGGGATACGGCAAGTTCTCGGCCGGGCAGGGGAGCATGGCGTCGGACGGTGCGGCCGAGGTTGACCTGTCTTATGTTGGAACGGCTTTGTATTCCTTTACGAACGACGAAAACGGTGCGTTTTTCTATCGCGGCACGGACGGTGTACTAAGCGGTATCACCGTCGGTGACTCGGCCAGTAACTTTGATGGCGCTCGCCGTGGCCGGATCCGTTACGACACCCCCGACTTCAACGGTTTCTCAGCGGCAATTGCCTATGGTCAGAACATTCTGTCCAGCAGCGACGATGATGACTACTACGACATCGCGGTTTCTTACGGCAATACTTTCGCAAATGGCGTGGAGTTTGCCGCAAGCGTGGCCTATGCGGTGCGGGATTTCGACAATAGCTCGGGTGAACGCAAAGACACGATCGGGTCCGCTTCGGTTTTGCTGCCCAGCGGTTTCAGCTTTACGGCGGCCTTGGGTACGCGTGACGACACTGCCACCGGTGCTAGCGACCCGGACTATTGGTACACCAAACTGGCCTATGAAGGGGACTGGGTGTCCTGGGGGAAAACCGGTGTCGGGATCGACTATTTCGATGGTTCGGATTTCGAAAACGACGGGTCCAGCACAAAATCCTGGGGTGTCGCCGTCGTTCAGCGGATCGACAGCATCAACACTGATGCGTACCTGAAATATCGCAACCATGACTTCGACGACACGGTCGACTTTGACAAGAACGAAGCCTGGGTTCTGGGTGCGCTCTGGAAGTTCTGATCCCGACCTTCTTGGGAATAGGCGCCCCGGGTCAGTCCGGGGCGTTTTTTTTTGTTCAAATCGGCGGTAAAACAAGGCTGATCCGGGCTTTGCCCCCTTGCACGCAGGCGGCTGGGCAAATAGAAGGCGTCAAATTTGCCCGGCGCGCCGTTTTGCGCGCCCCGAATCCTATGGGGACTACCATAATGCAGGTTACCGAGACGCTGAACGAAGGTCTGAAACGCGGCTACAACATCGTTGTGACCGCAGCCGAGCTGGACGACAAGGTTAACGAAAAACTGACCGAAGCACAGCCCGAAGTCGAGATGAAGGGCTTCCGCAAAGGCAAGGTGCCGATGGCCCTGCTGAAAAAGCAGTTTGGTCAGCGCCTGCTGGGCGAAGCGATGCAGGAAAGCATCGATGGTGCCATGAACAAGCACTTTGAAGACAGCGGTGAACGCCCTGCACTGCAGCCCGACGTCAAGATGACCAACGAAGACTGGAAAGAAGGCGACGACGTTCACGTCGAGATGTCTTATGAGGCGCTGCCGGAAATCCCCGAAGTTGATCTGAAATCGGTCGAGCTGGAAAAGCTGATTGTCAAAGCAGACGATGAGGCCGTCGAAGAAGCGCTGAAAAGCCTGGCAGAAACCGCGCAGGACTTCAAAGCGCGCCGCAAGGGGTCCAAAGCCAAAGACGGCGATCAGGTTGTGATCGACTTTGTTGGCAAAGTGGACGGCGAAGAATTCGAAGGTGGTTCGGCCGAAGACTACCCGCTGGTTCTGGGCTCGAACAGCTTCATCCCCGGCTTTGAAGAGCAGCTGGTCGGTGTGAAGGCCGAAGAAGAAAAAGACGTGAACGTCAGCTTCCCAGAAGAATACGGCGCCGAAAACCTGGCCGGTAAGGACGCTGTTTTCACCTGCACGGTGAAAGAAGTGAAAGAGCCGGTTGCTGCCGAGATTAACGACGAGCTGGCCACCAAGTTCGGTGCCGAAGATCTGGCTGGTCTGAAAGCTCAGATCGCTGAGCGTCTGGAGGCAGAGTATTCCGGTGCGTCGCGTGCGGTCATGAAGCGCGCGCTGTTGGATGCGCTGGACAAGATCGTTTCCTTCGACCTGCCGCCGTCGTTGGTTGAAGCCGAAGCCAAGCAGATCGCTCACCAGCTGTGGCACGAGGAAAACCCGGAAGTGGAAGGCCACGACCACGCCGAGATCGAGCCCACCGACGAGCACAACAAACTGGCCGAGCGCCGCGTGCGTCTGGGCCTGCTGCTGGCCGAGCTGGGTCAGAAGGCCGAGGTTGAAGTCACCGATGCCGAGATGACGCAGGCGATCATGAACCAGGCGCGTCAGTACCCGGGTCAGGAACGTCAGTTCTTTGAGTTCGTGCAGCAGAACGCTCAGATGCAGCAGCAGTTGCGCGCGCCGATCTTCGAAGACAAAGTCATCGACTACATCGTTGAACTAGCTCAGGTTGCCGACAAAGAAGTCAGCAAAGACGACCTGCAGAAAGCCGTAGAGGCACTGGAAGAGGAGTAATCCTCTTCCGCCCCCTGCCCACGGGGCACAAAAAAAACGGAGCCGTCTGACAATCAGACGGCTCCGGTGGGTGGCTTTTGATCTTATGAGGTGAGGGGGTCAGGCCTCATGAGCAAAAGCACGGGGGGTACTCAGCAGAGCAGTCTTTTGCTCTGGCGTGAAACGATCTGACAGCGCTTCGATCAGTTTAAGCACGTCTTTGACTTCGTCTTTCGATTTTGCTGAATGCATCTGTTCGACGAAGTATTTCTCAAGCTCGGTCAGCGGTTGGTGATCGACATTAGCGGGTTTTTCGGCCTTGCCGAGCGCGAACAGACTCAGCGCCTGTTCTTCGGTCAGGAAGACGTCATGTTCGATTCCCGCATAGTCCCGAATGCCCGAAATTCGTTCATCCGAGCAATCCATCAACGCCGCCATCGCAACCACTTTGCCCATTGGTTTTGCACTACCGAGGTAATCATACGGGGCATTGCCCGACCGTTGCAGAACACGGTTCATAATTGGGTCAATCACAGCGATCGAGTCCAGTACGCCTGCGGTTTTGGCGTATTCGAACGAGCCGATCATGACCTCGCTGGTCACATAGGACACTGAATTTTTGCCGCGCCCTTGGCCCAGTCGTTTGGTGTCGACACAGAACCGGGTCGCTTCCCAGACCTGTGAACTGCGCAAGGGCGGTTCACCGTCCAGAATAGAATTGAAGACATCCGCAAGCATGTGTGGACCTGTGGTCTGCAACAGGCGCATACACCCAACGACTTCCCCCTCGTCGTTGATGCTGACCACGTGTGCAGGATTCAGGTCGTCGAACATATCGCGTTCACGGCCGTCTACTATGTTGACCTCCCAGCCCAAACGATCGCCGAACACGCGGGCTCGTAGTTTGAACATTTCGTCCAGGACATCACTAAACATATGCTGGTTGATACCATCAATTACGATGATCATTTCCATCCCCCTACAGTCTGGTTACCGTGACTCGAGAGTTAACCATGTCGCGGGCGGAAACTATTGGGGGTTTCCCGTATTTTTTCGATTTTTTGCTTATCCTGGGGCGATTAAGCCCAAACCTATCGCCCGGCCAATGGCCTGAGGCGTGGTTAACGCGCCCAGTTTTTCGCGGCCAGAGCGCATGTGAACCTCGACGGTTCGGTGGGAAATCGACAAAATATCACCAATATCTTGCTGCGATTTACCCTCAGCGACCCATTGAAGGATCTCTTTTTCGCGTGTCGAAAGGGCGGGCAGGTACAATGCTTTGGCCAGAACCCCGGACTGCATAACCGTATCATGCGCATGCACAGCGGCCATTTGCAGGTCGCCCATAACTTCTCTTTTGAGCGACTCCCATTCAGCATCTGAACAATCGCGGGTCACGCTTAGTATTCCGCATTCGCCGTAAGGGCCGCGGACAGGAACGGTTAAACCACGCGGGGTAATGCCGAAGTCATGTGCATCGCGGAAAACGGCATTAAATTTTTCGTCGTGATTGAAACGGCCCCAATCGACCGGTGCAATGCTGAGAACCGACTGGTAAATTGTTGGATCAAAATGGTGGTATCCATGGCTGCCGTAATGGATTTTCCATTCGTCAGGGTAATTCGCATACCCCTGAACGTCACCTTTCACAGGATTTAAAGTGGCATAAGACGCATAGTCAAAGCCGAGTTCCTCGCAGACCGAGTTGATTATGTCTGCGGTCGACTTTTCCTGTTGGTCGAGCGCGGCCAAGTCTATGAGTTTCACCTGTCCAACCTTTTACATAGCGCTTTCCACCCCCCGAAAGCGCACAGTCTGTCCGTATTCAAGCCTACGTTGCGTCAACCGAGGTATTAAGCGCAAGGGAATTGTTAATATCGCACAGGCATAATGCGTACTTAGAGCAACAGAACTGTGTGAATCTGGGGTATTTGGGTGGAATTCCGCCGATTCTGACGCGAATTGGCATCGGATGTTTACGTTCTTTGTACAAGTTGAGCGGGAATTCATTCGGGTACAAGCCCAGTTTCAACCAGCATTCCGCGGGCTTTGGCTTCGGGCCAATACCCTTTAGCGTACAGGAAGATTGCCCTTTGCTGATCGCCATCCGAAAGCAACCAGGCGCCGCGCAGATACTTTCCGGCAAATTCCAGATTGGCATCGGCGTCCAGCAGCCCCTGTGCATTTCCGCTGTAGCCCATAGAGCGTGCCGTCGCAGGAAGGATTTGCAACAGTCCATAATAAGGCCGGTTCACAGCCCACGGGCGATGAGTGCTTTCCCGGATCGCCAGCTTGTGTACAAGCTCGCGGGGGACTTCGTAGTGATCCGCCCACTTATTGATCGAGGCCCGTAACTCAGGCGTTTCGTTGGGGTAGAGAGGGGGATCGAATGCGTCTTGCGACACCGTCTCCGGCCCTCCGCAAGCAGCGAAGGGGATCATCAGCATCATGGCCAGAGCGCTGCGGCGCAGGTAAGCGGTCATCTGTGTACTCCGAATTTCAGGGCGCGATGATAGGAAACGAGTGCCCATCTGCAAGTGTAGGCTTGAGATGTGGCCGAAATTTGCCCGTTTTGCGTGTGCATGAAAAAAGGCCGCACAAATCGGTGCGGCCTTTTCGAAATTCGATTGAACCAGATCAGGCTTTGGCTTCGTCTTCTTCAGCCGGAGCTTCTTCGGCAACCAGCTCTTCATCTTCCGAAGCAGCGGAACCGATATCGTCGAACAGTTCGGCGATTTCGAATTCAGCAGCGGCTTCTTCTTCAGCAGCCAGTTCCTGGATCGATTTGCCCGACGCCTGCAGTTCGGCTTCTTCTTCCGAACGGGCGACGTTCATCTTGATTTCAACTTCGACCTCAGGATGCAGTTTGACTGCGAGCGAGTGCAGACCCAGTTCCTTGATCGGTGCGATCAGGGCAATCTGTTTCTTGTCGACGGTGAAACCAGCCTCGGTTGCTGCGTCTGCGGCGTCACGCGGGGTGACCGAACCGTACAGAGCGCCGGCATCCGATGCCGAGCGAATCACGATGAACTGCTGACCGTCCAGCTTTTCAGCCAGTGCTTCAGCTTCTTTTTTGGTTTCCAGGTTGCGGGCCTCAAGCTGCGCTTTCTGAGCTTCGAACGAGGCGACGTTTGCCTCGGACGCGCTCAGCGCTTTGCCTTGGGGCAGCAGGAAGTTGCGGGCATAGCCGGGCTTGACGTCAACGACGTCGCCCATCTGACCCAGTTTCGCAACGCGTTCCAGAAGGATAACTTGCATGTCAGTCTCTCCTTACTTCACGGCGTAGGGCAGCAGGGCGAGGAAGCGGGCGCGCTTGATAGCACGGGCCAGTTCACGCTGCTTTTTCGCCGAAACGGCGGTGATGCGGGAAGGTACGATCTTGCCACGCTCAGAGATGTAGCGCTGCAGCAGACGGGTGTCTTTATAGTCGATCTTCGGCGCGTTGTCGCCCGAGAACGGGCAGACCTTGCGGCGGCGGAAAAATGGTTTTGCGGCCATGGTTTATGTCCTTTCGTCAGGCGTTGATCAACGGCGCTCGCGGCGGCCTTCGCGCTCGTCGCGCTTCTGCATCTGGACCGAAGGGCCCTCGGCATGCTCGTCGACCTTGATGGTCAGAACGCGCATAACATCATCATGCAGGCGCATCAGGCGCTCCATTTCCTGAACGGCGCCAGCGGGGGCGTCAGTCTTCAGGAACGAATAGTGACCCTTGCGGTTTTTGTTGATTTTGTAGGCCATTGTCTTAACGCCCCAGTACTCGCTTTCGACGACGTTACCGCCGTTGTCCGCCAGAACGGTGCCGAAATGTTCGACAAGGCTTTCTGCCTGCGCGTTGGACAGGTCCTGACGCGCGATCATTACATGCTCATACAGCGGCATGTGTACTCCTATTTCTATCAAGGCGCATTTCATAGGCGAGGCCATTTTTCCTTCGCGACCCTGCCACGAGAGGCTGCGCGATTCATAAGATTTGCGAAGGATGGCCTCATATACACGTTTGAGCGCGAGGGGCAAGCCCCGCCACAGACGCCTTGGCGGTGTCGTGCTATTAACATCCAATTAACATTGCGCTGCCCAATTCCTGACGCTTTTCGGCTCAAAGTTGTTTTTCATACCGGGGACTATCCGGAACTACCGGACCCAGAACGGCAACCTGAAAAACAGGGTGAGAGAGATGACCGCGATGAATACGAATGCATTCGAAGAGTCCGCAACCTCAGCGAACTATGAGAAATCTGTACCAGTTCTGATCACCTTTGCACCGAACTGGAAGGTTCGGATGGTACTGGCCCGCGTCCTGGGCGCCTTTCTGATCGTGATGGCGTTTTCCATGTGGTTGGTGGCCGGTTCCGCAATGGCAGCCGAAGTCTGGCCAATCAAGCTGGCTGCGTCACTTATGTTTCTGCTGGTCGGGGTTAGCCTGCTGACGATTCAGCTGCTGGATGCCCGCCCGGATGCTTATTTCGATCCGATCCGCCGCGAGGTTCGGGTTCTGCAAAAGAACGAAAACGGCCGCCCGCAGACCGTTCTGCGCCGCAGCTATGACACCTTGGGTGGTGCCCGCTTTGCCGACGATCAGGTCGAATTGTACGATGTCGATGGCAGCCTGCTGATGAAACTGCCGCTGCAATCGGCGGATGTCAGCCGAGCGCTCAAGGGGCAACTCAGTGGAAGCGTAACAATCTTCGCGTGAAATTTATTCTGTTCATCTAGGAACAGAAACTGTTAGAGAATAATACTTGTGTGCTGCCCTTGGGCAGCACATTTTCGTTATCGAGCAACCCATTCGGGTTGCATCCATAATTTTTCGGAGATTGTTATGAAATCCACCCTTCTTGCTGCTGCACTGGCCGTTTCGGCAACTTCGGCGTTTGCCAGCGCCGAGAAATACGTTTTGGACCCCAGCCACAGCCAGGTCGTCTTCAGCTATAACCACCTGGGTTATTCCACCACGACCGGCATGTTCTCGGGCTTCGAAGGCGAGATCATGTTTGACCAAGAAGACCCTGCGGCATCCAGCGTTTCTGTTTCGATGCCCGTGATTGAAATGATCACCGGTTGGAAGCCACGCGAAGATCACTTCATGACCGAAGATTTCTTTGGCGCCACCGAAGGTGACCTGGTCACCTTTACTTCGACTGGTATCGAAGTCACCGGTGAAAACACGGCCAACATCACCGGCGATCTGACCATGAACGGCGTGACCAAGTCGGTCGTTCTGGATGCCAAGTTGAACCAGGTGTCCGAACACCCAATGGCGAAAAAGCCGTGGGCGGGTTTTGACGCGACCACCACGCTGGTACGCAGCGATTTCGATCTAGGTCAGTTTGCGCCTTTTGTCGGTGACGAAGTCGAAGTCCGGATCTCGGTAGAAGCAGTTAAGGCTGAATAAGTCGCACGCGATCTTCTGAACAAAACCGCCGAGGCACGTCGCCTCGGCGGTTTTTTTATTCGGCTCGTTGCGCGACCAGTTCCACAGAAACTGCAACCACAAAGGCCAGCGAGTCCTCGCCGGGCATGGACTTGCCAACATCAAAATCCAGCCGGTTCAATTCCAACACCCCGGACATCGCGGCGGTGTTGTCCTGAAGATCAAGTGTGAAAGGCAGCACCACATCCATAGTTTTGTCGCGGATGGTCAGCGGACCGCGGGCCTCGTACCCGGTGTCGGTCTTGTAGAGGTCGGCCTTGAACTGGGCGGTCGGGAATTGGGTGCTGTCAAAGAAATCGGCCCCCATGGCCTGATCCGTAACCGTTCCAAGGCTCAGCGAAGGGATCGCGATTGTGACGTCAACTGTACCGGCTAGGCCCGGCTCAGATGGGTCTTCAAAGGCAATTGCTGCGGTCCAATCGGCGAATGTGCCGGTCACTGGGCTGCCCAGTTGGGTGATGGTAATGGACAGTGTGCCTTCTTGCACCTGCCAGTCCGATTGCACCTCGGACAGTTCTGCGGTGTCGATTGCGGCGGCGGAGTGATCCGAGAATACGCCCGTGGACCAACCACCCAACAGGACCGCACCCCAAATAGCCAGCGCAGCAACAGCGGGTAGGGCAGAGTGATGTTGGTCTGGGGGCTGAGGCACATCTGAACGGCCGGGCAGCATACGGCGTAGAGTGCTGTCCTTGTCGACCACATGGTGCTTGAGGGCACCTGCGATATGCAGGATTAGTGATCCCGCCAGAACCAGAATGAACAGCCAGTGCAGGCCCGCCGTAACCTCGGCGACATAGGGTGACTTGGGTACGAAGGGCAGATTTTGCCCAAAGGGCCACAGGATCGGAGCGAAACCTTCCGCTGCGGCATGGTGCAGCCAGCCAGTCAGGGGAACCAGAACCAGCGAGGCATAGAGCATCCAGTGTACGACCTCGGCGGCGAAGGCTTCGGGTTTGTTGTCTGCGTTCAACAGGCCGGGCTTGGTCTGGGTCATCGCCCATAAGATGCGGGCCAGCGCGACAAAAAAGACGGTGACCCCGACTGTTTTATGGAGCGAGAACAACTGAACCGCCCGAACAAGGTCCTCTTCGGTGGTGGGGATGGACGGATCATAGATTGCGTGGGCCAGATTGTTGGCGAACCATCCCAGCGGCAGGGCGGTAAAGATCAGCAAGGCGGTCAACCAGTGAAAGGTCTTGGCCACACTGCCATAGCTGGAAAAGGTGTTGGTCGAGGGCATTGGTTGCTCCGTACTGGGGTGGCTGCGTTCAACCTAAAGCCATGGGATCAGGACGCAATAGCGAGCCACGCACAGCAAAAGTGCCAGATTGCAGAGGTCAGGCAGTGCTTGTGCCGCGCCCGCGCACGGTTTACACCCCGCCGCAACCTAACGTCATCCAAGAGGTCGCAATGACACGCGCATTCGTTTTTCCGGGGCAGGGTGCCCAAACTATCGGGATGGGCAAGGCTCTGGCCGAGGCTTATCCGGCTGCTCAGGCTGTGTTCGACGAGGTCGACGAGGCGCTGGGTGAAAAGCTGAGTAGCCTGATCTGGGAAGGTGATATAGCGGATCTGACGCTAACGCAGAACGCGCAGCCTGCGCTTATGGCGACGTCAATGGCGGTGATGCGCGCGCTGGATGCCGAAGGTGTTTCGGTTACTGACGCAGCATTTGTAGCCGGTCACTCGCTGGGTGAGTATTCCGCGCTGGCCGCTGCTGGAGCTTTGTCGGTTGCCGATACTGCCCGCCTGCTGCGCACTCGTGGTCAGGCCATGCAAAGCGCCGTGCCGGTAGGCGAAGGCGCAATGGCTGCCATTTTGGGTTTGGATTTGGACGCCGTCCGCGTCGTGGCCGAGGAAGCCGCGCAGGGCGAAGTCTGTCAGGCCGCAAATGACAATGATCCGACACAAGTCGTGGTTTCAGGCTCCAAAGCCGCCGTAGAGCGTGCTGCCGAGATCGCTAAGGAAAAAGGTGCCAAGCGCGCAGTGATGTTGCCGGTTAGCGCGCCGTTCCATTGCGCTCTGATGCAGCCTGCCGCAGACGTAATGGCAGAGGCGCTGTCAGAGGTTGAAATCAAGGCACCTGCTGTGCCGCTGGTGGCCAATGTGCGGGCCGAGGCAGTCTCGGACCCCGATCTGATCCGTCAATTGCTGGTCGAGCAGATCACGGGTTCGGTTCGGTGGCGTGAAAGCGTGCAATACATGGCGGCGCAAGGCGTGACCGAGACATGGGAGATTGGCGCAGGTAAAGCGCTGTCAGGTATGGTCCGCAAGATTGATCGGGCCATTGCGGGCAAGGCCGTCAGTACGCCGGAAGACGTGCAAAAGGTCATTCAGGCTGAATCGTAAGTTGAAAACGTCGCAACGGACGTACCAAGAGGGAAACCGAATGTTTGATTTGACAGGTAAGAACGCGCTGATCACCGGCGCTTCGGGTGGTATCGGGGGCGATATCGCACGCGCACTGCATGGCGCGGGTGCCACTGTGGGGTTGTCTGGTACGCGGGTCGAACCGCTGCAAGCACTGGCGGATGAGTTGGGTGAGCGCGCGCATGTATTGCCTTGCAACCTGAGCGACCCCGAAGCAGTTGCAGCGCTGCCGAAGCAAGCCGCCGACGCGATGGGATCCGTGGACGTTCTGGTGAATAACGCGGGCATCACGCGGGACAATCTGTTTATGCGGATGTCGGATGACGAATGGCAAAGCGTGATTGACGTGAACCTGACTGCCACAGCAAAGCTGTGCAAAGGCGTATTGCGCGGCATGATGAAAGCGCGTTGGGGTCGGATCATCAACATCTCGTCCGTGGTCGGCGCGACCGGCAATCCGGGTCAGGTCAATTATGCCGCGTCCAAGGCCGGTATGGTCGGTATGACCAAGTCGCTGGCCTATGAGGTCGCAAGCCGCGGAATCACGGCAAACGCAGTGGCCCCGGGATTCATCACAACTGCGATGACGGATAAGCTGACCGACGATCAGAAATCGGGAATTCTGGGTCAGGTTCCAGCTGGTCGTATGGGCGAGCCGTCAGAAATTGCTGCGGCAGTTCTGTACCTTGCAAGCCCAGAAGCGGGATATATCACAGGAACGACCTTGCATGTGAACGGCGGTATGGCCATGTTGTGAGCGCACACCGGGGCAGGCGCGAAAGCGTTTGCGTCGGGCGTTGTCTGTGCTATAGGCGGCGCATGTATGCGGGGGTCGGCCAGTGGGTCGGCCTTCTACTTTCCCGGCAATCGGGAAACCAAACCGCCCGGACCGGGCAAAATCAAGCCAGCCTGAGCGGGCAAGGGCAGAACCGGGCGCTACGCCCTGAAATGGAATGAGGAATAGACATGAGCGACGTCGCAGATCGCGTTAAAAAGATCGTTGTTGAGCACCTGGGTGTTGAAGAAGACAAAGTGGCAGAAAACGCTTCCTTCATCGACGATCTGGGCGCAGACAGCCTGGACACTGTTGAGCTGGTCATGGCCTTTGAAGAAGAGTTCGGCATCGAAATCCCCGATGACGCAGCCGAGACCATCCAGACCTTTGGCGACGCCGTCAAATTCATCTCTGAAGCGTCCTAAGCGTTTCAAATCCTTAAAAGCGGCGCTTCCGGGCAACGGAGGCGCCGTTTTTTATGCCCGAAACAAATTCACTCTTGCTTGACGCTTTTCCGCTAAGCACTGTCTGAACAGAGGCAATTTTTTCCGAGCGGGCAGGGCATGATACGATCCACCCCGACGATAAACACGGCACGCTTGATGCTTTGCGCCATGCGTCCCGAAGATTTTAACCGGTTCGCCGAGATCTGGCGCAACCCGTGCATCGTGCGGCATATCGGTGGCAAACCAAGGTCGCGTGGTGAGGCGTGGGATTCATTCCTGCGCAATGCCGGGCACTGGCAGATGGCCGGGTTCGGGCATTGGGCGGTTTTGCAGCAATCGAATCGCCAGATGATCGGTCAGGCTGGTTTTTTCTACGGCAACCGCTCGATGGGTGAAGATTTCGATAGTTACCCCGAAGCCGGATGGATTTTGGTACCCGAAGCGCAGGGGCAGGGTTTGGGCATCGAAGCGGCCCAAGCGGCGCATGATTGGTTCGACCGCATCATGCCTGGGCCCTTGGTTGCAATGGTAAATTCGGCCAATAGCGTCTCGCAGAAACTGGCTGAGAAGCTGGGATATGTGCCGATGCGCGAAGATAAGTACAACGGGTCTGATGTTGTATTGCTGCGCCGGAATGGCCCTCCGAAACGCCATTAGTTATCAATCGCGGCAATGCCGCAAAATGTCCTCAGTTTGCCGAAACTGGTAAAATCCGGGATCGGTCCGGTGTGTATGGTACACTGGATTGACATGCGATTGAGCGAAGGAGCGGGCTCATGAGGATTTACCCTACTATGGAACTGCAGAACGGCCGGTGCGTGACGCTGGACAAGGGCCGTCTGGACAATGCCATGATCTGGCACGTGGACCCGGTTGAAACAGCGCGCAGTTGGTCGGCCGCCGGGGCCGAATGGATGCAGCTGACGGATTTCGACGCGATCGAAGGCCGTGACACCAATGCCGAGCTGGTCGAGGAAATCATCCGCTCGGCGGAAATGCCGGTGCAATTGGCCGGTGGGATGCGCGCGCGCGAACATGTCGAACATTGGATCGACAAAGGGGTCGGGCGGGTCGTCATCGGTACCTTGGCTGCGCGCGACCCGATCTTGGTAAAAGAACTGGCCAAGTTTTACCCGGATCAGATCGTTCTGGCGGTTGATGTCTGGCAGGGCTTTGTCATGACCGAAGGTTGGCGCAGTCAAAGCGCCTTTACCCCCGAAGCCTTTATCGAAGCGTTCGCGGACACCCCGTTCGCGGGTATTGTGGTGACGGATATCGACAGTGACATGGAAGATGTCGAAGCGCAGTTGGGGCTGATCTCGGGTCTTGCGGAAAAGTCCCGTACCCCCGTTATCGCCAGCGGTGTGGTGCGCACGGCGGACGATATCTCGCGCTTGGCCTATATCCACAACATCTCGGGCGCGATTGTCGGGCGGGCGCTGTTCCGCAAATCGCTGAGCCTGGAAGATGCGCTGGAAGTTGCCAAAACCGCGCACGAGCCCGTGGCGCAGTTCCAGTAAAAGACAAGTCACCCGGAAATCGCCTTTTGCCCCGCGCGGGCAGAAGGCGGTTTTTCATTTCTGAACCCTTCCAAGGGTGACAGGCGGATTTTCTTTCGGTTTTGGCAGGATGATGCCGGAAGGGATTGCGCCGTGGCTCTTGCCCCCGGCCCCCACGCCGGGGTATGAGCGGTTCTCAAATAGGAAGCAGGCAAGAGGCATTTCATGCGCAGAGTCGTTGTAACCGGTCTGGGATTAGTCACTCCGTTGGCCAGTGGGGTCGAGGAAAGCTGGTCACGGCTGCTGGACGGAGAATCCGGCGCGGGCCCGATCACGCAGTTCGATGCTGAGGCGAGCGGGGTCACCACGACCTATGCCTGCGAAGTGCCCCGTGGCGATGGTACGAACGGGACGTTCAATCCCGACGATTGGATGCCACCGAAAGAGCAGCGCAAGATCGAGGACTTTATCCTGTATTCCATCGCTGCGGCTGATATGGCCTGCCAGGATGCGAATTGGCTGCCTGAGAATGAAGAAGATCGCCTGCGCACTGGGGTTCTGATCGGTTCGGGTATCGGTGGGCTGGGTTCTATCGCGAACACGGCCAATCTGATCCGTGACAAGGGTCCGCGCCGCGTGTCGCCCTTCTTTATCCCTGGCGCGCTGATTAACTTGGCCTCGGGCCAGGTCTCGATCCGTCATGGGTTCAAAGGGCCGAACCATTCGGTTGTTACCGCCTGTTCGACCGGCGCACATGCCATTGGCGATGCCAGCCGTATCATCCGTGCCGGTGACGCGGATGTCATGGTTGCAGGTGGCGGCGAGGGTTGCATCTGTGAGATTGGCATTGCGGGCTTTAACGCGTGCAAGGCGCTGTCGACCAAGTATGCCGACGACCCTAAGAAAGCCAGCCGCCCTTATGACGTCGACCGCGACGGGTTCGTAATGGGTGAAGGCGCAGGCATTGTCGTGCTGGAAGAATACGAACATGCCAAGGCGCGCGGTGCGAAGATTTACGCTGAGGTTCTGGGCTATGGCATGTCCGGTGACGCCTATCACATCACCGCACCGTCCGAGGACGGCGACGGGGCAGAGCGTTCCATGAAAGCCGCCCTGCGCAGTGCCGGGCTAGAGCCAAAGGATCTGGATTATATCAACGCGCATGGGACTTCGACCATGGCGGATACGATCGAGCTGGGCGCGGTGGAGCGTCTGTTGGGCGATCATGCGGGCAACGCAACCATGTCTTCGACCAAATCGGCCACGGGTCACTTGCTGGGTGCGGCTGGCGCGATCGAGGCGATCTTCTCGATCCTGGCGATCCGCGATCAGGTGGCTCCGCCGACGATCAACCTGGACAACCCGGCGGTTGAGACACCGATTGACCTGGCGCCGAATGCCAAACGCGAGCGTGAGATCAACGTGGCCTTGTCGAATTCGTTCGGGTTTGGCGGCACCAATGCCAGCGTGATCTTCGGAAAGGCCAGCTAAATGTGGCGGGCTTTGGCATCAAACGCGCTGACCATCCTGGTGGTCGGCCTGTTTTTGATCGGCGGTCTGATCCTTTGGGGGCAATCGCAGTACAAGGCCGAAGGCCCGCTGGACACCGCAATGTGCCTACAGGTGAAAAGCGGCTCGAACATGACACGCGTCAGCCAGCAGCTTGCAGATGAGGGTGCCATCAGCAGCGCCATGATCTTCCGGATGGGTGCGGATTACACTGACAAGGCGCAGCAGCTGAAAGCGGGCAGTTTTCTGGTTCGCGAAGGCGCATCGATGGCGCAGATCATCGACGATATCACCAGCAGCGGTGCCAGCACCTGTGGATCCGAGATTGAATATCGCGTTGGTGTCACACGGGTACAGACCCGCGTGCGAGAGCTGAACCCGGCCACCTTGGAGTTTGTCGAAATTGCGAGTTTCGAGGCTGGTGAAGAGGAAGCCCCTGCTGAATACGTTGAAAAACGTCAGGACTCCGATACGCGGTATCGTGTTTCGGTGGCTGAGGGCGTGACCTCTTGGCAGGTGGTCGAGGCGCTTAAGGGCATTGACGCCCTGACCGGTGAGGTGTCCGAAATTCCGGCCGAGGGCATGTTGGCGCCCGACAGCTATGAGCTGGCCCCAGGAGATGACCGGGCTGCTGTGTTACAGGACATGCAGGCGAAGCAACAGTTGCGGATCAACGCGGTTTGGGAAAGCCGGCAGAACGATTTGCCGATTAGCAGCCCAGAGGAGATGTTGATCCTTGCCTCGATTATCGAGAAAGAGACCGGCGTTCCACATGAGCGCGGCCAAGTGGCCAGTGTGTTCGTGAACAGACTTGAAAAAGGCATGAAGCTGCAGACAGACCCGACAGTGATCTATGGTGTCACCAAGGGACAAGGTGTGCTAGGCCGTGGCCTGCGCCGCAGCGAGTTGCGCCGTGCAACCCCTTGGAATACTTATGTGATTGACGGTTTGCCGCCCACACCGATCGCCAATCCCGGCCTTGCAAGCCTTGAGGCCGCGGTGGCGCCGGAGGATACAGACTATGTGTTCTTCGTTGCGGATGGTACTGGCGGGCACGCGTTTGCGGAAACTCTGGATGAGCACAACCGCAACGTCGCCAAATGGCGAGAAATAGAAGCTGAGAGAAACAGCTCGAGCAACTAAGAAAAGGGCCGCGTCGAAAAACGCGGCCCTTTCTTTTTCTTATGCAGCGGGACGTCTGCGGGGGCGGCGACGTTTTGACGACGCAGGTTTTGACGTCGAGTTCGCTCCGTGCGGTTTGCGCCCCCGGAACCCACCACGATTGCGCGGTTTTTTGGGCTCGGCGTATTCAGGCATGGTACCGCTGGCGACCGGAATTTCGATCTTCATCAGCTTTTGGATCTGCAATAGCTGGTCCAGCTCATCCGGTGCGCAGAAGGCAATGGCTTCGCCTTCACGACCGGCGCGGGCTGTGCGGCCAATGCGATGGACATAATTGTCTGGCACCTCGGGCAGGTCATAGTTGATCACATAGGCAACGCCGGGAATGTCGATGCCACGCGCGGCCACGTCGGTGGCAACCAGCACGTTGATCTCACCGGCGCGGAACGCCTTGATTGCGCGATCGCGCTGTCCTTGGCTTTTATTTCCGTGGATCGATGCCGCGTTGAAGCCATCGGCCACGAGACCTTTCATCAGCTTTTCAGCACCGTGTTTGGTGCGGGAGAAGACCAACGTCAGGGCGTCCATGTCAGCGGACAGAATTTCGCGCAGTTTTTGCGGCTTTTCGCCCCGGCTGAGGAAATGCACAGACTGCGTAATCTTGTCGGCTGCCTTGCCCGGGGGGGAAACCTGCACCCTCTGCGGGTTGGTCAGGTAGGATTGGCTAAGCTCCTCCATCTGTTTCGGCATTGTGGCCGAGAACAACATGGTTTGACGCGGTGTGCCCAGTGCAGGTGCGATTTTACGCAGGGCGTGGATAAAGCCCATGTCCAACATCTGGTCAGCTTCATCCAACACCAGATGACGCACTGAACTGAGGTCAACGGCACCGCGCTCCATCAGATCGATCAGGCGCCCCGGAGTGGCAACCAGAATATCGGTACCTCGCGACAGGAACGAGATCTGTTTGCCAATGGATTGTCCGCCAACCACAGTGGCCACGCGCAGTTTCGTCTTTTGCGTCAGATTGCGCAGGCTTTCCGCGATCTGGTTCACCAGTTCGCGGGTGGGGGCGAGGATCAAAGCCTTCACCGTTTTCGGCGCAGGTTTGCCCGGTTGCGCCAGCAGATGATCAATCAGAGGCAAGCCAAAGGCCAAGGTCTTGCCGGTGCCAGTCTGGGCCAGCCCAAGAATATCATGCCCGTTCAGCGCCAGCGGAATGGCCTGGTTTTGTATCGGCGTAGGTTGGGTAAAATTGGCGCGTTTCAGCGCATCGTTCAGGGCGGGCACGAGGCCCAGCATGTCAAAGTCGAACAAATAACTATCCTTTGCAGCCCTCGGTATTAACCCAAAGGCAAGTCGTCACGGGCCGCATCTGCGACCGGCAGGGGTTGTACGAGACCTCGGGAAATGCAGGCGGCTCCTGCACCATCCGGTCGTCGCATCAAGAACCCTGCGTGATGGGGAACTATGGGTGGATCGGGCGCTGTGGGGCTGTCGATGGCCCGAATGCTCACGCGGCAGCGCTGTTTCATGGGCACATGCGGGTTGAGAGGTCGAATGTCAAGCTATTGGGCAGGGTTTTCTATGTCCTGTACGACGGTGTTGCTTGATTACTGACCCAACCCGACGGCCTGATGGATGGCAAAACCGGTTTTGACCGCGCGATAGGTCGGGAAGGGCATCCGCCCCGAGGTCTCGATATCGCGCTGGATCCAGTCGTGATTCTCTAACTGATGCAATGAGGCGGATAAGGCACGATCGGTGATGGTGATCAGATCCGACCTGATCGCTGAAAAGCGATGCGGGGTGCCGGTTAGGGCCAGGATGGGAACGGTCCACGACTTTCGAAGAAGCTTGTGCGTGGCGTCATCCGGGGCAACCTGAATGATCGCGCTGGCGATACGCGCGGCTTGGGTGCCTGCGGGGGTGAGGCGAAACTCGGGGCGTAGGGGATGGCCATGGCCGGGGTTACGCTCGAGCAGTTCGAGTTGGACGAGGTGATCGAGACTGGCCGCGAAGGCCGTTCGACTGGCGCTGGTTGCGGCGAGTAAAGGGGCTTGTCGCCCAGAAACACCGGAATGCATCAGCGCCAGAATGTTCAGTGACCATGCGCGGGAGGTGAGCTTGACAAGTAGAGCCATGTCCATAAAGTATAGTAACTATATTTAAATACAAAGGAAAGTTCAATGCCGCATGTTTCGTTAAAAAACACGATCACGTTTGCGATTTCAGTCAGGGATCGTCACGCCAGTGCGGATTGGTATCGTGACATGCTTGGGTTCGAACTTGCCCATCACATCGATGAAGCCGGGTGGAGCGAAATGCGCACCAATGTGGACGGAGTGACATTGGGTCTGGGAGAACAAGCCGAGCCGTCACCGGGTAATTGCGTTCCGGTCTATGAAGTTGGTGATATTGCCACGGCGCGTGGTGCGCTGGAAGCTGCCGGGGTGGCGTTTGATGGCCCGACGGAAACGATCGAGGGGATGGTCAGCACGGCCACATTCTATGATCCGGATCGCAATGCGATGATGCTGGCGCAAGATTTGACGGGCGGTTAATCTTAATACAGCGTACGATTGTTGTTGCGTTCGATGTTGCGTAACACATTGACTTTGCGTGCTTAATCACGTAGAAGTTATGTCATGCTAGAAGAAGTGGGCGACGGCCCCGGGGCGACCCGGTGGCCGTTTTTCGTTTCTCTCGTGCGGGGAAAACTCACGCATGAGGTCACAGGCAAACATGACTTTGATTACCCCGGAAGAGCGGATTTCTCAGACGGCTGACTTGTTGCAGTCCCTTGAAAGATCGATTCGCGATCTGCGCCAAGCAGCGGAAGAACTGCGCCAGCAGATTGGTGCCGGGGAGGATGCAGACCTTGCCGGAGCAGGCAAGCAACTGGGGCAGCTAGAGGGGCTGATCCGAAGTTGTCAGAAAGTGGAGACAAGCTTTGTCGAACAACATCACAGACAAGCCGGAATTGCCCAAGGAGGGTATGCGCTCGACCTTGAGCGCGCTCGATTTGAAATCGGGTGCAGGTTGGCTCGCCTCCGCAGATGCTGCGGTTCGGGAGAGATTTCTGAGTGAGATCGGGGAGGGGGGGCTGTGTGCCCTCCCTTTCCTGTTTGAGTTTTGGGCACTGCCACATCAGTTGCCGCCCGAGGGTGATTGGCGATGCTGGGTGATCATGGGCGGACGTGGCGCGGGCAAGACACGGGCTGGATCCGAATGGGTGCGGTCGATGGTCGAGGGGGCGAAACCGCTGGATCGGGGTGAGGCCCGCCGTGTGGCTTTGGTTGGAGAGACCTTCGATCAGGTGCGCGATGTCATGATTTTTGGTGACAGCGGGATATTGCGATGTTCGCCCCCGGACAGGCGACCCAGTTGGAAGGCATCTGAACGCAAACTGATCTGGCCCAATGGGGCCGAGGCGCAGGCATTTTCGGCACATGATCCCGAGGGGTTGCGGGGGCCCCAGTTCGATGCAGCCTGGGTGGACGAGCTGGCCAAGTGGAAGAAGGCCGGGGAGACCTGGGATATGTTGCAATTTGCGCTGAGATTGGGTGAGTGGCCGCGGGTCTGTGTGACGACCACGCCGCGGAATGTGAAGGTTTTGAAAGAGTTGCTGGCGTCGCCTTCAACGGTGCAGACGCACGCGCCGACCGAGGCGAATCGGGCAAATCTGGCCGCATCGTTTCTGGACGAAGTGCGCGCGCGCTATGCAGGCACGCGGCTAGGGCGGCAGGAATTGGACGGGGTGCTGCTGTCGGATGCCGAGGGGGCTTTGTGGACGGGCTCGATGCTGGAGACGGCGCGCGGTGCGCAGGTGCCTGAATTGGATCGCATCGTGGTGGCGCTAGATCCGGCTGTGACGTCCGGTTCAGATGCGGATGCCTGTGGGATCGTGGTCGTGGGGGCTCAGCTACAGGGGCCACCCGAGGAGTGGCGGGCCTATGTGCTGGCCGACCGGACGGTGCAGCGCGTTGGCCCGGCGGGCTGGGCGCAGGCGGCGATTGACGCGATGGATGAGTTTGGGGCCGAACGGCTGGTGGCCGAGGTCAATCAGGGCGGGCAACTGGTGGAAGAGGTGGTGCGGCAGGTGGACCCTTTGGTCCCTTATCGCGCGGTGCGGGCGTCACGCGGCAAAGTGGCGCGAGCGGAGCCTGTGGCGGCGTTGTACGAGCAGGGGCGGGTGCGCCATGTGGCCGGGCTGGACGCGCTGGAGGAGCAGATGTGCCAGATGACCGCGCGCGGGTTCGAAGGGCAGGGCTCGCCCGACCGCGTCGACGCGCTGGTCTGGGCGCTGCATGAGTTGGTTGTGGGGCCAGCGGGGGGGTATCGGCGGCCTAGGGTGCGGAGTCTGTGACGCATGGTAGCATCCGTCACCGGGCTTGGATTTTTGGTGGGAAGGTCGGTTGGAATGTTGACCTAGCAGACCGATAGAGTTAGCGATGAAGCCCATATGCGGAGAGTATTCATCATTGAGGAATTGTACCGAAGTGACTAAAAATAAGTGTGTTTTTTTATTTGTTGGGCTTGTGCTGCAAGCGGCATGCGTAGAAACCACACCTGACGAAAGTTATGTACCTTCGAAGCAATCTCTGACCACTTTTGGACCCTATGAGGTTCGACAGCACTCAGACCAACCGCTGACCACGCGGGTGAGAAATGCGTTTGACCAAGCTGTGAGCCAAGGAGACGGAGCGTTTGGAGCGTTTTACATTCGACCGGATGGCGGCTCTTGGGCAGTAGTGACAGGTCGGTATTCAGAGCATGACGCAAAACGAATGGCGAAGATCGACTGTGAGATCGTGTCTAGACAGGATTGTATCCTCTACGCTACGTTTGGTCCTCAAGATAAACCTACAGCATCCACAATACCCAATGCGCACAAAAGTGAATTGGCCAAGGCAAAACGAGACACAGTGTCGGGTAATTACCTAGCGGTTGCAAACAACCCAGCAGGCTACACAGGATTTGGCGTCAATTATACCTCCCAAGTAGAGGCGGAAAACAGTGCAATGAAAGCTTGCGCTGAAGCGACCCAAACAGGTCTGGCAAACGAAATAGCTCGATTCAGATTAGCCTACGAGTCGGCTGGATTGCTTAGATGTAAAATTTTCGGTGTTTATCGTTAACAAGCTTTGATAACTTGTCATTCTTATCGGCTTTGTCCACGAATTGACGGTCTGAAGTCGTGACCGATCTGGATCGTGGCGCCAGGTCGAGAATGCCGTTGCCCACCCCCCGTACGCCCCATTCCCAAGCCTTAAACTTCTTTCCGTCATAACTCCTTTCAATAAGCCGGGCAGAGCAGCGGCAGAAAGGAGAACAGATGGTATTCGATTTTTTGCGTCGTGGGTCGGCTGAGGCAGCGCCCGAGGCGAAGGCGAGCGCAGCGGGACCGGTGGTGGCGTGGCAGACCGGGGGGCGCGTGGCGTGGAGCCCGCGGGACGCGGTATCGCTGACGCGGACGGGGTTTTCGGGGAACCCGGTGGGGTTTCGCTCGGTTAAGTTGATTGCCGAGGCGGCGGCAGCATTACCACTGGTGTTGCAGGACCGTGAACAGCGCTATGAGACGCATCCGATGTTGACCCTAATGCGTCGTCCGAACGCAGCGCAGGGGCGGGCCGAGTTGATGGAGACAGCGTTCGGTCAGCTACTGCTTTCGGGTAATGCTTACATCGAGGCGGTGCAGGCGGAAGATGGGCTGCCGATTGAGCTGCACGTTCTGCGCTCGGACCGGATGAGCGTGGTGCCGGGCGCGGATGGCTGGCCCAAGGCGTATGACTACAGCGTCGGTGGCAAGACGCATCGTTTTTCGGCTGAAGTCATCTGTCACATAAAGTCCTTTCACCCGCAGGATGACCACTATGGATTTTCGCCGATGCAGGCGGCGGCTATGGCGATTGATGTGCATAACAGCGCGTCTCGGTGGTCGAAATCGCTGTTGGACAATGCGGCGCGGCCTTCGGGGGCGCTGGTCTGGAAAGGCGATGGCCATGGGGTGATGGCCGAGGATCAGTTCCGGCGTCTGTCAGACGAGATTGAGCAGAACTATCGCGGGGCGCGCAATGCTGGTCGTCCGATGGTTCTGGAAGGGGGACTGGATTGGAAGCCGATGGGCTTTTCCCCTTCGGACATGGAGTTTCAAAAGACCAAGGAAGCCGCCGCCCGCGAGATCGCGCTGACCTTTGGGGTCCCGCCAATGTTGCTGGGAATTCAGGGCGACGCGACCTATTCGAACTATCAGGAGGCCAACCGGGCGTTTTATCGCCTGACCGTTCTGCCCCTGGTGACGCGGGTGGCGGCGGCAGTGTCAGAGTGGCTCTCGGGCTTTTCTGGCGAGGATTTGATGCTGAAACCCGATCTGGATCAGGTGCCCGCGTTGGCTACCGAACGTGATGCGCAGTGGACCCGCGTCAGCCGTGCCGATTTCCTGACAGATGCCGAGAAGCGGTCTTTGCTGGGGTTGCCGGCTCTGGCGGAGGACGCGGATGGCTGAAGGGTATCCGCCATTCGATTGCGCGCCGGGCTTGCGTCTGGCCGCGCATGAACGGGTGGCCGAGATTCAGCATGCGCACCTGTGCAAACGGTTGGATCAGATCGAAGAAATGATGGAGCGGTTAGAGCGCCGGTTGTGGCTGACGGTCTACGGTGTGGCCGCAGTGATCCTGGCACAGGCGTTTCAGTCGTTTTTGTCGGTAACACCATGAGTTCAGAGGCTTACGAGGAGTTGTTCATGGATTTGGAGCATAAGTTTGCGCGGTTCGGCTATGGGCTGTCTGTGTCCGAGGATGCAGTGATCGAAGGCTATGCCAGCCTGTTCGGTCAGGTCGATCAGGGCCGTGATGTGGTGCAAAAAGGCGCCTATCGTGCATCACTGGATGGGCTGGTGAAGGCTGGTCAGCGAGTTAAGATGCTGTGGCAGCACGACCCGGCGCAACCAATCGGCGTTTGGGACGAAGTGCGCGAAGACGATAAGGGCCTGTGGGTCAAGGGGCGTCTGCTGGAAAGCACACAAAAGGGTCGCGAGGCGGCGGAGTTGATCCGGGCGGGTGCCATGGACGGTCTGTCGATTGGCTATCGCACTATGCGAGCCGTGAAGAATGACAAGGGCCAGCGGGTCCTGACGGAACTGGAGCTGTGGGAGGTGTCGCTTGTGACTTTCCCGATGCTGCCCAGTGCGCGGGTGGCGGCAAAGGGGGCGACCCCGGATGCCGAAGAAACCCTGCGCAGTATTGCCGAGGTGTTCAACGACGCCCGGCAGGAGCTGGCGCGACCCTAGCGCGCCTCAAACCCACCCAAGAATGGAAGTGCTGATGAGCAAGACCGAGACCCCGGCCTTGACCGGAGAGGGTGCGCCCCTGGTTCAGGAGGTGAAGCAGGCGATGGCTGGCTTCGTGAATGAATTCAAGGGCCTGAAGGCTGAAGTGAAAACCAAACTGCAACAGACAGAAGAGCGACTGACTATGCTGGATCGTAAATCAACCATCGCGGCACGCCCGCATCTTGCTGCCTCGATCACCGAAGGCGCACCGCACCAAAAGGCTTTTGACGCTTATGTGCGTTCGGGTGACGATGACGGCCTGCGTGGGCTGGATATGGAGGCCAAGTCGCTGACCAGTGCGGTCAACAGCGATGGCGGTTACCTAGTTGATCCGCAAACCGCCGAGATCATCAAATCGGTGCTGAAATCCACCGCCTCGATCCGTTCGATCGCCTCGGTCGTGAATGTCGAAGCGAACTCGTTCGATGTGCTGATCGACCACACCGATGTGGGTGCGGGATGGGCGGATGAGGCCTCGAACGCGAACGAGACTGCGACTCCATCGATTGACCGCATCTCAATCGCGCTACACGAGCTGAGCGCGCTGCCCAAGGCCTCGCAGCGCCTGTTGGACGACAGCGCCTTTGACGTCGAAGGTTGGCTGGCCGGTCGTATCGCTGACAAGTTTGCCCGCGCCGAGGCGTCGGCGTTTATCAGTGGCGATGGTGCCGACAAGCCGAAGGGCATTCTGGACCACACAAAGGTCGATAATGACGTCTGGGCCTGGGGCAATATCGGCTATGTTCCCACCGGCATCGACGGTGGTGTCGAGGCGGATGCGATTGTCGATGTGGTCTATGCGCTGGGTGCCCAGTACCGCGTGAACGGCACCTTCGTGATGAACTCGAAGACCGCGGGTCTGATCCGCAAGCTGAAGGACAGCGATGGCCGCTTCCTGTGGTCCGACGGCCTGGCAGCGGGCGAGCCTGCGCGTCTGATGGGCTATCCGGTGCTGATCGCCGAGGACATGCCCGATGCGGCGTCCGACAGCTTCTCGATTGCCTTTGGTGACTTCCAGGCCGGTTACACCATTGCCGAACGTCCCGACCTGCGCGTCCTGCGCGACCCGTTCAGCGCCAAGCCGCATGTCCTGTTCTACGCAACCAAGCGCGTTGGCGGCGACGTGAGCGACTTTGCCGCGATCAAGCTGGTGAAATTCGGCACCGCCTAAGTGGTGGCGAATCCGGGGGGCGGGCAACTGGCCCTCCGGGCGGCGGGTACGGGCCGGGGTGAGATCCCTTGCGTTGTCTAGCTGCTCCCCTCCGTCCGAGCAACGTGGGGCGGCGCGTGCCCGTCAAATTCCTGAAGTGACGACCCCCGGAGGGGGCCGAGATTGCGGAGTGAATGGATGATGTTGATCGAAGAAACCGCCATCGCGGATGCGGCGCTGCCGGTGGATCAGTTCAAGGCGCATCTGCGGCTGGGCACGGGCTTTGCCGAGGACAATGTGCAGGACGAGGTGTTGAAGGGCTTTTTGCGGGCGGCGATCGCTGCGATCGAGGCGCGCACCGGCAAGGTGCTGATTGAACGCGAATTTTATTGGAGCCTGAGCGAATGGCGCGATGCTGCAGGCGAGGTGTTGCCGGTAACCCCGGTGGTGACTGTGGGCGCGGTGACAATCCGCGATGCGGCGGGTTTGGAAAGCACAATCGCGCCCGATGCCTATCGGCTGGAACAGGACAGCCAGCGCCCTAGGCTGCGCCCAAAGGGCGCAATGTTGCCGAACATTGCGACAGGCGGCTCGGTGAAAATCACCTTTGCTGCAGGGATGTCGGCAGATTGGGGTGGGCTACCTGCTGATCTGGGTCAGGCAGTTTTGTTGCTGGCCGCGCATTACTACGAATACCGCGACGAGACTGCTTTGGGTGCCGGTTGTATGCCCTTTGGCGTAACCAGCCTGATCCAACGCTATCGCGTCGTGCGCTTTGGCGCAGGGGTGACGCAATGAAGGCGCCGCGATTGAACCGAAAGCTGGTTCTCGAAGCGCCAGTCCGAACTGCCGACGGCGCAGGTGGGTACATCGAAACATGGGCCTCGTTGGGCACGGTTTGGGCTGAAGTCACTGCACGCAGCGGGTCCGAGCGTCAGGTGGCCGGGGTGCCAGTTTCGCGCGTGAGTTACCGCATCGTTGTGCGGGGTGCGCCCGAGGGGTCATTGATGCGCCCGTCGCCGGACCAGCGTTTTGCCGAAGGCATACGGCGTTTTGTTATTCGCGCGGTCGCCGAGCGTGATCCGCGTGGCCAGTACTTGACCTGTTTCGCGGACGAAGAGGTGGCGGCATGAGCTATGGCGTTTCAGCGGCTTTGCAAGCGGCGGTGTATCAGCAGCTTTCAGGCGATACGCAGGTCATCACGCTGTCGGGCGGAGCGATCCATGACGCGGTGCCGGCAGGGGCGGTGCCCCAGACTTATGTGACGCTGGGCCCGGAAGAGGTGCGGGATGCCTCGGACCGATCGGGCGCTGGTGCCCTGCATCAGTTCACGGTGTCGGTGATGTCCGAGGCCGCCGGGTTTGGCGCAGCCAAGGCCCTTGCGGGGGCGGTGTGCGATGCGCTTGAGGATGCAGCACTGACCCTGGATCGCGGGCGACTGGTGGGGCTGTGGTTCGAACGCGCCTCGGCCCGCCGCACGGGAACCGGCGGTGCCATCCGCCAGATCGACCTGAGATTCCGCGCCCGCGTGGAAGACGACTAAGCAATCAACGGAGAGAACATATGGCTGCCCAGAACGGAAAAGACCTGTTGGTCAAAGTGGATATGAACGGCTCGGGCCTGTTCGAGACCATCGCGGGGCTGCGGGCCACGCGGGTCAGTTTCAACGCAGAAAGTGTGGATGTCACCAGCCTGGAAAGTCAGGGTGGTTGGCGCGAGCTGTTGTCGGGGGCAGGGGTGAAGTCCGCTGCGATCTCGGGTTCGGGCGTATTCAAGGATGCAGGCACCGACGAACGCGCACGACAGCTGTTTTTTGACGGTGAGACACCGAACTTTCAGGTGATCATTCCCGATTTCGGCATCGTTGAAGGCGCGTTTCAAGTCACCGGCATCGAATATGCGGGGTCGCACAATGGCGAGGCGACTTATGAGATGAGCCTGGCCAGCGCCGGCGCTTTGGCCTTCACGGCACTGTAATCCTATGGCCAATCCGTGGACGGGCGAGGTGGCATTGACCATCGATGGAGAGCGGCGGGTGCTCAAGCTGACGCTGGGTGCTTTGGCGGAATTGGAACAACAGTTGGGCACCGGGTCTTTGGTGGAACTGGTGCAGCGCTTCGAAGGTGGGGCCTATTCCAGCGGTGATGTGCTGGCATTGATCGTGGCCGGGCTGCGAGGCGGGGGCGCCGATGTCGCCCGATCGGATCTGCTGCGGGCCGAGATCGATGGCGGACCGATGGCTGGCGCCAAAGCTGCGGCTGAACTGCTGGCACGGGCCTTCATGGTTCCGGGGGGCGCATGAGCGGGTTCGACTGGCCCGTTCTTATGCGGGCCGGTTTCGTCGGCCTGCGCCTGACGCCGGATCAGTTCTGGCGTCTGACACCGGCTGAATTGCGGCTTGTGTTGGGGCAAGGGGCCGGGATGCCAGCGATGAACCGGGCGGGGTTGGACGCTTTGCTGGCGGCCTATCCGGACAAGCAACAAGGAGAGCGTGATGACGGATCGTGACGGGTTGGATGACCTGCAGGAACGGGGTGAGGCGCTGGGCGACTCGTTGGGGGATGCGGCGTCGATGGCTGCGGCATTCGACAATCAGATGAAGCGGATCAGCGCAGCCTTTGAAGAAACCGGCAAGGACGTCGCCACGTTGGAGCGCGGCATGTCCGGCGGTTTGCGCAAGGCATTTGACGGCGTGGTGCTGGACGGCATGAACCTGTCGGATGCGCTGGATGTGCTGAAGAACTCGATGATACGCACGGCCTATTCGGCAGCGATCAAGCCTGTGACCGATCACTTTGGCGGCATGCTGGCCAATACGGTTGGTAGTCTGGTGCAGGGAATTTTGCCCTTTGCCAATGGCGGCAGCTTTTCGCAGGGCCGGGTGATGCCTTTTGCCAATGGCGGTGTGGTCAGCGGCCCAACGACATTTCCGATGCGGGGCGGCACCGGACTGATGGGCGAGGCCGGCCCCGAGGCGATCATGCCTCTGGCGCGCGGGCCAGATGGCAAGTTGGGCGTGCGGACATCCGGCGGAGGGCGCGCAGTGAACGTGGTGATGAATATCACAACGCCGGACGTGCAGGGGTTTAGACGCAGTCAGGGTCAGATCGCCGCTCAGATGAGCCGCGCCTTGGGTCGCGGCAATCGCAACAGGTAACACGAGGGAGCAGCTCATGAATTTCCACGAGGTAAGATTTCCCGCCAGCCTGAGCTTTGGTTCGGTCGGCGGCCCCGAGCGGCGCACAGATATCGTGACGCTGGCCAACGGGTTCGAAGAACGCAACACGCCTTGGACGCATTCCCGTCGCCGCTATGACGCCGGGCTGGGGATGCGATCATTGGACGATATCGAGACGCTGGTTTCGTTTTTCGAAGCCCGTCAGGGGCAGATGTTCGGTTTTCGCTGGAAAGACTGGTCGGATTACAAATCCGGGGCTGCGACCGCAGACGTGGCAATGGATGATCAGGTCATTGCTCGTGGTGACGGTACAAGCACCGAGTTTCAGCTGGTCAAAACCTACAGCTCGGGCGGGTTCAGCTATGTCCGCCCAATCGTCAAACCGGTTTTGGGTACCGTGCGGATCGGTTTAGAACAGGATCAAATGCGCGAAGGCGTAGATTTTGAAGTGGATCTAAACAGCGGTCTGATCACGTTTACAGCGCCGCCGCCTGAAGAGGTGGAAGTCACCGCCGGGTTTGAGTTTGACGTCCCGGTTCGTTTTGACACCGACAAGATTCAGACCAGTGTCGCTAGTTTTCAAGCGGGCGACGTACCCAACGTTCCAGTGGTCGAGGTACGTGTCTGATGAGCGGTGATAAGCAAGGGCTGCAGACCCATCTGCAAACAGGGTTGACCACAACCTGCCGATGCTGGGCGATCCGGCGTGAGGACGGGCAGGAATACGGTTTCACCGATCATGACATGGTACTGAGCTTTGACGGGATGACCTTCAAGGCCAGCACGGGCCTGACGGCCACGGCTATCGAACAAGCCACCGGACTGTCCGTCGACAACTCTGAGGCCATGGGGGCCTTGTCCGATGCCGCGGTCACAGAAGAAGACATCGAAGCGGGTCGGTTCGACAATGCTCAGGTCCGGGCGTGGCTGGTCAACTGGGCCAGGCCTGAACAGCGTTTTCTGCAATTCAAAGGCTCGATTGGTGAGATGCGCCGCGCAGGTGGTGCATTTCACGCCGAATTGCGCGGTTTGACCGACCTGCTCAACCGACCGATGGGCAGGGTTTACCAGAAACCTTGTACGGCAGTTCTGGGGGACGGTGATTGCAAGTTCAATCTCGGCGCGCCAGGGTATCAGGCCGAGGCTGAAGTGGTCGCTTTAATTGCCGGCACTGTCCTGCAATTGAAAGGGGCAGAAGCACCGGATGAAGCCTGGTTCAGGCGGGGCAGATTGGATGTTTTGTCCGGGCGGGCAACCGGGTTGTGGGCCGCAATCAAACAGGACGACCGGATCGTGGGTGGGCGCAATGTTACGCTTTGGTCCGGGATCAGCGGCGGCCTGGCCGTCGGGGACCGGGTAAAGCTGACAGCAGGGTGCAACAAAAGTATGCACACCTGCCGGAAAAAATTCAATAACATCATCAACTTTCAGGGGTTTCCTGACCTGCCCGGTGAAGACTGGGTAATGGCGGTGCCCAAGCAAGGCAATCCCAACACTGGGGGAAGCAGACGATGAGCGGCCATAGGCAGGATATTGTCGACGAGGCGCGCGGTTGGTTGGGAACGCCTTACGTGCATCAGGCTTCGGTCAAAGGGGTGGGTACGGATTGTCTGGGCCTTTTGCGTGGTGTGTGGCGCGCGCTGCTGGGGCACGAACCCGAAACGGTGCCGAGCTATAGCATGGACTGGTCTGAGCCGCAGGGCGAAGAGCGCATGTGGGCAGCGGCCCGCCGTCACCTGATTGAAAAGAACCCCAGTTCTGCGAAGGCGGGCGATGTTTTGTTGTTCCGTATGCGCGATGGGCGTGTTGCCAAGCATGTTGGTATCGTCAGCGAAACCGCACCCGCGCTGCGGTTTATTCACGCCTATTCCGGCTATGGCGTCGTCGAAAGCACGCTGAGTGATCCCTGGCGCCGCCGGGTGGTCGCCTGTTTTGAATTCCCGCTGGAGGATGTGTGATGGCTACAATAATTCTGTCTGCAGCAGGAGCCGCGGTCGGCGGAGCGATTGGCGGCACCGTTGCGGGGCTGTCGACCGCGGTGATCGGCCGTGCCATTGGGGCAACGCTGGGCCGGGTCATCGACCAGCGGTTAATGAGCCAGTCGGTCATGGGCGGCGGCAGCGAAGTGGTCGAGACCGGGCGCTTGGACCGTTTCCGCCTGACCGAATCCGGAGAGGGTTCTCCGGTCGCTACGGTTTTCGGGCGTATGCGGGTGGGTGGTCAGGTTATCTGGGCGTCGGATTTTCTAGAAACCAAAAGCACAAGCACAACCTCGCAGGGTGGCGGAGGTGGCAAGGGATCTCCGAAATCGCCCGAGGTCACAACAACCACGCACAGCTACAGCTATTCGATTTCTCTGGCCATTGCGGTAGGGGCGGGGCAAATTTCGGACGTCCCGCGCATTTGGGCTGATGGAGAGGAGCTGGAGCTCTCAACCCTGAACATGCGTATCTATCGGGGGAACGACCATCAATTGCCGGACCCTCTGATCGAAGCCATTGAGGGCGCGGGCAACGTTCCGGCCTATCGTGGTACGGCTTATGTTGTGATCGAAGGTTTGCAACTGGCGCCGTTTGGAAACAGGGTGCCGCAATTTTCATTCGAAGTCGTACGTCAGGAACAGCCGGGATTGCCGGATACGCCGGATGCCCTGTTCAAGACCATCCGGGGCGTTGCCCTGATGCCGGGCACCGGTGAATATGCGCTGGCCAGCGAACAGATCAATTACACAAAAGGGCGTGGGCAAAGCTGGGCGGCGAATGTCAACTCTGCCTCGGGGAGGCCGGACCTGTTGACCTCAACCCGGGCGCTGCAACGTGAGTTGCCTTCCTGCGAGGCGGCCTCTTTGGTCGTGTCGTGGTTTGGCGATGACTTGCGGTGCGGGCAATGTCAAATTCAGCCCAAGGTTTTGCGCAAAGACATCGAAGGCAAGAACATGCCCTGGCGCGTGGCAGGTGTGACCCGACAGACCGCCCAAGCTGTCCGGTACGAAAATGACCGCCCCGTCTATGGCGCAACCCCTGCGGATCAATCCGTAGTTCAGGCAATCCGGCATATGAAAAGTATTGGCAAACGGGTTATGTTTTATCCGTTTATCCTGATGGATCAATTGCAAGGCAACGGTTTGCCAGACCCGTGGTCGGATGCAGCCAACCAGCCGCATTTGCCTTGGCGGGGGCGCATCACACTTAGCACCGCGCCCGGTAGAAAAGGATCACCGGATAAAACGGCAACGGCCGACGCGCAGGTGGCCGCGTTCTTTGGACACGCACGCGCCAGTGACTTTGCCGTTGGCGATGGCGAAGTGACCTATAGCGGCCCTCAGGAATGGGGTTTGCGCCGCTTCATTCTGCATTATGCGGCATTGTGTAAAGCTGCTGGAGGGGTGGAGTCTTTTTGCATCGGTTCCGAAATGCGCGGGCTGACCCAAATCCGAGGTCTGACCGGCTTTCCAGCCGTTTCCCAAATGCAAGCCTTGGCCGCCGAAGTGCGCGAAATCTTGGGACCAGGCACAAAAATCGGGTACGCATCGGATTGGAGCGAGTATTTCGGCTATCAGCCGAATGATGGACCCGGGGACCGTTATTTTCACCTTGATCCACTGTGGGCAGATGAAAACATCGATTTCGTCGGCATCGACAATTACATGCCCCTGTCGGATTGGCGGGATGGCGAGGATCACGTGGATCTCAAGGCCGGCACAGACGCGATCTATGACCTCGACTACCTTCGAGGCAATATCGAAGGCGGAGAAGGTTATGACTGGTATTATGCCTCGCCGGAAGAGGCCGAAGCCCAGATAAGAACGCCGATCACGGATGAGGAGCATGATGAGGCATGGGTCTGGCGTTACAAGGACCTCCGCAATTGGTGGTCGAACCGGCATCACGAACGCATTGGCGGTGTGCGTCAATCGAACCCGACTGATTGGGTGCCCGGCTCAAAACCTATCTGGTTTACGGAACTGGGTTGCGCGGCCATCGACAAAGGAACCAATCAGCCGAACAAGTTTCTTGACCCGAAATCCTCGGAATCCAGCTTGCCGAAATACTCTTCCGGTCGGCGCGATGATTTCATGCAGGTGCAGTACTTGAAAGCGATGTATGGCTACTGGTCTGATCCGGCAATCAACCCGCTTTCGGATCAATATGATGGTCACATGGTTGATATGGCGAACGCCTATGTTTGGGCATGGGATGCACGTCCGTTTCCAACGTTTCCGAACCTGCGAAGCCAGTGGAGCGACGGGGCGAACTATCCCCGAGGTCATTGGTTGAATGGACGGTCAGGCACGCGGAATCTGGCCTCTGTGGTCACTGAAATCTGCCACGGTGCCGGAGTAACGGATATCGACGTGTCGCGTCTGGAGGGCGTCGTGCGGGGCTACCTGGTTCAAGATATCTCCAGCGCACGCGCGGCATTGCAGCCCTTGATGCTGCGTTATGGGTTTGATGCGATTGAACGGGATGGTGTGCTGCTGTTTCAGATGCGCGACGGTCGCAAGGTGGTCGGATTGGATACAAACGATCTGGCAGACAGCTCTGATATCGAAGGCCGCGTGGAATATCGCAGAGAAGCCGAGGCCGAAATGACAGGCCGCGTTCGGTTGCGCTTTGTACAATCGGACGCCGATCATGATGTAGTGTCAGAAGAGGCCATCTTGCCGGACACTCGAACGCATTCGGTGGCCGTGAGCGAGATGCCTCTATCGCTGACACGCGCCGAAGGCCGCCAAACCGCTGAACGCTGGCTAAGCGAGGCGCGGGTCTCACGCGAGACAGCGCGCTTTGCATTGCCGCCGTCGATGTTGCATCTGGGGGCGGGCGACGTCGTGAGCCTGACCAAAGACGGGCAGAGTGCACGCTATCGCATCGACCGGCTAGAACAGGCCGATCTTCAACTGGCCGAGGCAGTGCGCATCGAACCCGGCGTCTATGCGCCATCTGATTTGCCTGACGATCAAGTGTCGATCAAACCCTTTGTGGCACCGGTTCCTGTTTTGCCTGTGTTCCTGGATTTGCCGTTGCTGACCGGGTCCGAAGCCGCACATGCCCCATACCTTGCAACGTCGGCTAATCCTTGGCCCGGCAGTGTTGCCGTCTATTCGGCGGCCAGCGACGAAGACTATGCTCTGCAAGAGGTGATCTCGGGGCAAGCGGTAATTGGATTTACCGAAACCCCGCTGAGACGGGCAAGCGCCGGTGTCTGGGATGAAGGAACGCCGCTGCGCGTCAATCTGGTTGATGGCCTGCTGGAATCGCGCCCTCGGGATGCGTTGCTGAACGGGGCCAATCTGGCCGCGATCGGTGATGGAGCACCCGGCAATTGGGAGCTGTTCCAATTCGCCGACGCCACGCTGCAAGAGACGGGCATCTATACATTGTCCGGTCGCTTGCGCGGTCAGCTTGGGACGGATGCGATCATTCCCGATGTCTGGCCCGATGGGTCGATGTTCGTCCTGTTGGATCAGCGTGTTTACCAAACCGGCTTGTTGCGGTCCGAGCGGCGCGTGAGCAAGCACTACCGCATTGGTCCGGCAACGCGCGGGTATGATGACCCGTCCTATGTACATCTTGTCGAGGCGTTCGACGGCAACGGGTTGCGCCCATACGCACCGGTGCATCTGAAGGCGATGGGAACAGCCGCAGGTGATCAATTGTCGTGGATACGTCGAACCCGGCTGGATGGGGACGATTGGGCGGGGATCGAGGTTCCGCTGGCCGAGGAAAGCGAATCCTACCTTCTGCAAATACGAACCAACGGGACCCTGGTACGGGAACAGATCGTGAGCGTTCCAAACTGGACCTACACGTCAGCAATGAAAGCAGACGATGGGATCAACGGGCCTTATGAAGTCCACATTGCACAGGTTTCAGCCAGCTACGGGCCGGGACTATTCGCCCAAGTGACAGTCGGGTGATCCACTGAATGCGCCCTATCCTGCATGGAGATGTCGCAGCGGCGGCGCGGGCCTTGCTGGCCGCGCTACCGCAGGATCGCGACCGCCTTTGTACACGTCTCATCCAAGAAGCAGCGCTGGCCGACCAATATGTCGGCCAGACGGGTAATCTTCATCCATTGTTCGGGAATGGATCTTTGATGGCAGCCGCGCGAAACAGGCGGCTGGCGGATGAACCCGGATTTGATGATGTGCAATATTGTCGCTGTTTCGAACTGGTTTTGCAGCATCTGATCCGGTTTCAGATCAGCCGGACGCACAACTGACGCATTTCGTGGCGGCAAGGTTCAGATTCAATCGACCGCCAGGAATCTCATCGCCGCAATCTTCGCAATACCCGAATTCTCCGTCATGTATGCGGTCCAGGGCGGCTTGTAACCGGTGCGTTTCGATATCCCGATTGGCCTGTTGTGCCTTGGCCATCGCCTGATTCTGCAGGGCATCCATTCTGCTAAGGCGGCCGACGGCCTGCTGATCAAGCTCAACAATGGCCTGAGCCTGCTTTTCCGCCGCGGAATGTTCTGAAAGTTCAGCCAATCTTGCCTGAATTTTCGCTTCATAGTCTGCCAAATCTGTTTCATTCATTTTCGTTACTCTGCCGATCACGGGTTTGCGTTTGGCGTTTTTCCCACTAAATGGCATTCTAGGCGCAGCAAAGGATCAAAAGCCATGTTGGAAAAGCGCAGTCAGGTTACTCCGGTCGACCCGGTTTGGAATCGTATCACGACCGAAGCTCATGCAGCGGTCGAAAGCGAACCATTGATGGGTGGTCTGGTTCACGCTTGCATCCTGCACCACCGAAGCCTTGAGCGGGCCCTCTCATACCGGGTGTCGGCCAAGCTGTGTTCGAACGAAATGTCGATGATGGTGCTGCGTGAAATCGTGGATGAAGCCTATGCGGATGACGCTTCGCTGCTTGAAGCGGCCCGTGCGGACCTGATGGCAGTCTATGAACGTGATCCGGCATGCCACCGATTGTTGCAGCCGATCCTTTATTTCAAAGGCTACCAGGCGATGCAGGCTTATCGCGTGGCGCATTGGCTGTGGAAAAAAGGGCGCCACGATCTGGCGTATTTCTTCCAGATGCGCTCGTCCGAGATTTTCGGGATCGACATTCACCCGGCGGCGAAAATTGGTAAGGGCATCATGATCGACCATGCCCATTCGATTGTCATTGGTGAAACAGCTATTGTTGGTGACAATGTCTCGATGCTGCATTCCGTAACGCTGGGCGGCACAGGTAAGGAAGAAGAGCAGCGCCACCCGACCATTGGTAACGGCGTGCTGATCGGGGCCGGGGCCAAGGTTCTGGGCAACATCGTAGTCGGCCATTGCAGCCGCATCGCAGCGGGTTCTGTGGTGCTGCAAGAAGTTCCTGCCTGTAAGACCGTGGCAGGTATTCCCGCAAAGATCGTCGGCGAGGCTGGGTGCGATCAGCCCTCGATCTCGATGGATCATATGCTGGGCAAAGACCAGTAATTCAACCTTAGTTCGAGCGGTTTTTCTTTCTGTTCAACCGCTCGAGCCGCTTTTCCTCGCGGCGCTTTTTGCGCGCCTCGATACGTTTGGCGCGCTCAGCTTTGCGCTTGGCGACTTCGGCGGGATCCGGGTTATAGGTCGAGTTCTCGCCCGGATAGCCGTTGGGTTTTGCGATCGCAGCAACGGGCAGCGACGTCGCCAACAATGAAACCACCAGAAAGCACTTGGTCGAGTTCATGAGGGTCATGGGGCACCTTTGCATCAGAACTAGCAATGCAATCAAGGTGGTGTGTTGCGTGTGTCTGAGCAACTATCGCAGCGATCACGACTGCTCACAACATGGCAGTGATTTGGTAGGCCACGCCGGGGAATGATCCGGCGTGGCCTGTGTTCAAAAGGCTTTACGCCAGCATAACCATGGGGTTTTCAAGGTTATCGACGATGGCTTGCAGCAATTCCGCACCCAACGCGCCATCAATGACCCGGTGATCCACTGACATGGTGACCGACATGACTGTGGCAACGGTAAGTTCGCCATCGTCGCCGACAACCGGTTTTTTGACGCCCGAGCCCACGGCCAGAATGCCGGCGTGAGGCGGGTTCACAATGGCGTCGAAATTGTCGATGCCGAACATACCCAGGTTCGAGATGGCAAATGTGCCGCCCTGATACTCGTGCGGTGCCAGTTTGCGTTCACGGGCGCGACCCGCAAGGTCTTTCATCTCGGTCGACAGGGCCGACAGGGATTTGGTGTCAGCATCCTGCAGGACCGGAGTGAACAGGCCACCCTCAATAGCAACCGCAACGGCCACATCCGAAGGTTTCAGCTGCAGAACTCGGTCTTCCGCCCAGACGGCATTGCATTGCGGTACTTGCTGCAGGGCGTTGGCGACGGCCTTGATGATGAAGTCGTTGACGCTGAGCTTTACGCCTCGGCCTTCCAGCTGTTTGTTCAACTGGCCGCGGAATTTGAGCAGCGCGTCGAGCTTGATATCACGGCGCAGGTAGAAATGCGGGATGGTTTGTTTGGCCTCGGACAGGCGCGCGGCGATGGTCTTGCGCATACCGTCCAGCTTGACCTCTTCATACTCTCGCCCTTCGTACATGCGGGCCACGGCATCTGCCGAGGGACCAGCCGGTGCCGCAGCGGGTGCGGGTGCCGTAGCAGGGGCCGAAGCGGCAGCAGTGGCCGGAGCAGCCGTGGCACTTTCGACATCTGCCTTGACGATACGGCCATGCGGACCGGACCCTGCGATTTGCGTCAGGTCCAGACCTTTTTGTGCCGCAATCCGGCGGGCCAGCGGAGATGCAAAGATACGACCGCCATCCGCCTTGGCCGGAGCAGCTGGGGCAGGGGCGGGCGCCTCGGACACCGCTGGCGCGGCGGCCTCGTTGCCCGCGGCGGCTGCGGGGGCAGCCGCAGGTGCGGCGATGGGCGTGGACGCGATATCATCGGCGCTTTCGCCATCTTCCAGCAGAACTGCGATGGCGGTGTTGACCTTGACCCCTTCGGTGCCTTCGGGGATCAGGATCTTGCCGATGGTGCCTTCGTCGACGGCTTCGAACTCCATCGTGGCCTTGTCGGTTTCGATCTCGGCCAGCAGGTCACCGGACGAGACGGTATCGCCTTCCTTGACCAGCCATTTAGCAAGCGTGCCTTCTTCCATCGTCGGTGACAGGGCGGGCATCAGAATTTCTGTGGGCATCTATCTGTCGCTCCTTACCGGTAAGTCACTTGTTTGACAGCGGCGATCACCTCATCGGTGGTGATCAGAGCCAACTTTTCAAGGTTGGCGGCGTAGGGCATTGGCACATCCTTGCCGGTGCAATTAATGATGGGCGCGTCGAGGTAGTCGAACGCCTCCTGCATCACTACGGACGAGATGTAGCTGCCGACCGAACCTTGCGGCCAGCCTTCTTCTACGGTCACCAGGCGGTTGGTTTTCATCACTGAGTTGATGATCGCGCCGGTATCCATGGGGCGGATGGTGCGCAAGTCGATCACTTCGGCGTTGATGCCTTCCTCGGCCAGCTTGTCGGCTGCTTCCAACGCGAACTGCATGCCGATGCCAAAGCTGACGATGGTCACGTCCGAGCCTTCGCGCCAGATACGGGCTTTGCCCAAAGGAATGGCCAGGTCATCGACCTGTGGCATATCGAAGGAGCGGCCATAGAGGATTTCGTTTTCCAGGAAGACCACAGGGTTGGGATCGCGGATCGCTGATTTCAGCAGGCCTTTGGCGTCGGCTGCAGAATACGGCATCACTACTTTCAGGCCTGGGACCTGCATGTACCATGCGGCGTAGTCCTGAGAGTGCTGTGCGGCCACGCGGGCAGCAGCACCGTTAGGGCCACGGAAAACGATGGGGCAACCCATCTGACCACCGGACATATAGAGCGTCTTGGCGGCCGAGTTGATGATCTGGTCCATCGCCTGCATGGCGAAGTTGAAAGTCATGAACTCGACAATCGGTTTCAACCCGCCAAAGGCAGAGCCAACCGCGATACCGGCGAAGCCATGCTCGGTGATCGGGGTGTCGATCACGCGCTTGGACCCGAATTCGTCCAGCAAGCCTTGGGAAATCTTATAAGCGCCCTGATATTCGGCGACCTCTTCGCCCATCAGGTAGACATCTTCGTCGCGGCGCATCTCTTCGGCCATGGCGTCGCGCAGGGCTTCGCGGACCGTTTCAGATTTCATCTCGGCGTCGGCAGGCCAATCGGGTGACAGATCAACAACTGGTGCTGCCGGCGCCGTGGATGGAGCGGGGGCCTCAACCGCCGCTGGGGCGGCCTCGGCCACCGCTGTGGCTGCAGGCGCAGCCGCGGGCAGGGCCGAGGCGTCTTCGCCTTCCTCGACCAGAACCGCGATTGGGGTGTTAACCTTGACCCCTTCGGTGCCTTCCGCGATCAGGATCTTGCCGACGATGCCTTCATCGACCGCTTCGAATTCCATTGTCGCCTTGTCGGTTTCAATTTCGGCCATGATGTCGCCGGAAGAAACGGTATCGCCTTCCTTGACCAGCCATTTGGCCAATGTGCCCTCTTCCATCGTGGGCGAGAGTGCGGGCATGAGAATTTCGGTTGCCATGTCTTAATCGTCCTCTCAGGCGTAGATATCTGTCCAGAGCTCATCCAGCGACGGCTCGGGGCTTTCTTTCGAGAATTCGGCGGCCTGGTTGACGATCTCTTTGATCTCTTTGTCGATCGCCTTCAGATCCTCCTCGGTCGCGTGTTTGCCGGTCAGCAACAGCTCGCGCACATGTTCGATCGGGTCGCTTTGTTCACGAACCTTCTGAACCTCTTCGCGGGTGCGGTACTTGGCCGGGTCGGACATCGAGTGGCCGCGATAGCGATAGGTCTTGATTTCCAGAATGTAGGGGCCTTTGCCTGCGCGGCAGTGCGCGACGGCTTTTTCACCTGCGGCTTTAACCGCCAGAACATCCATGCCGTCGACCATTTCGCCCGGTATCCCAAAGGCTTGACCTCGGTGGTAGATGTCAGCGGAAGACGTCGAACGCGCCTGAGCGGTGCCCATGGCGTACTGGTTGTTCTCGATCACGAACACCACCGGCAGTTCCCACAGCGCGGCCATGTTGAAGGTCTCATAGACTTGACCCTGGTTCGCGGCGCCATCACCGAAATAGGTGAAGGTCACGCCACCGTTTCCCTTGTACTTGTCGGCAAAAGCCAGACCTGCACCCAATGGCACCTGCGCGCCAACGATACCGTGGCCGCCGTAGAAGTGCTTCTCTTTCGAGAACATGTGCATTGAGCCGCCCTTACCTTTGGACAACCCACCTTCGCGCCCGGTCAGTTCGGCCATCACACCACCCGGCTCCATCCCACATGCCAGCATGTGGCCGTGGTCGCGGTATGAGGTGATGCGCTTGTCACCTTCCTTGGCTGCGGCCTCAAGGCCCACAACGACAGCTTCTTGCCCGATATACAGGTGGCAAAACCCGCCAATCAGGCCCATGCCGTAAAGCTGACCTGCTTTTTCTTCGAATCGGCGGATCAAAAGCATTTCGCGGTAGTAGGTTTTAAGCTCTTCCGCAGAAACATTTGGTTTCTTTGTGGTTTTTCGCGCAGCCATCGTGGCGATCTCCCCCTTCCGGACAGATAGTTTAGCGTTAAACTATCTCATAAAGCATTTCCGGCAATCTGGCGAGAGTAAATATGACGCATCGTCATTTCGCGCGGCTTCAGGCCGGGGGAACCTTCGTGCAAAGTTGGATTTCCAAGAAAAATGCCGGTCCGGCTTAGCGGATGACAATTTCGTCCGAACGGATCATGCCAAGAACCGAGCGGGCCTGCTGATCCAGCAGATCGAGGTCCAAATAAGTGTCGGACAAACGGCGGGTCAGGTTATCCATCTCGGCGATCTCGGCCTTAAGCTTGGCTAGGTCTTGTGACAGGGCGTCCCGTTCCGCTGCGATCTCGACCCGTCTGAATAGGCCATAGTCGCCCTGCACGGCGGCGAAGGTGAAATACACACCCAGCATGAAAGCCACCATGAAGAATACAACTGCGCCCAAACCGGGCCGATGGGAACGGGACACTCTGTTTACCGCCGTATGAAGTCTGCCTCAAAAACGTGCCCTTTGCGGGCATCTGTTCGCACTATGTCACAGGTGATTCGGCTTGTGAATCCCTTGATTCGCACTTTTTCGCGAATGGTCGGATTAAGTTTCTCAGCGCGCAGACTTAAGGATCTGATTGCGCGTCAGGGTTTGTTGTTCCATGCAAGCCCAATAGAACATGGGCGCCGCGCTGCCGTCACTATCCAGTTCCGGGTTGCAGGCTGCGTCGCGCGCTTTCAGCCAGGCGCGCTGTTCGTCCAATAGGGCCTGACCGTTTCCACGTGCATCGGCCATTGGTTTGACCTCAGCCCAGATACGGTTCAGTTCGCGATCAGCGATTTCCCACTTTTCCTTGGCGCAGAAATTGGCGTCGAGTTGCGTTTGCCCTTCGCAGCTGGATTGTGCCGCAGAGTAGGCAGGTATCAATATGGCGACCAGGCAGACTATGAACCTCATGACAAAATCTCCGATTCAACAAGGAGAGACTACCATGAGGCCCGAAATGCGACCAATTTTGACCTTACGCCTGACCTTCTAGGGCGGCGACGCCGGGCAGGGTTTTACCTTCCATCCATTCCAGGAACGCGCCGCCAGCGGTCGAGATATACGAGAAATCCTTGGCCGCACCGGATGCATTCAGCGCCGCGACTGTGTCACCGCCGCCAGCGACCGAAACCAGTTGTCCCGACCGTGTCAGCGCCGCCGCTTTTAGGGCCGCTGCATTGGTGGCGGTGTCAAAGGGTTCGATCTCGAACGCGCCCAGCGGGCCGTTCCAGATCAGGGTCTGGCTCTGACCAAATATGTCCGTAATGGTCGTTACGCTTTCAGGACCAGCGTCCAGGATCATTCCGTCTTCGGTGCATTGATCGGCTGGCAACACCTGATGTGGGGCATTTGCCTCGAATTTCTCGGCGACCACAACGTCCGCAGGCAGTACGATCTTACAGCCCGATGTTTCAGCCTTGATCAAGATCTCGGCTGCGGTGTCCTTCATCGCTGTTTCCGCCAATGATTTGCCAACGCTAACTCCCTGAGCGACCAAAAACGTATTCGCCATACCGCCACCGATCACCAGGTAATCAACCTTGTCGATCAAGTTGCCCAGCAGCTCTAGCTTGGTTGATACCTTTGCCCCCCCAACAACCGCTGTCACAGGGCGCTTGGGCGCACCCAGTGCGCCTTCCAGCGCTTCCAGCTCGGCCTGCATTAGGCGACCGGCACAGGCGGGCAGCAACCGCGCGATGGCCTCGGTCGAGCTGTGGGCGCGGTGAGCAGCCGAGAAGGCGTCGTTGCAATAGATGTCGCCCAGCTTGGCCATGCCGGCGGCCAGATCGGCGTCGTTCTTGGTTTCAGCGGCGTGAAAGCGGGTATTCTCCAGCAGCAGCACCTGACCGGGCTTCAAGGCTTTGGTGGCCAGATCAGCCTCGGTGCCGACGCAATCGGCGGCGAATAGAACTTCGGTGCCAAAGGCGGCTTCAAGCGTGGGGATCAATTGTTTGAGCGACAGGTTCTCGCGCCGCTCGCCACCAGGGCGACCGAAATGGGCCAGCAGGATAGGCTTGCCCCAGGCTGCGAGGATATCGCGAACGGTCGGGACGATACGCTGAATACGGGTCGCATCGGTCACAACCCCGTCAACGACCGGCACGTTGATATCGACGCGCACCAGCACGCGTTTGCCGTTCAGGTCCATATCGTCCAGAGTTTTCCAGCCCATCGCTCTATCCTTGCCATTACAACAGATTCAGGCGGTTCTTTTCCTGCATTTTGCCTTCAGGTCAATGCGTCACTTGGCATTCACGCGCGTGGCGCATAGGTATTTGCGCAAGATAAACGACAGGAGGGCCTCATGGCCGAGATCAAGGATCCCGAAAACACGATCATCATGGAACTGAAAGACGGCAATGTCGTCATCGAGCTGCTGCCGGATGTTGCCCCGCAGCACAGCGCCCGGATGAAGGAACTGGCGCGTGGTGGTGAGTATGACAACGTGGCCTTCCACCGTGTGATCGACGGTTTCATGGCGCAAACCGGCGACGTGCAGCACGGCGATATGGAAGACGGGTTCAACCTGCGTATGGCGGGTACTGGCGGCTCGTCTTTGCCGAACGTCCCTGCAGAATTCTCGAAGCTGCCACATGACCGTGGCACCTTGGGTGCGGCCCGTTCGCAAAACCCGGACTCGGCCAACTCGCAGTTCTTCATCAACTTCAAAGACAACCACTTCCTGAATGGCCAGTACACCGTTTACGGCCGCGTCATCGACGGGATGGAGCATGTAGATGCCATCGTGCGTGGCGAGCCGCCTGCAAGCCCCGACCGCATGATCAGCGTCAAGGTTGCGTCTGATGTATAAGCTGGCCGCCGCTTTTGCCCTGCTGGCCAGCCCTGCGCTGGCCACGGGCCTGCAGATCGAGATCGAAGGTGAGGGCGCCAACGGCACCGTCACCGTTGACCTATTTGATGACATCGCCCCCAAACATGTCGAGCAGATCAGTGCTCTGGCCTCTGAGGGCAAGTATGACGGCGTGGTGTTCCACCGTGTCATCGACGGTTTCATGGCGCAAACCGGTGATGTTGAATTCGGCCGTATCGGTGGAGACATGCGTCGTGCCGGAACCGGTGGATCTGATCGCCCCGATTTGCCTGCAGAGTTCTCGGATTTCAACTATGACCGCGGTGTAGTCGGCATGGCGCGAGCGCAGGATCCAGACAGCGCGAATTCGCAGTTCTTCATCATGTTCGAACCGGGTCCGTTTCTGAACGGCCAATACACGGTTGTCGGTCAGGTCACTGACGGCATGGACGTGGTGGACGCGATTAAGCGCGGTGACGGCCCGAACGGCGCTGTGATCGGTCAACCGGACGTGATGAAAAAAGTCACCGTCACCGAATAATAAAAAAGCCCCGATGCGCATCGGCATCGGGGCTTTTTTGTCTCAGTCGTCACCCATCATTTGCCAAATCAGCGCCCCGATGGCTGCGCCGATAAGTGGGGCGACCCAGAACAGCCAGAGCTGCGCCAGCGCCGGGCCATCAGCAAACAGGGCCACGCCGGTAGAACGTGCCGGGTTGACCGACGTGTTGGTCACCGGGATCGAAATCAGGTGGATCAGGGTCAGGCAAAGGCCAATCGCGATCGGAGCGAACCCGTCAGGTGCAAAGTTGGATGTTGCGCCCAGTATGACCACAATGAAGAACGCGGTCATCACGATCTCGATCACCAATGCGGACATCATTGAATAACCTTCGGGTGACGCTTCGCCGTACCCGTTCGAGGCGAACCCGCCAACACCTTCGAACCCTGGTGCGCCGCTGACGATCAGGTACAAAACGGCCGCAGCAGCAATGGCGCCGATCACCTGCGCGATCCAATAGGGGATCAGTTCTTGCGCCGGGAACCTGCCTCCGATCATCAAGCCAAGGCTGACCGCCGGGTTGAAATGCCCGCCCGAGATATGTCCAACCGCGTATGCCATGGTCAGAACCGTCAAGCCGAAGGCAAAGGAAACGCCCAACCAGCCGATGCCTACGTCAGCAACGCCAGCCGCCAGAACGGCGCTGCCGCACCCGCCCAGTACCAGCCAGAATGTGCCGAAGAACTCGGCCATGAGTTTAGGTGCCATGAAAATCCCTCCTGAAAACACTGGTTTAAGCGTAATTCAAAAATCACAATTTGTGAAATGTTAGGATAAGGAGAAAATTCTCCAACTGTGTTCAGGGATGACTTTTCACGTCCCTGTTGGCTTCATTTCTTTGCGTTGTCCCAACTGGCTGGATCCAGTCGAAACAGCTTTGACAGCTGTTTGTAGACATCGGGAACAGCGGCCTTGAGCTGCCGGGGCTGTTCAAAAAACACCTCGACCGACACGGCAAAGAACTCTTCGTGACCCACGGCACCATAGGGATCGATAACCGTATGTTGGCCATGCTCGACTGCGCGAACGTGGGCGTCATAGGCTGTCAGGAAAACACGTTCCCACTCCGCAAAGCTCTGACCGTCGCTCAGGATCGGAACGCCGTTGGTGCCCCCAGACAGGTCATCGACCTGATGCGCAAACTCGTGCAGGACGACGTTCTGCCCATCGTGATCATTCGCGGCGCCTTGCTTGCTGTGCGACCACGACAGAATGACCGGCCCGCGATCCCAGCTTTCGCCGGTGCGTACGATCTCTTTTTCACTGACGACATAGCCATCTTGCCGCCGCTGACGTGATTTGAAGGCGCTAGGATAGATCAGGATGGTTGTCAGGTGATCGTACCAAAGGTCGCTGTTAACCAACAAAAGGCTGGCTTGCGCAGCAATGGCCAGCTCCATCTCTTCGGTGACCTCCAGCCCGTCGCAGCCGTGGAACTCCACCTGGTCCAGAAAAAGGTTCACCTTGCCGTCCAGCTTGGCTCGCAGATCGGCGGGAAGGCGGAGGATCAGTGGTACCTGCTGCTCGATCAGCCTGCGCTGGTGGTCGGTCAAGGGTGTGGCCAGCAGGGTCTGCCGTGCTTGGGATTTGGACCAGTGGCGGTACAGAAAGAAGCCCACAATCAACAGAAGGACAGAGAAAAAGATCAACATGTCAGAACCCTATACCGACCACAGCAACCGGCAAGGGCAAAAGAAAAACGCCGCAGGCTGACCCGCGGCGTTTGCTTATTCATATTTAGGGGCAGTGTTACTGCTTGACCTCGGCCGCCGGGTTGGCGCCCGACTTGCCGCTGCGGCCAGGATTCAGCGGGTCGTCCTGACGCTGCACTGAACCTTCGAAATGCGCGCCGCTTTCGATGGCGATGGTCTTGTGGATGATGTCGCCTTCGACACGGGCAGACGAGGTCAGGCGCACCTTCAGGCCACGCACGCGGCCCACGATGCGGCCGTTGATCACGACGTCATCAGCGGTGACTTCGCCCTTGATGGTCGCGGTTTCGCCGATGGTCAGCAGGTGCGCGCGGATGTCGCCTTCTACTGTGCCTTCGACCTGGATGTCGCCCGTGGTTTTCAGATTGCCTGTGATGTGCAGATCCGAGGACAGAACCGATGCCGGAGGTTTGGGCTTGGGCGCGGTGCTGGCCTTGGTTTCCGCCGGTGCAGGGGCAGCCGGTGTCGCCGGAGCAGCAGGTTTTGCTGTCTCGGGGGCGTCGGATGCGGGCTCGTTGATTTTGCTCTTAGAAAACATTTCTCGCAGCCTTAATGTAAGTCATTGGATTTCTTGGCACACCGTCGACGCGAACCTCATAGTGCAGATGCGTGCCGGTAGACCGTCCAGTGCTACCCATATCAGCAATATGATCCCCGCGCGAGACCCTTTGGCCAACCTTGACCCGGATCTTGGTATTATGAGCGTAAAGAGTCTCAACCCCGAACGCGTGCTTGATTTTCACCAGCCTGCCGAACCCGGATTGCCAGCCCGCATGGGTGACGATTCCGTCGGCGGTGGCAAAGATGTCGGTTCCGTGGGCACCGGCAAAATCCGCCCCATTGTGCATGCGCCGCCCCCCGGTTTTTGGATCCCGTCGCGTGCCAAAGCCGCTGGTAAAGCGCACCACATCATGCACCGGGCTGGCAAAGGGGGCTTTTTCGGCGGCAATGCGGTACAGGTTCAGCTGGTCCATCTGTTGCAGCAACACATTCGCGCGGATTTCGTCGGGGGTCAGGTCCTCTCCGCGCGTGCTGAATGAGATGGGGGTGAGGGGGCCACCCATGCCGCTATAGCCGCGGCGGACTTCTTCGATAATACGGTCGGTGGGCATACCGGCCTGGCGGAACATTTTGTCCAGAGGCTCAACCGAGATAATCATCGCCTCTTCCAGTTGGCGGAAAATCTCGTCGCTGCGTTCCTGCATCAAACGGATTTCCAACTCAAGATCGTCGCGCTGTGCCAGAGCATCCTGTGCATCGGCGGCGATTTGGTCGCGCTCTTGTGCCGTCCGGACCAGAGCGTCGGTCATGAAATGCATTTGTTCCGGGTCGCCTGCGGCGGTCATATAAATGTCGCCGTCATCGGTCTCGACCTGCATGCTGGCCAGCTCGGTGCGGGCCTCTTCGCGTTGTTTCATCGTGGCGCGCAGGGTGGTCTGGATGACCTCGATCCCGGTCTCAAGCTCGCGGCGGCGGTTTTCCGACGCCAGCAGCTCCGATTGCATCGCCGAGATCTGTTCCAGCGCCGCGTTGAACCGGTCTTGCGCGGCCAGCGCTTCTTGCGCGCGGGCATCCCGTTCCGTCGACAGGATGTTCAGACGGTCTTGATAGGTCGCCTGATCGCGCTTGGCTTGCTCGCGGAAATTACCCGATCCGATGCTGTCCATTAGCAGGATCGCCGTGGCGACGGCGGTCCAGCCAACGAATACTGCAACGCCAGCAACGGCGAAAATCTGCGTTTCCGAGCTGAGCCGGATAAACCGCGTGTCGTTGTCAGATTTCAGAAAGACTCGGCGTTCGGGAAAATGCCGCTCGAGCAGTGAGTGTAACTTAATTGCCAGACGTGTTCGCACGCGTCTTCACCTCTCATCCCCAAGATTCGGGACCGGTCGTGAGTGATAGCCGTCCCTTTGGCGAAGTGCATAGAGGGCACGCGTGATTTGGGCAAGTTTGTAAACTAGTTCACACATGAAACCGCGTTATTCCCGCCAAATCTCGGCGGGAAATTGCCGATAACATCAATTTGCGCGCGTTTATTGCGCCGAGCCGGGCGCGGGCAGCTCCTCGGTCAGGGGCCAGTAGAAATCAGGCGGCAACCCGGCCTCGGCGCGTTTTTCTTCGTTGAAAGGTGGCTTCAACACGCCGTGAAAGTACCGGCGAACCAATTGGTGAAACACATCCTTGGGATCGGCATTCTCGCGCCCACACAGGAAATGAAACCATTTTGAGCCATAAGCCACATGCCCAACCTCTTCGGCATAAATGACTTCCAGCGCAGCAATAGCTTTTTCGTCCTTGGCCTTGCGGAATATGTCGATCATGCCGGGGGTCACGTCCAGCCCGCGTGCCTCAAGCACCATGGGAACCACGGCCAATCGACCCATCAAATCTTCGGCGGTGTCCTCGGCCGCGCGCCACATCCCGGCATGGGCGGGCAGAGCGCCATAGTTGCTATCCATGGCCTCAAGGCAATCGCACACCATCTCGAAATGACGCGATTCCTCTTCGGCGCATTTAACCCAGTCGTCATAAAACCCGACAGGCATAGGTACATGACCAAAGCGGGCGATGATGTCCCAATGCAGATCGACGGCGTTCAACTCGATATGCGCGACGGCGTGTAGCAGGGCGATACGGCCCGCTTCTGTACCCGGTTTCCGTTTCGGTACCTCGCGCGGGGAAAGCAGTTCAGGTTGATCCGGGCGTGCGGGTTGCAGCGGCGGCGTAGCGGTGCCGATCTCGATCTCTGGCGCGTCACCGCTGCGCGATGCGAACCACGCGGCGGCATGACTTTTGGACAGGGCGGTTTTTTCCCGACCATCCGCCGTTGTCAGAACCTCAGTAGCCATCTGGGTCAGCGTTTTGGGCACCATGTTTCTCCGCTTGATTGCACGCGCGGCTCTTAGACCGGATGGCGCGCGTGGTCGAGGGGCGTTACATCGCCCGTACGGCTTCCAGCACTTCATCCACGTGACCGGGCACTTTAACCTTGCGCCAGATCTTGGCGATTTTGCCATCGGCATCGATGATGAAGGTCGAGCGCTGAATGCCCATCGATTTCTTACCGTACATATTCTTTTCAACCCATACGCCATAGTCCTCGCAGACCGACGAGCCCTCATCCGACAACAGCGGAGTGGTCAGATTGTGCTTGGCAACAAACTTGTCGTGCTTGGCGACGCTGTCCCGCGAGATGCCGAAAACGTGAGCGCCCTCGTTACCAAAGGCTTGAAGTTGTTCCGAGAAACCGATGGATTCCTTGGTGCAGCCCGGCGTATCATCACGAGGATAGAAGAACAGAACGACGGTGCCGCCGCGCAGGGCTGACAATGTGACCTCGCCGCCTCCGTCGCGGGGCAAAGTGAAATCAGGGGCGATGTCTGAAACGTCGGGCATTGGAAACTCCGCTAAAGTTTTTTAAGGGCTGCCAGACATCATAGGGTGGCGCGGGCGGGTTGGAAGACGTGGATAGAAAATTGGTGCAGCACGAAGACAAAAGTGCGTCGCAGCCCAAAAAGCCCCGGCGTCGCCGGTCCCGTCGTCGTATTGCCGCGCATTTTTCCGGTTGGACGGTCCTGTCGCTGGGGCTGTTGGTCTTTGTGGGCTGGTTTTTTCTGATCGGCCAGAATCTTCATGCACCCGAATGGTTGCGAAAGCAGGTTGAACAGCGCCTTGAACACAGCCTCGGAGGGCTGAAAATCCGGTTTGGCGACGTCAACTTTATCGTGAATGAGGAATGGCGTCCCCGTCTGCAGCTGAGCGACGTGACGATCAGCGACGCAGCCGGGCAGCAGATTGCGCAGGTTTCGGACCTGCGCACCCGATTGTCGATGCGCGGGCTTTTACGGGGTCAAATCCGCCCGCGCCGCATCATCCTTCGCGATGCACAGATCGCGCTGACCCGGGGCCTGGACGGAGCATTGTCGCTGACAGTTGGTTCGGGCAGCGCCCCTGTGCAGCAAGCACCGGACCTGGCTCAACTGATCGAGCAATCGGATGATGTATTCCTGTCGCCTATCCTGTCCGGGTTGCGTTCGGTCGACTTGGAATCGCTGACGCTGGATTATCAGGATCTGCGTCTTGGGCGGGCTTGGGTATTCGACGGGGGGCATATCACTGTGACCCGCACCGGCGATGAGATGCATCTGGCCACTGGGTTTTCCGTGCTGACCGGGCGCGACTATGCAAGCTCGATCGAGGCGAACTATACCAGTGTTCTGGGTACGCCACAGGCACGGTTCGGCATTTCGATCACCGACCTGCCAGCCGAAGACATCGCCAGCCAAAGTCTTGCCCTGTCGTGGTTGCAGGTTCTCAAGGCACCGATCTCTGGGGCGTTGCGCGGCAGCATTGACGACAGGGCGGCATTGGGGCCGCTGTTTGCAACGCTAAACCTTGGAGCAGGCGCGGTGCAGCCTACGCAGGAAACGCGCCCCATTCCATTCGAGTCCGCCAGAACCTACTTCACCTACAACCCCACGCGGCAGGAGCTGGACTTCAACGAAGTTTCGGTGGTGTCCGCATGGGGCGCGTTTCATGCCGAGGGCAAGGCGTTCCTGCGTGGAATTGAAAACGGTGCGTTGGAAAGCCTGACCTCGCAGCTGAGCCTCAGCAACATCAATATCAACCCGGCCAACCTGTTTCCAGAATCGCTGAACCTGGCACGCGCCGAACTTGATATGAAGATGAAATTGGCCCCGTTCGAATTGCGGTTGGGTCAGATCATGGTCGAAGACGCCAACTATCGGTTGCTGGGTTCTGGCACGCTGATCGGCGAACCCGAGGGTTGGGCGGCGCAACTGGATGCACATCTGGACAGCATGAACGGGGATGAACTGTTGAACTACTGGCCTGAACGCCTGGCGTCAAAACCACGGCTTTGGGTCCAAGAGAATTTGTATGAAGGGCGGTTCTCGGACGTTGACTTTGCTTTGCGGCTGCGGCCAGACAGCAAACCAGATATCTATCTGGATTTCGGTTTTGACGAGGCAAAGATTCGGTTCGCCAAGACCCTGCCGCCGCTTGAGAATGCGCAGGGACAGGCCAGTCTGATCAATCACCGTTTCACCGCCACCGCTGAATCGGGTGTTGTCATCGCGGATGAGGGGGGCGCAGTTGATGCCACGGGCACGTCCTTCATCATCCCCGATACCGAGATCAAGGGGATTTCCCCGTCGATTACCCGGATCACGGCCAAAGGGAGTGCGACCGCTGCGTTGTCGCTGCTTGATCGCCCGCCGCTCAGCTTGCTAACCAAAGCGAACCTGCCGGTTGATCTGGTCGAAGGTACTGTAAATCTTGCCGGAACATTGTCGCTGCCAATGAAGAAGGGGTTGAAATTCGAAGACACCGAATTCCACTTTCTTGGTGATATCGACAATGTAGAAAGTGACAAACTGGTTCCTGGTTTTTCGGTTAGCGCCGATCAGCTGGCGCTTGAAGGCAACCAAACCGGAGTTGAAATTTCCGGCGAAGGTTTGTTTGGCGACGTTCCCATCCAAGCTGCCTGGCGACAACCAATCGGTGGTACCGAAGCGCAGCGCAGCGAGATGACAGGTCAGATCGAACTATCCCCTCGATTGATGACAGAGCTGAATGCTGGGCTTCCGCAGGGGATGCTGACGGGACGGGGGACGGCTGATATTGCGCTGGGAATTGGCGCAGGAACGCCGCCTAAGCTGACCGCATCGTCCGATTTGAAAGGCGTTGCGCTGGCTATTCCCGAACTGGGCTGGCGCAAGGGAGCGGGCACAACAGGCGCGATGACGCTTGAGGCCACCCTGGGCGACAAACTGCGTGTGGATGAACTTAAGCTGGATGCAGCCGGATTGCGTACCACCGCGTCGATCTCGTTCAACGATGGTGATTTCGACCGGGTTCAGTTCAGCTCGTTTGATCTGGGCAATTGGCTGGCGGTTCCGGCCGAACTGATCAATCGAGGTGGGGCAGTACCGGATATCCGGGTGCTGGGCGGTGTGATGAACCTGGGCCGTGCGACCTTTGGCAGTAGCAGCGGTGGTGGCTCGGGCGCGGGACCCCGGATGGACGTGACGTTGGACCGTCTGCAAGTGACCGAGACCATAGCCCTGACCGGTTTCAAGGGCGCGTTTCAAACCACCGGTGGCGTCAACGGCTCTTTCACCGCAAACGTAAACGGGGGTGCCCCCGTGCGTGGACAGGTCTCTCCGCGCGCAGGTCGCAGCGCAGTGACGTTAACCTCGGGGGATGCCGGGGCAGTTTTGCGGTCTGCGGGCATGATCACACAGGCGCGAAGCGGGTCGCTGAACGTGCAACTGGAACCGGTTGCGGGGCCTGGCAACTATGACGTGATCGCGAAAATTACCAATACATACATCAAGGATGCCCCGGCCATGGCCGCGCTGCTGAACGCTATCAGCCTTGTTGGTCTGGTCAATGAAATGGCCGGGCAGGGCATCTTTTTCTCGTCCATCGAAAGCCGGATGCGCATCACCCCGACCGAGGTCAAAGTTCTCAGCGGCAGTGCGGTCGGGCCGTCGATGGGATTGTCCTTTGACGGCACCATCAACACGGTTGCCGGAACGCTGAACCTGCGTGGCGCGATTTCTCCGATCTATCTGGTGAACGCGATTGGCAGTGTTTTCACTAAGAAAGGTGAGGGCGTCATTGGTTTCAACTATACCCTGACCGGACCGTTGCGAGACCCAAAAGTCTCGGTCAATCCGTTGTCTGGGCTGGCACCACTGTTTCTGCGAAACCTACTGAGGGCTCCAGCACCCACGGTGTCCGATGGGCCAAATGCACAGCCGATAAAACCGGATGAGCCGAAACGAACTTTCGGGGCACCACCATCAGACCGTTGAATTGGGAAGTGGGGCGCTGTATGGCGCGGCCATGAAACTCAGCGACTTTGATTTCCACCTGCCCGAAGACCGGATTGCCACACGACCTGCCAGCCCGCGCTCGTCCGCGCGACTGTTGGTAGCCAATGGCGATGCGGTATCGGATGCACATGTGTTCGATCTGCCGGACTGGCTGCAACCTGGCGACCGGCTGGTGCTGAACGACACACGCGTCATCCCTGCGCGCCTGATTGGTCGCCGACGTCGCAACAGCGCCCAGGGGCCGGTTTCGGCGGCGATCGAGGCGACCCTGTTGGACCCACAGGCCGACGGCACTTGGGCGGCGCTGATCAAACCGTTGAAAAAGGTCAAGCTGGGCGAAGAGATCACGTTTTCCGATGACCTCAGCGCCACGCTGGACCGGGTCGAAGACGGGCAGGCCTATCTGCGGTTCAACCTGACGGGTGAGGATTTCGACACCGCGCTGGAACAGGCCGGCGCAATGCCACTGCCTCCGTACATTGCCGCCAAGCGCCCGGCGGACGAACAAGACAAGACCGATTATCAGACGATTTGGGCGCGCAACTCGGGTGCCGTCGCAGCCCCTACTGCGTCGTTGCATTTCGATCAGGCACTGATGCAGGCGCTTGCAGCCCGCGGCGTCACCATCAGCCATGTGACCTTGCATGTGGGGGCGGGGACCTTCCTGCCGGTCAAGGTCGAAGATGTAACCACCCACAAGATGCACGCCGAATGGGGCAAGGTCAGCGCCGCGGCCGTCGAAGAAATCCGCGCTACCAAAGCCGCCGGAGGGCGGGTGATACCTGTGGGCACCACCGCGCTGCGCCTGATCGAAAGCGCCGCACGGTCCGGGCAGATCGAGCCGTGGGAGGGTGATACTGATATCTTCATCTATCCCGGTTTTGAATTCCACGTCACCGACGCGTTGATGACCAACTTCCATCTGCCGAAATCCACGCTGCTGATGCTGGTTTCGGCACTGATGGGGCAGGACCGGATGCGTGATGTCTACGCGCATGCGATTGAACAGAAATATCGTTTCTTTTCCTACGGAGACGCGTCGCTTTTGATCCCATAAGGGGCGCGTTGTCGGGATCGTCTACCTGCAATGTCGTAGACAAGCGCGATCAGAGCCGTTTTTCATATAAAAACGAATCCAGAGTTCAGGTCGGCATTTTTCGGAGGCCCCAATGATTCAGGTCCTGTCCAGCGCGTGGGCGCTTCTTCTTGGTATGGGCTTGCTAATGGTCGGCAACGGCCTGCAAGGCACGATCCTGGGAGTTCGGGGCGAGATCGAGGGCTTTTCGACCCTTGAGATGTCGTTCGTAATGTCAGCGTATTTTATGGGTTTTCTGGGCGGTTCGCGCCTTGCACCGGAAATGATCCGAAGGGTCGGACACGTTCGGGTGTTTGCTGCACTGGCGTCTTTCATTTCGGCCGTCATGATCCTTTACCCGTTGATGACCAATCCGTTTGTCTGGATTCTGGGTCGCTTCGTAATTGGGTTCTGCTTTTCCGGCGTGTATGTCACCGCCGAAAGCTGGCTGAACAATGCGGCCAGCAATGAAAATCGTGGTCAGGCCTTGTCGCTGTACATGATCTTCCAGATGACTGGCATCATCACTGCCCAAGGGTTGGTCTTGTTGGGGGACCCAGCTGGTTTCGACACTTTTGTTGTCGCATCTATTTTGGTTTCGATTTCTTTTGCTCCCATTCTTTTGTCAATTTCACCAACACCAGCATTCGATACTACCAAACCGATGACACTGCGCGAGCTTTTCAAAAGCTCACCTTTGGGCTGCGTCGGCATGTTCCTGTTGGGTGGTGTGTTCTCGGCTCAGTTCGGTATGGCGTCGGTCTACGGTGCCCGCGCAGGCCTGACTCTGGTTGAAATTTCGACCTTTATTGCTGCGTTCTATATCGGTGCCTTGGTGCTTCAATACCCGTTGGGCTGGATGTCGGATCGCATGGATCGGCGCTTCCTGATCATGTTGGTTGCAGGAGTGGGGACGTGTGCAGCATTGGCGGGCATGTTGTTCGGAGTCACTTTTCCAATCCTGCTGGGCGCGGCCTTCGTGATCGGAGGCATGTCGAACCCGCTGTATTCGCTGTTGATTGCCCACGCGAACGATTTTCTGGATCATGAAGATATGGCCGCAGCCTCGGGTGGTTTGCTGTTCATCAACGGTCTTGGCGCGATTGCCGGCCCGCTGATCACCGGCTGGCTGATGGGGGACAGCGTCTTTGGCCCGCAGGGGTTCTTCCTGTTCATCGCCGCGTTGCTTGCGACGATGGCTGTTTATGCGCTGTACCGAATGACGCAGCGTGCGGCGATCCCGGTGGATGAGACCGGCACCATGTCTCCTGTCTACGCGACAGCCTCGCCAGTTGCGGTCGAAGTGGCGCAAGAGGTTGCCATTGAAGCCGCCGAAGCCGAGGCCGAAACGCAAGATGTTGCCTAAGACACAAGAATATGTCGCGAATGTTGCAATTTTTTACTGTTACAATCCTGAAAAACATCCTTAAATGACCTTACGTCCCTGGGGAGGGCAACACGACGGAGTTAGGGCAATGGTAGGGCCTGAAGAAGTATTGAGTTATTGGTTAGATGAGATTGGTCCCAAAGGTTGGTATCTACAGGACGATGCCTTGGACGCAGACATTCGCGAACGGTTTTTGACCACCTGGGAAGCCGCGAATGAAGGCAAATTCTCTCTTTGGTTGACGTATCCTAGTGGGTCACTGGCCTACATCATTTTGATGGACCAGTTCCCGCGCAACATGTTCCGCGGTAGCGCCAAGGCTTTCGCGTCAGATCGCGCCGCATTGTCGGCCGCGAAATGTGCGGTGGACAAGGGGTGGGATCTCAAGATCGACGAACCAGCGCGGCAGTTCTTTTACCTGCCGATGATGCATTCGGAAAATCTGTGTGATCAGGAACGCTGTGTCCGTTTGATGTGCCAGAACATGAGTGACAGCGATAAAAGCAATCTGCTGCACGCACGAGCACATCGTGAGGTGATACGCAAATTTGGGCGTTTCCCTTATCGGAACGAAGCACTGGACCGTCCGATGACCGAACACGAAGCCGCCTATGTCGACATGGGTGGATATGGTTCGACGGTACGCGAATTGCAGGCGTCCCTCTAGGACTGCGGCACGCAACCTCGAATGGCAATAATTCGGTCGGCGACCACGTCGGCCGATTTCTCTATGGCGGAATTGATCAGCTTGTCCGGAGAGTCGGTCAACTCGGCAATGCTGGCTTGCGCGCCTTGCATTCTTTGTTCCAGATTATCCAGTTTTACCAGCGCCGTGGATATCCGCAGTTTTTCGGCAATATCTGTGACTGAGCCGCTTGATTGCACCTCGGCAAGATCATTGCGTAGCGCCGCAAGTTCCCCCCGAACGCCGAGAATTTCGTCCTTCAAGGGCGCGATAATCTGGACTTTTTCCGAGAAGACCGTGGTGACGCCCTCGACTGTCGATGCCAGTTTCCAACCTAGAAATAAGCAAAGCGCCACGAGGATGAGTGTCGCGTTGAGCAATGCAAGCAGCAGATCTTTAAGTGTTTTGGCCATGGTAAGCCTCTCGAATGATTTGCGTTTATGAAATGGCGGGCGAACCCGACATCTATGTTCTAGCCATTGAAGGATGCCCGGTATAGGCTGAAAACCGCATAAACTGATACCGATGATCCCACGTCGTATTTGTCGCGGGAATGGTGTGTTGATGCGTTTCGGAAATTAGTTTAATGGTAAACTAAATTTTCAACCGTCCTGCGCCGAGAGGGAAACATGGCTGCACAATCTTTTGATCTGATCGTAATCGGCGCTGGTCCGGGCGGCTATGTCGCTGCCATTCGTGCGGCGCAGCTGGGCCTGAAAACGGCCGTGGTTGAACGTGAGCATCTGGGCGGCATCTGCCTGAACTGGGGATGTATCCCTACCAAGGCACTGCTACGTTCGTCCGAAGTGTTTCACCTGATGGAGCGCGCCAAGGATTTCGGCCTCAAGGCGGACAAGGTCGGATACGATCTTGATGCTGTCGTTAAACGCTCGCGCGGTGTGGCGGCGCAGCTTTCAGGCGGCATCGGTCACTTGCTGAAAAAGAACAAAGTCACCGTGGTGATGGGGCAAGCGACGATTCCTTCTAAGGGCAAAGTCTCGGTCAAAACCGAGAAAGGAACCGAAGAGCTGACGGCCAAAAACATCGTACTGGCCACCGGCGCACGAGCGCGTGAATTGCCGGGGCTTGAAGCTGATGGCGATCTGGTCTGGACCTATAAGCACGCGCTGCAACCGCCGCGGATGCCCAAGAAACTTCTGGTCATCGGCTCGGGCGCGATTGGTATCGAATTCGCCAGCTTCTACAACACGTTGGGCGCTGACACGACCGTTGTCGAAGTGATGGACCGCGTGCTGCCGGTGGAAGATGCCGAGATCAGCGGGCTGGCCAAGAAAGCCTTTACCAAGCAAGGCATGACCATCATGGAAAAAGCGATGGTCAAGCAGCTGGATCGGGCCAAGGGCAAGGTCACGGCGCATATCGAAGTGAAGGGTAAGGTCGAAAAGCACGATTTCGATACCGTGATCTCTGCCGTGGGGATCGTCGGGAATGTCGAAGACCTTGGGCTTGAGGCTTTGGGCGTGAAAATCGACCGCACCCATGTTGTAACGGATGAGTTCTGCCGCACCGGAGTTGACGGTCTCTATGCGATTGGTGACATCGCGGGCGCACCGTGGCTGGCGCACAAGGCAAGCCACGAAGGCGTCATGGTCGCCGAACTGATCGCAGGCAAACACGCGCATCCCGTAAAGCCCGAAAGCATCGCCGGCTGCACCTATTGTCAGCCGCAAGTGGCTTCAGTCGGATACTCCGAGGCAAAAGCCAAAGAGTTGGGTTACGACATCAAAGTCGGTCGTTTCCCCTTTATCGGAAATGGCAAGGCCATTGCGCTGGGTGAACCCGAAGGTCTGATCAAAACAGTATTTGACGCCAAAACCGGCGAATTACTGGGGGCCCACATGATCGGTGCCGAGGTGACCGAGCTGATTCAGGGCTATGTGGTTGGTCGTCAGTTGGAAACCACGGAAGAAGACCTGATGAACACGGTCTTCCCGCATCCGACACTCTCAGAGATGATGCATGAAAGCGTTCTGGACGCTTATGGAAAGGTCATCCACATGTAATCTACGGTGGGTGGGGACTTTGCCCCCCGCCGCCCGTTCCGGGCGACTCCCCCGAGATATTTATAGCCAGATGAAGCAAGGGATCCTTAACTTCATCTGGCCGAAAACACCTCGGAGCGCGAGGCAGAGCTTCGCATGGACTCATCAGCGCGTCAGCGCGTCCAGAATGCGAGCCCAGGACCGGATGCCTTTGTGAAAGCTTTTCACGTCGTATTTTTCGTTCGGCGAGTGAATTGCATCGTCATCGTTGGCAAAGCCAACCAGCATCGAATCCAACCCAAGTTCAGTGTTGAAATAACCGACGACGGGGATCGAACCACCCATCCCGGTGAACACGGCTTCGCGCCCCCATTCGTCCGACAGGGCGCCGCGGGCGGCTTCGAACTCGGGGCGGTCCAGATTCATAACCGAAGCGGGGGACCCTTCTAGATCATTGTCCCAGTCGACCTTGGCGTCGGGCGACAGACGCTCTTGCACATGTTTGCGGATTTTGGTGCGCAAAGCGTCAGGGTCCATGTCACCGACCAGACGGCAGGTGATCTTGCAATGTGCCTGCGACGGGATCACGGTTTTCGAGCCTGCACCATTGTAACCGCCCCACAACCCGTTAACCTCAAGCGTAGGGCGCGCCCATTGCTGTTCCAGCGTCGAATACCCTTTTTCGCCATGGGGTTGCGAATAGCCGACCGAGCTTAGGTACTCGACCTCGTCAAACCCACAGTTTTGCCACTGGCGCAGTTGCTCGGCGGGCACTTCGTGAACGCCTTCATAGAACCCCTCGACCGCAACACGGCCGGTTTCGTCGTCATAGAACGAGGCGATGATCTTGGACAATTCCCGCAGGGGGTTCAGGCCGGGGCCGCCGTAATGGCCCGAATGCAGATCGATGCGGGGGCCAGTGATAGTGAATTCATCCTTGAGCATGCCGCGCAGTTGCGAGGAAATTGACGGTACGCCGCGAGATACCATCGAAGTGTCGCACACCAGTGCCAAGTCAGCTTTCAGCTCGGCCGCGTTTTCCCGCAGGAAAGGCACCAGAGACGGCGATCCTGATTCTTCTTCACCCTCGAAGAAAAAGGTGATGCGGCAGGGCAGGGAGCCATTGACGGCCTTCCAGGCCCGGCAAGCTTCGACAAAGGTCATCAACTGGCCTTTGTCATCCGACGACCCGCGACCGCGAATGACGGGGCCGTTGTCGGTGTCTTCAATGGCGGGATCGAACGGGTCGCGTTTCCACAGCTCAAGCGGATCAACGGGTTGCACGTCATAGTGCCCGTAAAACAGCACATGCGGTGCGTTGCTGTCCTCTCCGACATGGCCGACGACCATGGGGTGGCCGGTGGTTTCACGCTTTTCCGCTGCGATGCCAATACTTTGTAGGTCAGCGACCAACCAGTCCGCGGCTTGATCCACTTGCGCGTCATAGGCCGGGTCGGTCGAGATGGATGGGATGCGCAGCAGCTCCATCAGGCGATCGATTGAGGTTTGCAGATCAGTGTCGATGCGGTTCAGAACGGCGTCCAGCGACATGGGGTTCTCCTGCTTTCAAGATTTGGCAGAACCTATCAGCGCAATCGGCGCCGTCCAGTGCGCTTTGGCGGGAATATGATATAATATCGGAAACTCCGAGTGGCGCCTGCGTCGTTTCCTCGCGCCCGATGGCCGTAACTTTACTTGTCGATGCGAGTGCGAGGGGATATTTGATGCAAATCAAATGTGTGATCCCAATGTTGTCTATACGTACGGGGCACAAGGGAACGCATTGGCGTATTATCGGATTCGTCCGGTGAGAGCGTCAGAAATTTTGTCCGGCTGCAAATGCAATGGGTCGGGCATGTAAGGAGATACCGGTGGACTATACTGCTCAGCTCGATACAGCGATTGCCAAGCTGCATGATGAAGGACGTTACCGGACCTTCATCGACATCGAACGTCGCAATGGTCATTTCCCGCATGCGGTGCGGACCCGCCCGGACGGGTCGCAGCAGAATATCACCGTGTGGTGCGGCAATGACTATCTGGGCATGGGCCAGCACCCGGTTGTTCTGAACGCAATGCACGAAGCCGTTGACGCAGCCGGCGCCGGTTCGGGCGGGACCCGCAATATATCGGGGACGACCGTCTACCACAAAAAGCTTGAGGCCGAGTTGGCCGATCTGCATGGCAAAGAGGCCGCGCTGCTTTTCACCAGTGCCTATATCGCCAATGACGCGACGCTCAGCACATTGCCGAAATTGTTCCCCGGCCTGATCATCTATTCGGACGAGTTGAACCATGCCTCGATGATCGAGGGCGTGCGCCGCAATGGTGGGGCCAAGCGTATCTTCCGTCACAACGATGTTGCCCATCTGCGCGAATTGCTTGAGGCCGACGATCCCAAAGCCCCCAAACTGATTGCGTTTGAATCCGTTTATTCGATGGACGGCGATTTTGGTCCGATAGAAGAGATTTGTGATCTGGCCGATGAGTTTGGTGCGCTGACCTATATCGACGAGGTCCACGCAGTTGGCATGTACGGCCCGCGCGGTGGCGGCGTGACTGAGCGCGATGGCCTGGCGCATCGCATCGACATTATCAACGGAACCCTTGCCAAAGCCTTTGGCGTAATGGGCGGTTATATCGCCGCCAGCGAGAAAATGTGCGATGCCGTGCGTTCTTATGCACCGGGCTTCATCTTCACCACCTCGTTGCCGCCTGCAGTGGCCGCAGGGGCAGCGGCCTCGGTCGCTTTCCTAAAAACGGCGAGCGATCTGCGTGAGCAGCATCAGACACAGGCCAAGATCCTTAAGCTGCGGCTCAAGGGGCTGGGCATGCCATTGATCGATCACGGTACACATATCGTGCCGGTGATTGTTGGAAATCCGGTACACACCAAGATCCTCAGCGACCGGCTACTTGATGATCATGGCATCTATGTTCAACCGATCAATTTCCCCACTGTCCCGCGCGGAACCGAGCGTCTGCGCTTTACCCCATCTCCGGTACATGGGCCTGACGAAATGAACCGTTTGGTACAGGCGATGGACGAACTTTGGTCACATTGTGCGCTAAATCGCGCCGAACTTGCCGGTTAACCTCACGCTAAAGTGTGCAACGCGTTTGCCGCGTGTTAAGCTTAGGCTAACAAAAGTATCGGACGAATCGTTAATGGGATGATTCGCCGTTAGCGCGAAACGCGCGCAGGCAGAATGGGGCAGCAGGGATGATTGGGCGCAGATCTCAGCGCGATTCCAAGGACGAAGCCGACGTCAGGCCAAAGGGTTTTGATGATTACGAAGTGCGGCTTGGTGACAGAATGCGCGGCGAACGGGCAACGATGGGCAAGTCCCTGTTGGATGTTCAGCGCGAACTGCGGATCAAAGCCAACTACATAGCTGCCATCGAAGACGCCGATCCTGACGCGTTCGACACACCCGGCTTCATTGCCGGGTATGTGCGTTCTTATGCCCGGTATCTGGGGATGAACCCGGATGAGACTTTTGCCGCCTTCTGTAAGGAAAGCGGGTTCGAGGTTGCGCATGGCATGTCGGCCGAGGCTTCGGTTGTTCGCAAGCCCACGGGCGCGGTTCCCGCGCGCGGTCCGATGGGGCGTGATCCGTTTACCTCGCCCAACACGCCATACATTCCCGGCCGCGAATCCCTTGTCAGCCAGATTGAACCGCGGGCTATCGGCTCGTCACTGGTTCTCGTCGCAGTGATCTGCGGCATTGGCTATGGCGGCTGGTCGGTGCTGAACAAGATTCAGCAGGTACAGGTCAGCCCGGTCGAGCAGGCCCCGGTGGTTCTTTCCGATCTCGATCCGCTGGATGCGGCGCGCGACAGTGCCGAAACTGAGGTTGCCGTTGCGGCCACCCCCAGCGCCGAGGCGTTGGACCGTCTGTATCGCCCACAGGCGCTGGACGTTCCTGTTCTGGTCGCCCGTGATGCTCCGATCTCTACCTTGGACCCGCGCACTGTGGGCACCTTCCTGCCACAGGAATTGCCGAAGGTTGAGGTCGCCGAGGTCCACACTGTCGAACGCCCGGCCTTGCCGCAGGTGGTCGAGCAGATCGACACCACCTTGAAAATTGTCGCCGTGAAACCAGCCTGGATGCGGGTCACCGCAGCTGATGGAAGCGTAATCTTCGAAGGCACCCTTGGCACGGTTGAACAAGGTAATGTGTTCGAAGTTCCGCTGACGGAAGAGCCGCCTCAACTGCGTGCAGGTGCTTCGGGTTCGGTGTTCTTTTCGATGAACGGCGAACATTACGGACCGGCGGGCGCGCCGGGGACCGTCGCCAAAGGCGTTGTTCTGTCCAAGGACGCGGTTGCCGAAACCTATGCGGTTGCCGATCTTGAGGCTGATCAGAACAGCGCGCTGAAACAATTGGTGGCTGAACTTCAGGCACAGGTTTCAGAAGACCCCGCCGAGTGATCTAGCCATTGCGGTGTCCTGGCAGGCGGACTATCTAAAGACGCAACTTAGGTTGTCTTGGACCCGTCCTCATGTCGCTCAATCACGTTCGCCCGTGGCGCAATATCTACCGCCGCAAGTCCCGTCAGATCATGGTTGGGGATGTTGCTGTCGGTGGTGACGCACCCATTGCCGTTCAGACGATGACCAACACGCTGACAACCGATGTTTCGGCGACCGTGGCACAGGTGCAAGCCGCTGCCGAGGCCGGTGCCGATATCGTACGTGTGTCTGTCCCGGATGAGGCGTCATCAAAAGCCCTGAAAGAGATCGTACGCGAAAGCCCGGTGCCGATCGTCGCTGACATTCATTTCCATTATCGCCGTGGGATTGAGGCTGCCGAGGCTGGTGCTGCCTGTTTGCGGATCAATCCGGGCAATATCGGTGACGAAAAGCGCGTGAAAGAGGTCATCAAGGCGGCGCGCGACCACAATTGCTCGATCCGGATTGGCGTGAATGCGGGCAGTCTGGAAAAGCACCTGCTTGAGAAATATGGCGAGCCTTGCCCCGAAGCGATGGTCGAAAGCGGGCTGGAGCATATCCGCATCCTGCAGGACAACGATTTCCACGAATTCAAGATCAGTGTGAAGGCCAGCGACGTATTCCTATCCGCCGCTGCCTACCAGGGTATTGCCGAGGCCACCGACGCCCCCATTCACCTAGGGATCACTGAGGCCGGAGGGCTGGTGTCCGGCACCATCAAATCGGCCATCGGGCTGGGTAACCTTTTGTGGATGGGTATTGGCGACACAATCCGTGTCAGCCTGTCTGCCGACCCGGTCGAAGAGGTGAAGGTGGGTTATGAGATCCTGAAATCTCTGGGCCTTCGCCATCGCGGCGTGAACATCATCTCATGCCCGTCCTGCGCGCGGCAGGGGTTCGACGTGATCAAGACGGTCGAGGCGCTTGAGCAGCGGCTGGAACACATCAAGACCCCGATGAGCCTGTCCATTATCGGCTGCGTGGTCAACGGCCCGGGTGAGGCCTTGATGACCGATGTCGGCTTTACCGGCGGTGGGGCTGGGTCGGGTATGGTCTATCTGGCTGGCAAGGCCAGTCACAAGATGTCCAACGACCAGATGATCGACCACATCGTTGAAGAGGTCGAAAAGAAGGCAGCCGAACTGGACGCTGCGCAGGAAGCGGCAGAATAACTTAACCTCGGGTGGGCAGTTTTAGATCGCAGGCATCTGCTGTGTTGCACAGTGAATCCCGCCGCCAGATTGCCCTAATACGTCCACGTTCAGGGCAACGACCTCGCGCCCAGGATAGTGGCGATTAATTGCATCTTGCGCTAGTAGATCGGTTTCAATATCGCCGAACTCAGGCATGATCACACCATTATTGCACACTAATAGTTCACATAAGACGCGACGAAATCCAGGTCTCTGATGCGCGGTGAATGGGGCTCTGGGATCACCTCGATTTGCAGCCCTTCGGCGGCCAATCGGTCATGTGTATCCAGTGCAGACAGATGAAACGGGTCCCGCATGTCGGGCTCATCGGGCAGGTTCATCAAAACGCGCCCCGGTCCCGTGAAACGAGCCAAAGAGTCGATATGGTAGTCGGTGATATCTTCGCCCCATACCCCCTCGGACCAAATCATGCGATCTGCTCCGTAGGCGGCCAGCAAGCGCGTTTCGACCTGGTCCCGCGATAGGCCGGGATTGCGGTTCTTGTTCACCCACGAGCTTTCATGCGCCATGAGCAGCCCGTGCCCGTCCTGTTCAACCCCTCCAGCCTCGCCTTGTAAACCGCTTGGCAGCAGGGGCAGGTCCAAGTGTTCCGCTACGCGACCAGCGATGCGCGCGTCATGCGTATGGACCTGCTTCTTGCCCCAACCATTGAATTGAATCTGACGGATCGCCAACTGACCGCTTTCATTAACGACGAATACCGGCCCAGAGTCGCGACACCAAAGATCTTCGGTCGGAATGTCCCAGAGTTCGATGGCTGGCGAGAGCTTTCGCTTTGCCGATGCATGCTCAGCCGCAGAAGCCAGCATGACTACGGGCTCAAATGCGGATATGGCGTTGGCTATGTCGGCGATAGCCTGTTGCGTGTCTTCCAGATGGGCTGCATCCCAATACACCCGTCGGCTGTTAGGCCATTGCATAAAGGTGCGCTGATGGCGGGTTTCCTCGGCGGGTACAAAATAGCCCAAGTCCGGTTGCGATGCAGAGTGATTGGACCAACCCATCAATCCCAGCGCGCCTCCGGTCAGGATCAAATGCCTTCTGTTCATGGCAATCTTATATCGGTTCCCGGACGTTAAAGCACGTCATCGTTTCATGGTCCGAAAGTATTTAGGGTTTTGGACCTTCCGATTGACGCAGTGTAGGCTGGCCAGTGCGAAGGCTTGCAGGGTCGAACCCTTAGGGTCAAAGGCATTGGCATTTCGCACCATCCCTGACCCAGTTTCCCCCGCATAGCGGATGACCTTACTTGATGGATGAGTGCTTGGCGTGCAGATCAAACCATCCAACAACAACGGCAAACAGGTTGTCAGGGGAAAGGCCCGCGGCAATATTCAGCCCTTCTTGAACCTTTACAGCATCTTCATAAGATATCCATTTTCCAGGTATGTCTTCACCAAACACACCCGATGCACTGGTTATAAACTTGTGATCGGGAACCGGTCCGTGCGGCGATGAAGGTGAAATCGTTTGGTGCTCTACATATTTCTGGTTGGAAAACTTGAACCTGTCATACCCGTTCTCGTGCAAAGTCTCGAGCATATCCAGGCTTCCGTTTTCAACCGACACATATTTCGGCAGATTGGGCAGGTTCATAATTTGCGAAAGCGCAACGCTGTCAAGGCCTTCTATGTCGATCTTAACGTAAAGGATTTGCTTGGAAACCGGCCCCAATTCCTCGGAAAGATCAACCGCCGGAACAACGATCTTTTCGGCCCCGTCCTTCCGGCTTCCGATCCGCTCATTGACCGAGCTCCAGGCCGAATTGAATTTGTTTACGTAGAAAGTGACCTCATCCGATGTGCCGTCGGTTACAGCAAAATTTCTGATATCGACGCCGTCCACGCCCAGGTCTTCGAAATGCTTGGTTACCGCAGCGCACAAATCTGGGATGGCCTCTACGGCGATGACGTTGAACCCTCTTTTACGGTAATAGACCGTGTCTTTGCCGTCATTCATGCCGATGTCGACGATAATGCTTTCGCGGGCTTCGGGATACAAAGATTGAACTGAAGTTCCGTCTTCCTTAGGCAATGGCTTGGCAATCGGTTTTTTCTTGCCACGCAGAACACGACCTGCTTCGCGTACGCTTCGCGCCGCGCGGGACAGTCCAGATTTCTTGTTATCGCTCATGCGTGCCTCTGACTTTGGATAAATTACTTTAGCGTGTTCAATGCCCGAGACCAAAATCTCGTTCAACACAAAAATTTGGATTTCAAACCTTGATAGGTTTGCGTGGCAATAGGTTGCTGAACAAGTCCGACCTATTGCCCGGATACTTACACCAAAAGCGAGAGGGGGGCGGGTGAACCGCCCCTTTACTCAGCCTTGTTCAGCGCGCACGCCTTTGGCGATTTGCAGCATTTGATCCGCAGGAAGGAAGCCGCGCAGCATTTCGGTGCCCAAAACAAACGACGGCGTTCCCGAAATCTGCATCCGTTGTGCCAGGGCGCGGGTGCGGGTGATCTCATCGGTCACCTGATCGCTGTCCATCGCCTCGACGATTGCATCGCTGTCCAGACCCAAACCATCGGAAATGCGACGCAGAGAAACCTCGGTCGGTTCGCCGCCAAATTCCAGCAGCGCGTCATGAACTTGTTTATATGCGTCGTCGCCGGCCACATGTTTGGTCGCCACCGCAAAGCGCGAAGACAGGACCGAAGCTTCGCCCAGGATTGGGAATTCCTTGATCACCAAACGGATATTGCCGTCCTCAGCCAGCAGGCCGGCCACTTCAGGCACCGCACGGCGGCAATAGCCGCAGCGGTAGTCCATGAATTCGACCAGAGTAATGTCGCCTTCTGGATTGCCACCCACCCAGCTATAGCCGTCATTGAACAGTTCTTCGGCATTGGCGGCCACTAGTTCTTGGTCAGCGGCGGCCTCGGCAACCGCGTTGCGTTGTTCAAGGATGTTGATCGCCTCGATGATCACTTCGGGGTTCTCCAGCAGATATTCGCGCACCTGGGCGCCGAATTCTTCCTTTTCCGAGGCGCTAAGCGCGTTCAAATCCAACGCTTGCGCAGGGCCAGTGATCAAGGAAAGCCCCAGTAGGGCAGGTGCTGCATGTCTGAGGATCATTTCCGTTTCCTTTTTGCTTTCTTAGCGCGTTCCGAGGCAATCAGCACATCCTGCGCCCTTTGCCAACCCGGAGAGCCTTCGGGCAGTTGCCCTAAGGCCCGTTTTGCGTGAATACCCGCGTCGGCCAACCGGCCGCGCAAGGCATATCGTTCAGCGGTCACGACCGAAGCCATGCCATTATTGCCGACCTTCGCATAAGCGACCCCGAGGTCCTGCATCAGTCGGGCATTTCGGTAATCTCTTTGACGTGCCTTTACAAGCATTTGCAAGGCGTTCTTTGTCTGACCTTGCGCCAGCAATGCACGCCCGTACCCAGCCAGGATCAACGCGTCATTCGGGGCCATTTCAACAGCTTTGCCATAGGCTTTCACGGCGTCCTGCATTTGCCGGTTTTCCAGTAAAATCTGGCCCTTAAGCTCATAGTAAAACGGATCATTTGGGCGAATGGCCAGGGCGCCATCTATGGCGGCGCGGGCGTTGGCCAGATCATGGTTCTGATGATAGGCCGATGCCTCACGCATCAGGCGGATGTCTTGCGCGTCTTCCTCTTTTGCGCGTCGCATGGTCCATGTTGGGGATCGGAGGAAAGCCGACAGCTTACCCTTGACCCGTGCGAACCAATAGTCGGCATTTGGGTCCGATTTGGACCAGTCGCCAGATTGCGCTAGAAACCTTTCGGCCACGCGCAGGCGCTCGCGGCTGGTGGGGTGCGACCGCATATAGGGGTCTTGATTGACCGCGTTTAGTAACTCTTGACCTGCGAATTTTCGATGCAGTTCAACCATCCCGATGGGCGAGATACCGGCCCATCGGAGGTAACTGGCGGCGCTTTGGTCGGCCGAGGATTCTTCGGCGCGGGTATGTCCCAGAAAACTGCGCAGGGCAGCACTTTGGGTTCCTGCGGCAATGCCTACTGCGGCCTCACCACCTCCGGCGGCAGCGGCAATTAGGGCCAGCGCAGTCCCTAACCCCGCCTTGCGTTGCGCCGCGCGCAGGTTTTGCGTCCGCCGGGCCAGATGGCCATTGGCGATATGCGCGGCCTCGTGCGCGATCACGGCCTGCAGCATTTCAGGGCTTTCGACGGTCAGGATCAGCCCGTAATTCAGGTAAATCGCGCTGTAATCGATGACAAAGGCGTTGAACGTGCGGTCATTGACGACAAATATCTTGACCCGATTGGTGTTCAGCCCGGCCGCACGCAGGATCGGAAAGGCCAGTTCGCGCAGCCCATGTTCGATATCGGGGTCTCGGATCAGGCCCTGAGCGTTTGCCGGAACAAGGCTTGCCATCCATGTCACTGCCACCAGCAACAGGGTCGGGATTGACGCCACCCTGGATAAGCGTTCAAAAGCCATGGCTGAAACATGGGAGATTGGCATGAGAAACTCAACCCGGTCCGGGGTCGATCCCTTTATCGTGATGGACGTGATGGAGGCCGCGCGCCGCGCCGAAGAGGCCGGGCGCCACATAATCCATATGGAGGTCGGCCAGCCCGGCACCGGTGCGCCTAAGGGGGCTGTTAAGGCTCTGGGGAAGGCCATGGAGCAAGCCCCGTTAGGTTATACGGTCGCGTTGGGATTGCCTGAGCTGCGGCAACGGATCGCACGTCTGTATGGCGATTGGTATAATGTTGATCTGAACCCCGAACGCGTTGTGATTACTCCGGGATCTTCTGGCGGATTCCTGCTGGCCTTCACCGCGCTGTTCGACAGCGGTGACCGCGTTGGCATCGGCGCGCCGGGCTATCCGTCTTACCGGCAAATTCTGAAAGCACTGGGTTTGGTGCCGGTTGACCTGCCCACTGCGCCGGAAAACCGCCTGCAACCGGTGCCTGCAGATTTCGCCGGGCTTGATCTGCAGGGGCTGATGGTCGCGTCACCTGCCAATCCGACCGGTACCATGCTGGATCATGCGTCAATGGGCGCGCTGATCGAGGCTGCGCACGGGCAGGGGGCCTCGTTCATCAGCGATGAGATTTACCATGGTCTGGAATATGAGGCCAAAGCCGTCACTGCGCTGGAGTTGACGGACGAGTGCTATGTGATCAACTCATTCTCGAAATATTTCTCGATGACCGGCTGGCGTGTTGGCTGGATGGTCGTGCCCGAGGATCAAGTGCGCGTCGTCGAGCGTATCGCCCAGAACATGTTCATCTGTGCGCCCCATGCCAGCCAGTTGGCAGCACTAGCCGCGATGGATTGCGACGCGGAATTGCAAGCCAATCTGGATGTTTATCGCCGCAATCGCACTTTGATGTTGGACGGTTTGCCCAAGGCCGGGTTCACCAATATCGCGCCGCCTGACGGGGCGTTCTACGTTTACGCCGATGTCTCGGACCTGACCGAAGACAGCCGTGCCTTCGCGGCCGAGATACTGGGCAAGGCCGGGGTGGCCGTGACTCCGGGGCTGGATTTCGACCCAGTGCGCGGGCACCGCACGCTGCGGTTTTCCTATGCGCGATCAACGGCAGATATCGAGGAAGGTCTGATGCGGCTTCAGCGTTTCATGGTTGAACGCGGTTCGATCACAACTCCGGCGTAACCCGTTCACAAATTAGCTTCGGTCCGCTAGTCTGACCGTCAAACGATCTCGGGAAAACTTGAGGCCATGAGCAGGATTTTCTTCGCCATCGCGCTGATCTGGGCGCTGAGCAGCGCTGCGCTCGCGCATGATTTCAGCGCGCTTGCGCGGGTTTTGCCCGACGATAGCCGCATAACTCAAGATGGCCGCGCCGGAGTTCGCGTTGAACTTGGCCTCAGTCAGGGCGTTCCATACCGTGTCTTCACACTGCGCGATCCGTACCGTGTCGTGCTGGATTTTCAGGAGGTCGACTGGACCGGCCTGGACGCCGACACTTTCCTGCAAACCGACCGGATCAGTGGCGTGCAATTCGGCGCCTATGTTCCCGGCTGGTCGCGCATGGTGTTGGAGCTGGGCGCACCACTGGCCGTTGATACCTCTGACTTGAGGGTGGATCAGGTCAATGGAACAGCGCACCTGTCGCTTGGTCTGAGCGGCACCGATTTCGACAGTTTCGCCGCCAGCGCCGGGGCGCCGCGCCAGCCAGGATGGGACCTGCCGGAACCGTCGGTGACGCCTGCCAAACCCGGTCCAAACGGAACACGCCCTTTGCTGGTGATGCTGGACCCAGGCCACGGCGGTATTGATCCGGGGGCCGAGGTCGCGGGAACAAACGAGAAGACCCTGATGCTGACCTTCGCGCGCGAGTTGCGGGAAACACTGCTGCGGGCCGGGGGATATCAGGTGGTAATGACCCGTGTGGACGACCATTTTGTCAGCCTCGAACGGCGCATAGCTCTGGCGCATCGGGCGGGTGCGGACGTGTTTATCTCGCTTCATGCCGATAGTCTCTCCGAGGGTCGCGCGCATGGTGCGGCGGTCTATACGCTGTCCGACGATGCCTCGGACGTTGCCAGCCACAAATTGGCCGAACGTCACGATAGGGGCGATCTGATCTCGGGCGTGGACCTCAGCGGTGCCGACGACCAGGTGGCCGACATCCTGCTGGATATCGCGCGGCAAGAGACCAAACCACGCACCGACGCGTTGGCGCGGGCCGTGGCCGACGGGATGACGCAGCAGGGCGGGCCAATGAACAACAGACCGATCCGCACGGCATCTTTTTCTGTGCTAAAGGCGGCGGATATCCCGTCGATTTTGGTCGAGCTTGGGTTTCTGTCCAGCCCCAGAGATCTAAAAAACGTCACGAATCCAGGATGGCGCAAACGGATGGCGCGCGGAATCCTGGCCGGGCTAGAGCAATGGCGGCAGGACGATCTGGTTAAACGCGCCCTGATTGGGCAGTGACCCTGCGGCGCAAAACGGCTAAAATTGGCCATCGTGTTTTGACCCTGCGCCGGGGCACCACTATATAGGCGGCAGCGCGAGTAAAAGGCAGTAACGTGATCCGTTTCATTCTTTCGTTTTTCGGGGCAATCTTCAGCCTCGTCACCCTGGGTATCTTCATGGCTGCGCTGGTGATCGGCGCGGTGTTCTGGATGTATGGGCGCGACCTGCCCAGCCATGAATCGCTGGCGCAATACAAGCCGCCGACGATCAGCCGGATTTATTCGGGCGAAGGTCAACTGATCGACGAATTCGCGCAGGAACGCCGCTTGTTTACCCCGTCCGAAGAAATTCCCGACCTGGTGAAGCAGGCGTTCATCTCGGCCGAGGACAAGAACTTTTACACGCATCAAGGCTATGACCCGCGCGGCATCATCGCTGCCGGTGTCGAGGCTGTGAAATCCAAGGGTGAAAACGTGCGTGGTGCGTCCACGATCACGCAGCAGGTGATGAAGAACTTCCTGCTGTCCGGCGACCGCCGGGCCGAGCGCAAGATCAAGGAGATCATCCTCGCCACCCGGCTTGAGGATACGCTGGACAAGGAACAGATTCTCGAACTCTATATGAACGAGATCTTTCTGGGCCAGAACTCCTATGGTGTGACGGCTGCGGCGCAGACCTATTTCAACAAGACGTTGCAGGAACTGGCCCCGCATGAGGCGGCCACACTGGCCGCAATGCCCAAAGCGCCGTCCGATTACCATCCAGTTCGCCAGAAAGAACGCCTGCTGGCGCGCCGTGATTACGTGCTGCGCGAAATGCACCAGAATGGCTATATCGATAAGGCGACCTATGAGACCGAGGTCAATCAACCGCTGCGCTCGGTCCAAAACGGTGACTTCGAAAGCTTCCGCACTGCGCTGCCACCGCGTGACTATTTCACCGACGAAATCCGCCGCCAGTTGAGCGAGGATTTCGGCGAGGGTGAGTTCTTTACTGGCGGCTTTACCGTCCGCGCCTCGGTGGACGAAGAGATGCAGGTTGAAGCGGCCAAGGCCCTGCGTACCGCGCTGCAGAAATACGACCGCTCACGCGGTAAATGGCGCGGCACGAAAGAAGTGATCGCCGAAGATAAACTGACCGATGAAGCCCAGTGGCGCGAGGCGCTGGCGATCTTGGAAATCCCGCGCGACGTGGTGCTGCCAACGCAATGGCATCCGGCGGTGGTTTTGAACGTGGCCGATCAATCCCTAACGGTCGGTATCGAGAACGGCCCAGCCGACGGCGTTGTGCCGCGTTCCGATATCAAATGGATGCAGGGCGATTTCGCCGCCAATTTCAAACGTGGTGACGTCATCCTGGTCATGGCCGGCGAAGAAGGTCAGTGGTCGGCGCGTCAAATTCCCGAAGTACAGGGCGGATTTGTCGCGATGGACGTGAATTCGGGCCGGGTTCTGGCGATGCAGGGCGGGTTCTCGTATCAGGATACGGTGTTCAACCGTGCTACGCAGGCGCAGCGCCAGCCGGGATCCAGCTTTAAGCCTTTTGTTTACGCGGCGGCACTGGACAGTGGTTATAGCCCAGCAACAATCGTGGTGGATGCCCCGATCGAGGTGAACACGCCGCAGGGTTTGTGGCGGCCCAAGAACTCGACAAACAAGTTCTATGGTCCGACGCCACTGCGCACCGGGATCGAACAGTCGCGGAACCTGATGACGATCCGTCTGGCGCAAGAGGTTACGATGCCGGTTGTCGCGGGCTATGCTGAACGGTTCGGCGTTTACGACCGGATGGGTGCATTCCTTGCCAACTCGCTGGGGTCCGAGGAAACCACGCTGTACAAGATGGTCGCGGCCTATGCGATGTTCGCCAATGGTGGCGAACGGGTCGAGCCCACTCTGGTCGACCGAATTCAGGACCGGTTCGGCAAGACGATTTACCGACATGACGACCGCCAGTGTGTGGACTGTAACTCTAGCTGGCTTGAGCCGGACGAGTCGCCCACGATCGTGACCGATCGCTGGCAGGTTATGGATGCGATCACCGCGTATCAGCTGACGTCGATGATGAAGGGCGTGGTGGATCGGGGAACTGCGTCGAGCGTCGTTAATCTGCCCGTGCCCACAGCGGGTAAAACCGGTACGACCAACGAATCCAAAGATGCGTGGTTCATCGGCTTTACGTCCAATATCGTGGCCGGTTGCTATATCGGGTATGACCGCCCGCGCCCGATGGGACGGGGGGCCTATGGCGGCACAATGTGTGGCCCTGTTTTCCAAAGCTTTATGGAAAAAGCTGTCGAGAAATATGGCGGCGGTCCGTTTGAAGTGCCCGAGGGTGGCCACTTTATCAAAATCGACCGTTTCAGTGGCGCGCGCCTGCCAGCGGATGCGACCGGGGATTATGTCGTTGCCGAGTATTTCCGCGATGGCGTCGACGGCTTTATTGACCGCGTGTATGACGGCGGCTTTGCGGTTGGTTCGGACCTGCCGCTGTTCGAAGAGGTCAACACCGGCCGTCAGGTGACCACATCAACCGGGAATACCGTCACTGTTGGCCCCAATGCCAGCCAGGGTGATCTCTCGACCGGTGGGCTTTACTGATAACCGATATGTTTCGGGGCTCCGCTGTCTTGTGGTGCCCCGAACCTCTTGCTATCACGCAGGCCTGATTGAGCAAGTTGGGACAAGACCATGCGCGCCGAAACCCAGAATACCGTGGCGGAAATTGAAAAGTCGCTGGAGCTGCTGGCGCAGCGTATGGACTATGAAACTGCGCCCCACCGCCTTGAGGAATTTAATGCGCGCGTCGAGGACCCCAACCTTTGGGACAACCCCGAGAACGCGCAGAAACTGATGCGCGAACGTCAGATGTTGGTTGATGCCATCGAAACCTATGAAACCATCAAAACCGATCTAAGCGACAATATCGAATTGATCGAACTGGGCGAGATGGAGGAGGACGAAGAGGTTGTCACCGACGCTGAAAACGCCATCAAAAGCCTGAAAGCCAAAGCCGCCAAGAAAGAGCTGGAGGCGCTGCTAGATGGCGAGGCTGATGGCAATGACACCTTCCTTGAAATCAACTCGGGCGCTGGTGGCACGGAAAGCTGCGACTGGGCCTCGATGCTGGCGCGGATGTATGTGCGTTGGGCCGAGAAAAAGGGCTATACCGTCGAGCTGCAATCCGAGACCTCGGGTGAAGAGGCGGGGATTAAATCCGCCGCCTACAAGATTTCCGGTCATAACGCCTATGGCTGGTTGAAGTCTGAAAGTGGTGTGCACCGGTTGGTGCGGATTTCACCTTATGACTCGGCGGCTAAGCGGCATACGTCGTTCAGCTCGGTCTGGGTTTATCCGGTGGTTGATGACAATATTGAGATCGAGGTGAACCCCTCGGACATCCGTATCGACACATACCGGTCCTCGGGCGCGGGCGGTCAGCACGTGAACACCACCGACTCGGCAGTTCGGATCACGCACATTCCGACCGGGATCGTTGTGACCAGTTCCGAGAAGTCGCAGCACCAAAACCGCGATATTGCGATGAAAGCGCTGAAGTCGCGCCTGTATCAGCAAGAGCTGGATCGCCGCAACGCGGATATCAACGCTGCGCACGAGGCCAAGGGCGACGCGGGCTGGGGAAACCAAATCCGGTCCTATGTCCTGCAGCCTTATCAGATGGTGAAGGATCTGCGCACCAACCATGAGACATCAGACACCAAGGGTGTGTTGGATGGTGATCTGGATGGGTTCATGGCAGCCACACTGGCGTTGAACGTGGCGGGCAAAAGCCGGTCCGAGGCGCAGGGCGACTAAGGCGGGCAGGGGCTTTGCCCGGTCTCCGCAAGCAATGCCTCCCCCGATAAATTTTTAGCCAGATGCAACGGATCCCGGCTTTCTGTGGGAACGGAAAAGATTCATTTAAACAGTGGGTTTAAATGGGGGGATGCCCCGGCTAGGTTGACCTTGCAAAAGGGACGAACCTGGGATGAATCTGAGCCAAGCAACTGCAAGTGACCTGTTGAACGCGCTGACGGACCGGCAGATGTCGGCGCAAAAGGTGATGCAGCAAACGCTGGAGCGGATTGGCGGGGTCAACGAGGCCGCGAACGCCATTGTGGCTTTGCGCGAGCGGGATGATTTGATGACCGAGGCCCGCGCTTTGGATTCTGGTCCAATCCGTGGCCCCCTGCATGGATTGCCGATTGCGGTCAAAGATCTGGTGAACGTGGCGGGGATCGTAACGTCGCAGGGATCTCCGATTTTTAGGGATCACGTTGCGCAAAGGGATGATCTGATTGCCGCGCGGATGCGGGCGGCCGGGGCGATCCTGATCGGCAAGACCAATGTTCCCGAATTCGGGCTGGGGTCCCATACTTTCAATCCGGTCCATGGCGCGACGACGAACCCTTATAATCCGGCCCGGACCTGCGGCGGGTCATCCGGCGGCGCGGCGGTGGCGCTGGCGACCGGGATGGTGGCGCTTGCGGATGGGTCAGACGCGATGGGCAGCCTACGCAACCCGGCGGCCTGGAACAATGTTTACGGGTTTCGGCCAAGCTGGGGGCGGGTGCCGTCGGAACCGGTAGGTGATGGCTTTCTGCATCAGCTGTCCACGCTTGGCCCGATGGCGCGCAGCCCAGAGGATCTGGGCCTGTTGCTGGACGTGATCTCAGGGCCGGATGTGCGGCAGCCGTTTGGTGGGGCCACCCCCATAGTGTCGCCGGTGCAGGCGGCAGACATGCGCGGCGTGCGGATTGGGTGGCTGGATGACTGGGGAGGGGCTTATCCATTTGAGGATGGCGTACACGCGCAATGTGAAAGTGCTTTGAATGTGTTCACTCAGCTGGGGGCCGAGGTCATCCCCGTTGCGCCGCCATTTGAGGCCGAGCGCCTTTGGGAGAGTTGGATAACCTTGCGATCCTGGAGCGTGGCCGCAAGCCTTGCGCCGCTTGCAGATCAACGTGACGTGTTGAAAGACACGGCGCAATGGGAGTTGGACCGAGGGCAGACTCTGACGGCGATGCAAGTGCATGAAGCCAGCGTCATCCGGTCCGAATGGTTTCGATGCGTGGCAGAGTTGATGCGTGGTTATGATGCCATGGTGTTGCCGTCTGCGCAGGTTTGGCCCTTTGAGATTGAGACGCCATACCCAACGGAAATTGCGGGGCGAAGGATGGATACCTATCATCGGTGGATGGAGGTCATGGTGCCAGTCAGCCTGATCGGCTTGCCCTGCCTGTCAGCACCGGCGGGTTTTGGAGCCAACGGATTACCGATGGGAATTCAGGTGTTTGGTCCACGCGGCTCCGACGCCCGCATCCTGTCGATTGGCGCAACCTATCACGCCGCCACCATGTGGCCGCAAAAACGACCGGCCCAACCATAGGGTCGGCAAGGGAGGAGGACAGAACATGGACAAGCCATTTGGTGTTCCGGAAATGGGGCCGGTGAATTTGGGGATGTTGCGCGAAGCCCTGCGCCGGGCCTGGACAGACTTTCGTCGGGCTCCGGTTTTTGGGCTTCTGTTTGCGGGGTTTTACGTGCTGGCCGGTTGGTTCATGGCCTGGATCACCTTGCAGACGGGCACGTCGTACTGGTTGGTTCTGGCTGCTATCGGGTTTCCTTTGCTGGGGCCCTTTGCGGCGGTAGGGATGTATGAAGTCTCGCACCGGCTGGAGCAGGGTGAGACCTTGGAATTCAAGTCTATTTTCGGAGTGGTGGTGCAGCAGGGGCGCCGTCAGTTGCCCTCGATATGCGCGATTATTGTGGTGATGTTTTTATTCTGGTTCTTTCTGGGCCATATGATCTTTGCCCTGTTCATGGGGTTGTCGACGATGACAAACGTGTCGACCTCGTTAGAGGTGTATTTGACCGCCAACGGGTTGACGATGTTGGCTGTGGGAAGCGTTGTGGGCGCTGTGTTTGCGACGGTGCTTTATATGATCACCGTACTTTCCATCCCCATGCTGTTGGACCGAGAGCTGGATTTCGTGACCGCTATGATCGCCAGTTTCAGCTATGTCCGTGATCATTTCAGCGTCATGTTGTTGTGGGGAATCTTTATCGCCATCCTGACTTTTCTAGCCATGATTCCGTGGTTTTTGGGCTTGTTTTTTGTGCTGCCGTTGTTGGGGCATGCTAGCTGGCATTTATATCGGCTGATCACTCAAGCGTCGGGCGAAAACGCTGCGTGACGTCAGCTTGCCGCTTGCTGAAGCGAGCGTTCTGCACGGCGGGCGGTTCGCGCCGCTGCCAGAACGGCCGAAGGGTCTTCGCCCAGATGACGCAGTAGAATGCGCCGGGTGGTTGTCTCGCTGGCGGTCGTTCTGGACAAGCAGATTGCCACGCCGCGCCACCGGTCCGAATGCTCATCGGTCCCGCGCGTCACCAGATAAATACGGCTGTTTTGCGAGGCTCGGCTGGACATCAGGATATAAATCTGCCGGCCAGCACAGGCGGCGATGCCTTGCACTTCACGTTCTGTCGGAGCGGCGCTCGGCATGCCAGGGCGCGGCTCATAACCACGCACCAGCGTGCATTGCGGCAACCGGCGTGCGTGAATCAACCGATGACGCGAGGGCTTAGGATCATCCAGTTCGGTCTCCGTCGCATAGTAGAACCCCGCCGGAAACAGGTTCTCGGTCAGTGTTGTGGGGCCCGAGCCCAGAAAATCTGTAAGGGCAGACGCTGCGGGATGTGTCGGAGAGCGGTCGATCTCGTCCAGCGGGCGCAGCAGAATACGGGCGTCCACTTCGAAAAACCGGCAAATCCGGTCAAGTACGTCAGGTCTTGGAAAACTCTCGCCACCAAGGTATCGGTTGAATTGCGTCCGGTTGACGCCCAATTGTCGGCAAAGTTCTGATACTGATGTATATTGCTGCGCAAGTTGTCTGAGATTGGCGCCGAACATCCTGCGCAATTCGTCCGGGTTGCGGATGTCTTTGGTCATAGGTGTCCCAGGTTCTCGCGACTTGTTTTATAGTACGCAACATGTTCGACCTGACGGTCGACATAACGCACATATCGTACAGATGACACGAACGGGCGCATCCCAACGCCACGTCACCCCCAGAGGCTAACGTCCAATCTTACAAACGCAATAGGCTTTATCTTGTTTTGTGTGATCTTTTTGGGCGCTTTGGCGCCAATAAACGTTATTCGGCCAGTTTTAGCTTACAAGGCAGCATGACAGGCCAGAGTTTCCCCACCCATACGCGAGCCGACAGGGTGGGGTAAATGTTACTCGCCACGCAGCAGGGCCGCAACGCCAGTGCGGGCCACTTCGACCAGACCCAGAGGGCGCATCAGATCGGCAAAGGCGTCGATCTTGTCCGGGGCTCCGGTGATTTCAAAAATGAAAGAGTTCAGCGTGCTGTCGACCACGTTGGCGCGGAAGATATCGGCCAGACGCAGCGCCTCGACCCTTTTGTCGCCTGCGCCAACCACTTTGATGATCGCCAGCTCCCGCTCGACCGCGTCGCCTTCGACGGTCAAATCATGCACGTCGTGAACGGTGACGATACGACCCAGCTGCGCCTTGATCTGCTCGATAACCTGCGGCGTACCGGTGGTCACGATGGTGATACGGCTCAGATGCCCGGTGTGGTCAACCTCGGCTACGGTAAGGCTTTCGATGTTGTAACCACGGCCCGAGAACAACCCGATTACACGGGCTAGGACACCGGGTTCGTTTTCGACCAGAACCGCAATCGTGTGGCGTTCTTGCACGTCCGAAAAGGTCGGGCGTAGGTTATAGGCCGAATGGCGGGTAGAGCCTTTTTTGATATGTAGGGCAGACATTTACGTCCCTTTCATCATTCTTGTGGTGTTGGGCGCTCCGCCGCGCCCAACAAATTTCGTCAAACCAGAACCGAGCCTTTGGAATCGATCACGCCCTGTGTTTCGGCCTCGCCCAGCAACATCTCGTTATGTGCCTTTCCTGACGGTATCATGGGGAAGCAATTCTCGTGCTTTTCCACCAGACAGTCAAAAATCACCGGACCGTCATAGTTGATCATCTCCATGATCGCGTCATCCAGATCGGCGGGGTCAGAGCAAAGGATGCCCTTGGCGCCGAACGCCTCGGCCAGCTTGACGAAATCGGGCAGCGCTTCGGACCACGAATGCGAATACCGCTCGCCATGCAGAAGTTCCTGCCACTGACGTACCATGCCAAGGCGTTCATTGTTCAGGATGAACTGCTTCACCGGCAGGCGGTACTGAACAGCCGTGCCCATTTCCTGCATGTTCATCAGCCACGACGCCTCACCGGCCACGTTGATCACCAGCGCGTCCGGATGCGCCATCTGCACCCCAACAGAGGCCGGGAAACCATAGCCCATCGTGCCCAAACCACCCGAGGTCATCCAGCGGTTGGGGTCTTCGAAGCCAAGATACTGCGCCGCCCACATCTGATGCTGACCGACCTCGGTTGTGATGTAGCGGTCGTGCTTTTTGGTCAGCTCTTCAAGGCGTTGCAGCGCATATTGCGGTTTGATGGTCTTTTCGCTGTTGGTGAACGCCAGGCAATTCACCTTGCGCCAGTCGCTTATCTGGGCCTGCCACTTCTTGACGGCGGCCGCATCGGTTTTGCGGCCGCGCGATTTCCAGACCTTGAGGATATCCTCAAGCACATGTGCCACATCACCGACAATCGGGATGTCCACGCGGATCACCTTGTTGATCGATGACGGATCAATGTCGATATGCGCCTTTTTCGAGTTCGGCGAGAATGCATCAATCCGCCCGGTGATCCGGTCGTCGAACCGTGCGCCGACATTGATCATCAGGTCGCAGTCATGCATCGCCAGGTTGGCCTCGTACAGGCCGTGCATCCCCAGCATGCCCAGCCAGTTTTCACCCGACGCCGGATAAGCGCCCAGACCCATCAGGGTCGAGGTGACCGGAAAGCCCGTCGCATCAACCAATTCGCGCAGCAATTGGCTGGCAGCAGGGCCCGAGTTGATGACGCCGCCGCCAGTGTAAAAGACCGGCTTCTTTGCGGTCTCGATTACCGCAACCAGTTCGGTGATCTCTTCCAGATCGCCTTTCAGAACCGGTTGGTAGTGCGATGTTGACGGTTTTGGCGCGGTATATTCACCCGAGGCAAACTGAACGTCTTTGGGAATATCGACCAGCACCGGCCCGGGGCGGCCCGAGATGGCGACGTGAAATGCCTCATGCATCGTCTCAGACAGCGAATCCGTGTCCTTCACCAGCCAGTTATGCTTGGTGCAAGGGCGGGTGATACCGACTGTGTCGGCCTCTTGAAAGGCGTCCGAGCCGATCATGAAGGTCGGAACCTGCCCAGTCAGAACCACAATCGGGATCGAATCCAGCAGCGCATCGGTCAGGCCGGTCACCGCGTTAGTGGCGCCGGGGCCAGAAGTCACCAGTGCAACGCCGGGTTTGCCGGTTGACCGGGCATAGCCTTCGGCGGCGTGAACCGCGCCCTGTTCGTGGCGCACCAGAACGTGCCGAATGTCGTTTTGCAGAAAGATCTCATCATAGATCGGTAGCACGGCGCCACCGGGGTATCCGAATACCGTGTCCACGCCCTGATCCTTGAGGGCCTGAACTACCATTTTTGCGCCGGTCATCTCACGTGTCATCTGCTTTGCTCCGTTCGCGACATGTGTCTTGCGTTTAGCATAAAAAAAGCCCCCGAGATTTTTCGGAGGCGCATGGGTTCGATTATGGTTTACCGTTACCGGCCCATGCGCGTGTTTCCTACGATTACGACTAGTGCTTTCATCGCCAGAGGCTCCTTTTCAGCTTGGCAGGGACATTATGGGCGGGCGAAAGGGGCGTCAACAGGCAATCGTACCAATTTTGTAACCTGAGATGCAGTTTTTGCGACATTTTATTGCGCAGATTGCCGCAGGTTGGGAATTTCCGCGAATTTTTGCCCGCTCATGATGATTTGGGCTGGCAAATGGCAGGTCTGAAAGCGTCAAGGCAATGTCTAAAATTGACATGAGCGACCCGGCTCTGTGCGGCACGCTGGTCTCAGTTGAACAGGTAAGGGAGGCGAAGAATGTTGCAGGACCTCATAGATCTAGGGCGGTATCCGATCGATCGGCCCGGGTCGCGGGGCTATGATCAGACGATTGCAGATGTGCGGAAAGAACTTGATCAAGACGGCTGCGCGGTTCTGCCAGGATTTGTGCATGAGGACGGTTTGGAGTTGCTGGTGCGCGAGGCGGATGAGGTTGCCCCACAAGCGCATCGCTCTTTCAACAGGACCAACGCCTATTTCACCAAAGATGATCCGCGCTTTGGGATCGGGCATCCGATACGCCGTTTTTATGACCGCTCAAACGCCTTTGTTCCCGCAGATAATTTCCCCACGTCGGGTCCTTTGCGGCGGATTTACGAATATGAATGGTTCATGCCTTTTGTCCGTGACGCATTGGACGAGCCCGAGGATCGGTTCTTTCGCTATGATGATCCGCTGGCAGATGTGATCATTAACGTGGTCGAAGAGGGGCAGGGCTTTCCCTGGCATTTCGACACCAACAACTACACCGTTACGCTGGCCATTCAGAATGGAGAAGTCGGGGGCACCTTTGAATATGTGCCGAACCTGCGCACGGCCGAGGACGAAAATTTTAAGTCCGTGGCCTCGGTTTTGGACGGAGACAGGGCACGGGTCCGAGAGCTGGAGTTGCAACCGGGGGACCTACAGATTTTCAAGGGACGGTACGCGCTGCACAGGGTGGCCCCAGTAACGGGTGCGCGCACCCGATACGTTGGGATTTTCTCATTCGTTGAAGCCGAAGGGATGTGCGGCGGGGTTGAACGCACACGACAGCTTTATGGGCGTGTGTTACCGCATCATCATGCGCGTGAAGGGATGCGAAAGGATCAATTGCTGGACTGAAAATTCTGGGGTTAAAATAAAGAGGTTTTCAGCGACCGGAGGGTCCGATGCCTAAGATTATACAGCTTACGCCATTTGTTCTGTGTTCCTCCCTGCAAAAGCAGATTGATTTCTATTGCGATCGTTTGGGATTTTCTTGCGGGTTTCGGCAGGACAATTACGCTTTTTTGTCATTGGGGTCCGTGGCCATTCGGCTATTGGAATGCCCGCCGCGCGATGATGGTCGCCCGTTGGGAGAAGATCAGTCGTTTTACATAGACGTCGACGAAATCGACGATTTGTACGACAGCTTGCTGCCGGGATTGGCTGATCTACCCGAAGGGCGCGTGCGCCCGCCGTTTGATCAACCCTATCTGCAGCGCGAGTTTCACGTTATCGACGAAGACGGGACGTTGGTATTCTTTGGACAGGATATCAGCCCGAGGGGGTAGGCCCTCCCGCCCGTTGTCAATACACCTGCGGCGCATCTCCTCCGGTTAGGCCGGGCAGCGCTGCGCGCTGCGGGCGTGTTTAGAAACCGGGGCTGGTGCCTTGCAGGACACCGTGTTCCAGCGCGTATCGGGTCAGGCCCGCAGTGGATGAGATACCCAGTTTGCGTTTGATGTTCTTGCGGTGAGTTTCCACCGTGCGCACAGAGATTTCCAAGGTCTGCGCCACCTCTTTGTTGGACTTTCCCTGCGCCAGTTCCAGCAGGATGGTCTGCTCACGGCCGGTCAGCGCCTCACGTGCGCTGTCTTGTTTGGGCTGCAGCGACCCGCTGGCACCGGTGCAAAGGTACTGTTCGCCGCGCATCACCGCGTCGATGGCCTGTTTGATCTCATCCGTCGGTACGTCCTTGAGGACATAACCCTTGGCCCCGTGGTTCAGTGCGGTCGAAATGTATTCGGGGCTGTCATGCATCGACAGGATCAGGATGCGGGTCTCGGGCAGGCGCTCCAAAATCATCTCGGTGGCGCTGAGCCCGCCTAGGCCAGGCATGTTCAGATCCATCAGGATCACATCGGGGGACAGATCGGCAACTTGATCAACGGCTTCTTGCCCGGTGCCTAGTGTGCAGACCACTTCGATGTCGGGATAGCTTTCAAGGATCGACTGAATCCCTTCGGCCACCATCGGGTGGTCATCCACGATCAGGACCCGGATCGACTGTGCGCTCATGTACCGGCCTTTCGGTTCGGAGTTGCGTCTTCCTGCGGCGGAAGCAAGTGGCTAAGCGGCAGGGTAACCTCGATCACGGTGCCGCCGTGCGGGCTGCGTGATGACAGAATACGCAGTGATCCGTCAAGCTGTTCGATGCGTTCCTGCATGTTGCGCAGCCCGATCCCGGTGCTGACGCCTTCAGCCTCGCGGGGCAGGCCGCGACCATTGTCGGTGATGCGCATGGTGGCACCCTTTTTGTGACCGCGCAGATCAATTGTAACATGCGTTGCGTCGGCGTGGCGTTCGATATTGGTCAGGGCTTCTTGTGCGATACGGTAAAGGGCGATCTTGGCGTCCTGATCCAACCGGTTTCGAAACACGACGGTCGAGAATTCGGTCTCAATCCCCGTACGCTCGCGGAAATCGTCGGTCAGCGCCTTCACTGCGGGGCCAAGGCCCAGATCGTCCAGCACACCTGGGCGCAAATCGCGGCTGATGCGGCGCACCTCGGTGATTGCGGTGCCGAGATGCTCTATCCCCTTGTCCAATGGGGCGTGGGCCCCGTCGTCATCGCCCCGCGCAAGCCGCCGCCGGGCATTGTCCAGCGCGTAGCGTACACCGACGAGTATCTGGCTGATCCCGTCATGCAGTTCGCGCGCCACTCGGCCCCGCTCTTCCTCTTGCGCGTCGAGAACCCGTTGCGTCAGTTCCTTCAGCTTGGCATCCGCCAGCCGCCGTTCCCGGAAATTCAGGAGCATGCCGGATGCAAAAACGACCAGCACTGCCGCCAAAGTAATACCGCCGATATAATAGAATGTCCGGCGCACACGGGCCTCGACCTCGGCCCGGGCTGCGGCGATCGAGGCGACAACGTCGTCAATGAACACCCCGGTTCCCACAGCCCACTGCCAGCTGGGAAAGCTGGTGACGTAGGTGATCATCTGTGCCTCTTCCCCGGTCGAAGGTTTGGGCCACAGATAGGTGTGATACCCCGCACCTTGTCGGGCGATCCGGATCAGTTCGTCCACGACTGGTGTGCCCTCACTGTCGGTCAGGCCGCTCCAGTTCTTGTTGATCAGGTCGGTTTGGCGCGGGCTAACCAGATTGGTACCGTCATAGTCATAGACAAAAAAGAACCCGTCATCGCCGTAGATCATTGCCGACAGTATTTGCGCGACCTGATCCTTGGCCGCCTGGTCATCGGGTTGGGCCGAGCCGTAGACAAAGTAAAATCCGTTGCGAGCTTGGGTGACATAGTTGCGCAGTTCGGCCTTTTTGGCTTCGATCAGCTGTGCCTCAAGCTGATCGATTTCACGTTCGGCCAGTTTGCGCGACTGATGCGCGACGAGAATGGCAATTGCCGCCACGGCCACAATCAGCGGCAGTGTTGCCAGCAGCGACAGCTTTTGCGCGTAATTCGGTCGAAAGACGTTGCGGAATCTCCCCATATCTCTGCGATAGGCAAATTTCACAAAAAAAGCAAAGTCGGACCGTTCAATGCCGGGAATAGGTAGGTGCCGAGTAAAAAATCGCGGTGAATCCAGCGGTTTGACCCAACGAATGACCGTTTCTACGTAGTAGTAGGTATTTTCATCTTCAATTGCATGGATATGATCCGCCCCATCGACAACGATCAACTGCCCCAAGAGGCAGACCATGACTTTGGGAGGACTGACTATATGGATCGTCGTTCATTTTTGAAAACCACGGCACTAGGCAGCAGCGCGGCTGCAGCTACCGCGCTGGCAGCACCGGCATATGCGCAGGGCAAGCGGACCCTGACGATGGTGACATCATGGCCGCGTGGCTTTGCCGTTCTGGATGACGCAGCCAGCTATATGGAGCAGATGGTCGGCGAGATGTCCGACGGTCAGCTGACCATCGACAAGAAGGCCCCGGGTGAACTGGTGGGCGCGCTGGAAGTGTTCGACGCCGTGTCGTCGGGCCAGGCTGACATGTACCACTCGGCCGACTACTACTTTATCGGTCAGCACCCCGGTTACGCTTATTTCACCGCTGTGCCGTTTGGTGGTACCGCGCAGGAACTGACCAACTGGTACTACCATGGCGGCGGCGAAGAGCTGCACGACGAGCTGGGTCAGATCTTTAACCTCAAGGGCCTGCTGGCCGGTAACTCGGGCTCGCAGTCCGGTGGCTGGTTCCGCAACGAGATTAACTCGGCCGCAGACTTCAACGGTCTGAAGTTCCGTATGCCTGGTCTGGGTGGCAAGGTGCTGGGCAAACTGGGCGCCTCGGTTCAGAACATCCCCGGCGGCGAACTGTATCAGGCGCTGTCTTCGGGTGCGCTGGACGGTCTGGAGTGGGTTGGCCCGATGGCGGACGAACGCGCCGGCTTCCAGGAAGTTGCCAAGGTCTACTACACCGCGGGTTTCCATGAGCCGGGCTCGGGTCTGGCCGCATCGGTCAACCTGGATGTCTGGAATGACCTGACACCGGCACAGCAGGCGATCCTGCGCTATGCGTCGATGGCCACAACCCACTATCAGTTGGCCGAAACACTGGCCAACAACGGTGCCGCACTGGCGCGTCTACAATCGCAGGGCGTCAAAACGCTGCAATTCTCGGACGACGTCTGGGACGCGTTCGGCCAGGCATCCGCCGAGGTCATGGACGAGAACATGAATGACGAGTTGTTTGCCAATATCCGCGGTTCGTTCGAAGAGTCGCTGGCGACGTCGGCCTCGTGGATCAACAAGTCGGATGGATACTACGTCCAGCAGCGCGTTCGTGTTCTGGGTGGCTAAGTAGGCGCCGGAAATCTCAGAGGCCTCACGAAAGTGGGGCCTCTTTTCAATACATATTCTCTGAATCCTGCGACCCCTGCTAAGGTGAAAGTCACAGATATTCAGCTGAGTGAGGGACATCATGGACGACAGCAGCTCGGTTGGTTTGACCGACGCTCTTGCCGCAGTTGGCGGCGGGATTGTCTGGGTTCTGCAAAATCTGGCCCAAGCCTTCTACAACATTGGCTACGCACTGACCCATCCAAGCCTCTGGCTGGATTGGTCCGATAAAGAAGCTGTCATGCGCTTCGTCTACTATGGCGGATCGGTTGAGTTCTTCTTTGCCGTTTTTGCAGTTTTTCTGGTTATCACGATCATCGGCATGGTCCGCAACAACTTCATGTGGGGGTGTGTGCGCGGACTTGAGGGGTTCACCAACACGCTGGGCCGTTTCTTTGCCTGGGCCGGTCTGCTGATGGTGCTACAGCAAATCATCATCGTGATCATGCAGCGGATTTTCACCCGCCCCGACATCGTGATCGCCTTTGGCATTCCGCTGCAATACGACATCAGTTGGTACGCTGAAATGTTGAAGTTTTACAACGCTTTGGTGGTGTCTCTTTGTGTAGGGTACACCTTTGTGCAGGGCGGGCATGTGCGGGTTGATCTGTTCTATGCCCCGGCACGGTTCGGCACCAAAAAGGTGATCGACATGCTGGGCTCGGTGTTCTTCATGATGCCGCTGGCGGTGCTGGTCTGGATGTATGGCTGGTACTTCATGTGGCGGCACCTGATCGTGCCGAAACCCTCGGCCAGTGACACGCTGGAGCGGTTGTTGCTGAAATCGAAGGCGATGCGCTGGAATGTCGAAACCATCGGCTTCAGCCCCAACGGTTTCACTGCGTATTTCTTGTTCAAGATCATGCTGGTGGCCTTTGCCGGGCTGGTCTTCCTGCAAGCAATAGCATTCCTGTACCGGTCGTATCTTGAATACGTGGAAGGACCGGACAGTGCTGGAAAATACCTCGACAAGGATAGCCTTGGTGAGGGTGAAGAAGCCTACGAAGGCGCGCATTAGGGACGGAGAACCAGACAATGCTATTCGGACTTGATGGCGTCGAGATAGGCCTCATTATCGTATTTTTCTGCCTTTTCGGAGGCATCCTTTCCGGGTTCCCGGTGGCTTTTGCCATCGGTGGGGCTGGTATCATCTCATTCGGGATCATCGCGGCATTGGACAGTGCCGGGTTGCTGGTGCATCAGGCCATCGACTCGGGCACGCAGGCCTATCGGGATCTGGTGAATTCGGGCGTCAAACCTGACACCATATCTGTTTTCCGATACCCGGAATTGCCAACCATTGGCGAGCCGGTCTTCCCCTCTGGCTGGGAAACTGCGCTGGACCGCAACGTCTCGTTCATTGTGAACCGTATCAACGAGCGTGTTCTGGCCGGGCAATCCATCGAAACCCTGTTGGCCGTGCTGATGTTCGTCCTGATGGGCATCACGTTGGAGCGTTCAAAGATCGCCAACGATCTGCTGACCACAATGGCGCGTGTTTTTGGCCCGTTGCCGGGTGGTCTGGCCGTGTCGATCGTGGTTGTGGGCGCGTTTCTGGCGGCCTCGACCGGGATTGTGGGCGCGACCGTTGTGACCATGGGTTTGCTGGCGCTGCCGACCATGTTGCGAAACAACTACTCGCCTGAACTGGCAACCGGTGTGATCGCGGCCTCGGGGACGTTAGGGCAGATCATTCCGCCCTCTATCGTGATTGTTCTGCTAGGCACGCTGGCTGGTGATCTGTATTCGACCGCACAGGAAACCCGCGCGGTTGAGGCCGGGTGTACCGACGCGCTGACCTATCTGGGTGAGCCTGCGGTGGTCTCGGTCGGCACATTGTTCCAGGCGGCCTTGCTGCCGGGGATCATGCTGGCCTTGCTGTATGCGCTTTATGCCTTCGGCTATGCGTTGATGAACCCCGAAAAGGCCCCGGCCGTGGAACTGGGCGGCGGTGGCGGTGAACCGATCACCCGCGGTGAAGGCCTGACCTGGCTGCTGGGCGCGCCCGTCGCGCTGATCGTGGGTGCCGTTCTGCTGGGCAGCACGGGTGTGATCGGCAGCCAGAACATCACTGTCTCGGCCTTTTCGGATATCGGCGAGGGTGCTTCGCTGCGCACCAACGTATCTGAGGAATGCAAGGTCTCGATGATCGAACTGCACGGTCAATCCGCCTGGGATCAGGCCGTGGCCGAGCAGCAAGCGTTGGATGAGGCGGGCGGTGTTTCTCAGGCTCAGCGCCTGACCGAAGAAGAGCTGGCCGCTGCGCAGGAGGCCAAGATTGCCGCTACTGCACCCATTGGTACTGGTGTCGCGGTTATAGTCGTGCTGCTGGGTCTGACCTTGCTGTTTGGCCGCGGCATTGCGCCGTCGCAGTCTACACAACCACTGATCATCGGATCCATCGGCCTGTTGTTGATGGTGCTGGTGGATGTGCTGCTGATTGCGCCGACGACCTCGTCAGGGGTGGCCTTCGTGATCATGGCGATACCCTTTGCGCTGGCGATCTATGGCTGCAAGTTCGCGGCTGAACGCTGTGCCACCAATGATTTGATCCGTGTGGTCTTTCCACCGCTGGTTCTGATCATCGCGGTGCTGGGTTCAATCCTTGGCGGCATTACCAACCCGACACCGGCGGCTGCGCTGGGTGCGGGCGGGGCGATCATGCTGGCGGCATATCGCAAGCTGCAGGATCAGGGGCGCTCGGGGAAAGTGATCATCTGGTCGACCTTCGCCGTCATCATCTGCATGCTGATGGGCATAAATTTCGATCTGCGCATCAATCAAGGCGATGTCTCGGTCGAAAGCTGGATCGCCTTTATCTTTGCCTACGCGGCTTACCTCTATGCGCTGTTCGGATTGATCTTTGCCTGCTGGGTTCTGTTCTCAAGCGGAGTTCTAACCCCGGTTGTGCGCGAAACGGCCAAGGTGACGTCGATGGTCTTTACCATCCTGATCGGATCGCAGCTGTTGAACCTGGTGGTAATCTCATTTGGGGGTGAACATTACATCCAGCAATTCCTACGCAGCTTTGACAACGAGTTCACGGTCTTCCTGATCGTGATGTTGGTGCTGTTCATCCTGGGCTTTGTGTTGGATTTCCTCGAGATCATCTACATCGTGATCCCCATCGTGGGCCCGGTGATCTATGGCGGGTCGTTTGACCCGAAATGGGTGACAATCATGGTGGCGGTGAACCTGCAGACCTCGTTCCTCACGCCACCGTTCGGGTTTGCGTTGTTCTACCTGAGGGGGGTTGCACCGAAAGAGGTGACGACGGGCCATATCTATCGTGGGATCATACCATTTGTGATCATTCAGGTGGTGGGGATTGGCATCCTGTGGTCCTTCCCGTCGATTGTAACCATCGTGCCGGATCTGATCCCGAATTGATTGGTTACTGTGATCCAACGGAAAAGAGGGCCAATTGGCCCCCTTTGCTTTTTTAGATTGTTGAAGGGGCCAGCCCCTTCTTGGCCTGCGGCCATTTCAACCACGAGAATTTTTTTGGCCAGATGAAGGCAGATCAGGTGAACTGAATCAGGTCCCAGCGATTTCCGAACGGATCGCGCCAGACGGCGACCCAACCGTAGGGTTCTTGTCTGGGGTTTTCTTCGAAATGGACGCCTTTGTACAACATTTCGGCGTGATCGCGTTCGAAATCATCCGTTTGCAGAAAGAAGCCAACGCGGCCTCCGGTCTGATTGCCCACGGCGGCGATCTGGCTTGGACCGTCTGCCTGCGCCAGCAAAAGTGACCCGGTATCTGATCCTGGAGGAGACACCAGCACCCAGCGTTTGCCACCGCCCAGGTCAACGTCTTGCGTCAGGGTGAAGCTGAGTTTTTGGGTGTAGAACGCAATAGCTGCATCGTAATCCGGCACCACAAGGGTGACGGCGTATAGTGTTTGACGCATGGAAGTTTAGCCCTTGGTCGGGTGGCGGTCGGGCAGTTGAATACTGGCGACCTGCTCGGCAATCGGCGCGGTCGATAGCGGGTGGTGCTTGCCGTCCGCCAGTTCAGACGGATTGTTGATACGCTTCCAGTTGCCTTGGATATAGGCTTCGAGCCCTGAAAACCGCGCCTTGTACCCCATCTTGGGACTGCCGGGTACCCAGTAGCCCAGATAGACGTAGGGCAGGCCAGCCTCTCGCGCGATGTCGATGTGATCGAGGATCATGTACGTTCCCAGAGAGCTTTGCGGCTGTTCAGGGTCATAGAAGGAATAAACCATGCTAAGCCCGTCATCCAAAACGTCAGTCAGGCTGACGGCGATCAGCTCTCCGTTTTCGGGGTCGGCATATTCCACCACGCGGCTGCGGATCGGAGTTTCTTCGATCATTGCGGCGAATTCGAACACATCCATATCGGCCATACCGCCATCGGCGTGGCGTGTGTCCAGATAGCGGCGGAACAGTTCGTATTGCTCATCAGTTGCCCAAGGCGAGTTTGCACGGCGCTGTAGGTAGGCATTGCGTTTGGCCGTGCGCTTTTGGCTTTTGCTGGGGCGAAAAGCCGACACGTCGATGCGGGCCGACAGACAGGCTGCGCAATCAGTGCAGGATGGGCGATAAAGCACGTTTTGAGAACGGCGAAACCCCTGTTGCGACAAGGAATTGTTCAGCTGATCGGCACCTTCGCCCTGTAGGGCGGTGAACAGCTTACGCTCCATCCTGCCCTCAAGGTAAGGGCAGGGTTGCGGGGCCGTCACATAAAATTGCGGCGCGATGGGCAGCGTGTGTCGCATGAAGGTTCCGTGTTTCCTGACACAGGATGATAACAACGGTTCCCTGAGCCGCCAAGTGATTCAATTGGCAGATATTTAAGCCCGCTGGTTGATCATGACCGTGCCAAGGAACGAATCCGTTAGGCCCTGACAACGTGCGCTGGTCAGCATCATGATGACCGAGATGATCTGAACCACGAAAAACGCCATGCTGATGAAATACCCGGCGGTATGAGCCACGGCTTTGCCCATATCCAGACGGGACCCGAATGCGTCCCGCAATTCAATGCCCATGAAACGCATGCCCAGTGTCGCCGATCCGTTGGCGATGGTAACAACGCGGTAAACAAAGCTGATGACGCCATAGATCAAGGGCAGAAACAGCAGCCCCGCGCCGAATGTCAGGAAAACCGGCACGATGCACAGCAGCGAAATGAAGGCGATATCAAACAGCCACGCGACAAAGCGTTTGGTTGCTACCGACTGGTAGAACTCAGGCTGGGTATCAGGGTCGGGCAGGTGGGTCATGTTGTAATATCCGGATATTGTTCGGAAATTACCCTGTCCCGGATGGCGGGACAGGGCAAGCTTTGATCAGGCGCGCTCGCCGTTTTCGGGCTCGTCGTGGTTTTCGCGGGCGCGTTCGTCCATGAACTGGTCGAATTCAGCCTTGTCCTTGGCGTCACGCAGGCGGCGCAGGAAGGCTTCGAAGTCCTGCTGTTCGCGTTCAAGCCGCGCCAGAGTGTCTGCCTTATAGGCATCAAACGCGCTGTTGCCCGAGGGTTTCATAGCGCTCATGTGACTGTGCCAGGATTTGCGGCGGCTGCAGGATTTACTGAACATGCGTTTGCTCCAGATCATGTAGGCCAACAGGGCCAGGCCAACGGGCCAGAAGAAGATGAAACCAAGGACCATGACGGCGATCCAGGCGCCTTTGCCTTTGTCATCAAGCCAAGTTTCGATGCGGTGCAGCCATCCCGGATTTTCTGGGACGGCGGGGTCGGACAGTGCGGTCATTTGGGGTCTCCGGGGTTGATGTAAATCGTTTTCACATTGATAAGATGGGAAGCAGATGGTTGGTTGCAAGGGGTCGATGTGAAAAAGATTTACATTATGCGTCGAGGCCGAGTTTGGTTGACGTCACCCAGAGAACAAAGCAGTTTGCAAAAATGTCTGTCGAAGAACGAAAAACCGCCCCGTCACTTGCCGAAATTCTGGAACTGGAAAAGCAAGTCTGGACTGCACTAGTTGAAGGCAATTCCTCGGCCGACCGGGCGTTGCTGAGCGCGGATTTTCTGGGGGTCTATCCCACCGGGTTCGCCAACCGCGATGATCATGTCGGGCAATTCGCTGATGCGCCAACGATGTCGCGGTACGAGTTGAGCGAGACAAAACTGCGGGTTCTGAACGCTGATATTGTCCTGTTGTCCTATCGTGCCGATTACCAACGCCCGGACAGTGATGCTTGGGAGGCGATGCTGATCTCTTCCCTGTGGGAGCGCCGCCATGACGTCTGGGTCAACAGTTTCAGTCAGGACACTCCATTGGAGGCGCAATGACCGGTCCGCTGACCATCCACCGTGTTCCGCGGGCGTTTGATGCATCGCTGGGTGATGAAGCGCTGAATGCGGTATCTGGTATCGCGCCTGAACAAGGGGAGCTGATTGCAGGGACGGCGGGTTCGAGTCCATACCTAAAGGGATTGATCGAACACGAACGCGATTGGTTGCCGCCGGCCTTGCAAGAGCCCGATCAGGCTTTTGCGGATGTGATGGATGCAGCGCGTGCCTTTCCACCGGATCAGTTGAAATCCGGTTTGCGGCAAGCCAAGCGGCGCATGGCTTTGCTGACCGCGCTGGCTGATCTGGCGGGCGCGTGGCCGTTAGAGAAAGTGACCGCTGCGCTGACGGATTTCGGTGCGCTGGCTGCGGATGTTGCCGCCAAGGCCGAGATCGCGGCACTGATCCGGCGCGGCAAGCTGCCGGGGATGACCGAAGATGATGTGGAAACCGCCGCCGGGATGATCATTCTGGCCATGGGCAAGATGGGCGCGCACGAGCTGAACTATAGCTCGGATATCGACCTGATCGTTCTGTTTGATGAGACCCGCTTTGACCCCGATGATTTCTTCGATGCGCGTCAGGGTATGGTGCGGGCCACGCGCAATTTTTGCGCCACGCTCAGCGACAAGACCGCTGATGGGTATGTGTTCCGCACTGACCTGCGATTGCGTCCCGATCCGGCGGTGACCCCGGTCTGTTTGGCGACCGAGGCGGCCGAGCGGTATTATGAAAGCCTTGGCCGCACCTGGGAAAGGGCAGCTTATATCAAGGCGCGCCCATGTGCCGGTGACATTGCCGCCGGGCAACGCTTTCTTGATGCATTGCGCCCCTTTGTCTGGCGCAGGCATCTGGATTTCGCCGCCATTCAGGACGCGCATGACATGCGTCTGCGCATTCGCGAGAATAAAGGCACCGGCGGCACGCTGACCATTCCCGGCCACGATATGAAGCTGGGGCAGGGTGGCATTCGTGAGATCGAATTCTTCACCCAGACCCGCCAGTTGATCGCGGGAGGTCGCGACCCTGACCTGCGCGTGCGCGGCACGGTGCCCGGTCTGGCTGCATTGGCCGGAAAAGACTGGATACCGCAGGACGTGGCCGAAAAGCTGACCGACCACTACCGCTCCCACCGCGAGGTCGAACATCGCATTCAGATGGTTCACGATGCTCAGACCCATAAGGTGCCCCAATCACCGGATGGGATCGAACGCGTTGCCTGCCTGATGGGGATGAACAGCGCCGAGTTGACCGCAGATCTGACCCGTCGTCTGACCGAAGTGCATGAGCTGACCGAGGGGTTCTTTGCCCCAGGATCTTCGACGCCCGCACCTGCCGGTGAGACCGGTTTTGACCAAAATGTCCTGGCCCGCTGGACCACCTATCCAGCGCTACGCTCGCAACGCGGCGCGCGGATCTTTGAACGTCTCAAGCCCGAGCTGCTCTCACGTCTGTCGAAAACTGCAAAACCGGACGAGGCACTGCGGGCGCTGGACGGTTTTCTTGCAGGGTTGCCAGCAGGTGTGCAGCTGTTTTCCCTGTTCGAGGCTAATCCCCACCTGATCGACCTGCTGGTCGATATCGTGGGCACCTCGCACGCATTGGCGGCGCATCTGTCCCATAACGCCGCCGTGTTTGACGCGGTGATTGGGGGCAGTTTCTTCAGCGACTGGCCAGGGCAAACGGCACTTCAGTCTGATCTTGAGCAGGCGCTGCAGCAGGAAACGGACTATGAAACGCAGCTGGATTTCGCACGTCGCTGGTGCAAGGAATGGCATTTCCGTATCGGTGTACATCACCTGCGCGGTCTGATTGACGGTGTGCAGGCCGGAAAGCAATATGCCGAACTGGCCAGCGCTGTTATAGCCGCGATCCTACCTTGCGTGACTGAACAATTCGCCAAGAAGCACGGACCTGCGCCGGGGCGCGGGGCGACTGTACTGGGTATGGGATCGCTGGGGGCAGGGCGGATCAACTCGCAATCCGATCTGGACATGATCGTGATCTATGACCCACTGGATCAGGACATGTCGGGCGGTCCGCGCCCTCTGGCCACGCGTACCTATTACGCCCGGTTCACACAGGCGCTGATCACGGCGCTCTCTGCTCCGATGTCGCAGGGGCGGCTTTATGAGGTCGACATGCGCCTGCGCCCGTCTGGCAATCAGGGGCCGGTGGCGACCAGCTGGGCCAGCTTCACCAATTACCAGCGCAACGAAGCCTGGGTTTGGGAGCATTTGGCCTTGACCCGTGCCCACGTGGTCGCAGGCGACGCGGGTTTGACGCAGGATATCGAGAGCTTCCGCGCTGATTTTCTGGCGCAACCGGAAGACCGCCAGAAGGTCCTGCGCGAAGTGTCCGAAATGCGCGCCCGTTTGGCCGCCGCCAAATCCCCAGCGGGGATATGGGATGCCAAGAACGGCGCCGGGCGGATGATGGATATCGAACTGATGGCCGAAACCGGGGCACTACTGTCTGGTGTGACACAGCGCGACGTGCAGTCCGGGTTGGACGGCACTGTCGCTGCCGGTTTGCTGGACGTCGCGCAAGTGCAAACGCTCAAGGATTGCTACGATTTATGCTGGTCTGTGCAATGCGCTGCCCGGCTGCTGTCGGGTAAAGTGATCGAAGCGGACAAGATCGGCGAGGGCGGCGCGGCTTTCCTGTGTCGGGCCACCGGGTTCGAACAGGTCGAACACCTGCAGGGCGCGCTGCAGGACAGTTACACCGCCGCCGCCGGTATTATCGGTCGCGTGCTTGAGGAGGGGCAAGATGCCGCGCAATGACGATCCAAACGATCACAAGGGCCTGATCCGCGAGGCGTACCGCATCGACGGCATCACGCTGCCCGAATGCCGCAGCATTTTTCTGGACTGGGCGCTGAGCCTGCCTGCGGATCGCGATCAGACACAGGCCCTTACTGCATTACACGCCATCTATGCCGCGCAAGAGGCCGATCATCCGATGACACAAGTGCTGGCCGAAGGGCTACAATCGGCTCAGACACCCAAGAGGCGCGGCGGCTGGCGGTCCCGGTCTCGCTAGGGCTTTTCCCCCGGCGCGTTCACCACTATGAGGGCGTCATGACCCAAGCCACCGACCGCCCCCGTATCCGCCTGAAACCCAAAGCCAACGCGCGCGGCCTGCGCCATGGCTTCCCGTGGGTCTATGCCAACGACATTGTCACTGATCGGCGTACACGCAAGATACCGGTTGGTGCTTTGGCCGTGCTAGAGGATGACAAACGCGCGCCCATTGCGTTGGTCGCCGTGAACCCCGAGTCGAAAATCATGTGCCGCGTACTGGATCGCGACCTTGACGCCGATTTGAATGCTGAATGGTTCGAATCCCGCCTGCGCCGCGCTATGGACATGCGCGAACGCCTGTTTGACGCCCCCTATTACCGCCTGATCCACGCCGAAGCGGATGGCTTTCCCGGCGTGATCATCGACCGATTTGGTGATGCCTGCGTGATCCAACCCAACGCCGCTTGGGCCGAGGCGCATCTGGAAGCGCTGACCGACGCGTTGGTTGCTGTGACGGGTGTTACAACTGTGCTGAAAAATGCCTCGGGCCGCACTCGGGGACTGGAAGGGCTGGATGACGAAAACCAGACCTTGCGTGGAACTGCGCCTGACGCTCCGCTGCCGGTGCCAATGAATGGCGCGACCTATATGGCTGATCTTACCGGAGGCCAGAAAACCGGCCTGTTTTACGACCAACGCCCCAACCATGCATTCGCTGCACGGCTGGTGCAGCCGGGTGCGCAAGTGCTGGACGTGTTCAGCCATGTGGGCGGTTTTGGTCTGGCGATGCTGGCTGGCGGCGCGGCGCAGGCCCTGTCTGTCGATGGTTCGGCTGCGGCGCTGGACTTGGCGACGAAGGGTGCCGAGGCTTCGGGATGCGCGGATCGATTTGAAACCCGTCAGGGCGATGCGTTCGAGGTGCTGACCAAATTGGGCGAAGAAGGCGCGCAATTTGGCGTCGTCATCTGTGATCCACCCGCTTTTGCGCCGTCGAAACAAGCCCTGGACGCGGGCCTGCGCGCTTATGAGCGTATCGCACGGCTGGCCGCACCCTTGGTAAAACCGGGCGGCTATCTAGGGCTTTGTTCTTGTTCACACGCGGCCGATCTGGGTCGGTTCCGCGACGCGTCCTCGCGCGGGATTGGTCGGGCAGGGCGGCAGGCACAATTGATCCACACGGGGTTTGCCGGCCCCGACCACCCGCAACTGCCGCAATTGGCTGAAAGCGGGTATCTCAAAGCCGTGTTTTACCGGCTGTGAAGGCAGTTCTGGATACCTGTGTCATCTACCCCACGGTGATGCGCGAGATGCTGTTGGGCGCCGCCAGATTGAGTCACTTCACGCCGATCTGGTCTCCTCGTATCCTCGAGGAATGGGCCCGCGCCGCCCGCAAACTGGGCCCGGAAGGCGAGGCGCAGGCCCGTGCCGAAATGGCCCTGACGCAGGCGCAGTGGCCTAAGGCCGAACGCGCGGCCAATCCGGGGCTTGAACAACGCCTCTGGCTGCCCGATAGCGCCGATATTCACGTTCTCGCCACCGCCGTTGAGGCCTCGGCCGATGTTATCGTCACCGTGAACGCCAAGGATTTCCCAAGAAATATCCTGTTGGAAGAAGGGCTTGAACGCCGCGATCCTGACGGCCTGCTATATGGGTTCTTGCTGGACGACCCCGACGGCATGGCGGAACTCGCCGACCGTGTTTTAGCCGAAGCCAACCGGCTGTCCGGTGATCAATGGACTTTGCGCGCGCTGATGAAAAAGGCCCGTCTGCCAAGGTTGGGCAAGGCGCTCAGCCATTAGACCGTATCCAACTTCATCTGGCTAATAATATCCCGGTGGGGCTGGCCCCACTCTTTCGAACCTAACTGCCCGCGCCCCAACGCTGCTCAAGTGCTTCCAGCGCTGCAATACGCTCATCCGTTTTGGGATGGCTCATCAGCCAGGCCGGAGTAACACCTGCGCGCTGTTGTGTCAGGTCTTCCAACTTGTGAAACAGCGACTTTTGCGGCCCAATCCCGATCCCGGCCTTGGTCAGCAGAGCAGCGGCATATTCATCCGCCTCATATTCATCGCTGCGCGATAGACGCGAGGCCAGCAGGTGGGTCAGCATATTTGCAATCCAAGCGCCGATGAAGGGAATGAACCGGTTCAACAGCATCATCAACGCCGCTCGCAATGCGTTCTGGCCGGAAAAATCGATCATCCGCCGCCGCGCATGCCCCAGCGCAACATGTCCCAGCTCATGTGCGATAACGCTGGCCATTTCCTCGGCCGAAACCTCTCCGTTACGGAACTTGCGATAAAAGCCGCGCGTAATGAATATCCGCCCGTCAGCAGCCGCCAGACCGTTCACCGGGTCGATCTCGTAGATGTAAACCGGGACCCGGTCGATCTCGAGCGCGGCGGCCAGCCTGTCAGTCATGCGTTTCAGCACCGGATCGGCCAGTTCAGTCGATTTCGCATCCAGCTCTCGGTGCGTTCGCCAGACGGAAATCCGGTACATCACGATGGCATAGGCTATGGCCAGCAGGATTGGGGTGAAGCGTAGCATAGGATAGATATGGGCGAACGCTGGTTGTGAGGCAATATCGGGTTGGGCAATTTGTCTGCATTGCGGACGAAACGGACCTTGCGGACATTGCCTTGAGCGTTGAATGTTCCATCATGATTTACAAACCCGACCGGACAAGCATCACTGCTGCGCAGAAATCACCATCGAAAAAAACTTATTCAATCACCTTCGTCCGCTATTGGTTACGACAAAATTTATTTAACGGTGTAACCAACAGTTTGCTGTCGCTAAGTCTAATCGCTCTCATAGTGACCCTATTGTGGAATTTTTTTGTATGGGCGGTACTCAACGGTGTCTGGAACGGCGGGTCTCTTGTCGAATGTAAAGAGATTGTCGAGATGGCCGATGGTCCAGAGACGCATGGTGCATGTTGGGGGGGTCTCAAGGGAAGAGTTGGCACGATTCTGTTCGGGTTTTATCCATCCGAGCTTTACTGGCGGCCAATCACAGCAATGGTATTGCTTTTCGCAGCGATCGCTCCTTTTGTTTTCAAGTCATTGCCACGTAAGACGCTCTACTTTTCCGCACTGTATCCTGTCATAGCTTATTATCTCCTTTGTGGCGGCCTCGGGATTGAAGTTGTTGATTCTCGCCAGTTTGGTGGCCTGTTGCTCACGTTCATTCTTGCGGTTTCAGGGATCACTTTAGCAATCCCGGCCGGTATCGCACTGGCATTGGGACGTCAGTTTCTCATTCGACCGTGTAGAGCCGCGTTCGCGTCCATCATCGCGTTTGCTCGAGGCGTTCCGCTCATTGTGTTGCTGTTTGGGGGTTTTCTATTGACCAACCTCCTTCTGCCGGCTGGAACATACGTTGACCAGATACTTCGAGGAGTAGCCGTTATTGCATTTCACACTGGCGCTCGGATAGCGGGGGCAATCCACGAGCGGCTAATAGCAATCCCTGAAGGGCAATGGGAAGCGGCAAGTGCATTGGGGTTCAGCCAAGGAAAAGCTATCTGGTTAGTCGCTCTTCCCGAAGTACTCAGGACGCTGTCGCCATGGATGGTGCTAGCCGCTGTTGGGGTGTTTCGGGACACGACAATTGTTGCGGCGATGGGTTTCTTTGACCCACTTCGGCTATTGGAGGCAACCAGGGCCAACGCAATTTGGTCCGGCGTCGTTTGGGAGTTGTTTATATTCGTTGGATTGCTTTACTGGTCTATTTGTTTTTCCATGACCAGTTATTCTAAATATCTTGAACGAAAAATCGAATCCGAAAACAGACATCCAGTCAACTTGAGGCGACAGTCGATTGCACGTGCTATCGTCACCGACTCGACGGCTTAAGTTTATCTTCAGGCTGAGGACTTTTAGGGTTGCCAGATTTGCAATCACCTCAGGCACGACACATAGGGCTCAGAACTGCCATCCGCCTAACCCCATTTACCGCGTCAATTCCTTCATTCCCTTTTCCAGCCCGGCCAGGGTCATCGGCACCATGCGATCCTCAAAGATATCTTGGATCATGCCGATGGAGTGGGTGTATTCCCAGTATTTCTCGGGCACCGGGTTGATCCACAGGTTTGACGGCCATTGCTCGCGTGCGCGTTGCAGCCAGACCTGCCCGGCCTCTTGGTTCCAGTGCTCGTTGGCGCCGCCTGGATAGGCGATCTCGTAGGGACTCATCGAGGCATCGCCGACAAAGATGCATTTGTAGTCCGAGCCATAGGTGCGCAGCACCTCATGCGTGGGGGTCTTCTGATCCCAACGGCGGCGGTTGTCGCGCCAGACGCCTTCGTACAGGCAATTGTGAAAGTAGTAGTACTCCAGATGCTTGAACTCGGTCCGGGCGGCCGAGAACAGTTCTTCGACCACTTTGATATGCGGGTCCATTGAGCCGCCGACGTCCAAAAACAGCAGCACTTTGACAGCATTGTGGCGTTCGGGGCGGGTTTTCACATCCAGATAACCATGTTCGGCTGTGGCTCGGATGGTGCCGTCCAGATCCAGCTCCTCCGCGGCTCCTTCACGCGCCCAGCGACGCAGGCGTTTCAAGGCGACCTTGATATTGCGCGTGCCCAGTTCAACCGTGTCGTCCAGGTTTTTGAATTCACGCTTGTCCCAGACCTTGACCGCACGCTGATGGCGGCTTTCGTCCTGACCGATGCGCACACCTTCGGGATTATATCCATAGGCCCCGAACGGAGAGGTGCCAGCGGTGCCGATCCATTTGTTGCCACCCTGATGGCGGCCTTTCTGATCCTTTAGGCGCTCGCGCAGCGTCTCCATCAGTTTGTCGAACCCGCCCATGGCTTCGATTTCGGCTTTTTCTTCTTTTGAGAGATGTTTTTCGGCCATCTTTGCCAGCCAATCGGCGGGAATGTCGACTGCCTCAAGAACCTGTTCAAAGCTGATCTCGTCCAGCCCTTCAAAACTGGCGGCAAAGGCGCGGTCGAATTTGTCGATGTTGCGTTCATCTTTCACCATCGACACGCGGGCGAGGTAATAAAACGCCTCGACATCATATGTGGCCAGACCCTTTTTCATGCCCTCAAGAAAGGTCAGGTATTCGCGCAAGGATACGGGAACGCCCGCTTTTCTGAGATTTTCGAAAAAGGGCAGGAACATGGGTCAGACCACAAAACGTATGAGTATAAGGGACAGCACAAGGCCGACCAATGCAAAGGCAATGCCATACCCGGCTGCATATTGCGCCATGTCGGCGCCGGTGCCGTTGCGCTTGCGCGCTGTTATCGCCCCAAGGATTGCCCCCAAAATCGCCATTCCCAGAATTACGACCATGCGTTATCCGCCTCTGTTGTTGGGGGATCCTTCCGCAACTTCCTGATTAAGCGACCGGACCACCGTTTCCGAGCCGAACCCGTAACGTGCCCATCCCAGACTGTCCAGCCTGACAGAGCGTGCCTCAGTCGTCCGGCCCGCCTGATTGAGGGCTTCGGATTTCAGAAGCAACAATGTTGCCAGTTGCGAGGCATTTTCGGCCCGCATCATCACGTCGATGGCCTTATCCAATTCGGGCAGGGCTTCGGGGCCTTTGCCTAGTGCTAGAGCAAAAGCGGCAGTCTGTGTAGTGATATAGGCCTGATGGATTTCGGTGCCGGGGGTTGCGCGCAAGTATTGCAAAGCGGTCTGATAATTGCGCAGCGCGTCCTGCGGTTTGTCGAACTGACCCATCCGCCCCATCAGGTAATAGGGATAGGCGCGGCGATGATCGGTCCAGCCCTGTTCCTGACCGATCCGCGCGGCCTTTTGCGCGGCCCGCAGGCGCCGTTGCGTATTCAGTTGCGGGCGCAGGGATTTTTGAACCGCATTGATCCATTCACGCGGCGTTTCAGATAGCGGCTGCATTGGTATGTTCTCGCCACGCGGGTTCAGGCGCCTCAGAATACCGGGCAGAGCGGCCTCAACCTGTTCGCTTGTCATTCCGCTGCGCAGTTCGGGCGCGTAGGCCGTGCGCAGGATCAGCATGTCAAACCCGGTAAGGACAGTATGGATATTGTCATCGTTGAACACTGAATCCGGCAGATGATACAGATCGTTCAGCGGTCCCAGTGACTGCGCAATCTCTTCATGCAGGCAATCGCGTTTTTCCTGCGGGCTGACGTCGTATGGAATAAAGATGCCCAGACGTTCGCGGCTGCGCAGCCGGCTCCAGCTGCTTATCTGTTTGCGCCGGTTGCGGCGGTACTCTTCAAAGCTCGAAGAGTTCGGCACCACGAAACAGGCCGCCTGTGGCAGAATTTCGTGGATCTCTGCCTGACTGACGGCTTCGATTGTGATGTTGGCCGTGCCGTCCGAAATCTGTTGAATGTCGATCCCGGCCTCGCGGCGCAGGCGGGTCAGCAATTGAGTCAGGTCGCGCTGCATCGAGGGCGTAGGTGAGCCGGTCAGACGCACGGTGATCGGCGTTTCAAACCGCGTGAATACCGGCAGTTTCGCGCCCCCTTCCAACGCGAAATGTAACGATACGAAATCCGCCGCGATATTGGCGTTCGACCGGCCCGGTGGCATCGGGAACGCGCGGGTGAATGTCTTGGCCGGGGGCAACGTCTCTTCAATCGCCTGCACGCGAGTTGGTACTTCGGTCGTCTCAACCGCTGCGCAGCCTGCCAGCGCCACACCTGCAACAAGGGCCAGCCATCGCATCATGGGCGCTGATACCGGATAAAGGGCGTCTGTTTGCCGATGCGGTCATAAAGTTTGCGGGCGGTGTGGTTGAAATCCTGCGTCAGCCAATAGACTGAAGGCGCGCCCTGTCGGTCGGCTTCATCATACACCGCCTGAATCAGAGCGCGGCCGACTCCGGAACCACGCGCCTGGGGGCGGGCGAACAGGTCTTGCAAGTAGCACACGGATTCAACCTTCCACGCGTGGCGGTGGAAAAGGTAATGCGTGAGACCAACAAGCCGCCCGTTTTGTTCCGCAACAAAACATGAGAAATCGTGCGGATCGTCGCCCAGCAATCGTGCGAAGGTGCTGTCATAGATCTCATCTGCGACCGTTGTTTCATAAAACGCCAGATAGTCGCGCCACATGTCGGACCATTCAGCGCGGTCTTCGGGCCGCAAGGCGCGGATGGTCAAAGTGTCAGTCAATCACAGGGTCCCGTCTGATCCGGTCATAGGTAGCCCGGATAAAACGGACCGCCACCTGCAATGCTGACAGCCAGACCTGTCCAAGGCAAGCAGCGATCACCAGATGCTCAACAGGTTTAGCGTTTGCTGCGCGCCATAAAGGCCAGTCGCTCGAACAGATGCACGTCCTGTTCGTTCTTCAGCAACGCACCGTGCAGCTTGGGCAAAGCGTTCGCACCATCGCGTTTCAGGTCTTCGGACGTCAGGTCTTCGGCCAACAGCAGTTTCAGCCAATCCAGCACTTCGGAGGTTGAGGGCTTTTTCTTCAGCCCCTGCGTTTCGCGGATTTCATAGAATTGCGTCAGGGCTGTGGTCAGCAACGCATCTTTGATGCCGGGGTGGTGGACCTCGACGATCCGGCGCATGGTCGCCTCGTCAGGGAAGCGGATATAGTGGAAGAAACAGCGGCGCAGAAACGCGTCGGGCAGTTCCTTTTCATTGTTCGAGGTGATGATGACGATGGGGCGGTGTTTGGCCCGGATGGTCTCACCGGTCTCATAAACATGGAACTCCATCTTATCGAGTTCCTGCAGCAGATCATTGGGAAACTCGATATCCGCCTTGTCGATCTCGTCAATCAGCAGAACAATCTTCTCGTCGGCGTCAAACGCCTGCCACAGCTTGCCCTTACGGATGTAGTTGGACACGTCATGCACGCGTTCTTCACCCAGCTGACTGTCACGAAGCCGGCTGACCGCATCGTATTCGTACAGACCTTGTTGCGCGCGGGTGGTGGACTTCACGTTCCACTCGATCATGCGCAGCCCCAGTGCACCTGCCACCTGTTTGGCCAGTTCTGTTTTGCCCGTGCCGGGTTCCCCCTTGACCAGCAGGGGGCGTTCCAGCGTCACGGCAGCATTCACCGCAATGGTCAGGTCATCGGTGGCAACATATTCGGCGGTGCCTTGGAAACGTGCGGTCATGGGCCCCTCGTTTGGTTTTGCGCAATCTGTGTTGTTCGGGTTACAGAGAGGCGATGATTTTGACAAGCGGGCCACGGCGTCGCGGGATCAGATTTTCGTAACGACTCCAATCCCTTTTACGTGATTCGACGTCCGGCGGGTGCCGTGTCTGTTGGAGATCGCCTAATTTTCGCCTGACAATTTCCACAGTATAACAAGGTTTTGTTGTTATTTGTCTCATATTTAGACATGCCGGGGACGTGACGTATTAAGACGACGTTTGTGTAGTGACATTCGTGCGTGCGTCGGATACATGCACCGCAGAAGGGAGTGCCAAATGTCAGGTCAAACAACAGCAACCGACGTTACTGGCCATACCGAGGGAGCAAAAATGAAGCAGGAAGTTTTTCTGCCGGAGGATTATCGCCCGGCCGAAGATGAACCTTTCATGAATGACCGTCAGCTTGAGTATTTTCGCCGCAAGCTGCTGGATTGGAAGAATGAACTATTGGCGGGCAGCCGCGACACGATCGAAGGGCTGCAGGACAACACCCGTAACATTCCGGACGTTGCAGACCGCGCAAGCGAGGAAACAGATCGCGCGCTGGAGCTGCGGACCCGCGACCGTCAGCGCAAGCTGGTTGCCAAGATCGACTCGGCCCTGCGTCGCATCGAAGAGGGCGAGTACGGCTATTGCGAAAAGACGGGCGATCCGATTTCGCTGAAACGTCTGGATGCGCGTCCAATCGCGACCATGACGCTTGAGGCGCAGGAACGTCACGAGCGTCGCGAAAAGGTCCACCGCGACGATTGATCGCTGGAACTTTGGTACTAATTCAAACGCCGGGGCCTGTTGCTCCGGCGTTTTTGCGTTAAGCCGGTGCCATGGATATCAACGGTCTGAAATTCAATGTCATCGGCGGCGGAATAGGGGGGCTGGCAGCCTCTTTGGCACTGCGGCAACGCGGGGCGCAGGTCACGGTTCTTGAGCAGGCTCCGGCCCTGACTGAGGTTGGCGCAGGATTGCAGATCAGCGCCAACGGTATGGCGGTTTTGCGGGCGCTGAATGTGTTAGGGGATAAGCCCGAGGGCGGGCAGTTGTCTCACGGCACAATTCTGCGAGATTATCGCAAAGGTCGAGTAATAAGCCGTATTCCCGCACCGGCGGCCGGACCGACCTACTATTACCATCGCGCGGATTTGCTGGACCTGTTGCGCCGGGCGGCTTTAGAGGCGGGCGTTATTATCCAGCTGGGCGCGCAGGTGGCGCAGGTTCTCCAACATCCGGCAGAGGTAGAAGTCGTTCTGAATGACGGCGAACGCTTGCGGTGCGACTGTGCTATCGCGGCGGACGGGGGCCGCAGCACCATACGTCCGACCCTGAACGGGCCAGAGGCCCCTCAGTTCACGCATCAGATTGCCTGGCGTGCGACTATCCCCTTGTCAGAACGAGAGGAGATGCCTTGCGCCTCACTGACAACGGGGCCTGGACGCCACGTCGTCACCTATCCGTTGCGCGATCAGCAACTGATGAATGTGGTGGCAATTGAGGAACGCTCGGACTGGCAAGAGGAAGGCTGGCGGCTGCAAGGCGATCCGAATGATCTGCGCGCGCGTTTTGCCGATTTCGGGGGGCCAGTGGGCGATATTCTGTCTGACGTGACCGAAACCCATCTTTGGGCCCTGTTCCTGCGGCCTGTGGCGCAAAGCTGGCAGAACGGGCGGTTGGCGCTGCTGGGCGACGCCGCGCATCCGACCTTGCCCTTTATGGCGCAAGGGGCCTGTTTGGCGTTAGAGGATGCGTGGATTCTAGCCCGCACCTTCGAAGAAAAACCCGATGTGACACAAGCTCTTGCTGCCTATGAAACCCGCCGTCGCCCAAGGGCCAAACGAGTTGTGGCTACCGCCGGAGCCAACGCGCGAAATTTTCACCTGCGCGGTCCCATGCGACTGGCGGCACAGATGGTGCTGATGGCCGTTGGACCAAGGCTTTCGAAAAAATATGAGTGGATCTATGCCTACGACCCGACCGCATGATTGATTACAGGTCGAGCTGAACCCAGACTGGCACGTGGTCCGACGGTTTCTCATGCCCTCGCACGGCTGCATCAATCTGGCAGTCTTGCATCAGATCGGCAGCCTGAGGTGTCAGCAGAAAGTGATCGATACGAATGCCATCGTTCTTGTTCCACGCACCCGCCTGATAGTCCCAGAATGAGTAGTGACCAGGTCCTTGTGTGCGGGCCCGAAACGCTTCGGTAAAGCCCAGATTGAGGATTTTGCGAAACGCCGCACGGCTTTCCGGTCGGAACAAGGCATCCTCGCGCCAGGCATCCGGGCGGGCGGCATCTTCGGCCTGTGGGATGATGTTGTAATCTCCCGCCATAAGTGCCGGTTCTTCGCTGGCCATCAGTTCGCGCGCCCGATGATACAGCCGTTCCATCCAGGCCAGCTTATAGTCGTATTTCGGTCCGGGTACCGGGTTGCCGTTGGGCAGGTACAACCCGCAAATCCGCAGCGCTTGCTTGCCGATCACGGTCGCTTCGATCCAGCGCGCCTGTTCGTCCTCGTCATCTCCGGGCAGGCCACGGGACACATCCTCAAGTGGAAGTTTTGATAAGATGGCGACGCCGTTAAAACTTTTCTGGCCGTGGGTTTCGACGTTATAACCACGTTCCTCAAATATCTCGCGCGGGAAGTTTTCATCGACCGACTTGATTTCCTGCAATAGGACGACGTCAGGTTGTGCTTCGTCAAGCCACCGGGGCAGAGCTTCGGCCCGCGCTTTGATGCCGTTGATGTTAAACGTGGCGATTTTCATGCGCGATCCTCCGGCTGACTGCCGGTTGATCTATCCCTCAACCACGCGGGCAGGGCAAGGTCACATTGAAAAAGACGTACCGCAGCCGCAGGATGAGGTCGCGTTGGGGTTTTCGATCACAAACCGCGCACCAATCAGTTCCTGCGTGAAATCGATCACTGCATTTTCCAGAAACGGCAGAGAAATCGAATCGACAATGACCTTTTGGCCTTTGCCTTCCAGCACAAGATCGTCGTCTTTGGGTTCGTCCAGCGCGATTTCGTATTGAAAGCCGGAACATCCGCCGCCTTCCACTGCGACGCGCAGGGCCTGACCCTGATCCGCTGCGCCAATCTCGGCCAGACGGTCAAAGGCGCGTTCTGTGACTGTGGGGGGCAGATTCATGCCAGTCTCCAAAGGTTTATTTCCTTTACGCCTTACAATATAGAAATTGCAAGGACAGGCGACAAGGATAAGGCCTTTGGACAGAGCAGGTTTTGCCTCGGACCCAGGCCGCGCAAGGGGGCGGCTAGTACCTGAGGAGGAAAGCAGTTTCCGATCATGCTTTCAGCGCGACCGGGATCGGATCATTCATGCCAGCGCGTTTCGGCGGCTGAAACACAAGACACAGGTGTTTGTTGAACATGAAGGCGACAGTTACCGCACGCGCCTGACGCATTCTATCGAAGTGGCACAGGTGGCGCGCACGATTGCCGGGGCATTGGGATTGAACCCCGAACTGACCGAAGCCGTGGCATTGGCGCATGATCTGGGGCACACGCCCTTTGGTCATACCGGAGAGGACGCCTTGCACGCTTTGATGGAGCCATACGGCGGCTTCGATCACAACGCGCAGGCCATTCGGATCGTCACCAAATTGGAACGCCACTATGCCGAATTCGACGGCTGCAACCTGACATGGGAATGTCTGGAAGGCATAGCCAAGCATAATGGGCCTGTGACAGGCGAATTGCCGTGGGCGCTGGCCGAGTGCAATGGCGGTTTTGACCTTGAACTGCACACCCATGCCAGTGCCGAGGCACAGGTGGCCGCGCTGTCTGACGATATAGCCTATAACAATCATGATCTGTTGGATGGGCTCAGGGCCGATCTGTTCACGGACGCTGAAATTCAGCAATTGCCCATCGTCGGTGATTGCTATGCGGAAGTGGACCGCAAGTACCCTGGTCTGGACCCGTATCGGCGCAGGCACGAAGCATTGCGTCGCGTGTTTGGAGTGATGGTTTCGGATGTGATCGACACCTCGCGCGACCTGATCGCTGATTCTGGGGCGCAAACGGTCGAAGATATCCGGCATCTGGGTTATCCGGTGATCCAGTTCTCGGCAGGGCTTTGGGCGCAACTTAAAGAGATCCGCGCCTTCCTGTTTTCGCGGATGTATCGTGCGCCCAGCGTCATGAAGGTCAGGGCCGAAGTGTCTGCGGTCGTTGAAGAATTATTCCCGATCTACTTGAACGATCCCAAACAAATGCCAGCCCATTGGCACGGCGATATAGAAGCAGCCCGGGATGAGACGGTGCTGGCACGGATTGTGTCGGACTACATTGCAGGTATGACCGACCGCTTTGCCTTGCAGGATCACAAAAGGCTGACGGGGCGGTCGTCACTCGATGCCGATATAGGCTAGCGCCCAAACCTGTTGCCCGGATTGCTCGTCTGCCAGATCAGCATCATCTGTGGGCGGAAAAACGATCATCGTAGGGCCATAGCCGCCGATCCCCATCGGACTGCCATCCGCATGCGTTGCCACGATGGGTTGGTGCGCCTGAATACTGTCCCATGGGATTTCGGACTGGTATCCATCCATCGCCATTGGTTTGGCAGTCTTCCCTTCGGCCCCTGCCATGACCATCAAATCCGACAAAAGCGGACCAGAGAAGGCGACGTCGCGCTGATTGTCTTCGGGGCCGTAGGCAATTGTGATCTCCACTTGCGCTAGACCGTCAAGCATCGCGGCGTCAAATCCGGCGCCGCCGCTGTGCTGCACTTCGAGATAACCCAGCAGACCACCGTCATTTTCACCCCGAGCCGGTAAGTTGGTTTCCGTCACCGCCCCGCCCAGCGTCAGAAGAACATGGCCCTGCGGCGCGGGCATATCGGCCCAGACCGGGATCGAAGTGGTCAGGACGAATGCAAGGGGCAGGGCAAGACGCATGGAACGATCTCCGAGGTTAGGAATTTCCTGTGACCTTAGCCCGGTTTACCGCTAATCCAAGCGGAAACTGATCGCTTCCATTGACCTTGCCGCTTTGCGTGGTAAACCGCCGGGCAAGCAAAAGGACATCCGAAATGAACCTGTTTTCCGAGATCCGCGGCCTTGTACTGGACGCGCTGGCACAGATGCAGTCCGAAGGCGCGCTGCCCGAGGGGCTGAGCTTTGACAATGTGGCGGTCGAACCACCGCGTGATGCCGCGCATGGCGACATGGCGACAAACGCCGCGATGGTGCTGGCGAAGCCGGCCAAGATGAAGCCGCGCGACATTGCCGATGTGTTGGCCGGAAAGCTGGCGGCGGATGACCGGATCACCAGTGCCGAGGTAGCGGGGCCGGGCTTTTTGAACCTGCGGTTGGCGCCTTCGGTTTGGCAGGGTGTTTTGGCGGCAGTGTTGGAGAAAGGCACGGATTATGGCCGCTCGACTATGGGGCAGGGGCAAAAGGTCAACGTGGAATATGTGTCGGCCAACCCGACTGGGCCGCTGCATGTTGGCCATACGCGGGGCGCGGTGTTTGGCGATGCGCTGGCAAGCTTGTTGGCCTATTCCGGCCATGATGTGACCCGCGAATACTATATTAACGACGGCGGTGCGCAGGTCGACGTGTTGGCACGCTCGGCCTACGAGCGCTATCGCGAAGCCAACGGGTTGAGCCCCGAGATTGCCGAAGGCTTGTATCCGGGCGACTACTTGATCCCAATCGGCGAAGCGCTGAAAGAGAAATACGGCGACAGCCTGATCGACAAGCCGGAAAGCGAATGGCTGGACGATCTGCGCGAGTTCTCGACCGACGCGATGATGGACCTGATCCGCGCTGACCTGAAGGCGCTGGGCGTAGAGATGGATGTGTTCTTCTCGGAAAAATCGCTCTATGGCACAGGTCGGATCGAGGCCGCGCTGGAGTCGCTGACCGAAAAGGGCCTGATCTATGAAGGCGTTCTGGAGCCGCCAAAGGGCAAAAAGCCCGAGGATTGGGAGCCGCGCGAGCAGACCCTGTTCAAGTCCACCGAACATGGCGATGACGTCGATCGCCCGGTGAAGAAGTCGGACGGCAGCTGGACCTATTTCGCCCCCGACATTGCTTATCATTATGACAAGGTGACCCGTGGTTTTGACGCGTTGATCGACGTGTTTGGTGCGGACCATGGCGGCTATGTCAAACGGATGAAGGCAGCAGTATCGGCGCTGTCTGATGGCAAAGTGCCGCTGGATATCAAGCTGACCCAGCTTGTGAAGCTGTGGAAGAACGGCGAGCCATTCAAGATGTCCAAGCGGGCCGGGAACTTTGTCACCCTGCGGGATGTGGTCGATCAGGTTGGGCCGGATGTGACCCGCTTCGTGATGCTGACTCGTAAGAACGACGCGCCCCTGGATTTCGATTTCGACAAGGTGCTTGAGCAGAGCCGCGAGAACCCCGTGTTCTACGTTCAATACGCTCATGCCCGCATCATGAGCGTGCTGCGCCGAGCCGCCGAGGCAGGGATTGTCGCTGATGACGTGACCCTTGCGGGTGCGGACCTCAGCAAGAACGATCACGCCTCGGAACTGACCGTGGCCAAGAAGCTGGCTGAATGGCCTCGTTTGGTTGAGATCGCCGCGCGCACGAATGAGCCGCACCGGGTTGCCTTCTACCTGTATGAGCTTGCAGGAGACTTCCACGCGCTGTGGAATAAGGGCAACGACGAGACTCAACTGCGTTTCATCCAGGATGGCGATGTTGCCACAAGCCAGTCAAAAATCGCATTGGCCCGCGCCGTTTCTGTTGTGATTTCAGCGGGCTTGGGTATTCTTGGCGTTACTCCGGCGCAGGAGATGCGGTAACAAACACCGCCCGAAGCACCGGTACGAGGTAGGCAAGAAATGACCCGCGCGCCTTATTTTCTGGCGTGAATCGGGCGGTGAGGCGGACATGGCACGTTACGATTACTCGGGGCAGATGCGCCCCGAGCAGATGCATTACACGAATCAACCACATCCTCAGGATGGGTATGACTATTCCGACGACATGCACGGGTATGAAGAAGCGCCGCGCGCAGCGGGTCTGGGTCGTATCGTAAACGCGCTGGGCGCGGTTGCGTCCCTGGCATTGGTCGCTGGCATTGGTGTTTGGGGTTACAAGCTGGTGATGCGCGATGTTAGCGGTGTACCGGTCGTACGTGCCATCGAAGGGCCCATGCGCATTCAGCCAGAAAGCCCCGGTGGAACACCTGCCGATCATCAAGGACTGGCCGTCAACACGGTGGCCGCGGTCGGAACAGCCGCACCCCCGGCGGATCGTCTGATCCTTGCGCCGCGCCCGGTGTCCCTGTCGGATGAGGACACGCCGGTTGAGCCTCTGAAGCCCACCCCGGCCGTGCATGTGGTGCAGGAAGAGATTTCTGATCAGGAGGCTGCGCAATTGCGCCAGGGTTCGGTAGACGCTCTGGTCGCCGAACTGGCTGGTGATGCGGCACAAATCGACCAACCGACCGAGCAGGGCGTGCAACTGGCCTCTTTGGTCGTGCCCGAAGAAGAGCCCGCGATTGATCCCGCTGATCTGGCCGCACAGTTGCCCGATCCGGAACTGGCCGCACTGCCGGGGGTTCGCCGGTCTTTGCGCCCCAACACGCGCCCGGCCCGTTCTACACCCAGCGGGATCACCACCAGCAGCAGTACTGAAGACGCGATCAACGCTGCGGTCAAAGCTGCTGTGGGGCTGGATATTGACCCGGACACATTGTCCAAGGGCACGCGCATGGCCCAGCTTGGGGCCTATGAAAGCACGGATGTAGCGCGGGCTGAATGGGATCGCCTGAATGGCCGTTTCGGTGAGTATATGGATGGAAAACAACGTGTTATCCAAAAAACCTCACGTGGTGGACGGACCTTCTATCGTTTGCGGGTTCTGGGATTTGACGACCTAAGCGACTCGCGTCAGTTCTGCGCTGCCCTCGAAGCACAAGGCGCCGATTGTATCCCGGTGGCCGCTCGGTGAGTTTCGGCGCGGCAATCACTGATGCCGAAGGCTTGCGCCTGACGCCCGAAGAAAAAAGTCTGTTTCAAGAAATGAACCCGTTTGGGTTCATTTTATTTGCCCGCAACATCGATACCGCCGATCAGGTCCGTGCTCTGTGCGACGACTTCCGCGAGGCTGTGGGACGCAATTGCCCGATCACCATTGATCAGGAAGGCGGCCGCGTGCAACGGCTGCGCGCACCACTGGCGCGGGAATGGATGCCACCGCTGGATCATGTCGCGGGCGCGGGGGATCAGGCTGAACGCGCCATGTATCTACGCTATCGCCTAATCGCGAATGAGCTGTTTGAGCTGGGGATCGACAGCAATTGTGCCCCGATGGTGGATCTGGCGCGTGATGATACGCATGCCTTTCTGAAGAACCGCTGCTATGGATCTGATTCAACAACAGTTTCCGGGATCGGAAAGGCGGTTGCCAAGGGGCATCTGGATGGTGGTGTTCTGCCAGTGATCAAGCACATGCCAGGCCACGGCCTGTCCACGCTGGACAGCCACCACGACCTGCCACATGTCGATCTGACGCAAGACGCATTGGAAGAGACCGATTTCGCGCCGTTCCGTGCCTTGAACGACCTGCCGATGGGGATGACGGCGCATTTGGTTTATGACCGGATCGACCCACAACCGGCTACGATTTCACCCACAATGATCGGTCTGATCCGCGACAGGATTGGGTTTGATGGCCTGATCATGACCGATGATATCTCGATGAAGGCCCTCAGCGGCGCACCCGAGGAGATTGCCCGTCAGGCGCTCAACGCCGGATGCGACTTGGTTTTGCATTGCAACGGCTCGTTTGAAGCCCGCGCCAAAGTGCTGGAAGCCGCCGGAGAAATGACCGAGCAGGCCGAGATACGCGCAGAAAAGGCGCTGGCAATGCGGCAAAAGCCTGCGGAACTTGACATCCCCGCGACTGAGGCGGAACTATCTGCCCTAATGGGCGGGCAGGTATATGAACGATAACCTTTTCAGCGAAGACCCGGTCTCGGTCGCGGATCGCCTTGCGGCCGAAGCCTTGATCGTTGACGTCGACGGGTTCGAAGGCCCGTTGGACGTGTTGTTGACCCTGTCGCGGACACAAAAGGTCGACCTGCGGAAAATCTCGGTTCTAGCGCTGGCGCAGCAATATCTGACTTTTGTTGAAAAAGCCCGGGCTCTGCGGATTGAATTGGCAGCTGACTATCTGGTTATGGCGGCGTGGCTGGCCTTTTTGAAATCCCGCCTGCTGCTGCCCCCTGATCCGGATGACGAGGGTCCGTCAGGTGAAGAACTGGCCGCGCATCTGGCGTTTCAGCTAGAGCGCTTGCAGGCCATGCGTGATGCTGCGGCCCGCTTGATGGCGCGGGACCAGCTGGGCCGCGATTTCTTCAAACGCGGGCAGGGCGAGGATGTCACCCGCATCCGCACTGTGACTTATTCGGCAACCCTGCTGGATTTGATGCAGGGGTACGCTCGCATCCGCACACGCGACGAATTCCGCCCCTTCGTGATGGACCGTGACGCCGTGTTCACGATGGAACAGGCGCTGGAGCGGATGCGCCCCCTGATCGGCTTTGCGGGCACCTGGACGGATATGGAGACCTATCTGCCCGATGGTTGGGACGTGGACCCTGTCCGCAAACGCTCGGCCACGGCGGCGACCTTTGCGGCCTCGCTGGAATTGGTGAAAGAAGGACATATGGAAATCAAGCAGAGCGAGACCTTTGCCCCGATCCATCTGCGCAAGAGGACTGACACACGTGACTGACGCCCCCGAAGACGAAGGCACCGGCACCCTGTTCGAAGCACCGCCGCTGGCAGAGCAAGAGCGCATGGTCGAGGCCGTGCTGTTCGCCAGCGCCGAACCGGTGACTACCTCTGATCTTGAGGCCCGGATGCCCCATGGCAGCGACGCGGCGCAAGCGGTTGAAATGCTTCAGAAACGCTATGAAGGACGCGGTGTGCGGGTGGTCAAGGTTGGCGAGGCCTGGGCCATTCGAACCGCCCCCGATCTGGGCTTTTTGATGCAAAAAGAAACAGTTGAAACCCGCAAACTGAGCCGTGCGGCCATCGAAACGCTGGCTATCGTGGCCTACCATCAACCCTGTACGCGGGCTGAGATTGAAGAAATTCGCGGTGTTTCGGTCTCACGCGGGACGATCGACCAACTGCTGGAAATGGAGTGGATCAGGTTAGGCCGTCGCCGAATGACACCGGGCCGTCCGGTGACATTTGTGGTGACGCCGCATTTCCTGGACCATTTTGGGCTTGAGAACGCTCGCGACCTGCCGGGGCTCAAGGAACTGCGCGCCGCTGGCCTGCTGGAAAACCGGCCACCGCCGGGCACCATCCCACTGGGTGAGGGGCGCGAAGAAGAGCAGGATGAAGATCAGACCGAACTGTTCGAGGAAGAGTGATCAAACGACCCTTTTGGTGTCACACAATTCGCCTATGTTGAGGGTCAGAAAACGGAGTTGAGCAATGAATGCCAATCGGATGATCGACATGATCGTACGTCAGGTCATGCGCCGCCTTGTCAGTAAAAGCGTTGACAAGGGCTTTGATATGGCAAGCCGTATGGGTGGTAAGAACGAACAGCCCGGCGAGGCCAACCGTGCCAACAACAAAGGCCCACGCCCATCCCAGAACCTGAAACAAGCGCAACGAATAACCCGTCAAGCGCGCCGGTTCATGAAGTTCTGATCAGCTAACTGCCTTGAAATGCTTGGACAATTTCAAGCCTTGTCCTTGGTAATTTGAGGCGATGCCAGCCCCGTACAGCTGGGTGGGCATTTCGGCCATTTTCTCATAGACCAGCCGACCGACGACTTGACCGTGTTCCAACACAAAAGGTGCCTCATGGCAGCGCACTTCAAGCACTCCACGTGATCCAGCGCCTCCGGCGGCGGCGTGGCCGAAACCGGGGTCGAAGAAACCTGCGTAATGCACCCGGAATTCACCCACCATGGCTAGATACGGCGCCATCTCGGCGGCATAGAGGGGCGGGATGTGGACGGCCTCGCGGCTGACCAGGATGTAGAAGGCGCCCGGGTCCAGGATGATGCGGCCATCGGTGGTGCGGACCTCTTCCCAGTATTCCTGCGGGTCGTATTCTCCGATCCGGTCCAGATCGATCACTCCGGTATGCGGTTTGGCGCGATAGCCGACCAGATCGGTGTCGGGCAGTTGCAGGTCGACCGAAAACCCCAGCCCGTCCTGAATGACCGCCGGTCCGTCGACCAATGGCGAGGCGTTGTGCAATGCGGTCAGTTCCGCGTCGCTGAGCACGGCCTGACCCTGACGAAAGCGAATCTGATTCAGCCGCATACCCGGACGCACCAGAACCGAGAAGGAGCGGGGGCAAATCTCGGCATAAAGCGGCCCGGTATAGCCTGCGGGCACGCGATCAAACTCGGTGCCGCCATCGGTGATCGTGCGGGTCAGAAGATCCAGCCGCCCGGTCGAGCTTTTGGCGTTGGCCACCGCGCTGGTGTCAGCGGGCAGGGCCAGCGACTCCATCAGCGGCACCAAATAGACGCAGCCTTTTTCCAGAACGGCCCCATCGGTGATGTCGATGCGGTGCATCTCAAACTCGGCCAGACGATCCGCGACCGAGCGGCCTTCGCCCGCCAGAAATGAGGCTCGGACCCGGTAAGCTACTGTACCCAGACGTAAATCAAGGCTGGCCGGTTGGACTTGTGCTGCGATGACATCGGGGTTTGCGGTGATTTCACCGCGCGCAATCATCGCCTCGATCTGCTGGTTTGGGCATACACCTGTCATTCCGATCCCCCCTGATGCCAGAGCGGGATCTGGCCTGTCTGCCATAAACGTCGGTGTGATTTGGTCGGGCTAGCAGGACTCGAACCTGCGACCTTCCGTCCCCCAGACGGACGCGCTACCAGGCTGCGCCATAGCCCGACGTTGAGGTGTTCATAAAGACTTTCCCGGCAGGGGCAAGAGGAAATCATCGCCTTTTTTTCTTATCCCGCCGTTCGGTTTTCAATGCGGTTAAGAACGGCGCGCAGGTCCTTTGCCACCGGAGCAATCTGTTTCAGCAGATCGTCATCGAAATCGGTGCGATTCCATGCCTGCGTTGCGATTCCACCCAGCAGAGGGGCCTCATCCAGAAACTCCGGTGTGGGTTGCGCCGCGACCGGCTGCGGTTTGGGTTCAGCAGGTTCCACCTTAGGGGCCTCGGCAACGGGTGCAGCGTCGTCCAGATTTAGGTTGATCTGTTCGCTTGTCTCGACTGGCTTAGAAGAGAAGGGCACAACTACACTGTCATTAGCGGTGGCGTCCGGTTTGGCCACCTCGTCCAACCCTTGCGAAAGCGCGGAAACATGCGCCACGCCCTGTTCGCGCAGGATACGCTGAACGCCTTTGATGGTTATCCCGTCCTCGTGCAGCAGTTTCTTGATACCGCCCAGCAGGCGCATGTCGTTGGGACGGTAGTAACGCCGCCCTCCGGCACGCTTTACCGGTTTGACCTGATTGAAACGGCTTTCCCAGAATCGCAGGACATGAGCCTGAACGCCCAGCCAGTCCGCAACTTCACTGATCGTGCGAAAGGCGTCGGGGGACTTGCTCATGACCGTGTCGTCCTGATCTTACTTACGGTTCCCTGCGGCGACGCGATCCTTCATCAGGTGCGACGGGCGGAACGTCAGAACCCGGCGGGGTTGAATCGGAACCTCTTCGCCGGTTTTGGGGTTGCGGCCGATGCGGGCAGTTTTGTCCCGAACGCTGAATGTGCCGAATGACGAAATCTTAACCTGCTCGCCGCGCACCAAAGCGTCGGACATGTGGTTCAGAACGCTTTCGACCAGTTGTGCACTTTCGTTGCGTGACAGGCCAACCTCACGAAAGACGGCCTCGCTCAGATCCATTCGGGTCAGTGTTTTATCGCCCATACCATTTCCCCTGTTGATACCGCAGAATACGGTGAGGGGAAATTCGCTGTCAATATCAATGAATTGCAAGTCTGCGTGTAAGCCGAATTGCGCCGGTTACCAGCGCAGCACAACCGCGCCCCAGGCCAGACCGCCGCCGATGGCCTCGGTCACAAGCAGATCGCCCTGCTTGATTTGCCCGCGCTGTTTGCCGACGGACAAGGCAAGAGGAATCGACGCGGCCGATGTGTTGCCATGGTCCTGAACGGTGACGACGACGTTTTCCATCGGCAGGCCCATTTTCTTGGCGGTGCCCTGAATAATACGGATATTTGCCTGATGGGGCACAATCCAATCGACGTCAGTGTTGCTGAGGCCAACGCTTTGCAAAGCGGTTTCCGCCGTTTTGGCCAGTTTTTCGACCGCATGGCGGAACACCTGATTACCTTGCATCCGCAGATGTCCGGTCGATTGGGTCGACACACCGCCATCGACGTAAAGCAGGTCCTTGTACCGGCCGTCTGAATTGAGGTCGGTCGCCAGAATGCCACGATCCTGCGCACTGCCTTCGCCCTCTTGCAGCTCCAACACTAGCGCACCAGCGCCATCACCGAACAGCACGCAGGTGGACCGGTCCGTCCAGTCCATGATTCGCGAGAAGGTTTCAGCCCCGATGACCAGAACGCGCTTGGCCTGACCGGATACGATCAGGGCGTTGGCATTGGTCAGCGCAAAGACGAACCCGGCGCAGACGGCCTGAACGTCAAAGGCAAAGCCTTTGGTCATGCCCAACTGTGCCTGCACCATGGTTGCGGCAGATGGGAAAGTCAGATCGGCGGTCGAAGTTGCCACAATGATCGCATCGATATCGTCAGCCACCAGCCCCGCATCGGCCAGCGCAGCCTCGGCTGCCTTGGTGGCCAGATCGGACGTTGTTTCGTTTTCGGCGGCGAAATGGCGGCGCTCGATACCCGAGCGGGTCTTAATCCACTCATCCGTTGTATCGAGCGTCTTTTCAAACTCGGAATTCGGAACGATGCGCTCTGGCAAATAGTGTCCGACACCAACGACAACTGAACGGCCTGCCATGCTTGGGTACTGCCTTTTTTGTTATTCGCCAGCCTTTGGCGGCGTGTGGGCGGCATCTTGTGCAAGCTCGGCTGTCGATGCAACCCGTGCCGCCAATTTTTCGGCGAAACCAGACTGGGCAAGGGTAAAGGCCAGTTTGACTGCTGCCGAGACTCCGATGGCATCCGCGCCACCATGTGATTTGACCACGGTTCCGTTGAGGCCAAGAAAAACGCCGCCATTCACTTGGCGCGGGTCGATACGCTTTTTCAAACGATTTAACGACGTGATCGCCAGTACCGAAGCGAGGCGTGACAGCGGTGAATACTTGAACGCTTTGCGCAACAGGTCGCCAATCAGGCTGGCAGTGCCTTCGCCGGTCTTAATGGCGACGTTGCCGGTAAACCCATCAGTGACAATGACATCCGCCTTGTCGCCGGGAATGTCGCTGCCTTCAACGAAACCGACAAAATCGAAATTCGCCTGCTCTGCGAATTCCGTGATCATAGCATGCGCTTCTTTAAGCTCGGCGCGACCCTTGTGTTCTTCGGTGCCCACGTTCAACAGACCGATCCGAGGACGTTCAAGCGCCATGCCGTTGCGCGCATAGGATGCACCCATCAGCGCATATTGCAGCAGGTCCTTGGCGTCGGCGCGCACATCCGCGCCCACATCCAGCATCACGTTGAACCCCTGCGGGTTGCGCGATGGCCACAGAATCGCAATCGCCGGACGGTTCACACCCGGCAATTTGCGCAACCGCATCATCGACAGCGCCATCAGCGCGCCGGTGTTGCCGCAGGAAACGGCGCCATGCGCCTCACCTTGCCGTACTGATTCCAGCGTTGACCACATCGAGGTCTGCTTGCCGCTGCGGACAACCTGACTGGGCTTGTCCTCCATCGTGACTACATCGGGGCAATCACGAAAAACGACGCGCCCCTGAAGGACACGCCGTTTGGCAACAAGTTTGCGCAGCGTAGGCTCAGGCCCGTGCAGAATAAACGCGATATCGGGGTTTTTGATTGCCGATTTGGCAATGCCCGCAACCACAGTCGCGGGCCCCGAGTCTCCGCCCATAGCGTCAACCGAGATGGTAATCCGTCCGGCGTGCGAGGGCTGTTCAGTCATGCCTTGCCTGCGCTTTTAAAGGCTTAGGCCGCGTCTTCGTCCAGGTCGATTTCGTCGGCCTGTGCGACGACTTCGCGGTCGTCGTAGTGGCCGCAGGACGCGCAGACGTGGTGCGGGCGCTTCAGCTCGCCGCAGTTGGGGCATTCGTTCGGGTTTGCAGCAACCAGAGCGTCGTGTGCGCGGCGGTTGTTGCGACGCGACTTGGAAACTTTGTTCTGTTGGACGGCCATGGTCTCAACCTTTGTCTACTGAGGGCCAACAGATTCGCTGTGGGCCGGGTTTCATTCTTCGTTTATCTCGTGGTTTGACGCGCGTTTAGGGGACGATCCCCGCAATGTCCAACCCAAATTCCGATGAGCGCGCGAAAATACTGCGATTCTCGACATGTTCAAGCGATTTTTCTGAGGGCCTGATATGACAGGAAAACAGACCTATGTCACTCGTCTTTTTTCAGCGCGTCGCGCAGACTGGCCAGACCGGCAAAGGGCTTGACGTCTTCGTCTGTCATGGCCTGTTTGCCCGGCTCGGTATAGTCGGCCTGTCCCAGTTCGGCACCGTCTTTACGTGGGTATTGGGGCAGGGCCAGCGACAGGGCCTCGACCATGACAAGTGCTGGGTCGATCTCAGCACCAAGCTGTTCGGTTTCATCACCTTCGGGAATTTCAAACTCGGGCTCTTCTGGATCAACCCAATCGGCCACATAGATTCGCGCGACCGGGATGTCGATGCGGGTGGTCACCGGTTCCAATGTCACCACGCAGGGCTGAATCACTGTAGCCCCCAGTTTTCCGTTCAATACCCAGTCGCGCTTGCCCTGTGCCCTTACGTCACCCACAAAGCTGAGCTTGCGTAGGCCAAGCAAGCCCAACTCGTCTCTGGTAGCCTCCAAAGCCTTGGCGTCTGGGCGCAACTCAAAGGGGGTTGGTGCATTTTGGGGCAGATCGGCCACCCGCAGAGATGTCTGGTTGCTCATTCGTGACCCTTTCCTGTGTTGAACCGGGGCTGCGGTTTGATGTAAGCGGATAGGGTCCGTAACGGGCCAAGGCAAGAGGGTGTGAATGTTGAAGGTTGTGAACAGGTTGAAACCGGCGTCGAAAACGCTTGTCTTTGCGGCCTGTCTGGCAGCGGCTGGTGCATGTTCGCCGGTCTTCAAGAATCACGGATATGTCCCAACGCCCGAGGACCTGGCCGAGGTCAAAGTGGGTGTGGACACCCGCGACAGTGTGATCGAGGCGGTCGGCGCCCCCAGTTCGTCCGGCGTGATCCGCGATTCCGGGTTCTATTACGTCCGGTCACGCATTCGTCATTACGGCCCGAAAAAGCCCGAAGTGGTCTCGCGTGAGTTGGTGGCGATCAGCTTTGATGACCGGGGCGTGGTTCGGAACATCGAACGGTTCGGGCTTGAGGATGGTATTGTCGTTACGCTGGATCGCCGGATTACCGAGTCCACGATTCAGGGTCAGGGCTTTATCCGTCAGCTGTTGGGTAACATCGGTAACTTTAACCCGGCCAATATTCCCGGCACGTCACAATAAGTTACAGCCACATCTTGCGATGGTCATGCGGCAATCACACATTGTGTGATAGGGGCATGGCAAGAGGAAACAGGTCAGCAACCGCGGAGGATGCGACCATGGCACTATTGCTTGGTAAGGGGCGGTATCGCGCCCGGCTGGCGCAGTCGCGGCAGGACCTGGCGGCGGCACAGCAGCTGCGGATGTTGGCCTTTGGGACAGAAAAAATCGATCAGGACGATTTCGATTCGGTCTGTGCCCATATTCTGGTCGAAGATGTGCGCGCAAGCGGGCAGGTGGTCTGTTGTTTCCGCATGCTGACCATGGCAGATGGCACTGAAATCGGCCGCAGCTATTCGGCGCAGTTCTATGATCTTTCGGCGCTTGCGGGGTTTAGCGGTCGGATGGTTGAGATGGGGCGGTTTTGCGTTCATCCGGACTGGACCGACCCAGACATTCTGCGTGTCGCCTGGGGGGCAATGACGGCCTATGTAGATCAGAATGATGTCGAGATGCTGTTTGGCTGTTCGTCCTTCGCTGGGACCGAAACCGAGGAGTATCTGGATGCGTTCGCGATTCTAAAGCACAGGCATCTCGCCCCAAAACGTTGGCTGCCACGGGTCAAGGCACCGGATGTATTCCGCTTTGCCACGCGTCTGCGTCGCAGGCCGGATGTGAAAAAGGCGATGTTGCGGATGCCGCCCTTGCTGCGTACTTATCTGATGATGGGCGGCTGGGTCAGTGACCATGCGGTCGTCGATCGGCATATGAACACGCTGCATGTGTTCACCGGGCTTGAGATTGGTGCGATTCCCCCGGCAAGGAAACGTTTGTTGCGAGCGGTGGTTCGGTAATCCCCGTTGACCCCTTGGCCTTGCCGGTTTAGCTGGCGGGCATGGCGAGAATTCCTTTGTTGCAGATGTCCGGCTTTTCCCTGACCTTTGGGGGTGATCCGGTGTTTTCGGGGCTGGACCTGGTGGTGCAGCCGGGCGATCGTATCGCGTTGGTGGGGCGCAATGGGTCCGGCAAATCAACCTTGATGAAAGTGATGGCCGGTCTGGTCGAGCCAGACCAAGGCGACATTGTGATTCCGCCTGGAAAATCTATAGGTTACATGGAGCAGGACCCAACCATGGAAGGGTTCGCGACGCTGGGCGACTATGCCTCAAGCGGGTTAGAGCCAGGTGAGCTGTACAAGGTTGAACGTGCCGGAGAGGGGCTGAAATTCGACCCGTCGCGCCCGGTCGAAACGGCCTCGGGCGGCGAGCGGCGGCGCGCGGCTTTGGCCAAGCTGATGGCCGAGGCGCCAGACCTGATGCTGCTGGACGAGCCGACCAACCACCTGGATATCGAAGCCATCGCCTGGCTCGAGCGTGAGCTGGGCGCGACGCGGGCTGCGTTTGTTCTGATCTCGCACGACCGCGCGTTTTTGCGGGCTTTAACCCGAGCCACGCTCTGGATTGACCGCGGAATGGTGCGGCGACAGGAACAGGGGTTCGACGCTTTCGAAACCTGGCGTGACAAAGTTTGGGATGAGGAAGATCAGCAACGTCACAAGCTGAACCGCCTGATTAAATCCGAGGCGAAATGGGCTGTCGAGGGCATCAGCGCACGACGCAAGCGCAATCAAGGCCGCGTGCGCGCCCTGCAGGCGTTGCGGGCCGAAAAGGCGGCGCAAATCAAACGCCAGGGCTCGGCCGCTATGGCGCTTGAGGCAGGGCCGAAATCCGGACGAAAAGTGATCGAGGCCAAAGGCTTGGCCAAGTCCTTTGATGCGCAACGGATCGTGCGGAATTTCGACTTATTGGTGCAACGCGGTGATCGGGTGGCTTTTGTCGGACCGAATGGTGTAGGCAAGACGACCCTGCTGAAAATGCTGCTTGGACAAGAACAACCGGATGAGGGGTCGGTGACCCTGGGTACCAATCTTGAGGTTGCGGTGTTCGATCAGACCCGCGCGCAACTGGACCCGGAAATGAGCCTTTGGGATAGTCTGACCGGCGACCCCGAGATGCGGGTTTCCGGCAAGGCCGACCAGGTGATGGTCGGTGGCCAACCCAAGCATGTGGTCGGCTACCTCAAGGAATTCCTGTTTGACGAACGGCAGGCCAGAGCGGCGGTTAAATCCCTGTCAGGGGGCGAAAAAGCGCGATTGCTGCTGGCCAAGCTGATGGCCAAATCCTCGAACCTGCTGGTGCTGGACGAACCGACCAACGATCTGGATGTCGAAACACTGGATCTGTTACAGGAACTGCTGGACGATTATGACGGCACCGTTCTGCTGGTCAGTCACGACCGGGATTTCCTGGATCGCGTCGCCACTACGACCATCGCGATGGAGGGCAATGGCCGCGCAATCGTCTATGCGGGTGGGTGGTCGGACTATATTGCACAGCGAGGGGACGTTGCGGAAAAGAAGGTAGAAAAATCAAAACCCTCAAAGGCAAAGGTCAAGCCGGAAAGTCAGGCGAAATCGGGCCTGTCTTTCTCGGAAAAACACCGGCTTGAGAAACTACCCGCCGAAATCGCCCGGCTTGAGGCCGAGATCGGCAAACTGGAAGACCTCATGTCCGATCCCGAATTGTTCACTCGCGAGCCGGTTAAATTCCAGAAGGCGACCGAGGCGTTGGTCGAGCGGCAGGAAAAACTGGCCGCAGCCGAGGATGAGTGGCTGATGCTCGAAGAAAAGGCCGAAGGCGCTTAGGACTGTTTCAGCGCTCGGGCAGGGTTTCCAACGACCGTTTCTTCGGCCGCGACGTCTTTGGTCACGACGCTGCCCGCACCGATGGTGGCATTGTCGCCGATGGTGATGCCGGGCATCAAGATAGCTCCACCGCCCACCCAGACATTCCGCCCAATCGTCACCGGAAGACCAATTTCAAGACCCTGCGCGCGCTCAACCGGGTCTTTGGCGTGTTGAGCGCAATAAATCTGAACGTGCGGTCCAAACATCGTGCCGTCTCCTACCCGCACCGCAGCAGTGTCCAGAACCACGCAGCCCGCGTTGAAGTAAACGCGCTGGCCTAGATGGATGTTCACCCCATAGGCGCAGTGAAAAGGAGCCTCGAGAAAGCAATCCGACCCGACGTTGCCGAACAACGCCAGCAATTCCGGTGCTATCGCACCGCGGGTATCCGGTGGACAGGTGTTATGCGCGTGAACCGCGCGCCGGGCCTGTGCGCGCAGGGCATCCAATTCCGGATCCAGACAGCAATACCACTCTCCGGCCTGCATCTTTTCGCGTTCGGTCATGAAACTGACCTAGCGCATTCGCAGCGCACCGTCGATGCGGATGACCTCTCCGTTCAGGTATCCCATCTCGACGATAAACCCGGCCAGTCGTCCGTATTCGCGTGGATCACCCAGACGGGCCGGGTTGGGGACGTCAGCGGCCAGTTGCTGCTGTACCTCTTCGGGCAGGCCGGCCAGCATCGGGGTCATGAAGATGCCGGGCGCGATGGCCATAACCCGTATCCCGGTCGAGGCCAGATCGCGGGCCATCGGCAGGGTCATCCCGACCACTCCACCTTTTGAAGCCGCATAGGCCGCTTGTCCCTTTTGCCCGTCAAAGGCCGCGATCGATGCGGTATTGATGATCACACCGCGCGCGCCGTCGGGCTCAGGGTCATTCTTTGCCATTTCAGCCGCAGCCAGGCGCGAGACGTTGAATGTGCCCACCAGATTGATGTCGATGGTGCGTTGAAAGGCGTCCAGAGGGTGGGGGCCGTCTTTGCCCACCGTCTTGATGCCATAAGCGATTCCGGCGCAGTTCACGGCGGCCGTGATCTGGCCCATATTGTTCATCGCCTGATCGATCGCTGCGGCGACGGATTCCTCGTTCGTGACGTCCGTTTCAGCAAAATGCCCTGCGATCTCCTCCGCGACCTGAGTGCCACGGACGGTGTCGCGGTCCAGAATAGTGACCTGCGCGCCGCGCTCGGCAAAGTGGCGTGCGGTTGCTTCGCCCAGCCCCGAAGCACCGCCAGTGATGATCGCGGATGTGGTGGACAATTGCATGGCGGCGGTCTCCTCTCAGGATATGAACGTATGTTCAGTTAATCTGAGGATTTAGGTGATGTCCACAATTCGGACGAGATTTTTCAAAGTTTTATGCCGTTTCTCAAGCGATTCTCAGAGGAACTTTAACTGCGCTTAATGCGCAAGTCTCACATCGGTACCTATCAATTTGACGCGTCGAGGGGGCGCCGAACAAGGAGACAAGTGTTATGCGTAAGAGTTTGAAAGTCGGAATTCCTGTGCTGGTAACTGCACCTTTTCTGACTGTGATGGCGGTAAGCAGCGCCGCAGCTGCGCCAGAGGTGTGCAACTGGAAGACCGCCCGGGATGCTGCAAATCGGGGGGATTATCAGGCGCTGTGTGATTGTCAGCAGGTGACACCCAGCTTTCTGGAACGCCTGCAACAACGATCGGATTTCGCGACCACATTGCGCAACACAACGGCGCAATGCCCAGGATTGGCTTCGTTGTTGACCGACCAACCAACGGGTTCGATTGGTGCATCGGGAAATCCAGGCGAGGCGCGGGGAAATGATCAGTTTGCCGGTCTTGATTCAGATAACGGAGGTGGTTCCGGGTCTGGCGGGGGAGGCGGTAACCCCGGCAACGGCGGCGGTGGCCCCGGTGACGGTGGCGGCGACCCCGGTGATGGTGGCGGTGATCCCGGTGACGGCGGCGGTGACCCAGGCAACGGCGGTGGCAACGGCGGTGGCGGCGGCAACGGCGGCAACAACGGCGGCGGCAATGGCGGCAACAACGGTGGTGGCAACGGCGGCAACAACGGCAGCGGCAACGGTGGCAACAACGGCGGCCCCGGTAATGGTAACGGAAACAACGGGAATTCCGGCAACGGCGGTGGCAATAACGGCGGCTCTGGCCCCGGCACCGGAAACGGTGGCGGCAATAACGGCAATGGCAATGGCGGCGGTGGTCACGGCAATGGGGGCAGCAATGGCGGCGGTCACGGCGGAGGCAAAGGCGGCCACGGCGACGGTAAAGGAGGCCATGGCGGTGGCAAAGGCGGCCACGGCGACGGTAAAGGCGGCGGCAAAGGAGGCCATGGCGGTGGTAAAGGTGGCCACGGCGACGGTAAAGGCGGCGGTAAGGGCGGCAAGCGTTAACCGCGCCGATGTGAACCTACACCTTTGAAAAGGAAAACGGCCACCCAACGGGGTGGCCGTTATTTGTAATGGGCGGGGCTGTGATCAGCCCAGTTGCACCAGCGCGTGCCGCTTTTTTCCAGCACTCAGCTTGATGGGCGAGGACAGCGCGCCCGCGTCAATCATCAGCCCTGCATCGGTCAGCGGCGCGTCATCCAACTTGGCGCCATTCTCGGCAATCAGGCGCTTGGCCTCTTTGCCCGATTTGGCCAGGCCCGATTTCACGATGACCTGCACGATGGACATGCCGTCGCCCAGCTCATCCGCGCTAAGAGTCAGGGTCGGAAGATCGCCACCCACGCCGCCCTTTTCGAACACTTCACGCGCGGTTGCTTCGGCCTTGGCAGCGGCCTCGGCCCCGTGCAGCAGGGTGGTGATTTCGTTCGCCAAGCGGATTTTGGCTTCGTTGATCTCGGACCCTTGCAGCGCGCCCAGGCGCTCGCACTCATCCACCGGCATTTCGGTGTAGAGCTTCAGGAACCGCCCGACATCCGCATCGGTGGTGTTGCGCCAGAACTGCCAGAATTCGTAGGGCGAGCGCATCTCGGCGTTCAGCCACACGGCACCGTCCTGAGATTTGCCCATCTTCTTGCCGTCGCTGGTGGTCAACAGGGGCGAGGTCAGGCCAAAGATCTCATGATCCAGCACGCGGCGGGTCAGGTCGATCCCATTGACGATATTGCCCCACTGATCCGAGCCGCCCATCTGCAGAACGCAGCCATAGCGGCGGTTCAGCTCAAGGAAATCATAAGCCTGCAGGATCATGTAGTTGAATTCGAGGAAGCTGAGCGATTGTTCTCGATCCAGCCGCGATTTCACGGACTCAAACGACAGCATGCGGTTGACCGAGAAGTGCCGCCCGATGTCCCGCAGGAAATCGAGGTAGTTCAGGTCGTCCAGCCACTCGGCATTGTTCAGCATCAGAGCTTTGTTTTCGGCGTCACTGTCATAGTCGATATAGGCCGAGAACACCTTTTTGATGCCCGCGATGTTTTCGTCGATCTGTTTGGGGCCCAACAGGGGGCGTTCATCCGCGCGGAACGAAGGATCGCCCACCTTGGTGGTGCCGCCGCCCATCAGGGTGATCGGCTGATGGCCGGTTTTCTGGAACCAGCGCAGCATCATGATTTGGATCAGGCTGCCCACATGCAACGATTTTGCCGTCGCATCAAATCCGATATAGGCCGGCTTGCACCCACTGATCAGCGCTTCGTCAAGGCCCTGATAATCGGTGCAGTCGGCGAGAAAGCCGCGCTCGATCATCGTGGCGATGAAATCCGATTTGGGGTGGTAGGTCATATCGTGCCCTTTGGGTTGATGTTGCGGGGCACTGTATAGGCGTCGCTTTGGGCAAGGAAAAGCCACCATTTCCAAGAAAGACGTGGGCAGTGTCAGCTTTTGACCGGAGGCAGGCGCAACGCATAGAGCATTGCGATCAGGTTCAGCGCGGCCAGTGCAAAGATCGGGGTGATTGGATCGTGCAGATGTGCCACCGCGCCCAGGATCGCAGCAAAGACCATGCCAATCAGTCCGGCACTAACATCGCCAAGGGCGACCAGGTAGGGACGCTCCTGTTCCGATGTCTTTTCAATGATATAGAGATAGCGGCCATAAATGACGCCATTCCCGCCCAGTGACAGCAGCAGGATGACCAGCGCATAAACCCAGACGTTCTGCGCATAGCCAAGGAATGTGAAGGCCAGCGCCAGTATGGCTGAAACTGCCGAGATCAAGCACCCCAGCCACATCACCGGCTTGACCGAGATCCGACCGCTGAGCCAACCCCACAGGATCGAGCCCAGCACCATACCAAGACTGGCGGCCATCACGAAATAGCTGAGTGAGTGTTTGGTGCCCACGTGAAAGGTCGCAGCGTGGATCGTGTAAAACGGCATGGCCAGCTCAACCGAGACAAAGATCAGACGCGCCGTAAGAAACTTGCGATACCACGAATAAGCCATGCCGGTTTTGAAACCGGTCACCAACTCAGCCAGCGGTTTGGGTTTGCTTTTGGGTGCGGGGGCACGGGCTTGCTCTTGTTCCAGCAGCCGGACACCGGCAAAGCTGACGCCGGCGGCGAACATGGCGACGACGCCGCACCACAGGACGACGATGTGGCGCTGCATTGGTTCATCCGAGGCCAGCAGATCGCGCGTCACCCAGACCACAAGAATGGCCAGAATGCCTGAGATTGTGGCCTGTGCAAACACCATCCGATTTCGTTTCGCCTCGGGCACCGAGATGCCATAGATTTGGCTGGTGCCCAGACTGGTGATCCCTTGGCACAGTCCCATTACAACCGCGGTTGTCAGAAATAGTAACACAATCAAAAGATTGGGAAGGTTTGTTGCGAACAATGCCACGACCGACAGAATGGCGGCCGTCAGGATGTTTGGCACGTAAACCGCCAGTTTCGCGCGGGTCACCCGGTTGATGAACGGAGACATGAAAATCTCGGCAATCAGGCGCGATCCGGTCACGAAGGGCAGCAAAAGGCCCGCGAAAAACGTAGGCGCCCCCAAGGCCAGATACAGGAAGGGCAGCACCAGATTGGGGTTCACCAGCTGCCCGCCAATTGTGGCCAGTGACCCTGACCAAAAGATAAGCTGGTAATTGCGTCCCTGCGCGGGCTGGTTGGGTGTCTGTGTGTCCGTCATGGTCGTCCGTTTGGGGTGCAGTTGGTCGCAATGCTTACTCAGGCCGTGCGCCGGTGCAACCGTCCCGTCGCTCGTGTTGTGGTTGCAGGCGCGCAGGTTGTAGCAAAAAAGCACGTGGACCGCGTGATGTGACTTGCCTAGTGGGGCGATGAACAGGCAGGTTGAGCGCCATAAAACAAGATAAATGAGGTGAGCGTGAACCGGGCCATCAGGAAAGGCGGGCCGATCAAAGCCCTGGGTGCAATGTCTGGCACGTCGCTGGACGGTGTGGATGCTGCGGTGGTGGAAACCGATGGGCATCACATCATCGGTTTTGGCCCAAGCGGCTATCGCGCCTATACCGCGGCCGAGCGCAGCGATCTGCGCGCGGCGCTGGGTCAATGGCACGGCCCGGACGTGGACAAGGCGGCTGAGCTGGTCACCATTGCGCACGCCGAGGCGCTCTCGGAGTTTGAAGAGATCGACCTGATCGGCTTTCACGGGCAGACTCTGGCGCACGAACCACATGGGCGGGGTACGTTACAAGTGGGCGACGGCAAGGGGTTGGCGCAGGCTTTAGGCGTGCCGGTCGTCTGGGATTTCCGCAGTGACGACGTGGCGATGGGGGGGGAAGGTGCGCCCCTAGCACCATTCTTTCACTTTGCCTGCGCTAAATGGATCGGGGCGACCCAACCGCTGTGTTTTTTGAACCTCGGCGGGGTGGGAAACCTGACTTATGTGGACCCCGGCTTTGACGGCCCGGAAGCGCCCGGAGCTCTGCTGGCCTTTGACACCGGTCCCGCCAATGCACCCGTTGATGACCTGATGCAGGCGCGTCTGGGCCTGCCGATGGACCGCGATGGTGCGGTTGCGCGTGGCGGCACGGTCGAGATGGGCGCGCTCGAACTGTTTCTGGCTGAGCCTTACTTTACCCGAATGCCCCCTAAGTCTCTTGACCGGAACGACTTTGCCGAGATGATCCGGTTGGTTCAGGAGCTAAACGACGCCGACGCGGTGGCCACACTGACCGGGATGTGTGCGGCGGGCGTGCTGCAGGGGATGGAACATTGCCCCAAACCGCCTGCGCGTCTTCTGGTCACTGGCGGCGGGCGGCATAACCCGGTGCTGATGGAGATGCTGCGCGTCGCACTGGACTGCCCGGTCGAGCCGGTCGAAGCGGTAGGGTTGGACGGCGACATGCTCGAGGCACAGGCCTTCGCCTATCTCGCAGTACGCGTGGCACGTGGGTTGCCGACATCATGCCCTGGAACAACTGGGGTTAAAGCTCTTGTCGGGGGAGGAGTTGTCAGTACGGTTTCGATGGGTGCTGCTGGCTGAAGGGAATTTGGCTGGAACCTCAGATGATAGGCTTTCGTGTCGCTCGGCAGCAAAATTTGCATTCGATGTCGCATGCAGACAAACCCAAGTCTGAAAACTGGTTATCCTCGCTCTTTATGAGCAAGGAAGGGGTCTACCAGAATCTACTGCAACAAGCTCGGGATGCATATGTCAGCCATCCCCAGATGACGTCGTTCGCACCGTTTCCAGATGACATTCAAAGACAGGAGATTGAGCCATATCATCTCCCGTGTGGCGACGTGTTGCGGCAGGAGGAGGGGCTGGTATCACAAACCTATGCTCACCTGCAGGATGCGATCGTAAACGCAGCACCTTATGCGGTTTGGCGAGAAACCTACAAATACACAGATATCGGCGATTGTTTCCTGAATAATTTTGGATGTTATTCCATCGTCGGAGCAGGAGGGCCGTTCCTATCGAACAAACTCTGGCTTTGGATTGTTCACATGCCGCCTCAGCTTTACTATCCGTGGCATCATCATCCAGCAGAAGAAATGTACATGGTGATTTCAGGAACTGGCGTGTTCAATCGCGAGGGCTGTCCGAGTGAAAACCTCGGCGAAGGCGGCACTGTGTATCACGAAAGCAATCAGCCGCATGCAATGGAAACGCAGGACGATCCGGTATTGTGCCTTGTGGCCTGGCGCAACCGTTTCGATACGCCTCCTGTCCTGACCCCATCCAATTGAACGGTTGGATAGGGGGTGACTTTGACCAGCTTTTTTGTCGGAGGTCACAGGGTCACTGGAAGACGGATTTTCAATTCAGGGATTTCATGTAATCCAGCGAAAAATCGGAATACCCCTCAGAAGTCGATTTCAAATGTGCCCGGGTCCAATCGTGCAGCGCGGGCAATTTGTGGAAAGGCACATTGGGAAACGCATGGTGCTCGGCGTGGTAGGGCATATTCCAGGCCAGAAACCGGACGATGCGGTTGGTGAAGGTTGTGCGAGAGTTCTCGAGCATATTGGCGACCGAGGGGCAGAGGCCATGTTCGGCTAATAGATAGAGGCGCAAGAAGGGTTGAGCGATCAGCACCGGTAGAATCCATAGCCAGAACAATGCTGTTGAATTGAGCAGGCTGAGACCGACAAGGACGTAGAGAACCAGCAATAGCCGCGCCTCAATACGCATGGCGCGGTGTTGGCGGGCGGGCAGATAGGGGGCGTCGATCCGGCCAAAAGCATTTAGCATCAGTACCTTTGCCATCCCGCTCCAATACGGCCAGCCACTGAGGTAAATCAGCAGGTCCCGCCAATTGACGGGTCGTGGTTTGCCACCCAGCTCCGGGTCTTTTTCCGGGTGGTTGGTCCATTTGTGATGGGCCAGATGGAAATACCGAAACCACGTAAAGGGCAGGGCAATAGGGATCGAAACCAGATGCCCGATGACATCGTTCAACCAGCCACTGCGAAACGGTGTCTTGTGCGTACACTCGTGGCTGAGCGTAAACAGGAAAACCAGAAGGATGCCTTGGGGAAGGATAAACAGAGGCCAAAGCGGCACTCGCAATGCGATACAGGCAGAGGTGCCCGCCAGTACTATGCCATACGCCGCCAAATGCTTCAGCCCGGCCGCATTGGATCGTTGCTGAAGGCTGTCTTTCGCCTCGGGCGGGATCGACGCTATGAGGGCGCGGTGATCCATGACCTACCCGCGCGCGATATCGAATTCCGGCGCGGCCAACACAAAGCCGTCGAATTCGAACCCGGGTGAGACGGTGCAACTGACCAGAGTGTACTCTCCAGTCGACTGCGCTGATTGCCAGTGGTTCGTGGGTACGATCAATTGTGGCGCGCCTTTGTTCAGGTCGGGGGTCAGCAGGTGATCGGTGGCAGGGCCGTCATCGGTGGCGCTGAGGGACAGGGTCAGTGGCGCGCCGGCATGATACAGCCAAATCTCGGTCGCATCGACTCGGTGCCAGTGGCTGTGCTCACCTGCTTGCAGCAGGAAATAGATACAGGTGCCTGTGGCGCGGCCTTCGTTATCGGCCCGCCAAGTTTCGCGGAACCAACCGCCCTCGGGGTGGCGCTGCAACTGAAGGTGGTCGATGATCTCTTGCGCGGTCATTAGGGCCTCTTGCTTGGTTGTGGTGATTATGCACGCAGGCGTGCGATCCGCTATGGTATTTACGTGTATCCACCATATGTTTGCCGCATGACCTTGATTATCCCGTTTGACAACAGCTATGCCCGTCTTCCCAACACTTTTTTCGCCCGGCAAGTGCCGGTGCCGGTGCACGCTCCGCGTTTGATTGCGTTTAATGAAGATCTGGCCCGCGTTCTGGGGGTTACTCCGGGCGATGTGCAGGAAATGGCCGAGGTTTTCGCCGGGAATGCCCTGCCTGAAGGGGCCGAGCCGATTGCTCAGCTTTATTCCGGCCATCAATTCGGCACCTACAACCCGCAGCTCGGCGATGGGCGTGCGGTATTGCTGGGTGAGACGATCGGAACAGACGGCGTGCGGCGGGATATTCAGTTGAAGGGCTCGGGACAAACCCCGTTCAGCCGCCAGGGCGATGGCCGTGCGTGGCTTGGGCCAGTTCTGCGCGAATACGTGGTATCCGAGGCGATGCACGCGCTGGGCATCCCGACCACCCGTGCGCTGGCTGCGGTTGAGACAGGAGAGATCGTCTTGCGCGAAGGCCCGATGCCGGGCGCGGTGCTGACCCGCGTGGCGCAAAGCCATCTGCGTGTGGGGACGTTTCAGGTGTTTGCCGCAAGGCGGCAGGTCGACAGCTTGAAGCGGCTGACCGAATACGCCATCGCCCGACACTATCCGCAGGCCGAGGGGCCAATGGGCCTGTTGCGCGCGGTGCGGGATGCGCAGGCCCGGTTAATAGCGCAATGGATGAGCGTCGGGTTTATCCATGGGGTGATGAACACCGACAATTTCTCGATCGCTGGCGAGACCATCGACTATGGACCTTGCGCCTTCATGGACATCTATCACCCGAATACGGTCTTCAGTTCAATCGACCGGATGGGACGATATGCCTATTCCAATCAGCCGGACATCGCCGTATGGAACCTGGCGCAATTGGCGACCTCTTTGATTCAGCAGGTCGAGGACCCCGAAGCCGCCGTTCAAGAGGCCACTGAGATCGTGCATGCAATGCCGGTACTGATCCAACAGGAATGGCTGGCCCGCTTCCGCGCCAAGATCGGTTTGACGACCGAGGATAAGGGCGACGAGGCGTTGATCACCGATCTGCTGACCCGGATGGCGCATAACAGTGCCGATTTCACCAATACGTTCCGTGCGCTGGGCAGTGACAAGGCCCGCGATCAGTTCGTGAACCCCGAAGCTTATGATGAATGGGCCGACGGCTGGCAGGCTCGGCTGGCCCGTGAAAATGACCCGCAGACGGTGATGAACGCCGCCAACCCGGCCTTTATCCCGCGCAACCACCGGGTCGAGCAGATGATACAGGCTGCTGTCCAAGGCGATTTTGCCCCGTTCCATCGGTTAAATGCGGTGCTTGCCCGCGCCTATGAGGATCAACCCGACGCAACCGACCTGACACATCCGCCGGCCGAAAGCGAAGTGGTCCACGCGACGTTCTGTGGGACATAGCGAATATCAAAACTTGAACGTCTAGTTTTTAAGCTGTCTAGTGGGCGTTCTTCTGAACATAATGCCAAGCGACTTACCATCGGCACATAATGCTGCATAATGGACGCAACCGGGGGAACTGCAGAAAAAATCAGTTTTGTTTTAGGGAGCATAAAATGCGCTACGCCATTTTGTTGGAAGACGCGGACGGAGTGTCTTATTTTGAAAATCGTGAGATTGATTTCGAGCTCAAGACCTTTGCCCCCCCGGCCGCACCGTTTCTGGTCTCAAAAGAGGTCGATGCCGCGCGTATTGCCTTCTTGTCATTGCCTGCTGGGTGGAAAGGGGTTCAACACCGTTCCCCGAAACCCCAACTTGCGACGGTTCTGTCCGGTACGTTCCGTGTTCAGGCGGGGTCGGGCGAAATACGTGATTTCAAAACGGGTGACTTGTTTTGGGCCGAAGATGTCAAGGGAACAGGCCATAGCTCATCCGCAGAAGGGGGTGAGCCCGCCAACCTTATGATTACACAATTTAAATAGGGGCCGGGTGGCCGAGGAACCTTTGATGTCAGACACAGGATGCCAATGACCAAACCATCAACCCTGCGTATCGCCAGCTATAACATTCAGAAATGTGTGGGGCTGGATTTTCGGCGGCAGCCCCAGCGTATCATGCAGGTCATCGACAGCATGCAGGCCGATATCGTGGTGTTGCAAGAGGCCGACAAACGCTTGCCGCCCCGGCCTGCCGCCTTACCACATTTCATGTTGGATGAGGCCGGCTGGCAGATCGTCGATCTGGGTGGGGCCGGCAGTCTGGGCTGGCATGGAAACGCTGTGATCTGGCGCGGAAATTCGATTCAGGTTCGGCAGACCGGGCACCACGACCTGCCAGGGCTGGAGCCGCGGGGAGCCGTGCGTGTGGAATTCGACACCCAAATCGGGCCGCTGCGCGTGATGGGAATGCATCTGGGCCTGTTGCCCGCATCCCGGCGCCAGCAGATAACGCACATCCGCCGCTTTGACGATGATCTGGACAACATGCCCACCGTCTGGGCCGGGGACTTCAACGAATGGTCGCGCCAGCCTGTGTTGGACCATCTGGCCCCGGATATGCGCTTTTTGGCACCGGTTCCAAGCTTTCCGGCCGCACAGCCCCTGGGGGCGCTGGACCGGATCGCGCTGGGCGCAGGGCTTGAGGCGGTGCTGCACGGCGTGCATGACGCGCGGCCTGCGCATATTGCATCTGACCATCTGCCGATCTGGGCCGACCTGCGACGGGTGGCCTAGGATGCAATTCCCCTGTGGCGTGATCCGCACAGACGTATTAAGACAGAAACCCGAACTACTCTGAGGGTCACTTATGTCCGATACGATCATCGCCCGCTGCGAAGCAAAAGGCCTGCGCATGACGGGGCAGCGCCGCACAATCGCGCAGGTGCTGCAACAAAGTGAGGATCACCCGGATGTTGAGGAACTGTATGCCCGTGCCTCGAAAGTGGATTCGGGCATCTCGATCGCCACGGTCTATCGCACTGTCAAACTGTTCGAAGAAGCGGGGATTCTTGACCGGCTGGAATTCGGTGACGGGCGCGCACGGTATGAGGATGCTGAGCGTGATCATCATGACCATTTGATCGACATGCAATCCGGCAAGGTGATCGAATTCGTCGATCCCGAGATCGAAGTGTTGCAGGAAAAGATCGCGGCCAAGCTGGGGTATAAGCTGAAAGGCCACCGGCTGGAACTGTACGGCGTGCCGCTGGAACAGGACTGATTCATCACAAAACGCGAACCGCAGGCGCACGGGAATTCATGCTTTCCGGGCGGATAATGCTTGCCTGAACGGCTTACTTGCGATTTTGCTGAGAAAAGCGGCATTGGGGCCGCAGGATTCAACGGACACGATCATGAACAACGTACACGGCATTTTGCTGGTCGTCGGCGCGATGGCGGCTTTTGCGCTTGAAGATATGTTCATCAAGCATCTGTCGGTGACAGTGCCGACCGGTCAGATCATGGTTGTGTTGGGTGTGATCTGCAGCCTGGCCTTTGTCGTGATGTCGTTGGCCACGCGCAAACGTATCCTTGATCCGGTGGCGTGGCAGCCTCTGCCCCTGATGCGCGCCGGGACCGAAGCGGTTGGGGCGCTGAGTTTTGTGACCGCACTGTCTCTGGTCGATCTATCCACCGTGGCTGCCGTGTTTCAGGCAATGCCGCTGGCCGTCACCATGGGGGCCGCGCTGTTTCTGGGCGAGCATGTCGGCTGGCGACGGTGGAGCGCGATTGGCATCGGCTTCATCGGCGTGCTGATGATTATCCGCCCCGGGCTGGCCGGGTTTCAACCCGAGTCGTTGTTTGTCGTGGCCAGTGTGCTTGCCATCGCCGCGCGCGACCTGATCACCCGTAAGCTGGATGTTCGCGTGGCCTCGTCCGTGGTCGCCCTGCAGGCCTATGTCGCCGTGGCATTTGCTGGCGTGGCGTTGATGGTGTTTTCCGCAAAACCCGTTGTGCCTTTAAATACTTGGCAGATCGGTCCCTATCTGGGTGCCGTTGGCTTTGGTTTTCTGGGTTATTACGGCATCGTCATCGCCATGCGGATTGGTGAGGCTTCGGCCCTGACGCCCTTCCGCTATACCCGGCTGATCTTCTCGATCGCCGCGGGGATGCTGATGTTCGGTGAACGCCCGGACCTGATGACGCTGGCCGGGGCCACGTTGATCATGGGGTCGGGCATGTACACCTTTATTCGCGAACGCCGTTTGGCCCGTGAACTGGCGGTTGCAGCCTGACGGATCGTCGCACGTTGGCGCAAACAGGTAATTGTTAGCCCTAAAGGGTCGGGAATATACATGTTAGCGATAACATGACTGGTTTACTTTTTGCCCGGTGATGGTATGAGGCGTGCAACTGATTGCAGCCACAGGAACGGGCCTCATGAGCACCATTATCGACATCCACGCACGCGAAATTCTAGACAGCCGGGGCAACCCGACCGTTGAGGTCGACGTGATTCTGGAAGACGGCACCATGGGCCGCGCCGCTGTGCCCTCGGGCGCGTCGACCGGCGCTTATGAAGCAGTGGAAAAGCGTGACGGTGACAAATCCCGCTATCTGGGCAAAGGCGTGCTTGAGGCCGTCGCTGCCGTGAACGGTGAGATTGCCGAGGAGCTGGTCGGCTTTGACGCCACCGAGCAGGTTGCCATCGATGGCGCCATGATCGAACTGGACGGAACCGAGAACAAGGGTCGGCTTGGCGCCAATGCCATTCTGGGTGTTTCGCTGGCCACGGCTAAGGCAGCGGCGGATTTCACCACGCAGCCTCTGTATCGCTATGTGGGTGGCACCTCGGCTCGTGTTCTGCCAGTGCCGATGATGAACATCATCAACGGGGGTGAGCACGCGGACAACCCGATCGATATTCAAGAATTCATGATCATGCCAACTTCGGCCGCAAATATCCGCGAAGCCGTGCGCATGGGGTCCGAAGTTTTCCACACCCTCAAACGCGAACTATCGGCTGCTGGTCTAGCCACTGGTGTGGGCGATGAGGGCGGCTTTGCCCCCAACATCGCATCCACCCGCGAAGCGTTGGATTTCATCCTGCAGTCCATTGAAAAGGCGGGTTATAAACCGGGTGAAGAAATCCACCTGGCGCTGGACTGCGCTGCCACTGAATACTATCGCGACGGCAAATACGTTCTGTCGGGTGAGAATATCTCGCTAACCTCCGAAGAAAACGCCGAGTATCTGGCGGCGCTGGTCAAAGACTATCCGATCATCTCGATCGAAGACGGCATGTCCGAAGATGATTGGGACGGCTGGAAGGCGTTGACCGATGCCATCGGTGACCGTGTTCAACTGGTGGGCGACGACCTGTTCGTGACCAACCCCGAACGTCTGGCTGAAGGGATCGACCGCGGCTGCGCCAATTCGATGCTGGTCAAGGTGAACCAGATCGGCTCGTTGACCGAAACCCTGCGCGCCGTCGATATGGCGCACCGCGCGGGTTATACCAACGTGATGTCGCACCGTTCGGGCGAGACCGAGGATGCAACCATCGCCGATCTAGCCGTGGCGACCAATTGCGGTCAGATCAAAACCGGCTCGCTGGCGCGATCGGACCGGTTGGCCAAGTACAACCAGTTGATCCGTATCGAGGAATCGTTGGGCGAAGTTGCCGAATACGCCGGGGCTTCGATCCTTAAGCGCTGAGTGTTATTCTGATCCTCGTACCTTATCGAGGATCGGCAGTTGCTTAGTATCATAGAACCCAGAACGCCGGACCACTTTGATGCGGTCCGGCGTTTGTGTTGGGAATACCGCGATTTCCTCCTGACTCTGGATGAAAAGTCGCAACGTATTGTTCAGACCATCTATTCGCAGGATAAATATGCCCGTGTGATGGAGGCCATCGAGGCCGAACACAGCCCGCCGAACGGTGGCGCGCGTCTTGCGCTGATCGGTGATCAGCCCGTTGGATGTGGCATGTTCCACACGATCGAGCCGGGCGTGGCCGAGATCAAGCGCGTATTCGTTCAGGACAGCGCCCGCGGTACGGGGGCAGGTCGTTCCATCATGCTGTCTTTGATCCAGCAATGTCGCCAGCAGGGGTTTGACCTGATCCGCATGGACACTGGTAAACCATTGCAGACAGCGACCCGACTGTACCTCTCAATGGGGTTCGTTCTGCGGGACGCATACGCTGAGATTCCGGAAATCGCGGAGGGTCATCTGCTGTTTTTCGAGATGAAATTGTAGCGGAACGGATAAGAAAGACCTTTTAGCCGAATTATTTTGCGCCGCTTTCTCGTTGTTAACGCGTGGAAAAAACATAACCCTAAATATTTCTCAGCATAATTCGCGTTATGTGTGAACTTTTTCCTATTTGTCTCAATTTGAGCTGACCTATTGTGACTGGATTACAGAAAAGGGGGTACACCATGACTGGTTCGAAATTCCTTCTCGTAGTTTCAGTGATCAGCACTGTATTTTTGGCGGCCTGCTCGGGGCCGGGGACTTATCCGGTATCGGGGATGCAGGCGTCGTCCACTGACCCGGTGATGGATATGGACATTCCTGGATTCGATATGGGCGTTGAGGCGCGCTAAAGCGGCTTGCTCATCAACACATAGCGGTCTCGCGCTTTGAAACCAGTGCGCAGATACAGTCTTTGTGTGGCTTCATTGGTCCGGTCGACCTCAAGATGCAATGCGGTCAATCCTGCCCCGGCAAGGGCTTTGGGCAGGTCCAGCAGGACTTCGGTGGCAATCCCGCGGCCACGAACTGCGGGGCGGATGTAGATCTCGTCGACAAAGCCGTCCATACCGCCAAATTCGACCGACCAACCAAAGGTCAGTACGATATAGCCCAGCGGCGCGCGGCCGGGTCCGATCAGATAGACGCACCCGTGGGGGATGCCCTCAAGAAGCGGGGCCAGAGCCTCGCGACGTTGATCGGCGTCCTGTTCAATTCCGGCCTCGGCGTGAAAGGCCGCGACCAGCGACATCAGGCGATCCAGATCTGTGGGACGGGCGAGTTTCAGCGCGGCGCTCATAGGCGGGCCAGCCTTTCTGTTAGCAGGTCAAAGAATCCATCAGCGTCGATTTCCCCCATGAACATGGCATTGGGGGGATGATCCGTCACGCGCCACCAATCAGCGACGGTCATACCAAGGGTCAGGTCGGATTGCGTTTCGATCTGCACATTGACGTGACGGCCCGAGAACAGTTCGGGCCGGATCAGATATGCGGTCACGCAGGGGTCGTGCAGCGGCGCGCCCTCTGAGCCGTATTTTTCTTTATCGAAGCGTTCGAAAAAATCCGTCATATCGGCAACCGCATGGCCGACTTTAGAATCGAGTGCACGGAACGCATCGTTGCGATGTTTCGTGACTAAGGCGTCATGGGTGACATCCAGTGGCATCACGACGATATGAACGCCGGATTTAAACACAATTTCAGCGGCTTCCGGATCAACGTAAATGTTGAATTCAGCGGTGGGCGTGATGTTGCCCACCTCAAAATACGCCCCGCCCATCAGCACGATTTCCTGCACGCGCTCGACGATATCGGGCGCTTTCTGAAAGGCCGTGGCGATATTGGTCAAGGGCCCCAGCGGGCAGAGCGTCACCGTTCCCGGTTCCTGCGCGCGCAGGGTGTCGATGATGAAGTCGACCGCGTGCCCATCAGCCAGCGGCATCTCCGGATCGGGCAGGACAGGGCCGTCCAGCCCGGTCTTACCATGCACATGCTCCGCGGTGACCAAAGCGCGGTTCAACGGACGGTCGCATCCAGCGTAAACAGGGATATGCGTATGCCCGGCCAGTTCACAAACAATCCGCGCGTTTTTGGCGGTCAGTTCCAGCGGCACATTCCCGGCAACAGCTGTGATGCCCAGCACGTCGATCTCATCAGGGCTGGCCAACGCCAGCAAGATTGCGACAGCGTCGTCCTGACCGGGGTCAGTGTCGATAATGATCTTGCGCGGTGCCATGATTTGCCTCCGGGGTCTTGAAGCGCGGACACTCGCAAGTGTCACCCCACTTGTCCAGCGGTTTCAGGCCTCGGTCGCGGCGTCCACAGGCGGGAGTTTGCCATTGGCGCGGTGCTCTTCGATCTTCACCTCATCCCACAGCGCATCCATTTCGGCCAAATCACTTTGCGACGGCGTTTTCCCGTGCGCGGCAAGACGTGCCTCGACCTGTTCGAAACGCCGCGTGAACTTGGCGTTGGTACGGCGCAGGGCGGCTTCGGGTTCGATGCCCAGGTGACGGCCCAGATTGACCATCACGAACAGCAAATCTCCAAACTCGTCCTCTAACGCATCGGTATCCATGCTGTTGCGGGCCTCTTCCAGCTCAGCTGCCTCTTCGGTGATCTTGGCGAGTACATGGCTGGCATCGGGCCAGTCGAATCCCACGCGGGCGGCGCGTTTTTGCAGCTTATGGGCTCGCAACAGGGCTGGCAGGTTCGCGGCCACTCCGTCCAAAGCGCCTTTTTGTTCCTTGCCCTCACGCTCGGCTGCCTTGATGGTTTCCCAATCCACCGTTTGCTGTTCCGCAGATTTGTCGCGGGATTCGTCGCCGAACACATGCGGGTGACGGTCGACCATCTTGTCCGACATGGTGCGCACCACGTCCTGAAAAGTGAAATGTCCAGCCTCTTCAGCCATTTGCGCGTGGAAGACGGACTGGAACAGCAGGTCACCCAGCTCACCCTTCAGTTCGTCATAGGCGTTGCGTTCGATGGCATCGGCGACCTCATAGGCTTCTTCGATCGTATAAGGGGCGATGGTGGCGAAATCCTGTTCGATATCCCACGGGCAGCCTGATTCCGGGTCGCGCAGGCGGCGCATGATTTCCAGCAAACGCTCGATACCCGCTTCGCTGTCGTGGATCAGAGGATTTTCGGCCATTGCGAACCCTTTCGTTCCGGTGTCAGATGCATCCATTCCGCAGTCAGGATCAGGAGTCCACCCCAGATGCCCGTCGTCAACCGAATTGCCGATTTCTCTGCCGATATGGCCGCATGGCGCCGGCACCTGCATTCGATCCCTGAATTAGAGTTCGAATGTCACGAAACATCTGCTTTCGTCGCCGACCGACTGCGCGAGTTCGGTGTGGATGAGCTGCATGAGGGCATTGCCAAGACGGGCATAGTGGCAATCATCAATGGGCAGGGTGAGGGGCCGACCATCGGCTTGCGCGCCGATATGGACGCCTTGCCGATCCCTGAGGAGACGGGCGTATCTTACGCGTCCAAAAACCCCGGCAAGATGCACGCCTGCGGGCATGACGGGCACACCACGATGCTGCTGGGTGCGGCCCGCTATCTGGCCGAGACGCGAAATTTCCGCGGTCGCGTGGCGCTGATCTTTCAACCCGCCGAAGAAGAGGGTGGCGGGGCCGGTGTCATGGTCGAAGAGGGGATCATGGACCGGTTCAACATCTCTCAGGTCTACGCGCTGCACAACGCGCCCGGATTTGTCGAAGGGTCTTTTTATACCACGCCGGGGCCGATCATGGCGGCTGTGGACACGTTCGAGGTTCATATTCAGGGCGTCGGAGGCCACGGCGCCATGCCGCATGAAACACGCGATCCGGTGATGGCGGCCTGTGGTATCGCGCAAGCGATACAGACTATTGTCAGCCGCAACCACTATGCGCTGGATGATCTGGTGGTCTCGGTCACGCAAATCCACACGGGAACGGTGAACAATGTGATCCCTGATACGGCCTTCATCAACGGTACAGTCCGGACGTTTGACCCTGCTGTTCAGAAGATGGTGATAGAGCGGATGGAACAGATCGTGCAGGGACAGGCGACCTCGTATGGGGTCACGGCGCGGCTGGACTATGAAAAGAACTATCCCGCCACGATAAACGACGCCGAAAAGGCTGGTTTCGCAGCCGATGTCGCGCGCGACATCTCGGGCGCTGACCAGGTAACCGCCAACGCAGGGCGTGAGATGGGGGCCGAGGATTTTTCCTATATGTTACAGGCACGTCCCGGTGCCTATCTGTTCCTGGGGCAGGGTGAGGGCGCAGGGCTGCACCACCCCAAATACAACTTCAATGACGAGATCGCGCCGGTTGGCGCCTCGTTCTTTGCACGGATTGTCGAAAAGGCGCAGCCTTTGGGCTGATGGGGGGAAGACATGGCACTGGAAGACGCAAAAAATCAGGTGGATGAGGCATTCACCAATCCGGACCTCAAAGGGTTATCGTTCGAAAACACGTTCGGCGGCGCGACGTCATTCCTGCGGCGGCTCTATACCAAAGAGCTGAAGGGCGTAGATATTGCCGTGACCGGCGTGCCGTTCGATCAGGCCGTGACCAACCGCCCTGGTACCCGTCTTGGCCCCCGCGCAATTCGCGAGGCCAGCGCGCTGCAATCTCCGGATGCGCCTTACGGCTGGCCCTTCGACGCGCTCAGCGAATTGGCAATCGTGGATTACGGAGATATGGCCTATGACTACGCCAATATCCCTGCCTTTCCCGATACGTTGACGGATCATATCCGTACTATTCTGGCGGCCGACGTGGCCTCGGTTTCGTTGGGCGGAGATCACTATATCAGCTTTCCGATTCTAAAAGCCTATGCAGAGAAGTACGGGCCAATGTCGCTGCTGCAATTCGATGCGCACACGGACACATGGGCCGATGACGACATGTCCCGCGTCGATCACGGGACGATGTTTTACAAGGCGGTGAAATCGGGGATCGTGGACCCTAAACGCTCGGTCCAGGTGGGTATTCGCACTACGAATGAGGACACGCTGGGCGTCAACATCATAGACGCGCGCGAGGTGTATGAATCTGGTCCTGCCGCCGTGGCGCAAAAGATCAAAGGTATTCTGGGCGACAGCCCCGTTTACCTGAGCTTTGACATCGACGGTCTGGACCCGGCCTTCGCCCCCGGCACCGGCACGCCCGTCTGGGGTGGGCTGACTTCGATACAAACGCAGATCATCCTGCGCGACATTGCCGGCATCAACATCAAAGGGGGGGACGTGGTCGAGGTCTCTCCGCCTTTTGATACGTCCGGTGCCACGGCGATTGCGGGCGCGCATGTGGCGACGCAGATCATTTGTCTGCTGGGGTGGAATAAGCTGGTCTCGGATTAATTCAACAGGCTTAACCATTGGTTAGACATCTTTCCGATATCTGGTTAACCAAAAGGCCGGACGGGAGAATGACGGGAATGACAGAATATAACCAACCCATCAGCGGCAATGATCTGGCGCGGTTTTCGGGACCGAACACGTTTATGCGCCTGCCGCAGGTGGATTCGCTTGCCGGGTTGGACGTGGCGGTGCTGGGCATCCCGATGGATATTGGCACCTCTTGGCGGTCGGGGACGCGGTTCGGACCCAAGCAGATCCGCAGCGAAAGTGCGATGATCCGGCCCTATAATATGGCCACGTTTGCGGCCCCGTTCGACAGCCTTCAAATCGCGGATATCGGCGATCTTGCGATCAATACATTCTCGTTGGCCGACAGTCTGAAAATCATCAAGGAAAGCTATGATGCCATCCTGGCACAGGGTGTGACGCCAGTGGCAATGGGGGGCGATCACTCGATCACCCTGCCGATCCTGCGGTCAATCGCTGCCAAACACGGGCCGGTGGCACTGGTCCATGTCGATGCCCATGCAGACGTGAATGATGAGATGTTTGGTGAAAGAGAAACGCATGGCACGGTTTTCCGCCGCGCCTACGAAGAGGGGCTGATCGTCCCTGATAAAACCTTTCAGATCGGCATTCGCGGCTCGGGCTACGCAGCATCGGATTTTACCGAGGCTAAGGGCTGGGGCTTTCGCCAATTCCCTGCTTGGGAGCTGTGGCAGCAAAATCTGACCGTGACAGGTGCCCAGATTCGCAAAGAGATCGGCGAGCATCCGGTTTACATCTCGTACGATATCGACAGCCTGGACCCTTCTATCGCCCCAGGCACCGGCACACCCGAGATTGCAGGGCTGACCACGCCACAGGCTTTACAGCTGATCCACGCGCTGGCGGGTATGAATGTGGTGGGCTGTGATCTGGTCGAGGTTTCCCCTCCGTATGACGCTACCGGCAACACCGCACTGACAGCGGCGAACCTGCTGTTCGAGATGTTGTGCATTCTACCTGGCGTGACGTCACGATAGCGGCAGTGGCGCCTTGCCACGACCAGCGATCCGAATATTGTTTTGCAAAGCGATGGGATCGGGATGAAAAGAATGTTTTTTTGGGGATTGGTTGCCTGCTTGATCGCCATGGCTGCCATTCGCTCAGCCCCATCAGACCCCAATCGTTGGCACGTCGCTCCTGTCGGAGACACGGATCGCGATATGCCGGGCGGCGTGTTTAGGGTGATCGAAAGTGACCCCGACCGTTTTGCGCGTCTGCATGAAATCGTGACAGATACTCCCCGAACCTATGTGCTGGCGGGATCCGTGCGAGAGGAGATGGTCACTTACATAACGCGCAGTAAAGTATTTGGCTTCCCAGATTACACCACGATTCAGCAGGATGGAGACACTCTACGCGTCTACGGTCGGTTAAGATTCGGTCGGCGAGATTTCGGGGTAAACCGAAACAGAGTCGATGGCTGGCTGGCTGCTTTGCAGCCCTGAGGACAAACACCCCTCTTGCACTTCGCGCCACATGGGGACGTTCAGGGACATTTGGCACTGGGCGGTGAACATGCGGCCGTCGACTTGTAGGCAGATCATCTCACCCAACTCGATGCGCGTTCCGGATTTGTCGGTGCAATAGCAGTCCTGTACCTTGCCTCCGGGACCGACGACATCGGCCATGGCCGGGGCTGCGCACAACAAAATAACAAGTGCCAAACGTGTCATAGCGTCAGCTTAGCACAGGGACGGCTCTTGACCAAAGCGCCGGATTAAGAGACACCGCGCGGATGATCCCCGAAGAACGCCTTGAACAGATAACTCAGCGATTCCAGTATCTCGAAGCAGCCATGGCAGATGGCGCCTCGGGCGGGGATATTGCGGCCTTGGCCAAGGAGTATTCTGATCTGAAGCCGGTCGTGGATCAAATCATGGCGTGGCGTCAGCTGGTCGCCGATCTGGCCGAGGCTGAAACGATGCTGGCCGATCCCGACATGAAAGAGCTGGCCGAGGAAGAAATCCCCGAGCTTCAGGCCCGTATCCCGCAGGCCGAACAAGCCCTGCAACTGGCGTTGTTGCCGCGGGACAAGGCCGATGCGCGTCCAGCGATGTTGGAAATCCGCCCTGGAACGGGCGGGGATGAGGCTGCGTTGTTCGCGGGCGATCTGCTGCGCATGTATCAACGCTATGCCGAAGCGCGCGGCTGGCAGTTTGAGATCATTGAAGAGCAAGCCTCGGACCTTGGCGGTATTAAAGAGGTAGTGGCCCACATCAAGGGCGACAATGTCTTTGCCCGCATGAAATACGAATCCGGTGTACACCGCGTTCAGCGAGTACCCGAAACCGAAAGCGGTGGGCGGATTCATACCTCGGCAGCCACAGTGGCGGTTCTGCCCGAGGCCGAGGATGTGGACATTCAGATCGACGCCAATGACATTCGCATCGACACGATGCGCAGTTCGGGCGCGGGCGGGCAGCACGTTAACACGACGGATTCGGCTGTGCGGGTCACACACCTGCCCAGCGGTCTGGTGGTGACGAGTTCCGAGAAGTCTCAGCACCGCAACCGTGAAATAGCGATGCAGGTCCTGAAAACGCGCCTGTATGATCTTGAACGCCAACGGATCGACAGCGAACGATCCGCTGATCGCGCCAGTCAGGTAGGCTCGGGCGACCGGTCCGAGCGGATCAGGACGTATAATTTTCCGCAGGGGCGGATGACGGATCACCGCATTAACCTGACACTCTATAAGCTGGATCAGGTGATGCAGGGCGATCTGGATGAGGTGATCGACGCGCTGACCGCTGACGATCAGGCCCGTCTGCTGGCCGAGATGGCACAATGATCGCTGCGTTGACTGCCGCCCAGGCCATGGTTGCCGCCACCGCCCGCTTACGCGCTGCTGGAGTCGATGATCCGGCACGTGATGCGCGGGTTTTGCTGGCCCATGCCGCACGGATAGAGGCCAGCCGAGTCACGTTGATTGCGCCCGAGGAACTGTCACCCGAGATTGCCGAACGGTACGATCACCTGATCTCGCTGCGGGCTATCCGTGTGCCGGTGTCGCACTTGCTGGGAGAGCGCGAGTTTTATGGTCGCAGGTTCCGTGTCAGCCGAGATGTGCTGGACCCGCGCCCTGAAACCGAGACACTGGTCGAGGCGGCGTTAAGCGAACCGTTCGATCATGTTCTGGACTTGGGCACAGGCTCTGGCTGTATCTTGATTACTCTGCTGGCCGAGCGCACCAGTGCTTCGGGTATCGGTGCGGATCTAAGCGAATCCGCCTGTCTGCAAGCCAGCGCCAATGCGGTGCAGCATCAGGTGCAGGACAGGGTCGAGATTTTACGCTCGGATTGGTTTGAAAATATCGAAGGGTTGTTTGACCTGATTGTTGCAAACCCGCCCTATATTTCGCTGGAGGAGATGCAGGACCTGTCCCCCGAGGTGCGTGAACATGAACCGCGTATGGCACTGACGGACGAAGGGGACGGGCTGGGCGCATACCGCCATATTGCCGCCTCGGCCCCGGATTTTCTGATGCCCGGCGGGCGGATTCTGGTTGAAATCGGACCGACACAGGGTAAGGCCGTTGCAGCCCTTTTCCATGCGGCTGGACTAGTTGATGCAGGGGTTATCCCCGATCTGGACGGTCGAGATCGTGTTGTTGTCGCCAGAATGCCGTAAAATTGGCGCATGATGAGGCTGAAATGCGCCGATCAATGTAAAAAAGCTGCGAATTTTTGGACAAACCTCTTGTCTGTAGGCGCTGGACATGCTTACTCAGAGTTAGTCGGAGAGGTTGACGCTGTTTCAGCGGGCCCCTGACGCCAAGCCCAAAAAAGTCGACATCGCGTGACGGCTAATGCCATTGAGCAGTGCAGGACGCGACTTGATCGGCACCGAATGACAAGGCTGACGTAAAGTACGATGAGATCTTCTAAATCCCGCTCGCGGGCCAAGAATAACCGCAATCGCCCCTCTGGCGGCAACGTTGTTAACCGGGTTTTCGATAGTTCAGGCCCCGAAGGCAAGGTGCGCGGCACGCCCCAGCAGATCATTGACAAATACAACCAGCTGGCGCGCGACGCCCAGCTAGGTAACGACCGTGTGGCAGCTGAGAACTTTCAGCAGCACGCCGAGCATTATCTGCGTCTGCTCAGCGAAGCGCAGCGCGAAATCGAAGCGCGCCGCGAAGAGCAAGAGCGCCAGAATCGCGAACGTCAGGCCGAGCGTGACCGGGAACGTGCCGAACGACAGGAGCGCGAAGCGGCCCGTCAGGCCGATCCGGCCGAGGCACCGCAACCCGACGTGATGGATTTCGGAGCCGAAGCTTCCGCCCCCGAATCCGGTCTGGTCGAGACCCCGGAAAGCAAAGATGCCGCCCCGGTGGTCGATGCGCCCGAGAAATCGGAGAAGAAAGAAAAACCTGCACGCCGCCCGCGTGCGCGCAAGCCCAAGGCTGCACCGGTTGAGGATGCCCCCAAAACGGATGGGGATGCGCCAGAAGCGGCGGAATAAATAAAGACTCCGAAATTGCGAAAGCCCTGGGATGGTCCGGGGCTTTTTCTTTGCTTTCAGCCTTTTTTGACTTCGCGCGCTAAAGCACAAAACGCCTCAAGCGGGACCTGTTCGGCCCGTTCGGTGGGCTGGATACTAGCTGCGAGCAACCTGTCTTCGATATCCGATGCAACACCTTTTAACGATGCGCGCAGCATTTTCCGGCGCTGGTTAAAGGCAGCCGCGACGACGCGTGACAGGGTGGCAGCATCGGCCGGGTAACGCGGCTCGGGCAGGGCGGTCAGATGAACAACGGCGCTTGAGACTTTGGGGGGTGGGGTAAACGCGCCGGGCGGCAATGACATGGCGATCCGCGCCTCGGCCCGCCATTGGGCGAGGATGGCGAGGCGGCCATAGGCCTTGCTGCCAGGTTGGGCGACGATACGCTCGGCCACCTCACGCTGGAACATCAGGGTCAGGCTCTGCCAGAAGGGCGGCCACTCCGGCGGGGTAAGCCAGCGAACTAGCAACTCGGTGCCGACATTGTAGGGCAGATTGGCTGCGATGCGAATCGGTGGAGTCAGGTGCGCCAGCGGGTCGATTTCAAGCGCATCGCCGTTGATCACGTCAAGCCGACCGGGGTAGGCGGCTGCGATATCGTTCAGAGCCGCGATGCAGCGTGTGTCTTTTTCCACCGCCACGACCTTGCGTGCGCCCTCTGACAACAACCCACGGGTCAGGCCTCCGGGGCCGGGGCCAATTTCCAATACGTCGCATTCCGTAAGATCTCCGGCCTGACGGGCGATCTTGGCCGTCAGGTTCAGGTCCAGCAAAAAATTCTGCCCCAGCGACTTGCGGGCCGAAAGCTGGTGGGTCGCGATGACTTCGCGTAGTGGAGGGAGATTGTCGATTGCACTCATGATCCGGTTGCCGTGACGCGGGGTGCGCCGATGAATTTGCCTTTGGTTGGGGTATTTTCAGCCAACAGAAGGGTCAAGCGCTTTGTGCCATGCGTTGGGCCAGCTTCAGTGCTTCGATCAGGCTGGTGGGTGTGGCGATGCCTTGGCCTGCGATATCCAGTGCGGTGCCGTGATCGGGTGAGGTGCGGATAAAGGGAAGGCCAAGTGTCACGTTGACCCCGCGATCGAAATCCAGCGTTTTGATCGGGATCAGTGCCTGATCGTGATACATCGCAATCGCTGCGTCGTAACGGGCGCGCGCAGCGGCGTGGAACATCGTATCGGCAGGGTGTGGCCCGGTAACGGTATAGCTGTCGTCAGGGAGGTCGGCGATCAGGGGCGCGATCCAGTCCAACTCTTCATGGCCCATCTTCCCGCCTTCACCAGCATGGGGGTTAAGACCCGCGATGGCAATACGAGGATGCGCGATACCAAATTGATTGCGCAGTCCTTGGACGGTGATTGCGATGGTGTCGCGCAGCAGGTCCGGAGTCAGAGCCGAAGGCACCTGGGACAGCGCGATATGGATGGTTGCGGGCACCACGCGCAATTGCGCGCTGGCCAGCATCATGACCACCCGGTCCCGATCGGCGAGGGCGGCGAGAAATTCGGTATGGCCGGGATAAGCGAAGCTGGCGCCGTCGATCAGGGCTTTCTTGTGGATCGGCGCGGTACAAAGCGCCGAGGCCGCACCGGATTGCACCAGCGAAACACCGCGCTCAATAGCGGCGATGACTGAGGGCGCGTTGGCCGGATCGGGTTGGCCGGGGACATTGGGTGCAGGAAAGTCCAGTTGCAGAACCGGCAGTGCCGAGGCGCTGATTTTAACAGATTCGGACGGGTCAGTTATGCGAACAACCGGCGTTCCCGACGGCAAGTGGGTCGCGTCACCGATATAGAAAAACGGGCATGTGTCGCGAAGGTCCGACCACGCTTTGGCTGCGATTTCCGGGCCTATTCCGGCCGGGTCACCACAGCTGAGCGCGATCGGGAATGTCATTGCTCGACGATGTTTGCTTCGGCGCGCAGCTGCGCCACAAGGCTGTTAGCAAAAGCCTCGAGACGTTGTTGCGTCAGCGCGTTGGCAACGTCCACTCGCGAAGTCTCTTCGCCCAGATCACGGGTGCGGGTGCAGAGCATCAGGAACATCAGGGTCTGGCCATTGTTGCGGGTCAGCGTGGTGGACACCTCATTCAGGTCAAGCTTGGCAAGCTCCAGCGCCACGTCACGCGGAATCTCACCGGGGCTGGCCTGAATCCGTTGCAATACTTCTGGTGGTTGGTCCTTGGCGATGCCGTAGAGGTCATCGCAGGTGTCAATTTCTTCTCTGAGTTTGGCCGCCCGTGCCAGGGTTTCAGCACTACGGCCACCGGCCATATTATAGATCGCGTAGTCTATCTCGGAATAGTTGGTCGCGCTGGTCGCGACCTCACGCAGTCCGCGCATCTGGAACAGCGCAATGGCGTTGGGCAACGAAAGCGGCTGTGTGATCTCTCCGTCCTTCAAACCCAGGATCACCGGTTGCAGTGCTGGCGGCAGGCTGGTGAGGCTCAGCCAGTCAAGTCGTCCACCATTATCGCGGGTGGCTGCCGCTGAGTATTGTGTGGCTGCGGCGGAAAACGAGTCAAACCCCTGCAGTTGGGCAATCTCTTGGGCAAGCAGATCAGCCTGGGCAATGGTTTGCTGGTTCACTGGGATAATGATTTCGGACAGCAGCACCTGCAGGCCACCGCTGTCAGTTTGACCCAGGGCGCGGTTGATCTCGTCCTCGGACGGGCGAGCCTGTGACAGGAAACGCGCACTGACATAGTCGCGCCAAGCAACCTGATCGGCCACGAAATCCCGAACGGTTTCGCGATCAACACCCTGATCGGCGAGCAGTTGCAGGAACCGGTCAGTCGACAATTGCCCACGCGCGGCAAATTCGTCGATGCCGACCTGAATGTCTTCGGGGGCTGCCTGGATTCCGGCCTCGCGCATAATCTGGCGACGCAGCCTTTCGTCGATCAGCGCATCACGGACTTCGGCGTCGGACGCACCGGGGGCACCCAGTGCGGTCAGGAATTGTTGCCGTTGTGACAGCTCGTACCAGGTGATGATGTCCTGATTGACTTTGATCGCCGGGGAAAACAGGCTTTGGGCACCAGCTTGTGGCGACGTCAAAGCCAGCGCAGCCCCGATCAGCATTGGGGCGACCGGTTTAAGCCAACCGGAGCGGAGGAAACTGGTGAAACCTGAAATCAACTGCATCTTCTCTTGTACTGTTGGCCGCCACTGTTAACGGAGTACCCCGTCAAGGCTACGGTAAAGCCGAATTCTGTCGAAGGCTCAATACTTGATGATGAAGTAAAGCGCCTACTGACATTCATGTTAACCTGTACGCATTCATTCTGATACGTCACCCCCAACCCATAGCGGATCGGTTCGGATTCGCTTAGGTCATAGCGCGCCAGGGCCCGTGTGTTCCAGTTCTGATCCACCCGGTAACGTCCGGTCAACCGAACTTCGGAAATCTCGTCGTCGATACCTTCAGCCGGGTCCGGCTCTTGCCAGCCATAGCTTCCGGTGAAGCCGACCCGCGGCTGTTGCCAGCCGACCCGCAGTTCGGCTTTGGAAAAGCTGAAATCTCCGTTCAACAAGCCACGGCCGGCCAGACGCCAGCCGTTATTGGTTTGAATCTGACCTGCCAGCAGCAAGTCTGAGGTTGTCCCCTGCAAGCCCGAGGTCAGGTTGAAACTGGGGTCAGCATCTGCACGGTACACCTGACCAATCGTGGCAAGGGCCCTCCAACCGCCAGCTGCATAGCGAGACCAGTTCAGGCCCACAACGCCGGTCACGCCGTCTTCGCGCCGGTCGGGGGCTGGAAAGCGGGACAGGGACAGCAAGTTACCCTGATCGAATTCCTGAAACGTACTTTCGTCATTTGGCACGTCATCGTCCGAGACATGGGTCCATCCAATCTGGGCAATCGGTTCCAATATCTGGGTCGCCCCTGATGACTCGCGCTTGCGCATTGGATAGCGCAGCGTCAATGCCGCACGTGGCGTGGTGCGCGTTACGTTGTCAGGGAAATCGCTGTCGTGACGAATGTTGAACGCATCGACCGACGCGCCAGCTCGCACCTCAGCCCTAAGGCCCGACGCAAAAGTCCAGTCGCGCAGCCATTCGGCATCAAAGGTGGCACGAGCAACGTCACGCCCGACGATATCCTCGTCACTGGTGCGCTCATGCGCGTGGGTGACAAAGCCTAGCCGAACCTCGCCCCCTACTGAGGTAGGGAAAAGACGCTTTTCATAATACAGATCGAAGATCCGTGACGGGATTTCGTCCTGTTCCTCGCTATCGCGCAGGGTTTTATAGTGGGTGAAACTGGTACGGAACGCCGTGTCGCGTTTGATCCGTTCCAGCGCAACTTCGCTACGCAGCCGATCCAGATCTGGCAGGCCATAATCGGCCAGATAAGCATCGTCTGACGTTGTTCTGATGTTGAAAAGGAACCGATAACCGTCGTTCAGGTTGAACCAGCCATTGGCAAACAAGTATCCGCGATCTTCACCCGGCTGCAGATCATCGCGGGTATAGGCGCCCTCAAGCTGGATGCGCCCCCTTTTAAAGGCCTGTCGATAGCGAAACCCAAGTGTATTGGTCTTGGACGAGACATAGGGCGTCAGTGTCAGATCCTTGTGGTCACCCAACTTGATGAAATACGGCACCTGGACGCCAGTGCCCAACTGCGAGGTGGTTCGGATCGACGGTACCAAGAACCCGGTGGCCCGCTCGAGCGTCGGGTCCGGCAGTCGCAGATAGGGGAAATAGAACACTGGCACATCCAGCACCCGAAGCTGCGCCCCTTCAAAATAGAGTTGCCGTTCCAGTTGATCATGCGTGACCTTGCGGGCGCGGATCTGCCAGATCGGCGGTTTGCCATTCGCGCAGACATGGCACGAGGTGGCCGAAACCTTGCTGAACTGCGTATACCTGCCCGCCGCGCGCGTGGCCTGAACCGAAGCAATCTGCACCTGCTGGTCGAACACCATCCGCGCGCCGATCAGCAGGCCATTCTGAATACCGTCATCCAGTTCGGCCGAGTCCGCCAGGATTGTCGTATCACCGGCCTGATCGATACGGATTGGCCCCTCAAGTGTCAGCGCGCCGGTATCGCGGTCATAGGTGATGCGGTCAGCGGTGATTTTGATGTCACCCTGAAAAGCTTCGACATTGCCTTCAGCCACCAGCACGCGTTCGGGTGTGATGAAGATTTCGTCAGCCACCAGCAGGGCGGGCTGGTCCTCTTGCTGGGTATCCTGCGCCGGGCCAGGGGCTGATTGGGTCTGGGCGGCGGCACCTGTTGGCATTGCCAGAGCCACAGCGCCGGACAGCAAAAGACTTGATATGAGCCGCATCAGCCGTCCTCCGCATGGAGAAGAAGGCCAAGGGAAAGAAGAATGGCTGCAAAGGGCGGAGCCCAGGCTGCGACGAAGATTGGCAATTGACCGTTTTCTCCGAGTATTTGGGCAAAGTTGCGAACGAAGTAGATTGAGAATCCCAAAAGCACTGCGGACAGAACCGCGATACCGGTGCCACCAAAACGGACATGGCGCATGGTAAAGGCCGCGCCGATCATCACCATGGCCACCAGAAAGAGCGGCCGCGCAAGTTGAACCTGCAACCAGACCTCATATTGCTTGGTGGAAAATCCGGCTTCGCGGAGATCACGGATAAGCTGTGGCAAGTCGTAGACGGATACGGAATCCTGCTGGCCCAGTGTGTCCAGAATGCGCTGGCGCGTCAGCGTGGTGGGAATTTCGATGCGCTGATGTGTTTGAGCCGTCGCCTCGGGGTTCATATCATCCGCCAGAGACCAGATCTTGGCATTGTGCAATATCCAAGACCCGTTCGACAGCTGTGCCCGATTGGCATTGATTTGCTGTGTTGGTTTACCATCCGGCGAAAATGTAACGATCGTTACGCCGGTTAGTTCCAACGCATCCGCATTTGTGGTGCCTCGCGCGTGGATGACCGATTGCCCATTTTCCGAACCCTGCCGCAACCAAAGCCCCTCGCTGGTGATCGACAGCGCCGAGTTGCCTTTGTCTTTGTAGGCATCAGACAGGCGTCGGTACTCCTCGGACGTGGCGGCGGTGATCGGGTTCAGCAAGGCCACCGCGAGGGTCCCAATGATCAATGCCAACGTGACCGGAGCCAGCAGCGCCCGGATACCGGACCGCCCGATGGCGCGTGTCACCACCAGTTCGGAATTGCGCGCCAAGCCGATGAACAATGCAATGGTGGCAAGGATAACCAGCAAGGGCAACATCTCGCTGATCGCTGCGGGTGAGTTCAGCAAGGTCAGGTGCAGCAGCGTGCCAAAGGACAGCCCCTCTGAGTTGAACCGACGGGCTTGTTCGACCAGATCGATTAGAATCAGCAACGTTAGAAAAATGCCGCCAATGACCAGAAAGCTCTGCATGAACCGGCGGGCGAAATAGCGGTCGAGGATCACGATTGTGCCTCCGCCTTGATCCGGCAGCAGGTGAAATCGGCACCGAAAAGGCCAGAATCACCTTCGCCTGCGCGGATGCGCAACGGCATATGCCTGCCCTGTCTCGCCAATTCGTTCTCCCCCGATCCTGCCGGAATTTTTCCGCGACTGTAATGCAATTGGCACGCGGGGAAAACTGCTATCTGGTCAAGCCGCGCGGTGCGGGCTAGGTCTTGGGGAACAGTTTTTGAGGAGTTCGCAATGAGCAGTCTTGTCCCGATCCGGTTTCAGCCCTTTGATACCGATGCAATGGCGCAAGCCGAAGGCCGGGTGGCGGTAATCATCCCATCGGACGGCAAGATGAGCCCCGCGGTGCGCCGAGCCAACCGTCTGACCCGTGGTGCGGTGGCGCGTCTGGTGGAAAGTCCCCGGTTTGAAAAGGCAAAGACGGGCGATGTGATCTCGATGGCCTGGCCTGGTGGAATGGCGGCCGAGGCGCTGGATATCGTGATCCTGCCCCGCCGTCCTGATCCGGCCGAGGCCCGCAAGGCGGGCGCGGCGCTGGCCAAGCTGGCAGGGGGCAAGGACGTGCTGGTGATGGCAGGCAATCAGGTCCGGACCGAAGATCTGACGATGGGCATCGTGCTGCGCACCTATGATTTCGACGCGCACAAGACCAAAGAGGCGGAAGAGGTTGGCACCGTCACCATCAGTCACCAGAAACCCGACGAGGTCGAAGCCGCCTTTGCCCCACAATACGCCGTGGCCGATGGGGTGCGGATGACCCGTGATCTGACCAACGAGCCTGCAAACGTCCTGACCACCACTGAATTCGCCGACCGTTTGGCCGAGATGGCGGAGCTGGGCCTTGAGGTTGAGGTTCTGGAAGAGGACAAACTGGCCGAGTTGGGTATGCGTACGCTGCTGAGCGTCGGGCAGGGTTCGGTCAGCCCCTCGAAGGTTGTGGTGATGCAGTGGAACGGCGGTGACAAGGACGACGCGCCACTGGCTCTGGTGGGTAAGGGTGTCGTGTTCGACACCGGTGGTATCTCGCTGAAACCCGCAGGCGGCATGGAAGACATGACCATGGATATGGGCGGTGCGGGCGTTGTCGCAGGCACCATGCGTGCGTTGGCCAAGCGCAAGGCCAAGGCCAACGTGGTCGGTCTGGTCGGACTGGTCGAAAACATGCCGTCCGGCAATGCCAGCCGTCCGGGCGATGTGGTCAAGTCGATGAAGGGCGACACGGTTGAGATCATCAACACCGACGCCGAAGGGCGTTTGGTTCTTTGCGATGTGATGTGGTACACGCAAGAGCGGTTCCAACCGGTGGGCATGATCGATCTGGCCACGCTGACCGGCGCGGTGATCATTGGTCTGGGCCACGAGAATGCCGGTGTATTTTCCAACAATGACACGTTCTGCGATGCCTTCCTGAAATCGGCCAAGGCCGAGGATGAAGGCGCGTGGCGCCTGCCGCTGGGCGAGGGGTATGACAAACAGTTGAAGTCGCGCATTGCTGATATGAAAAATGTCGGCGGTCGCCCGGCAGGCTCGATCACAGCGGCGCAATTCCTGCAGCGTTTTGTGAAAGAAGAAACGCCTTGGATTCACCTCGATATTGCGGGCGTGGCCTCGGTGTCGTCGGAAACATCCTATGCGCCCAAAGGGGCAACCGGCTGGGGCGTTCGCGCGCTCAGCCGTTTGGTGCAGGATAACTTCGAGTAATCGTATGGGGGCCGTCTATTTCTACCACCTGACCCGTCAGCCCTTGGAACACACCTTGCCGGTGCTGCTGGACAAGGCGCGGCAGGCTGGGTGGAAGATTGCCGTGCGGGGCACAGATCCGGCACGGATGGACTGGCTGGATGAAAAGCTGTGGCTGGGGCCCGATGACGGGTTCCTGCCACATGGGCGCGAAGGTGGCCCGCATGACGCGGCGCAGCCTGTTTTGCTGACGACCGGGCCAGAGGCAGCCAATGAACCGACCTGTGTCATGGCCGTGGACGGCGCGCCGGTAAACGCCGATGAGGTGGCTTCGCTGGAGCGTGTCTGCATCCTGTTCGATGGCAATGATGATATGGCTGTCCAGCAGGCGCGCGGCCAGTGGAAAGCACTAACTAGCGCGGGTTGTTCGGCGCAATACTGGTCCGAGGAATCGGGCCGGTGGGAGAAGAAGGCCGAGGCGTAAGGGGCTGAACTTAAAAGCTTTCCGGAGACTGACAGATGGAAACAAGACCATTAGGCCGCACGGGAATTTCGGTGACAGACTTATGTCTGGGTACGATGACCTTTGGCACACAGACGTCCGAGGCGGATGGTCACAAGCAGTTGGATATGGCGCTGGCAGCCGGGATCAATTTCGTTGATACGGCGGAGATGTATCCGGTGAACCCGATCGCAAGGGAAACCGTCGGTCGGACCGAAGAGATTCTGGGCAGCTGGAACGCTGCCAACCCGTCCCGTCGTGCAGATTACGTACTGGCAACCAAACACTCGGGGGCAGGGTTCGCCCACGCCCGCGATGGTGCGCAGATTTCGGGAAAGACGATCCCCGAAGCGATCGAAGGCTCACTGCGGCGACTGCACACGGATTGCATTGATCTCTATCAGTTTCACTGGCCGAACCGGGGCAGTTACATGTTCCGCCAGAACTGGAATTATTCACCCTCGGGACACAACACCAACGAAGTATTGGACAACATGCAGGATTGCCTTGAGGCCCTGCAAGTACAGGTCGACAAGGGCAATATCCGCGCCTTTGGCCTGTCCAACGAAAGCGCTTGGGGTACGGCGCAATGGCTGCGGATTGCCGAGCAGATGGGCGCGCCGCGTGTGGCCTCGGTTCAGAATGAGTATTCGATTCTATGCCGGCACTTCGATACTGATATGGCGGAACTCAGTGTGCATGAAGATGTGGGCTTGATGGCCTTTTCTCCCTTGGGGGCGGGATTTCTGACCGGCAAGTATCAGGGTGATGCGGTACCCGTCGGATCACGTATGTCGCTGGTGCCCGAGATGGGCGGGCGCACCGGTCCACGCGTGTTTGGTGCCGTGGCGGCTTATCTGGAGATTGCTGAGCGGCATGGGTTGGACCCGGTGCATATGGCACTGGCCTGGTGTCAGACGCGGCCGTTCATGATGTCCGCTATTTTCGGCGCGACCTCGGTGGCACAGCTGGAGCATATCCTGGCCGGTAAGGACTTGCGGCTGTCCGATGAGGTCGTGGCAGAAATCGGTCAGGCGCACCGCGCGCATCCTATGCCGTTCTAGTGGATCTGCCTCCGCTGCACGAGGTACGCCTCCCCGAGATTCTATTAGCCAGCTGAAGCGGATTCCTCAGTGATGGGTGGGCTGGATGCGTTCCTGCCGCAGGTCACGGGCCGAGAGGCCGTGTGCGGTACGGAAAGCACGTGCAAAGCTGGATTGTGAGGCGAACCCCGTAGCCAGGGCCACATCCATCAGCGGCATGTCGGTGTCGGTAACCAGGCGGCGGGCCTCGGCCAAGCGTAATTGCAGATAGTGGTCTTGCGGCGTTGTGTTCAGGCGCAGGCGAAATTGCTGCTGTAGGGTGCGGGGGCTGGTGCCGAGGGTTTCGGCGATGTCCGCCAGTGGCAGCGGCTCGTCCAGCGAAGATTCCATCAAGGTGTTCGCCTTGGCCGTCAGCGCCGTATGGCGGTGTGGGGCACCGGTCCGGCTTTGCGGTTTTGTGGGCTCGGGCGCACCGTCGTACAGGAACAGACCCGAGACGCGGGCAGCAAAACCGGCGCCGTGGCGGGCAGCGATAATGTGCAGCATCATTTCGACCGCTGGGATAGCGCCACCTGAGGTCAGGCGATTGCCGGATACGGTGAAACGATCGGGGCGAACGTCAACATCGGGGAATCGGGTGGCGAAATTGTCCAAGTCTTCCCAGTGAGTTGTGGCTGCGTGCCCATCCAGCAGGCCAGCCTCGGCCAACAGCCAGGGGCCTCCGTCGATGCCCGCCATGGTGGCACCAGTGCCGGCAATACGGCGCAGTCCGGCCAGCAGACTGGGTGTGGCGTGTCGGGCCAGTTGGAACCCCGCGACAACGATCATCAGATCGCAGCTTTGCAACCGTGCCAGCGGAACACCCGGTACGTTCAGTGCGCTGGTCAACATTGCAGGCTCTGTCGTGGCGGTCACGTAGTCCCAGTCGAAAGCAGGGCGATCTGCCAGACGGTTGGCAGCCCGCATCGGATCAACGGCCGAGGCGAAGCTGAGCGTGTTGCATTCGTCCAGAACCAGCACAGCCGTTTTCAGGGCGCGATGTTCGGGTTGGAGTATGTTTTTTGCGGATTTCATCAAGTTCGATTCGCATTCTGGCAAGTGTTTCCACAAGGCTGCGTCAGAGTCGGGGTGAACGCAAATCGGAATCCGTGGAGAAGCCTGGGGAAAACTCACGGCAAAACCGGGTATAACTTGGGGAAAACACAATGCCTCTGGAAATGAACCGCGAAGTCTTCATCACTTGCGCCGTTACCGGCTCGGGAGGGACACAGGATCGCAGCCCACATGTGCCGCGCTCACCCAAGCAAATCGCCGACAGTGCGATTGCCGCAGCCAAGGCCGGGGCGGCGGTGGTGCATTGCCATGTACGTGACCCTGAAACCGGTGTACCCAGCCGCCGTCTGGACTTGTATCGCGAAGTCACGGACCGCATTCGCGAGGCTGAGGTTGACGTCGTTCTGAACCTGACCGCCGGGATGGGTGGGGACATGGTGTTTGGCCCAACCGAATCTCCGCTGCCGCTGCGCGAGGATGGGACTGATATGATCGGTGCAGCCGCGCGGGTCGAACATGTTGCGGAATGCCTGCCGGAGATCTGCACGCTGGACTGCGGCACCATGAACTTTGCCGAAGCCGATTACGTCATGACCAACACGCCGGGCATGCTGCAGGCGATGGGTCGGATGATGACACATTTGGGCGTGAAGCCCGAGATCGAAGCCTTTGACACCGGCCATCTGTGGTACGCCAAGCAGCTGGTGAAGGACGGTGTTCTGGACAGCCCGGCTTTGGTGCAACTTTGCATGGGCGTGCCGTGGGGCGCGCCGGATGACATGAACACCTTCATGGCGATGGTCAACAACGTGCCGGATGACTGGACGTTCAGCGCGTTTGCTCTGGGCCGCAATCAGATGGCTTATGCCGCGGCGGCTGTATTGGCGGGCGGCAACGTGCGCGTCGGGCTTGAGGATAACCTGTGGCTGGACAAGGGCGTGCTGGCCGAGAATTGGCAACTGGTCGAACGCGCCGGAACCATTATCGAGAACATGGGCGCGCGGGTGATCGGTGCGCAGGAAGTGCGTGACAAGTTGGGGCTAGTGAAGCGGGCGCCAAAGGGCTAAGTGCAAATATGTACCGCTGGGTTCCTTCGCACGCCGTCGCTTGTTTGTTCGCTAGCTTGCTTGCATCGTGCAGTTCGGTGGGCAATGACGGTTTACGAGGGCATCAATCGACATTTAAACCGGTCGAAACGGTGAATTGGTCGATCTTTGATAAGCCGTATTTCGAAGTCGCCGCGATCGGGCGCAAAAGCAAAGGTGCGCAACGGTATATGGTTAGGTTGTTGGACCAGCCAATCCCTAGCTATCAATTGCAAGATCCGGATAGAACTGACTGCTCGGGATACACCTCCGGAGCGGACGGTTGTTATGAAAACCACCTGAGCGTGCCGACCCGGCGATCCGGGACTGCATTCGAGTACGACATCACTTCAGCAAGCCCGGCGAAGACACACATCATGTACGTGAGTGCGGGAGCAGAACTGGTTGTATTGGCGCGCGAGGACGGTGTGTTTGCCATCGTACTGAGCAGGCACAGGTCAATCACTCAAGAAAAACAGGCGATGGCGCAAGACAATTTGAGTGAAAATGGGTTTGACCCTCAAGAACTGAAAGTAGTTAAGCAATGACAAAAACAGCAGCGATCATTGGCGGCGGCGTCATCGGCGGCGGATGGGCCGCAAGATTTCTACTGAACGGCTGGAACGTCCGGGTATTCGACCCGGACCCCGAGGCTGAGCGTAAGATTGGTGAGGTTCTGGATAATGCGCGCCGCTCCTTGCCGGGGCTGAGCGATGTGCCATTGCCGTCCGAGGGGTCTCTGACGTTCTACAAAGATATAGCGGGGGCCGTGCAGGGTGCCGCCTGGATACAGGAAAGCGTGCCCGAACGGCTGGACCTGAAACTGAAGGTCTACAAGGGGTTGCAGGAGGTTTGTGATCCAGATGCGATCATAGGCTCCTCGACCAGCGGATTTAAACCCTCCGAATTGCAGGAGGGCGCGTTGAGGCCCGAGCAGATCGTGGTGACGCACCCGTTCAATCCGGTCTATCTGCTGCCGTTGATTGAGCTGGTCCCAACCGGCAAAAACTCGGCCGAGATGGTTGCCAAGGCGCAAGAACTGCTGAAGTCCGTCGGGTTTTTCCCGCTGTACATCAAGAAAGAAGTCGACGCGCATATCGCTGACCGATTTCTTGAAGCCGTTTGGCGCGAGGCATTGTGGTTAGTCAAAGACGGCATCGCCACGACCGAAGAGATCGACGAGGCCATCCGCATGGGCTTTGGCATTCGCTGGGCGCAGATGGGCTTGTTTGAAACCTATCGCGTGGCCGGAGGTGAGGCCGGGATGCGGCACTTCATGGCTCAGTTCGGGCCAGCGTTGAAATGGCCGTGGACCAAGTTGATGGACGTGCCGGACTTTACTGATGAACTGGTCGACCTGATCGCGGATCAGTCGGACGCGCAGTCGGGTATGCACTCGATCCGCGAGCTGGAGCGGATCCGCGACAATAATCTTGTGGGCATGATGCGCGCGCTCAAAGCGCAGAACTATGGCGCAGGGGCGGTGCTGAACCAGCATGACGCGCTGTTGAAACCCGGCGCGTTGCCAACGCTGGAACAGGCGGACCTGAGCCAGCCGATCCTGACACTGGCCCGCGCGGTGCCGTTGGACTGGACCGATTACAACGGCCACATGAATGAGGCGCGGTATCTGGAAGCCTTCGCCGCCGCGACCGACCGGTTCATGGAGATCATCGGCTGCGACGCGGATTACATCACCTCGGGCGGCAGCTATTTCACCGCTGAAAACCACATCCGGTATGTCGACGAAGCACACGCAGGCGCCAAGATCGAAGTGCGCACGCAGATGCTGTTGGGGCAGGGCAAGAAACTGCACGTGTTCCACAGCATGTATGAGGGCGACAAGCTGCTGGCCACGGGCGAAAGCTTCCTGCTGCATGTCAGCCTTGAATCTCGTCGCCCCAGCGCACCGTCGCCGGAAATCGAGGCCTCCATGACGCGGATCGCCGAGGCGCAGGCAGGGTTGCCCTACCCCGAAGGCGCGGGCGCCGCGATCCGGAAACCCGCATGACCCGGCAGGTTCTGATTACAGCTGGCGCCTCGGGCGTTGGCCGTGCCATGGCCGAAGCATTTGATGATGCAGGCTATGGTGTTTGGATCACGGATATTGACGAGGCTGCTTTGAATACGGTGCCGGATCACTGGGAGGCTCGTCGCGCCGATGCCGCAAGTGAGTCCGATATGAGTGCCGTTTTTCAGGATATCGCAGCCGAAGGTGGATTGGATGCGCTGTGCGCCAATGCAGGCACGGCAGGACCGACAAACGCGATCGAGGATATCGGGTTGGCAGATTGGCGGACCTGCGTTTCGGTCAACCTCGAGGGCGCTTTTCTGGCCGTGAAACATGCAGCCCCTTTGATGAAGACCGCGCAGGCGGGCAGCATCACCCTGACGTCGTCAACTGCTGGTCAATACGGGTACCCGTACCGCGCGCCATATGCAGCGGCGAAATGGGCGGTGATCGGTTTGATGAAAACCCTTGCGATGGAACTTGGCCCCCACGGTATTCGCGCCAATGCAATTTGTCCTGGAGCGGTTGAAGGCCCACGGATGGAGGGTGTGCTGGCGCGTGAAGCGGCCGCAAAAGGTATGACCCGCGATCAGGTCTATGCTGGGTATGCTTCGGGTACCTCGATGGGACGCTTTGTTGAAGGTCACGATATCGCAAACATGGCCGTGTTCCTCGCCTCGGATGCGGCGCGGCTTGTTTCGGGGCAGGTTATTGCCGTGGATGGGCACACGGTGAATCCAGATCCGAAAATCTAACTCGGTTTAGAAAACACACAGAACCCCAATGCCCTGGCGCAATAAGGGCATTGGTGATCGGCTTGGGGCAGGGCTTTTTCGAAACGCTGAAGCTAGCCCTGATTTGGCCCGCGAATTTGGCGGATGGTCTGGCGGACAGCTTGCCAGTCTAGCGCTTCCTGTCTATTTCCGGCGGCTTCACATTCGCGCATCTTTTGTGCGGCTTCCGCCTCGGCCCGGTCGCCGTGAACAGTATATAAGGCCCGTGCGTATTGAGCGGTCTGTAGTGCGTCCATTCCTGTCGTCCTCCGTCTGTGATCGGAATACCCGAAGGTTCGCGCCGAACGACGATAGCACAAGACAGGCTTAGGTGCATCCTTAGTGGTCGGAAATTTGCGTGCGCAGCCGTTTAAGGTGTTCTGTGAAGTCGCGCGCAGTCAGGTCAGCCTCGCGAACCAGTCGGTCGAAATGGCGGGTGAAGGTTTCGATCCGATCACGGTCCCGAAAGGCCATATAGTGGCTGCCGGCGTAGAAAACACACAGCAAAGGGCCGAAGATCGTGACCGGAGCGGAATAAAGCCGTTTTGCGTCAAACAGATAGATTCTAAGACGCGGGTAGAGCTGTTGGCAAATCTCCAGCAGATGGTCGATCTGTTCCAACCGGATTTTGGGACAAAGACCGTCGTAATAGCCCCGCGCATGGACGAAACTATCGATTTCATACAGCGGCATGGCGATTTCATAGTCGGATTGCGCGCTGCGCATCCACATCAGCCGGTCAGCTGAGGCACCGATGGCCTGATCCGCCGTCCGCCCCAGATGCGGGGCATATTCCCACTCCAGCACCGCGCGGGTCTTTAACATGTCGGGCAAAGTCGCTGGAACATAACGGATTTTGTACCCTGCGGCTTCTTGATGCCACTCAAAGATGCGCTCATCCACCAGCGCACGTGGTGCTTCGGTCATTGTCAGCGAGCTGGCCAACAATTCCGCTGCGCTTTCGGGTCGGTCGGACAGGCTCAGAAGCCAATCCGCCGAAACCCCCAGCGCCGAGGCGCAACTGCCTACCACATGTGCATTTGGCAAGCGCGCGCCTTCACCCGTCAAAAGCTGCGATACGGTCGAACGGTCCACCGCAATCTGACGCGCCAGCGCACTTTGACTGACGTGTCGCTCCTCCATCGCCCGTGCTAGGCGAGTACGGAACTGTGCCGCGCGGTCTCTTTTGTCGATTTTTTCCTGCATATGTTTAAAAATATCACAGTTGATGAGTTTTGTTAATCATATTCAGAATTTTCAACGGATGCCGTGACCCGTAATTTTGAAGACACAACAATAATATGGGTGACGGAATGGAAACACGGCGCAGATCAGTCGTGAAAGCGGTGCTGTGGAATGCGATGGGCTTGCTGGTGATGACACTGGTCGGGCTGGTCGCGACTGGCTCGGCGGCTGTGGGCGGGACACTGGCGATTGTAAATACGGCCATCGGATTGACGATGTACGTTATTTACGAGCGCGTCTGGGCCAAAATCTCATGGGGGCGCAATGTCTAGGCCCGCTACACCCGAATGGGGCACGTTCGCCCTGATCCTGGCTTGCTATGGGGCGTGGTTGGCGGTGATTTTCCTGATGCCGGTTTGGCTGGCAATTCCGGTGATGGGTCTGGTTGCGGCGCTCCATTCCTCGTTGACGCATGAGGCGCTGCACGGCCACCCGTTTCGTACAAAATGGCTGAATGAGGGCCTGATGGCGCTGCCTCTGACCCTGTTCATCCCGTATCAGAGGTTCCGCGACCTGCATCTGGCCCATCACCGGGATGAGACGTTGACCGACCCCTATGACGATCCTGAAACCAACTATCTGGATCCACAGGTCTGGGGCGCATTGGCCGGGTGGCAGCGATGGCTGCTGTCTGTGAACAACACATTGTTGGGGCGCATGGTGCTGGGTCCGGCGATTGGCCAATTCATATTCACGCGGAATGAATTGCGCGGTGCGTTGCTGGGCGACCTTGGCATCCTGCGGGCCTGGGCGCTGCATCTGGTTGGGGTGGCCTTGGTTTTGTGGGTGGTCGGGCACTCGGCAATGCCGATTTGGGCGTATGTTCTGTCCGCCTATATCGGGCTGGGGCTGGTGAAGATCCGCACCTTCCTTGAACACCGCGCGCATGAAAATCCGCAGGCCCGTACTGTGATTATCGAAGATCGTGGGTTGCTGGCTTTTCTGTTTTTAAACAACAACCTGCATGTGGTTCATCACATGAATCCTGGTGCGCCGTGGTACCGCCTGCCTGCGCTATATCGCGCCAGCAAAGACCGGTATCAGACCCGGAATGAGGCTTATGTCTACCGGTCTTACGCGCAGATCTTTAAGGCGTATTTCCTGCGGGCCAAGGATCCGGTGGAACATCCTCTCTGGCCAAAGTCTTGATTTAGCGACACAAGGGGGCCATGAGTTTATGGATTCCCATCACAATTGCTGCCGCCTCGTTCCAGACAGTGCGGTTCATGCTGCAAAAATCCCTCAGCACCGTAAAGCTAAGTGCGGCCGGGGCGACGTTTGCCCGGTTCGCGTATTCGATGCCACTGGCGCTTTTGGGGCTGATTGTGGCGCTGCAAGTGACTGGCTTCAGCCTGCCGCCGCTGACGGGGTGGTTCTGGGTATACGCTGTCATCGGTGGCACCGCGCAAATTCTGGCAACGATCTGCGTGGTCGCTTTGTTCAAACAACGAAATTTTGCGGTTGGGATTACCTTTAAGAAAACCGAAGTAATTCAGACCGCCATTGTCGGTTTTCTGGTGCTGGGCGATCAGATCTCGTACGGGGGTCTGGTTGCGATCTTGCTGGGATTGATGGCGGTGCTTTTGCTGTCCAAATCACCCGGAGGCGACGGGGCGTGGTGGAAACATCTGACCAACCGGGCCTCGCGCCTAGGGTTGGGGTCAGGCGTATTGTTCGCCTTTTCCGCCGTCAGTTACCGGGGTGCGTCGCTTGAATTGGGTGATATCGACGCGTGGTTTCGCGCTCTGATCACTCTGGCCGCGGTTGTGACGTTCCAGTTCCTCAGCATGGCGCTATGGCTGCTGTGGCGCGACCGGGCCGAACTGCTTGCGGTGTGGCAGACACGTCGAACAGGGGTGTTTGTCGGTTTGACCAGTCTGGGCGGATCGTTTTGCTGGTTCTTTGCGTTCACCTTGCAGAACGCGGCCTATGTCAAAGCGCTGGGGCAGGTCGAGCTGTTGCTCAGCCTGTTCGCATCGATCCTGTTTTTCCGCGAGACCATTACCCGGCGTGAGATCGCCGGGATGGCGTTGTTGGGGTTGTCGATCCTGGCGCTGGTGCTGGCGATTTAACCAGCACGGCGCTCGGCAAAGCTTAGGGCAATGAAGCTGGGCAGGTGATCGCCCATGCCCACAACCGCGTTGCCGTTATCCGAACGACGGCCGCGACCTTTAGGTTCTTTGTCCTTTTTGCGGTCGCTCTTTTTGCCTTCGCTCTTTTGCGTGTCGGCAGACTTGGTCTTTTTCTCAGGCTTCTGCGTGTCGGCTTTGGGTTCGTCCTTGACCGGATTGTCGAGCTTTGGAATGTCCTTCTGGATCAGCTTTTCAATCGCAGCCAGCGCTTTTTCGTCACGACCCGAACAGATAGTAATCGCCTTGCCATCGCGCCCGGCACGACCGGTGCGGCCGATGCGGTGAACGTAATCCTCGGGGTGGCCGGGGACGTCGAAATTGAAAACATGGCTGACCGACGGGACATCAAGGCCACGCGCAGCCACGTCCGAGGCAACCAGCAACCGCAACGAGCCGTCGCGGAAACCGTCCAGCGTTTTCATCCGCTGTGATTGGTCCAGATCGCCGTGGATCGCGGCGGCGTCATAGCCGTATTTCTTTAGCGACTTTGCGCAGATATCAACGTCTGTCTTGCGGTTACAGAAGATGATCGCGTTGGTGCATTTTTCACCCTCGGCATCGATCAGTGCGCGCAAGACCTTGCGCTTGGCGCTGGCCTCTCGATCGCGACGGCCGCCTTTGAACATGACCACGCCCTGTTCAATGGTTTCCGAGGCGGTCGCCTGTCGGGCAACCTCGACCCGCGCGGGGGCAGACAGGAAAGTGTCGGTGATGCGTTCAATCTCGGACGCCATGGTGGCCGAAAAGAACAGCGTCTGGCGGGTGAACGGCGTAAGCGAGAAGATGCGCTCGATATCGGGGATAAAACCCATGTCCAGCATCCGGTCAGCTTCGTCCACGACCATGATCTGCACGCCGGTCAACAGCAGTTTGCCGCGTTCGAAATGGTCCAGCAGTCGGCCGGGAGTTGCGATCAGAACATCGACGCCACGGTCGATCAGTGCGTCCTGTTCCTTGAAGCTGACGCCTCCGATCAACAACGCCTTGGTCAGTTTCAGGTGTTTGCTATAGGTGTCGAAATTCTCGGCGACCTGTGCAGCCAGTTCCCGTGTCGGGCACAGCACCAGCGACCGTGGCATCCGCGCGCGCGCGCGGCCCCGTGCCAGCATTGTGATCATCGGCAGCGTAAAGCTTGCAGTTTTTCCTGTGCCGGTCTGGGCGATCCCCAATACATCACGACCTTCCAGCGCAGGTGGAATTGCGCCTTCTTGGATCGGGGTGGGGGATTCGTATCCGGCTTCCTCAATGGCTTTGAGGACCTTCGGGTTCAGGTTCAGTTCGTTAAATTTTGTCATGTAAGTCCGGTTCATGCGGACATTAGACCTGGCCCGCGCGTCAAAGGTGTGCCGGGCCCGGATGGCCATACGCTGCATTGCGCAATTTCGGCTTGGAGGGGGACATAACAAAAACGCCGGGTATGGTCAAATGAAGACCTCTTTAAGGTTTTTACTGTGCTCTCTCTGCGGATTTCTCGCAACAATTCAGTCACTTCCGGGAAAGTGTTTCCTGACTTTTTCGTCCAAATCCAGGGGCCGATATCGGATCAGGTCATGTTGTTCCAGACGGGTTCTCACGTCGGGGTCTGCACCGCTGATTTCGTCAAAAAATGCACGCAGCCCATCCATGCCGCCTTCGGCCTCGATCCAGCTGAGTAATTCGTTCATGTTCATGCCGCCCCGTTCACGTGGAACATTCAGGGACATTCCTGGCTGATACGAGCCACGCGCCAGGCGAAATCGAAGGTGAGCCTTAAAATGTTCCCAGTCGGGGGCGTGTCGATGGCACAGCTCCAACCCCGGCAATTCGAACTTGCAGGGCAAGAGTGTTTTTTCCTGGAACAGGTTGTGGATACGAAAACTCAGTTTCTTCAAGCCCGTCCGGACGATCAGCTTACCTTGCAAATGGCTGAAGAACCCACCCAAAACAAACGCGCCATAACGCGGGTACAGCGATTGTACGAGGGCGTCACGGTGGGGGGTCTTTGGAAGATGCGCCTTAAAAAGATCCGTGCCACCGCCCACGGCTTCGATCGGGCGGACACGTACAGCGGGGATGTGGTTGGGAACATCGGTCAGTTGCTGGGGAATGGGACGGTCCGTCCACAGAAACTCGTCCATGTCGATATGGGCCAACCAATTCAGATTGGTCTTGCGATAGGTGAATGACGCATTTGCGGTCTGACGGTTTTGATGCCGTTCGGGCCGTTCACGCTTGCGGCTGGCCCAGAAGGCCTCATCGCATGTTTGCACGTCGACCTTCGGATGCCGAACCAGGGCATCGAAAGCTTTGGAATTGGGTTCATCCAGATAGATGTGCAGCCGGTCGACCTCAAGATCGAGGTGATAGGCAACAAATCGCAGGATATCCGGGGCAGGGCCCCGAACCGTTGAAACAATGCCCCAGCCAGAGCCGTCAGTCATCAATGTGATCCAACAGGGACTGCCGGGTCTTGTAGTGCTGGATACGCCCAAAAATGCTGCGCGGGTCGTACATCACCAGTTTCAACATCCGGTACCCCAGCGGGCGCAACACCGCGTCGTTTTCTGCATGACGCCAAAGGCGTGCCAAAAGGTTGCGATCCAGATCGCCATTCCTTAGCGAATAGCCCGCCATGCCGAATGCCAATGGAACGTCGTGGTGTTTTTCACCCTGGATATTAAAGGCTTGATCGTTTGGACGAAGGGATACCCGACGCTCGCTATCATGCAGCTTGATCAGATCGTACAACAGGTACAGACCCTGTCCGCCCAGGCGCTGATCCAGTGTTTCGCCATGGTCGGCGAATGTGGTTGCCGAGGAAATAAGCCAACGCACAGGCAGGTCCCGGGCCAACTCTGAACCCTTTTCCCGCCACATCCGCAGAAACAGCGCCCGTGCCTCAGCCGGTGACGGATGCCGGCGCAGCAATGCGATGCACATTGCGTGAACAAGATGCAGCAGCGATTGGCCAGTAAATTCCTGCTGCAGCGCGTGGTACTTCCTGCGCGCGTCCTGCTTGTGGTCAAAGCTGGCGTCCGGGTCAGGTTTTTCTACGGGTGTTTGGGCAAGTTCACTCAGATCAACGTCCGGCGGCGGCAGTACACGTTGTGGATCGCGATAAGGAACTTCTTTGCGTTCCAGATGGCGCATCACCGAATAGAAGCCGCCGGGATAGTTTTCCTGATCCAAATCCGCCATGCTTCGGAACCCTAGAGAACGGTGCCCAAACTACAAGACCCGGATCAAACCATCATTTCCTTAGTCGCTGTCAGGTTCAGCTCGGGGTAGTCGCGCACGACCCGGTCGATATCCCATTGCAAGCGCGTCAGATAGACGATGTCGCCGTCATGATCATGGGCGATGTGCTGTTTATTAGCGTTGACGAACTTTTCAACCTCGGCCTTTTCACCACTCACCCAGCGGGCAGAGGTGAACTGCGACGCCTCGAACCGGACGGGCAGACCGTATTCCATCTCAATCCGGCTGGCGAGGACTTCGAACTGCAGCGCGCCAACGACGCCGACGATATAGCCCGAACCAATCGATGGCTTGAAAACCTTGGCCGCGCCTTCTTCGGCAAACTGCATCAGGGCTTTTTCCAGATGCTTGGCTTTCAGTGGGTCCGCCGCTCTGACAGTTTGCAGCAATTCCGGTGCAAATGACGGGATCCCGGACACGCGCAGCGCTTCGCCCTCGGTCAGAGTGTCACCGATGCGCAGCTGACCGTGGTTTGGGATGCCGATGATGTCTCCGGCCCAGGCCTCTTCGGCCAGTTCGCGGTCAGAGGCCAGAAATAGCACGGGGTTCGAAATCGCCATAGGCTTCTTCGACCGAACATGGGTCAGCTTCATGCCACGTTTGAAATGGCCGCTTGCCATACGGACAAACGCCACCCGGTCGCGGTGCTTGGGGTCCATGTTGGCCTGCACCTTAAAGACAAAACCGGCGACCTTCTTTTCATCAGGCGCAATTTGTCGGGGTTCAGCGGACTGGACCTGCGGCTGAGGGCCATAGGCGCCGATTCCTTCCATCAGTTCCTTGACACCGAAAGAGTTGATGGCCGAGCCGAACCAAATCGGGGTCATGTGCCCCTCAAGAACTGCCTGCGGGTCCAGCGCAGGCAGCAGTTCGCGCGCCATCTCGACCTCTTCTAGCAGCTTGTCCAGCAGATGCTCGGGTACGTGTTCTGCCAGTTTTGGATCGTCTAGACCATTGATTTCGATGCTTTCTGCCACTTTGTTACGGTCGGCGCGATCCATCAGTTCCAGCCGATCGCGCAGCATGTCGTAGCAGCCGATGAAATCGCGCCCCACGCCAATTGGCCACGCGGCAGGGGTGACGTCGATGGCCAGCATCTCCTGAATTTCGTCGATGATCTCGAACGTATCGCGGCTTTCGCGGTCCATCTTGTTACAGAAGGTCAGGATCGGCAAATCGCGCAGGCGGCAAACCTCGAACAGTTTCTGCGTCTGGCTTTCCACACCTTTCGCGCCGTCGATCACCATAACGGCGGCGTCCACTGCGGTCAGCGTGCGATAGGTGTCCTCGGAGAAGTCCGAGTGACCAGGCGTGTCCACTAGATTAAACCGAAAGTTCCTGTAGTCGAACGACATTGCCGAGGCGGAAACCGAAATACCGCGATCCTTCTCCATCTGCATGAAGTCCGACCGGGTCCGCCGCGCCTCACCCTTAGCGCGCACCTGACCGGCCATCTGAATGGCGCCACCGTACAACAGGAACTTTTCAGTCAGCGTCGTCTTGCCCGCATCCGGGTGCGAGATGATGGCGAATGTCCGGCGTCGGGCAATCTCGGGCGGCAATACGGGTTGGTTGGCGGCGGTATCAAGCATGAACGCGCGTATAGGCGGGGAATCCTGCCGAAGCAAGACAAAGGGGGTGTTCAGAATCGTATGGTTATGCCAATAAGAACAAATAGTGAACAAAAGATGGAGAGGATCAATGAATTTGAAAGAAATCGCAGACGAACTGGTCGCTGGGTGTCGTGAGGACCGGGCCAAGGAAAACCTAAACAAATTATACGCGACTGATGCCGTTTCGGTCGAAGCGCAAGAGATGGAAGGCATGGGGCGTGAAACACACGGCGTCGAGGGCATCCGCGGCAAACACGAATGGTGGGAAGGCGCGCATGAGGTCTCGGGCGCGTCGGTCAGTGAGCCTTATTTGCACGGCGACGATCGCTTTGCCGTAATTTTCGAAGTGCAGGGCAAGGTTAAGGAAAGTGGTGAGACCTTCGATATGAAAGAGGTCGGTATCTATCACGTCGCCAACGGAAAAATCGTGCGCGAAGAGTTCTTTTACTGAAGCTTTGTGACTTCTGGTCTTCCCTGTCTGGCCGGTGCTAGACATGCGGGCAACAACAGATGGGGAGGATCAGATGGATCTGGGAATTCGCGGAAAGCGCGCGCTGGTTTGTGCAAGCTCAAAAGGGCTGGGCTTAGGCTGTGCCGAGGCGTTGGCCGAAGCTGGGGTTGATCTGGTGATGAACGCGCGCGGGGCCGAGGCGTTGGATGCCGAAGCTGCTCGTTTGCGGTCCGAATATGGCGTCGATGTGAAAACCGTGGCTTGCGATGTGACCTCGGTAGACGGACAGGCGCAAGTTATCGAAGCCGCGCAGGGCGTTGATATACTTGTGACAAACGCCGGTGGCCCGCCACCCGGACTGTGGTCGGATTGGGATCGTGACGATTTCATCAAGGCGCTGGATGCAAATATGCTGACACCGATTGCCTTCATGAAAGCCTTATTGCCGGGGATGATGGACAAGGGCTGGGGCAGGGTGGTCAACATCACGTCGCAATCCGTGCGTGCGCCGATCCCTGCTTTGGGTCTGTCGAACGCGGCGCGGACTGGTTTGACCGGCTATGTCGCTGGTACAGCGCGACAAGTCGCACCGCGTGGAGTGACGATCAACAACCTACTGCCGGGCATTCACGCGACGGATCGCGCGGAGTCGCTGGATGGTGGCGTGGCTGCACAAAAAGGAATTTCCATGGATCAGGCGCGCGCCGAACGCGCCGAGACGATCCCTGCACGTCGGTATGGGACGCGGCAGGAATTCGGCGCGGCCTGCGCGTTTTTGTGTTCGCAACACGCCGGCTTTATCGTCGGGCAGAATATACTGCTGGACGGTGGCGGAACCAATCTGACGATGTGAGTCATGGCACAGAACTTCTCGCTCAAAGATCAGTTGTTTAATGCGGAAAAGACCTGTTTTTTAGCGGACCTTTTCGCCGATGCTGATCCATCCTTTGATGCCAAGGCATTCGAGGCGCAGGTCATGTCGCGGCTGCTGGAGCTTGAACTGAAAGAGCGCATGGCCTGGATCGCCGACTGCCTGCAACAGGCCGTACCCGGAGAGCTGCCGACTGTCGCGCCAACCCTTCTGCGCGCACTGCCACCGCCTTTGGACCCAACCAAAACAGATGATGATTTCGGTGATTTCATCTTTGCGCCTTTGGGGGATTGGATCGTTTCAGTGGGGTTGGAGTATCCTGATCTGGCTTTGGACGTGCTTGAAGAACTGACCCAACGGTTTTCGATGGAGTGGGCCATTCGCCCATTCCTCAACCGCTATCCGGATCAGGTCATGGCGCGGATGGAACTATGGTGCGGGCATGACAGCTATCACGTGCGCCGTCTGGTCAGTGAAGGCACACGACCACGGTTGCCTTGGGGGCAGGCGGTAGGGCTGGAACTGACCGACCCGCTGCCATTGTTGGACCGGCTGCATAGTGACCCAACACGCTATGTTACGCGGTCTGTGGCGAACCATCTGAACGACATCACCAAGAAAGACCCTGCGCTGGTGCTGGACCGGTTACAGGACTGGTCCGAAACCGGGACACAGGATCGGGACGAACTGCGCTGGATGACCTCACATACGCTGCGGGGGCTGGTGAAGGCAGGCCATCCCGGTGCCATGAAGACGTTGGGCTTCGATCCCGAGGCCGATATAACCGCAAGAGTGCAGGTAAACCAAGAGGCGCGGATTGGTGGGGCGCTTGAGTTCGATGTCTCGCTTAACGGTGCGGGGGATCAACCTGTTCTGGTCGACTATATCATTCACTTTCAACGCCCTGGCGGCAAAACTTCGGCCAAGGTGCATAAGCTGAAGCAGGCGACCTTGCGCGATGGTGCGCTGAGTCTGACCAAGAAACACAAGCTGAAAGGCAATGCGACCACGTTCAAGCTGGTCCCCGGCGCACATCGGCTAGAGATTCAGGTGAATGGGCGGGTTCGCGCCTCGGTCGATTTCGACCTGCTGGGCTAGGGCAGGACCCTCACGCTTTTGTCAAAATTGGTAGCAGTGGTTGCACAGGCGGCAGTGCTGCATTAGCTGCGAAGCAGCCAGTGAGGAAAGGGGTGCTGCGATGAAGCATGAATCAGTGCAGAATTACTATGGCGAGGTCCTTCAGGGCAGCGCGGATTTGCAAACCAACGCTTGCTGTACTCCCGATGACATGCCGGACCATGTCAAAAAGATCCTCTCGAAAATTCATGATGATGTGCTGACGCGCTACTATGGTTGCGGCCTGATCGCGCCGCTGGATCTGGAGGGGATGAGCATCCTTGATCTGGGTTGCGGGGCTGGTCGCGACGTTTATGCCCTGTCTGCGATGGTGGGTGAAAAGGGTCGCGTGGTCGGGGTCGACATGACGCCGGAACAGCTAGACGTCGCCCGCGCGCATCAGGATTTCCACGCGCAGGCCTTTGGTCATGCCGCCAGCAACGTAGAATTCCATCACGGCTACATCGAAAAGTTGGATGAGCTGGACCTGGAACCTAGTTCCTTCGACATCATCGTCTCGAATTGCGTGATCAATCTGGCCACCGACAAAGAGGCCGTCCTACGCGGTGCCCATCGTCTGCTGAAAGAGGGTGGTGAGATGTATTTTTCGGACGTCTACGCCGACCGTCGTGTTCCGCAGGCCATGGCCAAAGATGAAATTTTGTACGGCGAATGCCTGTCCGGCGCACTGTACTGGAACGATTTTCTGTCGATGTCGCGCAAGGCGGGGTTCGGTGATCCACGCCGCGTCACGCACCGCCTGCTGACCATCGAGAACCCTGTGCTGGAAGAACGCGTCGCACCGCTGAAGTTCCTGTCGGCGACTTATCGACTGTTCAAACTGTCCGTACTGGAACCCGCTTGCGAGGATTACGGGCAGGCCGTCATCTACAAAGGCACCATCCCGCACGCGCCACATCTGTTCGAACTAGATGACCACCACGCGATCGAGACAGGCAAGGTGTTTCCGGTCTGCGGCAATACATGGATGATGTTGAACGATACCCGTTTCGCGCGGCATTTCGACTTTATCGGTGATTTCTCTACGCATTATGGCATCTTCGATGGTTGCGGCGGCGAAAGCCCGTTTGAAGCCACCGGCGCGATCACGAGCGCGTCGACCGGCGAGGCTACCTCGGGCGGCTGCTGCTGATCACTTGCACCGGACGGGCGGGGTTGCTATCCCCGCCTAAGACCGATGAATTTGATCGGGAAAAGGCAACGAGGCCCATCGGTGACAATAGACGTAACTCCTCCTCGTCTGGAAATTCGCAATCTTAACGCACGGTACGAGGGGCGGGTTGTAGTTGACGACGTCTCTTTGACGGTTGAAGCAGGGAAAGTGACTTGCCTGCTTGGGCCTTCGGGGTGCGGCAAGTCGACCACGTTGCGCATGATCGCCGGGGTTGAGATGCAGGAGTCCGGTGAGATCTATGTCGACGGCAAGCTGATCTGCGACACCGTGTTCCGGGTTCCGCCCGAACGCCGCGAGATCGGCCTGATGTTTCAGGATTTTGCGCTGTTTCCGCATTTAAGTGTTGCCGACAACGTGGCCTTTGGCCTGACGGGGCATAAAGAAGAAAAGCGCGCGCGCGTTGATGAGTTACTGCGCAAAGTTGATCTTATCCACTTCATCGACCAATTCCCGCATCACCTGTCCGGGGGCGAGCAACAACGTGTCGCGCTGGCCCGTGCGCTGGCTCCGCGTCCAAGGATCATGCTGATGGACGAGCCGTTCTCGGGTCTCGACAACCGGCTGCGCGACGGTATCCGGGATGAGACTCTGGCGATCCTGAAGGAAGAGGATGCCGCGGTTGTGTTGGTGACGCACGAGCCCGAAGAGGCGATGCGCATGGCTGATGAGATCGCACTGATGCGCCGCGGCAAGATCGTGCAGCAAGGTGCACCTTATAACGTCTACACCCGTCCGGCCGACAAGGCGGCTGTGGCATTTTTCAGTGATGTCAACGTGTTGCAGGCGCAAGTGAATGGAGCGTTGGCCGATACACCCTTTGGTCAGTTTCTGGCGCCGGGCATTCCCGACGGCACAGATGTCGAGATTGTCTTCCGGCCACAGCACGTGCGGTTGGACTTTGACCGCAATGGCAAAGGCCCGCTGCCGACGGCAACCGATGGTGTTGCGGCCCGCGGTACGGTCGAGAGAGCGCGGTTCTTAGGCAACGAAAGCCTGGTCGAGTTCCGCATGGACCATGATGGTTCCGTTCTGAAGGCCACGGTGCCGAATGTTTTTGTACCAAATCCGGGACGGGTCATGTGGCTGACCATTCGCCGGGATCGGTGCTTTGTTTTCCCCATTTAGGGCCTGAAAACGTAGTTTAGGCCAAAGTGGTGCTCGAAAGCCTCAGATTGCAGGCGTGCTTTGCTTGCCGCCGCGCGGGGGCGGGTCTATCAAGGTCAAAACGCTGCGGTGGATGGGGCAAATGCGTATTCTTCTGACCAATGATGACGGCATCAACGCGCCGGGCCTGATCACGCTTGAGGCGATTGCCGCCGATCTGGCTGGGCCCGACGGAGAAGTCTGGGTGGTTGCACCTGCGTTCGAGCAATCGGGTGTCGGCCATTGCATCAGCTATACCCATCCGATGATGGTCGCCAAACTGGGTGATCAGCGTTTCGCCGCCGAGGGCTCGCCCGCCGATTGTGTGCTGGCCGGTCTGCACGACGTGATGAAAGACGCGCCGCCCGATTTGGTGTTATCTGGCGTGAACCGGGGCAACAATTCGGCGGAAAACACGCTGTATTCCGGCACTGTCGGTGGCGCGATGGAGGCCGCGTTGCAGGGCATCCCGGCGATTGCCCTGTCGCAATATTTTGGTCCGCGTAACTTGGGGCTGGACGATCCGTTCGAGGCCGCGACCCGGTTCGGGGCGGATCTGGTGAGGAAAATTTTGGACGCGACCCCGGCCGAGCAGGGCGATTACCGTCTGTTCTACAACGTGAATTTCCCGCCCGTGCCCGCGGACGAAGTTCTGGGCACCCGAATTGCCCCACAAGGGTATCGCCGCGATACGCATTTCTCGGTTGAGCCGCACAGTTCGCCCTCTGGGCGGCGGTTCCTGTGGATCAAGGGTGGGTATCAGCACAACCCAACCGCGCCGGGCACGGATGCGGCGGTTAATCTGGCGGGCTACATCTCGGTCACGCCGATGCGCGCGGATCTGACGGCGCATGACGCGCTTGAGGCATTGAAGACGATCGAATGACCGGACCAGATCCAGAAACAATCATGCAGTTCCTGTTTGCCCTGCGATCGCGTGGGGTGACGGATGCGCGGGTGCTGGCCGCGATGGAGCAGGTTGATCGTGGCCGCTTTGTCAAAGGTCTGTTTGCCGAGCGCGCATATGAGGACACACCTTTGCCGATTGCCTGCGGGCAGACGATCAGCCAGCCGTCTGTTGTTGGGTTGATGACCCAGGCGCTGGATGTGCGCCCGCGCGATACAGTGTTAGAGGTCGGTACAGGCTCGGGTTATCAGGCGGCGATCCTGTCCAAACTGGCGCGCCGGGTCTATACGGTCGAACGACACAAGCGACTGGTGCGCGAAACTGGTGCGCTGTTTCGCGAGCTGGGGCTGACCAATGTTACCGCGATGCTGTCGGATGGCTCCTTTGGTTTGTCCGAACAGGCCCCGTTTGACAGGATCATTGTGACGGCTGCGGCAGAAGACCCTCCAGGGCCGCTCTTGGCGCAGCTTAAAATCGGCGGTATCATGGTTTTGCCGGTGGGACAGTCGGATGCGGTTCAGACCCTGATCCGGGTCAGGCGGACCGAGACCGGTCTGGACTATGACGAATTGTTACCCGTTCGTTTCGTGCCCTTGTTAGAAGGGCTTGGCCGGGACGGGGCGTAAAAGAATATTCTGCAACATGCGCCGGAACCCCGGAAAACACGGGCAGGCGTTGAGGACAGTAAGATGAGAGCAGTTTCCAAATCAGCGATGCTCCGCTGCGTGACAGGTGTGGCGGCTTTGGCGATTCTGGCAGGGTGCGAAGGCCCGCTGGACTACGATCTGCGCGGGCAGGTCGGCGGATTTTCGACCGCAGATGCCGCGCGAGGGGTGACCGCGAACCGGCCAGCACCGGATGCGCGCGGGGTCATCACCTATCCGAACTATCAGGTGGCCGTTGCGCAACGCGGCGATACGGTCGCCTCGGTTGCTGCCCGCGTCGGTTTGCCCGAGGGAGAGTTGGCCGTGTTCAACGGTCTCAAACCGACGGACAAATTGCGCGACGGCGAGGTTATCGCCCTGCCGCGCACGGTCAGTTCGACCAGTTCGGTGGATATCGCCTCGATAGCCGGAACCGCGATTGATGAGGCGCCGGCAGATGGCTCGGTTAGGACATCGACGTTGGCGCCCGCCCAACCTGCGACCGCGCCTGCACCGGCCCCTGTGGCATCGGGGCCCGAGCCGATCCGTCACCAGGTCAAACGCGGCGAGACAGCTTATACCATTGCACGGCTTTACGACGTGCCAGTTGATGCGCTGGCCGAATGGAACGGGTTGGGGTCGGACTTTACCGTGCGGGAGGATCAGTTTCTGTTAATCCCGATCAAGAACCAGCCTGCTCCAAGACAAGCGGCTGTGCCCGCCAGCAATGTGACACAACCCGGCCAGGGCTCGCCCACGCCGACACCGCCAAGTGCCACGCAACCGTTGCCGGACGAGGTGATCGCTCCGGCCACACCTGCGCCTGACGTGACGGCCGAGGCTCCGACAAACCAAAGTAATTCTGCCCTGGGATTGCCAGTTACCGGCACGATAATTCGGACCTATGACAAGGGCAAGAATGAAGGGATCGACATCGCCGGACAGTCGGGAGCTGCGGTAAAGGCAGCCGAAGCCGGGACCGTTGCGGCGATCACCGCAGATGCGGATCAAGTGCCGATCATCGTGGTTAAACACAACAGCGACCTGCTGACCGTCTATGCAAACGTCGACAAGATCACGGTTAAAAAGGGCGACCGTGTGCGCCGAGGCGAGCAGATTGCATCCTTGCGGGGTGGGGATAATTCCTATGTCCATTTCGAGGTGCGCAAAGGGTTCGAATCCGTCGATCCGGAACCTTATCTGAAGTGATGGGAATGGCCCATTTCGGGCCATATACCTGACAGCCGGGTTTAGGCGTGCGGGTCGAAATCGCTCAGTGTTTTGCCGGGCTCGTCAGCGAAGATTTCCGGTAGGGGTGAGACAGCTTCGATCAGGTCGATGCGGAACACGCGGAACCCTTCGCGCAACTCACACCATGCGGTAAGGGTCCAGACGCGGCCCCAGTACTCCATATGAAGAGGGCGAATGGTGCGGTCTGTCAGAACGCCGTCGATACGGCGATAGGACAGGTGCAGTTTCTGCCGGGTTTTGATCGCGGACCGAATCGGAGCCATATGCGCCAGCCCCCGCGCAGCGTCGGCAAACGGGTAGACGGCGAATTTCCACGTGTCCGCCTCGGCCACGACCTGGGTGGGCAGTACAGCGTCAATCTTGTCGGCCAGGGTTTCTGCGGCGGCCTTCAGATCGGGGTCTGCGGCTTCGGCCACGATGGCCATGCCGAGGTTCAGCGCTTCAAGCTCGGCCGGGGTCAGGTTCAGCGGGGGCAGGGTGATTTGCTCGCGGACCATATAGCCTACGCCGCGCTCACCCTCGACCGGAACACCCGAGGCCACCAGCGTGTCCATATCGCGATAGATTGTACGAGCCGACACTTCGAGCCGGTCCGCAATATCCTGCGCGCGGTGCAGTTTGCCGTCGCGCAGGATCTGAATGATGTCGAACAGACGATCAGAGCGGCGCATGACACGCCGCCCGGACCGCGTTTATGCAGTCATGTTCCATAGCACATTCTCGTGGCGCATCTGGACACTGTCGGGTTGGATAGCGGCCATCAAGGCCGGGGCAAAGGTTTGCTGCGGGAATTGCGCCGCTGCGTCCTTGGCGGCCTTCATATCCGTCCAGATTACATAGTCGGTCCAACGGCCATCTTCACCCTGGCTCAGCTGACGGTGGGCAAAACCTGGGGCGTTGCGAACGAACGCCTCGGACGCCTGGCTGAGTTTGACGAACTCTTCCGGTGTTGTCCCGTTGGCGAGAGTGAAGGTGACGATTTCAGCAACATGGGTCATTTGATTCTCCGTTGACCAGGTTTCGATGCCCTGTTCCTAATGCCCTTCAACTGACATAAACCTGTCAGTTGTGAAATGCCAGCCTGCAAAATTTGCGTGATCGGATCAATTTTGAGCGCGGAATTGATCTGGCGCACTTTTGCGCAGGGCCATGCAGGCGTAGACACAGACCCAGATCACATTCCCGGCGCAACGCGTCGACGTACAAGGAGAAGAGACATGCTCAACAATATCGGCCTTCCCGGTCTGCTGCTGATCGCCGTTGTGGTGCTGGTGCTGTTTGGCCGCGGTAAAATCAGCTCGTTGATGGGTGAAGTGGGCAAGGGCATCACCTCGTTCAAGAAGGGCGTCAAAGAAGGCGCGGACGAGCTGGAGCAGGACGCTGCCGAAGTGGCCAAGGACGTCACGCCCGAGACCGACAAAGACAAGGCCTAAGCGCAGATGTTTGATCTGGGTTGGACCGAGCTTCTGGTCATTGGCATTGTTGCCCTGATCGTTGTGGGGCCAAAGGACCTGCCGGTTCTGTTTCGCAATGTTGGCCGCTGGGTTGGCAAGGCCCGTGGTATGGCGCGCGAATTCAGCAGCGCCATGAACGAGGCCGCGGATCAGGCAGGTGTGAACGAGATCAAAAAGGGTCTGAACGCGGCCGCCAATCCCGTCAGCACCGCCATGGACAGCGTTAACGAGGCGGCGCGGGACGTTGCCAAAAGCATCGATCCCACCAAGTTCGACCCCGACAGCGAAACAGGCAAGTTGGCGGCTGAGCGGGCTGAGCAGGCCAAGAAGATTCAGGCCTCAACTGCCCGTGCTGCGGCTGAGCGTAAGGCCAAAGAAGCGGCAGATGCGCTAGCCAAAGCCGAAGAGGCCGAGGCCGCGCTGAAGACTGAAAGCAAGACATGACAAAGACCGACGAGATCGAAGACAGCTCGGCCCCGCTGATCGAGCATCTGGCGGAACTGCGCACGCGGCTGATCCACTGCGTCGTGGCGTTTTTGGTCGGGATGATCATCTGTTTCACTGTGGCCACGCCGCTTTTCAACTTCCTTACGAACCCTTTGTGCGAAGTTTTGGCCGAACGCGGGCAGGATTGCGGGTTGATCTTCATCTCGCCGCAAGAAGGGTTCTTCGTTGCTATCAAGGTCTCGCTGCTGGGTGGCTTTATCTTGGCCTTCCCATATATCGGGATGCAGATGTGGCGCTTCGTGGCGCCGGGCCTCTACCGATCGGAAAAGAACGCGTTCCTGCCATTCATGCTGGCCTCGCCCTTCATGTTCCTTCTGGGGGCAAGCTTTGCGTTCTATGTCGTAACACCACTGGCTTACGACTTCTTCCTCGGGTTCCAGCAATTTGGTGCCGAAGGAGAGGCAGTGGTCGAAGGCGCAACCGCGGCTCCGCTGAGCGTGGTGTTCCAGGGCTCGGCGCAGGAATACCTGAACCTGACGATCAAGTTTATCGTGGCCTTTGGCCTGTGTTTTCAACTGCCCGTTTTGTTGACCCTTATGGGGAAGGCGGGGCTGGTTACGGCTGAAGGACTGGGCTCGGTTCGGAAATACGCAGTGGTTGCCATTCTGGTGCTTGCCGCGCTGGTGACACCGCCTGATGTGATTACGCAGGTTATTCTGTTTGTGGTGGTCTACGGCCTGTATGAGATTTCGATCTTCCTAGTCGCCCGGGTCGAAAAAAAGCGCGAAGAGCAACTGCGTGCCGACGGCTACTATGACGACGAAGAAGAAGCCGACGAAGAGATCGTGCGGGAAGAAGACAGCAAGTAACCCCGCTGAAAACCATGAAACAGGCGCGCTCAATCGGCGCGCCTTTTTCGTGCCTGGCCCTTGTTGCGCCGCTTCGAACATGGTTTGAACCGCGCAAGACATGACGCCGGAGGCCCCAATGGACGACCAAGCCCTGAACCGTATCGCCGACGCGCTGGAACGGATGGCACCAGCCCCTTTGGACGCGCCCGATTTCGCGGCTGCCCCGGCATTTGTCTGGCATGTTGAACCGGATCGGCTGGAGCCCGTCACGCAGGTCAACCGCGTCGATCTGGATTTGCTGGTGGGCATCAACCGGTCCCGCGATACTCTGCTGGACAATACGCGCCGATTTGCTGCCGGCTTCAAAGCAAATAACGCGTTGCTTTGGGGCGCGCGGGGGATGGGGAAATCCAGCCTCGTCAAAGCTGTTCACGGCACGCTGCAGATGGATTTCCCAGATCTGAAGCTGGTGGAACTCCAGCGCGAGGATATGGGCTCAGTCGCCCGCCTTCTGAATCACCTGCGTGCCGCACCGCACCGGTTCATTCTGTTCTGCGATGACTTATCGTTTAGTCATGACGACCAGCACTATAAATCGCTCAAGGCAGTGCTGGACGGGGGTATCGAAGGGCGCCCGGAAAACGTCGTATTCTACGCCACCTCGAACCGCCGCCACCTGATGCCGCGCGATATGATCGAGAATGAACGCTCCAGCGCGATCAATCCGTCTGAGGCGGTCGAGGAAAAGGTTTCACTGTCTGATCGGTTCGGCCTGTGGTTGGGCTTCCACCCTTGTGATCAGGACGAATACCTAGCGATGATCGACCGCTATTGCGGGGCATATGGCGTGTCGGTTGACGCTGAAACCCTGCGTGCCGAAGCCATCGAATGGCAGGCAACGCGGGGCGCGCGGTCGGGCCGCGTGGCTTGGCAATTCTTCGTCGATCTGGCCGGGCGCAACGGCGTGCGCATCGCCTAACCCGCCCGCTTCATCTTTTTTCCAAATACTCACGCCGGAGGCATGGCCCAAAGGGCCATTCCTTACAGCAAAGATAAAATCCGAGCGGCTTCGTCTGCCGTGCTGGTCAACGCATCGCGATCCTCACCGGGATGGAAACGCGCACGTACGGCGGTTGGCATCGGGGCAGGTTCGACAATTGAAACCCTCGGGCCGGTGCGTTTGGTCTCTTGTGCCCAGCCACGTGCCAGCGCCATCTGCGCCGCCTTGGTTGCACCGTAGATGCCGTAAAACTTCTGACCGGCTTTCGGATCGTCAAAGAACACGGCATGGCCGGTTTCACCCAACAGGGGGGCAATATAGGGGATCAGAACTGACGTCGCCGTGGCGTTGGTATTTACGGCCTTAGTCCACTCTTTCGGGTCGATGAAATGCGTGGGTGTCAGGGCCGAGGTGTGAACGGCTGTGTGCAGCCACAAATCCACCTTGCCCCAGCGATCATGGATGCCCCGGCACAACGTCGCCATGGCGTTGGGGTCGGCGATATCCATCGGTGCCAGGGTTGCGGCACCGCCTTTGGCCCGAATGCGGTCATCCAGTTCTTCCAGCCCGCCGGTGGTGCGGGCAACGGCGACAATGTGATATTCGGGTGCCAGTGCCTCGGCCAGGGCAGCGCCCAACCCACGAGAGGCCCCGGTGACGAGGGCAATTTTGGTCTGATCGGTCATGACAGGGGTTTGAACCCCCGCACGCAGGGCGTCAAGACAGATTAACTGCCGGGTATGACGATCCGCTTGGTCTGGCCGCTTTGTCGCAGCATTACGCCGTCGGCATCAATGGCAACGATGGTGCCCGACGACACGCGGCTGCCCAGCTTGACCTCTTTCACACGTCCCGAAGACATACGCATAAGGGCCCGCATGTCCGATTTCGGACCAAAGACCCCCAGAACAGACAAAGAGCTTTTTTTCAGCGCACCTTTTTGCGTGGCCGCGCTTTTGACAGTGGCGTTTGACATGTATTCCGGCCTGACCACAGCGGCCCGACCCCTTGATTGAGTGGTTGGCAACCTGCGGGCTACCAAACCGGATCAGAAAGGAAAAGCCCGGTTGGCCGAGCGCTTCCCAAGGGGATTTTGCATTGCGGCGAAGCCCTTGCGATTGCAATTTCTTCACCGATGGGTTGTGGCGGAAATCTACCGATGCGGCCTGCCAGGCAGGCAGAAAAAGGCCCGCATCACATCGGTGAAACGGGCCAAAAGCAAGGTCGATTCGGATCAAATCCTATCCCGAGGCCAGCTTCGCGCTGTTCCACGAGCCGCCCGGAACCTGCATATCTGCGCGTTTCTTGCTGACCCGATTGCTGTTTTCGAGACTGTCCAGATAGTCATCGCTGACGCTGCCGGTGATGTAATTGCCATCGAAACAGGAACAGTCAAAGGCTTCGATTTCGGGGTTGCCTTCTTTGGCCGCCCAGATCAGGTCGTCGAGATCCTGATAGAACAGGGCATCTGCGCCGACTTCCTGACGGATTTCTTCGATATCTTTGCCATTGGCGATCAGTTCATGCTTGGTGGGCATGTCGATGCCATAGACGTTGGGGAATTTTACCGGCGGTGAGGCGCTGGCGATGTACACTTTTTTAGCCCCGGCTTCGCGGCACATCTGCACGATCTTCTTGATTGTATTGCCGCGCACAATGGAATCATCGATCAGCAGAACGTTGTGATCGCGGAACTCCAACGGAACGGCGTTCAGCTTGCGGCGCACCGATTTCTGGCGCTCTTCCTGGCCGGGCATGATGAAGGTTCGCCCGACATAGCGGTTTTTGACCAGACCTTCGCGGTATGGAATGCCGGTGGCCTTAGCGACCTCAAGCGCCACGGGGCGGGCGCTGTCGGGCACGGGGATGATGCGGTCGATCTCAAGCCCTGCGGCTTGGATCTGGCGGGCCAGCGTCTGACCCATGCGCATCTGGGTTTTGTAAACCGAAACGCCATCCAGCAGCGAGTCCGGGCGGGCCAGGTAGACATATTCAAAGATACACGGGGTCAGTTGACCTTCGACCGCCTGGAAGGTGTGCATGTTTCCATCCAGATCAATCAGTATGGCCTCACCGGGGTTAAGGTCGCGCAGCTTTTCAAAGCCGTTGATGCCAAAGGCCACATCCTCTGAGGCAAAGGCGTAATCGTCGCCGTCGCCGTCCACATCGCGCTTGGCGACGGAAAGAGGACGGATGCCAAAAGGATCGCGGAACGCCAGCATGCCGACACCGGCAACCAGACAGATTACCGAATAGGCGCCTTGGATTCGCTCCATCGTCATCTTCACACCGGCAAAGATGTTGCGGATCGGTTCGCCGTTGCCGTTGACCTTGATCGCATCGGCAACCTTGTCGGCCAGCACGTTCAGCAGGATTTCGGAATCCGACGTGGTGCGCAGGTGACGGCTGTATTTGGCGGTCACCTTCTCACGCTGTTCGGCGGTGTTGGTTATGTTGCCATTATGAACCAGATAGATGCCATAGGGCGCGTTCACAAAGAACGGCTGCGCCTCGGACGCGCTGAGCGATCCTGCGGTCGGGTACCGCACATGACCCATGCCGATCTTACCCAGAAGGGTCTCGGCGTCTTGTGCGTTGAACACGTCCTTGACCAGACCATTTGCCTTCTTTTCACGGAAGAAGCCGTCGTTATAGGTGACGATCCCCGAGGCATCCTGACCCCGGTGCTGAAGCATCAGCAGCCCGTCATAGATTTCCGCAAAGACATCATGTGTCCTGCTTGCGATCCCTAAAATCCCACACATGTACGGGCTCCAATTTCCATGACGTTTTGACTAGCGGTGATGATCTGAACGTCTGCATGGGTATGCCAGTGCGCCTTGTTTCCATCCCGGCTGATGATGCAAACGCGCCAATGTCACGAGGGCAAGCGCGAGAGAAAACAGGTACAGCAAGATCGGTGGCTCCGATTCCATGTCAGTTCGGCCTCCACATAATGCCTAATGGGCCCTGTGTCATCAAAGGATCACATTCACCAATCGTCGCAGGTGCGTTTTATGAAAGGTGACTGGAATAGGTGACATATAGGCATGCTTGTGCTGTCATGGTGCAAGTAGCGGTTTTTTTACCTAGTGTATGAGTTTCGATAGGACATTAGCCATGTGGGAACACAAGCAAGGAAGAAAAAAAGAAGACCCAGTAAAACGCCGGTGCCATCGCTGCCGTGGTATGGGCCGGTCGCCTTGTCCGATTTGCAATGGCTCTGGCGAGGTGATCAAAAGCCGCGATATCCACGGCAAACCCATAATGGGCCGCTGCGAGGGGTGCTTTGGCCTGAAGAACACCCGATGCACGGTTTGCGGTGGAGAAGGTTTTTTAACTGAATACGTCTGAAAGGCAGCCAAGAAAAAAGCCCGGTCAATGCCGGGCTTTTTCTTATTCAGTTGCGGTCGGTGCCGTGGTTTCCGATGCCTCTGGCGCCTCGGTGCCGGCGCCACAGCTTGCCACGAGCTCTTCATATTGTTGGGTGACCCAACCCAGCCATTGCTCGGGGTTTTGTTCTTCGATGCGGTCGCTGAATTGTTCGAACACTTTGGCGGAACGGCTTTCGTCGACCATCGTATAAGATTGACCGGTCATGACCGTGTCATAGACAAAGAAGGCGATAGCCACCAACAGGATGCCGCGCGCGATGCCAAAGAATAAGCCAAGCGCCTGATCCAACCCACCAATGGCCGAGCGTTGCACGATCGATGAAAACAGCGGAGTAAAGATGCTGACCACGATTAGAGCGATCGCAAACACGGCGGCAAAGCCGGTGATCACCGACAATTCGCAGCTGTCGCGCAGGAAATCTCCAACGACCGGGATCTCTTTCACCAGCGGAACGGCCTGGGGTGCAAAAATAAAGGCCAGTACGGCGGCTGCGACCCAGCCAGCGATGGCCAAAACCTCACGTAAAAATCCGCGTGAATAGGCCAGCAGGCCTGACACGACGATGATCAGGGCAACCACCCCGTCGATAATTGTAAAACCTTCCATGGCCCTCGCCTGTACTTTTTTTCAGCCCCTCAAGGCGTTACCTTAACCTGCTCCGAAGGTTTCGCCAACAAACCCCACCAAATCAGAGGGTCGGGTGAGTGTCAGACCTGCCACAGTACCGGTTTTGCCGCCCGCCGGAGCGATTGCCGATGTGAAACCAAGTTTTTGGGCTTCTTTCAACCTGTTTTCTGTCTGTGGGGCCGGTCTAAGTGCCCCGGATAACGAGATTTCTCCAAAAATCACCGTATCAGCGGGCAGAGCTGTGTCTTCTCGGGCACTCAGCAATGCGGCCGCCACGGCAAGGTCGGCGGCCGGTTCGCTGATTTTCATCCCTCCGGCGACGTTCAGGTAAACGTCCAACCCGGCAAAGGGGATGCCACAGCGTGCTTCAAGAACGGCAAGGATCATGGCCAGCCGCCCACTATCCCATCCGACCACGGTCCGGCGGGGTTGGGAATGCGGGGACGGTGCCACAAGTGCTTGCAATTCCACCAAAACAGGGCGGGTGCCCTCAATTCCGGCGAAAACGGCCGAACCGGGGCTGGGGGTGCCGCGTTCCGACAGGAACAAGGCCGAGGGGTTTGTGACCTGCGCCAACCCTTTGCCGGTCATTTCGAACACGCCGATTTCATCAGCGGGGCCAAAACGGTTTTTCACGGCGCGTAAGATGCGGAACTGATGGCCACGTTCACCTTCGAAATAGAGCACGGTGTCGACCATGTGCTCGACCACGCGGGGGCCTGCGATCTGGCCTTCCTTGGTGACATGGCCGACCATGATGATTGATACGCCGTGTCGTTTCGCAAACGTTGTCAATTCATGCGCTGCGGCCCGGACTTGTGACACTGAGCCGGGGGCGCTGTCCACATTGTCGGCCCACATGGTCTGAATCGAGTCGATGATGGCCAGACCGGGCTTTTCAGCCTCAAGCGTCGTCAGGATGTTGCGTAGGTTGGTCTCAGCCGCCAATTGAACCGGCGCGTCCTCGAGCCCCAGACGGCGGGCCCGCATTCGAACCTGCGCGCTGGCTTCTTCGCCGGAAACATAGATGGTTTTGACGCCCGCACGGGAAAAGCGCGCCGCGGCCTGCAGCAGAAGGGTGGATTTGCCGATGCCGGGGTCGCCGCCCACCAGCAGGGCCGAGGCGGGAACAAGGCCACCGCCAAGCACGCGGTCCAGTTCCTCAACCCCGCAAAGCGTACGGGGCGGGGGTGTTTCTTCGGTCGACAGATCGGTGAGTGCGATGGACTGGCCGCGTTTGCCGCCCAAGGATTTCTTGGCGGGACCCGCCGAAAGGGGTACGTCCTGCGAAATGGTGTTCCACTCGCCGCATGCGTCACAACGCCCGGACCAGCGCGAATGCGACGCGCCGCAGGCCGAACAGGAGAAAGTCGTTTTTGCCATGCGGCCTTGGTGCCCGAGGATCGGCGGTTCTTCAAGCCCTTGCAAGGCATTCATCTCCACCGGTGGGGTGCCGCGTCCTCAGGCCCGATGGGCCATCGTCCGCAGCAAAGGCGCCAAGCGCCTATTCCGCCGCGCGGGGCGGGGACATGGCGACCACGCTTGAGGCTTTGGTCGAGCTGTCCTTGGGAGGTGTTTGCAGCTGAGCCGACAGTTCGGGTAACAGCTCAAACAGCTCATCCCGCAGGCGGGCCAGTTGTGACTTGGCGATGGTTTCTTCCATTTCGACATCGCGCGTCCATTGGCGCAATTCGTTCTGGATCACCTGGGCTTCTTCAAGACGCTTCTGGAACAGCTCAATCTCTTCCTGACGTTGTTGTAGGAAGGTTCGGGCGCGATTGATCCGCACGTCGCCATAGGTTTCAGCCAGTTCGTGGCTGATCTGGCTCATCTGTGCGGCCAGTTCCAGGATTTCGGGCTCGAGTGTCTGTAGGTCAGGGTGCTGGCGCAGAAAGGCCATACGTTCTTTGACCGCGTCAAACTCGGACGACATCATGAACAGGCCGCCACGGTCCGCTGCGTGGGCCATTTGATAGGCGTCTGATATGTCGTGCATGTTCAGGGCAAATTTGCGGTGATTGTTTTCCAATGCCATCATTCGGGCATTCGCTGGCAGATAGAATGCCAGCATGAGAATCAGAACGGTCAGGCCGATCTGGATAATCATCCCGGCGTCTTGCACTGGCCCACCGCCGAAACCGGCTTGCATGGATAACCAGGGCAATACACCCAAGGCAGATAATAATGTGGCTGAAACGGCAAACAGGGCTGCCGCGCAAATGAGGAAAAAAGTCAGTCTTAAAAAGGCATTCTGAAATTGCAATGTAATGTTATGGAGGGCAGTCATGTTCGACGAACTCCTTCTAGAACCGGTACACACCAGGCCCAAGCGGAGAGCATCCAAAACACACAGATTGATCCGCTACGGACCCGAAAACTACAAATTGTCACTGCTCGAAATATAAAGATGATACTCAGATGAGTGTTTTCAATCAATTACATCTGAGTATTTCGTGATTTGCGTGTCATTTCGGTAATGTGGCCCAACGCGAGCGAGGCCAGAATGCAAGCCGTGAACAGGTACAGACCCCATGCAGTTTCGATGGTCGCGTACGAGATGCCTTTGGCCAGAGTGATATAGAGCGCGATCAGAAAGATGTCGGCCATGGCCAGCTTGCCGAGGATGTTCAGCGCGGGTTGGACGCGGACATCCAGCAGGTCCCACTGGATCAGGGCGGTGCCGATGGTTTTGATGTAAGGTGCGACGAGGGCGAAGATGGTGACGATCAGCGCCAGAAAGACGTCGGATTTCCAAAGAGACTGGAGCCCGGTGATGACGCTGATTTCGGACAGGCCAAAGATCGGTAAGAGTCCGGCACGCATCAGCGGGGCAAACCATGCGATGGGGTAGAGGATCAGGAGCGAGAGGGTGGCGAGGCGGAGGGTCATATCAGATTGCCTTGCTGCAGCCTGAAGGCACTCCACCCAAACAAAACAGCCATGAGAACAAAAAACACGGCAACAAAAATGGCAGTTCTGCGGGCGTTCAATGATAATGTGAATAGCTCTTTGTGAAGAATAGAGGCAGAAACAGCGACACCGATAACGGCTGGAAGTGTCGCGAGTATACTTACAGAAGACGAACTAAACGCGATTACGTTCGAAATCAATGCACCGGGAATGAAGCCGTACAAAAGCGCCTTCATTACCGGTTTCATGGTTTTGAATGCGCGAATTGGAGAGAAAATCAAACCATGTATTGAAAAGATTGTGATGAACCAGACGATCAAAACTGAGTTGAAGTAAATTCCTGGCAACGAAAAGAAAAAAAATTGGGTTGAATTCATCACCGCACGGCCTCAATTGGCCCTTCAGCACTCCCACTAATGAACTGCTCCACATAGGGATCGCCCGAGGCATCCAGCTGTCCGACCGGACCGGTCCATTGGATGACGCCTCCATGCAGCATGGCCACGTTGTCGGCAATCGCGCGGACGGAGCTCATGTCGTGGGTGATGGTCATCGCGGTGGCGCCCATCTCGGTCACGATCTCGCGGATCAGATCATTGATGACGCCGGACATGATCGGATCGAGGCCGGTGGTGGGCTCGTCAAAGAAAATGATCTCGGGCTCGGCGGCGATGGCGCGGGCGAGGCCCACGCGTTTTTGCATGCCGCCTGACAGTTCGGACGGGAAACGGTCGGCCACGTCGGATTTCAAACCCACGCGGCGTAGTTTCTCGATAGCGATTTCGCGGGCGTATTCTGGCGGGCGTTTCAACGGCCCGCGCAGCAGGCGGAAGGACACGTTTTGCCAGACGGGCAGCGAGTCAAACAAAGCCGCGCCCTGAAACAGCATCCCGAACCGGGCCAGAAACTTATCCCTATCGCCCTTGGTGGCGTCTTTGCCATCTACATAGATCATGCCGCTGTCAGGCTTGATCAGGCCAAGGATGCATTTCAGCGCCACCGACTTCCCGGTGCCCGAACCGCCGATGATGACCATCGAGGTACCCTTGGGAATCTCAAGGTCCATGCCCTGCAGAACCCGATTGTCCCCAAATGCCTTTTGTACGTTCTCCATCCGGATCATAGCGAGAAGAACACCCCCGTCAGAATGAAGTTGGTGGCCAGAATCATGATAGCAGCGGATTCGACCGAGGATTTGGTGGCGCGGCCCACACCCTGCGCACCGCGGCCCGAGTTCATGCCGTAAAAGCAGCCCATGACCGCCGCGATCAGGCCGAAGGCTGCGCCCTTGGCCAGCGACGACATGATGTCATGGGCCTCAAGGAAATTGACTGTGTTCAGCAGGTAGGTCGCCGGATTGAAACCCAAATTTTGGGTCGCAACGACATAACCGCCTGCGATGCCAATGATATCTCCGATCCCGACCAGTAGCGGCACGGTAATCAGCGCGGCCAGAACGCGCGGGGCCGTCAGGTATTTCATCGGATGAGTGGACAGGGTGACCAGCGCGTCGATCTGCTCGGTCACTTTCATGGTGGCGATCTCGGCTGCGATGGACGAGGTCACGCGGGCGGCGATCATCAGGCCCACCAGCACGGGCCCCAGTTCGCGCACCATACCGATGGCAACGATCTGCGGAACCACGGCCTCGGCGTTGAAGCGAGCGCCGCCAGCGTAGATCTGCAGCGCCAGCGCGCCACCAGTGAAAATGGCGGTCAGGCCGACGACTGGCAGGGACAGCCAGCCGATGTTCATCAGCGCGACGATAAATTCGCGCGGGTAGTAGGGCGGACGAAAAATGTGCGAGATCGCATCAATCGTAAACAGCGCGACTTTGCCAAAGGTGGCAAACAGCGCCAGGACCGCGCGGCCCAACCCACCCAGCAGAGAAAGAGGATTCATTCCACGTAACCCCGTGAATAACGCGCGCCAAGCGAAGTGAGGATTTCATACCCGATGGTGCCTGCGGCCTCGGCCAGGTCGTCGACTGTCTGGTGACCGTTCAGGATGCGCAGGCGTTCTGGATCTTCGGGCAGGTCAGTGACGTCAATGGTGACAAGGTCCATCGATATGCGGCCGACCACAGGGCAGGGTTGGTCCCCGGCAAATGCGTCGATACCGCCGCCAATGGCCCGGTGCAGCCCGTCCGCATACCCTGCGGCCACGGTTGCGATTCGCGATGGGCGTCGGGCAACCCAGCTACCGCCATAACCGACGGTTTCACCAACTTCGACCGCGCGCACCTGAATGACGGGCAGATCGACGGTTACGACGGGCTTGGCGTCGGCAAATGGCATGCCGCCATAAAGACCAACGCCCGGACGGCAGAAATCAAAGTGGAATTCCGAGCCCATCAGCGTGCCCGCCGTTGCCGCCAGCGACCGTGGTGCGGTGACACCATCGGTCATATCGCGGAAGGTCTTAAGCTGTTGACGGTTCATCGGGTGGTCGGGCTCATCCGAGCAGGCCAAATGCGATATGACCGCCTGTGGGTTCTGGCTTTCCATCTCAGACCTCAGCGCGGCCCAATCGGCGGGCTCAAGGCCCAGACGGTTCATTCCACTGTCCAGTTGAACTCCGAATGGGTGACTCGGCATGGCCTGTTGCAGGCGTTTGAACTGTTCCGGAGAGTTGATCAAAGGAATCAGGTTGTCAGCAAAGTGCAGCCCGTTGTCACCTTCCATGAACCCTGAGAAGACAAAAATCTGGGGTTCGGGGCCAACGGCTTTGCGCACGGCGGCGCCTTCTTCTGCGGCGGCGACAAAGAACTTGCGAACGCCTTCTTCGGCCAGGGTCGCAGACACCGGTCCGGCACCAAGGCCGTAGGCGTCAGCTTTGACCACGGCGCCGGTCTCGACATCCGTTTTTGCATTGAGCGCCCGCCAGTTGCTGGCGAGCGCCTGAAGATTGATCGTCAAACGTGCGGTACTCATGGTGCTGTTCATGACATTGGATTGCGGCAGGTCAAGGGGGTAGGCGGCAATTCTTGTGCATATCGCGGTGTTCCTACGCAGCTTCTGGCCGGTATCGCAAGATCATGGCTAAAAAAGGCTCGGACAAGGGCAGCCGAACTCTCGTCATTGTGTCCAACCTGTGATCAACTCGGCGCATGAAACGGGACCGTTGATCCATCTGAAAGGGGCCGTAATGCTGAACCTGACTGCCGACTACCGGGCTCGGGCTGCCGAACTGCCCGGCTTGTTTCTGGACGTCTTCACCGCCTCAGAAGGCGAAGGAGAGGGGCGTGCGGTTGCTGCTTTGGTGGATGACCTGCTGCTTTCAACACCCGATGGAGATCTTTTGGGCGTTTTGGCTTTGGATGACCGCAATCTGGCAGGTTGCATCCTATTCTCGCGGCTCAGCTATGATCAGGACCCGCGCCAGGTCTTTCTGATGTCACCGGTGGCCGTGCGCGCCGACAGGCAAAAGTCGGGCATTGGTCAGAAATTGATCGGCTTTGGATTGGAACAACTGCGCCATAACGGGGTTGATTTTGCAGTGACTTACGGTGATCCGGCATATTATTGCAAAACCGGGTTTCAACCGATCGCACAAACATTCGCACAACCGCCCATGCCGCTGAGCATGCCACATGGTTGGCTTGGACAATCCTTGAATGGCGACGATGCGCCGCTTTTGGGCCCGTCCCGCTGTGTCAGCGCATTCAATAAGCCTGAGATGTGGTAGGTCAGTAGCCTTCGATCTGGCCGTCCTGTTGCCAGGGTTTGACCAAGTTACCGAACCGGGTGAACTGAGCCTCGAACGACAGCTCGACCGTGCCGATGGGGCCGTGACGCTGTTTGCCGACGATAACTTCGGCTTTGGCGTGCAGGCGCTCCATGGCCTGTTTCCACTCTTCCATCTTTTCCAGCTCGTGATCGCCGGGTTTTTCGCGTTCCTTATAATATTCCTCGCGGAACACGAACATCACCACGTCGGCATCCTGTTCGATCGAGCCCGATTCCCGCAGGTCAGACAATTGCGGGCGCTTGTCGTCGCGGTTTTCGACCTGACGGCTCAGCTGTGACAGGGCGATGACCGGGATGTTCAGTTCTTTGGCGATGGCCTTCATGCCCATCGAAATTTCGGCAATCTCGTTAACCCGATTTTCGGCCATGCCACGGCACAGCTGCAGATAGTCGATGACCAGCAGGTCCAGCCCATGCGTCCGCTTCAACCGCCGCGCGCGGGCGGCCAACTGAGAGATCGGCAGGGCCGGGGTGTCGTCGATGAACAAAGGGCAGGCTTCCAGATCCTTGGCCGCGTCGACAAAGCGGCGGAATTCGGATTCCGTCATGTCACCCTGACGAATTTTGTGGCTGGAAATCTCGGAGGCTTCGGCCAGAACCCGGCCCGCCAATTGCTCGGCACTCATCTCAAGCGAGAAGAAACCCACAACGCCACCGTCAATCGCGCCTTCGGTGCCATCCGGCTTGGTGCCGCGCTTGTACGCCTTGGCCACGTTGAACGCCACATTGGTCGCCAACGAGGTTTTCCCCATCGACGGACGACCCGCAAGAATAATCAAGTCGGACGGATGCAGCCCGCCCAACTGTTTGTCCAGGTCGGCCAGACCGGTAGAAATTCCCGCCATGCCACCACCACGTTGATACGCTTCGTTGGTGACGTTGACGGCTTCTGTGACCGCCTTGAGGAAAGATTGGAAACCCTGTTCGGTCTGGCCCTGCTCGGATAACTGATAAAGTTGCTGTTCGGCCTCGACGATCTGTTCTTTGGGCTCGCTGGATACATCCACCCGCGCCGCCTTGTCCGAGATATCCCGACCCAGCCGGATCAACTCACGGCGAATAGCCAAGTCATAGATCATCTGGGCGTAGTCATGCACAGCAAATGCGCTGATCGAAGCCCCGGCCAGTTTCACCAGATAGGCGGGGCCGCCCAGTTCCTTCAGACCTTCATCTTCGGCCATAAAGGATTTCAGCGTGACGGGCGAGGCCAGCGCATTCTTGGCGATGCGATTGGCCGCAACCTCGTAGATGCGGGCGTGGACCGGATCATAGAAATGCTCGGACCCGATGATCGAGGCCACCCGGTCATAAAGATCGTTGTTGGTCAGGATCGCACCCAGAAGCTGTTGTTCGGCTTCAATTGAATGCGGCATTGTTTCGGCGTTTTGAATCTTCGCCGCTGCCTGCTCGATGCTGCTTATCTCGTTCATTTTGTCCCCGCTGCCCACGGTGTTCTTACACGCGACACTGGCCTGTCGGCTATCTGGAAATACTTGTGGGTAACTATGGGTAACGCCTTGGGATAAGTTTTGAAGACGCCATAGTTCCAGAATGGATTTGGTCTATTATGTAGGATATCACGCAGATGTCACTATATATTGTTTCCCCAAAGCCGATTCTCAGACGTTTATCCCCAAGTAATCCACAGCGAGTTTACGTGGATTTATTCGCATCCTGCCACTTGCGCGGGTCGTTCAGGAAGGCCTCAACACCATCAAGTGTTTCTTGGTCAAAGGCTTTCTGCGCTTTGGCCTCTGCCAAAACATCCCACCATGTGCAAAGGTGATGCAGCTTCACGCCATGATCGCCCAGCGTTTTCTCGGTTTCAGGGAAAATGCCATAGTAGAAGATCACGGCTGTGTGTCCGCAGGTTGCGCCGGTTTCACGGATCGCATCCACAAAGGACAGCTTTGAGCCGCCATCGGTCGTCAGGTCCTCGACCAGCAATACACGCTCACCTTCGCTCATGGCGCCTTCGATACGGGCGTTGCGGCCATAGCCTTTGGGCTTTTTGCGCACATAGGTCATCGGCAGAGCCATACGCTCGGCGACCATGGCGGCAAACGGGATGCCGGCTGTCTCACCACCTGCGATGTTATCAAACGCCTCAAAACCCGCATCACGCATTACGGTGACCGTCAGGAAATCCATCAAGGTCGAGCGGATGCGCGGGTACGAGATCAGCTTGCGACAATCGATATAGGTCGGGCTGGGCAGGCCCGAGGCCAATGTGAACGGTTCGCGCGAGTTAAAGTGGACGGCCTTGATCTCCAGCAGCATCCGCGCGGTCAGGCGGGCGATTTCGGTGCTATCGGGGAAAGAGCTGGGGATCATGGTGCAACCTCGGGACAAAATGACATTGCGGGCTGATAGCCTGTCCATTGGGCCAGAGTCGAGAGGGCTGAGCCGCAAAAGAAAAGCGGACCCGCAAGAGGTCCGCTTTGCGCCCTTGCGGGCCGCGCAGGCTAAGGTGGGCTTAGCTGCTCATATCATAGGCCCGTTCACCGTGTACCGACAGATCTAGCCCGTTTGTCTCGGTTTCTGCGTCTACGCGAAGCGGGGTGATAAGTGCAACCAGTTTGATCAACACAAAAGTGACAACTGCCGTAAAGGCACCCACAATCACCAGCCCGCCAATCTGGGCAGTCCAAGCGCCCAAACCGAATACGGCGATCATCAGCGTGCCAAAGATGCCGCCCACGCCGTGAACGGCAAAGACGTCCAGCGTGTCGTCGATCTTGGCGATGTTGCGGATGACGTTGACCGCCTCCTGACATAGGACACCTGCGACTGCACCGATGATTAGCGCCTGCACCGGATCGACATAGCCTGAAGCCGGAGTAATCGACGCCAGACCAGCGATTGTGCCGGTGACCAGCCCCACCATCGAGGCTTTGCCGTATTTGATGCGTTCGTACAGCGCCCATGTCAGTGACGCGGTCGCCGCCGAGATATGCGTGACAGTCATCGCCATCGCCGCACCACCATCAGCGGCCAGTTGCGAGCCGCCATTGAAACCGAACCAGCCGACCCACAACATCGCGGCACCAATCATGACAAAGCCGGGGTTGTGCGGCGGCGTCGTGCGATTGCGGCGCGGTCCAAGTGCTATGGCGATGATCAGCGCAGCCAGACCAGCCGTTTCATGAACGACGATGCCACCCGCAAAGTCACGGACACCCACCTCACCAAGAATGCCACCATCGGTCAGCATGCCGCCGCCCCAAATCCAATGCACCACGGGCGCATAACACATCAACATCCACAGGGCTGAGAATATCAGGACAAACCCAAACCCCACACGTTCGACATAGGCCCCGACAATCAGGGCTGGGGTGATGATGGCAAAGGTCATCTGGAAGGCAAAAAACAGGACCTCTGGCAGGGTGCCCGACAGGCTGTCGGCGTCGACACCGTTCAAAAACGCTTTGCCCAGCCCGCCCCAAAGGCCCGACCCGCCGTCGCCAAATGCGATGGAATAGCCTGCGACCAGCCACAGGATGCTCATCAAACAGGCGATGCTGAAACAGTGCATGAAGACGCTCAGCACGTTGCGGGCGCGCACCAGGCCGCCGTAGAACAGGGCCAGGCCCGGCAATGTCATGAACAGGACCAGGGCGGTTGCCACTATGATCCAGGCGGTATCGGCTCCATTCATCAGCCGGTCTCCTTTTTTGCGTCTTTTACGTGCTTGGAAGGGGTTGAAGCCGACAGCAGTCGCGGAAAAAAGAGGCAGACGCGGTTTTAGCGCCTGATTAACGGGCTTTTGGCCAAGCGGTGATAAAACAGGCACCCGATGGTACTGGATGCCCAATAATTAAACAACTTGGGAAAGGTGCGTTGGCGCAGATCTACTGGCGTCATTGGGGAAACCGACGTGTAAGCGGGTGTCAGGCTCACCAACGTATGACCCATTAGAAAGCGACCTGCGCTAAGGGATTGCTTGTCTTGGTTGAAAGTGGCTTCTAAAGTCGGTTGCGACGACAGGAGGGGCCGGAATGACGGTGGAGTTGGCAGGACCACGCATCCAGAATTTGGATAAAGTCCTGGAGGGCATCAGTGACATTCACGGCACAGGTTTGTTTGCGCGGTCCGATATCCAAACTGGCGCTGTTCTGGGGTTTTTAGACGGCCAAATCGTCGATTATGATCGTCATCCCACGGTTCGCGATCTGGAGTGGAACGGGGTTGGCGGAAGCAAGGTACTCTGCCGCCCATTTGCCACCCAATACGCTTTGATTAACCATTCGTTTACCCCCAATCTTTCAATACTTAGAACCGATTGGGCCATTGTGGCCTGCAAGGATATTCGTGAAGGAGAAGAATTGACGCTTGATTACCTCGAGCATGGCGTTCCCGAAACCTATCTAAATTCTCCACACGGAAATTACCTGCGTAACAATTGAAAATATGTTCACTCATCATCTTATTCATCCAGTGCATCTGGAAACCGAGACCCGTATCCGGCTGTCCTCTGTCATTCGAGAAATTGTCCCTTTAAGACCAGTGCTTTGCGGTAAAGCGGCCGAGGAGATCTCGGAGAACAGGCTTAACGCAAACCATACTGATGAATTACACGCATTCTCTGGCAACGCCTTCACAAAAAGTCTGACTGAACTGCGTCGCAATGCCTGCCTTGAGTGGGATCTGTCGGATCTGGTGACATCCTCGGAACCCCATTGCGACGCGTGGTATTTCAAACTTCTGCTGATGGTTTCTGGTGATATGTGTCTGGTCTATGGCGCGAGTTTCTCGGATCTTGCGCACTTGCCCGAAAACCCGCGGCCTTACTACCGCGACCACACGCTTCCCGAAGTTACAGAACTGGTCGACGCACTGGTTTCCGTTTTGCAGCTTCGCGTTGGATCGCGGCTTGAGGCTGATCTGGACACATCCATTCAAGTCGTCCTTGGTGGGGTGGACACGGCACCATTCCATGAACGCCTTTCGAAGTTGTTCGAAGAGGAAGGGCTGGTATTGGAAGAATGCGAGATGTCGGCGGCAGAAAATGGGGATTGGACCATCTACGGAGGCTGGAGTTATTCCGCCATCGTTCGCAAAGACCTGGCCGAGGAATTCTATTTCGTTGCGCTGATGTTCAGGTTGCAGCTGGACTGGATCAAAGCGCGCCGTATTCGCAACAAGATCGTCAATACTGCGGATGAGCGCGCCGAATCCTATCACGGAAGCAAAATTGGCGAACTCAATACCGCCCTGAATGAGTTGATCTTTTTCCTACAGGTGGCCCGCCAAAGGCGGGCTGATTACCGGGCGAACCTGAAACCCTGGCTTGCCCGGTGTTACGATTCGACCAACACGCGCTGGCAAATCGAAGATAACTTTGACAGCCTTTACAAAGCGGCCTGTGATTTTCGGAATTATGTCGGTTTTATCAGCGACGAAAAATCCAAGCTGCAACTCGAGATTCAGTCAAAACTGCTGTACTTCATCGCTGGTCTGGACACATTGGCGATATCCTCTTTTGCCATGACGTTGCTGTCTTTTCGGCGCGGTGACAGCCCTGTGTTGCCCGGCTGGATTCACCAATATGGCCCAAAGCTGCTGTTGTTTCTTGTGGCGTCGAATGTCGCTCTTTTGCTGGTGATTTTCGTGCTGGGCTTCATTCGAAAAAGATAGGCAGTTTTGGCGCCACTTTAAGAAAGCGCGCCAAGCCCTTGTGCTAGCAGTGCCAAAGCATGATCTCGCGCGGCCACGCGCACGTTGTCCCGACCCAATGCACCAAATTCGACGGTCTCGGTCAGCGTAGGATGGCCTTTCGCGGCCAACCCAAAACAAACCCGGCCTTCGGGTTTGAATTCAGAACCGCCAGGGCCCGCGATACCGGTTACGGAAACCGCCAATTGCGCGTCGGAGTGCGCCAGGGCACCGTCCGCCATTTCACCCGCAACCTGTTCCGAAACCGCCCCATTTGCGACCAGTGTTTCGCCCTGAACCCCCAGCATTTGCTGTTTCGCGGTGTTCGTGTAGGTGACAAACCCACGCTCGACTACGGCTGAACTGCCGGGGATATCGGTCAGCGCCGCCGCCACCATACCGCCGGTACAACTTTCGGCTGTGGCGATCATCACGCCCTTTGATTTGGCGCGGTCGAGGATTTCGGCAACGGTCACAGGCCCAGAACTCCGTGCGAGATACCGGCGAGGATCAGAACTCCGACCCCGGCGAGGATACCGGCAATGACATCGTCCAGCATGACACCCATTGCGTCGTCGCGCCGGTCGGCCCATCCAACAGGGCCCGGTTTGGTGATGTCGAACAAGCGAAACAGCACGAAGCCGGCAATCCAGCCCGGCCAAAGTGCCGTGATTTCAATCCCGTGTGCCCAGGAGGGATAAGAAATTGCCCAAAGCGCGATGAACTGCCCGGCGACCTCGTCGATGACAATCTCGGACGGATCGTGATTGTCCTGGCCCGCTGTCATCACGCGTGTGGCCCAGAGACCGCCAAAGAACGCGGCCAGTGTGGCGATCACCAACAGCGGAAAGCCACCCAGCGTGTGCAGAACCCACGCCAGCGGCAGGGCGGCCAGTGACCCCCACGTGCCGGGCGCAGGTCGCAGATAGCCCACGCCGCAGACGGTTCCGATCAGTTGCGCGGCAGTCATGATTTCACCAGACAAGCTGTGGCGAGTGAGGCAATCCCCTCGCTTCGGCCAGTGAACCCCAGCCGTTCCGACGTCGTTGCTTTGACCGAGACCTGATCCGCGCTCAGGTCCATGATCCGTGCCATCTCGTTGCGCATGGCAGGCGCATGGGGGCCGATTTTGGGGTATTCGCAGACCAGTGTGCAGTCGACGTTCGAGATTTTGTAGCCCATCTGCCCGGCCAGTTCGACCGCATGGCGTAGGAAAATCTCGCTGGCAGCACCCTTCCATTGCGGGTCTGAGGGGGGGAAGTGCTGGCCAATGTCGCCCTGCGCCAACGCGCCATAGATGGCGTCAGTGACGGCGTGCATGCCCACATCCGCGTCTGAATGACCTTGCAGGCCGCGATTATGCGGCACCTTCACACCACACAGGATCACGTGATCCCCATCGCCAAACCGATGCACGTCATACCCGTTGCCCAGCCTTACATCCATATCCGTTCCCAATATGCGTTCCGCCCGGGCAAAATCCTCGGGCCGTGTGATTTTGATGTTATCCGCATTGCCCGGCACGATGGCCACGTCCAGCCCAGCGGCACGGGCGACCTCGACATCGTCGGCAGCGCCTCCAGGGTGGGCCGCGTGGGCCGAGGCGATGGCGTCATAGTGAAAACCCTGCGGCGTTTGCGCAGCGAACAGCCCGGTACGGTCCTGAGTTCCCGTCACGATAGAACCGTCTCCGGTCCAGAGCGCATCAGTGACCGTCAACCCCGGCGCGGCAGCAGGGTGGGTTTCCAGTGCTTCCAGAACCTGTTGAATGGTCTGAAGGTCAACACAAGGCCGCGCTACGTCATGGATAAGAACGCGATGCACCCCATAGGGCAAAAGCGCATCAAGTCCGTTGCGCACCGATCCGGCCCGGTCACTACCGCCCTTGGCAAGGATCAGATCAGAGTTTTCGAACTCGGCCCATGCGTCCCTGTCATCTTCGGACAAGACAAGCACTATCTGGTCGACTTGCCCTTGAAATTGATCAATCGTCCAATCCGCAACGCGGCGCCCTGCCAATGGGCGCCACTGCTTTGGTGTTCCCCCTCCGGCGCGCAAGCCGCGTCCTGCGGCGACGATGATGGCGGCGGTGGTCATGGGGGCGTTCTCTCCGATGGTTTGAGGCAATCTTTAGGGTGCGGTGAATGCAGAGGCAATCACCCACGTAAAGTTGCCTAAAAAATAGGCACATGATGATTTAGCGGGCTTGAAGGTCGCCGTTTTGTTGTTCATATGCGCTCAATTCGATATCAAAGCCGCAACTGCCCAAGGATTAAGCACGTTGACTCTGCTCCTCGCTGACAAAGCCCTGAACCCGCCGGTCTTGCTGGCACCGATGGCCGGAATCACCGACCGTCCGTTTCGCGATCTAGTGATGCGTTTTGGCGCGGGCATGGTCGTGAGCGAAATGGTCGCCAGCCAGGAGATGGTTCAGGCCAAGCCTGGCGTGCGGGAGCGGGCCGAACTTTCGGCAGATGTTGAGAACACCGCCGTTCAACTGGCGGGGCGTGAAGCGCATTGGATGGCCGAAGCCGCCAGGCAGGTGGCCGATCGCGGGGCGCGGGTGATCGACATCAACATGGGCTGCCCGGCCAAGAAGGTGACGAACGGTTATTCTGGGTCAGCCTTGTTAAAGACGCCGGATCACGCACTGACATTGATCGAGGCGGTTGTCGAAGCCGTTAATGTTCCGGTGACTCTGAAAACCCGACTGGGCTGGGACGACAACCTGCTGAATGCGCCCGACGTGGCGAGACGAGCCCAGGATGCGGGTATTTGTATGGTCACGATCCATGGCCGTACGCGTTGTCAGTTCTACAAGGGCAGTGCCGATTGGCGGGCGATCCGCGCGGTGAAGCAGGCGGTGTCGATCCCGGTTATCGCGAACGGGGATATCGTGGATACGGACGCCGCGCGTGTTGCGCTGGATCAATCCGGCGCGGATGGAGTGATGGTCGGACGTGGGGCGCAGGGCAAGCCGTGGTTGCTGGCGCAGATTTGTCATGATCTCTATGGCGCAGCCGCGCCGGAAGTTCCGGCGGGTGACGACCTGATCGAAATGGTACGTGCGCATTATCAGGCGATGCTTGGGTTCTACGGGTCCGATCTGGGCCTGCGCGTCGCGCGCAAGCATCTGGGCTGGTACATGGATGAGGCCGGCACACCCGCCACCCTGCGCCGTTCCGTTCTGACTGCGCGCGATACCGACGAGGTGTTACGCCTGCTGGGTGATGCGCTGAACACAGATGCAGAGGCGGCGGCATGACCTCGGATCAGGATATTTGGACCTCGCTGCCGGTTCCCGCTTTCATCATCAACGCCGAAGACCGGATTGCCGATGTGAATTCGGCTGGCGAAGGGTTTCTGAACGCATCGCGCAAAGCTGTTGTCGGGCATCCGGTCTGGGATCAGATTGCCGTGGATGCCCCGCTGGAAGAAGCGTTTGAACGCGCGCGTGAACATGGCACGCCGTTGTTCGTGAACGATGTGGATGCAGGGTCGGGCAACCGGGCCCCGCTGCAATGCGCATTGCAGATTGCGCCTTTGGTCGGGCATCCCGGATCGATGATCATGATCATCTCACCGCGTGAGCTGGCCGGGCGAATGACCTTGGGCAATACGGTGAAATCCGCAGCGCAGTCCGCCATCGGCATGGCCGAGATGCTGGCGCATGAGATCAAGAATCCACTGGCCGGGATCACCGGCGCGGCGCAATTGCTCAGCATGAATATCCCACCGCAAGACCTTGAACTAACGGATCTTATTGTCGCTGAAAGCCGCCGCATCGTTAAGTTGCTGGAACAGGTCGAGCAATTCGGAAACCTGCAACAACCTGATTTCAAACCGGTCAATGTTCATGACGTCCTCGACCGCGCGCGCCGGTCGGCGCTGCTGGGGTTTGGCGCGCATATGAAAATTATCGAGGATTACGACCCTTCGTTGCCGCTGGCCTACGGAGACCCGGATCAGTTCCTGCAGGTGGTGTTGAACCTGCTCAAGAACGCCTCGGAGGCCGCTGACCCCAAGGGCGGAACGATCCGCTTGCGCACCTATTTCGAACACTCCTTCCGGCTGCGACGCAATGACGGGTCGGGACATTCTCTGCCGCTGCAGATCGAAATTATCGACGATGGCCCGGGTCTGCCCGAGAAGATCCGTGGGGATATTTTTGATCCCTTCGTTTCAGGCAAGGAAAACGGCACCGGCCTTGGGCTGGCGCTGGTCAGCAAGATCATCTCGGACCATGACGGCTGGATTTCTGCCGACTCGGTACCGGGCCGCACGGTGTTCCGCATCTCGCTGAGGCGGGCACCAAAAGACGCAATGTAAAACAAGGAGAGCACCCGATGGATGGTACAGTACTGGTTGCAGATGACGACCGCACGATCCGCACTGTTCTGACGCAGGCCCTGACGCGGGCAGGGTGCAAAGTTCATGCGACCTCGTCGCTGACCACGTTGATGCGCTGGGTTGGCGAAGGCAAAGGCGACGTCGTGATCTCAGACGTGGTCATGCCGGACGGTAACGGGTTGGAGATGCTGCCGAAAATTTCGCAGGACCGTCCCGGTTTACCGGTCATCGTGATCTCGGCCCAGAACACGATCATGACGGCGATTCAAGCGGCTGAGGCGGATGCCTATGACTACTTGCCCAAGCCCTTCGATCTACCCGATCTGATGAAGCGGACCGCTCGGGCGCTTGAGCAGAAGCAACATGTGCAGACCGAAGCGATCGAAGTTTCCGAAGATCGCCCCGAAGAACTGCCCCTTGTTGGGCGTACACCAGTGATGCAGGCGCTGTACCGGTTGGTCGCCCGGGTGATGAATACCGATTTGTCGGTGATGATATCTGGGGATAGTGGCACAGGTAAATCATTGATTGCACGCGCTATTCATGATTTCTCGGATCGGCGCACATTGCCGTTTTTAACCGCCACTGCGGCGGACCTGCGCGATCTGGAAGGGCCCGCACGCATCATGGCGCGCGTACGTGGCGGCACACTGTTGATCGATGAGATTGCTGATATCGAAGACGAATTGCAGGCACGCATCGTGCGTATGATGGATGCGCCCGGTGATCACGTTCCGCGCTTCATGGCCACCAGCCAGTCGGACCTGACCGAAGCGATGGAGAATGGGCGGGTGCGCCAAGATCTGTATTATCGCCTGTGCGGCGCAACGGTGCATGTGCCCGCCTTACGCGAGCGGGTGGACGACATCATCTTGTTGGCCGATCACTTTCTGGCGCGCGAAGAGCGTGAGCATGGCGCCAAACGCTGGCTCAGCCCTGATGCTGTAGAGCTGTTTCGACGTTATTCGTGGCCGGGCAATGTGCGGCAGCTGGAAAACGCCGTGCGCCGTCTGAGCCTGACCAGCCGCACCGACGAGATTACCAAATCTGAGGTCGAAATGGTTCTGGGCAGCCAGCCCGAGGCCGAACCGATTCTGGGCGATGGTGAACGTGAGAAATTATCGGCCTCAGTTGCCCGTCATTTGCGCCGATATTTCGACCTGCACGGAAATCTCTTACCGCCTCCGGGTCTGTATCAGCGGATTTTGCGCGAGGTCGAGGCGCCATTGATAGAACAGGCTTTGGACGCAACCGGCGGAAATCAGGCGAAATGTGCGGATCTGCTGGGGATTAACCGGAATACGCTGCGGAAAAAGATTACAGATCTCGATATTCAGGTGACACGCCGACGCAAACTGATGTAATATCGCCACACAAATCGTGGCATCTGGGTTCTCACCCGGCAAGGACCACGACATATGGCGGTACGTCGCGCAAGCGACACATCAGGATGAGGGCAGACGGTGGCAACCCGGGCACAGAGCGGGCCGATTCCAGCGATAAATCGGTGGCGGAAATCCCGAAAACTGCGCAATTTCGGCACTTTGGGGCTGGTTCTTCTGGGCCCCGCGCTGGCGTTGTCGACCTATCTTGTCATCGGTCCTTTTGATCTGGGGGCAACGGCCCCAACACTGCGCCTGATCCTTCTGGCAGATTTGGTTTATGTGCTGGTCGTGGCCGCCCTTGTTCTGGGGCAGGTCTTCAACCTGATCGCGGCGCGCCGGGCGAAATCCGCGGGCTCCCGTCTACACCTTCGATTGATTGGCGCATTCACGCTGTTGGCTCTGGTGCCGACTGTCACCGTTGCGATCTTTGCGGGGTTGACGGTGAATATCGGCTTGGAAGGGTGGTTTTCGGATCGCGTACGTCAGGTGGTGGGCTCGTCCCTGACCGCGGCCGAAGCATATGAGTTGGAACACCGGCAGGGTCTGACACAGGACGCAACCATTCTTGCGCGGTACCTGGATAATGCGCGTAACCGTGACTTTTACATTTCGGACGCGGAGCTGCGCGAAGTTCTTGCGCAAGGACAAGCGCAGATTCAACGTGGTCTGCGCGAGGCGTATGTCATTGATGGTATTGGCGAAATCAAGTCGCGCGGGGATCGTTCTTATCTATTCGATTTCGAGGCCCCCACACCTGAACAAATGATTCAGGCCACAGATGACGGCGTCCTGATCATCGCCGATTGGCAAAATAATGAATTCCGCGCGCTTGTTCCATTGCAGGCTTTTCTGGACCGGTATCTGTATGTCAGCCGCGAGGTGGATGGACAGCTATTGACGCTGCTGGACGATACCAAGGAAACGGCGCAATTCTACCAACAGTTGGAAAGCGAACGGGGCAGGGTGCTGTTCGAATTCGGGCTGCTGTATCTGGGCTTTGCAGTGATCCTTATTCTGGCGGCCATGTCGCTGGGCATGTGGTTTGCCGAACGCCTCTCGCGCCCGGTGGGTCGATTGACCACGGCTGCTCAACGCGTTGGTGCGGGTGATCTGAGTGTGCAGGTGATCGAAGAGGCCAACGATGATGAAATTGCAATGTTAGGCCGTTATTTCAATCAGATGACGCGACAACTTAAAGGGCAGCGCGACACGTTGCTTGAGAATACCCGCCAGATTGAACGCCGTCGGCGCTTGTTCGATTCTGTGCTTAGCTCGGTGACTTCGGGCGTGGTTGGCGTTGACCCAGATGGCTGCGTGACATTCGTGAACCGTTCGGCTGAGCGGTTGCTGGACTGGACGCGCGTGGATGAGCAGCTTGCCATCGGAATTGCGGTGCCGGAGTTCCTACCGCTGTTTGAAAGCCTAAAGGAAAGTGGGCAAGAGGCCGTGCAGGGTGAGATCAAGGTCACCCGCAAAGGTCAACTTGAAAACCTGCTGGTCCGCATGGCGACCCGCCGTGGCGAAGATGGCGGGCTTGAGGGGTATGTGGTTGCTTTCGATGATGTGACCGATCTGGTCAGTGCGCAGCGGATGGCCGCTTGGGGCGACGTCGCGCGGCGGATCGCGCACGAGATCAAGAACCCGCTAACGCCGATCCAACTGAGCGCTGAGCGCATTAAACGCAAATTCGCACGCAAGCTGAATGAAGAGGATTGCGATAGCCTTGAATCCATGACCGACGTTATCGTGCGGCAGACAAATGATCTACGGCGGATCGTAGACGAGTTTTCGAAATTCGCACGGATGCCGGAACCAGACAGGCGCGAAGAAGACGTCGTCGGACTGGTGCGCGAGGCAGTACTATTGCAGCAGGCCGGGCAGCCGGACGTGCAAATCGATGCAACGCTGCCGGATCAACCGATATTGACGGATGTGGACGCCACGATGCTGAATCAGGCTCTGACTAATCTGATCAAGAATGCCGGTGAGGCCATTGAAACACTGAAACAAAAAGGCCCACCAGAAAACCTGAAGCCACAGATAAAGGTGGACGTGATCAGCGATGACGCGGGTACGGTGATTACCATCGCTGACAACGGCATTGGACTGCCCGAAGACCGGGCGCGACTGTTCGAGCCGTATGTGACCACAAGGGACGAGGGCACAGGTTTGGGCCTGCCCATCGTCAAAAAGATTATCGAAGAACATGGCGGGGCGCTCACTCTGGAAGATGCACCCGTCTTTGACGGACAGGACCATTTTGGTGCGATGGCCGTGATCCGTTTACCGGGGGGAAATCTCTCTCCGACCGCAGCGCCACAGAAGCAGGCAATTCATACAAACAAACTGAAAGCAGGCCAAAGATGAGTGACATTCTGATCGTAGATGACGAACGCGATATTCGCGAGCTGGTGTCCGACATTCTGGAGGATGAAGGCTATTCAACCCGGCTGGCTGGCAACTCGGACGAGTGCATGGCCGAAATCAATTCTGAACCGCCGGGGCTGTTGATACTGGATATCTGGCTGAAAGACAGCCGCATGGACGGGATCGACATTCTGAAGGCGGTGAAACGCGACAACCCCGACGTGCCGGTGGTGATTATTTCCGGCCATGGAAACATTGAAATTGCCGTGGCGGCGATTAAGCAAGGGGCGTATGACTTTATCGAAAAGCCCTTTAATATCGACCAGTTGATGGTGGTGATCCGACGCGCCATGGAAACCTCGCGCCTGCGTCGCGAGAATGCCTCGTTGAAGCGCAAAGAGGTCACCAATTCGGATATGATCGGCAAGTCCGCGTCTTTCCGCGCGATGCAAAGCCAGTTGGACAAGGTGACCAAGTCGAACGGTCGTGTGATGCTGAGCGGCCCTGCCGGATCGGGCAAGGAAATCGCTGCGCGGTATATCCACGCGCATTCCAACCGCGCCAATGCGCCCTTTGTGACCGTGAATTGCGCCGGGGTTGAACCCGAGCGTGTGGAAGAAGTTCTGTTTGGCCGCGAATCCTCGGAACGCGGCATCGAGCCCGGCCTGTTGGAAGAGGCCCATGGCGGTGTGGTCTATTTCGACGAGGTGGCCGATATGCCGATGGGCACGCAGTCCAAGATATTGCGTGTGCTGGTCGATCAGCAATTCCAACGTGTTGGTGGGTCGGACAAGGTGCGGGTTGATCTGCGGGTAATCTCATCAACCAACCGCGATCTTGAAACGGAAATCGCCGCCGATCGGTTCCGTGAAGAATTGTATCACCGCCTGAACGTGGTGCCGATTGCGGTGCCGTCGCTGGAAGAACGGCGCGAGGATATCCCAGTTCTGGCGCAGCATTTCATTGAGATGTGTAATGAAACGCAGGGGCTCGCGATGCGTGAGATCTCGGAAGAGGCGGTGGCGCTGTTACAGACCATGACCTGGCCAGGTAATGTGCGGCAGCTCAAGAACCTGATTGAACGCGTGCTGATCCTGGGGGACGATTCTGGCCCGATCGAGGCCAAGGAATTGCCCGCCGAAGAAGAAAAGACCGACGACTCGGGTCGTGTGGTGCTATCGGGTGCGTTGGCAACCTTGCCCCTGCGCGAAGCCCGCGAGGCGTTCGAGCGGGAATACCTGCTGACCCAGATCAACCGCTTTGGCGGCAATATTAGCCGTACCGCCAGCTTTGTCGGGATGGAGCGCAGCGCGCTGCACCGCAAACTAAAATCGCTGGGGGTTGTGACCTCGAACAAATCGGGCGCGCGAGTGGCACAACTGGACGAACCGGAGCCGGCGGAATAATCCGCCGGGCCGTTACCCCGCCTGACCGGGATCGATGATCTGGAACGACCCGTTGTCGAATTTCACATAGCACGATTGGGTGCCTATCGGTGGCAATGTCGTGGTGGCCACGGCGGGCACCCGTGATTTCACGTTCTGCTTGCAAGGCGGCAGGCTGATCGGGCGAAACCCTTTTTTGGCCATGCACTGGGCCTCGACCTGATTGCGCAATCCTTGATTTGCATCGACGCTGTAAACCTGACCGGGCTGCCACCAGCCGGGCGAGCGGTAACAGCGCCCCCGCCCATCACAATAGGTGCGCCCGGGCCAATACGTGGGCGGGCTTTGACGTATCTGAGTGGCCACCGGAACCTCTTCCAGCGCCTTAACCTGGCATTGAGTGGTCTCAGCTTGAAGGCGCGTAACGCTCTCACCTTCACGATAATACAGTGAAAGGGGGCCTTCGCAAGCGGACAGGACCATTAATGGAATAATCAAACGAAGTACTGATTTCATAGGCTTATCTTGCCTTAGCTTTGCCGGTATGACAATTCAATTGACCGCTTTGGGGGCATCTGTCATTCAAAGATTTCAGGCAGAAGGGCCAAAAACATGAAGGTCATCATTTGCGGTGCGGGTCAGGTCGGCTGGCAGATTGCACGGCACCTTTCGGGCGAGCTGAACGATGTGACGGTGGTGGACAACAACCCTGACCTGGTGCGTCGCGCGACCGAAACGCTGGATGTGCAGGGGATTGCAGGGTTTGCCAGTTATCCGGACGTGCTAGAGCGGGCAGGCGCCCGTGACGCCGACATGATCATTGCCGCGACCCATTCGGATGAGGTGAATATGGTCACCTGTCAGATGGCGCACTCCATTTTCTCGATCCAGCGCAAGATCGCGCGCTTGCGCTCGAAATCCTATCTCGAGGCGATCCACTCGGACCTGTTTCGTCGCGATCACCTGCCCATCGACGTGGTAATCAGCCCTGAACGCGAGGTGGCAGCCGCTGCCATGCGCCGCCTGTCCGCACCTTCGGCCTTTGACACGGAAATGTTCATGGATGGTAAAGCCCAGTTGCTGGGCATCCGCATCGAAGAAGACTGTCCCATCGTCAATACGCCGCTACGGCAACTAACAGATCTGTTTTCAACACTCAGCTCTATTGTCGTGGGGGTTCGGCGCGACGGCAGCCTGTTTGCCCCGGAATCCGAGGACCAGTTGTTCGTTGGCGATGAATGTTATGTCTTCAGCAATGTTCAGGACGTTGACCGCACGATGGAGGTCTTTGGCAAGACCCAAAAGAAACAGGACCGCGTCGTGATCGTCGGTGGCGGTAACGTCGGGCTTGAGGTTGCGCGCACGCTGGAAGAGCGTGAAAGCCGAGTGCGCGCCAAAATCATCGAACGGGATCGCAGCTGCGCCGAACATGCCGCTGAAGCATTGGAACGAACGATTGTTCTGAATGGCGACGGGCTGGATGCCGCACTATTGCGCGAGGCGGGCATCGAACGGGCCGATGCGATGCTGGCGGTTACTGATGATGACCGGGCCAACATGCTGGTCGCTGTGCGCGCCAAATCCGAAGGTTGTGCGCTGGCGATTGCGTTGATCAATGATCCAACAATGGTGGCGCTGATGGGCCCGCTGGGGATCGATGCTTATATCAACCCGCGTGCCACGACCGTCAGTTCAATCCTGCGCCACATTCGCCACGGGCGGGTGCGGCAGGTCTATTCCATTGGGGATGCCGAGGCCGAGGTGATCGAGGCCGAGGTGCTGTCGACCTCGCCGCTGGCCGGGCAAAAACTGCGCGACATTGATTTCCCCGAAGGCGTTCTGGTGGGTGCCGTGCGCAAGGGGGATGAGGTGCTGCGCCCCACTGGCAGCCTGCGGATCGAGGAAAAAGATGTCGTGGCGATCTTTGCCATGGCTAAGGATGTGCCCGAGGTCGAGCGGTTGCTGCAGGTTTCGATCGATTTCTTCTGATGATGCGCGCGCGAACACAGCAGATCGGTTTGGTGCGGCGCTTGCCGCTGTTCCTGCTGATCTGGGCGGTGTTTTCGCTGTCGATGTGGGTGCCGGCGATCTATGCGCTGGCGCTGGATGATCATGACACGTCGCGGTCGTTCTTCTATTCCGGTTTGTTAGGGCTGTTCGTGGTGGCCTCGGTCGGGTTGGCGTCATCGAACCGGGTGCCGCGAAGGGGCACGTTGGGGCAGTTGGCCGTGTTGTTGGGGTGTTTTACGGTACTGCCCTTGTTTCTTGCCATTCCGCTGCACGATGCGTTGGGCAATACCACTTTCTTGAACGCCTATTTCGACATGGTCAGTGCGCTGACAACCACGGGCGCTGACATTTTCCCAGACCCTGATCGCCTTACGGCCCCGCTGCACCTTTGGCGGGCGTTAGTGGGTTGGATGGGCGGCTTGCTGATGTGGATTTCGGCTGCCGCGATTCTGGCACCGCTGTCGTTGGGCGGGTTCGAGGTGACCGCACGTGGGCAACCCGGCCGTCCGGTCTCTGGTGTTGCACAAAGTGAAAAGGTCGATCCGCGTGGACGATTGATCCGAGTGACTCGCACGCTGACGCCAGTTTATACAGGTCTGACGGCGGTGATCTGGCTTTTGCTGCTGATCGCAGGCGAGCAAGGACTGACCGCCATCTGTCATGCGATGTCCACAATGGCTACGTCCGGAATCTCTCCGGTCGGTGGGCTTGAGGGCGCACAGGCTGGTTTCACGGGTGAGGCGATCATATTCTTGTTCCTGTTCTTTGCCCTGTCCCGACTGACCTTTTCCACGGATACCGCCACCACCGGGTATTCGCGGCTGGACAAGGACCCAGAGTTTCGGATCGGTCTGCTGATCGTCATCGCCGTTGCAACGCTTTTGTTTTTTCGTGTGTGGGCGGGCGTCAATGAAATCGGTGGGACACTGAGCCCGATTGATGCGGTGTATGTGTTCTGGGGTATGGTGTTCACGGCACTGGCTTTCTTGACGACGGCCGGGTTCGAAAGCGCCAACTGGAATGATGCACAGCAATTATCAGGGCTGGGGACGCCCGGCCTGATCCTTATGGGGCTGGCCCTGATAGGAGGGGGAGTCGCAACCACGGCGGGCGGCGTCAAACTGCTGCGGGTATTCGCTTTGTACCTGAATGGTGCGCGTGAGATTGACCGGCTGATCTACCCCTCATCGGTCAGCGGCGTAGGGGGTGGCAATCGACGCATTCAAAGCGACGGAGCCTTTATCGCCTGGATCTTTTTGATGATGTTCGCACTGACGGCCGCCTTGTTCAATCTGCTGCTGGCGATGATGGGGGCAGGGTTCGAACAGGCCATGGTCCTGACCGTTGCGGCGCTAAGCACGACGGGTCCGGTGATTGAATTGGCCACGGATATTCCCATCCGCCTGGTGGACCTGTCGCTTGGGGCCAAACTGACAATGTGTGCAGCGATGGTGATCGGACGGCTGGAAACACTTGCAATCATTGCCTTGATTACGCCAACCCTTTGGCGGGATTAAGCTTCGGCATTCCAGAATTGACTGATTTTTAATCTGGAATATCTGTGCGCAGCACTCCATACTCCTGCGGAGGGAGCGCGTTGGTCCGCAGCGCGTAGCAAGAACAATGGCGAGATAATAAAATATGGCTTCGGACAGACAGAATCTGCAGGACGCGTTCCTGAACAATGTACGGAAAGCAAAGGTCCCGGTCACAATATTCCTGATCAACGGTGTGAAATTGCAGGGTGTGATCACCTGGTTCGATAATTTCTGTGTGCTGCTGCGCCGCGACGGACAGTCGCAGCTGGTCTACAAGCATGCGATTTCGACCATCATGCCGTCGCAACCGATCAGCCTGTATGAGGGCGAAGACGCCTCTTGATGGAACACGATAGGACGCGCACCCGGGCTTGGGTGCTGCATCCGGAAATCAAATCTGATGAACAGCGCCGCGTTCCTGAACCGGCGCTGGACGAGGCGGTGGCGCTGGCTGCCGCTTTGCCTGATCTGGATGTGATCGGGTCTGAAATTGTGCGCTTACAACGCGCCCAGCCGGGATTGCTTTTCGGCAGTGGCAAGATCGAGGAACTGGCCGAGCGGCTTCATGATCACGAGATCGAACTGGTTCTGATCGACGGACCGGTATCACCCGTGCAACAGCGCAACCTTGAGAAGGCTTGGAAGGTCAAGATCCTCGACCGAACCGGCCTGATCCTTGAGATTTTCAGCGACCGCGCCCGCACCCGCGAAGGTGTGTTGCAGGTCGAGATGGCAGCGCTCAGCTATCAGCGCACGCGGCTGGTGCGGGCCTGGACCCACCTTGAACGCCAGCGGGGCGGATTGGGGTTTGTAGGCGGTCCCGGTGAAACCCAGATCGAGGCCGACCGCCGTGCGATTGATGAACAACTGGTGCGTCTGCGGCGGCAGCTGCAAAAAGTTGTCAAAACCCGCACGCTGCACCGCGCTGCCCGTGCCAAGGTACCGTATCCGATTGTGGCCCTGGTGGGCTATACAAACGCCGGGAAATCCACACTGTTCAATCGCCTGACCGGGGCCGAGGTGATGGCCAAGGACATGCTGTTTGCCACGCTGGACCCGACCATGCGCCGCGTTGAGTTGCCCGACGGTCCTGAGGTGATCCTGTCGGACACGGTGGGTTTCATCTCGAACCTGCCGACCGAACTGGTCGCGGCTTTCCGGGCGACACTCGAAGAAGTTCTGGGCGCCGATATCGTTGTCCACGTACGCGACATCAGCCATGAGGAAACCGATGCACAGGCGCAGGATGTCGAGGCGATTTTGACCTCGCTGGGCGTCGACCAAGAACGCCCCCGGCTGGAGGTGTGGAATAAGATCGACTTACTGAATGACGACGAACGCGAGGCCGCGTTTAAACGAGCCAAACGTGATCCGTCGATATTCGCCATTTCGGCGGTAACCGGCGAAGGGGTAGACCCTCTGCTGGCCGAGATTGCAACCAAGCTGCAGGGTGCGCGACACGAAGAGATACTGTCTTTGGGATTTGCCGAGGGCAACAGGCGCGCCTGGCTGTTTCGACAGGATGTCGTGCGGTCCGAAAAGCAGACCGAAGACGGGTTCGAAATCACTGTATTGTGGACGGACAGGCAGGCGGCGCAATTCGCCGGGATTTAGCAATCAACCCCCATCAATCTGACGCTGCATATCCTCGACGTCGAACCAGCCTTGCGAGGATAGAACTTTGTAGTCTTCGGTCAGGTCCCATTCTTCCCAGCCCCGTGTGACGACGAGATTGCCGGTTTTGGTATGGTGGCCTTCGAAGGTCCAAACAAAGATAGCGTGGGGCCCAGCCCATCGCATCATATCGCAGCGTAGCTCAAGATCGGGAAAGTCTGATTGAAATCCACGGGCCATTTCGGCGATCGCGGCGCGGCCTTTCAGCGGTTCAGCCCGGTTCATGGATATCTGCCCGTCGGCGGCAAAAAAGCTGGCGACTGCATTATGATCACCCGAACTCCAGGCGATTGCATAGTCGCGCGCAAGGTTGTTCAGCCTATCCCGAATACTCGCCATTTGTGCCCCCGGTCCCACATAATCCGCTGACAGATCGTATGCGAAAACGGCACTCGGCGTCCACGGGGGCGGGTAGCAGGGGGCAAGGTCTTGCCGAAACAGCGGAATTCAGCGCGGGATCAGGTTGGTCACTCCGACGGCCGCAGCGCGCGCCAAATCCAGGTCCAGTGACATCGGGATATACTCGCCTCGCCGCCATAGCTGAGCCTGATCATCATAATAGCGCGACAGGAAATGGCCCGACTGGCCGGTTGCCGTAATAAACACCGAGCTGTCCGGGTCCGCAAAGTCATAAACACCGCGATAACCTGCTCCATGTACGTTCTGAAACGGGTCCTTGCCCTCGCCCGAGGTACGCCCGCGTAGCAGGGTGTTGTCGCCGCCGCTGGTAGATTGCCGGATATTGACGAAGAACCGCAAAACCGGAACCGAGCCCAGTACCGGGTGATCGTGTGTTGCCTGATGCGCATCGCCCCAGCGCAGGGATTGCAGTGCGGTTCCATAGTTTTCGGCGATCCAGATCAGCGCATCGTCCAGCGCCAGCCGCGCCATGTCGGTGCAGGTCTCAGAGGGGGCACTTTGGCGTACGTCACACCAGACCGACGCGCCATCGATGTCGCGGTAGACGCGCTCGATGAACAGCGGCTCGACATGTTTGTATTCGGCGGCCAGTGGGCCCAGCTCGTCCGAGATTAGACGTATTTGCAGCGCCCTTAGCCACGCGGCATAGATCAGCGGTTCGGGCAGGTGCTCGTTCATCTCACCGTTCCATTCGGCCAGCAAGGACAGGGCGATCTGGCGCTGACGTACCGGGGTGCCTTCGGGGGCGGATGCGCCGGTAAACCAAAGATCCGCGCCGATCAGCGGCAGCAATGAGCGGGCGGTAAAGCTGACGGTATCCAGTTGTGCCTCGATAAAGCTGTCGCGCGTGTGAACCTCGCGCGATTGCATCAGGCGTTCCCAGCGATGAACGCGCTGGGTGTCGCCCCATTCATACGAGACATGCAAGGGGAAGGGGCGGTCGATGATCTTGTTGTTTGTGTTGCCCAGAATACCACCTGCGGGGGCCACGAATTCGGGATTGTCGGCATAGGGCAGGCGACCTTGCCAGAGGTTTTCGGCCAGCCAACCGGGTGTTGGGATGCGGCCACGGCTTTGGTTGCGCAGGTCGCGTTTGGGCATTGCGCCAATCAATTTCAGACCGATCGTGTCCTTGTCGACCAGCGACAGGTTTTGCGAGGGCGAAATGAACAACTCGCCCACATCAATGGCCTCGCGAACAGTGTCGGCATTCATCAGGGCCATAGACGCCGTCATCGACGTGTCGCGCGGGCTAAGCGCCGTCCAAGACAACGAGGCGACATGACCCGGAGGCGTGATCGTATCCAGATTGTAATGACTTCCAGGCAGGACCGGGCCATTTTCCGTCCAACGCAGGGTCAGGGTGATGGGGGTCTCGTCCTTGATCTCGATAATCGAGGGGCGGGTGCGGAACTTTTTGAAGCCATCCGGCGACAGATATTCCTCGGTGTTGTCGGGGTTCAACTGCTCGATATGTACGTCCTGATCGTCCAGGTAGGACGACGTCAGACCCCAGCCTAAACGATCGCTGCGCCCGGTCATGATGGCAGGAACACCGGGAATAGTTGCACCAATCACGCCACCTTTGGCCAACTCCAGCCGCGCCAGATACCAGACACCGGGGGCAGTGAACCCTAGATGCGGGTCATTGGCCAACAACGTTCCCCCACTGGCCGAGCGTGAGGGCGCGGCGGTCCAGGCATTGGACGCTCCGGCCAATCCTCGTTTCGGAAAAGGCGACAGCGGCGTGTCGGGCATAGGTGTGCCGCGGGCGTAACGGGGCAGCCCTGGAAACAAAGCGGCATATTCTGGCAGGGCAGCAATACCGGCCCCCGGCACATTCGGCAGGATATCGGTCAACCGCGCCGGATCGTTCAGCATTAATGAAGTACGGGCACGCAGCACTTCGTCCTCAAGATGGCCGGACAGTTGCAGACCCATCAGCTTGATCACCGCAATGCTATCGCCCGGTTGCCAGGGCGAAACGGGCGCGTTGAACAAAAACATCTCGGGCGCACCACGGCCAAGGGCGGCTTCGTTGATCTCATCCAGCCGCGCGTTTACCCCGGCGGCATAGGCGCGTAAGGCGGTTTTGGTGTAATCGTCCTGCGCCTCGACCGAGCGGTGGGCCAGACCGTAAAGGTCCAGTCGGCGCAGCAGCTTGTCGATGTGGACGGTACGCGCGCCGAAAATTTCCGACAGGCGCCCCTGGGCGGTACGGCGCATGACCGTCATCTGCCACAGACGGTCCTGCGCATGGGCATAGCCCAGACCGAAGAACACATCCGGGTCATTTTCGGCCAGGACATGAGGGACATTGGCGGTATCGCGGATGATCTCGACCGGGGCGTTCAGCCCCCGAACCTCGACCGTTTGATCGTAATCCGGCAGGGACTGGCTCGCCAGGAAATACACCAATGCCACAGCGGCCAAAGCCAGCAGGACCAGACCCGTTGTAATGCGTACGAGCCAGCGAAAAACAAATCCCATCTGCGGCCTACAATCCTGATCCTATTCCGATTGAGGTCAGACTAGATGATGGCTGGATCGACCGAAAGAGGAACAGCCCGGGAATATTCGTGTTTACAGCGCTATAAATGAAAAACCCCGCCGCAGCTGGGAACCTGTGGCGGGGACTAATGAGGGGGGAGTGGTAGTCCGATGTTTAAGGAATGATCCGCGTGTATTTGGTGCCTTCGACAGTGGCGCCGAATTTCAAACCGGCTTGGCCGAATACCACCGCCAGCACAGGCGAACGCAGAGTCGTTGTGTCAGTGGACAGGGAGTTTCCAGTTGCATCCACCACATAGCCAATATCGGCACCGGCAGTCCATCCGCTGGAACGGCGGAAATCGTTCAGTGCGTCCTGGGTCATGAAGAACAGGACATGTGCATATTGTTGCGCGCCGATTTGCAGGCCGGCGGTTCCGGAAATTGCAGAATAGTAATCAACCGTTGCGCCCTGAATGCGCAAGGCGCCTTGGCCGTAGGCGCCACCAAAGAAGATTAATCCGGCGTCGGTGATCAGGGGCATGATCAACATGCCGTTGGCTTTGTTTGCGATCTCAACCGTGTTGGGATATTTCGCATACATTTCGGCCAGTGTGGCATCGACGCGGGCATCGATGGTGGCGGCGTTGGAATTGCCGACACCGTTGCCGCAAGCTGCGGTTACCGTCAAACCGGCCATGCCAAAGGCAAAGCCACGACGGCTTAGTTGGGGTGCATTGGAACTGCTCATGTCTTTTTTTCTCTGTATGACTGCCTGATATGTCGGGTGTTCCCGATCTTATGTGCAAGAATACGCCGATTGCCGTCGCGTGTCACGGGAAAGCTGAGTGGCAGCGGATCACAATCGGCGAAAAATTGCGACAATTGGGGGCATTAGCCTTGCAAGGCGCGCGCGACCTGTGGGGCGAAATAGGTGAGGATGCCGTCGCAGCCAGCGCGCTTGAAGGCCAACAGGCTTTCCAGCATCACCCTGTCACCATCGATCCAACCGTTCCGTGCCGCGGCCTGTATCATCGCGTATTCACCCGACACCTGATAGGCATATGTCGGCGCGCCAAAGGTGTCCTTTACCCGTCGGCAGATATCCAGATAGGGCATGCCGGGCTTGATCATCACCATATCCGCACCTTCGGTCAGATCGCGTTCGATCAGGCGCAGGGCTTCGTTCGAATTGGCCGGATCCATCTGATAGGTCTTCTTGTCGCCTGTAAGCGCGCCCGAAGCACCGACCGCATCACGGAAGGGTCCGTAAAAGGCGCTGGCGTATTTCGCGGCATAGCTGAGGATCATCACGTTCTGGTGCCCAGCAGATTCCAACGCCCGGCGCATTTCACCGATCCGCCCATCCATCATGTCGGACGGACCGATGATATCGGCACCTGCCTCAGCCTGTGCCAACGTCATCCTGACCAACGCCTCGATCGTCTTGTCGTTCACAATTTCGCCATCGATGACATAGCCGTCGTGACCGTTGATGTTGTATGGGTCCAGTGCCACGTCGGTCATTACCGCGATATCCGGGGCTGCGGCCTTTATGGCGCGGATGGCCCGGTTGGACAGATTGTCAGGGTTCCAGGCCTCGGCGCAATCCTCGGTTTTCAGGTTGGCGTCGGTGTAGGGAAAGATGCAGATCGCTGGGATTCCCAACGCCTGCGCCTCAACCGCGGCCTTAGCTATCAGGTCCACCGACCGGCGCATCACACCGGGCATCGAGGGCACGGGCTCCTCCACACCCTCGCCGTCGCGCACAAAAACCGGCCAGATCAAATCATCTGTGGTCAGCGTATGTTCCCGAACAAGGCCGCGCACGGCCTGCGATTGGCGCGCCCGGCGGAAACGGGTCAGGGGATAGGGGGCGATGGTCGGCTTCATGTCGCGCTCTCCTTGAATATTCCCGCATTGGGTGGCATGAATTCCACGTGGTCTCAAGGGTAACGATGGTCGCGCCTGCGCAGTGAAGGCCCCTAAGGACAGTGAACAAAGGGCTGACGCTTGGACTTATTCTCTACGCTTTTCGAAATTATCGACATGCGCAGCTTTTCGAATCTGTGGTATTGGATCGGGCTGGCCGTGCTGTGGTCGTCCACAAGCCACTGGACGCTGGGTGTGCCTTATGATCTGCTGGTGCGCGCGCGCCGTGTCGGCGGCGAAGCCGAGCGTGATTTTCTGGACATCGTGCGGATCAACAAAAACCGGATACTGTATATCGTTGAGGTATCGGGGCTGGCCATTCTCGGGTTGAGCTGTTTCATCTTCACCGGTCTGGCGATGCTTGGGTTCGTTTACGGGGTTGAATTCGCGCAGGCTGTGTTCTTGTTGTTATTCCCGGTCTGTATTGTGATGCTGATCAACATTTCGGCGGCGCGAAAGCTGCAGGCCGGCGACGGGACATTGGAGTTTACCGGCAAGATTTTGACCCGCTGCCGGATTTATACGCAGATTATCGGCATGATCTCGATCTTGATCACGTCGCTTTGGGGCATGTATCAGAACTTTTCGATTGGTGTTCTGGGGTAGGAAATTCGGAAAGGCGAGGGAATGACGGCTCCGAACCACGTAACAGTCGGCGGCGCCCCTGAGGGGTTTGACGCACAGCTTGTCCTGAACGAGATCACGCGATCCGCCGGGCCGGTTTGCCACGTCGCGCGCGATGACAAGCGGATGGAGGCAATGCGGGCAGCACTTGCCTTTTTCGCCCCGGACATGCCGGTGTTCGTCTTCCCCGGCTGGGATTGCCTTCCGTATGACCGGGTGTCGCCGAACGCGGATATCGCTGCGGCGCGGGTCGCAACACTGGCCGCGCTAGTGCATCAGATGCCCGAACGGTTTGTGTTGCTGACCACGCTAAACGCCGCGACCCAACGAGTGCCAGCGCGCGATGTGCTGCGTGAGGCCGCGTTTACTGCCCGGGTCAACCACCGTGTCGACGAAACAGCATTGCGGAACTTTTTGGTGCGCATGGGTTTCACGCAAAGCCCGACGGTTATGGAGCCCGGAGACTACGCGATCCGCGGCGGCATTATCGACATCTTCCCTCCGGGCGAATCTGGCCCGGTTCGGCTGGACCTGTTCGGTGATGTGCTGGACGGTGCGCGCCGGTTTGACCCAGTGTCGCAGCGCACGACTGAAAAGCTGGACGTGGTTGAACTGGCCCCGGTGTCCGAGGTCATTCTGGATGAAGCCGCCATCACACGATTCCGCCAGAACTATCGCATCGAATTCGGCGCGGCGGGCACCGATGATCCGCTGTACGAGGCGGTCAGCGCTGGCCGCAAGCATCAAGGCGTGGAACACTGGTTGCCGTTTTTTCACGAAAAGCTTGAAACGCTGTTCGACTATCTGCCTGGTGCCACGATCTCGTTGGACGATCAGGTCACGCCCGCGCGCTTGGCCCGGTGGGAATCGATTGAGGATCAGTACGAAACTCGGCGGTTGGCGCTGGAAAACCGCTCGCGCATGGACACGGTCTATAAACCTACGCCTCCAGGATTGTTGTATCTGGACGATGCTGCATGGGAGCAGGCGGTGGGTGATCGGCGCGTTTTGCAGTTCAGCCCGTTGCCGCAGGCCAGCGGCCCCGGCGTGATCGACGCTGGTGGACGGATCGGGCGGAATTTTGCCCCCGAGCGACAGCAGGAAAGCATCAGCCTTTTTGGCGCGCTGGCCAGTCATATCACAGACAAGATGGACAAAGGGCCGGTCCTGATCGCGTCTTATTCCGAGGGTGCGCGTGAACGCCTGACCGGATTGATCGAAGACGAAGGTCTGGCTGAGGCAATCCCCGTTTCCGACGGCACTCGCGTCGGTAAACGCGGGCTGCACCTGGCCGTTTGGGCGTTGGAGCATGGGTTCGAAACGTCGGATCTGACGGTGATCGCTGAACAAGATGTTCTGGGCGACCGCCTGATCCGCCAACCCAAGAAACGTCGAAAGGCCGAGAACTTCCTAACCGAAACCCAATCGCTATCACCCGGCGATCTTGTGGTGCATGTGGACCACGGGATTGGCCGCTACATGGGGATGGAGGTCGTGACGGCGGCGGGCGCAGCCCATGAGTGCCTTTTGTTGGAATATGCCGAACAGTCCAAGCTGTACCTGCCGGTCGAAAACATCGAGCTGCTGTCGAAATACGGGCACGACGAAGGTCTTCTGGATCGTCTGGGCGGCGGTGCATGGCAGGCCAAAAAGGCCAAGCTGAAAGAGCGCATCCGCGAGATGGCGGACAAGCTGATCCGCATCGCTGCTGAGCGGGCGCTGCGTAAAGCTCCGGTGATGGACCCGCCGCCCCATGCGTGGGAGGAGTTCAGCGCGCGTTTTCCGTATCAGGAAACTGATGATCAGCTGCGCGCGATTTCCGATGTGATGGAAGACATGCACTCGGGCGCGCCAATGGATCGTTTGATTTGCGGCGATGTCGGCTTTGGCAAGACCGAGGTCGCCATGCGTGCTGCCTTTGTCGCCGCGATGTCGGGCGTGCAGGTGGCCGTTGTGGCCCCTACGACGCTGCTGGCCCGACAGCACGCGGCATCGTTCAAGGAACGGTTCCGGGGATTCCCGCTTGAGGTTCGGCAGCTATCGCGTTTTGTCTCGGCGAAAGAGGCGCAACAAACCCGCGATGGGTTGGCGCGAGGCACAGTGGACATCGTGATCGGCACCCATGCGCTGCTGGCCAAGGGGATTCGGTTCAACAACCTCGGGCTGCTGATCATCGATGAGGAACAGCATTTCGGGGTGGGTCACAAAGAGCGCCTCAAACAACTGCGCTCGGACATTCACGTGCTGACCCTGACCGCGACGCCGATACCGCGGACGCTGCAATTGTCGCTGACTGGTGTGCGTGATTTGTCAATCATCGGCACGCCGCCCATCGACCGTCTGGCCATCCGCACCTATGTCAGCGAATTCGATGCGGTCACGGTGCGCGAGGCGCTGCTGCGCGAACATTATCGTGGCGGGCAAAGTTTCTATGTGGTCCCGCGTATTTCGGACCTGCCCGAGATTGAGGAATTCCTGAAGGACCAACTACCGGAACTGACTTACGTTGTCGCGCATGGGCAAATGGCGGCGGGCGAACTCGATGACCGCATGAATGCCTTCTATGACGGGAAGTATGATGTGCTGTTGGCAACGACGATTGTGGAAAGTGGGCTGGATATTCCGACGGCCAACACAATGGTCGTGCATCGCGCGGATATGTTCGGTCTGGCGCAGCTTTACCAGATCCGCGGACGGGTGGGGCGATCAAAGGCCCGCGCCTATGCCTATCTGACCACCAAACCGCGCCAGCGATTGACGGCCACCGCCGAGAAACGCCTGCGGGTTCTAGGCTCTCTTGATACACTGGGGGCGGGGTTCACGCTGGCATCGCAAGATCTGGACATTCGCGGTGCCGGCAATCTGCTGGGCGAGGAACAGTCGGGCCAGATGCGCGACGTGGGCTACGAGCTGTACCAATCCATGCTGGAAGAGGCGATTGCCAAAATCAAAGCCGGTGAGATGGAGGGTCTATCGGACGCAGACGATCAGTGGGCCCCACAAATCAATCTAGGCGTCCCGGTTCTGATCCCCGAGGATTATGTGCCCGATCTGGATGTGCGCCTGGGGCTGTACCGCCGCTTGTCCTCGCTTTCGACCAAGGTTGAACTTGAAGGTTTTGCGGCCGAGTTGATTGACCGCTTTGGTTCGCTACCAAAAGAGGTGAACACCCTGATGCTGGTCGTGCGTATCAAAGCGATGTGCAAACGTGCGGGCATTGCCAAATTGGACGGCGGACCAAAGGGTGCGACGATCCAGTTTCACAATGACAAGTTTGCCTCGCCTCAGGGGTTGGTCGAATTCATCCAGAACCAGCGCGGGCTGGCCAAGGTCAAGGACAACAAGATCGTCGTGCGCCGCGACTGGAAAAAGGACAGTGACAAGATCAAGGGGGCCTTTGCCATCGCTCGTGATCTGGCAGAAAAGGTTGTGGCCGAGAAGAAAAAGGCGAAGGTCTAGTCTCCGCTGACAAAAGTACACAACTGCCAGTCGCCCGCGTCTGACTTGACGAACGCGGCGCGGTGGCCGGTCATGGGCCAAAGAAAATCGGCGTGCATATAACCTTGCGTGCCGTCCGTCAGCAGGACGCGCTGATATTCGGCACCGTCTTGATAGTCACGTATAATCGCGATTTCGTGGCTGATCAGGCTTATAATGGACGAGTTGCGATCCGGTCTTTGACGTAGAGATACATCGGAACCTTTGACAAAGAACGCCAACTCTGGGTCCAGCGAGGCGGGCAGGGTGATCTGCCATTGATGCGGCATCCAGAACTCGCCTTCTTCGTCGAAGTAACCGGGCTGAGACAAAGTGGTTTCCAGGTCAGACCAGTATTGCGCGCGTAACGCATCCGCGTTTTCACGCTGTTCTTCCGACAGGGCTTCCGGGTCGAGGGTCAGATTGGAACGTAATTCCTCGGGGCCGCCTTCACCGCCATGGCTTAGGTAGATATCGGGGCAGGACGCCGCAACCACAGCGTCGGTATCCCGTGCAGCCACTTGGTCCAATAATGCCTCGCGAAAGGCGATCAACGATGGATCACGGTCTGCCTGATCGACCGGTGGAAAGGATTGACGGTCGGCAAGTGCTGGGCCGCAGATCACGGCAGCCAGCAGTAGCGCGTATCTCATTCGGCGGCCCTCATCGCGGCTTGGGCGCAGAAACAGGATGCTCCGACCGCGCGGTCGGCACGTGCCAGAGCCAAATCAAGACGTTGTTTGATTTGAGCGATTTCAACACTTTCGCCGCGCGCCTTCAGGCAGTCATGCAGACCTTTGAGGCTCCAAACATTGTCCGGATGGATCGAAGCACGGCTGAGGGTGGCGCCCAAGCCAAGGTCTTCGCGATAGACCGCTTCAGCCTCGGTTACGTGACCTTGTTCAAACAACAACGCCCCTAATGCATGGCGGGTTGGCTGCATCCAGCCCCACGGTTCGTCATAGGGCAGCGTGTCATCCAACTCGACCGAGCGTCGCAGATGGGCGTAAGCGATATCGTAGTTGCCCTTGCGATACTCAATCTCTCCACTCAGCATTTCCCGCGCGATTTCAAGCAGGTCAACGACGCGGTTGTTGTGTAGCAGGCGTGTTTCGGGCACGCAGGCCTTGGCCGACAGGAACAGTTGTTCCTCAGCTTCGGCTTCGGCGACGTCACCGGTTGCAGCATGGGCGATGGCGCGAGCATAGTGGATGGTGGCGGTCAACGTGCGATACAGGTCGGGGTCTGCGGGCAGTTTCAGTGCCTTGGCTTCCTCCCACTGGCCAAAACGGATCAGGATATGCGGCCCCATGGACATGTAGCTTTCGAAGTAATCCGCCATGGGCGGGCTTTCGATGCGCAACATATCTTCGGGGGTGGTGTCCCACAGGCCTTGATTGGCGCGCAGGGCCGGTTCCATCTGGCCCAGGAACAACGCCCCGTAGATGGCGAAATGGTAATTGTGCTGACGATAACCGGTATAGATGTTGAACGCGCCTTCGCGCTCGTAATATTTTAGATCGGCTATGGTGGCCTTTTCGTTCCAATAAACGACGTTGTGGTAGTGCCCGCACAGCACATCGATATGGGTGGGCATATGCACCAGATGGCCCGCATCCGGCACCAGCGTGCGCAGAACATCCCCGGCTTTTAATGCCTTTTCGGGGGTCGGAGACATCTCCATCAGGTGGACATAGAGGTGCAGCAAACCCGGGTGCGACATGGCTGCGGGATCATTTGCCATCGCGTCCTCAAGAACCTTCTGCGCCTCAAGCGTGGCGGCACCTTCGGCAGGTTTTCCGGTCTTCAGATCCCACATCTGCCAGGGGGTGAGGTTCAGCAGCGCCTCAACATATATCGTGCGCAGATCCAAGTGATCGGGTTGGTCGGTAAAGGCTGCGCGCATGGCATCTGCAAAATCGTGGTTCCAGCTGTTCATATCCGGGATCGGATTGCGTTGAGGGTAACGGGCGGGCAGGGCGTGGATCAGCGCCTGTTCAACGGGGGTGCAGGTGTCCAACAGGGCCACCGCTTGCTGTGTCGCGTCATAGGCTTGCGCGAGCGCTTTCTGCTGACCACGCGCGTCGCGTAAATCCCAGGGCAGGTTGTAATTCGGACCGGCGGCATAAGCGATGCCCCAATGGGCCATGGCGCAGTTCGGGTCATGCTCGGCAGCGCGTTGGAAACAGACAACGGCCTCGTCATGGTTATAGCCATAGGTCCAAACCAGCCCCCGATCGAACCAAAGCTGGGCCTCGGCTGAGGTCGTGCTGACCGGACAGGAATATGTGCCCAGATCGTAATAGTCGCTCATTGAAAATCTCCCCTCGGGTCGGGGAAAGATTAGCGTGATTCACCCGGGCTGCACAGGTCAGGCAGGCAGTCTGTTTTCGATCCGGCCCATATGCAGCATCAGTCCGAAACCGGCCACGCTCATCACCAGAATGCCGGTGGTCAGCGGATATAGCGAGCCATCGAACATTTGACCGATCGGGGCGGCGATAGCGGCGGCCAGAACGGTCGAAAACGCGCCGATGACCGACGCTGCCATACCGGCAATATGGCCCATTGGCTCCATTGCGATGGCGTTCAGGTTGCCCATCGTCATGCCAGCCATGAAAAAGATCGAGGTCTGCCAGAAGACGAACACCGCAAAGTTCAGATTGGCCGAAAGCGGCATCATGTTCAGCGTGATGACGCCAATCGTGATGGCGATCTGCGCGCCAAGGGCCCATGTCACCAGCCGCCGCATCCCCACGCGGATCACAAGCGCGGCATTCAACAGGCTGGCGGACCCCGCCATCAAAGCCACAAAGCCGAACCAAAACGGGAAGCTGTCGGCGCTGTCATGGATCACGTCATAAACTGGCTGCACCATGGTCAGCATAGTGAACAACATGCCAAGGCAAAGGGATTGCACAAAGATTGATACGCGCACCGTGGGATGGGCGAACATCTCGCGTGCGGCCGCGGTCATCAAGGGCAGGCGCAGTGGGCGACGGTTTTCCGGCCTCAGCGATTCTGGTAGGCGCAGACCCAGCCAGATCACGGTGATCACCGAGAACAGGATGAACGAAACAAAGATGCCACGCCATCCCGCGATGGCGATCATTCCGGCCCCAAGCATCGGGGCGACGGCAGGCACCAGCGTAAAGATCATCATGGCGATAGAGACGATCCGCGCCATTTCCCGGCCCGAGTACAAGTCTCGGATGATCGCCATGGCGACCACACGCGGCGCGGCGCAGCCGATGCCCTGTGCCACCCGCGCGAACAGTAGAAGTTCCAGCGAAGAACTGGCCCAGGCCACGGCTGCCGACAAGATGTACAACGCCGAGCCGACATAGATCACTGGCTTGCGCCCAAACGCGTCGGACAATGGACCCACAAAGAATGTCCCGATGCCCATACCCAGAACAAATGAGGTCAGGATCAACTGAGCGTCGTTGATATCATCGGGGCTCAGCTGCGCGCCGATCTCGGGCAAAGCAGGCAGCATCGAGTCGATCGAAAACGCAATCGTCGCAAACATCATTGCGACAAGTGCGATGAACTCTCCCGAAGACATGCGATTGGCCATGGCGCCCTCCTGACCTGATTGCGCTATCACGGCTTTTCAGGTGGCGCTAGGGGGCAGGCTGCACAGGGACCTGTGCTATTTTGCAGGGGAAGCCTCAAGCTGAGACATAATCTCACCGATTACTTTTTCCCACATTTCAGGGGGTTGTGCGCCCGGAACCGCGTGCTGGTTGGCCACAATGAAGGTAGGAACAGAATTTACCCCCATCTGTCGCGAATGGGTGTCGCGGGTGCGGATATCCTCGCGATCAGCGTCGGATTTCAACAGTTTCGATACCACAGCTGCGTCCATGCCGATACTGTCGGCGATATCGGCCAACACTTCGTGATCGCCAATATCACGTCCCTGCACGAAATATGCATCGAACAGAGCGTTTACGGCTGCGTCTTGCTTGCCCTCGATCCCGGCCCAGTGGATCAGGCGGTGCGCGTCCAACGTGTTAGGTGTGCGTTTCATCCCTTCGAAGTCGATGCTCAGCCCGGCATTCTGCGCATGCTCAACCACCGGGGCATAGGCGCGCACGGCACCGTCTTTGCCGCCGAACTTGCGCTCCAGATATTCGCGGCGATCCATGCCTTCGTTCGGCATGTCGGGGTTTAACTGAAACGGATGCCATTCGATAACGAACGGGTGGTCCGGGATAGCGGCCAGAGCTTTGTCCAGATGGGTTTTGCCGATATAGCACCATGGGCAGATCGGATCGGACATGATGTCGAGTTTGACGGTCTGAGTCATGGTGTATTCGCCTTGAAATAGGCCGGGAGCGCCCGACGCAGGAGTTTGCCATTACCACCGATTGGCAGCTCGGGCAGGTGAATGAACGCGCGTGGCTGTTTGTAGCGCGCCAGATTTGCCTCCACATAGGTTTGCAAAGCGTCTTCGTCCAGCTTTTCCGGACCGGTATAGAAAGCGGCTATCACGAATGTGTCCTGTTTAACCTCAACTGCCGCTGCACCCACTTGCGCGATGCCGGGGAATTTGGTTAGGGCGGCCTCAACCTCGACCGGGGACACGCGATAGCCACCCGCGTTCATCATATCGTCGTCGCGGCCCAGATAGGTGATCTGTCCGTCCATCGCCATGGCCCCTTGATCACCGGTCAGAAACCAGTCGCCCTGCATGCGGGCCTTAGCCTCGTCAGGTGCATTCAGATAGGTCAGCATCAGACCGGGGTCGGATCGGTGGATGGCAATGGTACCTTCTTGGCCACGCGGAACCGGCCCGTCCGGCCCCAATATCGCCACCCGGCGACCCGGTTGAGGTTGCCCCAACGCCTCGCCCCGCGCCGGATGTGCAGGGCTGGACGAGATGAAGGTCGAACATTCGGACATACCGAAGGCTTCGTACAATTCTGTCCCGGTCAGGTCGCTCCATTGCGCGTGCAGGTGCCGCGACAGCTTTTCGCCTGCGCACAGGCCGTGACGCAGGTCCGGTAAATGCAGATCAACGGCGGATTTAAGCAATTTGCGAAACACGCCGGGCGCGGCAGCAAAGATCGTTGCCCGATTTTGTCTTAACAGCTCTGGAAGGGCATCAGGGTCGGTGCCTGGATCGGGGATCAACGCGGTCGCGCCGATCGACCAGGGATCCATCAGCCCGGTGCCCAGAGTATAGGTCCAGTTGAACGCCCCGGCATGACACAGACGGTCCGTATCCCGCAACCCGTACCAGCCATCCACCATCATCTGGCGCGCCCAGATGGCGCGGTGGGCATGGGCCACAGCGCGTGGTTTACCAGAAGTGCCAGAGGTATAGACGACATAGGCCAACCGGTGCGGGTCACCGAGTTGGAACTCGGCAGGGGGCAGTGCGCGCATCCCCGACAGATCGTCCAGCGTAATCTGCAACGGATGATTGGCGCAGGCGACGGCTGGGTCGCGCAGAATGGCTGTGGGTTGCAGATCAGAAATCATGCGCACGGTTTCGGGCTCGGTCAGCTGTGACGAGGTGGGAACCGGCACGATCCCGGCAGCTATGGCCCCAAGATAGGCGATGGGGAAATCAACCGTATTCCCCAGTCGCATCAACGCAATGTCTCCGGGGTTCAATCCGGTCTTCAACAGCCCGGTGGCGGTGCCCAGAATGGCCGATTTCAATACGCCATAGGTCCAATCCCGCGCCCCGTCATTGCCTAAAACCGACAAAGCGGTTTTGTCCGGGTGGTCATCCGCGTGCCGCAGAACGTGCGCGGCCAGATTGAATGGTGCGGGGCAGGCCGGAGGCGGCCCCTGATCGAAAACAGAAAGCATGGCCACTGGCTATCGCGGCGCTTGGCGCGTTGCAAGCCGGGCGGGCTGGTCCTATAGATTGGCGCATGAGTACTAATGAACAGCCATCTCTGATCCGAATTGCACGTGACTCGGGTGAGCACACCGATCCCGAACCACTTGATCTGGGTGCGCGCGTGCGTCAACTGCGCAAGGCGCGGAACTGGACGCTGGAACAAGCGGCGTCTCAGGCGGGGCTTGCGCGCTCGACCCTCAGCAAGATCGAGAATGGGCAGATGTCGCCCACTTATGACGCGCTGAAAAAGCTGGCGACCGGGTTGGAAATTTCGGTGCCACAGCTGTTCACCCCGCCACAGCGTGATCAGGTGATCGGTCGGATGGCAATCACCCGCATGGGCGAAGGCGCTGAACATCCGACGGGAACATACGAGCACGAGTTGCTGGCGGAAAACCTAACGAAAAAGCAGATGCTGCCCTATCGGGCTCGCGTGCGCGCGCGTTCAATGGACGAATTTGACGGCTGGGTGCGCCATGACGGCGAAGAATTCCTGTATGTGCTAACCGGGGTTGTGAAACTGTACACCGAATTCTACGAACCCGTCGAAATGCGCCGTGGCGACAGCGCTTATTACGACGCCAGTATGGGTCACAACGTGATTTCCGTCAGTGACGAAGATGCGACGATCCTGTGGGTAACGTCACTTGCTTAAGGAACGGCTGAACTCGCGGTTCAGACCTTCGGTGAATAGAAAATCCTCAAGTTCTTCGTGGGCTTCATTTACGGTCAGGTGGTGGCGTTCGGCCAGGTAGGCTTCGAACCCTTTTCGATCTTTGCTCAGCCGCACCTTGTCCTGATCGCGCAGATTCGGAAAACGCCGTTTAGCGCGGGAATACATAGCATCCCAGTCTTGCAGCAGGTCAGTCCAGTTCAACATCAGTCAGCTTTCCGTAATTCGGGTTTCACGGCTGCTCGGCCCTTTCATCAGGGTACGGAGATGGCGGGAGTCGATGCGCATGACAAAATGTCGCACCTGAGCGGCGCTGACGTAACGTCAAAAAGGCCCGTTACGCACGATACGCAACGGGCCTACGGACCTGAGGTTGGAGTGAGTGGAGGCCGGTCCGCAAAATCCAAGAGTGACGCGCTGCATGACAAGCTATCTAGCGAAATAATCAGAATTAATCCGGCCAAACAGCACGTTTAAATGACAATAGGCTATATCGTACAGATATGTTCAGTAAAGCCCCTTGTGGGTGTTTTTTTTAGTTAAGCTGGAATTTGGGTGATCAGCAAATTGTGGCGAAACTTCGTTCGAATACCCCTAGATGTAGTGTGGTTTGCGCCATGTGCCGAAATCCGCCGAAGGCTGCGGCGATATGGCAGAGCCGTCCTTTGGAGCCAAATCTTCAAATCCAAAGCACCAAAGCACCAAACAACCTACAGCGGATTAATGCGGCAGTGGGGCTTATTTGGTCACTCTTCGTACCACCAAACCTGCGGCATATACTCGGGCCCGTCGCCATAGATCGGCAGGGTTTGAGGCTGCTTCAGTTCTTTGGCATGGGCGATGCGCCCGACGTCGAAGTTCCAGATCGGAATGACATAGCGACCAGCAGTCAGAACCCGATCAAGCGCGCGGGTGGCGGCCACGAAATCCTCGTGACTTTCCGAGGCCAGCATAGCGTCAATCAGCCCATCCACAGCGGGTGAGGCGACACCCATCAGGTTGCGCGTGCCCTGTACATCCGCGTTTTCGCTGCCCCAATACAGACGCTGTTCATTGCCCGGAGACAGAGACAGCGCACGGCGAAGGAACGTGATGTCAAAATCAAACTCGGCATTGCGGCCGACAAATTGCGCGCTGTCTACCTGTTCGACATTGACCTTGATGCCCAGACGTTCAAGCGCGCGGGTGTAGATTTCGATGGCCGTTTGTCCTTCGCTATCGCCCTGTTGCAGCAGAACGGTGATGGCAAAGTCCTGACCATTCTGGTTGCGCAGCACGCCGTCCTGAATGGTCCAGCCAGCCTCGGCCAGCAGCTTGTTGGCCTTGCGAATATTGGCGCGATTCCGGGCCGAACCGTCGCCGACGGGCAGGGCATAACCTTCAAGCGCGCCGGGCGGAAGGTCGTCGGCATAAAGTTGCAGCAGCTCGGCGACACGCCCAGTGGCCGGGCCGGGTTGCATGCCCAGGTTAGAGCCCGAGAAATACGAAGTGATCCGTGGTTGGGCGCTGCCGGTGATCGTATCGTTGATAAATTCGAAATTGAACGCCAGCAGCATCGCCTCGCGGACTCGCCAATCATCGAAAGGGGCCTTGCGGGTGTTCATGACAAACCCGGTCATGCCCGAGGGTTTGCCGTGCGGGATTTCGGTCTTGACCACATCACCGCGCTGAACGGCAGGAAAATCGTACTGAGTGTTCCATTTGTCGGCGTTGAATTCGCGCACCGCGGTCAGTTCACCGGCCTTGAACGCCTCGAACAGGACGGTGCCGTCGCCAAAAAACTCGATCCTTATGTCATCCAGGTTCATGGTCCCGCGCCGGAACGGAATGTCAGCCCCCCAATAGTCTGGATTGCGCCGCAAATTCACATAGCGGCCCGCCTCATAGCTATCGATCACGTACGGCCCCGACCCGATGGGAACGTCCTGCAGCGCGGCGTTGGCGAAATCTTTCCCCTCCCACTGTGCTTTTTGCAGGATCGGACGCAGCCCGGCGATCAGTGCCAATTCCCGGTCGGGTTCGTTGAAAGTGATCCGCACCGTGCGGGGGCCGGTCTGTTCGATACTGTCGATCTTGCCCCACAAACCGCGGTAACGCAGATGACCTTCGGTGCCCAGAGTTTCATAAGACCAAATCACATCATCTACGGTCACCGGATTTCCGTCAGTAAACTGGGCGTTCTCACGCAGGGTAAATTCTACCCAAGAGCGGTCCGGTGCAGTCTCAACTGATTCGGCTAACAACCCGTAAAGAGTGAAAGGTTCGTCCCAGGACCGGCCCATCAGGCTTTCATGGGTCCAAAATCGCAATTGCCATGGCGAGCTGCCTTTTTGCACAAACGGGTTCAAACTGTTAAAGCCGCCGGTGTTTCCGAATACAACCTTGCCGCCTTTGGGCGCGTCGGGATTGGCATAGGGCAGGGACACAAAATCCGGTGGTAGGACAGGGTCGCCGTACATAGCTATGCCATGGGCCGATTCTGCATGAGCGATTGTGACAGCAAAAATAAAGGTGATTCCCGCGATCACAGGGCGAACGGGGCGTAGAAAATTGGGGCGCATTTTGGAAACAATCCTGCTCTGGCCTTATTTTGTTGGGATTCACCGTATCGATGATTTTTCTTATTTTCAAACTTTTAGCTTGGACGGATGCAAGGAATTGCTTATAAAGGATGCACTGCTCGATAGGTTTCTTGCCTGTATGAAACCTGCCTCAATAACTTAACGCCCGCTTCGTGCGGGCGTTTTTTTTGAGGCGTTTCCACCCCGGATGCAGAACCCATATGTTTCCCCGTTTCCTTTGCAGTTGCAGCATGGCACTGTGCGGTCAAAGCAGATGTTGACGGAGAAAGCTCATGAGCGTGGCGGGAAAAACGGCGATCATCACAGGGTCGAATTCAGGGATCGGTTTGGGTGTTGCCCGCGAATTGGCCAAGGCTGGGGCCAACGTAATATTGAACTCGTTCACCGACCGGGATGAGGATCACGCGCTGGCCGCCGAGATTTCGCAGGAAACCGGAACCAACGCGCGTTACATCAAGGCGGACATGTCCAAGGGGGACGAATGCCGTGCCCTGATCGAAAAAGCGGGTGCCTGTGACATTCTCGTGAACAATGCAGGCATTCAACACGTCTCACCGATTGATCAGTTCCCGGTCGACAAATGGGATGCAATCATCGCGATCAACATGAACTCGGCCTATCACACTATGGCAGCGGCTCTGCCGATGATGCGCCAGGCCGGGTGGGGGCGCATTGTGAACATCGCCTCGGCCCACGGGCTGACGGCGTCGCCTTTCAAAGCAGCCTATGTCGCGGCCAAACATGGTGTGGTTGGGATGACCAAAACCGTAGCGCTGGAGACCGCGCAGGAACCGATAACCTGTAACGCGATTTGCCCGGGCTACGTGCTGACGCCACTGGTCGAAGCGCAGATTCCCGACACGATGAAAGAATACGGCATGAGCCGCGAGGACGTGATCAAGAACGTCATGCTGGAACGTCAACCGTCGAAAGCTTTTGCAACGGTCGAGCAACTGGGCGGTACAACTGTCTTTTTGTGTTCGGATGCCGCCGCGCAGATCACCGGAACGGCAATCTCGGTGGATGGGGGCTGGACGGCTCTGTAAGTCAGGGGGCAGGTAATGAAACGCATCAATCTGGCACTGCAGGGCGGCGGCGCGCATGGCGCCTTTACCTGGGGTGTCTTGGACCGGTTGCTGGACGAGGATGATATCGAGGTCGCGGCAATCACCGGCACCTCGGCCGGGGCGCTGAACGGGGCTGCGTTCAAATCCGGCATGGTACGCGATGGACGTGACGGTGCGCGGGCCAGCCTTGATGGGCTGTGGGCGCGCATGGGGGCCGTCGGCGATATGCGCCTTGCCAATTGGATGCAGGCACTTGAGCCCGCTCAGATTGCGCATGCCATGGAGTATTCTCTGCCGTTTTCCGTGGGTGACGCGTGGTCTCGTCTGGTGTCGCCCTATGCTTATGGTCCCTTTTATCGTAACCCGCTGGAACCGGTGGTGGACCGGTTCAATTTCAAGGAAATCTGTGCCGATGAAGGACCGCGCCTGTTCGTCTGCGCCACCTGCGTGCGCAGTGGCAAGATCCGTGTTTTTACCGGGGATGAGGTCTCGACCGATGCGATTTTAGCATCGGCCTGCCTGCCGAACCTGTTTCAGGCAGTTGAGATTTTTGACCCCAATTCGGGCCGAATCGAAGCATATTGGGATGGCGGCTATACCGGGAACCCGGCGCTGTACCCCTTGTTCAACACCGATCTGCCGGATGATGTGGTGATCGTGAACATCAACCCGCTGGAACGGGAAGAAGTGCCGAAAACGCCGCAACAAATCCAGAACCGGATCAACGAGATCAGCTTTAACTCATCCCTGTTCCGCGAATTGCGAGCGATCAGCTTCGTGCAGCGCTTGTTGGCCGAAGGCAAATTGAAAGCGGGTGAGATGAACCGGGTTCTGGTTCACATGATCGCCGATGACGCGCTGATGAACGATCTGTCGGTGGCAACTAAGACGGTGCCGAACCCGGTTGTTCTGCACAAGTTGAAAGAGGCCGGGCGCACGGCTGCGCATCGGTTCCTTTCGGACAACAAGGGCGATTTGGGGCAGAAAAGTACTGTCAACCTGCCCGAGATGTTTGGCTGATCACTCAGGCGGTAGCGTCGGATCTTTGCCGTTGGGGTAAACCAGACCGGCAGAAATCACCAGCTTGGCCGCGTCCTCGATAGTCATGTCCAGCAGAATGACGTCTTCGGCAGGAAAGAACAGCAAAAACCCCGAGGTCGGGTTTGGCGTGGTCGGGATGAAAACGCTCAGCAATTCGCCCGCGGTTTCGGCGCGCTGGGTGACCTCGCCTTTGGCGGTGGTCGATACAAAGCCGATAGCCCAGATACCGCGGCGTGGATATTGCACCAAGCAGGCTTTTTCAAAAGATCTTTCTGTCTGGGCAAAGACTGTCTCGGATATCTGCTTGATCCCGGAATAGATCGAGCGGACAACCGGCATCCGTTCTACCAGGCTTTCGGTGAAGGAAATAAAGGACCGTCCCAGAATCCCCTTGGCGACCCAGCCCACCAGAACAGTGAACACCAGAAAGATGATGACGCCGACGCCGCGCAGGTTGATGCCTACATATTGTTGGGGCTGGAACTGTTGTGGGATCAGCGGCAGGACAGCACTGTCGATCCAGCCCACGACGGACCAAATCAACCAGATCGTCAGCCAGACAGGCGCAATGACAACGATGCCCGTCAGAAAAGACGCGCGCAGCCGGGAAAACAGGCCCGGTCCGCGGTGGGGTTCTTCGTCAAACGGTGTGTTCATTGCGATCCTGATTGGTTTGCCGATTTAGTTAAGCAGTCCGGCGTCTTGGTACAATAGGGTAGCTCTAGGCGGATTTGGTCAAAGCAATCGCGATACCGGCGGCTAGACGGGCATTGTTGCGCACCAGCGCAATGTTTGCGGTCAGCGAGCGGCCTCCGGTCTGTTCATAGATCCGTTGTAGTAGGTATGGCGTGACGCCTTTGCCGGTGATCCGGTGCGTATCCGCGTCGGATTGGGCGGCAGCGATGATGGGGGCCAGTTCCTCGGCCGGGATTTGATCGGCGTCCGGGATCGGGTTGGCAACCAGCTGACCCCCGGGCAGGCCAAGCGCGCGACGGGTGGCGTGAGCTTTGGCGATGTCTTCGGCACTATCCATGCGCAAGGGCGCGGGATAGGGGGACTTGGCGGACCAAAAGGCCGGGAATTCATCCTGTCCATGCGCGATAACCGGAACGCCCAATGTCTCGAGCACTTCAAGTGTTTTAGCAAGATCCAGGATGGCTTTCGCACCGGCTGCAACAACAGTAACGGGTGTCTGCGCCAATTCGTGCAGATCGGCTGAGATGTCAAACGAGGTCTCGGCCCCCTGATGCACACCACCGATGCCACCGGTCGCAAAAACCTCGATCCCGGCATAGCGCGCGGCGATCATCGTGGCGGCCACTGTCGTGGCCCCGGTGCCGCTGGTCGACATACAGGCCGCCATGTCCGCGCGTGAGATCTTGGCGACGCCCTGGGCCTGCCCCAAGGCTTTCAACTGGTCGTCTTCCAGGCCCACATGCAGTTTGCCTTTGATCACGGCCATGGTTGCAGGAACCGCGCCAGCGTCACGGACGTCCTGCTGAACCTGCGCCGCCACCTCGATATTCTGAGGGTAGGGCATACCATGGGTGATGATGGTGCTTTCCAGCGCAACGATGGGCTGACCTGCATCTTTGGCGGCGCGGACCTCGGCGGAATATTGGATGTCGATCACAGTGGTGTTTCTCCGGAAACATAGGTTGCGGCGGCATGCAGGGCGCGGCGTAAGGCTTCGTCATTGGACGCACCGTTGGCCTCGGACGCGATATGCGCCGCCATGAAAGTATCGCCCGCACCGGTCACACGGGTGACCAGAACGGAGGGCGGTGTTTGGGTCAGTATCTCGTCAGCGCTGCCAATGGTGGCCGAGTTGCCGCCGTCCGTGACCAGCACCCGCAGCGCGCCACGGTCCAGCAGGCCCTTGGCAGCGCCTTCAGAATCGGTGAATTCGCGCTGGCACAAGATGCCGGCCTCTTCGAGGTTCACATAAAGCGTGGCGCGGGCGTGTTTCAGAAACGGCAGCAGACGTTCGGCCTTGCCGGGCGAGGCCGGGGCCACGCGCAGGTCCGCATGCGCAAAGGCGGGGCTTTGGGCGATTTCTTCTAACAGGGTCAGCGTCAGATTGCCGTCCAATGCGATAGGACCCTGGAACGGAGTGTTCTCATACCCCAGCGGCCCATGCATCAAGGGGCGCAGGATTTTCGCCCCGGCGGCCTCAAGCGAATGCGCGTCAGCAATTGCCGCGATCAGGCCGTTGGCCCCTTCGACGGCCATGTACCTGTCTGTCGGCAAATCCTGCGAACGATAGATGTGGTCCGTGACCATGCCCAGCCGTGAACAGGCGTTGACCAACTCGTCGCCTTCGGGGTCGCGACCAATGGCTGTCAGAAGGGTCGGCGTCATACCGAAGCGCACCAGCGTCATGGCGATGTTCATGGCCACTCCGCCGGGCAGGCGGGTGATCCGCCCCGGCACGTCCGAGCCCTGACGCATGGCGCTGGCGGACCGCCCGATTATGTCCCACAGGACCGAGCCGATACACAGGATTTCGCTGTTCTGAGTCATGCCCGTGTCATGCCGCAGCCCCGAGGTGGGTGCAAGGGTTAACGCTCACATCGCATCGGTAAGAGTTTTAAGCGCGGCAAGCGGGTCTTCTTGCGACCAGATCTCATCCCCGATACCGAAGAAATCAGTGCAAGGGGTCAGGTCGCGGATCAGCTCAGGCGTCAGGCCACCTTCGGCCACAACCGGAACCTCGATCATCTCAGACCACCACTGAAACAGGTCTTTTTCAGCCGTGGTTCCGTCCCCCAGCGTTGACGCGCCGACCGGACCAAAGGCAACATAATCTACGCCAGCTTCGCCAGCGGTCATGCCATCGTGGCTGGACGCGCCACAAAAACTGCCAACAATGGCATCCGCGCCCAACTCCTTGCGCGCGGCGCGCACTGAACGTGCGGCGTCGTCCAGATGCACCCCGTCCAACCCCAACCGTTGCGCCAGCAGAACATGGTTCGAGATGACCAGCGCCACGTCACGGGTATGGGCCACCTCGCGACAAGCATCAGCAGCGCGCGAGATCGCGTCTTCGTCATTGCCTGCCAAAGCCAGTCGGATGCAGGCAATCTCGGCACCGTCCAGAACGCGGCTAAGCTGGTCGGGGAACGTGCTCAATGAGATGGTCGGAGGGGTGATCAGGTAAATCTGCGGCTGCTCGGGGGTGTCCATTGGCGCGTCCTTAGCTTTCAGTCTTTCGCGCGGTTTAGCGGATTGTGCCGAGGAAGCAAACTTTTATGCCGGTTTAAGGCGTAATTGACCAATCGGATGCCTTGCCCTGCGCCATCACGCCGATTACAGCAAGCCAAGTTTTCCGGAGACAACCATGCCCAGCGATACATCCCAGCCGTCCTTTGTGCTCGTCCGCCCTCAGATGGGTGAAAACATCGGCGCTGCCGCGCGGGCGATGTGGAATTTCGGGCTGGACCGGATGCGGATCGTCGCACCGCGCGACGGCTGGCCAAACCCCAAGGCGGTGGCAATGTCCAGCGGGGCGGGGCGCTTGCTGGACGAAGCGCAGCTGTTCGATGATCTTGCGGGCGCGCTGGCCGACAGCACCTTTGTCTTTGCAACCACCGCGCGCCAGCGTGGTCTGACCAAACCGGTCTACAGCCCCGAACGCGCGATGCAGATCGCGGCCGAGAAAGTGGCGGCTGGTGAAAAGGTCTCGGTCTTGTTCGGACCGGAACGGGCAGGGTTGGAAAACGAAGATATCGCCAAGGCAAATGCCATTATCTCGGTTCCGGTAAACCCGGAATATGCCTCGCTGAACCTTGGCCAATGCGTGTTGTTGACCGCCTATGAGTGGATGCGCCAGACAGGCGATGTGGTGCACGAAGCCACCGATCTGGGCAAAGGCGACTGGGCCACGGGGATCGAGGTCGAAAAACTGGTCGAACACTACGAGGACCGGCTGGACGAGGCGGGCTTTTTCTATCCACCCGAAAAGGCCGAAGGCATGAAGACCAATTTGCGCAATCTGTGGTCTCGGATGCGGATGACGCGCGCGGATGTGCAGATGCTGCACGGGATCATGCGTCAGATGGTCCGTTGGAAGGATAAAGGCTGAGGCTGGACCTTAGCCCCCCTTCACCCTAGCTTGCGACGAAATCCAAGGCACAAGAGGACAGCATGAGCGGTAAGCGCAGCATCTTCGAAGACGTCTCAGACACAGAAAAACAACAGGCCGTTCAACCGGGCATGATTGACCGTGGTCGTGGCGGCGCACGCGGGGCAATTCGCGTCTGGCTGATGATCCTGTTCGCGCTGGTCGTTGTCATGATCTCCGTAGGCGGCCTGACACGCCTGACCGATAGCGGACTGTCGATAACGGAATGGCGCCCGGTCACTGGGGCCATCCCACCAATGACCGAGGCCGATTGGCAGGCCGAGTTCGAAAAGTACAAGCAGATCGATCAATGGCGCATTCAGAACCAATGGATGGAGCTTGATGACTTTAAATCCATTTACTGGTGGGAGTGGGGTCACCGTCAACTGGGCCGGGTGATCGGTCTAGTTTGGGCACTTGGGTTCTTTGGCTTCCTGCTGGCTAGGAAAATTCCGACCGGGTGGACCGGTAAACTGCTGATTCCAGGCGCTTTGGGCGGTGTTCAGGGCGCGGTTGGCTGGTGGATGGTTGCCTCGGGCGTGACGCAGGGCGAGGGGATGACGGCCGTTGCCAGCTATCGCCTGGCAGTCCATCTGGGTCTGGCCTTCGTTATCCTCGGGTTCCTTGCGTGGTACATCTTTGAGCTGGGGCGCGAGGAGCGTGACCTGATGCAGGCCCGCCGCGCGAAAGAGGGCAAACTGTTCTCGCTATCGACCGGGCTGATGCATTTCGCCTTTCTACAAATACTCATAGGCGCCCTTGTGGCAGGCAAAGACGCTGGAAGATCATATACCGATTGGCCCCTGATCGGTGGTCAACTGTTGCCGCCTGACGCGACGATGCTTGAACCGATGTGGCGCAATTTCTTTGAAAGCCCCGGTCTGGTGCAGTTCATTCACCGCTGTGCTGGCTATCTTCTGTTTATCTTCGGCATCATTGTCTGGAGACGCGGCAGCACCAGCGCGCATCCGCAAACGCGGTTTGCGTTCAATGCAGCTTTTGCGGCGCTTTCGCTGCAGGTGGTGGTCGGGATTATGACGGTGATCTACGCGGCCCCCTGGCAGATCGCCATCTTCCACCAGTTCATGGCCGTTGTTGTTTGGACCCTGATCCTGCGCGCACGTTTCCTGACAGCATATCCAATCGCCACCTCAATCCGCGGAGCATGACCCTGATGACTGCCTATGATGACCTGATGGCCTTCCAACGCGAAACGTCGGCCCTCGGGCAAATCGCCGGGCGGCTGGGCTGGGACCAGGAAACGGTGATGCCGCGCGGCGCGGCCCCGCAACGGGCTGAGGAAATGGCCGCGATCGAAGCGGTTCTGCATGCCCGCCGTTCTGACCCGCGCGTGGCTGAGTGGTTGGAGCTAGCCGACCCACAAGACGACGTGGCCCGCGCCCAATTGCGCGATATCCGTCGAACTTACGAGCGGACGGCAAAAGTGCCAGCCGATCTGGCCAAGGCCATTGCGCGCGTGACGTCAGCAGCCCAGGGAACTTGGGCGCAAGCCCGTTCAGACGAGAATGTGGCTACCTTTCTGCCTGTTCTCGAGGAGGTCGTTGCCCTCAAGCGTGAAGAAGGCGTTGCACTGGCGCAGGGTGGTGATGTCTATGACGCCATGGTTGAAGACTACGAACCCTATACCACCGGTTCACAAATCGCCGAGATTTTCGATCAGATGCGCCCTCGTCTTGTGGCCCTGCGCGCGGCCGTTTTGGATAAACCAGCGCCGCACGCTCTGACCGGAAAATTCGACGAACAGATACAGATGCAATTGTCGCAGAAACTGGCGACCACGTTCGGGTACGATCTGAATACTGGGCGGGTGGACAAGGCAGTACATCCGTTCAGTTCGGGCAGTGGCCTGGATGTGCGCATCACCACTCGCACCAGCGAGACCGACCCGTTCAACTGTTTCTACTCAACCATTCATGAGGTCGGCCACGCCGCCTATGAACAGGGTATCAACCCGGCCTATGCGCTGACACCACTGGGGCAGGGCGTGTCGATGGGCGTGCATGAAAGTCAAAGCCGGATTTATGAAAACCAGCTGGGCCGATCTCGGGCGTTCACGGAGTGGCTTTACAATCAAATGGTTGACGCGTTCGGTGATTTCGATGTCGCGGATGCCGATGCGTTCTATGCCACGGTCAACGGCGTACACAAAGGCTATATCCGGACCGAGGCGGACGAGGTGCAATACAACCTGCACATCATGCTGCGCTTTGACCTTGAACGCGCCCTAATGGCCGGAGACCTTCAGGTCAGCGATCTGGAAGCGGCGTGGAACGACCGATTCAAGGCCGATTTTGGATATGAGGTCGACCGACCTTCGAACGGGTGTTTACAGGACGTCCACTGGTCGGTCGGGTTGTTTGGTTATTTCCCGACCTATTCATTGGGCAATGTCTATGCCGGATGTCTGTATCAAGCGTTGCGCGCTGCGGTTCCTGATTTGGATGCGCAACTGATCAGGGGCGACACGTCAGGCGCAACCAGTTGGCTGTGCGAGAACCTACAGCGTTTTGGCGGGCTCTTCACCCCGCGCGAGACTATCCAACGCGCCAGCGGGATTGAACCGGGACCGGAACCGTTGTTGGCGTATTTGGAACAGAAATTTGGTACGCTCTACAATCTTTGAACGCACAATTTCCGGCCAAACTGGTTGTCACATGTGTGCCGCGTTGCCAGTTCTTTGCCTAAAGCAGCCCATAGGAACCGAGCATTGCTAATCAGGCAGTAGGTAGATGGTCAGATAGCATAGTAATTGAAAGCTCCCCTGAACCATATGGTTTTCTTCCAAATCAAAATTCATGACCGTCTGATCCGCCAGAAAAAAAGCAAGCCATAATCCTAGCGATACGATAAACGCTGCGTCGACCCTCTTCTGCCAGCGATCCGTCTGGGAATACGGGGTAAATGACGCGAACGCAAATAGCAGCGTCGAAAGAAATAGCCACAGTATGATCCCGACAAACAAAATTACATCAACGGCAGTAGAGGCACCAAACTGCGCCAGCGTTTTTTGCAGAAACGGAAAGTTGTGACCGTCAAACCAAGGGGTTGAAGTCACCCCCAGCAGCTCTAGCCCGCCGATGAAGTCGGTCAAAAACGCGAATGTCCACCAGAGAAACCAAAAGACAACTAAACTTTGTTTGAACAAAATTCGCATTAAAACGACCTCTTGAAACTGCTGTTTCAAATATCCTTGGTCATAGAATAGCGATTTTTAGGAAATACAGAAACCAGCGCCGATTTGATCCTTCTATTGGGCAGACCGTTGATTGCCACATTTTGAGAGAATATTGGCGAAAACAAAATCCAAGGCCCCAAAACACTGCGCTCTGGGGCCTTTGTTGTAATCTTATCCCTCGGCCTCTTCGTCGCCTTGATCGGCGATCCAGGCGACGCTGACGACCACTTCGCCTTTACCGGTGTTGAACACCTTCACACCGCCCGCGCTGCGCGACCGGAACGAGATGCCTTCGACGGGAACCCGGATTGATTGGCCTTTGGAGGTGGCCAGCATGATCTGATCGTCGATCTCAACCGGGAACGAGGCCACCAGCTCTCCGCCGCGCATTGCCTTGTCCATGGCCGCAACCCCCATGCCTCCGCGTCCGCGGACCGGGTAATCGTGGCTGGAGCTTAGCTTGCCCGAACCGCCTGCTGTGATGGTCAGGATCAGATTTTCAGCGGCCGACATCTGGGCATAGCGTTCCTGGCTGATGGTCGCCAGCGCGTCGCCATCCTCGTCATTGGTTTCGGCCTCTTCGGTCAGGCCGGCCACGGCGCGGCGCATTTTCAGATAGGCGGCGCGTTCGTCCGACGTAGCCTCGAAATGGCGGATCACCGACATCGACACCACGCGGTCGCCATTGCTTAGCCTGATGCCACGCACACCGGTCGACTTGCGGCCCTTGAAGACCCGCACATCGGTGGTTTGGAAGCGGATCGCACGGCCGGAGTTGGTGACCAGCATGACGTCATCCTCTTCCGAGCAGATGCGCGCGTTCACGAGTTCCACATCCTCGGGCAGGTCCATCGCGATCTTGCCGTTGCGTTTTACGTTGGTGAAATCGCTCAGCGCATTGCGGCGCACGTCGCCGGCACTGGTGGCAAAGACGATCTGCAGGTTCTCCCACTCTTCATCCGGGACATCCACGGGCATGATAGCCGCGATGGAAACACCTGTCGGAATTGGCAGGATGTTGACGATGGCTTTGCCCTTACCGGTCCGGCCCGATTGTGGCAGGCGCCAGGTCTTGAGCTTGTAGACCATGCCGTCGGTGGTGAAGAACAGCAGCTGTGTGTGCGTGTTCGCTACGAAGAGGTTGGTAACAACATCCTCTTCCTTGGTCTGCATGCCCGACAGGCCCTTGCCGCCGCGTTTCTGCGCGCGGAAATCAGCCAGCGGGGTACGTTTGATGTACCCGCCAGAGGTGACAGTCACGACCATATCTTCGCGTTCGATCAGATCCTCGTCTTCCATGTCGCCGGACCAGTCGACGATCTCGGTGCGACGGGGAACGGCGAACTGTTCGCGCACGCTGCGCAACTCATCGCCGATGATCGACATGATGCGTTCGCGCGAGGACAGAATATCCAGGTATTCCTTGATCTTACCTGCTAGTTCTTCCAACTCGTCTGTGACCTCTTTGACGCCCAGTTGGGTCAGGCGCTGGAGGCGCAGGTCGAGGATGGCGCGGGCCTGAACCTCGGTCAGGTTATAGGTGCCGTCGTCGTTCATCTTGGACAGAGGATCATCGATCAGTCGCAGATAACCCTCGATCTCAGCGGCAGGCCAACGGCGCGTCATCAGCTTTTCACGCGCCTCGGCTGCGTCCGCGGATGACCGGATGGTGGCAACAACTTCGTCCACGTTGGAAACGGCCACGGCCAGACCACACAGGATGTGGCTGCGTTCCCGCGCCCTGCGAAGGTCATAGGCGGTGCGGCGGGCAACGACATCCTCGCGGAAATCGATGAACGAGGTCAGGAACCGGCGCAGGGTCAGTTGTTCAGGCCGACCACCGTTCAGGGCCAGCATGTTACAGCCAAAGGACGTTTGCATCGGCGAGAAGCGGTAAAGCTGGTTCAGCACCACCTCGGGTGTCGCATCGCGTTTCAGTTCGACTACCACGCGGACACCGTTACGGTCGGACTCGTCCTGTACATGGGCCACACCTTCGATGCGCTTCTCGCGCACCGCCTCGGCGATCTTTTCGATCATCGCGGCCTTGTTCACCTGATAGGGAATTTCATCGACGACGATAGCGTAACGATCCTTACGCAGCTCTTCCACGCGGGTCTTGGCGCGGATAATGACGCTGCCGCGACCTTCGAGATAGGCTTTGCGCGCACCCGAGCGGCCCAGCATGACGCCGCCGGTCGGGAAGTCGGGGCCGGGGACGTATTCAATCAACTGCTCGGACGTCAGGTCCGGGTCGTCGATCAGTGCCAGCGTGGCGTCGATCACTTCCCCCAGATTGTGCGGTGGGATGTTGGTCGCCATGCCCACGGCGATACCACCAGCACCATTGACCAACATGTTCGGGAAACGGGCGGGCAGGACGGTCGGTTCCCGGTCCTTACCGTCATAGTTGTCCTGAAAATCGACCGTCTCTTTCTCGATATCGGCAAGCAGCGACGCGGCAGGCTTGTCCATGCGCACTTCGGTATAGCGCATGGCCGCCGGGTTATCGCCGTCCATCGAGCCAAAGTTGCCCTGACCATCCAGCAACGGCAGCGACATCGAGAAATCCTGCGCCATCCGCACCAGCGCATCATAGATCGCGCTGTCACCGTGCGGGTGGTACTTACCCATAACGTCGCCAACCGGGCGGGCCGATTTGCGATAGGCCTTGTCGTGTGTGTTCCCGGTTTCGTGCATTGCATACAGAATGCGGCGATGCACCGGCTTCAGCCCGTCGCGCAGATCGGGGATCGCGCGGCTGACGATGACCGACATTGCATAGTCCAGGTAGGACGTGCGCATCTCGGATTCGATGGACACCGTCGGGCCGTCATAAACGGGGCGCTCGGGCGGGGTTTCGTCCATGTTTTCAGGAATATCTGGCGTATCGCTCACGTAAACTGCCCGTGTTTTGTTTTGGGTCTATATCTTGTGGATGCACCTTATCAGACCCGGCACATAAGGTGCAAGCAAGCAACGATTTTGCATACGAAAAACCCCGTAACACCTGAGTAACATATTGTTAACTAAGGGTTAGGGTGTTTTCGTGTTACCCTGAAGAGACCTTGCAACAAAATTGGAGGTCTGCATGGAGCAAAGCGAAACCGAACTAATGCTCAAAGGGTACGGGCTGACAACGGCAGAATTCTTCTACCGCATGCCCGATTACATTCACGTTCTGAACACGTTCATCTGGCAGGATTACGATCTGGCGCCGGATCATCCGAAATTGTTCGATTTCATCGACTTCTGGCAGCGCGAGATTGACGGTCCGCTGCATTCGGTCCGGTTTACGCATCGCAAGATGATCGCGCCCGGTGAATGGCGCAACATGGTGGGTGAATTCAGGGTCAATTGAATATCCAGCCTGTTTTTTGGTCAGTAACGATTGAGACGCGTTAAATTTATTAGTGCTTGGGTTATGGTGTCGACCAATCCATTGGTCACATACGGAATCGCTTTATGTCCCGAGCTTTGCTTTTCGCCGCTGCGCTGTTAACTGGCGGACCAGCCGTCGCCGAAGGCGTCTTTGATAAAATCAAAAAAGGTGCTGCGAACACAGCCGACGCTGTAGGGCGTGGGACTGAAACCGTGGGCAACACCATTCAGAAAGGTGCAAGCGCGGTTGAGGGGACCATCAACTCGACCACGGATTTGGTGACGAACGAGGCCACCCCGGAAGAGACGCGCGCCAAACTGGACGCGATGGCCAGCGAGGTTCTTACCCAGTTATTAGCGGAAAACCCCGACGCAAAAGCGTTGTATGACGTTGGTGCGGGCTACGCCGTGTTCGACTCGCGCAAGGTTACGGTGTTTCCGGTCTCGGCCGGGTATGGGCGAGGGGTGGCCGTTTCAATGGATACCGGTCAGCACACTTATATGAACATGGGTACTGGCGGAGTGGGTGCCGCAGTGGGTATTGGTGGGTTTGAAACCAAGTTCGTGATCCTGTTCGAAACCCCCGCCGATCTGGCGAAATTTATCGAATTTGGTTACGACGCAACAGCGGAAACCGGGGCGATGTACGGTGACGAGCGCAGCGGGGAAACCGTGCGGTTCACTGATGGCCGGTCCTTCTTCGTGCTGGGCAAGAAAGGCTGGCGCGTCTCGGCTGGGGCGTCCGGCACGAAATTCTGGGAATCGCCTGAACTGAACTGATCAGCCTGAACAGCTGGCCCCGCCCAGAACACAGAATTTGGCGCAATGGGGATGGTTGAGGTGTACGTCCGCCTCGGCCTCGGCCAGGGTGTGACCCATTTCGAATTCGGGCGCATAAGGTAAAAGTGTGCAGGCCAGAACGGCGGGGCGTTCCGCACCCTTGCGCTTTACCACCATACGGGCGCTGGCGCACATCACGGCGTCGGGTGATTTGTCCAGAATACCCCAGCAAGCTGTGGTGATTTCCGGCACTTCGATGGTTTCGTCCATCTCGGGGAACAGAACCGTCTGGCCCGGGTTTTGGGCGTCAATGTCAAAGCCGTGCTGCTTGAAAAACGCAGCATAGCCAGCGCGGCTTTCCGCGTCGCTGTCACCCCAGACAGTGCGCCCGGCCACGGCCATGTTTAAGCCGTTGTCACGCAGCCACTCCATCCCGGTCACGGTCTTGGCGAAGCTGCCCTTGCCACGTTCTTCGTCATGCAGATCGGAGCAGTAGTGATCGACCGAGATTCGCAGGGTTAGCTTGTTGCCGTAGTCACGCTGCAATTCCAGCAGACCCTCTCGCATCTTTCGGCGCATCATTGGTTGCATGGCATTGGTGAGAATCAAAACCTCATACCCACGCTCCAGCGCGGCGCGGGTCATGTCGATCATTTCTGGGTTCATGAATGGTTCGCCACCAGTGAACCCGATTTCCCGAACCGGCCAATTTCGGGCTTCGATTTGATCCAGATAGTCCCGCACCTCATCAGCGGTGATATAGACCAGTGCATCGTTGGTCGGGCTGCTTGCGATATAGCAGTTGACACATTCGATATTGCACAAGGTACCGGTGTTAAACCAAAGCGTTTCAGGGTTGCTAAGCACAACCGAGGCCCGCGTTTGCCCGTCAGCTGTCACCAATGTGTTCTGAAATTTGCCGATGTTGGCAATCTGAGAGGCGTTGTCTTTCATTCCGGTATCCGGTTCTTTGCAGTCCTGCTGCTGACTTAGCCTTTCAGACCGAATTAGTTAAGGGTTCCACGGCCGACCTGACAGAGTTTTGATGATGGGAGAAAGTGAAATTTTGTTTGCGCTAACATTGGACATGCCCTCAGGGGTAAGGTAAGGGAAACGCATGGTTTCTCGCGTCATCCCCGTCGACCCGTTCGATCTGGTCATTTTTGGCAGTACCGGCGATCTTGCGCAGCGTAAAATCCTGCCGGCGCTGTTCCGTCGCTATTGTGCCGGACAATGGCCCGAGGATGTTCAGATCATTGGTGCCGCCAGATCGGAATTGGACAGCGATGCGTTTCGGGATGTGGTCGCGCAATCGTTGCGCGAACATGCGCCCGCGCATTGTGCGGATGCCAAGGCATTGAATGCGTTCTTGCAACGGGTTGATTATGTCGCGTTAGATGCGCTTACGGATGAGGGGTGGGGTCAGCTTGCAGCGAAGCTCACAATTGATCGAGTACGGGCGTTCTATTTCTCGGTTGGGCCGCGCCTGTTCGGACCGCTGGCCGAACGGATCAAAGCAAATGATCTGGCCACGACCCAGACACGGATCGTTGTCGAAAAACCCTTTGGTCACGATCTGGGCAGCGCGCAGGCGTTGAATGCGACGCTAGCGGCGCATTTCTCCGAAGGGCAGATTTACCGGATCGACCATTATCTGGGCAAAGAAACCGTTCAGAACCTGATGGCCGTTCGGTTTGGCAACATGCTTTTCGAGCCATTGTGGAACAGTCAGTATGTCGACCACATCCAGATCACCGTGGCCGAATCCGTCGGCATTGACGGGCGCGAAGAGTATTATGAGCGCGCAGGCGCCATGCGTGACATGGTGCAGAACCACCTGATGCAACTGCTCTGCCTGATCGCGATGGAACCGCCGGCCAAGTTCGACCCCGACGCGGTACGGGACGAAAAGCTCAAGGTGATCCGCGCATTGGACCCGGTCGAGCCGCACCACATTGTGCGCGGTCAGTTTGAAGGTGGGCTTAGTGGACGCAGCTATCGGGATACTGTTGGTAATCCACGTTCGACCACGGAAAGCTATGTGGCGCTGCGGGCTCACGTCAGTAACTGGCGGTGGGCGGGTACGCCGTTTTATTTGCGTACGGGCAAAAGGCTTGTGGCGCGATCTTCGGTGATCAATGTGATGTTCAAAGACGCGCCGCATTCGATCTTTGGCGCAGATGCCGGGCGCCACGCCAACGTTTTGTCGATCCGCCTGCAGCCGAACGAAGGCATCACGCTGAAGGTGACGATCAAGGAACCGGGGCAGGGTGGGATGCGCCTGGTCGACGTGCCTCTGGACATGAGTTTTGCCGAGGCATTGGGGCCGGAAAACCAGAACCCGCCGGACGCTTATGAGCGTTTGGTGATGGACGTGATCCGCGGCAACCAAACCCTGTTTATGCGCGGAGATGAGGTCGAGGCCGCATGGGCCTGGACCGATCCGATCATCGCGGGCTGGCAGGCGCGCGGGGATGTTCCCAAACCTTATGAAAGCGGCAGCACTGGCCCGGGCGACGCCGAGCTGCTGATGAAACGAGACGGTCGCCGCTGGCAAGGGATAAACCCATGAACATACAGGAATACGCCGACCGGGATATGCTGGCCATCGACGTTGCAAACGTGCTGGCAGGTGAACTGGAATCCGCCTTGCTGCATCACGACTTTGCCTCGTTGGCAGTACCCGGAGGCACGACGCCCGGCCCGATGTTTGATGTACTGTGCGCGGCGGATTTGGAATGGGACCGGGTGCGGGTTCTGCCCACCGATGAACGCTGTGTGCCGGGTGATCACGACCGCTCGAACGAGCGTCTGATCCGCGAGCGGTTGCTGACCAATCGGGCGTCGGTGGCGCAATATATCCCTCTGTACGTGCCGGGAAAGGAGCCCGAGGATGTATTGCCGGAAATCGAAAGCCTAATCATTCCGATCCGGCCCTTGTCGGTGCTGGTGTTGGGAATGGGCGAGGATATGCACACGGCATCCCTGTTCCCGGGTATGGATGGGCTTGAGGCCGCGTTGGACGGTCACGCGCGTCCTCTGGCGGTGGCACGGACCGAGGTTCAGCCGGAACCCCGTATCACGCTGACTGCGCCTGTTTTGGACGGTGCCTTGTCAAAACACCTGATCATTTTCGGGAACGCGAAACGGGATGCTTTGGAACGGTCCATGTCCCTGCCACCGGAAGAGGCCCCCATCGCAGCAGTGCTGAGTGGCATGACCGTACATTGGGCGGAGTAGGCGCTATGAAACTGGAGACACTCAAAGCACTAGCAGCAGAGCGGAAGGGGCAGCCCATTCTGAGTCTGTTCAGTAAGGATGCAAACCGGGCGCAGGGGTATTCGGCCTCAACCGGTGACCTGCTCTTTGATTACTCGAAAACCAGTATTGACGCGGACATCCGCGGCGCTTTGATCCGGCTGTGCGATACGGCGGGTCTGGCGGAACGGCGCGACGCCATGTTCTCGGGTGCCAAGATCAACGAAACCGAAGGGCGCGCGGTATTGCACACGGCGTTGCGTAATCTGGATGGCGGACCAGTTGAGGTCGACGGTCTGGATGTGATGCCTGACGTTCTGGACACGCTGCACCGGATGCGGGTTTTCGCCGAAGAGGTGCGCGGCGGCGCGATTTCCGGGACAGGTGGCAGCTTTACCGACGTCGTGAATATCGGCATCGGCGGCTCGGATCTTGGGCCAGTGATGGCCACGCATGCGTTGGCCCCGTATCACGACGGGCCAAACCTGCACTATGTGTCCAATGTCGATGGCGCGCATATCGCGGATACGCTGCGCCCACTTGACCCGACCCGGACGCTGGTGATTGTCGCATCCAAGACATTCACCACCATTGAAACCATGACCAACGCCCGGACCGCCCGTGCCTGGTTAACGGATGGCGGTGGCGATTGTGGAAAACAGTTCGCAGCCGTGTCGTGTGCGGTAGATAAGACCGATGCCTTTGGTATCGCCCAAGATCACGTATTTGGTTTTGCCGATTGGGTAGGGGGGCGCTATTCGGTCTGGGGGCCGGTTGGGCTACCGGTGATGATCGCCGTCGGTTCGAACGCGTTTGATGCCTTTCTGCGCGGGGGACAGGCGATGGACGTCCATTTCCGCGCTGCTGACTGGATCGAGAACATGCCGGTAATGCTGGCTCTGGTTGGGGTCTGGCACCGCCAGGTTCTGGGATATACCAGCCGCGCGGTTCTGCCCTATGATCAACGACTGCTGCGTCTTCCCGCCTATTTCCAACAGCTTGAGATGGAGTCGAACGGTAAATCCGTTGCAATGAACGGCAGCGCCTTGACCATGCCTTCGGGGCCTGTGGTTTGGGGTGAACCGGGCACCAATGGCCAGCACGCCTTTTACCAGTTGATCCATCAGGGCACCGATGTGATCCCCTGCGAATTCATGGTGGCCGCCGAAGGGCACGAGCCCGAACTTACCCACCACCACCGCCTTTTGCTGGCCAATTGTCTGGCCCAATCCGAAGCGCTGATGCGCGGCCGGTCGTTGGATGAGGCGCGGCAGCGCATGGCCGAACAAGGGTTGGCCAGTGAGGAGCTTGAACGTCAGGCCCGTCACCGTGTGTTCCCGGGCAACCGGCCGTCCTCGACCCTGATTTATCCGAAGCTCACACCGTATGTGCTGGGCCAAATCATCGCCATGTACGAACACCGTGTTTTCGTCGAAGGGGTTCTGCTGGGAATCAATTCATTCGACCAATGGGGGGTGGAACTGGGCAAGGAATTGGCGACCTCGCTGGGTCCGATAGTGGATGGTGAAGTTAGCGCTGACGGCAAGGATGGCTCGACCGCCTCGCTGGTTGCTTATGCGCTAAAACACCGCGATTGAGGGTTCGATTTTACCACCTGCCGCAACGGCAAATCGCATTCTTTTATTGTCAGACAATTAAATGCTTGGCAGGCTCTGCCTAAGGAAAAGCCATATCGCCCGATGTGATTGCGGGCACAAAGTGGCACCGCCATAGGGAGGACGCCCATGCTGGGACAGATGATGACGCAGCCCTTGCTGATCTCGTCGCTGATTGATCACGCCGACCGCTTTCACGGTCAGACTGAGATTTATTCGGTTGAAACCGATGGTACAGTTAGCCATAGCAGTTGGTCGCAAGTGGCTGAAAACGCGCGGAAACTGGCCTCGGCACTGTCCAAGTTGGGATTGGAACCACAGACGCGGATTGCGACGCTGGCTTGGAATAACCGGCGGCATCTTGAGATCTACTATGCCACTTCCGGGGCGGGGTTCGTGTGCCACACCGTCAACCCGCGACTGTTTCCCGAACAGCTGACCTATATCATCAACCATGCACAGGACCGGGTTTTGTTTTTCGACGCAACCTTTATTCCTTTGGTCGCAGCCCTGCACGAGCATTTGCCCGATGTTCAACATTTCGTCCTGATGGGGCCAAGAAACGATGACGCAATTGCGCAGATACCGGGTGTGCAATTTTACGACGATCTGATCGAGACCGGTGAGGCCAGTTTTGAATGGCCCAGCTTTGACGAAAACACTGCATCCGGCCTGTGTTACACATCTGGCACAACCGGCAATCCAAAGGGGGTGTTGTATTCGCATCGCTCCACCGTGCTGCACAGTTTCGGATCGAACACACGCGACGTTATCGGGTTTTCGGCGATGGATGTGGTCATGCCGGTGGTTCCGATGTTCCATGTAAACGCCTGGGGGTCCCCATATGCTTGCGCCATGTCGGGATCGCGGATGGTGTTGCCGGGGCCGGGTTTGCATGGTGAGGCGCTGGTGAATCTGATCGACACTTACGGCGTCACTCTGGCCATGGGCGTGCCGACGATCTGGCAAGGGCTGTTGGCTTTTGCCGAGCAGTCTGGCAGCAAGCTGGCCAGCCTGCAGCGGACGGTGATCGGCGGGGCCGCGTGCCCGCCTTCGATGATCGAAACCTTCCGCGAAACTTATGGCGTCGACACCATCCACGCCTGGGGGATGAGCGAGATGAGTCCGTTGGGGACCGCAAATCACCCTCTGGCCAAGCACTTTGACCTGCCGGAAGACGAGCAGCACGCCATTCGAGAAAGCCAGGGAAGGCCCTGTTATGGTGTCGATCTGAAGATCGTCGACGATGACGGCAATGATCTGCCGCATGACGGCGAAACCCAAGGTGATCTGCTGGTTCGCGGGCCGTGGGTTCTGGACAGTTATTTCCAGATGCAAGATGAAGATTTGCTGCGGGATGGCTGGTTTGCCACTGGTGATGTCGCAACGGTGGACTCTGACGGCTATATGACCATCCGCGACCGGTCCAAGGACATCATCAAATCCGGGGGTGAGTGGATCAGTTCGGTCGAGTTAGAGAACATCGCCGTCGCGCATCCCAAATTGGCGACCGCAGCCGTGGTTGGCGTACCGCATCCAAAGTGGGACGAGCGCCCACTGCTGGTGGCCGTACGCGCCGAGGGGGAGGCCCCAAGCGAAGAAGAGGTGCTGACATTTTACGACGGCAAAATCGCTAAATGGCAGGTGCCGGACAAGGTGGTGTTTGTAGATGCCTTGCCTCTGAACGCAACGGGTAAGGTTCTGAAACGCAACTTGCGCGCGGATTTCAAGGACGCCTTGGTGGGCTGATCTTAAAAAACGTGGGAAATGGCTCCGGCGGTAGGGATCGAACCTACGACCAATTGATTAACAGTCAACTGCTCTACCGCTGAGCTACGCCGGAACGGTCCGCGCCGTATAGCAACCAGTTTCTGCGGCGTCCAGAGGGCGTATAAGATTTTTCGTCGAAAAATCTTGCGCCGCAAACGACCGTTGGTGATGGGTATTTAAGTTGGGGAGAATTTGGCTCCGGCGGTAGGGATCGAACCTACGACCAATTGATTAACAGTCAACTGCTCTACCGCTGAGCTACGCCGGAACTGAGGGCCGTATAACAATCCCGATTTTTGCCGTCCAGAGGGGAATTCGACGTTTTCGAAAAAAAGTTCCGGCGGCTTAGGTTTGTCTGATGAAACGGGTGTCAGCTGACAGCTTTCCTTCGAAAGTGACCTGAGATTTCCCAATCAGATCAATCAAATGGGCGAAAACATTCCGTTCAGCAGCAGGCAAAAGGGCGGTCGGAGTGTCGACGTAAATTCGCTCGGCCATTTCTCGGGCCGTACCGGGGTGATCTTCCAGCGCGGACAGAATCTGTGCTTCGCGTGTCAGGCGGTGATTGATCAGCCAGTCCAGCCGCGCTGCGGGATCGGCAATCGGCGCGCCATGCCCGGCGTGAAAGACGGCCCACTCGCGTGAGTGCAGACGATGGCAGGCCGCCATGAAATCCGTCAGGTCACCGTCTGGGGGCGAAACCAGTGAACTGGCCCAACCCATGACGTGATCACCCGTGAAACAGACCTCACCCCAGCCAAGCGCGATATGATTTCCCAGATGGCCGGGGGTGTGAATCACCTCAAGCTGCCAGCCGTCGCCTGAGATCAAAGCCCCATCCGCAAGTTTGATGTCGGGGCGAAAGCTGGTGTCGATGCCTTCACCGCCGCCGACTAAACCGCTCTCGGCCAGTTGAGTCATAACTGCGCTACGCCCGGCCTCGGGCCCTCCAAAGGCCATGATCGGTGCTCCTGTACGATCCGCCAAGGGTTGGGCCAGCGGAGAGTGATCCAGATGGCTGTGGGTAACGATGATATGGCTGATCCGCTGTCCGGGTAGTAGTCCCGCCAGAATCGCATCCAGATGTTCATTGCTGAGCGGACCAGGGTCGATCACGGCAAGCTCGCTGGTGCCCACCAGATAAGTGTTGGTCCCGCGATATGTCATTGGGGATGGATTTGGCGCCAGAATACGCCGCAATCCCGGCTGCAGCTCGACCGCCGGGCCGGCGGGCGGATTGAAATCGTCAGGCGCCTGCATTCTGACCTCTTTCTCTTGTCGTAACAGCCCGTTAGGTTTAGCGCATGTCCGCGCTTTGGCTCAAACACTATATGCCGCGCAGCCTCTATGCCCGTGCTGCACTGATCCTGGTCCTGCCGGTGGTCGTGGTGTTGCTGGTGGTGGGGGTCGCGTTCCTGCAAAAACATCTGGAAGACGTCACGGCGCAAATGACACGCGCTGCTTCGCGCGAAGTGATGTTGATCACGGAAGTCATGGAAGAGACGGAAACGCAACAACAGGCGATGGCGGCTGTTCGGCTTGACCTGCAAGCGCTTGAAATGAAGGCCCGGTTTCTGGGCATTAACGACGAACCAATGGTTGGTCACCGCCGTTGGTACGATTTCATTGCACCCCAGGTCGAGGCCGATCTGCGGGCCTTGCTTCCAGATTTGATTGCGGTTGCCTTGCCCAGCGGACAAGAGGCGCGGCTGTATCTGCAGACGGATCTGGGCATTCTACAGCTGACTTTTGATCGCCGTCGTCTGTCTCCGGTAGCGCCACACCAGTTGATCGTGACAATGGTGTTCTTTGCGGTTGTCATGACCACGATTTCTTTCCTGTATATGCGCAATCAATTGCGTCCGATCACTCGTCTGGCCGAGGCTGCGCAGGCCTTTGGTCGGGGCAGGGTGGTGCCGTATTCTCCCGGTGGGGCCATCGAAGTACGCGCGGCGGGCAGTGCTTTTCTGGATATGCGTGCCCGTATTGAGCGCCAGATGGAGCAGCGCACCATGATGCTGTCGGGGGTCAGTCACGATTTGCGCACACCGCTGACGCGTTTGAAACTTGGCCTTTCGATGTTGCCCGAGGATGAAGCGGCCCCTTTGCAGCAGGATGTCGATGAGATGCAATTGCTGCTGGATGCGTTCCTTGAGTTTTCTCGCGGTGCGGCCGAGGGCGCTCCGGAATCTGTCGATCCGAAGGTGCTGTTGGAGCAAATCGTCAAAGACGCGCGTCGTGCAGGGCATGAGGTCGATTTGATCTCGGTCGAGGGGGAAGGGACGGTCATGTTGCGTCCCACTGCCATACGGCGAGCCGTGGAAAACCTGATTGGAAACGCCGTGCGGTATGGCAATCGCGCGGATGTCAGCCTGTCCATCACACCCAAATCCCTGCGTATCCGGGTCGAGGATGACGGGCCAGGAATTCCACCTGAACAGCGATCCGAAGCGGTCAAACCGTTCGCGCGCCTTGATCCGGCGCGCAATCAGAATCAGGGTACCGGAGTGGGGTTGGGCCTTGCCATCGTTTCAGATATCGCGCGGGCCCATGGGGGCGTGGTGCGTCTGAGCAAAAGTGAGCGGCTGGGCGGCCTCTGCGCTGACATTATCATCGGTCGCTAACGACCCTGTACATGCGCTGCATCACCAGCGGAGTCAGGTACATCGGAATTTGATAGGCCCCGATGAACACCATGATCGGCGCAGTAACCTCGGGCGCTAAAGCCACGAAGAACAGCGCGATATTGCGGTTGCCTGCGATCAGCGACACTGCCGTCGACGCGGCTGTGGGCATACGAAGCCGGGTCAGTCGAAAACAGACGACCTGAACGCCAAAATTGGCCGCGCAGGCGAAGGTAATCCAAAGGAACGCTCGTTTCGGATCGGTCAGGATGACCTCGCTGACTGAGGGCATCAGACCAATGACGAAGAGAGCCAATGTGATGTTGGCAAGGCCTTCGAGCGCACTTTCTGTTGTGGGCGATGGGTCTCGCAACAGCGTTTTGCGAATAGCGACTGCGGTCAGCGTCACCAGCAGGATTGTGATTAGCAGTTTTAACGCGGCCCAAAGCACCGTATCGAATCCGCCCAGTTGCGGCGCGAACCAGAAAACCGGGGCTATGGTCATTGGCAGTACTGCAGTACCGATCACCAAAAGGCGGAGCGCGTATTCAGATGGGTGCCCCATCATCCGACACATATTTGGGCTGCCAGCGATGGAGGGAGCCGCGGTCATGACCAACAAGGCAAACAGGGTGGGGGTGTCGAGCCACCCGCCCAATGCACCGACCGTCAGAACTGTCAGGGGCATCGCAAGCTGTAGACCAAGAACTACCAAGACAACGCGGGGCAGATCACGCAGTGATCCGAATATGCGCGCGGGCTCCATTCGTAGCACGGTGACGAACAGCAACAGCACAACCATCGGCGGCAACAGCGACCGCATCGGTTGCGCCAACCCCGGCAGCAGCAACCCCGACAAAAGGCCCGCCAACAGAACATACGGTCCGTGGCGGGCAGCGATGTGCAGCGGATTCAACGACAAACTACCCGGTTGGGCCTTGCCGCAGGTTATTCGGTAGCCAGGTGGCCAAATCCGGGAACCAGATCAGGACGAAAACCATAACAACCATGATCAGGAACATCGGAATCGCAGCACGGGCGATATAGCTCATTTCATGATTGGTCATGCCCTGCATCACAAACAGGTTGAACCCGATAGGCGGCGTGATTTGCGCCATTTCGACCACGACGACGATAAAGATACCGAACCAGATCAGGTCGATTCCGGCGTCGCGGATCATAGGCTCGACCACAGCCATGGTCAGCACGACTGAGGATATGCCGTCCAGAAAACACCCAAGGATGATGTAAAACACAAGCAGCACCATCAGCAGTTCGAACCGCGTCAGTTCCCATCCGGCAATCAGATCGGCCAGACCGCGTGGCAGGCCGGTAAAGCCCATCGACAGCGACAGGAAAGCCGCGCCCGCAAGGATCAATGCGATCATCGCGCTGGTGCGAGTGGCCCCCATGAGGCTTTCAGTGAACGTCTTCCAGTTCAACGAACCCTGACCAGCTGCGAGCAACAGCCCTCCGATCACACCAAAGGCGGCGGCCTCAGTCGCGGTGGCATATCCCAGATACATCGAACCGATGACCACGACGATCAACAGGATCACTGGCAGCAAAAAGCGCGAGTTCTTGATCTTCTCGGCAAAGGTCAGTTTGTTTTCCTGGTTCGGGTTCCAGTCCTTGCCGATTTTGGAATAGATCGCGACATAGCCCATGAACATGCAAGCCAGCACCAGACCCGGCAGGATGCCAGCAAAGAACAGCTTGGTAATCGATTCATTGATGGTGACGCCATAAACGATCAGCGTCAGCGAAGGCGGGATCATCAGGCCCAGCGTCGCAGCACCTGTCAGAGTGCCGATGATCATGCGTTCGGGATAATTGCGCTTGCGCAGTTCTGGGATCGACATCTTGCCAACCGTGGTCAGCGTCGCCGCGGACGAGCCCGACACGGCGGCAAAGACCGTACAGCCGACGATATTGGTATGCACCAGACCGCCGGGCAGGGGGGCCATCCACGGTGAAAGCCCCTTGAACATGTCTTCGGACAATCGCGTTCGATACAGGATTTCACCCATCCAGATAAACATCGGCAGCGCCGTCAGCGTCCATGAGGACGAGGCTGACCAGATGGTGGTGATCATGACGTCGCCGACGGGGCGAGTAGTGAACAGCTCCATCCCGACCCAGGCGACGCCCATCAGTGCCAGCCCGACCCAGACGCCGGTGCCCAACAGAGTGAATAGAACAAAGAGGAAGAGGATGATGATTGATGCGTTTTCCATGCTCTCATTCTCCGTGGCTTTGATCGGCAAGATCGCGGGTGATGCGGTGATCGCCGCGGAAGATCACGTGAATCAGATGATCAGTCAGGGCGATGGCCAGAATGACCGCGCCGATTAACATGGTCGATTGCGGTATCCAAAGCGCGGTTTTGTCCTGTCCCTGGCTGATATCGTTGAACTTCCAGCTCCAATAAACAAAGCGGTAGGCGTACCAGCAGAAGTACCACATGACGGCCGTGCCGATGCCAAAACACCAAATCTCCAGCACCCGGCGGAATTTATCAGGCACCGCATTCAACAGGATCGACACGCGGATATGGCTGCCCCGGTTCAGCGCATTGGCAAAAGCCAGGAATGAGGCCGCGGCCATCGCATACCCGGCATAGTCGGGCGCGCCAGGGAATACCTCGCCGGTCCAACGGGCCAACATCTGCACCACGATTAGAACCAGTATGGCGATAAGGCTCAACGCCGCCAGTACGCCTGCTGCCAGGTAGATGAAATCCAGTACGGACCGAAGCCCTCGTAACGCTGCCATACTGTCCCCGCTTTTCTTTTGGTTGGATAGAGAACGGGCGGCAGATCGCTGCCGCCCGCGTCCATTTGGTTATTGTTGTGCTTGGAAGGCGTCGACGATGGCTTTGCCTTCGTCCCCGGCGGCCTCGAGCCATTCATTGGTCATGGTGACGCCGATTTCTTTCAACTCGTTGGTCATCTGCTCGGACGCCGGACCAACGGTCATGCCGCCGTCACGCAAGCCTTGCAGGGTGAACCCGGTATATTCCTTGGCCCGCCAGTTCCCCGCATATTCCGCCAGTTCGGCGCAGGCTTTGATGACGTTCTTGTTCGCGTCAGACACGCCCGCCCAGATATCCGAGTTCACCATCACGTAGTTGCGCGGCAGCCAGGCATCTACTTCGTAGAAATAATCCAGGCTTTCCCAAACTTTGCGGTCATACCCGGTTGAGCCAGAAGACACCATGGAATCGGCAACGCCAGTGGCAAAGGCCTGGCTGATCTCGGCCGCTTCGATGGTCACCGGCAGCATTCCGGTCAGCTCGGCCAGACGTGACGTGGCGTTGTTGTACGAGCGGAACTTGATGCCTTTCATGTCAGCGACCGAGTTCACCTCGTCCTTAAAGTACAGCCCCTGCGGCGGCCACGGCACTGCATAAAGCAACGTTAGGTTCTGTTCGGCCAACAGGTTCTCGATCGAGGGTTTTGCAGCATCCCAAAGCTTGGCGCTGTCGTCGAAAGACGTGGCAAGGAAGGGGATTGAATCAAATCCAAACAACGCGTTCTCGTTCTGGTGGCCGGACAGCAGACGCTCTCCAATAGGGGCCTGGCCGGTCTGAATGGCGCGTTTGATATCCGCCCCTTTGAACAGGGAACCCGAAGGGTGGGTGACAATCTCGATCTCGCCGCCGGTACCGGTGGTCACGCATTTGGCGAATTCAGCACCTGTGGCCGAATGGAAGTTCGACGCAGAATAGGCCATCGGCATGTCCCATTTTTCAGCTGCGACCGGCAGGGCTGCGGCAGCGGTCAGTGCGGTTGCTGCCATAAGGCTCGTCAGTTTTTTCATTTTAGTCTCCCAGTTGGTATTGATTCTGCCGATGTTGTTCACCGGCTTTGCTAATTTGCGTATCGCGACGGGGCGTAAACGCTGACATCCGTGTTCGGAAGTCTGCCCGCGATCATTTGCGCCAAAAGACGCCCTGTTTTCGGCCCGCCCGTCAGACCGATGTGATGGTGGCCAAAACCCATATACGCGCCGTCAATCCCCGGAACTTCACCGATAACCGGTATCGAATCTGCGGGTGCGGGCCGGTGCCCCATCCATTCCACTTCATCCTTCCATGTCACACCCGGAAAAGCCGCCCGGGCATTCTTGCGCATCAATTCGAACGGCGCCTTCGAGGGTGGCGCGTCCAACCCGCCGAACTCGACAATCCCGGCCAGACGGATGCGACCCTCTAACGGAGTGGCGACGAATTTGCCTGACGCTACCATAACCGGGCTTTTCGGCATCGCGGAAGGTTCCACTAATTCAAGATGATACCCGCGTTCGCTTTCAAGAGGAACAGAAATGCCCAACTGGTCAGCCAAGGGGCCGGACCAGACCCCCGCCGTTATAATCGCTGTGTCGCAGGGGATGGTTGTACCGCCTGTGTGTACACCTGTAACTTTGCCGTTGTCCCGAACCACGTCTTCGACTGCGGCGCGTATAACTTTGCCTCCATTGTCCTCGACATGGGCGGCCAGATCTTTGACATAGCGCCCCGGATCAGTGATGTGGCCATGATCGGCAAGCCGGGCGGCAAACCCGAGGTCTTTGCTGAAAATCGGGTCATAGGCATGAAAGGCTTCGCCTTCTAATTCGTCCCACGCAAAACCATGCTTGCGCCGGATGTCCCAGCCAAGTGCATCATTCTCAAAATGTTTCCGGTTTTCGTAAAGGAACAGATAGTCGGACGGGACAATCCACTTCTCGGCCCCGGTGCCGTGCGCCAGCGCCTTATGGTCATTCAGGCTATCGCCGACAATAGGCGTCAGCGCAGCAGCAATGCGTTCAACGTCGCTCGCGTTGGCATGTTTCAGATAGCGCAGTAGCCATGGCAACAGCTTGGGCACGTATCCCCATTTCAAGAACAGTGGCTGGGACGGATCAAACAACATCCTTGGGGCCTTTTGCAGCAGCCCCGGAACCGTGACTGGAATGATCGAGCAGGAAGCCAGAACTCCGCCATTGCCGTGCGACGTACCCTCGCCAGGTCCAGCCTTGTCGATCAATATGACGTCATGCCCGTCACGTTGCAGCCAGACCGCTGTGGACACGCCAACAATACCGGCACCGATTATGGCAATGGTCTTGCGCTCACTCATGCCGCCACCGCCTTGGCCAAGGCATAGTGGTTCAGCTTGTCCAGATCCGGTCGGCCACCAATCCCGGGCATGTCCGGCACGATGACTTGCCCGTTCTGCACCACGAAGGGGTCTTCCAGAATGTCTTCTTTCAGGAAATACGATGCCTGATAGAACTCGCATCCCAGCTTTATTTCGGGTGTTGCAGCGATCATGTGGGTTCCGGCCAGATGCGCCAGACCAGCCTCGAACATATCTCCACCATAGGCGCTGAGCCCATGAGCCGCGGCGATGCGGGCCACAGTCTGACCCCGGCTAAGCCCACCGGACTTCATGATCTTGACCGACACGCCATCGCATATGCCTTCTCGCGCGGCACGCTCCATATCCTCAGGGCCAAACACGCTTTCGTCGGCCAGCAGGGGCAGGTCGATCTGACCTCGCAGTTTGGCCATCATACCATAGTGATGCGCCCGCACTGGTTGTTCGACGAAATCGGGTTTGAATTGAGCAACATCGCGTACCTGAGCAGGAGCATCCTCGATAGACAGACCTTGATTGTAATCCACGCGCACAGAAAACTCGGGGCAATGTTGCGCCAGATGTTCAAGCCGCATGATGTCGAACGCATGGTCCTTGAACCCGGTCTTCAGCTTGACGATGCGAACCCCGTCCTCGCGCAATTGCTCGAGTAGCGCAATGTCCTGCGCGAAATCAGGATTGGCGATCGAACAACTCAGCGGAATCGAGTCCCGGCATTTGCCACCCATCAGTGCCCAGACCGGCACGCCGCTGATACGCCCTGTCAGATCCAGCAAGGCGGTTTCCAGTGCGGCCTTGGCCTCGGTGCAATGTGCGACGGCATAGGCGGCCTTGGCCATGATCCCAGCCCGATCTGCCACACGTGACCCAACAACCAACGGCCGGAAATAACGATCCAGCGCTGCGTAAGTTGCTTCGGGTGTTCCGGTAAAAACCGACCATGGCGACGCTTCGCCAAATCCTTCTGATCCGCCCTCTGAGGTCAGGCGCAAGATCACAATTTCGCAGCTGCCTTCGACCGAGCCGATTCCATGATCACGCCGTGATGTAACAGGCAGCTCAAGGTGCCAAAGGTCAAACCCTGTGATGGTTTGGTTCAAGTCGGTCATTGGTCCTCCGGTCGTTCGGGGGAACCGTGCCGCGATAGCTATATCATTTCAAATACTATATTGTGGCAAGGGTATCAGAAAAAATGATGTGGGAATGTCAATGTCTTTAAGGTTTCGGCAATTGCAGGCGTTTCACGCGATTATGGAGACGGGAACGGTGACTGGGGCGGCTTCGGTTCTGGGGATATCACAACCCGGGATCAGTAATCTTCTGGCTCAGCTAGAACGCGAAGCTCGTCTGCCGCTGTTTGAACGCAACAAGGGCCGTCTGTTACCAACCCCCGAAGCTGATTTGCTGTACCGCGAGGTGGACACCGTCGTACGCGGGTTGGATCACGTGGCGCAGGCCGTGACGGATTTGCAGAACAAACATCCCGGTCAGCTGCAAGTGGCCGCACCGCACATGCTGTCGTTTGGATTCATGCCACGGGAAATCGCGCGCTTCGCCGCCAGCCGCCCCAATCTGTCGGTCAGTTTTCAATCGCAATACTCGTCCAAGATTCAGGAATGGGTGATCTCGGGCCTGTTCGAGGTCGGCATTGTCGAGGTGCCAATTCTGCACGATACGCTCAATGCTCAGGTGTTCCGCTTTGAAACATTGGCCACATTTCCCGAAGGCAGCCATTTGGCCCAATACGACGTGCTGACCCCTGAGTTGCTAGAGGACGAGCCCTTTATCGTGATGGGCCCCGAGCATCAGACCTATCGTGGGACACGGGATGTTTTTCAGGCGGCGCACCGGACTTGGCGCACGCAAATTCATACACATCTGTCCGAAAACCTGCTGAGCTTTGTCAAACAGGGCATGGGTGTTGCAGTCATCGACCCATTTACCGTCGCCTTTGATACTGAGCGCGGATATCAGACCCGCCCATTTCGGCCCGCGGTGACGTTGGAACTGGCGATTATCACCGCCAAAGGGCGTCCTTTGTCGACCATCGCGCGGGAGTTTCTGGACCAACTTGTGCCCGCGATGGCGTCTTTTTCCACCAACGCGCATGGCGGCGACAGCGTTTGAATGCCAAGCGCTCAGTTTTTGCCTATTGACCTTTATCCGGTCTGTGCAAACTCTGCCCACGTCGTCGCGTTTCGAATGGCGAACAGACCCCTGCAGAACGTGTCCGGAAATGAAAAGGTTTGAGGAATGATCGCAACTGGTGGCAAATCACTTTACGGCGCATCGGTGGGTATCCTGATGCTGGACGCACGCTTTCCCCGCATTCCCGGCGACATGGGCAACGCGCTGACTTGGCCGTTTCCGGTGCATTTCCGCATTGTCCGGAACGCCTCACCCGATCTGGTGGTGCGTCGTGGAGCGCAGGGGATGCTGGACGCCTTTGTCGATGCCGCGCGCGAGCTGGTTGACGAGGGCGTCGACGGGATCACCACCAATTGCGGGTTCCTGTCGCTGTTTCAGAAAGAGCTGTCTCAGGCAGTCCCGGTGCCCGTTGTCACATCCTCGCTGATGCAGGTCGAAATGGTGAACAAGGTATTGCCTGCGGGCAAACGGGCAGGGGTGCTGACTATCTCGGCCTCGACCCTGACCGAGGCCCATTTGCGCAGCGCACAGGTGCCAGAGGGCACGCCCATCGGCTCGACCGAGGGCGGGCAGGAATTCACGCGCGCGATCTTGGATAATGAACTGACGCTGGACGTAGACAAGGCCCGCGCCGACAATGTCGAGGCCGCCCTGGCGATGAAAGAGGCCCATCCCGACCTCGGCGCGTTGGTGCTGGAATGCACAAACATGTGCCCCTACGCGGCCGATATTCAATCGGCGACGGGGCTGCCGGTGTATTCCATCGTCTCTCTGGTCAGCTGGTTTCAGGCAGGGTTAAGGCCGCCGGTTTACTGAGTGGCTAACGCTGAGCGGCGACGTGTTTTGCATCCATTCAACGCGCTACGTGCCCGTGCAAGTTAAACGATGAATTTCACGCGGATTCGACACCTCGAGTCGGTTTTATTGGCGTAATTGCCGTAGTATATCTTCTTCACTTTGCAGGATTTTCTAGTGGCCGGTGCCGGCACTTGGAGACGTCAGTCGCGCGATCACAGATCACGCGAATGAGATATTGCAGATGATAAGATGATGCAAATTTTTGGTCTAAAGCACCGATCGACCCGTATTCCTTTTGTAATGGGAGGAAGTCATGACCAATAGTTTCGACGTAAAATCGACGTGGGATTCGGTAATGGATGAGACCAAGAACCCACTCAAGAAATACTCTCTATCTACAGCGCATATGCTGATGCAGATGTTGGCGTGGATGTGGAGTGCAATTTTTTCACTTATGATTGGCAGCTATTTCGTTTTCGGAATCACTGCGGTGGGCCACATGCTGCTGATTGGTGGATTGTTTGTAACGTTAGCCGTTTTCCAAAAAGCCGAAGCGGCTGATCCCAAAGAGTGACCTTGCCTCCCCCCAATGATGGGGAGCCATCGTAATCCGGGGCATTTGGTCCAATCCCTGACGTGCTCCGAATAGCCTACACTACCCCAAACTGTCGCCGCGTTGTTTGTAAAGGTACATCTCCGAACAACGCGGTTTTTTTGGTTAGGGAATGCATGTGAAGGCTCTGCAGTCGAGTAAGGCGTTTTGTATCCACTAAACTTGAGGCGATTTTTTATCTTATAGTGACGAAATGTTTTTCGCGGTCGGGGATTAGCAATGGACAACACTGTATTATATTTTTTAGTTGGCATTTTTGTCGTTGGGCTTTTGACGCTCGGCTATTACTCAAGGAGTAGCGGCGCATTGATATCTATTGTGATCGTGATTGGCGTAATTGCCTCGGTAATAGCCTATCTTGGTGGTTATTTTGGTGAGCCTCCAAATTAGAAATCCTACTGAGCATCGAAAGCAGCGAGTGATCCAGCGCCTGCGTTGCCGCGTATCCTTTTTGTCCCTTTAGTCTGGGCAACCCCTGACCAGACTATGGCCCGCGTTGCTCGCCATCCCAGATTTGGGCAACGCGGGCACTGTTAATCCAGTTCTTAAGGTAATCCGCATCGTATTTTTCCCCAACTGCGCTCAGTGTAGGCCATTTAAGTATCCTTCAGGTCAGCGCGGGATCTTTGGGTTCTAGGGGTATCTAGCTTCTTGATACGATTGACCGGCCTGGCAAGTGACTTCTGGTCTATCAGTAATGCGTGTTGTTCTGGTTCGGTCTGATCCGACTTTGGATCACGCAACAACCACAGAAACAGCGTTCCCTTGCTTGCCTTCTGAAAACCAGTTTTGCGGTGATTTGGTAGGCCCGGCAGGACTTGAACCCGCAACCAAAGCGTTATGAGCGCTCTGCTCTAACCAATTGAGCTACAGGCCCGCCTGAGCGCTTTGAGTATCACGGTGAACGGCCGCGTCAAGCCTGACCGTTGCAAGATGCCCAACAATCGACTAACCCGCGCGGGAACCATTCATAAGGGGCTGGCCATGACTACGGGCAAGAACGGAATCACCTATGCCGATGCAGGCGTTGATATTGATGCGGGGAACGCTCTGGTCGACCGGATCAAGCCTGCGGCCAAGCGCACCAACCGCTCGGGCGTAATGAGCGGTCTGGGCGGGTTTGGTGCCTTGTTCGATCTGAAAGACGCCGGATATCAGGACCCGATTCTTGTGGGCGCGACCGACGGTGTGGGCACCAAGCTGCGGATTGCCATTGATACCGGTGTGGTCGACGGTGTTGGTATCGACCTGGTGGCAATGTGCGTCAACGACCTGATCTGTCAGGGGGCCGAGCCGCTGTTCTTCCTGGACTATTTCGCCACGGGCAAGCTGGACACCGACACCGCCGCGCGGATCATCGAAGGTATTGCCGAGGGCTGTGTGCAGTCCGGTTGCGCCCTGATCGGCGGTGAAACGGCTGAGATGCCGGGCATGTATCCCGATGGCGATTTCGATCTGGCTGGCTTTTCGGTCGGCGCGATGGAGCGTGGCGCACACCTGCCTGCGGGTGTGCAGCGGGGCGACGTGCTACTGGGGTTGGCCTCGAACGGGGTGCATTCCAACGGCTATTCGCTGGTGCGCAAGCTGGTTGAAATCTCGGGTCTGGGCTGGGATGCCGCATCGCCTCTTGGCGACGGGTCGCTGGGTGAGGCGCTGCTGACGCCGACGCGGTTGTACGTGAAACCCGCCCTGCAGGCGATCCGGGCAGGGGGCGTACACGCGCTGGCCCATATCACCGGCGGCGGTCTGACCGAAAACCTGCCGCGCGTGCTGCCCGAGGGGCTGGGTGCGGAGATCGACTTGAACGCCTGGGACCTGCCGCCCGTCTTCCGCTGGATGGCGGAAACCGGTGGTATCGTCGAGGCCGAGATGCTGAAGACCTTCAACTGCGGCATCGGCATGATTGTCGTCTGCGCCGAAGACAGCGCCGATGAACTGGCCGCTCTGCTGGCCGAGGCCGGAGAAACGGTTGCGCGCATCGGCACCGTGACCGACACGCCCGGCATGGCCTATTCGGGCAAACTGTTGTGAGTCACAAGCGCGTCGCCATCCTGATTTCGGGGGGTGGGTCCAACATGGTGTCGCTGGTCGACAGCATGGTCGGCGATCACCCGGCACGCACGTGTCTGGTTCTGTCGAATGACGCAACGGCGGGCGGGCTGAAAAAGGCCGCGGACCGTGGCATCCCGACGGCTGCGGTAGATCACCGCCCCTTCAAGGGCGACCGCGCTGCGTTTGAAGCAGAGCTGCTGAAGCCGTTGGAAGAGGCGCAACCGGATATTGTCTGTCTTGCGGGGTTCATGCGTGTTCTGACTGGTGATTTCGTTTCACGCTTTCAGAGGCGGATGTTGAATATTCACCCCTCATTGTTGCCGAAATACAAAGGCCTCAACACCCATGCCCGCGCGATCGAGGCCGGGGATGCCGAACATGGATGTTCGGTTCACGAGGTTACGGCAGCGCTGGATGACGGACCGATCCTGGGGCAGGCACGGGTAAACATCGAAGCCGGCGACACGCCCGACACTTTGGCTGCTCGTGTGCTGGTTTGGGAGCATAAACTTTATCCTGCAGTGTTGCGCCGTTACGCCAGTGGCGACCGGACTCCGGTGTTGCTGCCCTGAACGTCCCAGAGTGATTTACACGCGTGTTAAATTCGGCCTATGGTCTGCACTACGGCTAGGTACGGAAGAGACGATCAGCCGAAGAAAACAAGAGCAAGAACAGCACCGCGCATGAAAACCCTGACAACGACGCAAGAGCTGGCCGATTTCTGCAAGGCCGCGGCGGAATATGACTATGTCACCGTAGATACCGAGTTTCTGCGCGAGCGGACCTATTATTCAAAGCTTTGCCTGATACAGCTGGCAGTTCCGTCTGATGACGAAGACAGCGCGGTTCTGGTCGATCCGCTGGCTGATGGTTTGTCTCTGGACCCGCTTTATGAGCTGTTCGGCAACGACGATGTGGTCAAGGTCTTCCATGCCGCGCGTCAGGATCTTGAAATTTTCTGGGTCGAAGCCGGTGTCTTTCCGAAACCGCTGTTCGACACGCAAGTTGCAGCAATGGTTTGTGGCTTTGGTGAGCAGGTGGGTTATGAAACGCTGGTGCGCAAGATCTGCAAGCAGGGGGTCGACAAGACCTCGCGGTTTACCGATTGGTCCCGCCGCCCGCTATCCGAGGCGCAAAAGACCTATGCGCTGGCGGATGTCACCCATCTGCGCCAAATCTATGAATATCTCGCAGCGCAATTGCAAAAATCGCAGCGCAGTCATTGGGTGGCAGAGGAGTTGCGCACGCTGACCCATCCTGCGACCTATGACATTCACCCCAAAGATGCATGGAAACGTGTAAAGACCCGGACGAATTCCGCCAAATTTCTGGCCGTGGTGCGCGAACTGGCGCAGTTTCGCGAGGCTTATGCGCAGGAAAACAATGTGCCGCGCAGCCGGGTCTTCAAGGATGATGCGCTGATCGAGCTGGCATCAACCAAGCCCAAATCGCCCTCGGATCTGGGCGGCTCGCGCTTGTTGCTGCGCGAGGCCCGAAAGGGCGCGATTGCCGATGGTATTCTAAGCGCCGTCAAAAAAGGGGTGAATTGCCCTGCGGATCAGCTGCCGCAAGTCGACAACAGCAGAGACAAACTGAAGGTGAACCCGGCGCTGGCGGATTTGCTGCGGGTGTTGCTGAAATCGAAAACCGAAAGCTCGGGCGTGGCAGCCAAACTGATAGCCACCAGCTCGGAATTGGATCAGATCGCAGCGGGTGAGCGGGAACTGCCTGCGATGTCAGGTTGGCGGTTTGAGGTGTTCGGCGAAGACGCCTTGAAACTGTGTGAAGGTAAAATCGCGCTGGCGGCCAAAGGTCAGAACGTCAAAGTTGTATCGCTTTAGCGCCGATTAACGGCGCCGCGATTCCAATGCGTTCTGCTGCCCTACAACCCGCACCAGACGAGTATTTTCCAAGTCTTTTTTGCTGATATTGATGGCGTCGGACACCATTCGAGACCGTTCTGTTCCCGTATTCGTTGCGCGCACGGGATAGGTTACCCGGAAAGTGAACTCCAAAACGCCGTTCTTCTGGTTTTCTTCACTGTCCACGCGAACCAATCGGGCGTCATAAGCACCTTGCCGGATTGCCGTCCCCGAGGCGTAGACGATTGCACCGTTCGGGGTCGGCTCAATCCTCAGTTCATCAATCTTCGCGATCGGAACGCTTGTATCCTCGGGGGTTGGCCTTGAGAGCAACCCACCGCCTTCCCTTGTTTCGGGCACAAGAGCGTTCGCGTCATAGGTCGCTGTTTCCGGCGGCGGGGCTGACGTGCTTGAACCGAACCAGTTGGACGGGTTCACCCGTGACTCGCGCCAGCTGTTGCAGGCAGACAGGGCCAGGGTAGCCACCAAGAGAACAGTAAACGATTTTTGCATGGTCCCAACGTCCAGAGCTGTAAGTCCAGCAATGGGTTATCGCAATTTCTGTTGATTGAAAAGCCGCGTAGGGGGGTGGACAGGCATAGATCGGAGGCATAGTTCACAATTGTGATTGCAACGAAAGGACCGCCGCGACATGGCAACGCCTGCCTTTGAAGAGATCGTCGAGGATTTCGAGTTTCTGGAGGACTGGGAAGACCGGTACCGCCACGTCATCGACCAGGGCAAAGCGATGGAGCCGCTGGAGGACGCACTAAAAGTGCCGGCCACCAAGGTCCACGGCTGCGCAAGCCAGGTCTGGTTGCACCCGATCATCGAAGATCGGGTTTTCCGGTTCGACGGGGACAGCGATGCGCTGATCGTACGCGGTCTGATCGCGGTATTGCGTTCCTTATATAACGGGTTGCCCGTCAGCGAAGTTCCCAAGGTAGACGCAGGCGGAGAGCTGGCGCGCTTGGGTCTGAATGATCACCTGTCTGCTCAGCGATCGAACGGGTTGCGGGCAATGATTGAACGCATCCGCGAAGTGGCGCAGGAAAACGCCTGACGCTATTCAGGCTCTCGGCTTACGTTTTGCCCAATCGGTCAGGGTGGTTTCCAAATCGCCATAGCCGGTCAGGCGACGTTCGAATTTCAAACCCATCCGCTCGGCACATTCACGAGCACGGGCCGTCAGGTCCGGATCGTCGATTTGCGCTTGATAGACCAGCTTGGTGTAGTTGCCGAAATACATGCTAAGCAACTCGGGGTGTCGGTCCAGCCCCAGCGGTTTCCATACAAAGGCATCAAACTGCCGGGCTAGAAAGTCCGTCAGGTAAAAGGCGGTGGTTTCCTCATCACCATGTGCTTCAAACGCCTGATTTCCTTCGAAGAAGGAATAACAATGGGGGCCTTTGACCATCTCGACGCCCAGGTCTTCGCAGGCTTGCTGCAGCAGGCCACCCGTTCCGCAATCGGCATAGACCACAAAGATCTGGTCATAGTCGTCACGGTGTTTGGCGACGGCCTCTTGTACCGCCGGAATGATCTTGTCAGGTTGGATGTGAAAAATCGCGGGCAGGCAGGTCAGCGCCATGTGATCCCAGCCATTGCGTTGCTTCAGGTCCAGAATCTCACGCGCCAGCGCGCCACAGGCCAACAGCAGGATGCGCCCGTGCTCACCGGATTCGTAGCCCTTGGTCGTCAGGCTGGCATCGTCTGGCAATTTATCTTGCTGCATTGGGTGCTTCTCGGATTCTACGCGACTGTCAGTGTAACAAAAAAGGCCGCCCGAAACCCGGACGGCCCCAGAATAACCTGCGCGTCCGGTTAACCGGCCAGTTGGTTGTGCTTGCGCGAGACGAAATCCTTGGCGGTTTCAACCGCAACGGCTGCGTCACGGCAATAAGCATCCGCACCGATGGCTTTGCCGAATTCCTCGTTCAGCGGCGCGCCGCCAACCAGAACGATATAGTCTTCGCGTTTACCTTGTTCGACCAGCGTGTCGATCACGACCTTCATGTAAGGCATGGTCGTGGTCAGCAGGGCGGACATGCCCAGAATATCCGGCTCTTCGGTTTCAAGCGCTTCCAGATAGTTTTCAACCGGGTTGTTGATGCCGATATCGACCACCTCAAAGCCAGCGCCCTCCATCATCATCGACACAAGGTTCTTGCCGATGTCGTGGATGTCGCCTTTGACGGTGCCGATCACCATCTTACCCACGCGCGGTGCGCCGGTTTCGGCCAGCAGCGGCTTGAGGATAAACATACCGCCCTTCATGGCGTTTGCAGCCAACAGAACCTCGGGCACGAAAAGAATACCGTCGCGGAAGTCGTGGCCCACGATGGTCATGCCACCGACCAGAGCCTTGGTCAGGATGTCGTAAGGCGTCCATCCGCGTTCAAGCAGGATGTTCACACCTTCTTCGATCTCTTCTTTCAGGCCGTCATAAAGATCGTCGAACATCTGCTCGACAAGTTCGTCGTCATTCAGTTCGGACAGGACGATGTCTTCTTCTTCAGACATGGGGCGTTTCCCTGAGCTGTGCGAGCCATAGGCCCGTGGTGGCATTTTTTCCGTTTTGGCCAAAACGTCGCAGTTTGACTGTGACGATTGCGACCTCAGTCGTTTCGGGACCGACCTATACGTCAAATTTTCGCGTCTCTCGACAGAATTATCTGCAAGATGATCCTGCATCTGGTTCATTTTACTGGTGGATAACCACGCGGTTGATACCTGCGCGGCCTCGAATGCTGTGCTTGCGAGTATTCGGGATTGCCGTTATACCCAATCAAAGGAACATAACGAGAACAAACATGGTTGCACTGCATATTCGCGGCCGAGGAGCCGCCACAAATACCACTGGACGGTTCGAACAATTCGACACCATCCCTTGCGACGATGGCTGGGATATCGACGAGGACCTGCCGCCTTTGCGAACCGATGTTCGGGACGAGGTCGCGCGCAGCCTGATTACCTATAACCGTTCGCCGGATTTGCCGTTTGATCGCTCGATCAACCCGTATCGCGGGTGTGAGCATGGTTGTGTCTATTGTTTCGCCCGCCCGACCCATGCCTATCTTGGGCTATCGCCGGGGCTGGATTTCGAAACCCGCCTGATCGCACGGCCAAACGCAGCGGATATCCTGCGCAAGGAGTTGTCGGCCAAAGGGTACAAGGTTGCACCCATTGCCTTGGGTACCAACACGGACCCTTACCAACCGATTGAGAAAACCCGCGCGATTACAAGAGGCTGCCTGTCGGTTCTGCAAGAATTCAATCACCCCATCGCCATCGTCACCAAGGGGGCCTTGGTCGAACGGGACTTGGACATCCTGGCGCACATGGCTCAGCAAGGGTTGGTGCGGGTCGGGATATCCCTGACCACTCTGGATGCTAATCTGTCCCGTCGGATGGAGCCGCGCGCGCCCTCACCACAGCGCCGATTGGCCATGATACGCCGCTTGACCGAAGCTGGGGTGCCGGTGCGGGTCATGACGTCTCCCATAGTGCCTGGTCTGACGGATCATGAGTTGGAACACCTGCTGGAGGCGGGGCGTGAGGCGGGCGCGGATGCTGCCAGTTGGATCATGTTGCGCTTACCGCGTGAAGTATCGACGTTGTGGCAGGAGTGGTTGCAGGATCACGAACCCGCGCGGGCGGAAAAGATCATGTCCAAGCTGCGCGAAATGCACGGGGGCAGGGACTATGACCCGCGCTGGGGCCACCGGATGCGGGGTGAGGGTGAATATGCTGGGTTGATTGCCAAACGGTTTGCCTTGGCGGTCAAGCGCCTAGGCCTTGTAACGCGGACACCGCCCCTGCGATGCGACCTGTTTGCCCGCCCGGCTCAGATCGGCGATCAGTTGAGCCTACTATGAAAGAAGCCCCGGACGCAGGTCCGGGGCTTAAGCATTTCATCGCTGCAATCAGCGGTTTTCGATATCCACGTAATCACGCATGGTTTCGCCCAGATACAGCTGGCGCGGGCGACCGATCTTGTTCTGTGGATCGGCGATCATCTCTTTCCATTGGCTGACCCAGCCAACGGTGCGCGACAGGGCGAAGATCGGCGTGAACATCGAGGTTGGGAAACCCATCGCCTCGAGGATGATGCCCGAATAGAAGTCGACATTCGGGAACAGCTTTTTCTCGGCGAAATACGGATCTTCCAGCGCTTCTCGCTCAAGCTCTTTGGCGACCTGCAGTTTTGGATTGTCTTCGATGCCCAGCAGATCCAGCACTTCGTCAGCGGATTGCTTCATCACCTTGGCGCGCGGGTCAAAGTTCTTGTAGACGCGGTGGCCAAAGCCCATCAGGCGGAACGGATCATCCTTGTCCTTGGCGCGGGCAATGTATTCAGGGATGCGATCCACTGAACCGATCTCTTCCAGCATCTCCAGACACGCTTGGTTGGCGCCACCATGGGCCGGACCCCACAGACAGGCGATACCGGCCGCGATACAGGCAAACGGGTTCGCACCCGAGCTTGAAGCCAGACGCACGGTCGAGGTCGAAGCGTTCTGTTCATGATCCGCGTGCAGGGTAAAGATGCGGTCCATCGCGCGGCTGAGGATCGGGTTAACATCATACTCTTCGGCCGGAACGCTGAAGCACATGCGTAGGAAGTTCGACGCATAGTCCAGGTCGTTGCGCGGATACACGAAGGGCTGACCGGTGTGATACTTGTATGCCCAGGCTGCGATGGTCGGCATCTTGGCGATCAGACGGTGCGACGCAATCTCGCGCTGACGTGGGTCATGAATATCTGTCGAGTCATGATAGAAAGCCGACATTGCACCGACGACGCCAACCATGATTGCCATAGGATGCGCATCGCGACGGAACCCGCGATAGAAATACTGCATCTGTTCGTGCATCATGGTGTGGCGAGTGATCGTGGTCTCGAACTTCTCCAGATCTTTTGCGACTGGCAGCTCTCCGTACAGCAACAGGTAGCACACTTCGAGGAAGTGCGATTTCTCGGCCAGTTGGTCGATCGGATAGCCGCGGTGCAACAGTTCACCCTTATCGCCGTCAATATAGGTGATGGTGCTGTCGCAGCTGGCTGTCGAGGTGAAGCCCGGATCATAGGTGAACACACCCGCATCACTGTACAGTTTGCGAATGTCGATCACATCCGGGCCAACGGTTGGCGAGTGAACCGGCAACTCGTAATTTTCACCATGTACGGTAAGAGTGGCTGTTTTTTTGCTGTCGGTCATCGTTGTCCCTTCTTCGTTCATGAGCACGCCGGGTGAGCGGCCTGCGCGCGGTCAGCGGTCACACACCAAAGTGTTGACCGGTCGTAACGAAGCAGCGTTACCTGAATATTAAGCCAGGGTCATTTTGCTGCGTCGGAAAGCCGTGCCAAGGTTTCTTCACGCCCCAGCACAAGCATCATGTCAAACACCGAAGGAGTCACTGCCCGACCCGCCAAAGCCGCCCGCAAGGGCCCAGCCAGCTTGCCGAACTTGATGCCTTTCGCTTCTGCAAAGGCATTGAGGGTTTCCTCCAGTTCGTTCCGCAACCAGCTAGCATTTTGCACATGCGGCGTCAATTCACTTAGTATACCGTCGGATACTGTTTGCAGTGCTTTTGCCGCTTTCTCATCCGGCTCAATCGGGCGGGAAATCAGCGCAAAGTGTGCTTTTTCAAGCAATTCCGGGAAGGTTCGGGCGCGATCCTTCAGGCAATACATTGCACGTTCAAGAACACTAGATTGTGTCTGAGTGAGAGCAGGAAGGCCCGCCGCATCCAGATAAGCTTCGATTTCATGCCGCAGCGCAGCATCATCAGACGTCGCGATATGCTGACCGCAGAGATTCTCAAGCTTTTTCAGATCAAAGCGGGCCGGACTTTTGCCGATTCCGTCCAAATCAAACCACTCTTTGGCCTGCTCGTCGGTAAAAAACTCATCGTCGCCGTGGCTCCAGCCCAAACGCGCGAGATAGTTGCGCATGCCAGCGGCAGGATAGCCCATCGCCTGATATTCCTGTGCGCCCAAGGCACCGTGACGCTTCGACAGTTTCTTACCGTCTGGTCCGTGAATCAGCGGGATATGTGCCCATACCGGAACGTCCCAACCCATCGCCTCGTAGATCATCATCTGGCGAGCAGCGTTGTTGAGGTGATCGTCGCCCCGTATCACATGCGTCACGCCCATGTCGTGATCATCCACCACCACAGCCAGCATATAAACCGGTGTTCCGTCCGAGCGCAAAAGGACCATGTCGTCCAGCTGATCGTTGCGAATGGTCACATCCCCCTGCACCTGATCGCGGATCACGGTGGCGCCGTCCTGTGGGGCCTTGATACGGATTACAAAAGGTGCATCTGGATGGGTGGCCGGATCAGCGTCACGCCAAGGGCTGCGAAACAGGGTGGACTTGCCGTCGGCCCGAGCCTGCTCACGAAAGGCTGCAATTTCATCCTGGGTTGAAAAACACTTATAGGCTTTACCTTCGGCCAGAAGCTGGTAAGCGACCTCGGCATGGCGTGTGGCACCCTCAAACTGGCTGATTACATCACCATCGTGATCTAGGCCAAGCCATTCCATGCCTTGCAGAATTGCGGCTGTCGCCTCAGGCGTCGAGCGTTCGCGATCCGTGTCTTCGATCCGCAGCAGGAACTTACCGCCACGACCACGAGCATAGAGCCAGTTGAACAACGCAGTGCGGGCACCGCCGATATGCAAAAAACCGGTGGGCGAGGGGGCGAAACGGGTGACGACCTGATCGGACATTGTGTGGATTAACCTTTTGGTAACCGTGTCGGGCATAGTTTGGCGTCTGTCTAACGAGCCCGAAGGACGGGGGCAACCATGCGTGTTCTGACACGGGTCGACGCCGCTTTGCTGAACCAGACAGGGTATTTGTTCCAGTGGTCTCCGATTTGTCTGGCAGTTGGCATCGGCCTCTATTTCAGCCTTCGGTTTGAACCGGAATGGCAGGTCTATGCCTGTCTTCTACTTGGGATCACGTTGCTGGTCTGGGTTGGCCGCACGCGGCGCACTGGCTGGGCTGCGTTGGCAACGGGGGGCGCGCTGATCGCGTCCGGTTTTATACTGGCCGGCGCCCGAGCCCATACGGTCGCAGAGCCGGTCCTGTCCTGGCGTTACTACGGCCCGATCGAGGGGCGGGTCGTAGCCATGGATCGCTCTGCGTCGGACGCGTTGCGGGTCACGCTGGATCGGGTGCGCATAGGGGATGTGCCCGCAGATCGCAGACCGCAGCGCGTCCGGCTTTCACTGCACGGAGGATCGGTTTCCCTGGCGCCTGGGCAAAGGATCATGACCACCGGGCATCTCTCACCGCCGCAAGGGCCGGTTGAACCCGGTGGGTTTGATTTCCGCCGTCATGCCTGGTTTCAAGGGCTGGGCGCGGTTGGCTATACCCGGGTGCCGGTGATGACCATTGCCCCCGCAACTGACGCGACCGAAGGGGTCCGGGTAACTGCCTGGCGTATGGCCATCTCGGAAAGGGTACGTGCCATCCTGCCTGGTGAGGTCGGCGGGTTCGCAGCCGCCGTCACAACCGGAGATCGCAGTGGCATGGGGCAAGAGACGTTAAAATCCCTGCGGGCCTCGAACCTAGCGCATTTGCTGGCGATTTCGGGCCTTCACATGGGGTTGCTGACGGGGTTCGTTTTTCTGGTGTTTCGGTTGGGCTTGTCAGCCATTCCTTCAGTGGCCTTAAGGTTGCCCGTCCGCAAGTTGGCGGCAGTTTGTGCGTTGATCGCGGCCGTCATCTACCTGCTGTTGTCCGGGGGCAATGTTGCAACGGAACGCGCTTTCGTCATGGCCAGCGTAATGCTGGGGGCGATCCTGATCGACCGCCGCGCGATTTCTTTGCGGGCCGTGGCCGTGGCTGCCCTAATCGTGTTGATTCTACGGCCAGAAACATTGTTGAGCCCAGGCTTCCAGATGTCCTTTGCAGCCACTACGGCGCTTGTCGCGGTGTTTGGGCAGTTGCGGGACCATGGCCCAATGCCCGGTCCAAAATGGCTGAAACCGGTGACCGGCTTGCTGTTGTCCTCGGCTATTGCAGGGCTTGCGACCGCTCCTATCGGGGCGGCGCATTTCAACACGATGTCACACTATGGGTTGCTGGCCAATATGCTCTCGGTCCCGGTAATGGGCACGATTGTGGTGCCCGCCGCCTTTGTCGCGGCATTGCTGACCCCTTTCGGGCTAGAGGCGGTCGCATTGAATGTCATGGGTCTGGGGTTGGAGTGGATTCTGATCGTTTCAGACAAGGTGTCAAACTTAGATGGCGCGCAAGGCTATGTCGTTAGTCCGCCGCATTACGTGTTGCCCATGTTTGCGCTGGGGGCGTTGTGGCTGGCGCTGTGGCAGGGCCGCGCAAAATGGATTGGGATTATACCGGTTGCGTCCGCATTTTTGTCGTGGGGGCAGGGGCAAAGACCCGAGGTTCTGATCGCGGATTCAGGCGAGTTGGTGGGTGTCATGACTGAACATGGCCGCGCGCTGAGCAAAGAAAAAGGCAGCGGTTTCATCGCTACGGTATGGTTGGAAAACGACGGTGACGGGGTGGATCAGAAGAAGGCGGCCAGCCGCTGGCCTGATGCAGAAAACGCTGTTCAGCGCTTTGATTGGCAGGGCAAGGAAGTGATTCACATCACCGGAAAACGTGCGGCCCAAGGGTTTGAAGAATGCCAATCAAACCAGATCGTGGTGTCTGCAGTTGAGTTGAACCTGAACGGGGATTGCGGTCTTTTCGATCCGAACCGCCTGAAAGAAACCGGAAGCCTGGCGTTTTCAAAAGGACGCATAACAACCAGCCGAGAGGCAATCGGCCATCGCCTGTGGTCCCCGGCCATCGCCGAGAACCGCAATTTAAAACGGGATCAGTAGCTGCGGATCAACCCGACCAGCCGTCCTTGCACCTTGACCTTGTCCTCGGGCAGAACGCGGGTTTCATAGGCGGGGTTCGCAGCCTCAAGCGCGATAGCATTGCCACGGCGGAAAAAGCGCTTCAGGGTCGCTTCCTGATCTTCGACCAGAGCCACGACGATATCGCCATTATCGGCAACCCGAGTTTCACGGATCACCACGACATCGCCGTCATTGATACCGGCATCGATCATCGAGTCGCCACGTACCTCAAGCGCGTAATGTTCGCCTTTGCCCGAAACCATGCTGCCCGGGACCGCCACACGATGCGATACGTGGCTGATCGCTTCAATCGGGACACCAGCTGCGATACGGCCCATGACTGGCAATTCCAAGGCATCTACAGTGACCGGTTCGAAATTCGCCGCGCGGGGACCTTCGGGCCTGTCGCCTTCAATCACGCGAGGTTTGAAAGCGGCCGTTGGTTCGCCGCCGAGACTCTCGGGCAGCTTCACGATCTCAATCGCGCGCGCCCGGTGGGCAAGGCGACGAATAAAGCCACGTTCTTCTAGCGCAGTGATCAGGCGATGAATCCCGGACTTCGACCGTAAATCCAGCGCGGCCTTCATTTCGTCGAAACTGGGCGGAACACCGTCCGCCTGAACGCGTTTGTGGATGAATTCCAACAAATCCAACTGTTTCTTGGTCAGCATTGCTCACACCTCGTCGGTCATGCGTTTTCTTTTGTTCTACGCATGTTCACGTTTTGTGTCAACGGATTTGAGCGTTGCCTATATCGGCAGGTACAGAACCTCATCCCCCGCGGGGCGCGCCGGATCATTCGGCTCACGTACCAAAAGCGCGTTGGCCTGCGCCAGAACGCCGAGAAGCGAGCTGTCCTGATCGGCACAGGCGCGAATGCCATCCTCACCGAGGACAGCTCGCATATAATGTTCGCGTGGGCCGTTTTTGCCGATGGGCTCGGCCAGCTTGGCCTGGCGAAACGGGGTCAGGGCTTGTTCGATGCCCAACATGCGACGCAACATGGGGATCAGGAAGAGATAACCGCAAACCATTGCACTCACGGGATTTCCCGGCAGTCCAACCATCGCTGTGTCACCCAACTGACCCGCCATCAGGGGTTTCCCGGGGCGCATGCGGATTTTGTAGAACGACCGTTCCATCCCCAATTTCTGAGAAACGTCCCCGACCAGATCGTATTCTCCGACCGAGGCACCCCCGATTGTCACGACCAGATCAGCGCCGCTTGCCAGCCCAAACGCCGTTTCCAAGGACGCGACAGTATCGCGCGCGATCGGCAGAATTCGCACATGTGCACCGGCATCCTCTAGCATGGCTTTCAGGCCAAAAGTGTTCGAAGCGATGATTTGATCCGGGCCTGGGATCTCACCGGGCATAACCAGTTCATCTCCGGTTGAAATCAATGCGACCACGGGTCTGCGTCTGACCGGCACTGTTGCAATATTCATTGCTGCCAACAGCGCGACGTCTTCAGGGCGCAAAAGGCGCGGAGCGCTAATCTTGGTGCCGACGGTAAAGTCGACACCTGCAGGTCGGATATTTGTTTTCGGTCCGGGATCGTCGGTGATTGTAAGCAAATCCCCGCGCCGTTCCGTATCTTCTTGAATAACCACGAAATCAGCACCTTCCGGCACCGGAGCGCCGGTAAAGATACGAACGGCCTGACCGGGGCCCACGGTGCCTTCAAAACGACGCCCGGCAGCGGATTCGCCAACTACTTTGAACATGGCGTGTTGTTCGACTTCGGTCGACTTCAGCGCATAACCATCCATGGAAGAGGCCGAAAATGGCGGTTGATCGCGCGTGGCGCTGAGGTCTTCCGCCAGCACGCGGCCAGCAGATTCGGCAAGCGGAACTGTTTCGGCGTTTAGCGGGGAAACAAGATCAAACAGTAGCGACCGGGCTTCTTCGACCGTAATCATCTCGCCTCGTAACGGCCTGATTTACCGCCATCTTTCAGCAGGACCCGGATACCGCCGATCTCCATCGCCTTATCGACTGCCTTGGTCATGTCATACACAGTCAGCGCCGCGGTTGAGACCGCAGTCAACGCCTCCATCTCAACCCCGGTCTGGCCTGCGGTCTTGACGGTGGCTTCAATCTGTACGCCCGGCAAATCAGGGTTCAGGGTCAACTCAACCGCAACCTTTGTGACTGGCAAGGGGTGGCATAGCGGGATTAGGTCGGGTGTTTTCTTCGCTCCCATGATGCCTGCCAGCCGCGCAATACCCAATACGTCGCCCTTTTTGGCGCGTCCTTCTGAAATTAAATCAAAGGTTTCCTTTGCCATCTGGATGTGGCCAGCCGCCACCGCGACGCGGTCAGTAACAGCCTTGTCCGAGACGTCGACCATATGGGCCTGTCCCTGTGCATCGAAATGGGTCAGAGGCATCACATCACTCCGGGGATCAGCGGGTTTGCCAGCAATTGCCGGGTGGCGGCGGTGACATCATCCTGACGCATCAGGCTTTCCCCAATCAGGAAACACCGCGCGCCATAACGGGCGATATCGGCCAGGTCTTCGGGTGTACTCAGACCGCTTTCACAGACAATCGTCCGACCGCCAGGAACCAGTTTCGACAGACGGCGCGTGGTATCAAGTGTGGTCTCGAAGGTCTTGAGATTACGGTTGTTTATCCCGATCAATGGGCTTTTCAGTTGGGTCGCACGTTCCAGTTCAGCCTCGTCGTGAACTTCGATAAGAACGTCCATCCCCCAGTCAAAGGCCGTTTGTTCCAGCTCGGCCGCCTGACCATCTTCGACCGAGGCCATGATGATTAGAATGCAATCGGCACCCAAAGCGCGCGCTTCGACCACTTGATAAGGGTCGTACATGAAATCCTTACGCAGGGCTGGCAGCGACGTTGCTGCGCGTGCCTCGGTCAAGTATTCCTTGGCGCCTTGGAAGCTAGGCGTGTCGGTCAGTACAGACAGACAGGCTGCACCGCCTTCTTCATACGCCTTGGCCAATGCAGGCGGGTCGAAATCGGCGCGGATCAACCCCTTGGAGGGGCTGGCCTTTTTGACCTCGGCGATCAGGCCATACCCCTTGCGGGTCGCTTTCCGCAAGCTTTCGGCAAAGCCGCGCACTTCGGATGCAAAACGTGCCTCACTTTCCAGTTTTTCCAAGGACTTCTCAGCCTTGTCTGCAGCTATTTCTTCCAGCTTATAGGCTTTGATCTTGTCCAGTACCGTCTCGGTCATGCGGTCTCCTGAGTCATGCGGGCCAGAACCGCGATTTTTTCTTTGGCTTTTCCGCTGTCGATGCTTTCGACGGCTTTTTCGACACCATCCCGCAAATCTGTTGCGGCGTCTGCAACCACCAGCGCGGCGGCAGAGTTCAACAGAACCGCATCGCGATAGGCCGAGGGCTGCCCGTCCAGCAGCGCGCGGAAGGCGACAGCATTTTCTTCGGGTGTTCCGCCGATGATATCCTCGAACGGATGAACCGGTAGGCCCGCGTCTTCGGGGTGAAGTTCCACCTCCTTAACGCCCCCATCCTCTAGTGCTGCGACCCAACTGATGCCAGTGATGGTCAGCTCATCGGTCCCGTCTGATCCGTGTACCAGCCAGGCCCGGTCAGACCCCAGCAGACCAAGCGTTTCGGCCATTGGATGTATCAGGTCGCGGCTGAAGGCTCCGGTCAATTGGCGTTTGACGCCCGCAGGGTTCGTCAAAGGGCCGAGAATGTTGAAGATCGTCCGGGTCCCAAGCTCTTGCCGCGAGGGCATGACATGCGCAATGGCTGGGTGATGCATCGGGGCCATCATAAAGCCGATACCGACCTCTTTCAAAGCGTTCTCAACAATTTCCGGGCCAACCATGACGTTGATCCCCAACTGACCCAAGGCATCCGCTGCCCCGGACTTTGAGCTGAGGTTGCGGTTGCCATGCTTGGCCACGGTGACACCGGCACCAGCGACAACAAATGCCGTGGCGGTTGAGATATTGAGCGTGCCTTTGCCGTCCCCTCCGGTTCCGACGATATCCATTGCACCGTCGGGCGCGGTGACGGCGTTGCACTTGGCGCGCATCACGGCGGCGGCCGCGGCGTATTCCTCGACCGTTTCGCCACGGGTGCGCATGGCCATCAGCAGGCCACCGATCTGGCTGGGCGTGGCTTCACCGTCAAACAAGATACCAAAGGCCTGTTCGGCTTCGGCACGGGTCAGAGGCCGATCGGCGGCGGCTCCGATCAGCGGTTTCAGAGCGTCGCTCATGCGGGAACTTTCATCTCAGACAGGAAATTCTTGAGCAGGGCATGACCATGCTCGGAGGCGATGGATTCCGGGTGGAACTGAACGCCGTGAATCGGCAATTCTTTGTGCTGCAGACCCATAATGGTACGGTCTTCCAGCTCTGCCGTGACCTCAAGACAGTCGGGCAGGGTGTTGGGGTCGACCACCAAAGAATGATAGCGGGTCGCCTCAAATGGCGAGGGCAGCCCGGCAAACACACCTTTTCCGGTGTGGTGCATCGTTCCCATTTTGCCATGTACGATTTCGTGGCAGCGGATGACGTCGCCCCCAAAGGCCTGTCCGATAGTCTGATGGCCAAGACAGACTCCCATCAGCGGCGTTTTCGTTTCAGCCGCTGCTTCGGTCAAGGCCAAGCAGATACCGGCCTGATCCGGATCACAGGGGCCGGGGCTGAGCAGGATGCCGGATGGGTTCATGGCCATGGCTTCCTGAACGTCCAAGGCGTCATTCCGCCGAATGACCATCTCGGCGCCAAGTTCGCCTAAATAATGTACCAGGTTGTAGGTAAACGAGTCGTAGTTGTCGATCAGCAGCAGCATTTGGGCACTTGTCTCGGCTTGGGCATTTCGGGCTGGCGATGCAGCCCCGAGCCACGGTATAATGTCGGGACATACATGCTCAGGCTTGCGCGGCAGCGTCAAGGGGACATCCCGTTCTTGGCGCTGCGGCAAGCAAATGCCGCAGCAGACGGCGAACATGTGATCGATGCAGGGCCAAGACGAGAGGCAATTGTTATGGGCGGATTTGTCGGCGGAATGATCGTGGGAACGGTCGCTGTTCTTGTGCTGGGGGCGGTGCTGTCTTTGAACATGCCTTTGACCAGCAAACCGAACGTGGCGGTTTCTGCGCCTGAACCCTCTCTGGCTGATGTCCCGGATACTGTGGCGGACGCCACTGATACCGGGGGTGACCCCGATGTGCTGGACTTGCCACCAACCACACCCGAATCTGTCGGCGAACAGACGGACACACTGGCTGAATTGTCAGATGTCGAGGTTGAGCCCGATGCCCAGCCCAAAGTCAACCTGGACCCGGCGCAAGTCGATGCGCCCAGCGTTGCTCAATCAGCTCCTGTAATTGCAACCACTGTGGCCCCGGTCGCGCCACAGGCCCCGCCGTTGTCGCAGGTATCCCCAAATGCCGAAGCCTTGCCTGAGGTGTCGCTGGAGGTGCCTGAACCTCAGCCTGAACCCGCCGTCGAACAAGAGCCCGAGGTTGTGGAGGCCGAGCCGAAACCAGAACCCGAGGTTACTGAGGGGGAACAGAAATCGGACCCTGTTGTTGCCGACAGTGCAGCACAACCGGAACCCGAGGTCGCCGCAGCCGCCGATCCGGAAACCGAGGAAAACCCATTTGTCGACAGCCCAATCGCCGTAGAAGGTGATGAGGATACAGCACCGCGCAATTTGCCCCGGATCGCGTCGGTTCCGCAAATTGGCGGGGCAAGCGAAGCGACCACAGTCTCGACAGTCGGAACGCGCGTGGTTCCATTAACGGAACGTGATGATGTTATTGAGGTCAGCACGACCAACGTGGCGGCTGTCCTTCCGGGCAAGCCGATCGAGGCTTATGCGGCGGAATTCGAAAACCCCGAATCCAAGCCGTTGATGTCAATCATTCTGATCGACGATGAAGGCGCCTATGGGGCTGAAGCTCTGCATGATTTTCCTTATCCGCTGAGTTTTGCCGTCAGCCCGTCTGATCCGGACGCTGTGGAAAAGATGGCGCGTCACCGCGAAGCCGGGTTCGAAGTTCTGGCTCTGGCTGATCTACACGAAGCCGCCAGCGCGCAGGATGCCGAAGTATCGCTGGCCGTATGGCTCGACACGCTGCCGGAAACGGTGGGTATTCTCGAAGGCGTGGATTCTGGCATTCAGGGCAATCGCAAGCTTGCCGACCAAGTGGCCGCAATTGCTGCCGGTACAGGGCGTGGTCTGATCACGCAGGACAATGGTCTGAACACTGTCCAAAAACTGGCTGCGCGCAACGGTATTCCATCGGGTGTGATTTTCCGCGATATCGACGGTGCGCGCCAGGACCCCAAGATCATGCGTCGTTTTCTGGACCAAGCGGCATTTCGTGCCGGGCAGGAGGGGACGGTTGTAATGCTGGGCCGTCTGCGCCCTGACACGATCTCGGCTTTGTTGCTGTGGGGGCTTGAAGATCGGGGCAGCCGTGTGGCGATGGCCCCAATCTCCGCAGTGATGATGAAAGAGGTTCAGTAACCTCGGAACAACGAAAACGGCTGGCCCTGAAAGCCCGCCGTTTTTTTATGTGTTGCCAGATCCTGTGAACCGGGACGCATCGGCAGCAGCGCGGCGAATGGCGTTTGATTTATGGACGGTTTCCATAAACTCTGCCTCGGGGTCGCTATCAAAAACAACACCGCCGCCCGCCTGAATATAAAGCTTGTGATCCTTCACGATGGCCGTTCGCAGAGCAATGCACATGTCCATGTCGCCGCCGGCACTGAAATAACCAACGCCGCCGCCATAGATACCGCGCTTTTCAGGCTCCAACTCGTCGATGATCTCCATCGCGCGCACTTTTGGCGCGCCCGAGACGGTGCCCGCAGGCATCCCGGCAAAAAAGGCGTCCAATGCGTCTTTGTCTTCGGCCAGCTCTCCGACCACGTTCGACACGATGTGCATCACATGGCTGTAGCGTTCGATGATGAACTCTTCGGTTGGCCGCACCGTTCCGATCTTGGCCACGCGGCCGGTATCGTTGCGGCCCAGGTCCAGCAACATCAAGTGTTCGGCCAGCTCTTTCTTATCGGCCAGTAGATCGACCTCGTTGGCCTTATCCTCTTCGGGGGTTGCGCCACGGGGTCGGGTACCTGCGATGGGGCGGATTGTCACTTCGTCGCCAAAGACACGCACCAGAATTTCTGGGCTGGCACCGACCACCTGAAAGCCGCCGAAGTTGAAATAGAACATGAACGGAGAGGGGTTAGTGCGCCGCAATGACCGATAGAGCGTGAAGGGCGGCAGCGGGAAATCCTGTGTCCAACGCTGAGCTGGTACCACCTGAAAGATGTCACCTGCGCGGATGTATTCCTTGGCCTTTTCAACCGCTTCCATATAGCCGGATTTGGTGAAATTCGACACCGGAGGCGCGACTTCAGAGGCGTCGCCCAGATCGCGAGTCTCGGCGGGCATGGCGCGTTCTAAATCGCGCACTGCGTCCATCACACGCTCAGCGGCTTGCGCATAGGCAGCCTTGGCGGATTGCCCCTCGGCGACCCAGGCAGGGGAGACGACCGTGACCTCTCCCTTTACACCGTCCAGAACGGCGATGACCGATGGGCGCAGCATAATCGCATCGGGTAGGCCCAGTGGGTCTGGGTTCACATCCGGCAGATACTCGACCAGACGCACCATGTCATACCCAAGATAACCGAACAGCCCTGCGGCGGCTTGAGGCAAATCGTCAGGCAGCGCAATCCGGCTTTCGGCCAGCAAGGCACGCAGATTGTCCATCGGATTGCCATCCTGAGGCGAAAACGCGTCGGCATCGAACCTGGCCGAGCGGTTCAATTCGGACGTCTCACCCCGGCAGCGCCAGATCAGGTCCGGTTTCATCCCGATGATTGAATAGCGGCCACGCACCTCGCCTCCGGTCACGGATTCCAGCATAAAGGCGTCTTTCTGCGCGCCCGTCAGCTTGAGCATCAGGGACACTGGCGTATCCAGATCGGCTGCCAAGCGGGTGTAAACGACCTGATTTTCGCCAGCCTCATAGGCGCGGGCGAAGCTGTCAAACTCGGGGGTCAGGGCCATGTTCGGTCTCTTTTAATAGCTCGACTGCACGGCGTTCAGCGCGCGTTGGTCAATCACGGGACGGGCGCGGGTCTGCGCGTCGCGCACATAAGCGTCAAAGATGTTCTGGGCCAGCGCCTGATTTAGCTGTGCTTCCAGCGCGGTTTGTACCTGGCGCAGTTCATCAGTTTCGGCGGGCGGTAGCAATTCTTCAAGACGCACGACGAACGCCGTGCCATCGCCAGGAATGACTCGCAGCTCACCAGGCTCCATCTCGAACACCTGACCCATGAAATCTGCCGGCACATCCTCAAGGAAAGCGGTGCGGGTCAGCGCATTTTCAACCCGGAACGGCAAACCGGTGGCGGTGAAATCGCCGTCAGCATTCAGTTGCTCCAGAGCGGAATTTGCATTTTCAGCCAACGCCTTGCCGGTTTCCACCTGCGTCCATGCGGCGGCCACACGATCACGTGCGCTTTCCAGAGGCTCGGGGCGTTGGGGCAGCACCTCGTTCAAACGCAAAGCAAAGATCGAACCGTCTTCGAGGAACGCAACCTCGGGGAAATCGCCTTCGTTTACGGCTTCGGCAGCGGCGCGGAAACCGTCATAGGCGGCGACGCCTTCACCGCTTTCGCGGGTCCAGTCGATCTGGCCCAATTCCATTTCGGTCTCGCCGGTCAGTTCTTCCAGCGTTGCACCACCAGCGAGCAGATCGTCAATGTCTTCGGCCTGTGCTTCGATTTGACGACGCGCGCGGTCGGCGGCCAGTTCTTCGCGCAGGGCAGGGGCGGCATCTTCGAACGGCGTGTTGTTTTCGGCCAGCGATCCGTTGATGCGGAACAGCGCGGGGCCGAAGGTCGAGGGCAGCGGGCCAACAACCGCGTCCAGATCGGCGGCAAAGACGGCATCAGCAGCTTCGCCCAGATCTTCGCGGGTGACGTCGCCAAGGTCGATATCGCTCAACTCTAGCTGGCGATCTCGCACGAGGTTTTCGAACGTGGTGCCACCGACCTCAAGCTGCGCAATCGCATGCTGTGCGTCTTCTTCGTTCGGATAAGTCAGACGTTCGACCAGACGTCGCTCGGGCTGATAGAATTCCGAGGCACGCTGATCATAGAGGCGACGCACCGCATCCTCATCAATCTCGACACTGTCCAACAGCATGTCGGGCGACAGAATCGCATAAGTCAGTTGCTTGGTACTGGGCAGGGTGAACTGATCCTGATTCTCATCATAGTAAGTCTGGATCTGCTCATCCGTGGGTGCAGGAACAGGCGATGTCAGGGCGTCGGGCCCGACCGTCGCAACGGTAAAACTGCGGCGTGCGCCGACATAGTCCGTCAGCACTTGCGTCAGAAGCGAAGGCATCTCAACCCCGCTGATCACCGCGTTTTGCACGATGGTGCGCGAGGACTCCTTGCGCAGATCCGATTCGAATTCGGTATCCGTCATGCCAGCCTGTTCCAGCTGGAACTGATAGGCCTCACGGTCAAACGTGCCGTTGACGCCCTGAAAGGCCGGGATGGCGACGATTTCTTCTTGCAGGTTCTCATCCCCGATCGAAATGCCCAGCTCACCGACTTCGTTGTCCAGCGCGGCCAAAGCGGTCAGGCGCGACAGGGCCAACTGATCCAGACCGAACTCATGCGCCTGAGACATTTGCAAGGGCTGGCCGGTCTGGCTTTCGACCGCGCGGATTTCGCGCTGCAATTCGCGAACGTATTGGTTGATCGAAACTTCTTCGTTCCCAACTTGCGCGACGGTGCGCACGGTGCCGGTCAGGCTTGTTGCGCCAAAGCCCGCAAGGCCCAGCATCAATAGGCCCATGAGAATCCAGACAAAGGTCTTCGATAGGTTTTTCATGCCTGCGGCCATGGTGCCCTCTTAATCTTGTGGCAAGGAACTGCCCTGTCGGTTGCGGCCCTGAATACGACGCGCACCGCCGGGGGGCAAGCTCAGAAGGACAGGGCTTGCAACCGTTCGAACAATTGCTGAATACCGGCGCGGTCGAGATTAGCGAATGCAATGCGCATCTGGCGTTTTCCGGCGGGATCATCTGGCGGCATAAACATCGTTCCGGGCAGCAGAAGGATGCCGGCCTCCGCCACCAGACGGCGGGCCAGTTCGTCCGAGGGGATATCGAACGGATGTTCGAAATAGGCGAAATAGGCGCCCAAGCCTAACAGACGCCAACCCTTGTTAGTCAGGTTTGGCAACTGCTCTTGGATAGCCGCGCGGCGATCGAGGATTTCGTCACGCTCTCCGGCGACCCATTGCGACAGGTTCCGCATGCCCCAAAGGGCCGCGAATTGGCCGATCTGACCGGGGCAGATCGCCACCGTATCAAGGAATTTTTCTACTTCGGATAGCAGGTCAGCACCGGTTGCAATGGCACCAACCCGGTGGCCGGTCAGGCGATAGGCTTTGGAAAAGGAATAGAGGTGAACCAGCGTCTCGTCCCAGCCGGGCTGCGCGAACAGGTCATGCGGCGGGCCGCTGCGGCTGTCGAAATCGCGATAGGTCTCATCGACCAGCAAGCGCAGACCGTTTTCACGGGCCAGTTCGTAGAACGCGCGCACCAGATCGGCCGGGTATTCCACACCACCCGGGTTGTTCGGCGTCACCAGAGCGATGGCGCGGGTTTTGTCGGTGATCAAAGCGCGGGCGGCATCAGGATTAGGTAACAGATCATCACCGGTCTTCAGGTCAACGGCATGTACCCCGGCCATGTCCAACCACATTTTGTGATTAAAATACCATGGGGTTGGCAGGATGACCTCATCCCCTTCGTCAGTGATAGCCGAGATTGTGGCGGCAAATGCCTGATTGCAGCCCGAGGTGATTGCGACCTGATCCGGTGCGACCTCGACGTCATAGTGCTGACCAATTTGCACCGCCAGTTCGGTGCGCAGATCCGGATTGCCCAGCACGGGCCCATACAGATGGGCCCGATCCTCGGTCACCGCAAATTCGGCCATGGCCTGACGCAAGGCCAAAGGGGGCGGATCGACCGGCGCGGCCTGGCTGACATTGATCAAAGGCTGGTCGTCAGGGAAATTCGCGCCTTCCAGCCAGCGCCGCGCCTCCATCACCGGTGGGGCGAAGGTGGCGGCGGTGCGTGTCCGGGTCATGCGAGATCCTAGATGTTCAGGAAAAGATCAGTCTGTGCCGCGGTAGGGCTCGACATATTGCAGGGCCATATCCCACGGGAAGAAGATCCACGTATCCTGGCTGACTTCGGTGATGAACGTATCCACCATCGGGCGGCCTTTGGGTTTGGCATAGACAGTGGCAAAATGCGCCTTGGGGTACATCGCACGCACCAGTTCCAGTGTTTTGCCGCTGTCGACGAGATCGTCGATGATCAAAACGCCTTCACCATCACCCATCAGATCGGCATCAGGGGCTTTCAGCACCTCGGCTTCGCCTTGTTCCTGATGGTGATAGGACCGCACGCTAATCGTGTCGACGGTGCGAATGTCCAGCTCACGGCTGGCGATCATGGCTGGGGCCATACCACCGCGTGTGATCGCAACAACCGCGCGCCAAGCACCGTCGTCCGGTCCTTGACCATCCAGCCGCCATGCCAGAGCACGGGAATCGCGATGGATTTGGTCCCAACTGATGTGAAAGCCTTTTTCGTGAGGCAGACGGTCCTTGGCGCTCATTGCGTTAACCCTTTTCAACGTCCGGGGCGTCGACGGCTTTCATACCGACGATGTGATACCCCGAATCTACGTGCAGATTTTCGCCCGTGACACCACTGCTGAGATCGGACAGCAGATACAGCGCTGATTTACCGACATCGTCGATGGTCACGTTGCGGCGCAGGGGCGAATTATACTCGTTCCACTTCATGATATAGCGGAAGTCACCAATACCGCTGGCTGCCAGCGTCTTGATCGGACCGGCCGAGATCGAGTTCACCCGGATACCGTCTTTGCCCAGATCCTCGGCCAGATATTTGACCGATGCTTCCAGCGCGGCCTTGGCGACACCCATGACGTTATAGTGCGGCATAACCTGCTCGGCACCGTAATAGGTCAGAGTGATTGCACTGCCGCCTTCGGACATCATCTTTTCCGCACGCTGCATGACGGCGGTGAAAGAGTAGACCGAAACATCCATGGTCAGCTTGAAATTCGCCCGGCTGGTATCGACGTACCGACCACGCAGCTCATTCTTGTCGGAAAAACCAATCGCGTGAACCACGAAGTCCAGCTTGCCCCATTTCTGTTCCAATTCCGAGAACAGAGCATCAATCGAGTCCTCGTCACCCACATCACAGGGAAGAACAATTTCACTGCCCAGCTGCGCCGCCAGCGGATCGACCCGCTTTTTTAGGGCATCGCCCTGATAGGAAAAGGCCAATTCGGCCCCGGCATCGGATAAAGCGCGGGCAATGCCCCATGCGATCGATTTATCATTGGCCAGTCCCATGATGAGGCCGCGTTTGCCGGCCATCAACTGATTTGACATGTTTGGTTCTCCGCCTGTCTTCGCGATTTGTTGCGTTGGTTTATGCCATTGGATGCGCTGCATCAAGGCCGCGTACTCTTGCCCGCAGCGGGTTCTCGCCCTAGGGTGGCCAAGAATAGTTTCCGGGGGATGGAAATGACCGAGCGTGACGGCATCTTCGCCGGCTCCGATCCGTTTGAAATAGCGGGGCGGTGGCTGGGTGAGGCCAAAGACAGCGAACCGAACGATCCCAATGCAATAGCGTTGGCAACCGTCGATTCTGACGGCATGCCGAACGTGCGTATGGTGCTGTTGAAAGAAATCGAATCCGGTGCCTTCGTATTTTACACCAACTACGAAAGTGCCAAGGCGGCCGAATTGGATTCGGCGGGCAAAGCAGCTTTTGTAATGCATTGGAAATCATTGAGGCGGCAAATCCGCGTTCGTGGTACAATAACCCGCGAAAGCGGGGCGCAAGCCGATGAATATTATGCGTCGCGCTCGCTAAAAAGCCGTCTTGGGGCTTGGGCTTCGAAACAGTCTCAGCCTCTTAGCAGCCGGGCTGCTTTGATGGCAGAAGTTGCAAAGGTGACCGCGAAATTGGGGCCGAACCCACCGCGACCACCGTTCTGGGGCGGGTACAGGTTAGTGCCGAGCGAGATCGAGTTTTGGGCCGATGGTGCATTCCGGTTGCACGACAGGTTTCAGTGGCGCCGGGATCAGGAAGACTCGGCATGGGATGTACAAAGGTTGAATCCATGACATTCGCGTATCGTGAAATGCAACACAAAGAAATCAAAGGATTTTTTCAGCTTGAATTTGCGAGCCAATCCCATACACATCGGACCCTTAACGAACTATTAATTTTCGCGATAGGAATGCTGTGCCGGAAGACCTGAACAATATGTACCGCGTTCGAGGACACGTGAAATGGTTTGACCCCGCTAAGGGGTACGGGTTTGTTGTGTCCGACGAAGGTGGCCCGGATATTCTGTTGCATGTGAACGTGTTACGTAACTTTGGTCAAAGCTCGGTCGCCGATGGCGCCGGGATCGAGATCATGACGCATCGCACTGACCGCGGCGTTCAGGCGGTTGAGGTTGTCAGCGTAGACCCACCGGCGCGCACCGACTCAATGATGTTGGCGGATTTCGCGGAACTTGATCCGGTTGTGATCGCGGAGGCTCCTTTGGAAGCGGCGCGGGTGAAATGGTTCGACAAGGGCAAGGGTTTTGGCTTTGCCAATGTTTTTGGTCGGGACGAAGACGTTTTCCTGCATATCGAGGTGCTGCGCCGATCTGGTCTGGCTGATCTGCAACCAGGCGAAGCGTTGGCGATGCGCGTCATTAATGGCAAACGCGGGCGTATGGCGGCTCAGGTCTTGGCCTGGGAAGCTGCACTGGACGAATAATACCAGATGATCAGACTGTTAACGGTTCTTGCAAGTGTGACAATGCTGTGGGCCGGTAACGTGCTGGCTGCGTGCCAGGTGGATCGTGTCGGGATGCGGAACGACAAAACTCAAGTCAGTTTCAACGTCGAGCTTGCAATCAGTCCACAGGATAGGGCGCGTGGATTGATGTTTCGCGAGTCGCTGCCGCAGCGGTCTGGAATGCTGTTCGTGTTCGATCCGCCGCAGCCAGTCGCCTTTTGGATGAGAAACACGCTGATTCCCTTGGATATCATTTTTCTGGATCGCACAGGCGCTGTTGTTCATGTGCATGACAACGCGATTCCCGGGGATGAATCACTGATCGAAGGCGGAGATTCGGTGTATGCAGTCCTGGAAATCAACGCTGGATTAGCGGCGCGTTACCTGATCACCCCAGGAACACAGATGCAGCACGAAATTTTTTCGCAAGGTCCTGCAATTTGGCCCTGTTAGGGCTTTTCAAATCAGAATGGCAACGTTAGGAAGGCGCACGGTCCGGGGCGTGGCGCAGTCTGGTAGCGCACCTGTTTTGGGTACAGGGGGTCGTAGGTTCGAATCCTGCCGCCCCGACCACTTCTTCCTCTTATGTTGGTGAACCACCCATCTTTTGGAACAGCGCGCCCAACGCTTGATCCAGTGCTTTGCTCTCTACGGGAACTTTGACGGCTGGGCCCTGTTTTTGCGGCACATTGAAGAACAATTCGGCATCCACGCGATACCCGGTAGTGTTCTTGGTCGACGTCATGCGCATGACGCTTTTGGGCAGGTCCTGCGGGTAGCCATCATAATTGAGAATCAGAAACGCGGTGGTGTCCGGAGGAAGAAACTCCTGGCACTCAAACACCCGATTCCCCACTTTTTCGAACTTTTCTCCTGGCCCAGCGCATTGAGTCTCAAAGGTGTCAAACAACCGTTCGGGATATGTTTCAAACTGCGCGCTGCGGGTCGGAGGGGGCATATCTTGTGGTGCGCAGGCCACGATAAGGGCCATTGCGGGCAGAAATCGAAACGCGGTCATCCACTCTGACACTCTCGATTTTCTATTCTGCACGTTATGCCTCCTGTCTGGCCGCGCGACCGGTGGTGTTGTGATTCTCATTCAGCCTATCCACCTTACAGCGGGATTATCAAATGCTGGTAACTCTGCTGATAAAAACAGTTAATCCTGTTGCGCGATTTTCAAGTGCAGTGCTTTATCCCGTGGATGAACCTGTGGAGGAATCGGAATCCAACGCCCGCGGACCCTTGGGAACCGTTTGGTCAACAAAAAAGATTTCAAAAATGAATGAAAATGGCGTTGACGATCTATGGCCGAATACGCCAAGTTGTATGGGCCGAAAGACATGCCACTAAATCTGGTAGCATAACCAGGGTAAGGCATAGGGCGAGGGTCGGAAAGCACATCTATTAAACGTGCAACCGTATAAGCGGTTTCGCGCTGTTAAAGACAGCGACCGGTCATTTGCGCCCAATTTTCAGGCATGGCGTGCGGATCGCTGAAATGCATCTGACGCGAACGGACAAGTTGATTGAATCTAGGGCTGCGGACATGAAGATTGACAGGAAATTCACCAAATCGGGGCAAGATGCATACGCAGAACTGGATTTTGTCTCTGCGACATCTGAGATACGGAACCCGGACGGCACCATTGTTTTCCGACTGGACGAAATCGAGATCCCCGCAAAGTGGAGCCAGGTCGCCAGTGATGTCATCGCTCAGAAATACTTTCGTAAGGCTGGCGTTCCGTCGGCTCTGAAAAAGGTCAAGGAAAAGGACGTTCCCGAATTTCTGTGGCGCTCAGTTCCTGCAGAAGGTGCTGAATTCGGTGGCGAAACCTCGTCCAAGCAGGTGTTCGACCGCTTGGCGGGCGCTTGGGCGTATTGGGGTTGGAAGGGCGGCTATTTCTCGACCGAGGAGGATGCGCGCGCTTACTTTGACGAGATGCGTTATATGCTGGCGACTCAGCGCGCCGCACCGAATAGCCCGCAGTGGTTCAACACAGGTCTGCACTGGGCCTACGGAATCGATGGCCCCGCGCAGGGTCACCACTATGTCGATTACAAGACCGGCAAGCTGACCAAATCGAAATCCGCATACGAGCATCCGCAGCCGCACGCGTGCTTCATCCAGTCCGTCGATGATGATCTGGTGAACGAAGGCGGCATCATGGATCTTTGGGTGCGCGAGGCGCGCCTGTTCAAATACGGCTCGGGTACCGGGACCAACTTCAGCCATCTGCGCGCCGAAGGCGAGGCGCTGTCGGGTGGCGGTAAGTCCTCGGGTCTCATGGGCTTTCTTAAGATCGGCGACCGCGCCGCTGGCGCGATCAAATCAGGCGGAACAACCCGTCGAGCAGCAAAGATGGTAATCGTCGATGCTGATCACCCTGACATCGAAAAATTCATCGAATGGAAGGTGATCGAAGAGCAAAAGGTGGCCTCGATCGTTGCCGGATCGAAGATGCACGAGAAGATGCTGAACGGCATTTTCGAGGCCATCCGCAGCTGGGACGGCGCACAGGACGATGCGTATGATCCCAACAAGAATGACAGCCTGAAGAAAGCGGTTCGCGAAGCCAAAAAGGTTGCGATCCCAGAAACTTACATCAAGCGCGTTTTGGATTACGCCAAGCAGGGCCATGACAGTATTGAGTTCCCGACCTATGATACGGATTGGGATTCGGAAGCGTACAGCTCGGTGTCGGGCCAGAACTCGAACAACTCGATCCGTGTGACCAACGCATTCCTGACCGCCGTTGAGAAAGACGCCGATTGGGAATTGATCAACCGCACCGATGGCAAAGTCTCGAAGACCGTCAAGGCGCGGGATCTGTGGGAAAAGGTTGGCCACGCCGCATGGGCTTGCGCCGATCCCGGCATTCAGTTCCACGACACGGTCAACGAATGGCATACGTGCCCCGAAGATGGTGCGATCCGCGGTTCGAATCCGTGCTCGGAATACATGTTCCTCGATGACACTGCCTGTAACCTGGCGTCGATGAACCTGCTGACCTTCCTGAAGGATGGTGAGTTCCAGGCGGCGGACTACATGCACGCTTCGCGCCTTTGGACACTGACGCTGGAAATCTCGGTGACAATGGCGCAGTTCCCATCCAAGGAAATCGCGCAATTGTCTTATGATTTCCGCACTTTGGGTCTGGGATACGCCAACATTGGCGGCCTGCTGATGAACATGGGCTACAGTTACGACTCGGATGAGGGGCGCTCGATCTGTGGCGCGCTGACGGCGATCATGACCGGTGTGGCCTATGCAACCTCGGCCGAGATTGCAGGCGAGCTTGGGCCGTTCAAAGGGTATGAGCGTAACGCAGACCACATGCTGCGCGTCATCCGTAACCACCGCCGCGCATCGCAAGGAGTGACCGATGGTTATGAGAAACTGGCCGTAAAGCCGGTGCCACTGGACCATGGTAACTGCCCGGACAAGCGTCTGATCGATCTGGCCATGTCCGCTTGGGATGAGGCGCTGAGCCTCGGTGAGAAGAACGGCTACCGGAACGCGCAGGCCACCGTGATTGCGCCCACCGGCACCATCGGTCTGGTGATGGATTGCGACACCACTGGGATCGAGCCTGACTTTGCGCTGGTAAAGTTCAAGAAGCTGGCCGGTGGCGGTTACTTCAAGATCATCAACCGTTCGGTGCCTTCCGCTCTGGAAAAGCTGGGCTATTCCTCGTCGCAGATCGAAGAAATCGTCGGTTATGCGGTTGGTCACGGCACTATCGGCAACGCGCCGGGGATTAACCACACCTCGCTGACCGGTCACGGTTTTGGCCCAAATGAGCTGGCCAAGGTGGACGCCGCGCTGGAAAGCGCCTTTGATATCCGGTTCGTGTTCAATCAGTGGACACTGGGCGAGGATTTCTGCACCGGAGTTCTGGGCATCCCGGCGACCAAGCTGAATGACCCGACTTTCGACCTGCTGCGCCATCTGGGCTTTACCAAGGCGGATATCGACGCGGCGAACGATCATGTCTGCGGAACCATGACGCTGGAAGGCGCGCCGCATCTGAAGGAAGAACACTATTCGATCTTTGACTGCGCCAACCCGTGCGGCAAGAAAGGCAAGCGTTTCCTTGGGGTTGATAGCCACATCACCATGATGGCGGCGGCGCAGAGCTTTATCTCGGGTGCGATCTCGAAGACGATCAACATGCCAAATGACGCGACCATCGAGGACTGCCAGAAGGCATACGAACTGTCATGGTCGCTGGGTGTGAAGGCGAACGCGCTGTATCGTGATGGTTCGAAACTGTCGCAGCCTCTGGCGGCGGCGCTCGTCGAGGATGACGATGAAGCCGCTGAAGTGCTTGAAAGCGGATCGGCGCAGGAGAAAGCCGTCGTTCTGGCCGAAAAAGTGATCGAGAAGGTTGTGGTCAAGGAAATCATCCGCAGCCACCGCGAGAAACTGCCACATCGCCGCAAGGGCTATACCCAGAAAGCGATCGTGGGCGGCCACAAGGTCTATCTGCGAACCGGTGAGTTCGAAGACGGCAAGTTGGGCGAGATCTTCATCGATATGCACAAGGAAGGCGCTGGCTTCCGGGCGATGATGAACAACTTTGCCATCGCTGTCTCGGTTGGCTTGCAATATGGCGTACCGCTGGAAGAGTTCGTCGATGCGTTTACCTTCACCAAGTTCGAACCGGCGGGGATGGTACAGGGCAACGACTCGATCAAGAATGCGACCTCGATCCTGGATTACATCTTCCGCGAACTGGCCGTGTCTTATCTGGACCGAACCGATCTGGCCCACGTGAAGCCCGAAGGTGCAACCTTCGATGATCTGGGCCGGGGCGAGGAAGAGGGTGTCTCAAACGTCTCTGAAATCAGTGAAAGTGCAGCGACTAAGTCGCTGGAAGTGCTGAAACAAATCAGCTCAACCGGGTATCTGCGCAAGCGTCTGCCGCAGGATCTTGTCGTCTTTAACGGCGGTCAGGCCGAGGTGAACGGCATGGCGGAAACCGCCGCATCGTTCGAGGCTCCGGTCGCGGAAACAGCGGTTGCCACAGGCATGGATGCTCGCACCAAAGCCAAGATGCAGGGCTACGAAGGAGACCCGTGCGGCGAATGTGGAAACTATACGCTGGTGCGCAACGGCACCTGCATGAAATGCAACACCTGCGGCGGGACCAGCGGGTGTAGCTAAGGCAAACGCCCCGCCACGCGGGGTGTAGGGACCTGAATTTCCCCTCGGATATTCGGTCCCGACGAATACGGGGCAAGGCATAGCCTGAGACTTACCACTAGGCGTCTTGCTCCACTCGGTCGACATGCCCGTGTCGGCCGGGAACAGGGTGGGGCGGAATATTTGCTCTTTCCCACTCTTTCACGGGGCGGGTGCGCTCGTCCCATGCGCAGTCCAGGCCGCAGGCAAAAAAACACCGGGCGGTCAACGAAATGAGCCTGGAAGGCGAAACTGACAGGGGGCTTCGGCCCCCTTTCTTTTTTCAACCGTGAATGGGAAATTAGGCAGGGTTCTGCCAGATTGTGCATTCCTCATCGGGCAAGACCCGCCGAGACGTGATGGGGGAATTTTGCCCAGCGGCTCGCCGCAGACGCGACTCGGAAAAACACGCAAAGATTGGCGCGAAAGTGGCTTAGTCCCGCAATGCGGGTGACAGCAGCCCGGCGTGCGGTGTTTGTAGGGCTTGTCCGGACGCAAACATGCAAAAAACTCAATCAGGAGGCATCACAATGAAACCACAAACTCTGGCCGCTATTTCCGCCCTTGCCTTTGGACTGCCGACGCTGGCCGTCGCACAATCCTCGGCAGATACAAATGGAGACGGCGTTTTGACCATCGAAGAAGTGCAGGCGGTTCTGCCTGAAGTGGACACGGATGGTTTCTCGGCAATGGATGCCAACGGCGACGGCGCGCTGGATGAGGCCGAGATTGCCGTGGCACAGGAAGCAGGATTGCTGCCGCCAACCGACGGCTAACACATTAAAGAAAGCGGCCAGAGGATTTCTGGCCGCTTTTCAATATCTTATTGGGAGAGGTGAATATTGAATCTGGTCCGAAGTTCAGCATCCAGAAGTGGATCAAAGCGCGCCGGTGACGGCATCGACAAGATCTCTTCCTTCCGCTTGATCGCCTTTTCGATCAGATCGGGTTTGCCAAGCTCGGCCCATTCCTTGGGTGAGGTGCGGTCACCGAAAACGGGATAGACATAGTCCGCCTGCATCCGGCTGAGCGTGGCATCGGTGCCCAGATAGTGACCCGGCCCGCCAATGCAGACCTCGGCGATTTGGTCCAAGGCCAAGGTTTCGTCGGTGACTTCGATCCCGCGTACGCAGCGCTGTGCCTGACCGATCAGGTCGTCACTGAGGATCAGGCTCTCATGGCAAAAGCCCAGCAACGATGCATGCATGCCCGCCGCTTCGTATACCATGTTCAAACCTGACAGGCCCGCCATGACGTTGGAACACATCTGCTCCCACCCGGCCTGCATATCGGGCAGCTTTGAGTCCGATGCTCCAGCCGCAGCACCACCCGGCAGGTCATAAAACCGATGCATTTGCGCGCAGCCGGCCGTCAGCAGGGCCTGTTCGCCCGAACCGATTGACATCGCGCCTGTGCGCAGGTCCAGACCAAAAGGCCAAGTGCCAAAAACTGCCGGTGCGCCGGGGCTTACGGCATTTACGTAAACCAGACCGGCCAGACATTCCGCAGTGGCCTGTGTGATCGCACCGGCAATGGTCGAAGGTGCAGTCGCGCCAGCCATGCCAGCAGACAGTAGCAGAACCGGCATCCCGGCCTTGATGCACTCTTCCATCACTTCGCAACTTTCGGTCGCGAATTTCATCGGGGGCACGACAAAACAGTTCGAATTCGACACGAAGGGCCGCTCACGAAACTTGTCTTCGCCGCCGGCGATCATGTGGAGCATTTCCACCGCGGGGGCAACGTGGCTGGGTTCGGTAAAGGACGTACCGATATGTTTGAAGCTGCCTGAACAGGCGGCGTAGATCGTGTTCAGGTCCATTTCCAGATTGTCCGCGATGTCGCGGCAAACCATGGGGCGCTGAACAAAATGGATGTTTTCTAGCTGTTCGCAAATGCGCGCAGCATCGTGCAGATCCTGAACGGTCGAGTCGCGGTATTCCCGCCCGTGTACATCCACCATGCTGACGGCAGCACCGGCGGTGCCGTAGTGAACCTTAGTGCCAGACAACTCTAGGTCGGTCTTTCCATCGCGGCTGTACAGAGTGACCGAGCGGTTGGCCTTGGCAATCGTGTCTTCCACCAACGCGCGCGGGAACCGGATGCGGCCATCGTCACCCAGGATGCATCCGGCGCCGACCAGGTAGTCGATGCCGCTTGGCGGGGCATCCGCCAGACCAATGGTTTCCAATGCGGTCAAGGCGGCTTCGTGGATGCGCTCGATTTGGGCTTGGGTCAGCACATTGAGAGTGCCGCCTTCCATACCTGCACGGACAGGGCGCAAATGTTCGGGCAGTGCAGTTGCACGGGCAGCACGACGCGCGGCGCGACCGCCGGTGCGGGATGAGGTGCGGGTTTGATCGTTCATGGTTCGGATTCCGATGGGTAATTGGCTGTCAGAAGGGTTGATCTAAGCCTCTGACGGCCGCCCACGTGCCGCACGACCACGATCCGCACCAATGGTGCGGCTGACCAGTCGAATCTTCCAAACGTCGTTTTGCATGCAGGTCCTCACCTATTGACCTGAAGTTTCCCGATGTACCTGATCACAATCTGTTCTGTTTGCGACCTGGGCGCCTAAAAGCGAAGTATACATGAAGATGTCACACTCTTCTTTTGTCTGCTCAAGTTTTTTTCTTTGGCACCTGAAAATCTGTTATAGTTCCTTCACTTATTTAAGAGTGGTTTGTGATCTCAATTGAAATTTAATGATCATGTACCAAGTTTTTGAGTTAACATGACTTAACCGAACGTCTCTGCGGCGAAAGGTTTTTTAGGAGAGATTAATGAAAGCCCTTAAGGCCCTCAGTCTCACAACATTGGTGTCCCTCGCGACCCCGGTATTGGCTGAGGATTGGACCGGGGCTTATGCAGGTTTTAGCTTTGGATATGCAGATGCCGAAGGCCCGAATGGCTCCAGCGGCGATGATCTGACCTTCGCGCCACATATTGGCTATGACCGCGACTTCGGGAATTTTGTTTTGGGCGGCGAGCTTGAATACAATAGCCTGTCTTTGGACTTGGGGCAGGGCGAGGGTTCCCTGGACAGCATGACCCGCCTGAAGCTGCGCGGCGGCTATGATTTTGGCCCGGCTTTGGGCTATGTTGTGATCGGTGCGTCGCGGGTCGATAGCTCAGTCGATAACGATACCGCTGCTGTGTATGGAATTGGCGTGGCCTATCCCATCGGCGACCGCTTTGTCATCAGCGGCGAAGCGTTGCGGCAGGAGTTCGACGATGTCACCCGATCAGATGGCGCCCTGGATTCGAATGTCTTTAACCTGCGAACCTCATTCCGGTTCTGACACCCGTTAACTGGCCGCGGCGTGACGACCGGCTATTTCCGTTGCAAATTCGCAAATCCTTGACAAAGCGGACCCGAACCGTTCGTCATCAATGGTCATGGCCACACGGATATGGCCGGCGGCGGCGGACCCAAAACTCTCACCCGGCATCACGGCAATGGCGTGCGTATCCAGCAGCGCGTTGGCGAATGCTTCTCCGCTGAGACCCGTGGCGCGGATATCCAGCATCAGGTACATGGCCCCCTGCGCTGGAACCAACCCGACAGTGTTCTGAGTGCTCAGAATACCCACGGCGAGTGCGCGCCGCCTGCGGAACGGCGCAGCGATTTGATCTTCCAGCACGTTACCTGCGTTCAGGGCGAAACTAGCAGCGTCCTGAATAAACCCGGGAACCCCATAGGTCGTATGCGTAGCGAGGTTGATCAGATGCGCGATTACATCCTCTGGCCCAACAATCCATCCACAACGCGAACCCGTCATGGCGTGCGACTTGGACATCGACCCAACCACCAGCGTACGTTCGGTCATACCCGGCAGAGTGCGCGGCGAAATATGTGAGCCTTCCCAAACCTGTGTGTCATAAACCTCATCCGAAATCAGCCAAAGATCCCGCTTGCGACAGACCTTGGCGATCCCTTCAAGCGTTTGACGGGAATAGACGACCCCGGTGGGGTTGTTTGGTGTGTTGATCAGCAGGGACACAGCGCCATCCGCGACCGCGTCAATCTGCTCGGCACGCGGTTGAAATGCGTCTTCGGCGGTTGTCTGAATCGCCCGCGCTTCCGCTCCGACACCGCGGATCGTACCGGGATAGGTGGCATAATATGGATCCAGATACAGACCAACATCGCCTGGATCGCAGACCGCAACATGGGCAGCGAACAAGGCGGATTGCCCACCAGGCGTGATCAAAACATTGTTTCTGGTCGTGGGAACTCCGGTACGCGCCTGCAGCCGGGCGGCCACGGTATCGCGCAGCAAATCCGTGCCTGGCACCATCGCGTATCCGGTGTGGCCTTGCCGCGCCGAATGGTCCATGGCTTCCAGAATCGATGGGTCGGTTCGGATGTCATGTTCACCAATGGTCAGTTCGACTACAGCATAGCCGTCGCTGACCATTCGACGGGCACGATAGAACACGTCCCAACCGTCACTGCCGCCGCCGGTCAGATGAGTAATACGCTGCGACAATTTCATGACCCGCCTCCGTCTGGTGTTCTGCGCCGAAAGGGCCAGAGCCGTTGCAGAATGTCAATCGGCGAAACAGATGGTTGGAACTCAAGGCTTGGCGAAAGGCGGTCGCCGTGATACTGGGACAATATGAACCCGATGACCTGCATCATTATTTGCTGCATTACCTGCTGATACTTCAAGCGGGCCGGTTTCTTTCGTTTTCATCCCTGAGACAAGTTGCTAAGCCCGCGTTAACGCGACCAGCCATGCTGTCTTTAGGAGCCGACCGATGACGACGATCAAACTGCACAACACCCGGACGCGGACGAAAGAGGATTTCGTGCCGATCAGTGCCGACAATGTGCGGATGTATGTCTGTGGGCCCACCGTTTACGACCGCGCCCATCTGGGCAACGCACGGCCTGTAGTGGTGTTCGATGTGCTCTACCGATTGTTGCGACACACCTATGGTGCGGATCACGTGACTTATGTGCGCAATTTCACGGACGTGGATGACAAGATCAACGCGACTGCGCTGGCACGGCAACAGGCGGGGGCTGAAGGCACGTTGGAGCAGCTGGTTCAGGAGCGCTCGAATGAGACCATCGGTTGGTATCTGCACGACATGGGCGCGCTTGGGGCGCTAGAGCCCAATGAGATGCCGCGCGCTACGCAATACATTGCGCAGATGATCGCGATGATCGAAGACCTGATCGCCAAGGGCCATGCTTACGCGGCCGAGGGCCATGTTCTGTTTGCCGTGGACAGCTGGAAAGAGCATTACGGCGAATTGTCAGGCCGGTCCGTCGACGACATGATCGCGGGCGCTCGGGTTGAGGTGGCGCCTTACAAGAAAAACCCGATGGATTTCGTGCTGTGGAAGCCCTCGACCGAAGAATTGCCAGGGTGGGATTCCCCTTGGGGCAGGGGGCGTCCGGGCTGGCACATAGAATGCTCGGCCATGAGCTATGAGCTGTTGGGCAAGAGTTTTGACATCCACGGTGGTGGCAATGACTTGATGTTCCCGCATCATGAGAATGAGATCGCGCAGAGCAAGTGCGCCCATCCGCATGGTGAGTTCGCAAAGGTCTGGCTGCACAATGAAATGCTGCAGGTGGAAGGCAAGAAGATGTCCAAATCTCTGGGCAATTTCTTCACCGTCCATGATCTGCTGGAGCAGGGCGTCCCGGGTGAGGTGATCCGCTTTGTCTTCCTGCAAACCCACTATCGTAAGCCGATGGATTGGACTGAGAAGAAGGCGCGTGAAGCCGAGGCGACGCTGCGCAAGTGGCGGGCGCTGACGTCGGGCATCGAGCCCGCCGCCAGCGCGGCACCTGCAGTTATCGCAGCGCTTAGTGACGACCTGAACACTGCGGGTGCTTTGGCTGAACTCCACCGTCTGGCTGCGGATGGAGATGCCGTTGGTTTGTTGGCCAGCGCACAATTGCTTGGTCTCTTGACCCCCGAGATGGGGGCGTGGGCGGATACCACATCGACGGATTTGTCGGCACATGCGGACCGGTTGGCAGATGCGCGGGTCATTGCGATGCAAAGCAAGGACTTCTCGGAAGTGGACCGTCTCAAAGCCGCCTATCTGGCTGCTGGGCTTGAGGTTCGTATGAGCAAGGATGGTGTCGAACTGGTGCCCGGTGCTGGGTTCGACGCTGCCAAGCTGGAGGGGGTGTGATGACCAAAGACCGCCTCTACCTCTACGACACCACCCTGCGAGACGGGCAACAGACGCAGGGCGTGCAGTTTTCGACCTCTGAGAAGGTGCAGATCGCACAGGCGTTGGACGCGCTTGGTGTCGACTATATCGAAGGCGGTTGGCCGGGCGCGAACCCGACTGACAGCGCGTTTTTCGATGTTGCGCCCAAGACTTCGGCCCGTTTGACCGCATTTGGCATGACTAAGCGGTCGGGCCGGTCTGCTGAAAATGACGATGTTCTGGCCGCGGTGATGAATGCAAACACGCAGGCGGTGTGTCTGGTGGGCAAGTCGCATGATTACCACGTGACCCACGCGCTGGGAGTTTCGCTGGAAGAAAATGTCGAGAACGTCCGCGCCTCCGTCGCGCATATCGTGGCACAGGGTCGTGAGGCTCTGTTTGACGCCGAGCATTTCTTTGACGGGTACAAGGACAACCCCGGCTATGCGGTTCAGGTGTGTCAGGCGGCCTTGGACGCCGGTGCGCGCTGGGTTGTGCTGTGCGACACCAATGGCGGCGCACTGCCCGCCGAGGTGACGCGGATCGTGACCGAAGTGATTGCCGCCGGATTGCCCAGTGACCGCTTGGGCATTCACACCCACAACGATACCGAAAACGCTGTGGCTTGCTCTCTGGCCGCTGTCGATGCGGGCGCGCGGCAGATACAAGGCACGCTTAACGGGTTGGGTGAGCGATGCGGTAATGCGAATCTGACCGCTCTGATCCCGACTTTGCTGTTGAAGGAGCCCTATGCGTCGAGTTTCGATATTGGTGTTAGTGAGCAAGCTCTGGCCGGTTTGACGCGGGTCAGTCGGATGCTGGACGATATCCTGAACCGGGTGCCCAGCAAGCAATCGGCCTATGTCGGCGCCTCGGCCTTTGCGCATAAGGCAGGGCTGCATGCCAGCGCGATCCTCAAGGACCCATCGACTTATGAACATGTCGATCCGGCCTCTGTCGGGAATGCGCGGATCATTCCGATGTCGAACCAGGCGGGGCAGTCGAACCTGCGCAAACGCCTGACCGAGGCCGGTCTGTCCGTCGAAATGGACAACCCGGCGCTGGGGCGCATTCTGGATCGGATCAAGCAGCGCGAGGCTGAGGGGTATTCCTATGACACCGCGCAGGCCAGTTTTGAGCTGCTGGCACGTGATGAGTTGGGGCAGCTGCCCGAGTTCTTTGAGGTCAAGCGCTATAAGGTGACCGTTGAGCGGCGCAAGAACAAGTACAACAAGATGGTCAGCCTATCCGAAGCCGTCGTTGTTGTGAAAGTCGACGGGGAAAAGAAACTGTCGGTTAGCGAGTCTTTGGACGAGGACGGCAGTGACCGGGGGCCGGTGAACGCGCTGGCCAAAGCGCTGGCCAAGGATCTGGGGCAGTATTCGCAGATTTTGTCCGACATGCGTCTGGTCGACTTCAAGGTACGCATCACGCAGGGCGGCACCGAGGCGGTGACCCGCGTGATAATCGACAGCGAAGACGGGCAGGGGCGGCGTTGGTCGACCGTGGGCGTAAGCGCGAACATAGTCGATGCCTCGTTCGAGGCGCTGTTGGACGCGATACAGTGGAAACTGGTGCGCGATTGCGGGTCACAGACGGCGGTGGCCGAGTGAGCGTAGATTTTGATGATGACGTTAAGGCCTGCGCAGCATTGGTGCATCGCGCCGATCCTGATCGGTTTATGGCGGTCATGGCGGCACCCGTTGCGGTACGGCCTAAACTGTTCCCGCTCTATGCGCTGAATGTCGAGGTTGCTCGGGCCCCTTGGGTCACGCAAGAGACAATGATCGCTGAAATGCGCCTGCAATGGTGGCGCGATGCGCTGCAAGAGATTGCCGAAGGTAAGGCGGTGCGCCGGCATGAGGTTGTGACGCCTCTGTCGCAGGTCCTGTCGCCCGATCTGGCGGCTACGTTGGATGAGTATGTGGCCGTAAGGCGTTGGGACATTTACCGTGATCCGTTTGAGGACGAAGCGCATTTCGACACCTATATCAACCATAGCGCCGGATCCTTGATGGTCGCAGCCGCGCAGGTTCTGGGTGAAGCGGACGAAGCTGTGCTGCGCGATTTCGGCTATGGCGTAGGGGTGGCGAACTGGTTTCGGGCGATCCCCGATCTTGAGGCGCGTGGTCGTATTCCTTTGCTTGACGGCACGCCTGATGGTGTTCGGTCACTGGCGCAAAAGGCCTTGGACAAACTTCAGCGCGCACGGTCAAACAGTGCAGGTATTTCAGCAGATGCCCGCCCCGCGCTTTTTGCGGGATGGCAGGCAGAATGGGTTTTGCGGCGAGTCGTGACTCGCCCAGAGCGCGTCGCCGTCGGGGACCTCGCACAGGGTGAAATTCGCCGCAGAGCGTCCTTAATGTGGTCCGTTGCCAGCGGGCGCTGGTAGGCGTCAGACCGTTTCCGGCTCAGAGGGTTTCAGAACCAACCACAGCAGCGCACCACCTGCCAGTGTCAACAGTGGGATCATGGCCAGGTTCACGGCGGTCCAGCCTTCGACTGGTGACCCACCCGAGCAGTTCATCAACCCACCCGAAGCGAGCGACGCAAGTGTCACGCCGCCAAACACCAGCAGGTCGTTCAGCCCCTGCATCCGCCCACGTTCGTTCACGTCGTGCGACGCGGCCAGCATCGTCGTGGCGCCGATAAAGCCAAAGTTCCAGCCAATGCCCAGCAGGATCAGCGCGATAAAGAAATTGCCCAACTCGACGCCTTGCAAAGCAACCACACCCGCGCCGGCCAGAATGGCGAGACCGAGGGCTACAATTTTTTCGACTCCGAACCGCGCGATCAACTGGCCCGTGAAAAAGCTGGGCACATACATCGCCAGAACATGGCTAGTGACGACATCAGCGGCATCGTTGGCGCTGTAACCGCACCCCACAACCGCAAGCGGGGTCGAGGTCATGACAAGATTCATCAAAGCGTAGGAAACCATCGCACAAATGATCGCCACGGCGATGCGTGGGGTTCTAAGCATTTCAAGCCGGGATCGTCCTTTGGGCGCGTCTTCCTTTGGCTTTTCGGGCGTCGGGATATCGAGGAAGAAAAACAGAACTGACCCAAAGACATTCATCGCGATGACAGCCAGATAGGTGCCAAAAAACGGAATCACATATGCGGTCGAGGTCAGTTTGACGATCTGCGGACCGATGATCGCCGCTGCTAGACCGCCTGCCATGACATATGAAATCGCTTTGGGCCGAAACGCGTCAGACGCCGTATCAGCAGCTGCAAAGCGGTAAAATCCATGCGCGCTCATGTAAATGCCGGTCAGCAGGCTTCCCAGCAGGAAGACCGGGAACGAGCCCAGAAACAACCCATACGCGCCGACCGCCCCGCCGCAAGCCCCCGCAGTAGCACCAACCAGAAACCCGGCGCGCCGTCCCCAGCGCTGCATGATCGCCGAGATCGGCGTGGCAGCCAGCATTGACCCCAGCACGATGAGTGAAATCGGCAGGGTGGCCAGACACGCGTTTGTAGCCAGTGAATCCCCAGCTAACCCGCCCACGATAAAGAGCATCGGCATCTGTGCACCCAGTACAGCTTGTGCCGCCACCAAAACGGCGACATTGCGCTTGGCGCGACTGGTGTCGAGGGTTGTCGTCGTTAGTGTCATGCGCCAATGCGTATCTTTGAAAAGCCTGTCGTACAAGCGGGTTGCATCTGCGACAAAGCAACCTACCGTGAGCGCGATATCATTTTCCCTGAGGGCCCATGTCTGTCGGACGCATCATTGAATCACCTGACTGTGTCGCAGAGGGCGCCGAATGGCTGGCCGCGGAATGCCCGCGGATGGCCTGGGCGATGGATCAGACTGGGCCTTTGCCCCTGCGTCGCCGTCCGGATGGGTTTGCCCAACTTCTCAGCGCTATTGTCAGCCAGCAAGTCAGCGTGGCCTCGGCCAATGCGATCTGGAAACGGCTGCAGGATGCCAAGCTCACCGGACCACGCAAGATCATGTGGGCAACCGATGACGATTTGCGGGCTGTGGGGCTGAGCCGTCAAAAGATACGCTACGCACGCGCGTTGGCTGAGGCGCGTATTGATTACAAAACATTACGCGACGCTTCTAATGCGGATGTCATCGCGACTTTGACCGAGGTGCCGGGGATCGGTGTCTGGACAGCTGAAATATACGCGATGTTCTCTTTAGGGCGCGCCGATGTGATCGCTCCGGGCGATCTGGCGCTGCAAGAGGCAGCGCGCATCCTCTATGACTTACCCAAACGTCCCACGGACAAAGAACTGCGCCAAATGGCCGAAGCTTGGTCGCCCTGGCGATCGGTTGCGGCGCGTGTGTTGTGGGCCTATTACCGGGTGGCAAAAGAACGAGAAGGGATCAGATGACACGGGTTTTGAATGCGCTCCGAAAAGAGCCGGTTTCGGGCGACACACGCTCGGTCGTTGTGTTCGTGCACGGCTATGGGGCCAATGGGGCCGACTTGCTTGGCTTGGCCGATCCTTTGGGCGAACACTTGCCCGACACGCTTTTTGTCGCCCCTGATGCGCCCGAGCAGATCCCCGGGATGCCAAATGGGTTTCAGTGGTTTCCGATCCCATGGATTGACGGCTCGTCCGAAGAAGAGGCCCGACGAGGAATGGAAATGGCGGTTGAGGATTTTAACGCCTTCCTCGATGCGCTGATGGTGGACGAGGATGTTTTGCCGGAACAGGTTGTATTGTTCGGGTTTTCCCAGGGCACGATGATGAGCCTGCACGTCGCACCGCGTCGCGAGGATCCGGTTGCCGGCATCGTTGCCTTTTCGGGACGGTTGCTAGAGCCCGATCTGCTGCCCGACGAGACGGTCAGCCGGATGCCGATTCTGCTGGTTCATGGTGACATCGATGATGTGGTGCCGCCGCAATCCTTGCCCGCCGCCGCTGAAGCGCTGCAAGAGGCCGGGTTCAAAGAGGTTTACGCTCATGTGATGAAGGGTACCGGCCACGGAATTGCGCCGGACGGCCTGAGTGTCGCGCTGGCCTTCATGCGCGACAAACTGAGCCTGTAGGGATGATCGCGGTCCGCCCCATGATGCCAGAAGATGTGGCCACAGCCTGCCGCATCCTCAATGAGATCATCGAAATCGGGGGCAGCACCGCGTTTGAAATTCCGTTCTCTGACGCGTTGTTCGTTCAAAGCTACCTGGAGGGCACTGACAAAATCTGCACCCACGTCGCCTTGGACGATCAAGGAGAGGTGGCTGGCTTTCAGTGGCTGGGAATGCACGACGCGTTGCCACAGGATTGCGCCGATATCGCGACCTTCACCAGACGTCATCCTGTGCTGAAAGGGGCAGGCCGGGCCTTGTTCGCGGAAACTTCGAAATTCGCGGCGGCAATGGGGTTTACAGCGATTAATGCAACCATCCGCGCCGATAACGGGATGGGTCTTGGCTACTACGACAAGATGGGGTTTCGAGACTACTCGGTCGCCTATGGCGTGCCACTGCAGGATGGCACGCCGGTTGATAGAATATCCAAAAGGTTTGATCTATCGGTGGGCGCGGCAGTCTGAGAGGTCAGCCCCACAAATGCCCTTCGGCAAATTCAACCGAATTGCCTGACGGATCGCGCACGTAAAGAGAGCGTGCGCCGTTTGGCCAGTCAAACTCGGCATCTAAGGGGATATTCCAATCCAGCAGATGTTTGCGCATCGTGTCGATCTCCGCGCGTGTCAGGATCAGACAAACGTGGCCAGGCCCGTGCGCGCCATGGGGGGGAACGGGCAAGTCGGGATTGCCCGGCGGTTTCTCGGTTTCTTCCGCGTTGAACAACAACAAGACCGAACTGCCGATCCGGAAGAATACGTGTCGATCCGTCACGCGCTGGATTTTCTCCAACGCCAGAATCTCTCCATAAAACCGTTCGGCAGCATCCAAGTCGTCGACATAGAGAGCAGCCTCAAGAATGCCGGTTGGTACTGGAATGTCGGGTGTGACTTTCATGTTGTAAGCCTATCACAACATGCAGTTTTTGTCACCGGCGTGGACGGCGGTCGCGTTTGCGTTGCGGGGCAGAGTTCAATGTCGGTATCGGTAGGCTGTCCCATTGACCTGGCTCAAGTCCCTCTAGCGACCAGTCGCCGATCCGGGCGCGGATCAGGCGCAGGGTCGGGTGACCGACGGCAGCTGTCATCCGCCGCACCTGCCGATTGCGGCCCTCGCGGATGGTCAGTTCGATCCAGCAATCGGGCACCGTTTGGCGCACTCTGATCGGCGGATTGCGGGGCCACAGCCCTGGCGGTTCATCCATCAACCGGGCTTTGGCAGGGCGGGTCATGCCGTCTTTCAGTTCAACCCCGTCTCGCAGGGCTTTCAAGGCAGCGTAATCCGGCAGACCTTCGACCTGAACCCAATAGGTTTTGGCCATCTTGTGTTTTGGGTCCGATATTTGCGCTTGCAGTCGCCCGTTGTCGGTCAGCAGCATCAAGCCTTCGCTGTCCCGATCCAACCGCCCGGCCGGGTAAACGTCTGGCAGATCGATATAGTCTGACAGAGTGCGGCGGGGCGAATCTGCGTTGGCCCGGTCGGTAAACTGCGGCAGCACATCGAAAGGTTTGTTGAAGCGAATGAACCAGGACATGACAAACGCCATAGCCCGCAGGTCAGTGAGGCGCAACCTGTGGATAACTGTTACGCAGGTGTTACAGATTCGGATTAACCAATCCCCGAGATATTGTGGAAACTCAGGGCTTGTCAGAGATTTAACACGATATATAGTTAAGTTAAGGCCGGGGCGGGTGTTCCCCGCTCTGATGTCAAAAACGGGCAGAGCAGAGCGAGGAGCGATTCTGAGATGGATGGAGACTTCAGGACCGAATTTGTCAGGGAACCCGGTGCGCTCAGGCATCATCCGGCATTGGTTTTGAACGCCGATTATCGCCCCTTATCCTATTACCCGTTATCCCTGTGGCCGTGGCAAGAGGCGATCAAGGCTGCTTGGCTGGACAGGGTGGACATAGTGGCTGAATACGACGAAGTCGTCCGAAGCCCCAGTACCGAGATACGAATACCTTCGGTCGTTGTCCTGAAAGATTATGTAAAACCTAGAAAGCGCGTGGCCTTCACGCGCTTTAATTTATTTTTGAGGGACGAATTCCGCTGTCAGTATTGTGGCAGCCGGGGTGATCTGACGTTTGACCATGTGGTACCGCGTGCGGCAGGGGGCGTCACAAGCTGGCAGAATGTCGTGGCGGCCTGCAGCCCGTGCAACCTAAAAAAAGGGTCCAAGTCATTGCGACAGGCGGGGATGACGCTGCGTAAGCCTCCGCGCCAACCGGAATCAGAGGTGTTGCGCAATATTGGGCGCAAGTTCCCGCCGAACCACCTGCATGACAGCTGGATCGACTTTCTCTATTGGGATGCGGAACTGGACGAACTTTAACGAGCGCGCCAGGCTGCGATCCAGACCAGCACCAACACGCCGGACAGGACAGCGTTCCAACCTGCCATCGACAAGCCCAACATCTGCCAGGGGATATCATCGCAACGCACCAGCGGGGCGGACATGATCTGTTCCATCAGATCTTCTGTCGACAGGCCGCCTATGTCACCGGATGTGCAGCTAGACGGGCCTTCCCACCATTTCTGCTCGACCCCCGCGTGAAAAACGCCGATTGCAGCCGTCGTTAGGGCCGCAAGCGCGCCCAACAATGGCAACAGCGTTGCCCGTGGCAGGGCCAAAGCCATTGCTCCGATTAGAACAGCGGCGCCATGCGGATAGCGTTGCCAGATACACATTTTGCAAGGCGCCAAGCCGCCGAGGTACTGAAACCCCCACGCCCCAAGCAGAAGTGCCGCAGACCCTGCCGTAGCGATCAGGATCAGAGTGTTTTTGCGAGTCATAGGTATTTCACCACGAAAAACCCGCCGAACAGCAGGATGACGAACAACGTGAACATAAGGCCCAGCCGCTTCTCGATGAAGGCCCGGATCGGTTCTCCAAAACCCCAAAGCAGACCGGCAACCATGAAGAACCGCAAGGCGCGCGCCAGGATAGAGGTGGCGATGAAAGTTCCCAGCGGCATCCCAGTCCAACCGGACATGATCGTAATGACCTTGTAGGGGAAGGGGGTAACCCCAGCTGCAAGCACGGCCCAAAAGCCGAAATCGTTGAAGCGGGTGTTGAACTCTTCCATGGCATGGGCTTTGCCCATCGACTCGAGAATCGGTTGGCCGAGACTTTCATAAAAGAACGCGCCAATGGCATAGCCCAGCAAGCCCCCCAATACCGAAAAGACCAGTGCGACCGATGCAATCAGCCAAGCCCGCGACGGGCGGGCCAGAATCATGGGAATCATCAAAACATCAGGTGGGATCGGAAAGACCGAACTTTCGATAAAAGCCACGAAGGCCAACGCCCACAATGCATGCGGATGTTCTGCCAGACGAATGGTCCAGTCATAAAGCGATCGCAACATAAGATGCTAAAATCCTGTTCTAACGTAGCGCAAGCCAAACCACGCGCCCGGCAAGGCGTCAAGCATCACCGCGAATACAAACTGGATTTTGGTTGCTTTTTGCCTCTGGACCTTCCCGGTTATGGGCGCTAATCCAATGGTCGTGGCCCAAGTGGCGGAATGGTAGACGCAGGGGATTCAAAATCCCCCGGTAGTGATACCGTGCCGGTTCGAGTCCGGCCTTGGGTACCAAAGTAAAAACAGAGGGTTAGGGAAACCTGCTCTCTGTTTTTTCTTTTTCGGCATTGCGTTTGCACACACTGCCAAATCACATCTATTCGTTTTGGTGACGTTTTGCCTGAGTCTCAGAGTCGGCGGGTTTGGATGCCTTGGGAAAGCCTGTGAAGATCAACCAGATCAGGAATCCGATATATGCGAAAACGACAACATTCAGCATGGTATCAACAAACTGTCCGCTCATGTCCGGTCCTCTCGCGATAGGCTTTTGAACAGGCAGATCACTAGGATCGGTACGATAAAGACGAACGCCATGGCCGAAAGTGCGATGATTGATCTGACCACGGAAATGTCGCCCACCAGAATCATCGCCAGCCCCAGTGCCCCCAAAATAATGCCCCAGATTGTACGGATGCGGGGCGACGGGTTCTCGTCGCCTCCGGTGCCGATCATTGCAAGTGTGAAACCTGCGCTTACGACGCTGGTTACAACGAACAGGAACGCGGCCAAAACAGTGGCGATTTGCGTCACACCGCCCAAGGGGAATTTTGAAAGCAGGGCAAAGGTTGTCGCGTCCAGATTCTCGGCGTTAACGGCGGACAGGGTGCCGTCCTGACGCAGAGTGTCGTAGAAACCCAGCCCACCGAAAATGCCGAACCACAGGATCGAGAACAAGGTGGGAGCAACGATGACACCAACCAGAAACTCTCGGATCGTGCGCCCGCGAGAGATTCGGGCGATGAAAATGCCCACAAAAGGCGACCAGGCCAACCACCAGATCATATAGTTCAGCGTCCAGCCGTGGAACCAGTCGACGATGATGTCGTCGAAGAATTCAGCTGTAGAGAATCCAGCCGGAAGAACGCCGAAGAGGTAGCGTCCGAAGCCTGACACGATGCCGTCCATCATGAACGATGTGGGGCCGAGGATCAGCAGATAGACCATCATTCCAACCGCAATCAGCATCGCGATATTGGACAGCAGAGACATCCCTTCGCCAAGGTCGCGGCGCAGCGGAATGATATAAGCCACGCAAAGCAAGGCAAAAACGGGCAGGGTTAGCACGCCAGGTGAATCAATCCCGATCAGACCAGCCAGGCCGGTTTGAATCTGGAATACGCCCATCGCCAGCGAACCGGCCAAGCCCACGGCTATCGCAACAATCGAGAGCAGATCGAAAACCCATCCCAGAGATTTGGTCCAGCGGGCCTCACCCAATGTATCGGCTACAGGGGCGCTCAGCAGTAGTGTGCGCCCTCGACGATAGGCAAAATAAGCGATGACCAGACCAACGATCGCGTAGATGGCCCAGGCGTGAAATCCCCAGTTCAGATAGGTGATGAACAATGCATGACCGGCGGCCATGGGATCGGGGTTGTATTGGCGCAGAACCTCGAAATGGGTCAGGGGTTCGGCCGCGCCATAAAACAACAGACCAACGCCCATGCCAGCTGCGAACAACATGGCGATCCAGGCAGGCGTTGAAAACTCAGGCTCGGCCCCGTCGGGACCAAGGCGGATGTCGCCAAATCGGGACAAGGCCAGATACAGCGTGACAAACAACAGGCCGCTGACCTCAAGCATGATGAACCAGCCACGGCTATTGAACTGCGTGGCCACCGCTGCGGATGCAAGCCGCCCCAGCCCTTGCGGGTCGACTATACCCCAGGCCGCAATCGCTGCGCTGATGGTCAGAGCGATGACAAGCAACGGGCTGGGGGACGCGGGCTTCATTTTAAATGGCCTTTCCTGACAGTTGCAGAACAAATTCGTTTCCAGCCCTGCGCTTACAGGTGTCTGTGAATGTCGGTTTGACACTAGAGATCACCGAACCGAGTTTCAAAAGAATTGTTCCTGACCACCCAAAAGACCTGTGAGATGGGCATTCTGGGGGGAAAGTTTTGAAAAAGCCCTCAGATATGCGGCGTGGGCGTGTCAGGCCGAGTACGGGGGTTGACAAGTTGAGTATCTGAATGAAACGTCGAAGGTGTTGGGAGATTTTGGAAATTCAGTCGCTTGTGCCTGTTGCAAGACAGGTACAGTTGGCGTACCGGCAGGTCCCGGATGGGACCGCTAACAGTCTCCCATCCACCAAAAGAATTGGGAGTTCACGAAAATGAAAAACAGCAGCAAGCTTAGCCTCGGCGCGGTCGTCACCGCGGCCCTTATGGCTCCGGCCGCGTATGCAGAGGAATTCATCACAATCGGCACCGGTGGTGTGACCGGTGTGTATTATCCGACAGGCGGCGCGATTTGTCGTCTGGTCAACAAAGGCCGCAAAGAGCACGGCGTGCGCTGCTCGGTCGAATCGACCGGTGGTTCGGTTTACAACATCAACACCATCCGCGAAGGCGAGCTGGAGTTTGGTGTGGCGCAGTCCGACTGGCAGTACCACGCCTTTAACGGCACCTCGAAATTCGAAGAGGCTGGTCCCTTCGAAGGTCTGCGCGCCGTCTTCTCGGTACACCCCGAGCCGTTCACCGTTGTTGCCCGTGCCGATTCCGGCATCACGAACTTTGAAGACATGAAGGGCAAGCGCGTCAACATCGGCAACCCCGGTTCCGGTCAGCGCGGCACCATGGAGGTCCTGCTGGGCGAAATGGGTTGGACCACCGACGATTTCGAACTGGCGACCGAGCTGAAGGCGGCTGAACAGTCTGCTGCTCTGTGCGACAACCAGATCGACGCGATGGTTTACACCGTTGGCCACCCCTCGGGTTCGATCCAAGAAGCCACCACCGCGTGTGATTCCGTGCTGGTGAATGTCAGCGGCGACGCCGTGGACAAGCTGGTTGGCGACAACTCGTTCTACCGCACCGCAACCATCCCCGGTGGCATGTATCGCGGTTCCGACGGTGACACCGCAACCTTTGGTGTTGGCGCGACTTTCGTGACCTCGGCAGACGTTTCGGAAGACGCGGTATATGCAGTTGTCAGCTCGGTCTTTGAAAACTTCGACGACTTCAAAAAGCTGCACCCGGCATTTGCAAACCTCAAGCCCGAAGAGATGATCGCGGACGGCCTGTCGGCTCCGCTGCATCCGGGTGCCGAGAAGTACTACAAAGAAAAAGGCTGGATTCAGTAAACCAGACCTGACGCAGGGTGCCCACGGGCGCCCTGCAACCTAAAGCCCGCAAAATAACGGGTGGTTCAAAAGGCCAAAATGGCCACGACGGGGAGACATTTGCATGAGTTCCGACACACAATCCAATCGTCCGCTATCCGAAGAAGAGCTGCAGGAACTGGTAGCCTCGTCCGATGCGGGTGGGCGTAATCCGGTCGGCAATGTCGGGATTTTTCTGGCCGTTGTGGCGGCGATATGGTCGATTTTTCAGGTGCTTTTAGCATCACCTATCGCCAACTATGTGTTGCCGGGCAGCGTCGTGAATAATGCACGTCAGTTTCATCTGGCCTTTGCCATGTTTCTGGCCTTTGCGGCCTATCCAGCGCTGAAGTCCAGCCCGCGTGACTATATCCCGGTTCAGGACTGGATAATGGGGGTCGCTGGCGCGTTTCTTGCGCTATACGGGTACTTCTTCTACGAAAAGATCGTCGATGCAGGCGGTCTTGCGGATGACACTGACAAGTGGGTCGCATTGGCCGGCCTGCTGCTGTTGTTCGAGGCCGCGCGCCGTGCGCTTGGGCCTGCAATGGCCATTATCGCGACGATCTTTCTGGCATATGTGTTCTTTGGCTCATCTGAATGGGTGCCCGAGGTTATCCGCTGGAAGGGCGCAAGCTTGAAAAAGGCCATGAGCCATATGTGGATCACCTCCGAGGGCGTGTTTGGCATCGCCCTGGGTGTTTCCACCAAATTCGTGTTCCTGTTCGTGTTGTTCGGCGCGTTGCTGGATAAGGCCGGGGCAGGGAACTATTTCATCAAGATGGCGTTCGGTGCCCTCGGCCACCTGCGCGGTGGTCCGGCCAAGGCCGCCGTTGTGGGTTCGGCAGCGACCGGCCTGATCTCGGGCTCGTCCATCGCCAACGTTGTGACCACCGGTACCTTCACCATCCCGCTGATGAAGCGCGTCGGGTTCAGCAGTGAACAGGCCGGATCGGTCGAGGTTGCCTCCTCAGTGAACGGCCAGATCATGCCGCCTGTGATGGGCGCTGCGGCCTTCCTGATGGTGGAATATGTGGGCATTTCCTATGTCGAGGTGATTACCCACGCGTTCCTGCCAGCGGCGATTTCCTACATCGCGCTCGTCTATATCGTTCATCTTGAAGCGGTGAAGCGGAACATGCCCACACTGGGTGATCGCGACGTCCATCTGGCGCGCACCGTCGTCGGAATGTTGATGTTCTTCCTTGTGTTTGCGGGGCTTTGCTATGGCTCGCAATACCCGGTCGATGCGGTCACCAGCTGGGTGCCCTCGGCGGCCGGATTGGTCCTGAGCCTGATTGTCTGCGCGGTCTATGTGGTGCTGCTGTATCTGGCGGCTCAGGTGCCGGATCTGGAACCTGATGATCCGAATGCCAAAGAAGTAACGCTGCCGGTTATCGCCGATATCTATAAGGCCGGGCTGCACTATCTGCTGCCGATCATCGTTCTGGTTTATTTCCTGATGATCGAACAGAAATCGCCGGGTTTGTCAGCGTTTTGGGCCACCGCATTACTGTTCGTGATCCTGCTGACTCAAAAGCCCCTCAAGGCGTTGTTCCGAGGGCAGAGTAACCTGAACGCCAGCTTTATCGATGGTGTCGCCGACCTTTGGCAGGGCCTGATTGACGGCGCGCGCAACATGATCGGTATCGCCCTTGCTACCGCGACTGCAGGTGTCATCGTTGGCACGGTTACCCTGACTGGTGTCGGGCAGGTGATGGCCGATCTGGTCGAGTTCCTGTCGGGCGGCAACCTGATCCTGATGCTGGTGATGGTTGGCATCCTCAGCCTGATCCTGGGCATGGGCCTGCCGACCACGGCGAACTACATCGTTGTCAGCTCGCTGATGGCCGGCGTGGTTGTCGAACTAGGCGCGCAGAGTGGCCTGATCGTGCCGCTGATCGCCGTCCACCTGTTTGTCTTCTACTTTGGGATTATGGCGGACGTGACGCCGCCGGTCGGATTGGCAAGCTTTGCAGCGGCAGCCGTGTCAGGCGGCGATGCGATCAAAACCGGTTTCACCGCGTTCTTCTACAGCCTGCGCACCGTGGCACTTCCGTTTGTGTTCATCTTCAACACGGACCTGCTGTTGATCGACGTCACCTGGGTTGAAGGGATAACCGTCGCGATATTCGCAACCATAGCCATCCTTGTCTTTACTGCGGGGACAATGGGTTATTTCGTGACGCACAGCCGTATTTACGAAAGCGTCGCGCTGATCTTCGTTGCCTTTGCGCTGTTCCGGCCCGACTTCTTCATGGATCGGCTTTCACCGCCCTATGCGTCGGTTGAACCGTCGGCCTTCGTTGAAACGATCGGACAAACGCCGCCGGGAACAGAAGTCCGCCTTGTCGTAAGCGGCCCTGATTTTGACACTCTGGAGATGACGGACACTACGGTCGTAGTGCCGGTTGGCAGCGAAGAGGGTGGCGCCGCGCGTGTGGACGCCATGGGCCTGATGCTGATCGAAGAGGACGGTCTGGTCAAACTGGACGAACCGCTGTTTGGCACCCCGGTCGCGGATGAGTTGGATAACTTCGACTATTACGCGGATGACGCGGTACGTCTGACCTCGGTCAGCCTGCCATCCAGTCAGCCGCCGAAGCAATTGATCTATATCCCGGCGATGATTCTGCTGGGGCTGATCGCTTTCCTTCAACGCGGCCGCGCCGCCAGACAAGAGGTGCCCGCATGACAAACTCTGTTCTTTGTGCCGTTGATATCAGCAATGGCGATCTGGACGTACATGTGTTGAAGACCGCGGCGGCTTTGGCTGAACAGGACAATGCGCAGTTGGACGTGGTGACTGTGTTGCCGGATTTTGGGGAAAGCTGGGTATCTGGCTTTTTCCAACCGGATTTCCACGAAAAGGCGTTGGATGAGGCGCATACCAAACTGACCGATATGTGTACGGCAACTTTGGGTGCAGAGCGGAACGAGAGAATCCGCCACGTCGTCGCCACCGGAACAGCCTATCAGGAGATATTGAAGACCGCTGAAAGCGCGAACAGCGATCTGATCGTGATCGGCGCACACAAACCGGACCTCAAGGACTATCTTCTGGGTCCGAACGCGGCGCGGGTCGTGCGGCATTCCACAGTCTCGGTTTACGTGGTACGCTAGTATCCGGTCATCTCAAGGTAGCCGCGCCCAGAGTGGCTGCCTGAGACCCTTACGGGGCCTTCCCAGTATTCGAACCGCGTCGCCATCCAGGCATCGGGTGTGATCGCCGATACGTCGACCTGCAAATCGCGATCAGGCATTGTCACGCGCCACTGGATGGGCAAGTCCCGACCAGCGACTCTTGCCGTATCCAACGGTGCGAACGAAACGGAGCCATCGGGCAGGGGCGTAGCGGTGCCATCTGCTGTGATCCAAGTGGCCGCTGTGAAATCCCCGCGCCCGCCGCGTAGGCGAAATGCCATCAGCTTATTGCCATCATCAAAGCTGAGCGAGAACCAATCCCATCCGCTTTGATCGGCAGCAAGAGGCTGGCTGGACCACTCACGATCCAACCAGCCCTGACCGGTGACAGCGACATCTCCATCGGGTAGGCGCAGTAAACCTTCGACGTCATAGAAGGGTTGAGAATAGTAATAGCTGGCCTGCCTATCGGCGGACTTGACCGAGTATCCGTCCTCTCCGTGAAACACCAGTGGACCTTGGGCTGTCAGGGTTAGGTCATAGGAAAATTCGGCACCGCTCGCGGACAAGGACAAGGCACTGGGATCAGGCCCGCGCATATGCCATTCGTCGATCCAGGCCTCGAATGGTTCGGCAGTCACCCCAGCCTGACCGATGCCGCCACGCGACAGGCGTTCGGCAAAATAATGCGCTTCCTCAGTCGTCACAGCAGCGTGGCCCAACCACAGCTGAGGGCTTTGCCAACCTTCGGCCTCGGTCGGTTTCAGGGCGGATCGGAACAAGGTCCATTGAATGCCGTAATCGCGCCCGTCTTCTCCGCTCAGGTTGGCAGTCAGATACCACCACTCGATCCGAAAGGACGGGTGTGGGCCGTGATCACGCGGAAATTCGAACTGGTAACCTGGTTTGGGGATGTCGAACCCGTCGGCTGAACCGCCCAGCCCGGCATAACCCTGCGCGTGCAAGGCAGAGGGCAGCAATAGGATCAGGACAAACAGCCAAGCTTTAACGTTCATTGGCAAATACCTTCAGCAGGTCGGCGGGTGGCAAACGCATCAAGCGCAACGCGGGCAGGGCTGCGGCGGCAAAGGCGGCAAGCAGGGTCAGCACAAACAGATAGACCCAATCAGCAGGAAACAGAAACATCGGCAGTCGCCAGCCAAAAGCCTGTACGTTGATCACCGCCAACAGCGCCCAGGCCAGAACCAACCCAAGTGGCAAGGCAAGCACGGCCGTCAATGCCGCCAGCAGCACACTGCGCAACACCTCTAGCCGTGCCAGTTGCGCACGTGTCAGCCCCAACGCCCAAACCGGGGCAACCTGCGGCAGCCTCTGCGTCCACAAGGTCAGCAAACTGGTCAGGATGGCAAATCCCGCCACCCCCAGTGTCAGCACGTTCAGTGCGGAAGTCACCACAAAGGTCTTGTCAAAGATCGCCAGCGATTGCGCTTTCATGGCGGCCTGTTGCACGACGGCCCGCCGAGGCAGGTCAAACTGGTCTCGCAACGCCTGCGTTACTTCGGTGGCGCGCTCGGGTGCAAGGCGGATACCGAACCGGCGGGTGTCAGCCCCCGGAGCAATTTGGTCAAGCTGCGGCATTGATACGATCGCCTGACCGGTCGGATTGCCGTAGTCCGAATAAACACCTGCCACGGTCAGCGCATGCCCTGCATTCAGGGTCAGCGAATCCCCAGGCCACAAACCCGCACGGCGGGCGAGCTGTTCGTTGATTAAAACGGCCTCACCCGTCAGGACGCGATCCCAGACATCATCTGACGAGGCGATCAGAGGCCAGTGATCGCGGTAAGTCTGGTGGTCCACAATTCCGTATAAGAACAACGGCCCGGTCTCGTGGGTCAGTTCAACGCTGCGGATTGGCAACACGGTGTCCACCTGCGGGCCTAGCCATTGGGCAATCTGTTGACCTTGTTGGTTGTCAGTGGCTGTCACGTAAATCTCGGACGTCAGGCGTTGATCCAGCCAGCCAACAAAGGTGAGGCGAAAGCTGGAAACCATGGTTCCGACACCAATATTCGCGGCCAAAGCCAGCAGCAGTGCCATCAAAGCCAAAGACAGACCCGGCAATTGCGCCTGCATATCGGCCCAGACCCATTGTGCGATCGGCCCTTGGGCGCGCTGATGAAAAACCGACAGGGCGAGGGACAGAAGATAGGGCAGAGTCAGTGCCGCTCCGGTGAGAATGCCGCCGACCATCACAAACCCGGCAACCAACCCGTTAAAGGCAAACCCTATGCCAAAGCCACCCCCGATCAGGGCCAGACCGATCAGGCCCGCGCTGCGTTGTCCCAAGGCTGAACCACGCCAAGCTTGAACCCCGGAACCAGTCAGCAAGGGCATACGCGCCAATCGATACAAGGCGTGGCCACTGGCAAACATTGTGCCCGCCAATGCCATCGCCAGCCCCGCCAGCGCCCATCGCGGTTGCAAGGACATTTGCCCGTCGACAGGTGCGCCGTAAAGCCCGCGCAAAGTGGCCGCGACGTCAGGCAGCAGCGCTCCGGCGAGAAAGAACCCAAGGATCAGGCCCAAGGTGCCGCCGATCAGGGCCAACGCGGTCAATTCAGCCATGATCACCCAGATCAAACGCCGCATTGAGACACCCAGAGCCCGTAGGGTGCGGATCATCGCCCTCCGTTGCGCAAAGGCCAGCCCGACGGTGCCATGAACAATAAAAAGACCGACGGCAAAGGACAGCAGTCCAAATGCGGTCAGGTTCAGGTGAAAACTATCTGTCAGACTGGCTGCATCCAACTGCGCCGAAGCTGCGCTCCGTTCAAGTTCAGGCGCGATCTCGGATAGCGGAGGCACGCCAAGCGGCTGATCGGGCAGCACTATCAGGCGCGAGATCTGCCCGGATTTGTCCAGAAGTGTCTCGGCAGCGCCGATATCGGTCAGGATCAGATCAGGCGGAACCGTGTCAGAGGTTAGAATCGGCGGCAGACCGCTTTGCCCGCGCAGCACCTGTGCAAGATCAGGCGCAGCCAGCAAGCGGCCCGGTGCGGTCAGCATGTCGGCCGGGTCGGGGGGCGTTTCGCTTTGCTCAATCTGGGTCACGGCGGGCAGGGCCGGGTAGGCGACCATGTCAACGCCCATCACCTGTACCGTGCGTCCCGAAATCCGCAGGGGGCCTTCCAAAACAGCTGCCACTTGCCAACCTGCACGGCGCAGCGCGACATAACGCTCAACCGGGATCGGGCCGGACGGGTCGCGCAGCTCATCAAACAGACCCAGCGCAAGCTGATCATTGGCCTGTTGATAGCTGGCGCGCGCCTCGGCATTGATGGCCTGCACCGCCGACCACAGCCCGGTCGCCAACGCGATGCCAATCAACAGCGTTGCCAGTTGCAGCCAGTGACGTCGCCAATGCGACAGCAAGGCCTGTATGATTGCCCCAGTCATGCGATATGGCCACCGGTCAGATGCGCCCGCCGATCCAGACGCGCCGCGATGTCTGGCGAGTGCGTAACTAACAGTAAGGCGGCGCCTGTCTCGGCAACTAGCGAGAGCATCAGATCCAGCACGGTCGCGCTGGCGGTTTCGTCCAGATTGCCGGTTGGTTCATCCGCCAGCAACAGCTTTGGCCGGGGGGCCATGGCGCGGCCGATGGCTACGCGCTGTTGTTGACCGCCTGACAGGTTTTCAGGATAGCGCGTCAGCAAGTCGGACAAACCAAGCCGTTCAGCCAGTTGCGCAGTCCAGTCGGTGTCTTCACGGTCCGCCAATCGGGCGTGAAATGAGAGGTTCTGAGCGACCGTCAGCGATGGAATCAGATTGAATTGCTGAAACACCAACGACACGCTCTCACGGCGCAATGCGGCCCGACCACGGTCATCCAGCGAAGAAAGGGCGGTGCCGTCCAGCGTAATCTCACCGCCGTCAAAGCTGTCCAAAGCGGCAGCAAGGTTCAAAAGCGTGCTTTTGCCGCTGCCGCTTTCACCGGTCAGAGCCAGCGTCTGTCCTTGATCCAGCGTCAGTGACACATCGCGCAACACCGGCCGCCCGCCGGGATAGGATTTCTGGACCTTGTCGATATTCAGCAGCATGCAAACCCCTTGGACAGTGCCTGTCACAATGTGCAACGCCACCCCACAGAGTCCAGCGTCCGGGCGCAATCTTTTGCGATTGTCACAGCCTTGTTCTTTTTTGGTTAAGTCGCCATTGTGTCAGAACTTCTCCGGGCCGGGATACGAGTTTATGACACTAGCGCAGCAGATTGTTTGGGGCAGTATCTATCTGGGGATTTGCTTCCTAATCGAAATCATCCTTTTGACGTGGTGTACGCAGGTCATCCGGCACGCGGTACCCCGGCTTGAGAACACGAAACGGTTTCTTGCCATCGCCGGTCCCATCTGTATTGCGCTAGCATTCATCGTTGCAATTCACACGTTTCAAGTCTGGTTGTGGGCGATCGTCTGGGTGTTGGGGGATGTTCTGCCTGACTGGAATTCGGCCTTGTATTTCTCGTTGGTGACTTTCACTACCCTGGGGTACGGCGACATTGTGTTGGGTGAACCGTTGCGCATATTCGGCGCGTTTGCCTCGGTCACAGGTTTGCTGGCGTTTGGCCTGTCGACGGCCTTTATGGTTGCGCTGATGACCCAGGTTTTCAAAGAAGAGCTGATGTCTTAGAGGATGGGTGCGAACAAGCGCGCAAGCGGCGAGCCGAACCGAATATAGCCGGGTTGTTCGGGCAGTTTGCGGGTCAATTCATAACTGTTTTCAAAATCGTCGCGCAGCATTTTGTCCACCGCCTCAGCCGCGCGTTGGTCGAAAAACAGTGCCATTGCTTCGAAATTCAGCCGGAATGATCGGTTGTCCAGATTGGTCGTTCCCACAGCAGCCAGCGTGTCATCGACCACGAATGCCTTTTGATGCATGAACCCTTCGGTATACCGAAACACCCGCGCACCGCAGTCTCGGATTTCGTCGAAATAAGCGAAGGCAGCCAGCCAAGGCAGGCGGTGGTCAATCACTTCTGGCACAAGGATGCGCACATCGACACCCCGAAGGGCAGCGTGCTGCAGGGCCGTCATGACGTCGATATCAGGCACAAAATAGGGTGAAGCGATCCATATCCTTTCCTTGGCTGCAGTGATGGCCGAGAAAAACATCATCGCACCAGTTTCCGTGTCGTCCCCTGGACCGGTGGCGACCAGCAGGGCATTCATGTCCTGTTCGGATTCTGATCCGGCCCAGTTGAGCTGATCAATCAGATCTTCTTCGTGGGCCCAGTGCCAATCCTCGACAAAGATCAACTGTAATTGACGGACGATATGGCCGGTCATTTTCAGATGAGTGTCGCGCCAATGGCCGAAATGTTTGCTCTGGCCCAGATACTCGACCCCTACATTGTGACCGCCAATAAAGCCCGTTTCACCATCAATGATTACGGTCTTGCGGTGGTTTCGATAGTTTAGCTGAAAGCGATATTGCGGTCCGCGCCGGTCGCGCGGGTTGGCAATCTCGATCCCAGCGGCGCGCAAGGTGTCAAGGTAGGCGGTCGGCAGACCATAACTGCCCACGGAATCGGTCATAAAGCGGACCGAGACACCACGCTCGGCTGCGGCAATCAGTTTGGACTGCAACTGTTTGCCCAGGTCGTCATCGCGGACAATGTAGAACTGGATCAGGATATAACTTTGCGCGGCTTCGATTGCCTCGAAAATGGCATCGAACGTGGCCTTGCCGTCGATCAGCAAATTGGCACCGTTTCCACGCGATACTGGCAGATGCGCCAGAACCTCGAATGGCCGTGGTTTGAACGGCATCGAGCCGGGCTCGGGCATTGAAAAATCTGCAAAGCTTTTGATGCCTTCGACGACGCGTTCGCTGTGTTTTCGCGCAATGCGATACCCGCGAAATCGGTGGTGGCCCAAAAACAAATACATGGGTACGCCGAGCATCGGGGCTGAGATCAGAAACACCACCCAGCCAACCGCGCCCTGCGGTGTTCGGGCGGTCTGCGCCGCCCGTATGGCAAAAACCACAGCCGTAACGTACAGGACGAGGACGGCAGCGGAAACAAGTAATGTCCACATGAGGTTATCGTTCTCTGAGTGCCTTATTCCGACCCAGTGTAGATGCGATTCCAGTCTTGCGCCATATCCACGATGACCCAGCCCATATCGGGGCCTTTGTCCAACCCGTCGACCAGTTTTCCGATCGGGCTTTCACGGTCATAGGCCCATTCTCTTTCAGCGTCGGTGTGATGGATCAGGACGCCCAAACGCGGTCCGTGCCCGGCGGTTGTCCACTCGAGCATGGCAAAGTCCCCGTCCGAATTTCCACCGGCCAGAATGGGGCGCCTGCCAAGGGTGCGTTCGATATTGATCGGCTTGCCTTCCTTGTCGTCTATAAAAGCAATGCCGGGTGCCTTGATGATCGTGGGTTTGCCTTCGGCCGTTTCATAAGTGGTGGCAGTATAGGTGCCCAGTACCTGCTCTGGCGGCACGCCATAGGCGTCCTCGGCAAACACGCGCATGAAATGCAGTCCGCCGCCCGAAACGATGTAAGTGCGGAACCCTTCATCCCTGAGATAGCGTAGCAGTTCCACCATTGGCTGATAAGTCATCTGGTCATAGGGCAGCCCGGTATCGGGGTGACGCGCGGTGTCCAGCCATTTGGTGACCGAGGCCTGAAACTCTTCGACGCTGACCCCGGAATGCGAGGCATTCAGGACTTCGATCAAGGCCTCATGGCCGCCTTCCGCGATGGCCTCCATATCCCCCTTGGCCGCAGCTTCCAGCGTTGGGCTGGTCAGGATCGAAGGATCAGCCGCGGCCATTTCGGCAAGGCGGTCCATGGCGAAGGTCAGTTGGAAATACACCGGCTGTTCCGCCCAAAGCGTCCCGTCATTATCGAACACGGCGATCCGGTCTGCTGGTGTCACGTAATCGGGATTGTCCGGATCGGTGACGGCGTCAACAAAAGCAACAATCTGATCCTTCGACGCAGAGGTTCCCCAACTGGGCAGCGGGTCGGCCAGGGCAATCGACGGGGCCATGAAAACGGCAGCAGCGAGAAGGGCGGTCTTCATGAGAAATTCCTTTTTCTTCAACGTGAAAAGGGCCGCCGTTGAACCGGCGACCCTAAGCTTGCGAGGGGCTTAGTTGTTGGTCGGCGTGACCAGTTTCTCCATCACCTGATCCAGATTAAAGCTTGCCGCTTTCTGGCGTGGCGGGAACTCTTGGAAGGTTTCCAAGAAAGACCCGACATATTGCTGTGCTGGCACCAGGAAATAAGCCCGGTCCAACAGCCAGTCATAGTAGGTGTTGGAGGTCCGATACGCGCGCTCATACGGATCACGACGCAGGTTCACGATCAGAGGAATACGCAGTTCGGTCCAGGGCTCGATCCAGGCGCGCAGGGTGGCCCATGCCTTCTGCTCTAGGAAGATCAGCTTCCAATCGTCAAAACGCAGCGCGGTCAGGTCACCGTCATCCGAGAAATAGAAAATTTCACGTCGGGGGCTTTCCGTGGCCTCACCAGTCAGCAAAGGCAGGATGTTGTAGCCGTCCAGATGCACCTTGTAATCTCGGCCCATGCCGGAGGAGCTATAGCCAGCCTTCAGCTTTTCCTTGATCTCTGGATCACCAGCGACGGCCAGATAGGTCGGCAGCCAGTCCATGTGATGCACGATCTCATTGGTGACCGAACCAGCTTCGATCTGGCCGGGCCAGCGCACCATCGATGGAACGCGCCATCCGCCTTCCCAGTTGGTGTTCTTTTCGCCCCAGAACGGTGTCATGGCAGCATCCGGCCATGTGTTCATGTGCGGTCCGTTGTCGGTGGAATAGTGGACGATCGTGTTGTCTGCGATTCCAAGCTCATCCAGCAGGTCCAGCAACTGCCCCACATGCATGTCATGTTCAATCATGCCCGCTGTGTATTCGTCTGCAACGCCACCAATGATATCGTTCGCTTGCGCGCGCATCTCATCCTTGACGTGGGTGCGGAAATGCATCCGAGTGCCGTTCCACCAGACATAGAAAGGCTGGCCTTGCTCATGGGCTCGCTTGATGAAGTCAATTGCAGCGGCAACGGTCTCTTCGTCTACCGTCTCCATGCGCTTGCGGGTCAGGGGGCCGGTGTCTTCTATGGTGCCGTCCGCCTTGGATTTGATTACACCACGCGGGCCATACGCTTCGCGGAAGGTGCGCCCATCGGCCAGAACCGCGTCGCCGGGATAGTCTTCATTTTCCGGTTCTTCCTCGGCATTCAGGTGATACAGGTTTCCGAAAAATTCATCAAATCCGTGATTTGTCGGAAGATGCTCATCCTTGTCGCCCAGATGGTTTTTACCAAATTGACCAGTAGCATAGCCGTGGTCCTTCAACAAGCCTGCGATGGTTGGATCTTCGACCTGCATACCCAGATCGGCACCCGGCAATCCAACCTTGGACAACCCGGTCCGGAATACTGATTGCCCCATGATATAGGATGACCGGCCCGCGGTGCAGGATTGCTCGCCATAATAGTCGGTGAAGATCATCCCTTCCTTGGCGACGCGATCGATATTGGGCGTCTGATACCCCATTAAACCCATCGTGTAGGCCGAAATATTGGATTGTCCAATATCGTCCCCCCAGATGACCAGGATGTTGGGTTTTTGTTCCTGCGCCCAGGCGGGAATTGCCAACGCAACGGCGAATGTAGCCACAGCAACTCGGCGCAAGCCACTGCGCCAACTGTATGCAATCGAACGTGGTGGTGACATGATGTACTCCTGATTTGAAAGGGTCGAAAAAACCCGGAGGTGAAAATTAGTTGGAGGCTGGCTGTTTCAGCCAATAAGCTGCCAAGAAATGGTCGATTTCTGAACGGCGTTACATCACCCGTAGGGGAATCGAGCGTGCTCAGGTTAGGCGATCAATGAGATTGAAAACTCATCATATGATGATATTGAAAAATTCTAATGTTTGACAAAGCGAATAATATGAAACTCTTGCAGGGCGGAGGCTGGTTCAGCAAACGTTCCGCCGCATTTCAGCGTGATTTGTTGGAGTGCGGGGTCCCGAAAACCTATGAAGCCTGGGAAACGCTGTATCACCATGGCGATCCGTCCAACGGGGTCTTTGCTGTCCTCAGCGGTGGCGTGCAGATCACCGCTCCGGCGGATGACGGGCAGGAATTCGTTCTGCATCGCGAAGGCGCGGGGTTTTGGGTCGGGGATCTGGCGTTGTTTGCGGATGAACCGCGTCTGATTAGTGTCGTAACGACGCAAGAGACGCACGCGTTATACTTCCCAAACGGCCGCGTGACCAAGTTGGTTCAGTCCAAGCCTGACTACGTTCGGGACTTTTACGCGCTGACCCACGAGAATATGCAGACCGCCCTTCGGATCATGGCAAACCTGGCGGTCACGGGCAGCGAAAAGAGGTTAGTTCTCAGGCTGCTGCATCTGGATGAAGGCACCTCGAAATGTGATGGATGGATCGTCGTGTCACAGGAAGAATTGGCCGAGATGATCGCTGTGTCACAACCTACTTTGCATCGCAGCCTACACCGCCTTGCTGACTTGGACTTGATTGAACTCGGCTATGGACGGGTGCGGTTGAAGAACAGACAGGCGCTGATCGCGAACTGCCAGACCTAAGCGTTAAGGATTCAACGGTGGAAGCGGTTGAGCCTGCGATTGTGGGGTTTCTGCAAGTTCCTTCATGGCCGAAATTGCAGCGGACCAATCCGGTGTTTTCCGATTGATATCAGATGCATACCGTGCACATCCAATCCTTGCCAACTGTGCCTCAAGTTCCCGATACCCTTGTGGATCACTGCTGCGGGTTTTCCAGGTTTCCAGCGCTGAATAAGCTGCGGAAATATCATGGGCCTTTAGCGCGCGTTGCAATTCCGCCAGAGCAAATGCAGGCGATGCGCGATATGCTTGGTGCCGCGCGTCTTTCCAAGTGCGAAAGCGCGGTGTGCCCCAACGCAAAGACGCCCAAAAAACAATTGCCGCCAATCCCAACCAAAGCGCATATTCAACCATCCTGTCCGTCGACAGAGGGTTCGACCTGGGCGCGGTGAGCGTCAGATCCACACCCGGTACTTCAACTGTCTCGACCGCGTCAGTTGACAGATTGAACCACTGGATGGACACGGGCGGCAGCTGCGCTTGGCCGCCATCTTGGGCAAGGTACACTACCTCGTCGACCCGTTGGCCGGACAGAATACCTCGATCCTCGGTTTCAGTTAAGCGTGGTTCCTTGGGGTAAGGGCGCAGCAGAGGTTCTTGATATTTAGGAATAAGTTTCGGAATAAGGATCGGGCTGGTGCCGGTTATACGCGCTGTTAACCGCCGTGTAATCGCATCTCCGGCCTGCATCTCAGTCACGCCCTCAACCTCTTGCTCCAATTCAAAACCCGTCGCGATGATCAGAGGGTTCAGATTGGCTGCACCGTCTGGGACAACAGCATTGATTGCGATCGGTGAAAGCGGGACCGAGACTTGTATTGGAGCATTCGTTTCAGGGTCGGCAAACGTCACCTTCATGTCGGTGACGCCAAGGCTGATTTGCCCGGCAAGCAGAGGGTAAATGCGATAGCTGCGCTGAACCCCGGACCATGTTTCACCGTTCACGGGCTCACTGACGGGACCTGATGCGCGTTCAGGAAGCCGGACCAACAGGTTTTCCTGTTCCAATGACGGGAAGACGGGAGGAGACGGCATGAACGTAGGAACCAGTACCTTGATGCGCACGATCCCCGGTTGCCCCACGATCACGTTTTCGGTCGGCGTCTCCACCGTCACTTGAGGTTGGATTGCAGTTGTTCCTTGCGAAAGCACTGCGCTGGGTAACAAAAGCAGCAGGAGGAGAAGGCGCTTCATTGCGTTCGCTCCTGATTTTCCAACAAGAACCGATTGCGCAGAAAGTCCTGCATGTCTGTGTCGATGGCGCTGATCCATTGATCCGCGGAAAGGGGCTGGCTGCCGTCGGTTTGGGCTTGAATGGTTGTGTTTTCGCCCCGACCTGCGTCGTTGTCGAATACGGTGTCATCCGCGCCGATACCTGCCTCTTCACCGGTATCAGATTGTTCGCGAGTGGTTTCAACATAGTCCAAAATGGCCGTGGCAACTTCAAGATTATGTTGCGCATCCGGCCAGTTAGGGCGACGCTCTAACGCAGTTTCAAAGGCCGAAATAGCTGGTCTGTATTCCCGGTTTCGGATGCGTGCCATTCCCTCGGCGAAGGCTGCTTCAGGCGTTTTAAGTTCCGCAAAGATCGCCGCGGCCTCGGGGTATTGGCCTGTTTTTAGACGAGCGTAACCTTTGTGATATGGGTCTTCGAACAACTCTGCCGCATCAGCAAAGCGCTTTTGGTTCATGGCGATCTGGCCCTGTTGGTCGGGCGTCAGGAACCAATCGCGCCATCCGTCGGCATTGGCCGGGCCAGACGGTTGAACAAGGAATAGCCCCAGCATGGCCCACCGGATAACCCAACCCCGCCTGAACCAAAGAAGGGACAACAGCGCAGCTGGCCAGGCCAGAATCCACCCTCGGTCTTGCCAATCAAGCCGGTCCCCGTCATCCAGAGCATCGACATAAGCTGTCTGTATTTGCCTCAGCAGTCGCGTGACATCCCGGTCATCAGTTGAAAACGGGACCACTTCGGCGTTTTTCAGGTTGTTGAGCTGAACGATTTCCTGGCTGTTAGGCAGCATAGTCAGAAAAAACATCTGTGATGACGCGGTTTCGAATTCTGGAATCTGCGAGGGGTCTAGATCATCCAGAACAAACAGCACTGCGCCTGGTGTCTGACTTTCATCCAAGATGCTTTGCGCCAGTACTAAAGCGTCTCCTGCGGCATCTCCGGACTTTGGCATCACGGCAGGGGTCAGGCCCTCCAGCAATGGACGCAAGATGTTCGCATCCTCGGTCAGGGGTGCAACCCGGTGCGATGAGCCTGCATAGGCAATCAAAGCGGTCTGTGCGCCAGCCCGTGCGTTGATGATATCGGTGATCTTGAATTTCGCCCGTTGCAGGCGCGACGGGGTCAGATCGGTATCCTCCATGCTATCGGTAACTTTCAAGGCAATCACCAGGGGGGCCGTATCCGCGATCAGGGGGTTGGCCGCCCGCGTCCAGGTCGGACCAGCAGCGGCCAGCGTGAGTAGAACGGCGACGGTCATGGCAACGTCGATCGGATAGATCCGGCGGTTTGCTTCGGCACCTAACAAAAGTGCTTTAGCCAAATGAGGAGCTATACCAGCAGGCAGGTCAGATAGCCCTTTGCGTTTCGGGCGGATCGCCCACCACAGCCCTGCAATTGGGATTAGGAACAGAAGGTAAATTATTCTGATAAAATGAAATTCAGTCACAGCGTCGATCATGTCGCTCTCCTGTGACGATGTGCGAAATGAAAGCCGGTCGAACTGCAAAGAAAAACGATCAGCGCCATCAGCAACGGGTAATGCGTCAGGCTTTCGCGTGGGCGGTAGCTTTGGGTTTCGACAATTCTGGGGTTTTGCTCATCAATTCGTTGGTATGTGTCGCTCAGCGCGGCCTGATCGTTGGCAAAGAAATACTGGCCACCAGTACGATCCGCGATGGCTTGCAGCGCTTCCAGATCCACACGGTCTTCGCCAGTGGCGTCAGGATCACCAACGCCGATGGTATAAATGACCACACCTTTATCCGCTGCGATGGCTGCAGCGTTGGCGGGCGTCATGCGGCTGGACGTATCCGCGCCGTCGCTGAGTACAATCATCAAACGCTGATCTACCTCGCTTGAGTCAAAGATACGTATTCCAAGCCCGATCGCATCACCCAAAGCCGTATTCGGACCCGCCATGCCGACTTGAGTTTGATCCAGGAACCCATTCAAACTATTAAGATCTTCGGTAAATGGTGCCTGTACGAAGGCGCGGGTACCAAAGATAATAAGCGCCATCCGGTCACCCTGACGCTCGGCAATAAATGCGCGCAACACGTCTTTGACAGCAGCAAGGCGCTGCTTGGGCGTTCCATCTGTGGATTGGAAGTCGCGTTGATCCATCGACCCTGAGATGTCGAGAGCCAACACAACGTCCCGCGCAGATTTTTCGACGACAATAGGATCAGCCAGTTTTTCAGGACGAGCAAGGGCTGTAACAAGCAGCAGCCAGATCAAGGTGGCCACGAATGCTTGCAGCATTGACCGCTGTGAGATCATAGACCCCGATTGCGGATCAGCCCCTGCAGCCTTGGCGACATGGCGGAAAAACGGGATGCGAATTGCGCTGGTTTGTTCGCGATGCGGTGGAACAAACCAATAGACCAACAGCGGCAAGGGCAATATCAGAAAAACCCAGGGCGCGGCGAATGAAATCATCTGCGCCCTCCTTCAGGTTTGTGGCTTTGTATCCAGACCCGTGCCATATGTGACAGTTCCGGACTTGATGGGCTTATTCTGTAGGGCCCTTCGAGTAGTAGGCGAGATGTCGGAGAGGAAACTGGCATTTTTTCAGCAGTTTGCTGTAGAAAGTTTAGCCACTCTTGCCCATGCAAACTGGCAACCTTCGCGCGTGGATATGCAACAAGTGCCGTACGGCGTAAAATCTCTGCGACTTTTGCAGGGTCATCGTTCGCGGCTTGTAGATCGGCAAGTGCGGCGTGTCGGTATGCGTTGGATCGCTGATGTCCGCGAAACAAATGAAGTCCCACAACAATGACTGCCACTACAACGACTGCAAGAGCCAGCCAACCCCAGGTCTGCGGTGTCATTGGAATTGGCTCGGGCGCAGGTGCGGGCACCAGCATGTCGAGCAGTTCGACGAGGGATTTGCCGTCCACATCGACGCTCATGTCCGTCCTCCGGGATGGCCGAACAATTTCAGCAATTGATCAAGGGCCGGCTCGGACGTTGTCAGCGGGACAATCGGGAAGCCATAGCGCCGTGACCAGTGTTGCAATTGCGCCAACCTATTATCCATTGCAGCCTTGATACGGCTGGACAGGTCCGGGTCGGAACTGTCGAGCTCGATTTGTTTCGTCCCATCCGAAACCGTCATCTTCAAGCCTGCGGTCAGTTGATGCGCACTAGGGTCGGAAATATTGAACAGAATAAGGTCGTTGGATTGCGCTAAGCGGCTCAGCAGGCGTTCTGATGCCCTGTCCAGACCATCGAAATCCGAAAACACACAGATCAACGCGTTGGTATGTGCAATACCGACTGCCTGTCTCAGCACGTCATTCAGCGCGATGGTCGGTTTGGGACGCAAGGACGCGTTCAAATCGCCATTCAACGCAGCGACCGACGATAAGAACCGCGTTAAGGCAGCGGCGCGGCGTTGCGGGCGGTGTTCGGCCAGATCAGTGTCGCCGAAGACGATGCCGCCGACACGGTCACCTTGCGACAGGACGCGATGGGCCGCAATCGCGGCGGCCTCGGCGGCGATGACTGATTTCATATACACTTCGGTACCGAAAAACATCGAAACGCGTTGATCGACCAACAGCAGGGCAGGGCGATCCCGTTCTTCGGTATAGACCCTAACATGAGGTTTTCCGGTGCGCGCCGTCACTTTCCAATCGATAGTCCGTATGTCATCGCCAGGGAGATAGCCGCGCAGTTCTTCGAAATTCAGACCGCGCCCTCGCAGCCGTGACGCATGGCGGCCATTCAGGATTGAGCGCGCAGGTTGTCTCGGCAAAAGGCTGAGCGCGCGCGACTTCGCGCCAAGCCGCAACAGGTGTTGGGCATCCACATGAATGCGTGGGTCATTAGGATATGTGGCGGTCTGGGCCACGAACTTCTCTCCGATCAATCAGGGCAGCGCCACTAGGCGCAGGATTTCCGTTATCACGTCATCCGGTGTTTTGGCGCTTCCTTGCGCCTCAAAGCTAAGCGTGATGCGGTGGCGGAACACGTCGTGGGCAACGGCGCGAATATCCGCGGGGTCCACATAATCGCGTTCATTCATCCAGGCATGCGCGCGTCCGCACTTGTCCAGCGCAAGCGAGGCACGTGGGCTGGCACCAATTTCAATCCAACTGGCCAGTTCATCGCTGAACTTCTCGGGTGTGCGGGTCGCCTGCACCAAATCAGCCATGTATCGATCCATTGCGTCGGACACATGAATTTGCCCTATCTCGAGCCGTGCCTGAAAAACGGCGTCTTGCGGGATCGGGGTTCGGGTCTTTCTGAATACGCCGGTCCCGGCGGCGACTTCTTCACCGCGCACCAGCCGTATAACCTCTACCTCGTCTTCGACCGGGGGGTAGGTGATCTGAACGTGCATAAGGAACCGATCCATCTGCGCTTCGGGCAGGGGATAAGTGCCCTCTTGCTCAATCGGGTTTTGCGTAGCCATCACGATGAACAAAGGCTCCATTTTGTGTGTGGTGCCTGAAACGGTGACTTGCCGTTCCTCCATCGCCTCCAACAGCGCGGCTTGGACTTTGGCAGGCGCGCGGTTGATTTCATCGGCCAGCACGATGTTGGCAAAGATCGGGCCAGGATCGAACCGGAACGTGCCGCCGTCACTGGTTTGTTGGAATACTTCGGTGCCGGTTACGTCGGATGGCAGCAGATCTGGTGTGAATTGTATCCGGCTGAAATCTGCATCAAGATTGCGCGCCATGGCTTTGACCGCACGAGTTTTTGCCAGACCCGGCAGACCTTCGATCAATAGGTTTCCGTTCGCCAGCAATCCAATTAGCAGCCGGTCAATTACCTCGACTTGCCCGATAATTGACTTGCCCATGCGAGCTTTGAGATCATTTATCTGATTAAGTGCATTCATTTACTTGGTCCAATCGTGGCCAGATGTCAGAAAAAGACATACCAGGGCTGCGCCGAAGCGGAATGGTCAGGAATATTTAATAATGATCGAAGGTTAGCAGCGTTATCGCCACCAATCCACTATGAAATCCGGGCCGCTAATTGTTGCAGGTCGTTCTGCAATTCGGGGCGAATATCGCCGTAGTTCGGCGTGTCGCACAAGGTTTCGAACCAGTGTCGCGGAGGGCGTTTGCCAGCCGCGCGGCTCCAGGTCAGGTCACCCAGCACCGATCGCGCTGTGGCATTCAGTGTCTCGGGTATGTCGATCTTGTTCAGGGTCGCCCAAACGCCGCTCCACAGCCGTGCGACGGACCAGGGGTTATATCCCCCACCGCCCAGGACCAACAGTCGGGGCGCCATATCGCGCAGGTTGGCAACGGTGCGCCAGTGGGCGTTGTTTGACAACGTCAGACGCGACAGCGGGTCCTCGGTCACGGCATCCGCGCCGCATTGCATTACGATGGCCTGTGGTCGAAATGATGCGGTCGCGGGTAGGATAAGTTGATCAAGAATGGCATCGAATTCGTCATCATTGAGGTTTCGCCCAACTGGAAGATTGAACGCGGCCCCACCTGCATCGTCGGTCAAAGTTCCGCTGAACGGCCAACGCCGCGCTTCGTGAACCGAGATCATGCGAACCTTAGTTGAACCGTGAAAGGCGGCCTCGACCCCGTCGCAATGATGCGCATCGATATCAACATAGACGATCCGGTCGAGGCCGTTCTTCAGCAAGGTCAGGATCGCCAAAACCGGGTCGTTCAGATAACAAAACCCGTTGGCGCGGTTCGGCAGGCCGTGATGCGTGCCGCCGGCCGGGCTGTAGACGATGCCTCCATCACGGACCAGCTCTGCACCCAACATTGATCCACCAGCGGCGGTGGCGGGACGTCTGTACATCTCGGTGAATACTGGGTTCGACAATGTGCCCAGCGCGTATTTCGCCCGCGTTTCATCCGATACGGCCTGATCCCGCTCAGCCTGTTGCAACGCTTCGATATAATCGGGTGTATGAAATGCGTGAAGTGCAGCAGGTTTTGCGCACGGGCTGACGCGATAGTTCGAACTCGTCAACCACCCTAGCGCCCGGCACAGATCCATGACGGTAGACACGCGCGGAATGGCCAGCGGGTGTTTTGAACCATAGGTCGAGCTGCGATAGATCTCGGATCCGATGAACAGGGGCGCAGGCATCGTCTAGCTAGCGACACCATGGCGGATGTCTTCCCCCAGCCTTCCGTCCAGAGACATCAGGATCGCAATCGGACGCAGGGCCGGAATATGGCTAAAGACAATCAGGATGCAAACGGTGAGCGGCACGCTGAGGAACGCCCCGATCAAACCCCAAATCGTGGTCCAGAACATCAGCGCCAGAATGACCAGAAAGGTGGACATATTCAGCGAACGTCCCAGCAGTGCGGGGTCTAGAAAGTTGCCGATCAGGAATTGAAGCGTGCCGCAGCCCAAGATGATCATCAGGAATGGTCCGATGCTTTCAAACTGCACTAACGCGATCAGGGATGGGAAGATCACCGCGATGATCGAGCCGATAGACGGGATGAAGTTCAGGGCGAAGGTCAGGACGGCCCAGGTCTCGGCGAATTCCAGTCCAAGTATCTTGAAGACTGAGTAGCTGATGCTTGCTGTGATCAGGCTGATCAGTGTTTTCACACCGACATAGCGTTGCAGGCTGAACGAAATCGCATCCAGAATGGCAGCGAATTCGATACCTGTTTTGGGATCGCCCGCGGCCAGTTGGATCTTTTTGCGAAAGGCCAATCGTTCGGCCATCAGGAAGGCGACATATAGGCTGATCAGGAAAAACTGGTTCAGCAGGGATGTAGCGCTGCCCAACAGAACGCGCGCGATATAAGACATGTCGATGTTGATCAGGTTGTCGCGGATAAATGTGGTCACGTCATTGCCAACCCAACCGGTGACGCGGTTGACCGTCTCGTCGAATTGGTTTTCGTAAGTGCCGATCGTGCGGGCGAATTGGGTGGCCTGACTGCCCAAAATATACATGATCACGAACAACCCGGCCAAAACGACGGTGACACCGGCCACATTGGCCAACCACACCGGCATGCGGGTCAGGGCGATGATCCGGTCGCTCAGTGCGATGATCAGAACATTGACCAGCAAGGCCATTGTCAGCGGGATCAGAAACGCGGAACCAGCGTATAGCCCCAGCACCAGCAGCGTTGCCACAATCGACACGTCGCGCACAACGGAAAGCTTCAGCTTTGTCGGTGTTGTGGTTTCGTCATTGTCCAGTGTCATAGCTTGGCCTGTCTCGGGAACTGTCCTTAGCGCGCATAGCGATCCTGCACAGCAGAGCCGGATTATGCAATGCGTCCAAACCTTTGTCTGAGATTATTTGGGTAGATCGCGGGATTGCCGGTTCTTTGGGTGCCACAGGCAGGTTAGGCTTTGGGAATGAACGCGCGTGTGATTCCTTATTTGAGCCGACCGGTTCGGGCACTTTGGGTGGCTATTGTCCGCTTTGACGCCAAGAACGGCTTCGTCATGAGCAGCCATGTCGCCATGTCTCTAATGTTGGCGCTTTTTCCGTTTGCCCTGTTTACCGTGGCTTTGGCAGGTTCACTGTCACAGGATTACGTCACTGACGAATTGATCGAGCTGATTTTTGGTGCCTGGCCAAAAGATGTGGCCGGGCCGATTGTGGCTGAACTGCGCTCGGTCCTGACGGAATCTGGTTCAGGGGTAATCACTTTGGGCGGTTTGCTGGCGGTGTTTTTTGCCTCAAACGGGGTATTGGCCGTGCGCAAGGCCATGAATCAAGCCTATCACGACCACGACAGCTGGCCGTTTTGGAAAACGCGGCTGTTGTGTCTGGTGCTGGTGATTGTTGGTGGTCTTACAATCATGATCATAGCGGCGGTCGAAGTGGTTCTGCCAGTCTATACGCAGTTGGTGTCCGAGAAGACGGATGTGAACGTGTCCGATTGGTTGTCGGTGGATCGTCTGCGCTGGACTTTCACGGTAGCCGTTCCCGCAGGTGTTGTTGTCCTGGCACATCTGGTCTTGCCAACGGGACGGCACAAGCTGCGCCAGATTCTGCCGGGCGTTGTGCTGACGCTTGCCCTTTGGGCTGCGGGAGGTTGGGGGTTTTCGGTTTATATCGCGCAATTCGCCTCGTACAGCGCCACCTACGCAGGTCTGGCCGGGGCGATGGCCGCGCTGATCTTTCTGTATCTGTGTGCCGCGATGCTGATCCTGGGTGCCGAATATAACGGGGCGTTGATGGATATGCAGGATGAGCTGGACGGGCAAGCGGCATGAGGGCGGCAGTATTCCTTTTCGGGGTGCTGGCACCGGTTTACGCATTTGCTCAATCGCCCGAGTATGTCGGCTCGGACCAATGTATCGCGTGCCACAAGGCTGAGGCCGAGGCCTGGTCTGCATCCCATCACGCTTTGGCCTGGACCAAGGTAGAAGACGGGCACGTCGCGGCTGATTTTGACGGAACGCGGTATGATCATGACGACATGTCTGTCGAGTTCAGCCAGACAGGCGATATGGTGCAAGCCCGTGTGACCGAAAAGGATGGCACTACAACCCTTTACGATCTGCATTCGGTGGTCGGTATTGAACCGTTGCAGCAATACCTGTTCGAAACCGAGTCCGGTCGTTTGCAGAGTTTCGATGTGGTTTGGGATACGGACGAACAACGCTGGTATCACCTCTATCCCGATCAGGACCTTCCCCCGGATGATGGTCTGCACTGGACCGGGCCGTATAAGAACTGGAACGCTCGTTGCGCTGAATGCCACGCTACAGGGTTTGAAAAGAATTACGATGGGCAGACCCGCAATTACAGCTCAGTTCAGGTTGAGATTGGGGTCGGGTGCGAGGCCTGCCATGGCCCATCCTCGGCCCATATCGACTGGACGCAAGGAGATAACATCAGCGCTGATCTGAGCGCGTTTGGGTTCACCATGGATTGGGGAAAAGGCCAGACTGAGGCGGAAATCCAGCAATGCGCCGGTTGTCATTCCCGGCGTGAAGCACACGGCGATGGAAACCCGGTGCCGGGAACGCCCTATCATGACGCTTATAACCTGTCGGTGCTACGCCCAGGCCTCTATCACCCTGACGGCCAGATTTTGGACGAGGTCTACGTCTACGGTTCATTCCTGCAGTCCAAGATGTATGCGCAGGGCGTCGGTTGTATGAATTGCCACGACCCGCACAGCGCCGAGCTGAAGGCCGAGGGAAATGGCGTGTGTACCCAGTGCCATTCCCCGGCGGGAAATCCAGTTTTCCCGACCCTGACGGCCAAAGATTACGATACACCGGCGCATCATCATCACCCGGACGACAGCGCAGGCGCCCAGTGCGTATCCTGTCATATGATCGAGCGGGTATATATGGGTGTCGATTGGCGACGCGATCACAGCTTTCGCATCCCGCGCCCTGATCTGGGGTTGGGGCAGGACGCCTGTACCGATTGCCACCAATCCGAAGATCAAGCCTGGGCCGCGGGACAAATCCAAGGGTGGTTTCCTGACTCCACCCAACGTCGTGAGCATTTCGGGACGACGTTTCAGGTGGCTCTGACCGGGCAGGCTGACGGGCCAGAGGCTTTGCTGGAAATAGCGACTGACCCAAACATGGCTGGCATCGTGCGCGCCACGGCGGCGTATCTATTGCAGCCCTTCGCCTCGCCCGAGGTTGCGGCAAAAACGGCACCATTGTTGTCGGACACTAACCCCTTAGTGCGCGCCAACGCAGCAGCGTTGCAACGTGAGGCAGCGCTGCCGGACCGGGTAGGGCGGTTGGAACCGTTGCTTTCTGACCCGATGCGCAACGTGCGTATTTCGGCAGCCAAAGAGTTCCTGAACATTCCGGCTCAGGCGCTGACGTCGGAGCAGCAAACACAAGTGGCGCAGAGCATGGCCGAATGGCAGGGTGCAATCGGGAACCGGCTGGATTTCCCTGAAACCCATCTTGTTTTGGGTGGAATGGCGTTGACGTTCCGCAACGCACCTGCGGCTGAGCTAGCCTTTCGCGAAGTTGTCACCCTGGACCCACAGCGTGCCGAGGCCTGGCCGATGTTGGTGCAGTTGGCGCAGATTAATCGCGGGCCACAGGCCGCGCGCACCGTACTGCAAGAGGGGCTAGACATACTGCCCGAAGATCCGGGATTGCTGCAGCTCAAGGCTCAGCTGACCCCGTAATCCGGCATGGCGTGGCCCGGATTTTGCCACGTTCCCGACTAATTATTGGGTTAACCATGGGTCTAGGTAGAAACGCCGCCAGACCCCGAGGTGACCCATGTCTGACAAACCGGTTCACACATCGCAGCTGCAAAATCCTTTGTCCCTGGGCCAGAGGATCGCTGATCTGCAGGCGAGAAAGCCAGAATACATCAACCATGGCGAAGCCCTGCTGTTGCAAAGCACAGCTGCCGCGTCGCTGCGCGAGCAATTCCTGACCGGTGATCGAAGCTGGCTTGATGATTAAGTCAGCCGCGGAATCCCGTGGCGACAACAAATTTCTCGGAACTGTCAGACCGTGACGCAGGGGGCTTTACGTTTGCCACCTTTTCGAACTTTTGCTTCAACAGCTTTTGCAGATCGCCCTCGGCCCCCCCGGCCAGAACCTTGGCGACAAACGTGCCGCCTTCTTCCAGCACGTCGAAGGCAAAATAGGCCGCGGTTTCGCACAGGGCCATGATCCGTAGGTGATCGGTTTGCTTGTGCCCGGACGACGACGCCGCCATATCGGACATCACGACATCTGCCTTGCCACCCAGCCATGCTTTGACCTTTTCGTCGGCATCGTCTTCCATGAAGTCCAGCACATGCGCCTCGGCACCTGCAACCGGTTCAACCTCTTGTAAGTCGACGCCCAGAACGGTTCCAATCCGTTTGCCAGATCGCTCGCCCAGCGCATTGACGCGTTTAACGGCTACCTGCAGCCAGCCACCGGGCGCACAACCCAGATCGACCACGCGCGCACCGGGAACGAGAAAGCGGAACTTGTCATCCAGTTCCAAAATCTTATAGGCCGCACGTCCGCGATAGCCATCCGCTTGCGCGCGCTTCACATACGGGTCGTTCAACTGCCGCTCAAGCCAACGGGTCGAGCTGAGCTTGCGCCCGCGCGCAGTCTTGACCTTGACCTTCAGGTCGCGCTGTCCGCGGCCCGAGTTGTTTTTGCCACTTGGTGTCTTCGCCATTAGAACGGTCCGTCTTCCAATACACCGTCCGCACTCATCTGCGCATAAAGCAGGCCTTCGCGCAGCCCACGATCCGCCACGGAAAGGCGGTCAGTGGGCCAGCAGCGAAGCAATGCCTGCAAAATGGCTGAGCCGGACATGATCAGGGCCTGCCGGTCATCGCCGATACGCGGATCTCGCCGCCGCCCCAGTGGGCCGAGTTCTAAGTATCCCCGTATGACTTTGTCAATCTGATCGCTGGTCATGCGCAAACCGTCCACTTTGGTCCGGTCATAACGCTTTAGCCCCAGATGCGAGGCGGCCACGGTCGTTACCGTGCCGCTAGTACCGACAATCTGAAACCCTTCGCGGGCCTGTTCGTCCTTGTAAGGGGCAAAATCGGCCAGGTTTTCTTCAAAAAACCAGCTCATCAGCGCGAAACGAGCCGAGTCGTCTTCGACATCATTGAACTGGTCACGCAGAGTGGCCACCCCCAACGGAACGCTGATCCAATCCACCACTTTTGCTGCCGGGAAAGGGCTATCGGCTGTATGAAACCCGTGGTGCAGCCGCATAATCGCCGCCGGACGATCCCGACGCGGTACGGAAGAGACGTCGATCCACACCAACTCGGTCGAACCGCCGCCGATATCTACGACCAATAGCTGTTCGGTCTTGGTCGACACTAGCGGCGCGCACGAGATCACGGCCAGGCGGGCCTCTTCCTCGGGCTGGATGATTTCCAGATTCAGGCCAGTCTCGCGTTTTACCTGCCGGATGAAGTCGCGAGAATTCTTGGCGCGCCGACAGGCCTCGGTCGCGACCAGGCGCATCCGTTTGACCTTGTTTCGCTTCAGTTTCTGCTGACAGATGCGCAGTGCCTGAATGGTGCGCGCCATCGACGACCGAGACAGCCGTCCGGTCCGTTCCAGCCCCGCGCCCAGTTGCACGGATTTGGAAAAGCTGTCTACCACATGAAACCCGCTACCCTTGGGTTGGGCTATCAACATGCGGCAGCTATTTGTTCCCAGATCCAGCGCCGCATATAACGCATCTGGATCGGGTCTTGCCGGCGCGGGGCTTTCGACCGCCTTGGGGAACGCGCCCGCACCTTTGGGACGCTTGGGCGCCATCTTCAACGCCCTCCGATTTTCGAGTTACCCCGACCATAGGTCGGCCAAATGTTTCGTGCAAGACGCTCATTAAAGTGATGAGTATTTTGATGTGCGCATTTGCGCGAGAATTGAGTACAAGCGCCGTATCCTGTGGGGGACAAAAACGTCGTTTGAAAGACTGCTTGTGTCGAAAATCGACCGACTTTGACCCATATAGAAGTCTAGAACCGATCCATCTGGTTAGGAGGAATCAACGGCAATGCCTGACGTCACCATCGTATACTGGCGCGATATTCCCGCCCAAGTCATCGTCGGCAAAGGCCGTCGTGGCGCAAAGCGGCAGTTGGAGGAGCGGTTCGAACAAGCCATCGACCGGGCTGCGATGAAAGTGAACGCCAAGGACAGCGATGCCTATCTGGCCGAGTGGCGCAAGGCCGAACCCTTTGCTGTCGAGGGCGACCCGTCCGAGATTGCCGAGGCCGAGGCCGTGCGTTTGGAAACGGAATACGATCAGGACCGCATCAAGGCTCTGATCGCCAATGACGGTTGGGCATGAGCCCAAAATCTATATGGGAGGCCGCAATGGCTTTGCTGAACTTCAAGAAACGTGATGCGGTCGAAAACGGCCCTGTGAATCCGACCGTCGAAGCCTTTTTGCAAGGCTATTCGATCGAGGTGATGCCGCGCACCGCCGAAAAAGTCGAAGATTTCCGCGCGCTGTTGCCCGAAGGCACCCGCGTTTACATCGCCCATATTGAGGGCACGCCCATCGAAGATATGGTCAAGACCGCCAAGCGGATCGCCGACGAAGGTTATCCGGTGATGCCCCATTTCCCGGCGCGGATCATCAAGGATGCCGCCACGCTGGAAAACTGGATCTCGATGTATCAGGGCGAAGCGGGCGTTGATCAAGCGCTGTTGCTGGCCGGTGGTGTCGCCAATCCGCACGGTGATTTCGACAGCTCGATGCAACTGCTGGAATCCGGCCTGTTCGACAAGGCAGGCTTCAAGCGTCTGCACGTGGCGGGCCACCCCGAGGGCAACAAGGACATCGACCCGGACGGCTCGACCAAGAATGTCGACGACGCGCTGCGTTGGAAGCAGAAATTCTCGGAAACCACCGATGCGGAAATGGCTCTGGCAACCCAGTTTGCTTTCGATGCTAAGCCGATCATCGCATGGGCCGACAGCCTGAAAGAAGCGGGCATCGATCTGCCGATCCATATCGGCATCGCGGGCCCGGCCAAGCTGCAGACCTTGATCAAATTCGCCATCGCCTGCGGTGTTGGCCCGTCGCTGAAGGTTCTGCAAAAACGCGCTATGGATGTCTCGAAGCTCTTGCTGCCGTATGAACCGACCGATGTTGTGACTGAGCTGGCCAACCACAAAGCGACCAACCCGGATTTCAACATCACCAACGTACACTTCTTCCCGCTTGGTGGCATCAAGACCAACGCCAACTGGGCGATCAATAACGGCGGCGCTTCGGCAAAGCCTGCAAACGCTTAAGGAACGGACATGACCCGTACAGTCGTAGAATCAAAAACAAAAACAGCCGTCCTGGGATTTGACGAACCGTTTTGCGTCATCGGTGAGCGGATCAACCCGACCGGTCGTAAAAAGCTGGCTGCAGAGCTGGAAGCGGGCGATTTCTCAACCGTTGAGAAAGACGCCATCGCACAGGTCGCCGCAGGGGCCACCGTGTTGGATATCAACGCAGGCGTTGTCTACAACTCGAACCCCAACCCGAACGAGACCGAGCCGCCGCTGATGCGCAAGATTGTCGAGCTGGTACAGGGGCTGGTCGATGTGCCGCTGTGCGTTGACTCCTCAGTACCCGGCGCTTTGGAAGCGGGTTTGGAAGCCGCGGAAGGTCGTCCACTGCTGAACTCGGTCACGGGCGAAGAAGAGCGGTTGGAAATGGTTCTGCCGCTGGTCAAAAAGTACAACGTTCCAGTCGTTGCGATCTCGAACGACGACACCGGTATTTCCGAAGATCCCGATGTGCGGTTCGAGGTTGCCAAAAAGATCGTCGAGCGTGCCGCTGATTTCGGCATCCCGGCCCATGACATCGTCGTTGACCCGCTGGTTATGCCCATCGGTGCGATGGCAACCGCAGGCCAGCAGGTGTTCGCTCTGGTCCGTCGCCTGCGCGAGGAACTGGGCGTGAACACCACTTGCGGTGCGTCCAACATCTCGTTCGGTCTGCCGAACCGTCACGGCATCAATAACGCGTTCCTGCCGATGGCAATGGGCGCTGGCATGACCTCGGCGATTATGAACCCGGTCGCCTTGCCGGTGACGCAGAAAAAGATTGCCGAGAAGAAAGAGGCCGTCACAGCCGCTGGCATCATCTTGCCCGAAGGCATGGATGACGAGGCTTTCGTCCAGATGTTTGGCCTGGGTTCGACCAAGCCGCGCGCTGGCAAGGAAATGGAGGCCATTCGTGCCGCCAACCTGCTGACCAATAACGACCCGCATGGCGGTGAGTGGATCAGATTCAACAAAGCGCCGGACGAAGCTGGGGCCGCAGGCGCCGCTGGCGGCCGTCGCGGCGGTGGTCGTCGTCGCCGCGCGTCCTGAACCGGACACCAAATACAATGAAAAGGCTGGGCCTCGCGCCCGGCCTTTTTCGTTCTTGATACCAATCAAGGCTAAGGCGAGGTTGGCGGGTCAGACTGACTGGGACAGATGACGAAGGACCAGCGCAATCATGACCCGACATCACCCCCCAAAGCTCGCCGACGCGGACTTGAACCTGAAATTGGGAAAGCAGAGCTATTTCAAGAAACTGGCCGAGTTGCAGGCGCAGTTGGCGCTGATCCAACAGGCGTTTCTGTTTCACGGAACCAAGGGCGTGCTGGTCTTTGAAGGATGGGACGCGGCAGGCAAGGGCGGCACGATCCGACGGATCAGTCAGGCTCTGGATCCACGCAGTTTCAAAGTGTGGCCGATTGGGGCACCCCGGAACTATTATCTGAACCGTCACTACCTGTTGCGGTTTTGGGAGAGGTTGCCACCTCAAGGCGCGATCTCTGCCTTTGATCGCAGTTGGTATGGCCGGGTGCTGGTCGAACGGATCGAGAAGTTCACCCCGGAAGAGCGCTGGCGCGCAGCCTATCGCGAGATCAACGATTTCGAACGCATGCTGGTGGATGACGGCACCCGCATCGTAAAGCTGTTCTTTCACATTTCTCAGCAACAACAGATGGAGCGGTTCACCGAACGCCTACGCAACCCAATGAAGAGGTGGAAACTGACCTATGAGGACTTTCGCAACCGCGAACGATGGGCCGAAGCAGAAGTTGCCGTAGATGAAATGTTGGCCCGTACCTCAACCGATGTCGCGCCATGGTATGTGATCCCTGCCAACAACAAGAAATATGCAAGAATCAAAGCAATGCAGGCAATTGTTGACGCGTTTTCGAAAGATATCGACCTGAACCCGCAGCATCTGGATCAGCGCACGCTGGATGCGGCATGCGAGGCGCTGGATGTGGATCAATCCCTGATCGACGACCTGCGTGCCCGGACCGAGTAAAATGGGAGCTGAGATGGAAAGACGCTTGCGGTTAATCAATCGCCGGTGCTATTCAGCGCCACGCGGCGGGTATGATGTAATGGTAGCCTGTCAGCTTCCCAAGCTGAACGCGCGGGTTCGATTCCCGCTACCCGCTCCAATTACTCAGATTTTCGCGCCTGAAACAGGTTGATCAAAGCCGGGATTTCGACCGTTTTTTCAGACGCATACGGTTGAAATGCCTTTGTAATTCCTTGCTGGATATTCAATACGTCCTCGGCATCCCCTTCAAAATAGGCGATCAGACGGGCCGCCGGACCGATACGTGTACACAAGGTTGCGCAATCCTCGATCGTTCCGCGAATGCGCAGTAAGACAGGTACTTGTTCGACACGAATATCGGTCAGGCCAGCCTGGTCCAGTAGGCCAGAGACCCGTTCGTGGTCATGAAAGGCCAATGGGCCGGGGGCGTTTCGATCCAATACAGGTGGGTTGCCCAGTCGGGCACATGCGATGCTATGCGGTGTCTTGAACCAGGGATTTCCGTCTAATGGTCCCCAGGCGGCAAAGGTCATCTGACCACCCGGCTTCAACGCACGTGCCATGTTGGCAAAGGCAGCGACCGTGTCTTCAAAAAACATCACCCCAAAACGCGAGATCATTGCGTCGCGATCTGCCTCGACAAACCGGTGGGTCTGGGCATCGGCATGTTGGAGGTCGATGTTTAACAACCCTTTTTCGATGGCCCGTTGCCCCGCGCGGTCCAGAAATGGCTGCGAGAAGTCCGCCGCCAGTACGTGACCGCTTTCGCCTACGGACTCTGCCGCCCTGACGCTGCTTGCACCGGTGCCGCAGCCGATATCCAGCACCCGCATGCCGGGTTGTAGCCCGGCTCGGTCTAGGACCAGATCAAGAACCGGGGCCAACATTTCATCCATCTGCTCTTCATAGGTGAGCCAATTGGCGCCAGAGGGAGAATTGCTCCAAAATTCGGCCTGTTCTTCGTTCGCTGCTTGCATGATCGCCTCCCTCAGGTGACGCGACTATGACCGGCGTCGGCGTCGGCGACCAGACTTTTCATCGGCCCCGCCACCCGAGTTGAAGGTAGGTGAGGGCAGGGTGACCACCTGCGACAGCTCCGGGAACGGATCGGTTTTGTGCGGGATGGCGTTTGCGGCGACGAAATGATCCTGGAATTTGGGTTCAATTGCGGTTTCAACCTTGGTGATCTCGCGCACGACGCGCTCGATCTCGGACCGGGCGGTGATGTTGCACAGCGCAATCCGCGCACCTGTGCCCGCCGCATTGCCCGCGCTTGAGACCTTGTCCAGCGGCGCGTCGGGGATCATGCCCAGAACCATCGCGTGTTTGGTCGAAATATGCGCACCGAAAGCTCCGGCCAGTACCACGCGATCCACTTTATCGACCTCCATGACATCCATCAGTAGGCGCGCACCGGCATAAAGCGCGGATTTGGCCAGCTGGATGGCACGGATATCGCCTTGGGTCACGGTTATGCGCGGGCCGCCCTCGGCGCTGGCGTCATGGATCAGGTAGGCGTGGGTGCGGCCTTCGGGCACGCAGCGCGTGGTGCCAGTTTGCTCGGCCGACCCGATTAGACCGCTTTCATCCAGCAACCCGGCGATGCGCATTTCAGCGACCGCCTCGATGATGCCCGAACCACAGATGCCGGTGATACCGGTGGTGGCAACGTCCTGATCAAAGCCATCTTCGTCAGACCATTTCTCGGAACCAATAATGCGGAAGCGGGGTTCCTTGGTAACGGGGTCGATCTCGATCCTTTCAATGGCTCCGGGGGCGGCCCTTTGGCCGGAACTGATCTGCGCGCCCTCGAATGCAGGACCCGTGGGCGAGGAACAAGCCAGAACGCGGCTGGTGTTGCCCAGCAGAATTTCGGCGTTGGTGCCGACATCGACGATCAGAACGAGGTCTTCGGATTTTCCGGGCTCCTCGGACAGGGCAACGGCGGCACAGTCGGCGCCGACATGACCCGCGATGCAGGGCAGGATATAGACCTGCGCGCGTGGGTTCATTTTCGTCAGGTCCATCTCACGCGCGGGCAGGGACATGCTTTCCGACGTGGCCAGAGCAAACGGCGCCTGACCAAGTTCAACCGGGTCCAGCCCCAGCAGTAGATGGTGCATGACCGGGTTGCAGACGAATACGGTTTCGACGATCAGGTCGGCATCAATCCCAGCTTCATCCGCAATCGAGGTGGACAGGTCATTGATCGCCTCGCGCACGGCTTTTGTCATTTCCTGATCGCCGCCGGGGTTCATCATCGAATATGAAACGCGGCTCATCAGATCTTCGCCAAAGCGGATCTGTGGATTCATCAGGCCCGAGGATGCCTTGACCTCACCTGTTTCCAGATCGGTCAGGTGGGCGGCAATGGTGGTTGAGCCAAGGTCAATAGCCAGCCCATACAACCCGCTTTCATGGAGGCCGGGCCAGATTTCAACGACCTTCGCGACCGAATCCTTGTGCCCTTTGTGAACAGCAACGGTAACTTCCCATTTACCTTTGCGCAGAACCGGCTGCAGCTTGGACATCAGCGACAGATCGGCTGTGACGGCATCGATGTGCCACTGTTCGCGCAAGGCACGCTCCAGCCGCTCCAGATCGCCGGTGGGTGAGTGCATATCGGGCTCTTCCACCACCACAAAATACAGCCGGGTTGCCGGGTCCATGGTGATGGCGCGCGCGGTGGCAGCCTTGCGGACGACCTGCCGGTGTACCTGGCTTTCAGGTGGTACGTCGATCACGATGTCGCCCTGAACCGTCGCCTGACAGCCCAGACGGCGACCGGTTTTCAACCCGCGCTTGTCGTCGTAACGCTGTTCGACCGCGTTCCATTCGCTCAGCGCGTCATCGGATACAGTCACGCCGTGCTTGGGAAACTCTCCATAGCTGGGCGTGATCTGGCATTTTGAACAGATCCCGCGCCCGCCACAGACCGAATCCAGGTCGACGCCCAACTGCCGGGCAGCGGTCAGAACCGGGGTGCCGACGGGGAAATGCCCGCGTTTGCCCGAGGGGGTAAAGACAACAAGGGGATCGGTGGTCATATCTGGCCTGCCTTTTTGTATTCGCGCGTTTGCCGGCAAGATATGGGTTTGTGCGCAAAGGGAAAGGGCATTCCGCGGCACGTTTTGGATAATGAACGTCGTTTTTTACTGTGGTAGCGGCTTGCGGGGGAAAACTAGTTTAGGTCAGGGGCTTTTCCTTGGGATGAATCCATGTAATAGGGTCACCGCCAAACGGGCTTTTGCATGAGGTTAGTAGATGCAGATTCGTGAGGCACTTACCTTTGACGACGTACTCTTGGTTCCGGGGGCATCGACGGTGCTGCCTGCGACGGCGGACACGACCACGCGCGTGACCCGTGAGATTACCATGAACATCCCGCTGCTCAGCTCGGCCATGGACACGGTGACCGAGGCGCGCATGGCCATTGCCATGGCGCAGGCCGGTGGCATTGGCGTTATTCATAAGAACCTGACAACCGAAGAACAGGCCCGCGAAGTGCGGCGGGTCAAGCGGTTTGAGTCCGGCATTGTGTATAATCCGGTGACCCTGCGCGCGGATCAGACGCTGGCAGATGCGCAGGCGCTGGTGCAGCGTTACAACTTTACTGGCTTTCCGGTGATTGATGACCAAGGTCGCGTCGTTGGTATCGTGACAAACCGTGACATGCGTTTTGCGACCTCGGATGATACGCCGATCAAGGCGATGATGACCTCGGACAATCTGGCGATGCTGAAAGAGCCCGCCGATCTGGAAGAGGCCAAAAGCCTGATGCGAGCCCGTCGGATCGAAAAGCTGCTGGTGGTCGATGGCGAGGGCAAGCTGACCGGCCTGCTGACGTTGAAGGACACCGAACAAGCGGTGCTGAATCCAACGGCCTGCAAGGACCGCCTGGGCCGTTTGCGTGTGGCTGCGGCGACCTCGGTCGGGGATGCCGGGTTTGAACGGTCTGAGCAACTGGTGGATTCCGGTGTCGACATCATCGTGGTCGATACCGCGCATGGTCATTCCCAAGGCGTTCTGGACGCGGTGAAGCGTGTCAAGACGCTGTCAAATGAGGTTCAGATCATTGCGGGTAACGTGGCAACGGGTGAAGCGACCAAGGCACTTATCGATGCCGGCGCGGATGCGATCAAGGTTGGTATCGGGCCTGGGTCGATCTGCACCACGCGGATGGTTGCGGGGGTCGGGGTGCCTCAGCTGACAGCGATCATGGATTGCGCTTCGGCCGCCGGAGATGTTCCGGTGATTGCGGATGGTGGCATCAAATTCTCGGGCGATTTCGCCAAGGCGATTGCGGCGGGCGCATCCTGTGCGATGGTCGGCTCGATGATCGCGGGCACCGATGAAAGCCCGGGAGAAGTGATCCTGTATCAGGGCCGTTCATTCAAATCCTATCGCGGCATGGGTAGCCTGGGCGCGATGGCGCGCGGCTCGGCAGATCGGTATTTCCAGAAGGATGCGGCCAACGACAAACTGGTGCCCGAAGGGATCGAAGGGCAGGTGCCTTACAAAGGGTCGGCCAGCGCGGTGGTCCACCAATTGGTTGGCGGTTTGCGCGCGGCGATGGGCTATACCGGTTGTGCGACAGTTGAAGAAATGCGCAAGAACTGCAATTTCGTCAAAATCACTGGTGCAGGCCTGAAAGAAAGCCACGTGCATGACGTGCAGATCACCCGTGAAAGCCCGAACTACCGGGTGATGTAATTGTATCCAATGCGTAATGCGGCGTCCGGATCAGGGCGCCGTTTTGCATTTTCAGCGCATCTTTACGCGCCAAGACAACAGCATCGGAAAACACTATGACCCCGGCCGCTCGTATTCAGGCATCGATTGAAATCCTTGACCAGATTCTGTCGGGTATGCCCGTCGAGAAGTCTCTGACCAACTGGGCGCGACGCAGCCGGTTTGCCGGGTCCAAGGATCGTGCTGCGGTTCGTGATCATGTGTTTGATGCGTTGCGGTGTCAGCGGTCCTATGCGGCGCTGGGTGGTGCTGACACTGGCCGAGGTTTGATGATCGGTGCGCTTCGCGCCTCTGGCGAACGGCCGGAGGATTTGTTCACAGGCGCCCGTCACGCGCCCGCGGTTTTATCTGAGTGTGAGGTCAGGCGTGATTTTCATTCGGATGCCGAGTCTTTGGACATTCCCGAATGGCTCTGGCCCAGATTTCAGTCCTCACTGGGAGATCAGGCAGTTGCCGTCGCGCGGGCGCTGCAACACCGCGCGCCGGTGCATCTGCGGGTTAATCTGGTCAAAACGGATGTAGCTTTCGCAAGCAAATCGCTAGCGGCTGAAGACATAACAGCCGCCCCGCATCCAACTTGCGAAACAGCCTTGGAAGTGACCCAAGGCGCGCGCAAGATCGCCCAAAGCCGGACCTATGCAATGGGGTTGGTCGAACTTCAGGATGCCGCCAGTCAGGCCGTTGTGGCCGCTTTGAATCTGCGCCCGGGGATGCGGGTTCTGGACTATTGCGCAGGTGGGGGTGGTAAGTCGTTGGCCCTGGCCGCGCATCAGGGGGTCGAGGTGTTTGCCCATGATGTAAACGCAGGCCGGATGCGCGACCTGCCTGCGCGCGCGGAACGTGCGGGGGTGCGGATTCAGATCGTGTCCACGGATAAACTCGAACAGCAAAAGCCGTTTGATGTCATTCTCGCGGATGCGCCATGTTCGGGCAGCGGGTCGTGGCGACGTGCGCCTGCGGGCAAGTGGGCGCTAACCGAAAGTCGCTTGCAGGAGCTTACCGGAATTCAATCGACCATTCTGGATAAGTTATCGACAATGGTCGCGCCGGGCGGTGTCTTGGCCTATGCGACGTGTTCTATGTTGGAGGATGAAAACGGCGCTGTCGTCGCCTCCTTTCTGCGCGCCAATCCAGAGTGGTCCGAGGCGTTTCGCAAAACGTGGCTTGTTTCGCACGGAGCTGATGGTTTCTTCACTGCACACTTGACGCGATAGTGCGTCAGGTCATAGCAACTTTAGGTAGAGTATCCGGTTTCGCTTAATCGGACATTAACCTTATTTGGGCTGACTACGCCAAAGCCCATCGACTTGAGTTGTTTATGACTGACACTACGGAAGTATTCGCCGATCCGTCTGACCACAAAACCCCATCCGGCCTGCGGCTTGCCTCTTTGGTTGTCATCGGTGCGCTTCTAAGCCTGACGCCGGTTTTAGGGCTGTTGCCCGACGTTTGGCATACAGGCTTCATGGTTGCGGGCGTATCCCTCCTGGCCGCTTCGTTTCTGGTGGTTCTTCGGGGGAAGATCACGGACTATTTGGCGCAGCAGGCGGTGAAAACCATGGCCGTTTTTGCAGAGCAAGATCTGTTTCCCTGCGTGATTGCGAATGCCCAAGGCGAAATTCTGGCCGCCAACCCCGAGGCACGCGCGCAGTTTCAGGCCTTTGCAGGCAGTCGGTTAGAGCAATGCCTGAAATCCCTGTTCGCGAACCCTCCGGCTATTTTGCTTCGACTGCAGTCATCGGCTGAAATTTATGGCAAAGCCCGCGAAGACATTGTGACCGTTGGGTCAACGATCCCGGTTTCAGTGTTCAACGTTGGTCAGGGTCGGTTTTGCTGGCGTTTTCATCTGGATACGCCTGGACAGTGGGACGAGGTCAACATCCCGGTCCTGACCGAGGGGCGCAACGGCACTTTGCTGCGGGTGAATGACGCAGCGGCGCATATGCTGGGGCAGAGGCCGGACGCGCTGAACGAAGTGCTCACGAGCGATTCTCTTACGCAGGGTGAAATTGTACAGGTTCAGACAACAAGGGGTGCGGTTTCAGCCATTGTATGCGAACTCGGCTGGTCCGGCACTGTGCGAAACCTGCTCGTGTTGCCTGTGGCGCAGGACCGGCAAGCCAGCAGTGGTACATCCTTTGCCGATTTGCCAGTGCCGATCATGCGCCTTGCCCCCGATGGTCGTATTCTCGAGGCGAACCGGCTGGCGGTAAAGTTGATCGGCGATATCGAGCCCGACGAAACCAATGTCGATCAGATTATGCAAGGGCTGGGGCATCCAATCTTGGATTGGTTGGGGCGGACCGCCGCACAAGAACCCACGATGCGGTCCGAGTTTCTGCGTCTGACCCGCCAGGACAAAGAGATTTTTGTTCAGGTCACCTTAAACCGTGTGGTGAACAACGGGCAGGTCTGCCTGATTGCGGTGTTGAATGACGCTACTGAACTCAAAACGCTTGAGGCACAGTTCGTGCAGGGTCAGAAAATGCAGGCGGTGGGCCAGTTGGCCGGTGGCGTTGCCCATGATTTCAACAATTTGCTGACAGCCATTTCCGGGCATTGCGACCTGCTGCTTTTGCGGCACGACCAAAATGACCCGAACTACGGCGATCTGGTTCAGATCAACCAGAATGCCAACAGGGCTGCGGCTCTGGTCAGTCAGCTGCTGGCGTTTTCGCGCAAACAAACCTTGCAGCCCGAGGTGCTGGACCTGCGCGATACGATCTCGGATCTGATCCACCTGCTGAACCGGTTGGTGGGCGAAAAAGTGCGTCTGATACTCAGCCATGATCCGGTTCTGAAACCCGTCCGGGCGGACAAAAGACAGCTAGAGCAGGTGCTGATGAACCTAGTTGTGAACGCGCGCGACGCCATGCCGGATGGCGGCGAGATTCGGATTGAGACCGAGGTGGTCGTGCTGAGCCAACCCTTCACACGCGACCGTGCCACGGTTCAGCCGGGGGAATACGTGACCGTCAAGGTAATCGACAGCGGCACTGGTATCCCGGCAGACAAGCTGCAAAAGGTATTTGAGCCGTTCTATACGACCAAGCGCACTGGCGAAGGTACGGGGTTGGGCTTGTCCACGGTCTATGGAATCGTCAAGCAAACGGGCGGGTTCATTTTTGTCGACAGCCTTCCGGGACATGGAACTGAATTCATTGTCTACCTTCCGGTGTCCGCCGCGCCTCAGGAAGTTCAGCAAGAGGTGTTGCCCGCGGTCGAAACGCAAAGCGCTCGGCAGGGTGAGGGTGTTGTGCTGTTGGTTGAAGACGAGGCCCCGGTGCGTGCCTTTGCAACACGCGCATTAAGGTTGAAGGGCTATACCGTTCTTGAGGCCGAGTCGGCAGAAGAGGCACTGCGCTTGCTTGAGGACGGGGCGTTGAATGTCGATGTTTTTGTCACCGATGTGGTCATGCCCGGGATGGATGGGCCAACCTGGGTGCGTCAGGCGATGAAAACGCGTCCGGATGTACGGGTGATCTTCATGTCTGGCTATACCGAAGGGGCCTTTGGTGATTCCGGGCCGGAAATCGCGCATTCGGCCTTCTTGCCGAAACCATTCTCATTGAATGAGCTGACCGAAGCGGTGTTTCAACAGATTAACTGACCAAATCAAAGTGCAGCGTCGTGGCATATGAACTCGGCGTCGTGGCGTTTTCGAAATTTTCGCTCGGTTTCAGGTGACAGGGCAAGCTCACGTCGGGGTGAGACATTTTCCTGCTGCAGGTTAATCTGCATGTTCAGACGATCCTGAAGGAAGTTTAAAATCTTATCCTGATTTTCGTATTTGAAGACATGGCTTGCACCAAAACCGTTGCTTCGGGTGCGGAAAAACTGACTTTGGCTGCCGACATCCGCGAAATCGGGGCGCGGAGATTTCATATAGGCCTGCACAAAATCGTCAAAGGATATGTCACGAGTTGAATGTGGATGCCCGACCCGGCCATCGCGGCTGCGGAAACGGTACCAACTGCCCAGCCAGTCGATCGGTTCGCGTACGACGGCCATGATCTCCATTTCGGTGTCGTACATTTTCCGAAAAATGTTCTGAAAAAAGCGGTCATAGCGCCGTACAGGAGCGTGTTTCAGATCCGGTGGACCGGTTACGACAAAATCGGCGCGCTCGCGCAGGGCTGAATGATAGGCCGTGCTGCCGGTCTTTGGAACAGCCAGAAACGCAAGGCGTTCCTTATAGAAAACAAGCATTTATTTGCCTTTTGCCGATCTTTGTTACGGGTGCAGATTGGCGTAAACGACTCTTTAACACAATTGCCCAACAGTAAGTATTGTAAGTTTTAGTTGAAATGTTCTCTTTTTGGTCCCATAAGGAACAAGAGGCGAACAAAGCAGCGATTGCCGCCCGTTCAAGGGTGTGACAAAAGGGAAGGCGACAGGACAATGGCGGATCTTCTGACGATGAGCGACAAGAAAAACGCAGACAAGCAAAAGGCGCTCGACAGCGCGCTGGCCCAGATCGAACGCCAGTTCGGCAAGGGCTCGATCATGAAGCTGGGCGAGGATTCCAAGCAGGACATCGAGGCCAGCTCGACCGGCTCTCTGGGTCTGGATATTGCTCTGGGGATTGGCGGCCTACCGATGGGTCGGATCGTTGAAATTTACGGGCCAGAAAGCTCTGGTAAGACGACGCTGACGTTGCACTGCATTGCCGAACAGCAAAAGCGTGGTGGTGTTTGCGCCTTTGTTGACGCGGAACATGCGCTGGACCCACAATATGCGCGAAAGCTGGGCGTCGACCTGGATGAGTTGCTGATCTCACAGCCCGACACCGGCGAACAGGCGCTAGAGATTACCGATACGTTGGTGCGCTCGGGTGCGGTGAACATGGTTGTCGTCGACTCTGTTGCGGCTTTGACGCCGAAATCCGAGTTGGAAGGCGACATGGGCGACAGCAATGTCGGCGTTCAGGCCCGTTTGATGAGCCAGGCGATGCGCAAACTGACCGGTTCGATCAGCCGCTCGAACTGCATGGTAATCTTCATCAACCAGATTCGGATGAAAATCGGCGTGATGTTCGGCAGCCCGGAAACCACGACCGGTGGTAACGCGCTAAAATTCTACAGCTCGGTCCGCCTGGACATCCGCCGCATCGGTGCAATCAAGGATCGCGATGAGGTTGTGGGCAACCAGACCCGCGTCAAAGTGGTCAAGAACAAGGTGGCGCCGCCATTCAAGCAGGTGGAATTCGACATCATGTATGGCGAAGGCATCAGCAAGATGGGCGAACTGCTGGATCTGGGCGTCAAGGCCGGCGTGGTCGAAAAATCGGGCTCGTGGTTCAGCTATGGCGACGAACGGATCGGGCAGGGGCGAGAGAATGCCAAGCAATACCTGCGCGATAACAGCCGCGCCGCGCTTGAGATTGAAGACAAGATTCGCGCAGCACACGGTCTGGATTTCGAAATGCCGCCCGGCGCGACTGAGGATGATGATATCCTCGAGGCATAAACGCTCGCTGACGGGAACGGAAAAAATTCCGCGTCACACAGCCAGTGCTTAGAAAATCCGAAACAAGGCGGTCCATCGGGGTCGCCTTGTTTCGTTCTGCGAGTCCAACGCTGTGGACTATCCGCAGGGACAGGGATAAACCCGTTTTGACACAATATGATTGCGCGCCGAGAGAGCCTTATGCCCACGCTGAATGATATCCGATCAACCTTTCTGAACTACTTTGACAAACAGGGGCACGAAGTGGTGCCGTCCAGCCCTCTGGTCCCGCGCAACGACCCAACCTTAATGTTCGTGAACTCGGGGATGGTGCAGTTCAAAAACCTGTTTACCGGTGTGGAAACCCGCGACTACCAGCGTGCGACCACCGCTCAGAAATGTGTGCGCGCGGGCGGCAAGCACAACGATCTGGACAATGTGGGCTATACCGCACGGCACCACACGTTCTTTGAAATGCTGGGGAATTTCTCGTTCGGTGATTATTTCAAACCCGAGGCAATCCCGTTTGCCTGGGAGTTGATCACTAAGGAATTCGGTGTCGACAAGAACCGCCTGCTGACCACTGTCTATCACACCGATGATGAGGCGTTTGAAATCTGGAAGAAGGTTGGTGTGCCAGAAAACCGGATCATCCGTATCGCCACCAATGACAACTTCTGGCAGATGGGCCCCACCGGTCCGTGCGGTCCGTGTACCGAGATTTTCTATGATCATGGCGATCACATCTGGGGTGGCCCTCCCGGATCGGCCGAGGAAGACGGCGACCGGTTCATTGAAATCTGGAACATCGTTTTCATGCAGAACGAGCAGTTCGAAGACGGCTCGATGGTCGAACTCGACATGCAGTCGATCGACACCGGCATGGGGCTGGAGCGAATTGGGGCGCTGCTGCAAGGAAGCCATGACAACTATGACACGGACCTGTTCAAAACCCTGATCGAGGCGTCGGCGGACGCCACGGGTGTTGATCCTTATGGTGATCAGAACGTGCATCACCGGGTGATTGCAGATCACCTGCGTTCGACGTCGTTCCTGATCGCAGATGGTGTGATGCCGTCGAATGACGGACGAGGCTACGTTCTGCGGCGGATCATGCGCCGCGCCATGCGTCACGCGCATTTGCTGGGCGCGAAAGACCCGGTCATGCACCGGTTGGTGCCCGCGCTGGTGCAACTGATGGGCGCGCAATATACCGAGCTTGGTCAGGCGCAAGCTCTGATCGAAGAGACGCTGCTGCTGGAAGAAACCCGCTTTAAACAGACGCTGGATCGCGGTCTTAAGCTGTTGGATGATGAGGTCTCTGGCCTGCCTGAAGGCAGTGCATTGTCTGGTGAAGCGGCGTTCAAGCTGTATGACACTTACGGTTTCCCACTGGATTTAACGCAAGATGCATTGCGTGAAAAAGGCCGGACTGTGGATACGGACGGGTTCGATGCGGCCATGGCCGAGCAAAAAGCCAAGGCCCGCGCCGCTTGGGCCGGGTCCGGTGAGTCAGCGGATCAGGCCGTTTGGTTTGACGTTCTGGATGCAGCGGGCGCCACCGATTTTCTGGGTTACGACACCGAAAAAGCCGAAGGGCAGGTGGCAGCTCTGGTGGTTGATGGCGCTTTGGTCGACAAGATTGAAAAGGGCGGCTCGGGATGGGTTGTCGTGAACCAGACGCCTTTCTATGGCGAAGCTGGTGGTCAGGTTGGGGACACCGGGGAAATTCGGCGTCTTGAGAACCTGCAAGACGTGGCGCAGGTCGAAGACACGCGCAAGTTTGCAGAAGGTAAGGTTTATGCGCATCGGGTCACGGTAAGTCAGGGTACTTTGTCGAAGGGCGATGCTGTTGAGCTTGAGGTTGATCATGCCCGTCGAACAGCGATCCGGGCCAACCATTCGGCCACGCACTTGCTGCACGAGGCGCTCCGCGAAACGCTGGGTGATCACGTGGCACAGCGCGGTTCGCTGAATGCATCAGATCGGCTGCGTTTCGATTTCAGCCATTCCAAGGCGCTTAGCCCTGATGAGATTCAAAAGATTGAACGTGAGGTGAATGAATTCATTCGCCAGAACTCGACCGTTGAAACTAGAATCATGACGCCCGACGATGCGCGCGAACTAGGTGCGCAGGCGCTGTTTGGTGAGAAATACGGTGACGAAGTCCGGGTTGTGTCGATGGGCAAAGCTCAGACAGGCAAGGGTCACGACGGCGATACTTGGTCCATTGAACTGTGTGGGGGCACGCATGTGCGTCAGACCGGTGATATCGGCACGTTTGTTGTACTGGGTGACAGTGCCAGCAGTGCCGGTGTGCGCCGGATCGAGGCGCTGACCGGGGATGCGGCATTTCGGCATCTGTCCGCGCAAGATCAGCGGCTGGGTCAGATTGCTTCGGAATTGAAAGCGCAGCCGGATGATGTGGTCTCCCGGGTCAAGTCTCTGCTGGATGAACGCAAAGCTTTGCAAAACGAGGTTGCTCAGTTGCGCCGTGATCTGGCGATGGCCGGTGGTGCAGGGCAGGGCGGCGGAGCCGAAGCACGTGACGTGAACGGTGTGCCTTTCCTGGCGCAGGCGCTGAGCGGAGTTTCGGGCAAGGATCTACCTGCATTGATTGACGAACACAAAAGCCGTCTGGGCTCGGGCGCGGTGCTGTTGATTGCGGATGCCGGTGGTAAGGCTGCCGTGGCTGCCGGTGTAACATCGGACCTGACCGACAAGGTTTCAGCCGTTGATTTGGTCCGGGCCGCAGTGGTTGAACTGGGCGGCAAGGGTGGCGGTGGACGTCCGGACATGGCGCAGGGCGGTGGCCGGGATGCGTCAAATTCAGAAGCGGCAATCAAAGCCGCAGAACAAGTTTTGGGAGGATAAAATGCCGGCACTTTGGATTGCCCACGTGACCGTGACGGACAACGAGGCCTATGGCAAATATGCTGAACTGGCAGGACCGGCGCTTGCCAAGCACGGGGGCTCCTTCATCGCACGTGCTGGACGGTATGTGCAGCTTGAAGGGAAAGAGCGCCCACGCAATGTTGTTGCCCGTTTCCCCTCGGTCGAGGCCGCAGTGGAATGCTACAATTCACCCGAATATCAACAGGCGCTGGACCATGCACGCGGGGCTAGTGAACGTGAATTGTTGATTGTCGAGACCACTGAATAAAGCTCTGCCGCCAAAGATTGGCCAACTTCTGGTTGTGTAAGCGGAATTTAGCCAATGGATAAGCCAGGCAACTTGATGAGTCGTCTGGCTTTTTTGACATCGCAATATTTCTATATATTACAGTTATTTGTCTTCAATAACTTGCGCTAAGTTAACCTTGCGTAACTTTTGGATTGTGGCCGAGCCCTCACAATTCTTGCCTGAAATGGTCAAAATGCGGAACGAATTTCCGCCTCTTTTTCCTTGCAACTTCACCTCAGATTGCGCAAACGGCCCCGTCTACTGATAGTTAAGCTAAACGATCTACGGTCCTGTTTGTCCGCAATTGCGAGGATGAATAATGGTCGAGGAACAGGCATGAAGCTGTTGAGCAATGAACTCAGAGATGTATCTGCACGGTTGATCTCATCAATTGGTCGACTGGTTGCTGTATCCGCATTGGCGTTAGGAACTTTAGGTGTTGGCACCGATGCACAAGCAACCGAGGGACGCTTTATCCAGATTGCAGCCGTGTCGCCGCCGCCGTCAGGCGCTCGGCAATTGTGCCGTCAATACAGATGGGCGTGTTCGACCAAAGCAACTGTGTCCATGTCCAGCCAGAAAGAGATGCAGATTATTCAACGGGTAAATCGTCAGGTGAATGCGACGACACGCGCGGTAACAGATCGGTCGCAATATCGAACTGCGGAAAGATGGGCCTTGCCGACCTCTCGTGGTGGAGATTGCGAAGATTTTGCGCTGCTTAAGAAACGCGATTTAATTCGGGCCGGGGTTGATCCCAGTAAATTGCTGATCGCGACTGTGTTAGATGCAAGGCGCAATTCACATGCCGTGCTTGTCTATCGCTCGGCAGCCGGAGACTTGGTTTTGGACAACCTTACCAATCAAATAAAACCGTGGGCCGCCACGCAATATCTGTTCCTTCGCATGCAAAACCCAAGGAAACCCAGCGGTTGGGTCGGCGTTTACGGTCGTAGTTGAGGCTTTTCTCAAATGCCCATCAGGCTTAAAGAAAAAAAGGGCGGCCCGGAGGTCGCCCTTTGTGCATTCCATGGTTTTTAGCTTGATCTGATCATTAATTCAGCATCTTAGGACGCAAGTCAGATCCTGCAGTTCGGTTAAAACGTTCCACCACTGCCGGGGCCGCCAGCGTTTCCACCAGATGCGCCGCCCGTGCTGCCGCCATTACCGTTGCCGCCGCCGCCGCCACCTTGGCCGTTGTTGCTGCCGCCATTGCCGGTGCCCGGTCCTGAACCACCGTTGTTGCCGCCGCCATTACCGCTGTTTCCGGCGTTCCCGTTCCCATTGCCCGGGCCACCGTTATTGCCGCCGTTGCCACTGCCGCCATCGGTGCCGCCGCCATTGCTGCCGCCGTTCCCGGAACCGCCACCGCCATTGCCGCTACCGCCGCCTTGGCCATTATTGCTGCCGCCATTGCCGGTGCCCGGTCCTGAACCACCGTTGTTGCCGCCGCCATTACCGCTGTTTCCGGCGTTCCCGTTCCCATTGCCCGGGCCACCATTATTGCCGCCATTGCCATTGCCGGAATTGCCACCGTCGCCGTTATTGCCGCCGTTGCCATTGCCGGAATTGCCACCGCCGCCATTGTTGCCGCCGTTGCCATTGCCGGAATTGCCACCGCCGCCATTGTTGCCGCCGTTGCCGTTGCCGGAATTGCCACCGCCGCCATTGTTGCCGCCGTTGCCGTTGCCGGAATTGCCACCGCCGCCATTGTTGCCGCCGTTGCCGTTACCGGAATTGCCACCGCCGCCATTATTGCCACCGCCGCCATTATTGCCGCCGCCGCCGTTATTGCCGCCGCCGCCACCGCCGCCGCCGTTATTGCCGCCACCACCGCCACCGCCGCCATTGTTGCCGCCGCCGTCGTCACTGCTGCCGCCGCCGTTATCACCGTTGCCTGAAGCGCCAAAGGTGTCGCTGTCACTATCGCGATCAGATGCAGCCGTGGACGCCGTTGGCAAATCAGTCAGGACAGCCGCAAAAGCCGGACAACTATCAAGTGTACGGGCCAGAATGTCCTCGAAATCAGCTCGGCGTTGGATATAGCGCAACATGCGCGTATCGACGACTGAGCAGCCGCACAACGTTTCTGTCGATACCGATTGTCGGGCTGTTTTGATGTTGCATCTTTCCGCCTGCGCCGCGCTGGCGGTGATGAACGGTAATGTTGCTGAGACAAATACAAAAGATAATAAATGGGATTTCACGCGCATGGCGCCGCTCCTTCAGAACTCGTTACTAACACTATTGCACTACAGTTTGTGCTTTACGTTTTGGTACATCAATTGTGCCATACTTCAACCATAATTACACCCATTTTGGGTCACATTTACAAGGGGTGTTTAATTTGAATTAATTTTAGGAACAAATTTTATGCGAAAAAAGTACACTTAAAACAAAGAGAAAGCCCGCCAAAACGGCGGGCTTTTTGTATATTTGCGCAGTTCATGCGCGCACAAATTTGTCAGATGTGTGGCATTGTTGCAATTGCGGCAACTATACTTAAGGGAGACTCAGGCGGACTTCGCCATACGCTTGCGTTCATGCGGGTCCAGAAAGCGTTTGCGTAGACGCACAGCGTTTGGGGTGACCTCAACCAATTCATCATCGTCGATATAGGCAATCGCCTCTTCCAGCGAGAACTGAACGTGGGGCGTAAGCCGTACGGCATCGTCAGAACCGCTTGCGCGAACGTTGGTCAGCTTTTTACCCTTGAGAGGGTTTACTTCCAGATCATTGTCACGCGAATGCTCACCGATAACCATGCCCTGGTAAACGTCGGTTTGTGGGGCAACGAACATGCGGCCACGCTCTTCCAAGTTCCACAGGGCATAAGCCACGGCCTGACCCTTCTCCATCGAGATCAGAACGCCTGCGCGACGGCCCGGGATCGGGCCCTTGTGCGCGGCCCAGCCGTGGAACACGCGGTTCAGAACGCCGGTGCCACGTGTGTCTGTCAGGAACTCGCCATGATACCCGATCAACCCGCGTGAAGGGACGTGTGCGATGATCCGGGTTTTGCCTGCACCGGCGGGGCGCATTTCGGCCAGTTCACCTTTGCGCGCGCCGGTGATCTTTTCGATCACCGAGCCCGAGAATTCATCATCCACGTCAATGGTGACTTCTTCGATGGGTTCCAGACGCTGGCCGTCTTCCTCACGGAACAGAACCTGCGGGCGCGAAATGCTGAGTTCGAACCCTTCGCGGCGCATATTCTCGATCAGAACGCCCATTTGCAATTCGCCACGACCCGCGACCTCAAACGCCTCGCCCCCGGGGGTATCGGTGATGCGGATGGCGACGTTGGATTCGGCCTCTTTCATTAGTCGGTCACGAATGACACGGGATTGGACCTTTTTGCCGTCACGACCTGCCAGAGGGGAATCGTTGATGCCAAAGGTCACAGTGATGGTCGGTGGATCAATGGGCTGGGCGGGCAGGGCTTCTTCGACCTGCGGGGATACCAACGAATCCGCAACAGTGGCTTTGCTCATCCCTGCGATGGTAACGATGTCCCCAGCTTCGGCCACGTCGATGGGTTGCTGCGCGAGGCCACGAAACGCCAGAATTTTCGACGCGCGGAAGTTCTCGATCAGGGTGCCATCGCGGGACAGCGCCTTGAGGCTGTCGCCCGCCTTCAGCGTGCCGCTTTCCACGCGGCCGGTCAGGATACGGCCGATGAAGGGATCACTGCCCAGCGTGGTCGCCAGCATGCGGAACGGTTCGTCCTTGCGTTCGGCCTGTTGCGGGGCAGGGACGTGATCAACGATCAGGTCGAACAGCGCGGTCAGGTCCTTGCGCGGTCCGTCCAGTTCCATATCTGCCCAGCCCGAACGGCCCGATGCGTACATTGCCGGGAAGTCCAGTTGGTCATCATCAGCGCCAAGGTTGGCGAACAGGTCGAAACATTCGTCCAGCGCGCGGTCGGGTTCGGCGTCGGGCTTGTCGACCTTGTTCAAAACGACGATCGGGCGCAGTCCCAGCGCAAGCGCCTTGGAGGTTACAAACTTGGTCTGTGGCATCGGGCCTTCGGCGGCATCGACCAGCAGTACCACGCCGTCGACCATGCTGAGAATCCGCTCAACCTCGCCACCAAAATCGGCGTGCCCGGGGGTGTCGACGATGTTGATGCGCGTGCCTTTCCACTCGACCGAGGTGGCTTTGGCCAGGATGGTGATGCCACGCTCGCGTTCAAGATCGTTGCTGTCCATGGCGCGTTCAGCCACAGCTTGGTTTTCCCGGAACGCGCCGGATTGTTTGAGCAGCTCATCCACCAGGGTCGTCTTGCCGTGGTCCACGTGAGCGATGATTGCGATATTGCGCAGGTCCATGAGAGGTCAGCCTTTGAACGGGAAGTTGCCGCGCGCATAGCGTGGTTTGACCAAATAGACCAGCCCTAACCGGCGATCAGTGGCCGGCCGTCTTGGAAAACAGGTGAATGATCAGGATTCCGGCCAAAATCATGATTAATCCAATGACGGCGGGCCAGTCCAGCCTTTGCCCGAAAACAATGAAGCCAATGATCGCGATCAGAAAGATGCCAAGCCCGGACCAGATCGCATAAACAATTCCGACCGGCATGTATCTTAGCGTCAGGCCCAGCAGGTAAAAAGCAATGCCATAGCTGACAACCACCAGAACGGAGGGCCAGAAACGACTGAACTGTTGGCTGGCTTGCAGGGACGTTGTGCCGATGGTCTCTGCGATGACCGCCAGCAACAAGATCAGATAGGCTTTGGGCACGGTAAGTATCTCGACAAATGTTTTGCGAGGTTGAGCATGAAAACGGCAAAGCGAGCAAGCAAAATTTCGGAATCTCGACATGCGCAATGACGTTAAGGCAAAAACACTATCCATTTGGGAAGTATGGATAACCTGACTATTTTTTGACCCTAGGTTATGTTAAAAACGCGTTGTTTTTTAATGATTTTTGTTTTCCGGGTTACATCGCATGACGAAATTTGCAGGAATAATAGTTTTTGTTTCGGCTTTGATCGTGGCGCTTGGGTGGCTTGCTGGCGGGGGGTCCGTCGACAAAAACGCGGCCAAGTTTGTTGAACGGTTAGATAGTTTTCAGGTTTGAGCGCCTGCCGAAACAAGGGAAAAAGAGGCCTTTGCGCCTCTTTTTTCTTTTCCTACATGGTTGCCGTGGCAGCGAAATAGGCATCTAGCTGGGGTTGCAGCCACGCCCACAAGTCGGGTGCGCCGCGTTTGACCGGAGTGCCGACACGGGTTTCGATCTGCGCATAACTGACATCATAATCCACCCATGATCCGCCGCCCGTTGCCAGGTTTCCGACTGGTGCCTGAAAACGGTCGACTGCCTTGGCAAAGCGGGCATCGGGACTGTCGGCTGCTTCGAACTCATGCCACAGAGACAGAAAGGTCGCCTTTTGATTATCCGGTAGCATCCCGAACAGGCGCTCTGCTGCGGCTTGCTCTTCGGCTTCTTGGGCCGCGTGGTCGACATGACCATGAATGGGGTTATCCCCGGCGTCGATCTCAACAACATCATGCAACAGAAGCATTTGTAAAACGCGGTCAATGGACACATCGGGTGCTGCGTATTCGGACAGAATCCAGGCGTACAGCATGATGTGCCATGAATGCTCGGCCGAATTCTCGAACCGCTCACCGCTGAGCAGGCGCGAAGCCCGGTAGACGGATTTCAGTTGGTCGCTTTCGGCAAGAAATCCAAGGCGAGCTGAGAATGAAGTCTGTGCAGGGGTGTCTCCGATCAGCAGGCTTTGCGCTGCGGTATAGGCGTCTGGAAATTCGGTCTTCAGATAAGCGGCCCGCCCGCCGTTCAGATTGTCCTGAACAATAGCTTTGTGATCCGCCCTCGGGGCCGCGGCGCAGAGGACCTGAAACATCGGCTGGCAGCGATCAAGGGATTTCGCGAATCTGGCGTCTTGGGTCTGATCGGCCTCGAACTCTTGCCACAGGTTCAGACAAGCCTCGGCCTGATCTTCGGGCAAAAGATCGAACAATTCTGATGCGGCGGCTTGCTCGGCCCGTTCGACCGCTTGCCAATCGGTTTGCAGATGGATCGGATGATCGCCGACAATGATTTCGACCAAATCATGCAGCAACAGCATGCGGATGACCCGATCAATGCTGACACCTTCATCAGCCAAGGGTTGCATAACCAGCGCCCAAAGCGCGAGTTGCCAGCTGTGTTCAGCGGCGTTTTCAGCGCGGGACTGATCCAGAAGAAAGTTCGCGCGATTGACCGATTTCAGCCTGTCCACGCGTTTGAGAAATTCGATTTGCGCGGACAGTCTGTTCGTCATTGTTTTTCGATCGCTTTCAATTTGGAGCGGTGATCCGAGAGCCTCTGGATCACGAACTTGCGGGCTTTGCGCTCGGCCAAGCGCACGCGAATTTCGGTCAGGAAGGCCTCTTCCAAAGTCTGCGAGGACGCTCCCAGATGTTCGCCCACTTCGACAAAGAAACGGTCGTCGCCGGTTTCATCCATCACTTTCATTGTGTCCTCGGCCAGCTTGGCGGCCAGGGTGGTGATGGTGTCAGACATCAGCGTGTGTTCTCGGTCAGGCGGCGTTTCACATAGTCGCTGACATCGGTCATCAGAGTATCCATGTGACGATCCTGGAAGAAGTGATCGGCGCCATCAACCTCGTTATGGGTGATGGTGATTCCCTTTTGTTCGTGCAGCTTGTTCACCAGCGAGGTTGTGTCCGCAGGTGGTGCCACGCGGTCGGCTGATCCGTTGATGATCAGGCCCGAGGACGGGCAGGGCGCCAGGAACGAAAAGTCGTACATATTTGCAGGGGGTGACACGCTGATAAAGCCGGTGATTTCCGGGCGCCGCATCAACAACTGCATGCCGATCCATGCACCAAACGAGAAACCCGCGACCCAGCAGTGTTTCGAGTTGTTGTTCATTGACTGCAGGTAATCCAGCGCCGAGGCTGCGTCGCTCAACTCACCAACACCCTGGTCGTATTCACCCTGGCTGCGACCCACGCCACGGAAATTGAACCGCAAAACGGTAAAGCCCATGTTGTAGAATGCGTAATGCAGGTTGTAGACCACCTTGTTGTTCATGGTCCCGCCAAATTGAGGATGCGGATGAAGCACGATGGCGATCGGTGCGTCTTTTTCCTTTTGCGGGTGGTAGCGGCCTTCCAGTCGGCCTTCGGGTCCGGGAAAAATCACCTCGGGCATGTGTGCTTTGGTCCTGTCTTTTTCTTCTTGGTGCCGGGATATACTTGACGGTTATCGTCAGGCACCTTAGAACGGTTCTAATAATTTTGCATTGCGCAATGCGCTGCCCGTCGGAGATACGCACTGGCAGCGGCGGCGTCAATGTTTTCGCGCGGTATCGACCAAAAGGGGACGAGAATGAAGCTTTCGACCAAGGGTCGCTACGCGATGGTAGCTATGGCCGATATCGCCCTGCAACCGACAGATACGCTTGTAACGCTGAGTGAGATTTCTGAGCGGCAGGACATCTCACTGCCTTATCTTGAGCAATTGTTCGTGAAACTACGCCGAGCCGATCTGGTCTCATCGGTTCGCGGACCGGGTGGCGGGTATCGGTTGTCGCGGTCGCCTTCGGAAATTCGCGTGGTCGAGATTCTGTCGGCGGTCGACGAAACAGTGGATGCGCTGCAAAAAGGCGCAGGGGCATCGGGTGCGTCATCAGGAAGCCGGGCGCAATCACTAAGCAACCGCTTGTGGGAAGGGCTAAGCGCCCATGTTTATGTTTTTCTGCATCAAACCCGACTGTCGGACGTAATCAGGAACGATTTGGCCCCGTGTCCCGCGGTTCCGAGCCTGTTTGCAGTGGTGGACGAGTGAGATTATGCACTTGGTCTATGAAAACGCGATACCACTTCGCATTCGTGAAAAGGTGACTCCATGAGTCGTGTTTACCTGGATCATAATGCCACGACTCCTTTGCGCCCCGAGGCCAGAGAGGCGATGATCGCGGCGATGGAGGTTTGCGGCAACCCGTCTTCGGTGCATGCCGAGGGACGTGCCGCCAAGGCCTTGATCGAGAAGGCGCGGGCGCAAATCGCGGCGGCCTTTGGTGCGGATGGGGCGGATATCGTATTCACGTCGGGTTCCACCGAGGGGGCGGCGCTGACCTTACGCGGGCGTGGCCTGCATGGATCTGCTGTTGAGCATGACGCAGTAAGATCCTGGATTACAGAAGACTTGCCAGCGGACGCCTCGGGCCGCGTTCAAGTCTCCGATCCTGCTCAATCGACCTTGCAGCTGGCGAATTCGGAAACCGGTATCGTGCAGGCTTTGCCTGCGGGGCTTGCTGTAACCGATGCGACGCAAGCTTTTGGAAAACTACCGGTGGCCTTCAACTGGCTGGGTGCCCAAATGGCGCTGATCTCAGCGCACAAATTGGGTGGCCCCAAGGGTGTTGGTGCTGTTGTGATGAAACGCGGCACGGATTTGCCTGCCCAAATCCAAGGCGGTGGTCAGGAAATGGGGCGCCGGTCGGGTACCGAAAATGTCATTGGAATCGCGGGCTTCGGGGCCGCAGCAGAAGCCGCTGCACGGGATCTTGCCAATGGGGTTTGGGACAAGGTCAAAGAAATTAGAAATATTCTAGAAAATGCCCTTGAGGCCGGTTCTAAATTGACTATTTTTGTCGGGAAGGATCAGGATCGCCTGCCTAACACATTGTGTTTTGCCACTCCGGGATGGAAAGGCGAAACGCAGGTCATGCAAATGGACCTGGCGGGGTTTGCCATCAGCGCGGGTTCTGCCTGTTCCAGTGGCAAGGTGCGCGCCAGCGCGGTCCTCACGGCAATGGGGTATGATGAGGTCACGGCAGCCAGCGCAATACGCGTTTCGCTGGGACCTTTTACGACGAAAGAAGATGTGCTGCGTTTCGCCGAAACGTGGCTGGAAAAAGAGAAAAAGCATCGCGCGCGTGCCGCGTGACTTGACGGAGTGAAGGAAATGGCCGCTTTGGACCAGACCCAGGTAAAAGAAGGTGTCGATCAGGAAACCGTGGACGCGGTGCGCGAGGCTGGCACTTATAAATACGGCTGGGATACCGATATCGAAATGGAGTACGCGCCCAAAGGTGTGAACCCGGATATCGTTCGACTGATCTCTGACAAAAACGAAGAGCCCGAATGGATGACCGAATGGCGTCTGTCGGCCTTTGAACGCTGGAACAAGATGGAAGAGCCGACCTGGGCGATGGTACATTACCCGCCGATCGACTTTCAGGACCAGTATTACTATGCCCGTCCCAAGTCGATGGAAGAAAAGCCAAAATCGCTGGACGAGGTCGACCCCAAACTGCTGGCCACCTATGAAAAGCTGGGCATTCCGCTGAAAGAACAGATGATTTTGGCCGGCGTCGACGGCGCTGAGAATGCGCCCGCCGAAGGCCGTAAGGTCGCTGTGGACGCAGTATTTGACTCGGTCTCTGTTGGTACGACCTTCAAGGATGAGCTTGCCAAGGCCGGTGTGATCTTCTGCTCAATCTCTGAGGCGATCAAGGAACACCCTGAACTGGTCAAGAAATACTTGGGCACTGTGGTTCCGGTATCCGACAACTTCTATGCCACGCTGAACTCGGCCGTATTCTCGGACGGATCGTTCGTTTACATCCCACCGGGTGTTCGCTGCCCGATGGAGCTGAGCACCTATTTCCGCATCAACGCCGAAAACACTGGTCAGTTCGAACGCACGCTGATCATCGCCGATAAGGGATCATATGTGTCCTATCTGGAAGGCTGCACCGCGCCGCAACGTGATACCGCACAGTTGCATGCCGCTGTGGTTGAGATCATCGTCGAAGAAGATGCTGAAGTTAAATACTCGACCGTTCAGAACTGGTTCCCCGGTGATGAAAACGGCAAGGGCGGTATCTATAACTTTGTGACCAAGCGGGCGGATTGCCGGGGCGACCGGTCCAAGGTGATGTGGACGCAGGTCGAAACCGGCTCGGCCGTGACCTGGAAATACCCGTCCTGCATCCTGCGTGGCAATGAAAGCCAAGGTGAGTTCTATTCGATCGCGATTGCCAACAATTATCAGCAGGCCGACACCGGCACGAAGATGATTCACTTGGGCAAAAATACCAAGTCGCGCATCGTGTCCAAGGGCATCAGCGCGGGCAAGGCGCAGAACACCTATCGCGGGTTGGTCTCGATGCACCCGAAGGCGAAGGACAGCCGGAACTATACGCAGTGTGACAGCCTGCTGATCGGCGACAAATGCGGCGCACATACGGTTCCGTATATCGAGGTCAAGAACAACTCGAGCCGTGTGGAACACGAAGCGACGACATCCAAAGTGGACGACGATCAGCTGTTCTACTGCCGCCAGCGCGGTATGGACGAGGAAGAAGCCGTGGCCTTGGTCGTCAACGGGTTCTGCAAGGACGTGCTGCAGGCATTGCCGATGGAGTTTGCCATGGAAGCGCAGCAGCTTGTTGCAATCTCGCTGGAAGGCTCGGTTGGGTAGAAGGATTCTGGAAAAGGCTTCCTCTGGGACGACTGTGAAATGCCAAAATTTTTTGACATCAACAGGTTGCACCACCTGATCGATCTTCTCGGTCCGGCAAGATTAACGCGCGTCGTGGATATCGGAGCCAATCCACTAGATGAATCACCGTACTACAAACTCAGGGATGCGAAGCTGTGTGAAGTGTGGGGTTTTGAACCTCAACCAGAGGCATATGCCCAATTGGTTGAGTCAGCAGGATCGCAGGAACACTATCTACCGTATGCTGTGGGGTGCGGAGGTGAACAAACGCTCAACGTCTACAGGAGCAGTGGTTTTACGTCTTTTTACGAGCCAAATCCGGATTGGTTGGCAACTCTAGGGAAGTGGGACAAACAACTCACGCTTAAAGAAAAGTTGGATGTTGTCGGACATCGTCTGGACGATATTGAAGGCTTGCCCGAGTTTGATTTGCTCAAAATCGACGTTCAGGGTGCCGAGACCCAGATTTTTGAAGAAGGTGGCAAAAAGCTGAGCGAGGCATGCGCGGTTATTTCTGAAGTGGCTGCGATTCCCATCTACCAGGACCAACCACTGTTGAATGCTCAGATGACTGTTTTGGAAAGATACGGATACTCTCTTCACAAGTTTCTCTTCTTCAAACCGAGAGCGTTGCATGGAAGCAAGTTGTCCAAACGCCTGCGCCCAAGGTTTCACGCCAACCAGTTGACCGATGGGGACGCAGTGTTTCTGCGAAACTTGTTGAACTTGGATAAAGTGGAAAGCGAAAAACTAAAGCACCTCGCCATTCTGGCCGACTCGGTATTCGAAAGCTTCGATGTCGCGGCTCTTTCTCTGACAGAACTATTGAAACGTGGAGAAATTTCTGAGGAATCCGCGAATAGTTATGTTGACCAATTGCACAAAACAACCTGAAACGATACGCGCTCCCTGACTGGGGCAGAAAGAGAAAACATGCTGGAAATCAAAAACCTGCACGTACAACTTGAAGACGAAGATAAGCAAATCCTCAAGGGTGTGGACCTGACGGTCGAGCCTGGCAAGGTACACGCGATCATGGGACCGAATGGCTCGGGCAAATCGACGCTCAGCTATGTGCTTTCGGGACGTGACGGCTATGAGGTCACCGAAGGTACGGCGACGTTGGAAGGCGAAGACCTGCTGGACATGGAGCCAGAAGAGCGTGCTGCCGCTGGCGTCTTTCTTGCGTTCCAGTATCCGGTCGAAATTCCCGGCGTTGGCAACATGACTTTCCTGCGCACGGCGGTAAACGCTCAGCGGAAAGCGCGCGGAGAAGAGGAGCTGTCAGCGGCAGACTTCCTGAAAGAAGTGCGCGCCAAGGCCAAGACGCTGAAAATCGACGCCGATATGCTCAAGCGTCCGGTCAATGTTGGTTTCTCGGGCGGTGAGAAAAAGCGCAACGAGATCCTGCAGATGGCTATGCTGGAACCCACGATGTGCATCATGGACGAAACCGACTCGGGTCTCGACGTGGATGCGATGAAGCTGGTGTCCGAAGGCGTGAACGCGCTGCGCAACGAAGGTCGCAGCTTTTTGGTCATCACCCACTATCAGCGGCTGCTGGATCACATCAAACCGGACGTCGTACACATCATGGCTGACGGTCGTATCGTGAAGACCGGCGGACCCGAGCTGGCGTTGGAAGTTGAACATAACGGCTATGCCGACATTCTGGCCGAGGTGAACTGATGGCTTTGCCACAAGAGAAACTGACCGCAACCGAGGAGCGGCTGGCATCCCTGGCCATGCCCGAGATGTGCGGATGCACCCGTGCCGCACGCGAGGATGCGCTTGCGCGTGTGCAAGAGATGGGCCTGCCTGGCCGTCGCGATGAGTACTGGAAGTACACACGTCCTGATACGCTGATCTCGGCTCAAGCACCGCGCGCCGAGGTTTTCGATGCGGGCGAGCCCATGATTTTCGAAGACATGGACAATCTGAAAATTGTCTTCGTCGACGGAGTATTCAGCCCCGAGGAATCCGATGATCTGACACTTGAGGGGGTGATGATCGACCGGATCGAGGATATCTGCGGCAAGGATATTCACTGGGCCAAAGAGCTGTATGGCGCGTTAGAGAGCCGTGGCCAGACCCCAGTGCCGCGTCCGCTGGCTGCGCTGAACACAGCCTTTGCCAAAGATGGTGTTGCCATCCATGTGACAGGCAAACCGTCCAAGCCGATCTGCCTGATGTATCGTCACGCCTCGGAAACATCGGACGCGATGCTGCATCACGTGATCCGTGTCGAACCAGATGCCGAAGTCACCGTGCTTGAGGTTGGTCCGGCCGCGTCGCGCTTTAACAAGGTGATGGAGATCGACATCGCCGACAATGGGACGCTGCATCATGTGCGCGCGCAAGGTCGCGATCATGAACGTCGGGCAATGACTCATATGTTCGCCCGTCTGGGAACGGAATCGACCTATAAGTCATTTACCCTGACCGCAAACGGCGTTCTGACCCGCAATGAGCAGGTCGTGGAACTGACCGGAGATGATGCGGTTGCCCATGTGGCAGGTGCATGTGTCGGAGACGGTGATTTTCACCATGACGACACAGTGTTTATCACCCATGACGCGGTGAACTGCGAAAGCCGCCAGGTGTTCAAGAAGGTTCTGCGCAACGGTGCGACCGGCGTCTTCCAGGGTAAGATCCTCGTGAAAGAAGGCGCGCAGAAGACAGATGGCTATCAGATCAGCCAGTCGCTTCTGTTGGACGACGACAGCCAGTTCCTCGCCAAGCCCGAGCTTGAGATCTATGCCGATGATGTGGCCTGTTCACACGGCTCGACCTCGGGCGCGATTGACGAGACGGCTCTGTTCTACCTGCGATCACGCGGCGTTCCGGTCAAAGATGCAACCAACATGCTGACACTGGCCTTTCTGGCCGAAGCGGTGGACGAGATCGAAGACAGCGAAGTTGCTGAAAAGATCGTGAACCGTTTGGAAGATTGGCTGGCGCGCCGCAGCTGATGCCAGTCACATCGGATATCGTGGCCACTTACCGGGGGCCGGGGCGCGTGGTGCGTCGGCTTCTGGATTTGGGGCAGCGGGAAGACAGGGCCTTGGTCTTTGTCATGGGGTTTTGCGTGGTGGCTTTCATCGCACAGCTTCCCGGCCTGGCGCGGCGGGCGCATTTGGAAGGGCTTGAGCTGAACGCGCTGATGGCCGCGGCTTTGCTAGGCACTGTTTTCATACTGCCGTTGCTGTTTTACCTTCTGGCGTTCGTATCCTACGGGGCCGCTCGTTTGGTTGGCGGTCGCGGCACGGCTTACGGTGCCCGTCTGGCATTGTTTTGGGCCTTACTGTCGTCGACACCATTGGTGTTGCTGAACGGTCTGGTGGCGGGTCTCATCGGGCCAGGACCTGCGTTAACCCTGGTAGGGGCAGCCTGGTTTGGCGTGTTTATCTGGTTCTGGCTGGCGGGCCTGAGACAAACACAAAGGCAGGCGGAATGAATTTCTCGACCCTAGGTAACATTGCGGTCCTGACGCTGGTCAACCCGGCTGAAGCGGCCCGGCACCTATTATCCTTTCGCGTCGGGCGCGAAGTTCTGTGGCTGGCCTTCTGTCTGGCCGTCGTTTTGAATGGGCTGGTGCAGTTTGGGATCGAACATCTGGTTCCTTCGCCGGAAGGCCTGAATGTTCCTGCACCCGAACCGATTTTCATGAGCCTTATCCGCTCGGCCGCCCTAATGATGTTCAGCATTGCGGCGTTCCTGTTCGTCGGGCGTTTGCTGGGCGGGCGCGCGTCATTCGACGAGATCATGACGCTGACGGTCTGGTTGCAGTTCCTGCAAAGCGCGGCGATGTTCGTAACGCTTGTGCTGGCCATTTTCGTTCCGGTTTTGATGGTGCTGTTTTTGTTCGCCACAGCGCTGGTGAGCCTTTACGTCACGCTGCATTTCCTCAATGAAGCGCATAAGTTCGGAACGCTTTGGAAATCCTTTGGGGTCATAGTGTTGTCTGCGTTGATCGCAGCCCCCTTTGTCCTCGCTTTAACACCCAGCGGCCCGGTATAGGGATATGAAGACCATGTATGACGTAGAAAAAATCCGCGCGGACTTTCCGATTCTGTCACGCGAGGTAAACGGCAAACCGCTGACTTATCTGGACAATGGTGCCTCTGCGCAGAAACCTCAGGTGGTGATCGACGCGGTGACCCGCGCCTATGCCGAGGAATACGCGAATGTGCATCGTGGTCTGCATTACCTGTCCAACCTCGCGACCGAAAAGTACGAGTCCGTCCGCGGCACCATAGCCCGTTTCCTTGGGGCTGCGGATGAGAATGAGATAGTCCTGAACTCGGGCACGACCGAGGGGATCAACCTTGTGGCCTATGGCTGGGCGATGCCGCGCCTTCAGGCCGGGGATGAGATTGTCCTTAGCGTCATGGAGCATCACGCCAACATCGTTCCCTGGCATTTCCTGCGCGAACGGCAGGGGGTTGTCCTGAAGTGGGTCGATATCGATGCGGATGGCGGGCTGGACCCGCAGGCCGTGATCGATGCAATCGGTCCCAAGACCAAGCTGGTCGCGGTCACGCAATGCTCGAACGTGCTGGGAACGGTGGTGGATGTTAAGGCCATTACCGAAGGTGCGCATGCCAAAGGCGTTCCGGTGCTGGTCGACGGCAGCCAGGGTGCCGTGCATATGCCGGTCAATGTGTCGGATATCGGCTGCGACTTTTATGCGATCACCGGGCACAAGCTGTATGGCCCGTCCGGTTCGGGCGCGATCTATATCAAATCCGAACGCATGGCCGAGATGCGCCCCTTCATCGGTGGTGGCGACATGATCAAAGAGGTCAGCAAAGATCAGGTGATCTACAACGACCCCCCAATGAAGTTTGAGGCCGGAACACCCGGTATCGTGCAAACGATTGGTTTGGGCGTGGCGCTTGACTATATGATGGACCTGGGGATGGAAAACATCGCCGCCCACGAAGGTGCGCTTCGCGACTATGCGATGCAGCGGTTGACCGGTTTGAACTGGCTGCAGGTACAAGGCACACGTCCCGATAAGGCTGCTATTTTCAGCTTTATGCTGGATGGGGCAGGGCATGCGCATGACGTGTCGACGATCCTCGACAAAAAGGGGGTTGCCGTGCGGGCCGGTCATCATTGCGCCGGTCCACTGATGGATTTCTTCGGCGTGACCGCCACCTGCCGCGCCAGCTTTGGTTTGTACAACACCAAGGATGAGGTCGACACGCTGGTCGATGCCCTTGAACTGGCGCATGATTTGTTTGCCTAAAAGCTGGTCGATCCGGGTGGATTTTCAGTTGCACCTGGATCGGAACAAGGATAGCTAACGGCCAAGGCACCTGTAGCTCAGCTGGATAGAGCGCTGCCCTCCGAAGGCAGAGGCCAGAGGTTCGAATCCTCTCAGGTGCGCCATACCACCTCGCATTAGCAGTTATTCTGAGCGTCTTATATTGGAGACTGCGTCCCTTAATTTGACGCTATGATGACTGGTTCTGATACAGTCCGGTAAGCGACAATATCTGGTCGATGGAACGCAGTTCATCGAGGTTGAGCTGTTCTTTTCATAAGGAATAATTCTAGGTTACATAAAAACAAAGAGCGCCCAGAGGCGCTCGATTTTTTTTAAGATTTTGGAAGTGTTAACCGCCCCAGCTACGGACCTCACCGCAGTCCATATGGACGAAATTCGAGCGGGAGTACTTGCCCACTCCACCAGCGCGGCAGGACATTGCAGCCTTGGCCATTTGCGACACTGAACGCGACGACAGGCGCAGGTCAGCCGCTTGGCCTTTCATGTGCAATGAGTTCTTGGCAACCCGACGAGAACGAGACCGAAGCATCGCGTTGGTTTGCGGAGAACGATAGCCGGACAGCAGCATATAGGGCTCATTTACGTCCAGAAGGTTATGCGATGCAGCCATGATGTCGATCGTGCGCAGATCCATGTCTTTGCTTTGATCAGTCCGCCAGTCACGCATGAAGTGGTTCACTTCTTTGACAGCGTCCTTGATGTATTTTCCATCGACCCAATATATCATATCAATCCGTTCGCCGGTGCGACCGGAATACATACGAATACGTCGGATATCGCCGCCGCCTCGAAGGAAACCTGCTGCATTGGAATAGGTCGGTGCGGCCACAACTGCCGTAGCTGCAAATGCGCCCAGAAGGGCACGCCGGGTCAAGCCCGATGTACTGCTCATCGTCATTTCAGTTTCGTCCCGTACTGTTCCTGCCTGCACACGATGTTACGCGCGCGATATTAATTTTTTCCCATCCCAGATGCGGGATTTATGACACAGTCGGTTTTGTCCGCCAAGAAGTCTTTCGGATTCATCAATTCAAGGGGGAAATTTCGGCAGTTTTTTGCGCAGGTGATGCGAATATGTATAATATTGAGACATTTGGCGGCGCATTTCCGCCGGGCGATGCAAAGACGCATCACGCACCGAAAGATGCGCCAGGTTGATACGTTTGTGAATAGACAACGCGCCCAAGGCGTAACCATATTTGATCCGCGCGCATTTCTGCTGCGTAAAGTAATGAATAATCAAGGCCATCCAATGTTCTCAGGTATTCGGACCCGTTCTGGTATTATTTTCACCGCATGTTTTCTGGCTTCGGCGTCCGTAGTGAATGCAGACACCCGGCCAGCGACGGCGTTTCAGATGGCTGTTGCCGAATTTGCGCCCTCGGGGTCAGGAATCGCCGAGTTTTACCGCGAGAATGGTTTTGCCCCGGTTTGGGTTGGCGAAACGCCGCTGCATTCGGCGCGCCGCGCACGGCTGATCCAGGCCTTGTCATCGACCGATATGCATGGATTGCCGCAGGGTTCGGACAGCGTCCAGTCCCTTGTGGAACAGATGCAAGAGGCCCGTACGACGCGCGATCTGGGCGCTGTTGAGGTCAGTCTGACCCGCGCTTTCGCTGAATACGCGCGCAATCTCCAGTCGGGCGCGCTGCGCCCATCCCAGATTGATGATGGGTTAGTGCGCAAGGTTCAAAGGGCTTCGACAAAGGAGCACTTGCAGGGGTTGATCGCAGGGGAAAATGGCTCGTATTTCGATCAATTGGCCCCGCAAACAACCCAGTACCGGGCCTTGATGAAGCAGAAGTTGGTGCTGCAGGACCTCATCCATCAAGGCGGTTGGGGCGCGACGGTTCCTGTTGCTAAGTTGGAATATGGCGACACCGGACCCAATGTAATAAAACTGCGCAATCGTTTGGTTTCCATGGGGTATTTGCGTCCTACCGCCAGCCCGGAGTTTGATGCGGCTTTGTTGGGTGCCGTTCAGGCGTTCCAGACAGATCATGGTCTTGCGCCGGACGGTGTGGCCGGTCAGGGCACGATTTCTGAGTTGAACCGCAGTGCCTCCGACCGTCTAAAGGCTGTCTATGTCGCATTGGAGCGCGAGCGCTGGTTGCCGCGCGAACGGGGTGAGCGGCACATTTTGGTAAATCAGGCTGATTTCTCGGCCAAGATCGTCGATGACGGGTTGGTCACGTTCGAAACGCGCGCGGTGATCGGCAAGAACACACATGACCGACGCAGCCCCGAGTTCTCGGACAAGATGGAGCATATGGTCATCAACCCCAGTTGGTATGTGCCGCGCTCGATCATCACCAAGGAATACCTGCCCCAACTGCAATCAAATCCCAACGCCGTTGGCCATATCCAGATCACCGACCGCAGCGGTCGGCAGGTCAATCGCGGCGCGGTGGATTTCACTCAGTTCAACGCGCGGAACTTTCCGTTTGCGATGCGCCAACCGCCCAGCAAAAGCAATGCGCTGGGGCTGGTGAAGTTCATGTTCCCCAACAAGTACAACATCTATCTGCATGATACGCCTCAGAAAAGTCTGTTCGCGCGTGAGGTGCGGGCGTTCTCGCACGGGTGTATCCGCCTGGCAGATCCGTTTGATTTCGCCTATGCGTTGTTGGCCAAGCAGGAAGAAAACCCAAAGGCGTTTTTTCAGCGTGTTCTGGCCACGGGTAAGGAAACCACGGTGCAATTGGAACAGCATGTTCCGGTTCACCTGATCTACCGCACGGCTTATGTCGGCCCCAAGGGTGAGGTTCAGTATCGCCGGGATGTCTATGAGCGTGATCGGAAAATCTGGGAGGCCTTGCAGAAAGCAGGGGTGGCCCTGCCGGACGTTCAGGGGTAATCAGCGGGGCAGATCCTTAAACCGGGAAGCCCGATATGCACTATACCATCCAGCAAATCGCCGACGCTCTTGGGGCAGACTGCCAGGGCGATACTGGCCTGATCGTTGAACGCGCGGCTGAGCCGGGTGATGCAGCGGCGACTGATCTGGCGATGGCGATGTCTCCGAAATATGCCGAGGCGCTGAGCGGCAGCTCGGCACGGACAGCCGTGTTGTGGGAAGGTGCGGATTGGCAAGCGCTAGGGTTGGAGGCGGCCATCTTTGTGCCCCGTCCGCGTATGGCGATGGCCGGGATCACCACAATGTTGGATCGCGGGCAGGGCGTAGCGCCGGGTATTCACCCTTCGGCCGTGATCGACCCGACCGCGGAAATCCCCAAAGACGCAGCCATCGGCCCCTTGGCCGTCATCGGTGCGCGGGTTCGTATTGGCAAAGGCGCAGTTATCGGCCCGCATTGCGTGATTGGCATGGATACGGTTCTGGGCGAAAACGCCATGTTGCGTGAGATGGTTAGCATCGGGTCCAGGGCGCAGATCGGTGATCGTTTCATTGCCCAACCCGGCGCACGGATCGGGAGCGACGGGTTCAGCTTTGTTACCCCCGAGGTTTCGGATGTTGAGAATGTCCGCAAAACAATGGGCGACAAAGGTGATGCGCGGGCGCAAAGCTGGCTTCGCATTCACTCGCTGGGTGCAGTTGAGATCGGGGATGACGTTGAGGTCGGCGCCAATTGTACCGTCGACAACGGAACGATCCGGAATACCTGCATCGGAAACGGGTCCAAGTTGGACAATCTTGTGCATGTGGGGCACAACACACGGGTTGGGCAGGATTGTCTAATTTGTGGTCAGGCTGGCGTTTCCGGCTCGGTCGAGATTGGCAATAACGTGGTACTGGGTGGCCAGACCGGCGTGGTCGACAACATCTTTATCGGTGACGGCGTGATAGCGGCGGGCGGCACTAAAATCCTGTCCAACGTTCCTGCGGGTCGGGTACTAATGGGATATCCGGCCATCAAAATGGAAACCCATACCGACATCTACAAAGCACAACGTCGTTTGCCCCGCATGGCGCGTGACGTCGAGGCGTTGAAAAAGGCTGTTTTCAAACAGCCCCCGAGTGATTAAATCATCCGCAACGGGAAAATCAGAGGACCGACATGAGCATCACCGACCGCGTCATCGCAATCATTGCTGAGCAGGCCGTGCTGGAGCCTTCGGACGTCACGCCCGAAAGTACACTTGAAGATCTGGGTATCGACAGCCTGGGTCTGGTCGAGAGCATTTTCGCCATCGAAGAAGAGTTCGATATCTCGGTCCCGTTCAACGCGAATGAACCACAAGCCAGCGATTTCGATATCTCAAATGTGGCAGCGATCATTGCCGGGATCGAAAAGCTTGTGTCGGAAAAGGTCTGACCTGAAATTATGAAACGCGTTGTTATTTCCGGGGCCGGGACGATTAATTCGCTGGGTCACTCTGTCCCTGATACGCTTGAAGCTATGCGCGAAGGGCGTTGTGGTATCTCGCAACTTGAATTCCGCGATGTTGAGCGGCTTTCCATCAAAATCGGCGGCCAAGTGCGCGGGTTCGAGGCCGAAGGGCGGTTTAATCGCCAGCAGATGAGCCTTTACGATCGCTTTACGCAATTCACGCTGACCGCCGCGAAAGAGGCGATTGACCAATCCGGGATCGAGTTTCACGGAGATCTTGCTGCTCGGTCCGGTGTCGTTCTTGGCACCGCCGGTGGCGGCGTGTCCACTTGGGACGATAATTACCGTTCCGTCTACGAGGACGGTAAAAACCGTGTGCATCCATTTGTGGTGCCCAAACTGATGAACAACGCGGCGGCCAGCCACGTGTCTATGGAACATAACCTGAAGGGGCCAAGTTTTACGGTTTCAACCGCTTGCGCCTCATCCAATCACGCGATGGCATTGGCGTTTCAGATGGTCCGCAGCGGCGCCGCACCTGCAATGATCACGGGTGGATCAGAATCCATGTTGTGTTTTGGCGGCGTCAAAGCCTGGGAAGGCCTGCGCGTGATGTCCAAGGACGCTTGCCGCCCGTTCAGCGCCAACCGAAATGGAATGGTGCAGGGCGAAGGGGCCGGGGCTTTTGTCTTTGAAGAATACGAACATGCGCGCGCACGAGGGGCAGATATCCTGTGTGAGGTTGTCGGCTTTGCCATGTCCTCGGATGCGTCCGACATCGTGATGCCCAGTAAGCAGGGCGCGGCACGTGCCATGTCAGGTGCGCTGACCGATGCGCGCCTGAATGCGGACCAAGTCGGGTACATCAATGCGCATGGGACGGGCACAGCGGCGAACGACAAGACCGAATGCGCGGCGGTGGCCGGTGTGTTCGGGCCGCACGCAGACGACCTAATGATATCGTCCACGAAATCCATGCACGGGCATTTGATTGGGGGTACTGGCGCGGTCGAGTTGCTGGCATGTATCATGGCGTTGCGCGACGGGGTGATCGCCCCAACCATCGGTTATGAAGATCCAGATCCCGAATGTGCTTTGGACGTGGTGCCAAATGAGGCGCGAGACGCGAAGGTGGATGTTGCGCTTAGCAATGCGTTTGCCTTTGGCGGGTTGAACGCGGTTTTGGCTCTGAAACGGGTCTGAAGCTTCGGAAGCAAAACGACAAAACGCCGCCCGAAGGACTGGGCGGCGTTTTCTGTTTTACTAGTATTAGTTTTTGATGACTTCCAGCTGGTCAAACCCGGCAGTGAACCCTGCTAGAGATATTTCCAATTGCAGCGCCTGCGAAGGTGCCAGAACAGAAACCATCGACAAGGTACCTTTGGTCCCACTCTTCAAAGCTTCGAGGTCTTGCTGGGTAAAGCCCACTTGCGCAAGGCACCCAACGGGGTTGCAGTGGTGATAGTTGTATCGTTTGCCCGGCGCTCCGTCGATCGACAAGGATATCTGAGCTTGCAAAAGCACCTCGAGGGGCACAACGATGATCGCAGCAGCTACGGCCGGAGCTTCTTCGGGCAGCTTTTCAATCGTAATTTCCGCAATGGGCTGGTCTTGCTGACCGGTCAGAATCTGTCGCATGACACAAGGTTCGCTGTCAGTTCCTGTATTGATGCACATGACTGCCCAGTCGCCGGTCTCTTCCTTAAGGTACTGCTCGCCAATACGCGGGCCGGATTCCCCAAGATCCAGGTCAGCACCGGTTTGGGTTTGCGGAGCCTCGGCATCCTGCGTTGCTTCTTGTGCATAAGCGGCACCACACCAAAGCGCAGCGGCCACAAGGCTGAGAGATAGAGTGTTCTTGATCATGAATGCCTCGGCAATGTGATTGAGCTTTTTGACCCGTCTATCATCCTTGGATCATGGTGTCAGGCATTAAGCTGCACAAATGGGTGACCATAGTCAGCTTTTTGCCGCTTTCCAGTGCTTGAAACCTGGATGAAACAAAAAAGAAAGGGAACCGGTGGAGCGGCTCCCTTTCAAAAAATTTTCTCCCCGTCGGACTGGCCGACTTAGTTATGCGCAGACGTTACGAAAGGCGGTCGCATGCGTCAACTGAAAACCTGAAATTTTAATGGAAGAACCAGCATTGCTTTAAAAAAACCGCGCCCGAAGGCGCGGTCAGTCGACAGGGAGGAAGTTTGCCGCACCCGACCTCTGACAGCGAGGGCAGCAAAATGACTATCGCAGTCAAAGGTTAACTTTGTATGCTGGGTTCAGATCGGTGGAAATTAAGGCCTTACCTACATGGACAAAAACATTTTTCTGGGCGGCGCGGGTGAAGATTACAGCCAGCCTCAAAACCTGACCCTCAAATATGCCAACCGGCACGGGTTGATCGCAGGGGCGACGGGCACAGGCAAAACGGTGACGTTGCAAATCCTGGCCGAGGGGTTCTCGGCTGCGGGCGTCCCGGTGTTTCTATCCGATGTCAAAGGCGACTTGTCCGGGTTGGCAATGGCGGGCAGTGAAAGTCACAAGTTGCACCAGGCGTTTCAGGATCGCGCGGTTCGCATCGGCTTTCAGGATTATACCTATGCCGCATGCCCGGTAACATTCTGGGATCTGTTCGGCGAACAAGGCCATCCTGTTCGAACGACCGTTACAGAAATGGGGCCATTGCTGTTGTCTAGGCTCATGGACCTGAGCGAGGCGCAGGAAGGTATTCTGAACATTGCTTTCCGAGTGGCGGATGAAGAAGGGATGCCGCTGCTAGATCTCAAGGATCTGCAAGCCCTGCTGGTCTGGATCGGTGAGAACCGCACACAGTTATCCCTGCGCTATGGCAATGTCTCGACTGCTTCGATTGGGGCGATTCAGCGGCGGTTGTTGGTGTTGGAAAACCAGGGCGGGACCAATTTGTTCGGAGAACCCGCGCTGGAATTGGCCGATCTGATGCGTACTGATGCGAACGGGCAGGGGATGGTGAACATCCTGGCCTCGGATAAGCTGATGGGGTCGCCGCGTCTCTATGCGACTTTCCTGTTGTGGCTGTTGAGTGAGCTGTTCGAGGAATTGCCCGAGGTTGGCGACCCCGACAAACCCAAACTGGTGTTCTTCTTTGATGAGGCCCATTTGTTGTTCGAAGATGCGCCCAAGGTTTTGGTCGACAAGGTAGAGCAGGTCGCACGGCTGATCCGTTCCAAGGGTGTCGGCGTCTACTTCATCTCGCAAAACCCGGCGGATATTCCCGAAGATATTCTGGGACAACTTGGCAATCGGGTGCAGCACGCGCTGCGTGCCTTTACCGCGCGGGATCGCAAGAACCTGCGTTTGGCGGCCGAAACCTATCGCGAAAACCCGGCCTTCGACACCGAAACCGCAATCCGAGAGGTTGGCGTAGGTGAAGCGGTCACGTCGATGCTGCAGAAGAAGGGTGTGCCAGGTATTGTTGAACGGACGCTGATCCGTCCACCGGGAACACAACTTGGGCCAATCACCGCGTCCGAGCGTCAGGCGGTCATGACGGCGTCACCGATGCAGGTCAAGTATGGCACATTGAAGGATCGGAAATCGGCCTTTGAAATTCTGCAGGCACGCGCCGATCAGGCCGCGCAGGCTGCTGCAAAAGCAGAAGAACAAGAAGAGACACAATCTGTCGCTGAACGCGAGTTCGCCACGGCCAGGCGCTATTCCGGTGGCCGGGTCGGGCGATCTTCCTCTCGCGTAAAGCGGCAGAAAGATACCTTTGCTACAGCAATGAGCGAGGCCGTCATCAAAGAGCTAAAAGGAACAACCGGGCGCCGCATTGTTCGTGGAATTCTGGGCGGGTTGTTCCGCGCTAGGTAAGCCCAAGGCGCCGCACAGCGGTTTCGTTGCGCGGCGCTATTTAGGTTACTTCAGACGACGCTGACCTTCCTGCCGGCAGTAGCCGTCAGCCTCGGCCACAGACATCTTTGTCGCGGGGTAGTCGATGGCACGATCCCAGATGACGCGATCCGGGCGGTACAACTGGCACGTCACCACACCCTTTGAGGTCTGGACCTGAACTGGATCGGTTTCCAGATCTTCGGGTGACGGGATACATGCGGCCAGGCTGGCAACAACTGTCAGCATTAGGATTTTTGGGATAAACGAAGTTTTCATGTGTCGTCTTCTTACTCTCGAGAGGTGACCTGTAGTATCAGCGTCAACTGACTAATTAACCGTGAAGGCGATCTGGCGCAGGTCCGGAAACTGCCCAACGATAATTCGGTCTATTAAGGTTCGGTTCATGAATCAAGAAACCGCGCCGATTTTGAGGCGCGGTTCCGAATATTCCCCTGAAAGTGATCTATTTCTCGGGGATCAAGCCCCTTGGACTGAATCTAAGAACAATCAGCAGGATCAACCCCATGGTCAGCAGGCGCATATGCGCGGCGCTTTCGATCAGATGTGCCTTAAGCGCGCTGCCATCAGGTAATCCAGCGGTGATCAGGTTCATCAGCCACAGCCCGATAGGTTCGACCTGAACCCACAGGAACCAGATCACGAACGCGCCCAGTACCGCACCAAAATTGTTACCTGATCCACCGACGATCACCATTACCCAGACCAGGAATGTAAACCGCAATGGCTGATACGCGCTGGGGGTCAACTGGCCGTCCAGCGTTGTCATCATAGCACCTGCAATTCCGCAGATGGCCGAGCCCAGCACAAAGATCTGCAAATGGCGACGGGTCACGTCCTTGCCCATCGCCTCGGCCGCGACCTCGTTGTCACGAATGGCGCGCATCATGCGGCCCCACGGGCTGTTCAGCGCCTTTTGCGCCATCCAGAGCAGGACCAGCAGAACGATCAGGAACAGAAACGAATAGCCCAGTTTAACCGCCAGCGTCGAAGCCGTGACTGTATCCAGCCCCAACCACTCGGCGCGAGCGATAAAGCCAGGGTCACTCTGGAGATCGACCTCATATCCAACGACCGGAGCAGGGCGCGGGATGCCGTAGACGTTTTTGACGCCCCGGGCCAACCAGTCCTCGTTTTTCAAGATCGCGATGATGATCTCGGCAATCCCCAGCGTTGCAATCGCCAGATAGTCCGAGCGCAGGCCCAGAGCAGTTTTACCAATCAGCCACGCTGCACCAGCCGCCAGCAGTCCACCTGCCGGCCAGGCCAGCAGAACAGGCAGATTCAGACCGCCGAGGTTGCCCGCAACAGCCGGTTCAATGGCCTCGACCGCCGCGGTGTTGGGGTCGAGAACAGCGCGGTAAACAAAGAAGCCGATGATGAGAATGGCAATGATCGACAAAGTCCGAACCCGACCTTTGGGCATCTTCTGCGCCACCAGAACTGTGGCCACAACGGTTGCAGCGCCCAGCAGCAGGGCCAGTACAATACCGAAACCTCCGGCAGACCAGGCGCCAGGTGTTGTCGGGGTCGAGACCAGCACAACGGCAAGCCCGCCCAACGCAACAAAGCCCATGACCCCGACGTTGAACAAACCGGCGAAACCCCATTGCAGGTTCACCCCAAGCGCCATGATGGCCGAGATCAGTCCCATGTTCAGGATCAATATCGCGGCGTTCCAGCTTTGCGTGAATCCGGTCAGCAGGATCAGGCCACCAACAACAGCGAAAAGCAGCGTATTTTTGACAGGCTCGGTCATACCGCTTTCCCTTTAAACAGACCCGTAGGTTTGAACAGAAGCACGATCAGCAAAATGACAAAACTTACGGCGAATTTGTAATCGGTGGACAGGAATTGCACCAATCCCGACGGCTCCAGGTTTTCCGGGGCAAGATAGGTCAACACTTTTTTCCAGGCGTAAGTGATCGTGACCTCGGAAAAGGCGATGATGAACCCGCCAGCGATGGCACCCACAGGACTGCCCAGACCACCGACGATGGCCGAGGCGAAAATCGGCAGAAGCAGCTGGAAATAAACGAAAGGTTTAAAACTTTTGTCCAGCCCGTACAGGACCCCGGCCGTGGTCGCGAGCGCCGCAACGATGATCCATGTAATCATCACCACCCGCTCGGGGTTGATACCGGACAGCAGGGCGAGATCTTCGTTGTCCGAATACGCACGCATCGATTTGCCAGTGCGGGTTTTGTTGAGGAACCAGAACAACAGCACAACGGCAACAACTGCAACGATGACGGTAATGCCCTGAGATGTCTTGATCGCCAGCCCCTCATTCAGCCCGGTCATGGCCTTGAATTCACGTGCGGAGATCACAAACCGCTGACCGTCCGAAAACCTCTGATCGTCCGGGCCGATGATGAACCGCACCAGGCCGTTCATGATGAACATCACGCCCATCGACACGATAACCAGAATGACCGGCTTGGCCTTTTGCTCGCGATAAAATCGATAGACCATTCGGTCGGTGATCAGCACCAGAACGATACAGCCCAATATGGCAAAGGGCAGAGCCAAAAGGGCGGTCGGCAGCGGACCAAAACTGACCCCAGCGGCCTGCAGCCCCCAGGTGACCAGAACGGCGATCATCGCGCCAAAGGCCATCGTGTCGCCATGGGCAAAGTTGGAAAACCGCAGGATACCGTAGATCAGCGTGACGCCCAGCGCCCCCAGTGCCAGCTGGCTGCCATAAGCAATTGCGGGCACCAACACAAAATTCGCAAGCGCGACAAGCGCGTTCAGTATGTCCATCTCACCTTCTCATTCCGCCGGGTGCGGCCTTATGGCATACCCGCGCGCAAAGACACAATATTTCAACGGTTATGGACGGTCGAATTCCGAAGAAAAACTGCATATGGGCAGCGTTCCGTTCGGGCAATCAAGGCGCGCCTGACAGGATCATGTCCGTCAGACGCGTCGCTGGCTCAGCTTTGCTGTTCTTGGGATAGTAAATGTGGTCAATTTTTGAGTGTACAGACCCCGCGTTCGTTGCGCTGTTGCCCGCCAGAGGCGCGAACTTCAAGATGACCGGTCTCTGAATCTACCGTGTATCCCACGCTACCGTTGCTTTGAATTTGCAGAAATTCCTGCGCGCCGAGGCTGGGGATCACAAGGACTTCATGCTCTTGACCCTCGGCCAGCAGCAAGCCCTTGGATTGCCCTTCGATCTGTTTCAGCACGACCTGGTGGGCTGGTTCAATTGGATTGCACCCACCGGGGTTGCAGGTTTCGGTAATCTGGCACTCGTAAACAAATTCACCTTGCGCGGGGGCTTGCGACACGGCCTGCGCGGTCGCAGGCAGAACGATGGCGGCAAGCGCAGCCAGATATTTCATAATATGTCTCCTGAAGGGGGCAATTGCCCGAAATATTTGAGAATCCAATCAGGATTCCCGCTGTTCGCGCGTTCGTGATTAGGGGCGGATCGTGGCGGAATTTGAGCCGAGACGAGGCGGAATTCTGAAGGGATTAATTTTAACAATTCTTAGGGGAGTGGGGTAACCAGCCGGGAACAAACCGTTTTATTGGAGGTTGTTTATCCGACCAGTGGCGCAAAGCTGCAAACGCCATCTTCTCGCCACGATTGATTGCCTGAAAGCACGCGGTTTAACCGTGTCAAAGAGGCGTTGACACGCGAACACAGCCTTTCACCTGGGATCAACTGAAAGTGAGGGCCGTCATGCAGCCTGTTGAAGTTATTTATCTAATTTATGATCTTTCCCTGTGCCCGAGGGCGCTGAATAAAGGGAGGTACATCATGAAATTCTACGCAGCAGTGATATTGAGCGCGGTTTTGCCTGCGATGGCGCAAGCCGCATCAAGCGACCCTCTGGACGGGGCGGATTTCGTCGTCAATTGCGTATCGGACAATACTGATAGCGCGGTGACATTGGCCAGGTCTGGAGCCACGGATAAGGGATTTATCGTCACAGATGATATTCGCGGAGAGGCGACGATCATTGCCGGTCTGAACTCGCTGACCTTCCTGCACATCATGGACAAGGACGTCGTGACCTTTGTCGTGGATTTCGAGGACTTGAATTATGATATGTCGATCAAAGGCCCGCATGCAGCGCAGGATTTCGGGTCTTGTGGTGATCCGATCGGGTGAATGAGGCTGAATGTATTGGTGGTGAAGGTAGTACTAATGAGAATAAGTCCTATTTACCCCACCTCAGCTATTTATCGTAAAGTTACCGAAGCAATTTCAATACGACCAAATTTGATTAGCCAATTTATACGACTGCAGAAACAAGGACGAAGTTGGAGAGCGCTACAAAGACGTCCATTAGTTGTTTTCTCCGCAGTGGCCATGAAGTACCGACACGTCGACCATCCAACCTCTGGTTTGTGTTGTGATAGTGACGTCAGTTGGTTGACCCTTGTCCAACTCGATCTGCATGATCGCCATTTCTCTGTCGTCGGTGCGGCGTGCGACAAGTCGGCCATTTTTCGAAAGTTCCGGTTCGAACTCAAAGCCAGCTAACGGAAATTTGGAGTCCTTATCTGGCCCGACGGCAAAAGTGTTCAGTTGGTTGCCGATAGAAGAAAGTTCCATAGTAAAGCCGCCTTCTAGACACTCGACGGCATCACAGTCGTTCGAGATGCAATGCGCACGAACTTCACACATTTTTACCTGACAGTAAGTTTGGGGAACGATTTCGGCATATCCTACACCAGTTGCACCGAACCCAGCGACAGTTAAGAAAAGAAAGTGTTTCAGTCCTCGCTGAGGAAACACAGCACTCATCCCCCCAAGAAGCTCTTGCGCACTTCGGGATCGGCCAGCAATTCTTTACCCGTGCCACTATACGCATTCCGCCCCTGCACCAGGACATATCCCTTGTCCGCAATCTCCAAAGCCTGACGGGCGTTCTGTTCCACCATCAGGATTGGCAGGCCGGTGCGTGAGACCTCAATGATCCGGTCGAACAGTTCATCCATCACGATGGGTGAGACACCGGCAGTGGGTTCGTCCAACATCAGCACCTTGGGCTGGGTCATCAGCGCTCGGCCCACGGCAACCTGCTGGCGTTGACCGCCCGACAGCTCTCCGGCCGCCTGGTTGCGTTTGTCGCGCAGGATCGGGAAGAGGTCATAGACCTGCTCCATCGTCTGACTGATATCGTCGCGCCGGATGAAGGCACCCATTTCTAGGTTTTCCTCGACCGTCATGGACGTGAAGATATTCGAGGTCTGCGGCACAAAGCCCATCCCCCTGATCACCCGATCCTGTGGCGACAGTTTGGTGATGTCCTCGCCATCCAGCCGCACCGACCCGGCACGGACATCCAGCATTCCGAACACGGCCTTCATCGCGGTGGACTTACCGGCACCGTTGGGACCAACGATGACGGCGATTTCACCCTTATCCACGGCGATGGTACAGTCGTGCAGAATGTCGGGACCCTTGCCGTAGCCACCGGTCATGGTATCTCCGATCAGGAAGGGGCCGCCGCTGACCTTGTAGGTTTCTCCGCTGGTTGGATGCGCGGGGGTCATTGTGCCAATGCCCTTGGTATTGGCAATTGTTGCGTCCTTGTTGCCGTGATCGTCCTGATAGGGGTTGTCGCTTGCGCCCGCAGTCATGTCTGGGCCTCCAGCTTGTCTTTGTTCTTCAGGCCGGTGCCCAGATAAGCCTCGATCACGTGTTCGTTGGCCTTGATCTCGTCCAGAGTGCCCTCGGCCAGCACTTTGCCCTCGGCCATGCAGATCACCGGGTCGCAAATTTTGCCGATGAAATCCATGTCATGCTCGATGACGACAAAGGTATAGCCGCGCTCCTTGTTCAGACGCAGAATGGTGTCGGCTATGGTCATCAGCAAGGTGCGGTTCACACCCGCGCCAACCTCGTCCAGAAACACGATCTTGGCGTCGACCATCATGGTGCGACCAAGTTCCAGCAGTTTCTTTTGCCCGCCCGAAACCTGACCTGCCTTGTGGTCGGCCAGGTGTTCGATGGTCAGGAACTCCAACACCTCGTCCGCCTTGGCGCGCAGGGCGCGTTCCTCGTCGGCGATGCGTTTGCGGCCAAACCAAGTGTTCCACAGTGATTCACCCGATTGCGCGCCGGGCACCATCATCAGGTTCTCGCGGCAACTCATTGACGAAAACTCATGCGCGATCTGGAACGTGCGCAGCAGCCCTTTGTGAAACAGCTTATGCGGAGGCAGGCCAGTGATATCTTCGCCATCCATGAAAACCTTGCCGCTGGTCGGCGGCAACACACCCGCGATCACGTTGAACAGGGTTGTCTTGCCCGCACCGTTCGGTCCGATCAGGCCGGTGATCGAGCCCTTTTGGATTTCCAGCGAAGCACCGTCCACCGCGTGGAACCCGCTAAAATGCTTATGCACGTCCTCAACGACGATCATGGTTTTCCCTTGCCTTTTCCCCGAAAACAGAGGTGCAGCCTTTTGTCACTGAAACAGCCCGGACACAAGGCCCGGGCTGTTCGGTTTTGCTCTGTCAGATGAGGATTTAACGGTAGTTAACCGTCTTCATCTCACCATCGATGACTTCGATTTCGCGGTATGCACCGGCGCTTTCGCCGGGGCCGATCAGCTCAACGCCCGAGGCGCCGACATAGTCGATGTCTTGGCCCGCTGCGAGGAGCTCCAGACCCTTGGCCAGCTCACCCGGATAGATCTTTTCACCCGGTTCGTTGGCAACATCCATGATCTTGCCGCCATAGTCCGCCGGGTTGCTGGAACCCGCCGCCTGCATGGCCAGCAGGAACAGCGCCGCTGCGTCATAGGACTCGGGCACGAAGATGGACGAGCCGTCAAAACCCTCGGCTTCGGCCATGGCAAAGAACGAATCCGCAGCTTCGCTTTTCGATCCTGGGGCCTGACCATACGAGCCGTTCAGATCCGGACCGACGTTTTCAGGCAGCGAGTCACCGATCATGCCACCCGGCAGACCAAAGGTGTCAAATGCGCCGCTGTCCAGCGAGGACTGAATGATGCCCAGACCGCCCTGATCCAGATAGCCCGCAACGACCAGAATGTCGCCACCTGCCGATGCCAGCGCGCCGACTTCGGCCGAATAGTCGGCTTTGCCGTCTTCGTGCGCGGCAACGATGGTTACCTCACCGCCCAGCGCCTCGAACGAGGATTTGATCGCCTCGGACAGGCCCTTGCCGTAGTCGTTGTTGGTATAGGTCAGAGCGATCGAGTTGACGCCGCGCTCTTTCAGGATGTCGGCCATGATTTCGCCTTCGCGCGCATCCGATGGGGACGTGCGGAAGAACAGGCCGTTATCTTCCATAACTGACAGGCCCGGAGAGGTGGCCGAAGGTGAGATCATGACCATACCGTTCGGCACGGCGACGTTTTGCAGAATGGCACCGGTTACGCCCGAACAGTCTCCGCCAACAAGGCCGTTGATGCCTTCGGCAACCAGACGTTCCGCATTAGCGGTGGCCAGAGCATTGTCAGCGCAGCCCGTATCAGCACGTACGGGCGTTACGGTGGACCCGTCCAGCAGTTTGCCGGATTCCGAAACCTCTTTCATCGCCAGCTCAGCGCCGGACGCCATTGCTGGCGAAAGCGATTCAATCGGGCCGGTGAAACCGAACATAATGCCCAGTTTAACGTCTTCGGCCATGGCGGTGCCGGCCAACAGTGCGGTTGCTGCGGTTGCAGTAAGCAGCTTTTTCATGTGGTTACTCCCAAATTGGAACGTGTTCGTTCTGGGCACGACCCTAGGCAAGCTGTTCGGAAAAGAAAAGTCCTCACGCAATTGTGTGGTTGCCACCTGAAGTTCTGATTGTTTTGTTGGGTTTGTCCCGTTTCTGGCGGCTGGCATGCTGCAGGTGGAGAGCTGAATGTTGAGAGTTTTCACGATTCTGTTTCTTGTCTTTAAGGCGGGGCTGCTCAGTGCCGACGTACTGCAAACTTCTTCTGGCCCTGTGCGAGTGACGCCGATGGTCGAAGGATTGGATGCCCCGTGGGCAATTGGTATTTTGCCGAACCAGGGGGTATTGATCACCGAACGGGATGGCAAACTGCTTTATGTTGCGGATGGGAAAGCCAAATCCGTCAAAGGTGTGCCCGACGTTTTGGCCAAAGGGCAGGGCGGTTTGTTGGACGTGACGGTCGCCCGTGATTTTAGCCAAACACGCGAGATATTCCTTACCTTTTCCAAACCACAGCGCGGCGGCACCGGAACGGCCCTTGCGGTGGCCCGATTGTCTGAAGGCGGTGATCGGCTGACCAACCTGCGTGTGATCTTCGAGGCTGTCCCGGGTGGTTCATCAGGGCGTCACTACGGTTCCCGCGTGGTGGAAGCTAAGGACGGAACTTTGTTCGTCACAATCGGCGACAGGGGGGAACGCCCCAAGGCGCAAGACAGGTCCAATCATAATGGCACGGTGATCCGCGTGAACCGTGACGGATCGGTTCCCGGTGACAATCCCTTTGTTCAGGCAAGCGGTGTGCAGCCTGAGATCTGGTCCTATGGCCATCGCAATCCGCAAGGGGCCGGTTTGGACGCAAGGGGCCGCCTTTGGATATCGGAACACGGGGCAAAAGGTGGGGATGAGGTCAATCTGGTTCAGCCAGGGTCGAACTACGGTTGGCCAGTCATCTCCTATGGCGTGCATTATTCCGGCGACAAAATAGGAGAAGGCACCGCGAAGCCGGGTATGGAACAACCAGAGCATTATTGGGACCCTTCCATCGCCCCTTCGGGTCTGATGGTTTATTCCGGCAAGCTTTGGTCGGACTGGAAAGGGGATATCTTCGTTGGGTCGCTCAAATTCGACTATATCGCGCGGCTGGCGGGATCGCCGCTGCGCGAGGTTGAACAGATCAAGGGCCCTGAAACGATTCGGGTGCGCGACATAGTCGAGGCCCCTGACGGGTCAATCTGGTTCATTTCCGTGGGTGAAGGGGCCGTCTATCGTATGACCCCTGAGTAACTTACACCGACAACCGGTCGCCCTGCGCTCCACGCTCGCGATAAGGCGTGGTATTGTAATGCGCCCGGTAGCATTTCGAGAAATGGCTGGGCGAGGCAAACCCGCAGGCCAGCGCCACATTGATCACACTCATATCGGTTTGCATCAACAAGTTGCGCGCTTTGTGCAGGCGCAGCTCCATGTAATACCGTTTGGGCGAACGGCTCAGGTAGCGGCGGAACAGACGTTCCAACTGCCGCGTCGACATGCCGACATCCTTGGCCAGAATCGAGGGTGAGATCGGTTCCTCGATGTTCTTTTCCATCATCAGGATGACCTGGCTCAGTTTCGGGTGACGCACGCCAATCCGAGTTGGTGTCGATAGACGCTGGGTGTCTTGGTCGGTGCGGATCGAGGAATAGATCATCTGATCCGCAACGGCATTCGCCAAATCCTCGCCGAAGTCATCAGCAATGATTTTAAGCAGCAGGTCGATGGAAGACGTGCCACCTGCAGTCGTCATCCGGTTGCCGTCGACGATAAAGACGGACTTGGTCAGTTCAACCTCGTCGAATTCCTCGACAAAGCTGTCGGAGTTTTCCCAGTGAATGGTTGCGCGTTTGCCATCCAACAGCCCGGCCTTGGCCAAAGTATATGCCGCTGTACATAGGCCACCGATGCGCAAGCCGCGCCTTGCCTCGCGGCGCACCCAGTTCAACACCTTCTTGGTGGTCGCCGCCTGAACGTCGACCCCACCGCAGATCATGACAACATCGTCGCGCTGCAGCTCAACCAGGTCTGAATCCAGCGCAAAGGTAGTTCCGGCCGAACAGCTGACTGTTTCGCCACCTTCACCCATCAATGTCCACGTATACAGCGTTTTGTCCGCCATACGGTTGGCTATACGCAGGCTGTCCAGTGCCGAAGCAAACGACAGCAGAGAAAATTTGTCCAAAAGGACAAATACGAAATTGCGGGAGTTGGCCGCAGTGTCTTCCACCGTGACAACTTGGCGTTGCTCTTGCATGGCGAGGTGTCCTTGATTCGGCGCCCGGCGACTTTTTGTCCGACGTCAGATTTGGCAGCCACCTTGATCAAAGCTTGTTTGCTGCGTCAAGAGGGCCAAATCGTATATGGTCAGTCTTCAATGCATTTTGTATAGAAGCAACCTGAATACTTCAGCGGAGATCAAAGCTATGACTGAATGGCAAAAAACGAACTGGCGCAACAAGCCCCGGGTTCAAATGCCAGACTATACCGACGCGGCCGCGCTGGCCAAGGTCGAGGCGCAGCTTTCACAGTATCCCCCGCTGGTCTTTGCGGGCGAAGCACGGCGTCTAAAGCAACATTTGGGTGCCGCCGGTCGCGGCGAGGCCTTCCTGCTACAGGGCGGGGATTGTGCAGAAAGCTTTGAACAATTCAGCGCGGATGCGATCCGTGATACGTTCAAGGTGATGCTGCAGATGGCAATGGTTCTGACCTATGGCGCCAAGGTGCCGGTGGTTAAAGTGGGCCGCATGGCCGGCCAATTCGCCAAACCGCGCAGCGCCCCGACCGAGGTGGTGGATGGCGTTGAGCTGCCCAGCTACCGTGGTGACATCATCAACGAACTGGCCTTCACACCCGAAGCACGGATTCCGAATCCGGGTAAGATGCTGCAGGCCTACACTCAGGCGGCTGCGACCCTGAACCTTTTGCGCGCTTTCTCGACCGGTGGTTTCGCCGATATGAGCATGGTGCATTCCTGGACTTTGGGCTTCACCGATGTACAGGACGTGCAGAAATACTCGGAAATCGCCGACCGTATTCAGGACACTATCGACTTCATGGGCGCGGCGGGGATCACGGCGGACACCACGCATGAGTTCTCGACCGTTGAGTTCTACACCAGCCATGAAAGCCTGCTGCTGGAATACGAAGAGGCGCTGACCCGTCTTGATTCCACCTCTGGCAACTGGCTGGCCGGTTCGGGCCATATGATCTGGATCGGTGACCGCACCCGTCAGCCGGACGGGGCGCATGTAGAATTCTGCCGCGGCGTCCTGAACCCGATTGGTCTGAAATGTGGTCCCTCGACCACGGCAGAAGACCTCAAGGTTCTGATGTCCAAGTTGAACCCGGAAAACGAGGAAGGTCGCTTGACCCTGATCGCGCGCTTTGGTGCGGGCAAGGCGGGTGAGCATCTGCCGCGTCTGGTCAAGGCCGTCAAGGAAGAGGGCGCCAAGGTCACATGGGTCTGCGACCCGATGCACGGCAACACGATCAAATCGGCGACGGGCTACAAAACCCGTCCGTTTGATTCAGTCCTGCGCGAGGTGCGCGACTTCTTTGGTGTGCATCAGGCCGAAGGCACCATCCCTGGGGGCGTGCATTTTGAGATGACCGGTTTGGACGTGACCGAATGCACCGGTGGGGTGCGTGCCGTGACCGAGGAGGACCTCTCGGATCGTTACCACACTGCGTGCGACCCGCGACTGAACGCGACGCAATCGCTGGAACTGGCCTTTTTGGTTGCGGAAGAACTGACCAACCTGCGCCGTGATCGCAACAAACGTGAAGCCAGCTAAGACTTGCTGTCTTTAAGGTTAAAAGGCGGGCTGCACTGGCCCGCCTTTTTTGTCAGTCGTCCCGTGACGCAACCAGTCGTAGATGTGATCCGGGTTTCTTGAATTCTGCTTGCTCTTCCGCAAACCCGGCCGAGATTTGCTGCGCCGGTTGTTGCGGTGCCTGAACGTCTGAAACAGCCCGCACTCTGGTGTCGGGGATTGAGAAACGGCGAGGCGTCGCGCCAATTGCACCGTCGGACATCATGACACCCAACACGCGGCTGACATCGCCAAGATCGCTTTTCAGGGGCAACAGGATCATACGTGCCTGCAACTGGCTGCGGCCCAGTTTACCGGCGGCGACCAATCCAAGCTCGGCAATTGCCGGCTGGGCAAAGACCTGCTCTAATACGTCCGATATCTGGCCACGAGCGCTGGGTTCGAAAAACGCGGTTAACGGCATGCCGCGCACTTCCATGCCTGCCAGCTGTGTTAGATGGCTTCCAGCCAGACGAAACCGGGCCAGACCGGGCGCGATACGTTCCAGAATGAAAGTGTATTCCAGAACGTTCTCAAGCCCGCGCGGATCGATCTGCGCACGTTTGGGGACACCGTCGCCGGTTAACAGCGCGGTCCAGTATGCCTCGACCTGTCGGATGGGCGAGAGGCTGCGCCCGCTGTCAAAACGATCCATTGCGACGATCTTTCCAGAGTTCGATCTGAACCTGTTACCGAAAAACGTTTTCATTTACATCACTCTAGTGTCAATCGCCCGTCATTTATCTAAAATTCCAGATATCGGGACCCTTCAGGTCCGATCATCCCTGACCAAAGCCAAATTGACACGAGTTGAGTCAATTTTGGAGGAATTCTTTAATGAATGGTTAACTTCTGGGCGAAGGCCGAAAACCAGCAAACTCTTGCCCTGCGCCCGCCGATGGCATTAGGTGCGACAACCGAGCAGACAAGGACAGCCAACATGATCAGATCCATGACCGGATTCGCCGCAGGCAAAGGGGCGTATGGACCGCATAGCTGGACGTGGGACCTGCGCAGCGTGAACGGCAAGGGTCTGGACTTACGGCTGCGCATGCCCGAGTGGCTGACCGGGCTTGAAACCGCCTTGCGTGGCCAGCTGTCCAAATCACTGAGCCGGGGAAATGTCACCTTGTCCTTACGGTTAAGCCGCGAAGAAACTGCCCCTGATCTGGTTCTGAATGAAGACGCCATGGGCGCGGCACTTGCTGCGCTGGCCCGTACGCAGGAAATGGCGGCAGAAAGCGGCGTCGCGCTGGCACCTTCGACCGCGGCGGACCTGATAGGGCTGAGAGGAATGTTAGAGGCTGGCAGTGAAGTGGACGACCCCGCGCCTCTGGTCAAGGAATTGACGAACGAATTTGCCGATCTGTTGGCAGCTTTCGTCGACATGCGCCAGACAGAAGGCAAGGCTCTGGCAGACATTCTGGACGGGCAGCTTGCTCAGGTCGCCGACTTAACGGTGCAAGCGGCCGAGCTTGCAGAACAACGCAAGGACAAGACCGCCGAGGCATTGCGCGAAAATCTGGCCCGTGTGCTGGACAATGCGCAAGGGGCTGACCCGGACCGGGTCGCGCAGGAATTGGCGCTGATCGCGGTCAAATCCGATATCACCGAAGAAATTGACCGCCTGAAAACGCATGTGAACGCCGCACGCGATCTGCTGTCGCAGGATGGGGCCGTGGGGCGCAAGCTGGATTTCCTGATGCAGGAGTTTAATCGCGAGGCCAACACGCTGTGTTCAAAGGCGCAAAGCGCCGAGCTGACCTCGGTTGGGCTTGAGCTGAAGGCCGTAATAGATCAGATGCGCGAACAGGTGCAAAATGTTGAATGACGATGGGAACAACTGACATGGCAGATCGCCGCGGCCTACTTATCATCCTGTCTTCGCCTTCCGGGGCGGGGAAATCCACTTTGGCCCGCAGGCTTATGGCCTGGGATGAAGGTCTGGAGTTCTCGGTTTCGGCCACGACCCGAGCACCTCGTTCGGGCGAAGAACACGGACGGGAATATTACTTTTTGTCAGAGGATGAATTCAGACAGCAGGTTGCCAAGGGTCAGATGCTGGAACATGCGCACGTGTTTGGGAATTTCTATGGCTCCCCGGCAGGCCCGGTGCAGGACTCGATAAATGCGGGCCGCGATGTTCTTTTTGACGTGGATTGGCAGGGCGAGGTTCAGATCCGCAATTCGGATCTGGGTAAGCACGCATTGTCGATTTTCATCCTGCCACCCTCGATCCCCGAATTACGCCGCCGCCTGGAAACCCGCGGGCAGGACAGCGAGGACGTGATCGCCAAGCGGATGCTCAAAAGCTGGGATGAAATCAGCCACTGGGGCTATTACGACTATGTGCTGGTCAACGATGACCTGGATACAACCGAGGAAAAGCTGAAAACCATCGTCAGCGCAGAGCGTATGCGCCGTATCCAACAACCAAGACTGCAAGACCACGTACGCACCTTACAGAACGAATTTGAAGGTTTGTCATGACCATCTATGCCTTGGGCGAACACGCACCACAGATCCACGACGATACTTGGGTTGCACCCGATGCCAACTTGATTGGCAAAGTAGTGCTGGAAGAAGGAGCCTCGGTTTGGTTCGGCTGCACCATCCGCGCTGATCATGAAGAGATTCGCGTTGGCGAAGGCAGCAATGTGCAGGAAGATTGCATCATGCATATCGACGCCGGTTATCCTCTGACCATCGGTAAGAATTGTACCATCGGCCACAAGGTGATGCTGCATGGGTGTACGATCGGGGAAAACACGCTGATCGGCATGGGAGCCATCGTGTTGAACGGGGCAAAGATTGGTAAGAATTGTCTGATCGGGGCAGGGGCCTTGATCACTGAAGGCAAGGAAATCCCCGACAACTCGCTGGTCATGGGAACGCCGGGCAAGGTCGTGCGGGAACTGGACGAAGCCGCGGCGCAGAAAATCACGCTCAGCGCGTTACATTATCAACAGAATATGCGCCGGTTCCGTGACGAGATGAAGCCTGTGTCCTAACTTGCCGGGAAGGGTCTGAAGAATGTCAGACGACCTGCTTGCCGAATTTGTCTCGGCCATTCCGATGCCGGCTTTGATGGTCGACCAGACCGAACGGATCATTGCCGCCAATGACGATGCCAAAACCCTTCTGACGCAGAATATCGTCGGTCGGCATTTCGCGACGATTCTGCGGCAGCCTGGGGTGATTGACGCAATTGAACAGTGCCTGCATACCAATGGTCCGGCAAAGGCGCGCCACCTGTCCAATGACGGAGCGCAGGACACCACGTTCGAGGTCGAATGCCGTTATCTGAACGGTGTAGGGGCGGTGTCCGGCGGTGCCATGCTGGCGACTTTCCAAGATGTCTCGCATGTCGAGCAGGCCAGCCAGATGCGGCGGGATTTCGTGGCGAATGTCAGTCATGAGTTGCGCACACCGCTGACAGCGTTGATGGGCTTCATCGAAACGTTGCGTGGTCCGGCGCGTGATGACGCCGCCGCGCGCGCGCGGTTTCTTGAGATCATGGCCGACGAAGCCAATCGTATGAACCGATTGGTGGGGGATCTGCTGTCACTGAACCGTGTCGAAAGCGAAGAACGTGTGCGGCCCAAAGATCAGCTTGAATTGACGGGGCTGTTGCAATCAACGCTGAACTCACTGCGCCCGCTGGCCGAGAGTGCCAACGTCGAGGTGAGCTTGAACGCGCCAGAAGGGCCTGTCTCGCTGATCGGGGATGGCGACCAGCTGCGTCAGGTCTTCACCAACCTGATCGAGAACGCCATCAAATACGGTGGCAGTGGGGGCAGCGTCGACATTCGGGTGGAATCATCCGAACGCGATTCCGTCATGCGTGGTCCGGCTGTCAGGGTTTTGGTCAGTGACAAGGGGCCCGGCATTGACGCGATACACCTGCCCCGCCTGACCGAGCGATTCTACCGCGCCGACAGCCACAGATCGCGACAACTGGGCGGAACCGGGCTGGGCCTTGCGATTGTAAAACACATAATCAACCGCCATCGCGGGCGTTTGCGGATGCAAAGCGAAGTTGGAAAGGGTTCAACCTTTACCGTAATATTGCCGCGATAACAAAAGCTTGCCAGACGTGGTCTGCCTGTCATGTAAAAAGCGCATTGCAGCTTTGCGTTCCAACGTCCTGTTTTCATGCGATCTGTCATAAAGCTGTTACATACCTGTCACAAAAGGCTTACGCGCGACTTTTAGACGTTGGCGCAAGATCATCATGGGGATGATCACAAACTGATATGATCAAGGAGACTGGAATGTCCTTTGTAAAACTGTCGGCTTCGGCGCTTGCTATCGCTGCCGTATCGGCCACCGCTGCTGCTGCGCGTGACCAGGTTCAGGTTGCGGGTTCTTCGACCGTGCTGCCCTATGCTTCGATCGTTGCAGAAGCCTTCGGTGAAAACTTTGACTTCCCGACACCAGTAGTCGAGTCGGGTGGTTCGTCTGCGGGCCTCAAGCGGTTCTGCGAAGGTGTTGGCGAAAACACCATCGACGTGGCAAACGCATCGCGCGCGATCCGTGAAAAAGAGATCAAAGCCTGTGCCGAAAACGGTGTGACCGACATCATCGAAGTGCAGATCGGTTATGATGGCATCGTGTTCGCCTCGGACATTAACGGCAACACGTTCGAGTTCACGCCGGAAGATTGGTACAAAGCCCTGTCCGCGCAGATCGTTGTGGACGGCGAGCTGGTCGACAACCCGAACAAAACCTGGGCCGACGTGAACCCGGATTTCCCGGCGCAACCCATCGCAGCCTTCATCCCGGGCACCAAGCACGGCACCCGCGAAGTGTTCGAAGATAAGGTGATCCTGGCCGGTTGTGAGCATCTGGGCGACTTTGACGTCTACAAAGCGGCCAACGGCGACGACAAAAAGGCGGCTGAGAAAGCCTGTATCGCTCTGCGCACCGACGGCGTTTCGGTCGACATCGACGGCGACTATACCGAGACCCTGGCGCGCATCGATAGCAATAAGGACGGCATCGGCGTCTTTGGTCTGGCGTTCTACGAAAACAACACTGACAAGCTGCAGGTTGCAACCATGTCAGACGTTGTTCCGTCGACCGAATCCATCGCATCGGGCGAATACCCGGTGTCGCGCCCGCTGTTCTTCTACGTGAAAAAAGCGCATATCGGCGTGGTTCCCGGCCTGAAAGAATATGCTGAGTTCTTTGTCGCGGATGAGATTGCAGGCCCCGATGGCCCGCTGGCCGAGTACGGCCTGGTCTCTGACCCGGAGCTGAGCAAGGTTCAGGAAACCGTTGCAAACGAAGCCGTTCTGGGCGGTGGTTCCTAATCCATATCGAAAACCGAACCGGGGCGTTTTCTTCACGCCCCGGTTCTTTTTGGCTCCACTCACTGCCATCCTCACGGAGTTCTCATGGCGTTATCCTGGCTGTTGCTAATCCTGCTTGCGCTGGCAGTGATCGGATATTTCACGGGCCGTTCCCGAGCCCTGGCTAGCGCGGGGGGTAACGCCCGCGAACTGCATTCGTTGCCGTCTTATTACGGCTACAATGTTGCCTTTACGGCGCTTGTTCCGGCCTTGGGCGTACTGATCATCTGGCTTTTGGTGCAGCCAATGATCATCGACAACGCAATATCCGGTTTGATCCCTGACAACGCGATCGCCGAAGGGTCGGATCGCGGCCTTGTTATGAGCGAGGTGCGCCGCGTGGCTGACGGCCTGAACGGTGCTGTTGCCGCTGGCACGATGACCGAGGCACAAGCGCAGAACGCGAATGCGGATATTGATACACTGACCGCGGCCCTGAAGGACGCGGGCCAGGTTCTGACGCAAGATATCACCCAGCCAATCTTGATGGCCGCTCAGAAATACCGCAGCATGACCAGCAGCGGGTCTGTGGCGATGCAGGTCGTAGTGCTGGCGCTGGCCTTGTTGGGTGCGGCCTTTGCTTATGTTCGCACGAATAAGGAATTCCGCGCGCGCAACGTGGTCGAGCAAGGTGTTCTGGCCTTGCTGCTACTGGCTGCGTCGATTGCTATTCTGACCACCGTAGGCATCGTCTTGTCGATGTTCTTCGAGACGCTGAACTTCTTCCAACTACACTCGTGGAAAGACTTTTTCTTCGGCAGCACCTGGGCCCCGAATTTCCGCGGTGGGAGTGAGCTGTCGATCCTGCCGCTTTTGTGGGGTACGCTCTATATCTCGCTGATTGCGCTGTTGGTGGCGGTGCCGATTGGCCTGTTTGCGGCTGTGTATCTGTCAGAATACGCCTCGACCGTGACGCGGTCGGTCGCGAAACCTTTGCTGGAAATCCTCGCGGGTATTCCAACCATCGTTTACGGCCTGTTTGCCTTGCTGACCGTGGGGCCTGCGCTGGTGTCCCTGTTCGGAAATGGCGGCGCGTTGGGGCTGGGGTGGATGGCAAGTTCCAATGCCGTTCTGACCGCTGGTTTGGTGATGGGCATCATGCTAATCCCGTTTGTCTCATCGCTGTCTGATGACATCATCAACGCGGTGCCGCAGTCGATCCGGGATGGCTCGCTTGGACTGGGCGCGACGAAATCTGAAACCGTGCGTCAGGTGGTTCTGCCCGCCGCGCTGCCGGGGATTGTGGGCGCGATCCTGCTGGCCGCCAGCCGCGCCATTGGTGAGACGATGATCGTGGTGATGGCCGCCGGTGCAATCGCCAAGTTCTCGGGCAACCCGTTCGAGGCAATGACCACCATTACAACCCGGATCGTCAGCCAGCTGACCGGCGACACCGACTTTGCCAGCCCCGAGACTCTGGTGGCCTTCGCACTGGGTCTGACACTGTTTATCATAACGCTGGGGCTGAACATCTTTGCCCTCTACATCGTACGCAAATACCGGGAGCAGTACGAATGACCGATATTTCCCAAACACCTGGCGCTGCTCCTGCGGCGAAACCCAAGGGCGGTTCGCTGTTTGAAAAGGACGCGCGCACCAAGCGGCGCAATGCGGCTGAAAGTCGGTTCAAGATGTACGGTGTCGCCGCAATCGGTATCGGGTTGCTGATGCTGGTCGTGCTGGTCACGAATATTGTGACCGCTGGGACCGGGGCCTTCCAGCAGACCTATCTTGAACTGAATGTCGAGCTAAAGGCCGACAAGCTTGATAAGAAGGGCAACCGCAATATTGAGGACATCAAGAAGGTTTCGACCTTCGGTTACGCGCCCCTTATTGCATCGGCTCTGGAAGCCGAAGTTCAAGAGCTGGGCATTCAGACCGATCTGAAACCCAAGGCAATGGGTAAAATCCTGTCCAAGGCAGCGCAAGCCGAGCTGCGCAATTACGTCATCGCCAACCCAGATGAGATCGGCAAAACGGTCAGTTTCCGCTTTTTGACCAACAGCCGCGTCGATGGCTATTTGAAGGGCCGTGTCACACGTGAGTCGATTGCCAACGATAAGAGCATCACGGTCAAACAACTTGATTTCGTTGATCAGTTGCGGGATGCGGGCGTGCTGTACAAAGCCTTCAACCCTGATTTCATCTTTGGCTCGGACGCATCTGATCAGCGGCCCGAGGCTGCGGGGATCGGTGTATCGATGCTGGGTTCGCTGTTCATGATGTTTGTGGTGCTTGCGCTAGCGCTTCCGATTGGCGTTGCCGCCTCAATCTATCTTGAGGAATTCGCACCGCAGAACCGACTGACTGACATCATTGAGGTAAACATTTCGAACCTCGCTGCCGTGCCGTCCATCGTGTTTGGTATTCTGGGTCTGGCCGTGTTCATCAACTATATGCACCTGCCGACATCCGCTCCGCTGGTCGGTGGTCTGGTGCTGACGCTGATGACCTTGCCGACGATCATCATATCGACCCGCGCGTCGCTGAAGGCGGTTCCGCCGTCGATCCGTGATGCAGCGTTGGGGGTAGGGGCCTCGAAAATGCAGGCGGTGTTCCATCACGTTCTGCCTCTGGCCGCGCCCGGCATCTTGACTGGCACGATCATCGGCCTGGCGCAGGCGCTGGGGGAAACCGCACCCCTACTGCTGATCGGAATGGTGGGCTTTATCGCCTCGAACCCACCGGATGGCATCGTCGCTGGCTTCCTGTCGCCAAACTCGGCCATGCCGGCGCAGATCTATGAATGGTCCAAGCGAGCCGACCCGGCCTTTTATGAACGCGCATGGGGGGGCATCATCATTCTGTTGATCTTCCTTGTGACAATGAACACCATCGCGGTACTTCTGCGCCGCCGCTTTGAACGCCGCTGGTAAAAGGGGCCCAAGATGAACCAGATGACAAGTGTGGAGAGAACCGTGGACTCCAAAAACATCAAGATCGCCGCGAATAACGTTCAGGTCCATTACGGCGATACGCACGCCATCAAAGACGTGAATGTTGAAATCGAGGACAAAACCGTCACGGCATTCATCGGGCCGTCGGGCTGCGGCAAGTCCACTTTTCTGCGGTGCTTGAACCGGATGAACGACACGATCGACATTTGCCGGGTGCAGGGCGATATCCTGCTGGATGGCGAGGATATCTATGACAAGCGCGTCGACCCAGTACAACTGCGTGCAAAAGTGGGCATGGTGTTTCAGAAACCCAATCCGTTCCCAAAGTCGATCTATGACAACGTGGCCTACGGTCCGCGCATTCACGGTCTTGCGAAAAACAAGGCGGAACTGGATGAAATCGTGGAAAAATCCCTGCGCCGCGGTGCGATCTGGGACGAGGTAAAGGACCGCCTGGACGCCCCTGGCACCGGCCTGTCCGGCGGTCAGCAACAGCGCCTGTGCATCGCCCGCGCTGTGGCGACGGAGCCCGAGGTTCTGCTGATGGACGAGCCATGCTCGGCCCTGGACCCGATTGCAACCGCTCAGGTTGAAGAACTGATCGACGACCTGCGCGCGCGCTATTCGGTGGTGATTGTCACTCACTCGATGCAGCAGGCCGCACGGGTCAGCCAGAAGACCGCATTCTTCCATCTGGGCAATCTGGTGGAATTTGGGGAAACCGGGCAAATCTTTACCAATCCCGTCGATCCTCGCACGGAAAGCTACATCACCGGCCGGATCGGCTGAACACAGGTATTCAGATATGAGCGAACAACATATTGCATCCGCCTTCGACCGCGACCTAGAAGCCATTCAGGCCCATATCATGAAGATGGGCGGTCTGGTCGAAGCCGCCATCATGAACTCGGCCCGGTCCCTTGAAACACGCGACGAGGAACTGGCTCAGCAAGTTCGTCAAGGTGACAAGGCCATCGACGCTCTGGAAGAGTTGATCAACGAAGAAACCGCCCGCCTGATCGCGCTGCGTGCGCCGACCGCCAGCGATTTACGTCTGGTGCTGTCAGTTCTGAAGGTATCTGCCAACCTGGAACGCATCGGCGACTATTCCAAAAACATCGCCAAGCGCACCACGGTTCTGGCCAGTGGGGGGGATATCAACGGTAGCGCGGCTGCCTTGCGTCGTATGGCGCGCGAGGTTGAGCGCATGCTGCGCGACGCACTGGACGCATATATTCAGCGTGATGCCGAACTGGCCGCCGAGGTGATCGACCGCGATGAAGAGGTCGACCAGATGTATAACGGTCTGTTCCGCGAATTGCTGACCTTCATGGCCGAGGACCCGCGCAATATCTCGTCCTGTATGCACCTGCATTTCATCGCCAAGAACATCGAGCGTATGGGTGACCACGTCACCGCGATTGCCGAACAGGTCGTGTATTTCGTCACCGGCGAGCGCCCGACCGAGGCGCGCCCGAAAGCCGATATAACCTCTCAATCCGCCTAGGAGTTCAGACGAATGTCCGCTGATCAACCAACCGTTCTGGTGGTCGAGGATGAACCGGCCCAGCGTGAAGTGCTGGCCTATAACCTCGAAGCTGAAGGGTTCCGCGTATCCAAGGCCGCCAATGGCGACGAAGCCATGCTGTTGGTCGATGAGGAACAGCCTGACATCATCGTATTGGACTGGATGATGCCGAATCTCAGCGGGATTGAGGTCTGTCGCCGTCTGAAAATGCGCCCTGATACACGCGCTATTCCGATCATTATGCTGTCGGCGCGTACGGAAGAGATCGACAAGGTGCGCGGTCTGGAAACCGGCGCAGATGATTACGTGGTCAAACCGTATTCTGTGGTAGAACTAATGGCGCGGGTGCGCACGCAACTGCGCCGGGTCCGCCCGGCAACTGTTGGTATACGTCTTGAATTTGACGACATCATTCTGGACGCGGAAACGCACAAGGTCAGCCGTAACAGCAAACCATTAAAGCTTGGCCCGACCGAGTTTCGCCTGCTGAGCACATTCATGGAAAAACCCGGCCGCGTCTGGAGCCGCGAGCAACTGCTTGACCGGGTTTGGGGCCGCGATATCTATGTCGATACGCGCACCGTAGACGTCCATATCGGTCGGTTGCGAAAAGCGCTGACGCAGCATGGCGGCAAGGACCCGGTTCGAACCGTTCGCGGCGCCGGTTACGCTCTGGGTTGAAGGTCGGGGCAGGGGTATGAGTTTTGCTCATAGTCAGATGCCAAACTCTTACTGTCTTTTGCTGAAAGGCCGGGTTAGTTTGCCGCGAAGCTGATTGAGCGGAGAAGCACCATGAACGCCCCTGACACCAAGCCAACTCTGCGCGCCAAAGATGCGCCTGATATGGGTAAATTCACATGGGATGATCCTTTTCGTTTGTCCGATCAACTGACGGAAGACGAACGTATGATTACCGCCAGCGCCAACGCTTATGCGCAGGAAAAATTGCTGCCCAGGGTGACCAAGGCCTATCAGAACGAAGAAACCGACCCCGAGATTTTCCGCGAAATGGGTGAAATGGGCCTGCTGGGCACCACGATCCCCGAGGAATACGGCGGACTGGGGGCAGGGTATGTGTCCTACGGTCTGGTCGCGCGCGAAGTCGAGCGTGTAGATTCGGGCTATCGTTCGATGATGTCGGTGCAAAGCTCATTGGTGATGTACCCGATTTATGCCTATGGCAGCGAAGAACAGCGCCGGAAATACCTGCCGAAACTGGCCAGCGGTGAATGGATCGGGTGTTTCGGTCTGACCGAGGCTGATGCAGGATCGGATCCGGCCGGTATGAAGACCCGGGCCGAGAAAATAGACGGCGGATACCGTTTGACCGGCAGCAAGATGTGGATCTCGAACTCTCCGATTGCGGATGTGTTTGTGATTTGGGCCAAGTCAGACACCCATGACGGAAAGATCCGTGGCTTTGTCTTGGACAAAGGTCTTAAGGGACTGAGCGCTCCGAAAATTCAGAACAAGCTGAGCCTACGGGCGTCGATCACCGGCGAAATCGTTTTGGACGGCGTCGAGGTCGACGAAAACGCGCTGTTGCCGCATGTTCAGGGGCTGAAAGGTCCGTTTGGCTGTTTAAACCGTGCGCGTTATGGCATCAGCTGGGGCGTGATGGGGGCGGCTGAAAACTGCTGGCACGCCGCGCGCGAATACGGGTTGGATCGAAAACAATTCAATCGTCCGCTAGCGCAGACGCAGTTGTTTCAACGCAAGCTGGCAGACATGCAGACCGAAATCTCATTGGGTTTGCAGGCAAGCCTGCGCGTTGGCCGTCTGATGGACGAAGCGAATGCCGCACCCGAGATGATTTCGATCGTCAAGCGCAACAACTGCGGCAAAGCGCTGGATATCGCGCGGATGTCGCGGGATATGCACGGCGGTAACGGTATCTCGCTGGAGTTCCATGTCATTCGCCACATGGTCAATCTTGAGACTGTGAATACCTATGAAGGGACCCATGATGTGCATGCGCTGATCCTGGGGCGGGCTCAAACCGGGTTGCAGGCATTCTATTAAGGTTAGCGTGTAATTAGTATTATGGTAAAAATATGATATGCCTGATATGCAAATTACACCATTTTAACAATGGATTACGACGGTTCACTGAACCGTCGTTTGAATAAGCTGAATGGAACTGCGCGGAAAAACTGTGGTTGTCACCGGTGCCGCTCAGGGTATTGGCAAAGGTTTGGCTGAGCGGTTCGCCAAGGACGGTGCCACTGTTGTCTGTTCAGATATCGACCTGCGCGGCGCAAAATCCGTGGCCTCACAAATCGGAGGTCACGGACTGGCATGCGATGTGTCGAGCGAAGACGATATCAAAACTCTGATCAACACTGTTGAAAACGAAATTGGACCCATTGATCTTTTCTGTGCCAATGCCGGTATTCTGACACTTGGCGGTCTGGATGTTCATGACCAGAATTGGGATCGCATCTGGAAGATCAATGTCATGTCCCACGTCTGGACTGCGCGCCATATGGTGCCGCGTATGGTTGCGCGTGGCGGTGGTTATATCATGATCACGGCGTCTGCGGCTGGCTTGCTAAATCAACCCGGCGCCGCACCGTATGCCGTCACAAAGCATGCGGCAGTCGGATTTGCCGAGTGGCTGTCAATTACATACGGCCAGAAAGGTTTGCGTGTGTCCGTTCTATGCCCACAGGCGGTTCGCTCCGAAATGACGCGCGGACATGAAACTTCGGTCGCTGCAATAGACGGCATGTTAGAGCCTGAAGAAGTGGCTGATGCCTGTCTTTCAGCTATTCAGTCCGAGCAATTTCTGGTCCTGCCGCATCCCGAGGTTCGGGATTACATGCAACTTAAAGCTGGTGACTACGATCGCTGGCTGTCCGGAATGCAACAGCTAAATCAGAGGTTTATCGAAGATACCTAAGGTTTGTGCCGCACCTTGCGCATCAAACCTTCCTGCGCCACCGAAGCGACCAGTGTGCCGTCTTGGGCATAAATGGACCCACGATTGAAATTACGTCCCTGCCCGCTCCAGGGAGAATCCATTGCGTATAGATGCCAGTTTTCGAAATGTATCGGCGCGTGGAACCACAAAGCGTGATCCAGGCTTGCTCCGTTGACGTCTCCGGCAAACCAACTAAGCCCATGCGGGCGCAGGCCGGACGTCATCAGGTACATGTCAGACGCATAAGCCAGAATCAGATGCTGCGTCACCGGATCAGTTCCGGCGGCAGCTTTCATGCGAAACCAGATCTGGTTTCGGTCGTCTGATTTTTCAGGCGCAAATGGGTTATGATAGTCCACCTCGCGCACCTCGATTGGACGTTCTCGCAGCAGTTCGCCGCGTAATTTTTCGGGAACTTGGTCCACGTATCTTTGGCGCAATTCCTCGCGGGCCAGATAAGCTTCGGGTGCTTTGGTCTGCGGCATGGCGTGCTGGTGATCCCATCCTTCGTCCTGAACATGAAACGAGGCTGACATGTTGAGGATTTGTTTACCGTGTTGGATCGCAACGACGCGACGTGTGGTCATGGAACCTCCATCACGCGCTCTATCAACTTGATAAATAACAGGAATAGACGGATCACCAGCGCGAATGAAATAAGCGTGCAGTGAGTGGCACAGGCGATCTTCGACAGTTCGATAAGCCGCTGCTAGGGCCTGAGCGATCACCTGACCTCCGAATATGCGTGTTGGTGTTTCACCTCCGGATCCTGTGCCACGGAACAGATCAACCTCAAGCCTTTCGATGTCCAAAAGGTCAAGAAGAATACGTTCTGCTTCGGTCATGTTGCGGTCTCCGGGTGTTTTAAGTCTTGGGTATCAGCGGTCAGAACGTCATTCAATCAATGCCCCGAGGACAAGCGCCTTTAGCTCTGCCCGCGATGGGTATGAACTGGAGGGTGACAACTGGGTGAAGAAGACTGTGGTCAGGTCGTTGACCCGGTCGATCCAAAAGTATGTCGACGCCATTCCGCCCCAGCCAAAATCCCCCAATGAGCCTGGCACACGGGTTCGACCGGGGTTTATCACCACAGCACCGCCCAAGCCGAATCCGGTACCCTCCATTGGCTGTTCTGCGAAACTTTGCGGACCCATCGCGGCGATGTCGCCTGGCAAATGGTTGCGCATCATGTAGTCCACAGTTTTGGGACCTAAAATGCGGTGTCCCGCGCCCTGCCCGCGATTTCGCAACATCTCCGCAAACCGTGAATAGTCGTCGATCGTGCCAACCAAGCCGCCGCCACCCGAAAACGTCGTAGCGTTTTCGAACGGAGACCCTTTGGCCTGATCAACCAGCCGCAGGGTCTCGGCACCGGTTTGTGCCGAATTCAAGGCCATCGCGTCCCCGGCCAACGGAGTGTACAGCGACGCAAACCGATCCCCTGCCCCTTTTGGCACTGAAAATCCGGTGTCCTTCATTTCAAGCGGTTCAAGAACTTCCGTCGCGAAAAACTGATCCAGGGTTTGGCCCGAAACAACCTCGATCACGCGGCCAATAACGTCGATGCCCACGGAGTATTCCCAGCGAGCCCCCGGTTGGAACGCCAGAGGCAGAGCAGCGAGGTCGCAAACGCGGTCGGCCAAAAGACCCTGATCTGGTTTGAACATAAGGTCCTGTTCATCCATCGCTTGTGGCAGCACTCCGGGGTTGAAGGGATAGCTGAACCCACTTGTATGCGTCAGGAGTTGATGCAGCGTCGGCGTAGGTGCGTCTTCGGTTTGATCTAGCCGCGCGGCCCCCGGAATCAGTGCCTGCATTTTGGAAAATTCTGGCAGAAATTCTGATAGTTGCGCATCGAGGTGAAACAAACCCCGCTCGGCCAGCATCATCAGAGCGACAGTGGTGATCGGTTTGGTCATTGAATAAATGCGCACAACTGTATCGCGCTGAAAATCCAGATCATCTTCAACGCTTCTTTTGCCGCAGGCGTTGAAAAACACCTCGGAGCCCTTGTGTTTCACCAACAGGGAACTGCCCGCGTATTTTCGCTCTTCGACATAACGCTGCATCCAGTCGGCAATGCGGCTCAGGCGGTTCGTGTCGAAGTTTGTCATTGATGAATAACCCTTTGGTACATGGGCGCGATCTTGCGGGCTTACGTGCTGAATTGACAGGGAAATCGACCACACGGACTGCAAGCCTGTTACACTAAGGTCGTAGCGGATTCGCTTGTCACGAGTTGGTTCATTTCCAGTGTTCAAATTCTCGGAGGAGCAACATGGCGCAACATATAGATTTCGTTTATGATTTTTGCAGTCCCAACGCATTTTTGGCGTTTAAGACCTTGCCGGACTTGGCAGGCGAACACGGTGTGCAGGTGAACAATGTGCCGGTCCTGCTGTCGACGGTTTTCAAGGTGACCAACAACCAAAGCCCGTTTCAGGCCTTTTCGGAAAACCGTCAGAAATCGGCCTATCTGACTCATGATCTGCATCGATTTGCTCGCACGCGGGGCCTGAGCTTTCACATGAGTCCTCATTTTCCGATTAACACCAAATTTGCCATGCGTGGGGCTGTGTTTGCGTCCGGAAAACCCTGGGAAGACAAATATATGAACGCTGTTTTCGATGCGATTTGGGTGCATGGTCAGAAGGTCGATGAACTGGGTGTTCTGTCGGAAATCATGCAAGAGAACGATCTGCCAGCGCGTAAAATACGCGAGGCGATGACCAGCGTCGACATCAAGCAACAATTGAAAGACCAGACCAAGGCTGCCGTAAAACGCGGTGTGTTCGGCGTTCCCAGCATGTTTGCGGGGTCCGAGATGTTCTTTGGCAAAAATAGCCTTGGAAATCTTGGGTTGGAGCTGTCAAAGACGCCTTAACCTTCTATCGCGACCAGCCCGTGGCGTGCGAACATCGGAACATACGACCCAAGGATCGTCGCCCGTTTCGGATCGGATGCATTCCCGTCCTGCGCGCGTTTGAAGACCCCCTGCAAAATCGCGGCCATACGAAAGAAGTTGAAGGCCAGATAAAACCCGAAATTGTCGATCCCGGAAAGGCCACGACGCTGGCAATACTGATCGATAAATGCCTGATCTGAGGGCAGGCCTAGACTTGCCCGATCAATTCCTGCCAGACCCCTGCCCTCGGCACCCGGCGGCATCTGCCACTGCATGATCACTGCCGCCAAATCTGCATACGGATGCCCGATCGTCGACAATTCCCAATCCAGAACCCCGATGCACTGTGTGCCGTCTTTCTCAAACATCAGATTGTCGATACGGTAATCACCATGCACAAGCGTTCTTTGGCCGTCATCTGCGGGTATCGAACCTTCAAGGGCGGTCATCAGCGCATCTATCTCGGGGATATTTGCGGTCTCAGAGGCGCGATACTGTTTGATCCAGCGCGCAATCTGGCGTTCAAAGTAGTTTCCGGGCGGGCCATAGTCAGATAGTCCGGCGGCATCGATATCCACCTCGTGGAGGGCGGCCAGTACACGGTTCATTTCATCCAGCACGGCGCTGCGAGTGGCATCGGTTTCCCCGCTCAATGTAGGTTCTAGAAATACGCGCCCTTCCAGATGCTCCATAACATAAAAATCCGACCCGATGACATCGCCATCCTCGCACAGCAGGTACATTTTCGGGACCGGTACGGCACTGTTGGCCAACGCGCTTTGAACACGGAATTCCCTATCCACCGCATGGGCAGATTTCAATAACGCACCCGGAGGCTTGCGACGCAGAACATAAGACTGATCGGGGGTCTTCAGCAAAAAGGTCGGATTGGATTGCCCTATCGCAAACTTTCTCGCCTGCAACGGCCCACAATAGCCCGGAAGATGCGACTTGAGGTACGCATCGACAGTTGCCAGATTCAAACTCGTGCTGTCCATCTACGCCTGAATCCTCACAAAGCTTCGGCAAATATGTTCCCGGCCGTCTCAACGTTGATCCCACCGGACACCGGGATCACTGCACCGGTGACATAGCTGCCGCCACGACCGCATAGGAATAGCATACAGCCGGCAATATCCTCATCACGCCCAACCCGACCCAAAGGAACCGAGTTACCAACCCTTTCGCGTGTCTCTTCATCGGCCGTGGCAAAGGCAGTCATCTTCGAGACGAACGGCCCCGGTGCCAGCGCGTTGACCGTGATGTGGTAGGGCGAAAACTCCTTGGCCATGATCTTGGTCAGGTGCAGCACTGCCGCTTTCGAAGCCGAGTAGCTATAGGCCCCATCGCCCATCGGCACCTCACCCATGACCGAACCGACATTGACCACTCGCGCCGGGTCGTCAACTAAGCCAGACTGCATCAGCATCGGCAACAGTTTTTGGGTCAGCTCGAACAAACCCGCGACATTGACCGACATAACCTTGTCCCAGGCCTCATGTGGGAATTGTCCCATAGGCGCACCCCAGGTTACGCCTGCATTATTCATTAGAATATCAAGGCGATCTGTTCGCTTGTTAACCTCGGATACAAGCGCCGCGATTCCATCTTTGGTTGCAACATCTCCGCCGAACCCTTCGGCATGACCGGGCGCATCCAAAGCGTTAAGCTCAGCCGCAACGGCTTCGCAGGCGTCTGCCTTGCGGGATGCGATCAGAACACGCGCCCCTGCCCGCACCAAAGCCTCGGCCGCCATTCGCCCGATGCCTGTTGCGCCGCCGGTGACAAGCGCGGTTTTGCCTAGCAATGAGAATAGCGTGTCAGGGGTCATGGTCTGCTCCTCAGTACAGTAGTTGTCGACACGTTGGAGAAATGGTTGATTTCTTGACAACTCATTGGTCCGCGCCAAAGCTCCTCATATCCGAATAACAGGGATAACGGGATTAATATGCAAGCTTTACTCAGCGTCGCGCCGGGCGGGCCAGATACACTAGAGCTGACCAGCCTGCCTGATCCGGTACCGGGTAAAGGCGAATTGCTGATCGGGGTTAGGGCCGCAGGCGTTAATTTCCCCGACACACTGATCATTCAGGACCGCTATCAGATCAAGCCACCCCGCCCCTTTGCGCCGGGCGGTGAAATCGCCGGGGACGTTCTGGCCATTGGCGAAGGTGTGACCGGGTTCAACGTTGGAGACCGTGTTCTGGCGCTGACCGGGCATGGCGGGTTTTCAACACATCTAACAATCCCCGCTGCAACCGCCATTAAATTCCCAGGCTCGATGCCATACGAGGATGCGGCCTGCTTTGTCTTTACCTACGGCACGTCTTATCACGCGTTGAAAGACCGCGCTGCCCTGCAGCCCGGGGAAACCCTGTTGGTGCTGGGCGCTGCCGGGGGGGTCGGGTCTGCTGCGATCGAGTTGGGCAAGGCCATGGGCGCACGTGTGATCGCCGCAGTCTCCTCGTCCGACAAAGCGGATTTTTGCCGAGATTTGGGGGCGGATGAAACGCTTATCTATTCCCTTGAGATGAACAAAGAGGCACAAAAAGAATTCTCATCGGGAATCAAAGATTTGGCAGGGCCGTTAGGTGTAAATGTCGTTTATGATGCTGTGGGTGGAGATTATGCGGAACCTGCGCTGCGTAGTATGGCCTGGGCCGGGCGATATCTTGTGATCGGTTTCCCGGCGGGCATTCCCAAAATACCTCTGAACCTGCCATTGCTGAAAAGCTGCCAAATTGTAGGGGTTTTTTGGGGCGCATCGGTGCTGCGCGATCCTGTAGGCCATTCAAAAAATGTGAGTGATTTGTTCAAGTTATACGTCGATGCTCGTATAAAACCGCGGATCAGCGCCAAGTATCCGTTCGACCTTGCCTCCAAAGCTCTGACTCATCTGGCCAACCGTTCTGCCCTTGGTAAAATCGTGGTGACAATGCCTGCAAGGGCTGAACATGATTGACGGTTTCTTTAATCGCTCGCCCTATACGCGCGTTGGCCGGTGGACATTCCCACCTGTTCGCGTTTAAGAAACTGTTATGGGAACAGTGAAATAATGCACAAAGCTCTGATTTTGAATGGCCCGAACCTGAACCTTTTGGGCACCCGACAACCCGAGGTTTATGGAAGCACCACGCTGGAGATGGTTGAGAATCTGTGCGTAAGCCACGGATCTTCCATCGGTCTGGACGTGTCGTGCTTTCAGTCAAACCACGAAGGTGCCCTGATTGATGCCATCCACGCGGCCAAGGGGGATCAGGACGGCATTGTTCTGAATGCAGGTGCTTATACGCATACCTCAATCGCCCTGATGGATGCGATTGCGTCCGTTGAACTTCCAATGATCGAGGTCCACCTGTCCAACATCCATGCCCGCGAAGAATTCCGGCACGTGTCCTATATCTCGAAGGTGGCGATCGGCCAGATTTGTGGCTTTGGCCCGCAAGGCTATGTGATGGCTCTGGACGGATTGGCGACGCATCTGAAAGGCGGGTCGACTGCATGAAGCTGAGCGAATACCTGCACTTTCTCAGCTATACCAAAACTTTGGAAGAGCTTTGGGACGCCCATTGCCGTCAGATGGCCGAATACGGGTTTGATCGGCTGATCTATGGCTACACCCAATACCGCACCGAGACATCGCTGGGTGATCCAGAGGATTTCGTGATTCTGACCAATCATGGAAAGTCCTATCTGGATGGATTCCTGCGTGGTGGCCTGTATTTTCATGCTCCGATGTTGAAATGGGCGCTAAGCAACGAAGGTGCCGCCAGTTGGAATATTGCCCAGGATTTGGTGTCCAACCGCGGATTAACACAGCAAGAACTGGACGTTCTGGAATTCAATCGAAAGCACGGCGTTGCGTTCGGATATACAGTCAGTTTCACCTCGGTTTCGATGCGTTCCAAGGGGGCGATTTCCCTTTCCGCCGGAAATGCGACCAGCCAGGACGAAGTGGATGCGATGTGGGATGAGCATGGTGACGATATCCTGCTGATGAACAATGTTGCGCATCTTAAAATCCTCACCCTGCCCTATAACGCGCCGAACCGAGCGCTGACCAAGCGCCAGCGTGAAGCGTTGCAATGGGTCGGTGACGGCAAGACCACCCAGGACATTGCCCTATTGATGGGGCTGACATCGGCTACGGTCGAAAAACATTTGCGATTGGCGCGCGAGGCGTTGTCGGTGGAAACCACCGCTCAGGCCGTTCTGAAGGCGTCACTACAGAATCAGATGTTCGTTATGGAGGTCTAAGGTCCGAGAATTGACGCTTAGGAGCGTCAATTTACCCTAGGTAAGGAAATCATGACTTTCCAATCTGGGGGGCTGGTTGCAAAGTGAGAGTGTTCCGTGAGTGGTGGCTTTAGCCAGGGAACATTTGGTTGGATCTTTGTAATACCAAGGCTCTCCAATCGCTCTGACATAAAGGCGCCTATTTGTCCGCGTCAGTTTGTCGGAATTTTGAGGGGCCTCGACCATCCCCATCATGCGGGGCCCCTCATACCTTTTCAGAAAGGTTCAGGACGCGAGTGCGTCCTTTTTTATTGGCTAATGGCTTGAGTGGCCTAAACAAACCGGCCACGACTAGCGCGACCGGTTTCTTCGGCTCCCCGAACTCTGCAGAGTTCGGGAGTGCTTTTTTAGCCTTGTGCGGCTTTGGCAACTTCTGCTGCGAAGTCTTCTTTTTCGACAACGATGCCTTCGCCAACTTCCAGACGGACAAAGCCGGTGATGGTTGCGCCTGCCTCTTTCGCCGCTGCTTCAACGGTCAGGTCAGGGTTCACAACGAAAGACTGGTTCAGCAATGTGGATTCCGCGACGAATTTCTTCATGCGACCAACGATCATCTTTTCGATCACCTGCTCCGGCTTGCCGGATTCGCGGGCAATGTCCATCTGAACCTGCTTTTCTTTTTCAACAACAGCCGGGTCCATGTCTGCCTCGGACAGGGCCGCCGGGTTCACGGCTGCGATGTGCATTGCAACTTGTTTGCCGATGGCTTCATCGCCGCCAGACAGAGCAACCAGAACACCGATTTTGCCCATGCCGTTGGTGGCCGCATTGTGGACATAGGACACAACAGTGTCGCCCGACAGCTTGGCCATACGACGGACCGACATGTTCTCACCAATGGTGGCGATTTTGTCGGTCAGGGTGTCCGCAACATTCTTGCCACCCAGATCAGCAGCCAGCAGCGCCTCGACATTGTCGACGCCTTCTGCGGCATACGCGATCTTGCCAACCATTTCCTGGAACTCGGCGTTTTTCGCGACAAAGTCGGTTTCCGAGTTCACTTCGACAGCAACACCGTTGCCACCGTTGACGTGAACAGCGACCAGACCTTCTGCAGCGGTACGGCCCGATTTCTTGGCCGCCTTGGCCAGGCCCTTGGTGCGCAGCCAGTCAACGGCTTCGTCCATGTTACCTTCGGTTTCGGTCAGCGCTTTTTTCGCGTCCATCATGCCTGCGCCGGTCGAGTCGCGCAGTTCTTTAACCATTGCTGCTGTGATTGCCATCTCTTGGCTCTCCTCAATTCAAACGGAATTGGGGCAGGTCTACCCTGCCCCATATGTCATTTAGGTGACGGGCAGCTTACGCTTCGGCTTTGGCTTCCGGCGCGGCTTCTTCTGCGGGTGCTTCTTCCGCAACGGCTTCTTCAACCGGAGCTTCTTCGAACGCACCCAGATCAACGCCTGCTGCACCCATCTGCGCGGTCATACCGTCCAGAGCGGCCCGTGCGGCCAGATCGCAGTACAGCGCAATCGCGCGCGCCGCGTCGTCGTTGCCGGGAATGATGTAATCAACACCGTCGGGCGAGCAGTTGGTGTCGACAACGGCCACAACCGGGATACCCAGTTTGTTGGCTTCGGCGATGGCCAGTGCTTCTTTTTTGACGTCGATGACGAACAGCAGATCAGGGACGCCGCCCATTTCGCGGATGCCGCCCAGCGAAGCCTGCAGCTTGCCCTGGTCACGTTCCATGCCCAGACGCTCTTTCTTGGTCAGGCCCTCGGCACCCGATTCCATGGCTTCGTCGATCTGGTTCAGACGGTTGATCGACTGAGAAACGGTTTTCCAGTTGGTCAGCGTGCCACCCAGCCAGCGGTGGTTCATGTAGTACTGAGCCGACTTTTCAGCTGCTTCAGCGACGGGCTGAGCTGCCTGACGCTTGGTGCCGACAAACAGAACGCGGCCACCTTTTGCGACGGTGTCACGAACGGCTTGCAGAGCCTGATCCAGCATCGGAACGGTCTGAGTCAGGTCCATGATGTGGATACCATTGCGCGAGCCGTAGATGAACGGGCCCATGCGGGGATTCCAACGCTGTGTCTGGTGACCAAAGTGAACGCCAGCTTCCAGCAGCTGACGCATGGTGAACTCGGGAAGAGCCATGCTATTTTCCTTTTCCGGTTTACGCCTGGGCGGGGGTGAAAGAAGCAGATGCTCCAACCGGCGGTCTTAATGAGGATGTCTCCCTCAAAAAGCCCAAACCCCGCCTGCGGGTTTGAATGGCGCGCGTATACGGCAGGTTTTCGGCTAGCGCAAGGGCTTTTCGCCCTTATTTTTCAAGCCCTGCCAGTGCGTGCGCGTGGCGCACGGCCTCTTCACAATATGCGGCCAGCGCCTTGCGGCTTTCGAAATCGCTAACCTTGGCCGGTGCATGATAAATCAATTCAACCGCACCCTGCCCGCGCGCACCCAGCGTTTTCAAAAGGTGTGGGGCGAAATCCATATCTCCCCACCAGCCATAAAACCGGTCGGGTTGCCCTTTGGGCGCGTGATACACAACCGAGACTGGCTGCACATACATGAAATCTCGCAATTCATCTGCGAAGAACGCGGCGAAAAGAGTTGTTTTAAAAGGTAAAACACGCTGCCCGTCGGTCGACGTCCCTTCGGGGAAAAACAGCAGCTTATGACCAGCTTTCAAGCGAGTTTCGAATATTCTTGTCTGTTCTCTTGCTTTCTTGCGGTCCCGCTCGATGAACACGGTTCCTGTTGCACGGGCAAGCCAGCCGATACCGGGCCATTTGGCCACCTCGGCCTTGGACACGAAATAGACGCGCTTGCGCGCATTCAAGGCGAAAATGTCCAGCCATGACGTGTGATTTGCAACCACAGCGCCGCGCTGTTGCATCAATTCGCCCGAGGTTCGAAACCGTATCCCGAGGATCCGAAACGCATTGCGGCAGACAAATTGCGAAATAAACGGCGTTACGGGGCGGCGCACGCCGAACAACGGACGCTCGATCAAGCGCACCACCAATAGAACTAGCAAACCTCCAAACACCAATACGGCCAGTGGTAATCCGCGGAGAAAAACCAACATCCACCCCACCAACCCCAGTTTGATGGGGTCTGGTTCATCCTCGCTGTTCCAAAGCGGTTCGTTCACCAATTTATGCCCCGCCATAGATGCGTTTCTGCCGCTCGTTCATGCGGGCCGTATCGAGGATCAGGCAAACATCAGTGGTGTTGAATGAATGGTCGATGAACGCGCCTTCTCCCACGAAACCCCCTAGGCGAAGATAGGCCTTGATCAATGCCGGAACCTGAACCATCGCAGCTCGGCGATCCAGATCGGCGGGCGCAACAAGATCCATGGAGTTAAATACTTCTGGTTGTGCCCTCACCCTCAAATCAGGCGGCGCGAGATGGTTGTGATGCAGCATCGACAAGGGCTGCGCCAATTCCTGAACATCCGTTCCGTGAAAGCTGGCGACACCGAACAGAACTTCGATCTCACGCTCATTTACATAGGCCGCCAATCCGTTCCACAGATGATACATCGCAGTGCCCCCGCGATAGTCACGGTGGACGCATGAACGGCCGAGCTCCAACAGCTTGCGACCGCTTTGCTTCAAAACAGTCAGATCGTATTCATCTTCGGAATAAAACTGCCCCAGTTCTGCAGCACGTTCGCCCGGTAATAGCCTGTAAACGCCAACAACTTCGCTTGTCAGGTCGTCTATCGCCAGCATGTGATCAAAATACGGATCGAACTTGTCGCGCTCCAGTCCGGCGTCATGATCCACCATCTCTCCGCCACCGCCCAGTTCGCGAACAAACACGTCATAGCGCAGCCGTTGGGCAGCGCGCAGTTCGTCCTCGGTCTGTGCAAGTTTGACGGTAAAGGAAGGGCCTGCGTCCGGCATTGATGGTTCCGTTCTTGTTTGCGCGCTGATACCGCAGTTTCCGTAGGGATGGCAACAAGAGCGGATATGCGGGGCCGTTAACCTTTCCTAAACCAGTTTCACAGATCAAAGACCGGCATCAGGGCGATGCGCGTTCCGTCAATCACCACTTTCCCCTGCTCGCGAAAGTTCACGGTGATCTTGCCCCCGATGTTGGACTGCACCTGTCCAACGCCCCAATCGGGGTAATCGGGGTGGCGGACGTACATGCCCGGTGCAAGAATAGCATTAAGGTCTGTCATGCGAGGGCTCCGGTCCGGCGGCAGATGCAGCAGGAGGTACGCATGAGCGACACCACAGTCAACCTGGCCGAGTTGATCGGGTCCCGGATCTGTCACGATTTGATCAGCCCCATCGGGGCGATCACTAACGGTCTGGAGCTGCTTGAGATGGTTGGCGCAGTCCAGGGGCCTGAGATGGAACTTATCTCGGGCAGTGTTGGCAGTGCCGGGGCGCGGATTCGGTTTTTCCGCGTGGCGTTTGGTTCAGCCAGCGATCAGCCTTTAGGCCGAACCGAGGTCTCGGAACTGTTAAAGGATGTCGAACGCGCAGGCCGCGTGCGCGTCAACTGGCGCCTGACCGAGGCGGTGCCGCGTAATCAGGTCAAACTGGCATTTCTGGCGTTGATGTGCTGCGAAAACGCCATGCCTTTTGGGGGCGAAGTGACCATCGATCAAAATGTTGAAAGCTGGACGGTCACAGGATCAGCCGACAAGCTGAATGTGGATAATGACCTTTGGAAGAATCTGCCGACAGGGCGATACCCCAATAAAGTCACGCCCGCACAGGTGCAGTTTGCTCTTTTGCCAAAGACTGCCACGTCGGTGGGGCGGCGGGTTGCGGCGGAAACCACCTCAACCCGCGTTGTGATCCGGTTTTAAGACCGGGTCGTTCCATTCCCGCGCACAAGATACTGAAAGCTGGTCAGCTGCGCCGCACCCACCGGGCCACGCGCATGCATCTTACCGGTCGCAATGCCGATCTCGGCGCCCATACCAAACTCACCCCCATCGGCAAATTGGGTTGAGGCATTGTGCATCAGGATCGCACTGTCGAGCCGTTCAAAGAACCGTGCAGCGGCGGTCTCGTCCTCGGTCATGATGCAGTCGGTATGGTCCGAGCCATTTAGGCGGATATGCGCGATGGCTTCGTCAATATCAGCGACCGGTCTCGCCGCGATGATACTGTCGAGGAATTCCTTTCCCCAATCATCGGCCGTCGCAGCCACGGTGCCATTCTGGGCCAGCGCGCCTTCGGCGTGAACCTCAACACCTGCGGCCATTAGCGCAGCGATAACGTCGCGTCCCAGTGTTTCCACCACATCCTGATGGATCAACAGGCATTCGGCTGCGCCGCAGATTCCGGTCCGCCGGGTTTTGGCGTTCATCACCACGTTCAGCGTTTTCTGCGGATCAGCGGCTTTGTCGATGTAGATATGCACGATGCCTTCAAGATGCGCGAAAACAGGTACACGCGCCTCGCGCTGCACCAGCCCCACCAGGCCTTTACCCCCGCGCGGGACGATAACATCAACATAATCCGTCAGGGTAAGCAATTCCTGAACCGCAGCACGGTCTCGCGTCGGCACCAGTTGGATGGAATCCTCGGGCAGGTTTGCGGCCTTTAGCCCTTGGACTAGGCAAGCGTGGATGGCGCCCGAAGAATGAAAGCTCTCGGACCCGCCACGAAGGATCACCGCGTTGCCCGATTTCAGGCACAGCGCGCCGGCATCTGCTGTCACATTGGGGCGGCTTTCATAGATCACACCGATCACACCCAAAGGCGTGCGCACACGCTGGATATGCAGTCCCGAGGGCATGTCCCATTCGGTCAGCACCTCGCCCACAGGATCAGCCTGATCCGCGACCGTGCGCAGCCCGTCAACCATGCCCTGAATGCGCGCCTCGTCCAGCATCAGGCGATCCATCATTGCCGGGCTCAGACCTTTTTCACGACCGAATTCCAGGTCTTTCTTGTTGGCCTTGATGATTCTGGCACGGTTGGCCCAAACCGCATCAGCGGCGGCGATCAGGGCTGCATGTTTCCGTTCGGCGCTGGCAAAAGCCAATTCGGCCGAGGCTTTCTTGGCGCGTTTTCCAAGATCGGCCATCAGTGTGGGGATGCTGTCGAAATCCTTCATCTCAGGTGCCTTTCGGTCGGTCTTTTGGTGTTCTAACATCGCTCGGCTACCGCGCCAAATCGTCTCGATGGATCAGCACGGCCCTGCCCGGATAACCCAGAGTTGCCTCGATTTCCGAGGACTTTCGCCCCTTGATCGCGTCTGCTTCTTGCGCGGTATAGCGGCTGAGGCCCTGTGCCAAGCGTCGCGCTTCTGGGTCCAGAATGGCCACAGGATCGCCACGGCCAAAGTCTCCGGTCACTTCGACGATCCCGGCAGGCAACAGGCTTTTACCGTTGCCAAGTGCCCGGGCTGCGCCGGCGTCCACCACGATTTCACCACGCGGTTTCATCGCCGAGATCCACCGTTTCCGGGCCGCATGTGGGTCCAGGGTCGCGGTGAACCAAGTGCAATTCGCACCGTTTTCAAGTGATTTCAGAGGGTTCAGCGGCGATCCTTCAGTAATCGCCATATCACACCCGGCGGCTGTCGCCATCTTTGCAGCCAGCAGCTTTGTCTTCATTCCGCCTTTGGACAGGCCTGACCCTGCGTCACCCGCCATCTGTTCGATCTTAGGCGTAATTTCTTCGATCACGTCGTAACGCGTGGCCGAGGCGTCCTCATTCGGGTTGCCGGTATAGAAACCGTCCACGTCAGATAGCAGTATCAACTGATCCGCGCCCACCGTGACAGCGATCTGTGCGGCCAAGCGATCATTGTCGCCATAGCGGATTTCATCCGTTGCGACCGTATCGTTTTCGTTGACGATAGGCACGACACCCAAACCCAGCAAAGTTTCAAGTGTCGCGCGTGAGTTCAGATAGCGGCGGCGGTCAGCGCTGTCCTCCAACGTCACCAAGACCTGCGCGGTAGTGATCTTATGCGGCGTTAACGCCTCCTCGTACGCGCGAGCCAGCCGGATCTGACCTACAGCAGCGGCAGCCTGAGATTTCTCCAGCGGCAAAGCCTCCATCGGCAAGCCCAAGACCCCGCGACCCAACGCGATAGACCCGGATGACACCAAAATGACGTCCGTTCCCTGCCCCTTTAGCCAAGCTACGTCCTGCGCCAAGGAGTGCAGCCAGTCCGAGCGCAAAAGGCCCGTGTCCCGATCCACCAGCAAGGCGGACCCGATCTTGACCACCAGACGCTTGGCTGAGGTCAGGGTTGCCACGTCTTCGCCTCCTCAACGGGCTTTTGCCGCAGGCGGTTTTCGTCAATCTGGGTACGCAATGCGCGCAGAACCTCGGTCACGCCCAGATGCGCCACACCGGACATTGTCATGACGGGGGCGCCGACGGCCTCTTCCAGCTCGGCCTTAGCCGCTTCGCGTTCTTCGTCATCCAGTGCGTCGACCTTGTTCAGCACCGTAATGCGAGGTTTCTCAGCCAGTTCGCCGCCATAAGCCTCAAGCTCGTGAATAATGGTCCGATAGTCATCAGCCACGGTCTCAGACGTTCCATCGACCAGATGCAGCAGAACGGCGCAGCGTTCCACGTGACCCAGAAAACGATCTCCGATCCCACGGCCTTCGTGGGCGCCTTCGATCAGGCCGGGAATGTCAGCCACGACAAACTCGACGTTATCAACGCCGACCACACCCAGGTTCGGGTGCAGCGTGGTAAAGGGATAATCCGCAATTTTCGGACGGGCGTTGGATGTTGCGGCCAGAAAGGTCGACTTTCCAGCATTGGGCATGCCCAGCAAGCCCACATCGGCGATCAGTTTCAGCCGCAGCCAGATGGTGCGGTCGATCCCCGCCTGCCCCGGATTGGCCCGGCGCGGGGCTTGGTTGGTGGCAGATTTGAAGTGCAGGTTGCCGAAGCCGCCATTGCCGCCTTTGGCCAGCAAAACCCGCTGACCGACCTCAGTCAGATCGCAGATGACGGTTTCTTCGTCTTCGTCCAGAATCTCGGTACCAACCGGCACCCGCAAGACAATGTCGTCGCCGTCCTTGCCGGTGCGCTGCTGACCCCGACCGGGTTGACCGTTCTTGGCAAAGAAATGCTGCTGATAGCGGAAGTCGATGAGGGTGTTCAACCCGTCAACGACCTCGGCCCAGACAGATCCGCCCTTACCGCCATCACCGCCATCGGGACCGCCGTATTCGATGTACTTTTCGCGCCGAAAGCTGACGCAGCCGCCACCTCCGGCCCCGGACCGGATGTAGACCTTTGCAAGATCGAGAAATTTCATGTGTGTCCCCTACTGCAAAGGCCCCATCGGCCACAAGTCAGAGTTTCTTAGTATACGTCCAGGTGGGCACATTCGCATCACGCGCCACCGAATAGGTTTCGGCATCACCCAGATATTCAAACCCGCAATGGGTCAACACCCGCGCCGAGGCCGGATTGTCCTGAAAAACGCTGGCAAACATGGTGGCGTTTTCCAACGGGTTGGCATTGACCAGCGCTTCGACCGCCATCGAGGCAACACCCGTGTTCCAATAGACCGGCGCGACCCAATAGCCCACCTCGGACTGGTTGCGATCCAGACGCGTCAGCGAGATCAGGCCGATCAGCTCGGGGCCGCCATCTTTGGTGGCGTCCATTGCCCAGACGTCTTCATCGCGTACTTCGGACATCGCGCGCGTCACAAAAGCTTCGGTCGAACCCGGTGGCAGCGGATGTGGAATTGCTGTGGTCATGCGCGCCACGCGCTCATCACCTGCATAATGTTCAATGAGACCCAAATCCGACCGGCGCAATGGTCGCAGATCGAACCGCTCGGTTTCAATGACCGGCTGGTTTATTATTGCCTCAAGCTTCATGAGTGCGTTCCTCCTCCGAACAACACGAATAACACGGACGCAACGGTGAGACTGGCTAACGTCCACATCAGATATTTTTCAATTGGCCGTCCTTCAACCGCGTGGGCAATTCTATCGCCCGCAAATGTCCAAATTGGATGAAGAATGACCTGACAAAACAACAAACAGAGAGCAATCGTTACTGTGGCCTCAATACTGGGCGTCCCTGCCGCCACAAACCCGGTAAACCCTGCAATGATCATCGCCCAAGCCTTTGGATTTAAGGGATGAACGATCAAACCAGCCAAGAACCCGGGTGCTTTGCCATCAGCCTGCTGACGCGACAGGCGTGTGTTGGCGATCTTCCAGGCTAGCCACATGATATAGGCTGCTGACACGTATTTCAGCACTGTAAATACGCCCGGAGCCTGATCGGCCAGTTGCAGCAGGCCAAAGCCCACAGGCCAGATGATCAATTGCTTCCCTACAATGACGCCCCCGACAAACGGAAGTGCCGCCCGAAAACCATAGCGCGCACCAGTTCCCAACAGGACCATATTGGCCGGTCCTGGGGTGCCGACCTGACTGGCGGCGAAAATCAGGAAACTTGTGGTTGCGACGGGCATAGGTGCGTTCAATCAAAACTACGTTAAAACGAGAAAGGGGACCGGCATTTTCTGCCGGTCCCCCAAGAATTTTCAAACCTTATGGGTTTCGGCTTACTCTGCGGCCTCCGCCACTGGCAGGACCGAAATAAAGGTGCGGTTTTTGAGGCCTTTGTGGAACTTCACAGCGCCGTCGACAGTTGCAAAGATTGTATGATCTTTGCCCATGCCTACGCCTTCGCCCGGCCAGAACTTGGTGCCGCGCTGACGCACGATGATGTTGCCTGCGATGGCGGCCTGGCCACCATACAGTTTCACGCCAAGGCGGCGACCAGCTGAGTCGCGACCGTTACGGGAGGAACCGCCAGCTTTTTTATGTGCCATTCTCTCTCTCCTTAGCCTTTAGCCAGTTCTTTGGCCTGCTCAACCCATTCGGGTTTCACTTTGATGGTGTCGATAGCAGCAATCTGCTCGTCCGACAAGGCGGCCAGAGCGGCAAAGCTCTCGATACCGGCGTCGGCCAGCTTTTTGGCGGCGGCGGGACCGACACCGTTCAGGGCTGTCAGATCATCAGCGGCAGCAGCAGCGGCAGGTGCCTCTGCTTTGGCTTCAGCTTTCTTGGCAGGCTTTTTCGCCGCCGGAGCAGCTTCGCCAGCAGGTGCCGAACCAGTTGCAGCTTTGATGCCCGATTTGTCAGCGCCCGATGCCAGGATGTCAGTGATTTTGACCAGAGTCAGTTTCTGACGGTGGCCAACGGTACGCTTCGAGCTGTGCTTACGACGACGCTTGACGAAGTTGATGACCTTGTCACCTTTGATCTGTTCGATCACTTCGGCCTGAACGCCTGCGCCTTCAACGAAGGGTGCGCCAACAACCGGTGCGTCACCGCCCAGCATCAGAACATCGTTGAATTGAACTTTTTCACCTGCGTCGGCAGCCAGCTTTTCAACACGGAGCACATCGCCCGCCTGAACCTTGTACTGCTTGCCGCCAGTCTTGAGGACCGCAAACATGCGTCTTTCCTTTTCTAAACCGCGTTCTGTGGTCCCCGTTTGGGTGTTTTGGCTTTCGCCACCTCGAACAGCGCGCCCTTTTTCCGGGCTGTGTGACGACCCGTGGGAAAAGCCCTTTGGGTCAATAATAACGAGACCCGGCACGGAAGAACCGGCCGGGATGCGCGCTTATCCAAAGATTGCGGGGGAAAGTCAACATCAAATGCGACGCTAAAGGTCCGATCCTTTCAGCACCTGAGCGACCGCCTGACCCAGCTGATAATAGATCGTGTCGAACATCCGGTTAAAGCTTTCAAACAGGGCCGTGTTGATCGCTTTGCCCGTTTCAGTGCGTGAAAAGGCGATGTTCTCGCGCATTTGACTGTCGGTCAGTGGTTTGTAGGCTAGCAGAAAGAAGGAATACAGCCACGTTCGGGTGTCTTCGGTCATGCTGTCTTTTTCCTCAAGCAGCTGTGCCAAAAGCTCCCCGTCGTCTCCGCCAACCCCCAGGCTCATCCCACGGAAAAAATTGTAATCTGCACTGATGGAGTTATGCACATTCTCGTCAATCAGGTTGTTGACCTGAATATACTCGTCGACCAGCCGATATAGCTCCGTGCTGCGATCACCGTTTCTGTAGACGTCCTGTGCCATTTCTTCGATGGCTTCATCTGCCAAGGCGACACGGGCGGATAATTCCAGCGAGGTGATAGCCTGCCCTAAATCGCTTTCGAAAAACAGGATGGCGCGGTCCATCTGGCTTTCGGTCAGGGTTTCCGCGAACACACTTTCGACCTGATCACGCATTCTGTCCGCGTCGTAAATCCGGTCTACCTGATCCAGAAAGACCGGGCCGCCATTGTTGTTCAGAAAGGTTTGCTGAAGGTCCTGCCCAAGTGAACTGCCTTCGTCCCGCAGGATGTCGATGACCGCGTCCACTTGCAGGGCCTGCATAAGTTGTTCGACCTTTTCCTCGGCCTGCAAAGGCGTGGTCCAAACGAACAACGCCAGGAACGTCGCGATAAAACGCATCAGATATCCTGTGCCGGGTGCAAGTCCGCCATCCGAGTGGCAAGAATTTCGAATTTCATGGCCATGATTTCATATTGAACGGCATTCAGCAGTTCATAGACCTCTTGCATAAGCGGCTGTTCTAGCGCATCGGCATAAGCGTTCACATCGGCATCGGAAAAATTCTGATACGTATAGGCAGCCCCGGCCAGGGCCGATAACTGCAACGCCTGTCGCATGCTTGTTTCGTTCTGGCGCATCATGAGGCGCAGTTGATCAGCATCCAACTGAAGATCAATTACCCCCGAAGCACTGGCGGCCAACAGAAACCGCAGTTGAATCTCTTGCAGGGCTCGCAAGGCTGTCCCGCTTGAATCAATGGCCCTATTCATGCGTTTGAGGCTTTCAACACGATGCGAACCGTCCTTGATCAACTCGGCCACGATCTCTTGACCCTGCTGCTGCTTGGCCTCGTCATCATCCAGCATATGCGAGGCGTTTTCCGCTTCGACCAGACGCTGCCCCAGGTCCGAGGCGTAAAATTCCACTGCATGAAGCAGCGCCTCGTCTCTGAGTGTCTGCTCCAGAATCGACACGGCGGTTTCATGCATGTCTTCAGTGTCGAATACTTCTTCGGTCAGTCGGGCCCAATCGGAGCCGAAACCATCCGGGTCTATGCCCAGCATCTGCGGCGCCGACGCAGAAGAGAGCGCGATACTTTCCAGCGCCACGTCAAAACCAGTTGTAGTCAGAAACGCTTCGATCCTGTCTCGCCCGGCGGCAAAGGACGACACAGGCGCCATGGCCAGTGCCAGAAGCAACAAGAATAGGGTCTGAGCGGAGCGGCGAAGAGAATAAGTCATACTTCAAAGCCTAGGCGTTTTGTGCCGTCTGGCAATGGAAAATCCCGTCATAGTGAATTTCGGGAATTTTCTGCTTGCACCCCCGCGCGTTCCTCACTAAATCCCCCCCTCACAGACCCCCGCGGAGAGGTGCCGGAGTGGTCGAACGGGGCGGTCTCGAAAACCGTTGTGGGTGCAAGCCCACCCAGGGTTCGAATCCCTGTCTCTCCGCCACTATCTTTTTGAAATGGAAAGCTAATAATAGAAATTCAGGGTGTAGTGTGCTTTCTGCCCTAGTCGACAGGTACGGCCATAGGTGTCCTACTGCGCCCCATTTTAGGACTTCCGGCCATGCCAATTACGGCCCTTTGGCGCAGACTATGACACATTGACACCCTTCCAAGCCGCAATCAGGCAAACGAAATAGGGATCCTGCGTCTGCGGAATCCCTTTTGAATGTTGCGGGGTTAAAGGCTTCAGCGAAAGCCGTTGTCGCTGTTCTGCCTTAACCTGAGCGACTTTTTCCTGTGTCAGATATCTCAGGTAGTAACGGCCTGTGGCAATTCGTTTGTGACCGCTGCAGTAAGACATGCCTCGCGTAGAGCGGTCTGAGTTGTCACTCTTTACGAAGGATCCGATATAGACACCAAAATCCTGTCAAGCTCGCTGTGAACTGGCTCCCATCCCGTGGCTAGTTTAAGAGCGCTGACATCCGCACAGATCTTTGCGATGTCACCAATACGTCTGGGCGTGTAGACCGGTGTGATCGAAGGCGCATGGCGGGCGTTACTTATTTAACTCCCCTTCCCGACCAATATTAGTTAAGGGAACCTTGGCAACCGCCAGAAATGTCCTGAAAGCTAATTTGCCAGACAGTTCATAAAACTACGTTTAGGTGCGTGAAACGCTCTGCCCCAAGCCGCAGGATACGCACCAATCAGACAAACTTCATTCAGCCATCAGACGCGAAATTGAAGGCGGAGAACAAAAGCTCCGAAATTTAGGACACTGAAAATCTTTCGCGTTAAATAGCGGTTGCTCCCATTGTTGACGAGATCACCGCAGGGAAAAATGCGACACTTCACATATGTTCACTGGGCTTTTCTTTTTGCTGAAAAAGCTGCTGAACCACGATAGCGCATTGATTTATAGGCGATAATTGAAATGATTAGGCAAATCCTAATGTTTAGTGAGGAAGTCAATTCTTAGGACGGCAACGCAGCCCGTATATACCTGAATGGAATTTCGCGATGCTCAGGGGAGGCGCAATTGTCTGGCAAAGAAAATATCGCGATTGACGTGCGGGACGCGGTAAAACGTTATGGCGATTTTACGGCACTCAAGAAGATCTCGCTGTCGATCATGGACAATGAGTTCTTTACCCTTCTGGGTCCGTCTGGCTGCGGCAAGACAACTCTCCTCAGAATGATCGCCGGGTTCGAGGCCGTAACCGAAGGTGCGATCTACCTATACGGAGATGAAATCGAGAACCTGCCTCCCAACAAGCGCCCGGTGAACACAGTTTTCCAAAACTATGCTTTGTTTCCGCATATGACCATTTTGGACAATGTTGCATTCGGCTTGGAAATGCGCGGGGCCTCGAAATCCGAAGCGCGTAAGAAAGCGGGTGAGATGCTGGAATTGGTACAGCTCTCTCAATTCTCGGCCCGCAAGCCCAGCCAGTTGTCAGGTGGCCAGCAACAGCGTGTTGCGCTGGCACGTGCCCTGGCGCCTCAGCCCAAGGTTTTGTTGTTAGACGAACCCCTGTCTGCACTGGATTTGAAGCTCCGCAAAGCAATGCAGCTTGAGCTGAAGCATCTGCAACGTGAAACCGGGATCACCTTTATCTTCGTGACCCACGACCAAGAAGAAGCGTTGACCATGTCCGATCGCATCGCGGTTATGTCCGCTGGCGAGCTGCAGCAACTGGGGTCTCCGACGGACATTTACGAGCGTCCGCACAACATGTTTGTGGCCGATTTTATTGGCGAGACCAACCTATTGGAGGTTTCCGTTGACGATATCTCGAATGGCCGTGCGACCTGCCACCTTGGCGGCGGGCATGAGTTGACCTGTAACTCGGTTGAGGGGGTTGGCGTCGGCTCCAAGGTTCACATGTCAATCCGGCCAGAACGGTTGTTTATGTCGGACAGCCCTGCCGAAACCGAAAGCCTGAAAGGGCGGATCAAGGAAAACATCTTTGTCGGCACAGATATCACAACCATCGTGGATTTGCAGGATGGCCCAGATTTTGTCGTACGCACCTCAAACTCAGACCGCGGCAACAAGCGGATTTTTGAGCCGGGCACCGAAATGTATGTCAACATGGAGCTGGGGGCTGGTCGCCTCCTGGTCGACTAATGGCGGCGGGTGCGGCAAGCGGCGGCAGCGCAACGACAGATACCTATAAAGAGGCGCGAACATGGCTTCTGCTGCCCGCATGGGTGACACTGGCCATTCTGGTTCTGGCGCCGGTCATCATGATGCTGATCTACTCTTTCCTGACAAAAGAGTTCCGGGGCGGCGTCATTTGGGAATTCTCGCTGGCGGCTTATGATCAGTTCTTCTTTGATCGAGGATTGTTCGGTGACGACCCCCCTAAGATAGAATGGACCTATATCACGATTTTCTGGCGCTCGATTTGGCAGGCAGGTGCTGCTACATTGCTCAGCCTCGTTATTGGCTTTCCAACGGCCTATTTCATCGCCACCCGATCCGAAAGCATGCGTCCGGTTTGGGTGTTCCTGATTACCATCCCCTATTGGGTGAACCTGTTGATCAGGACTGTGTCGATGAAATTCCTTCTGCGCGATCAGGGGCCGTTGAACGACTTTCTGATGAATATCGGCCTGATCGACAGCCCCCTGCATATCGTTAACACCAATTTTGCGGTGCAGCTCGGCCTGTTCTATTCATACCTGCCCTTCATGGTGTTGCCGATCTATGCAGCGGTAGAGCGGTACAACTTTGCCCTGTCCGAAGCCGCGGCCGACCTATACGCGTCGAAATGGACCACACTGCGCCGCGTGCTGCTTCCTGCGGTCAAACCAGGCGTATTTGCGGGTTGTATTTTGGTGTTTGTTCCGTCGATGGGGTCGTTTCTTGCACCCGACCTTCTGGGTGGCGCCAAAAACTTTATGATCGGCTCGCTGATTGAGGAGCAGTTCAAAGGCAACGCCGGCAACTGGCCGTTTGGCGCGGCCGCGTCGATGATCCTGCTGACAATGGTTTTGATCATCCTGATGTTCTCGGCCCGCCAGCAGGCCAAAGCCGACAAGGCGGGGGGCTGACCAATGGCAAGCAAGCAATTCGACATCAAGTCTTACACTGGCTTCAAGGGGATCACCCTGCTGTGTCTGGTCATTCTCTATGCGCCGCTGGTTGTGGTCACGATCTACAGCTTCAACGCGTCCCAATCACTGACCAACTGGGAAGGCGTTTCGCTCCGTTGGTATGCGGATGTTTTCACCGGGCCTGAAAGCGGTAAGTTCAAGACGGCTGCCAGGAACAGCTTTATCATTGCGATCATTGCCTCAACCACGGCAACCGCAATTGCAACGTTGGCCGCAACTGGCATGGTTCGAGGTGGCAATTTCCGCTTTCGCACATTGTCCTTTGGGTTGATCAGCCTGCCGCTGATGGTGCCCGAGATCGTTCTGGCCGTCGCGACCCTGATCTTCTTCAATTCGATCGGATTCGAACGCGGGCTACTTACCATCCTACTTGCCCATATCGCCTTTTGTATTCCGTTTGCCTATCTGCCGATCTCGGCCCGTATGCAGGGGATCGAGGACAGTTATGAGCAGGCCGCACTGGATCTCTATGCTACTAAACGGCAAGCATTCACTAAGATCCTCCTCCCGCTGATGATGCCCGGCATCATATCAGGTTTTCTGCTGGCCTTCATCGTCAGCCTGGATGACTTCATCATCACCAACTTTGTGAAAGGTGCCGGGGTCGAGACTTTGCCAACAGCGATCTTTGGCTCGGTCAAACAAGGGATCAAACCGAATATCATGGCGATTTCGACCATGTTGCTGAGTGTGTCCATCCTCATGGTCACGATCAGCTATTTCGTCAGCAAGTCTGACAACACAAAATAACCAACAGGAGGAGAGACACATGAAACATATGATGAGAAGCGGCGTTGCTGCCATTGCTTTGGCTATTGGCGCGAACGCTGCCGCCGCCGATGGTGAACTGGTTCTGTACCATTGGTTTGAGTACATCCCGCAAGAGCTGCTGGACAAGTTCACCGAAGAAACCGGCATCAATGTCACCATGGACACCTACGACTCGAACGAGGCGATGCTGGCCTCGCTCAAGGCCGGTGGTATCGGGACCTATGACGTATCGGTTCCGGGCGATTACATGGTGTCGATCATGGCCGGCGAAGGCATGTTGGACACAATCGCCGACGGTGAATTGAAGAACAAGGGCAACATCGCCGAGGAATGGGCCGATCCCGGTTTTGATCCCGGTCGGCAGTCCTCGATCCCGTATCAGTGGGGCTCGACCAGTTTTGCGGTCAGCCGTGATGCGTTTGACGGCGATATTCAAACCACCGATATTCTGTTCAATCCGCCAGCTGAACTGCAAGGTCGTATCAACATGTTGGACAGCCAGGGCGAAGTGATGGCCATGGCCGCGTTGCATATGGGTATCCCGCAATGTTCCACTGACCGCGAGCAGTTGAAGGCGCTGAATGCCATGCTGCAAGAAGCTAAGCAGCACTGGGCGTCGTTCAATTCGGATACCGCGAAAGAGGTTCTGGTTTCCGGTGACGCAGCCGTAGGCCAGATCTATGACGGGTTCTCTGCCAAGGCGCGCGAGGAAGGCGCCAATGTGGAATACGCCTTTCCGACACAAGGTTACATCGCCTGGATGGACAATGTCGTTCTGCTAAAAGACGCACCCAACCGCGAGAACGCGCTGATATTCATGGATTTTCTGCTGGAGCCCGAGAATATCGCAGCTGTGTCCAACTTTGCGCAGTACAACGCCGGTGTGAACGGTGTGGGTGAATTCCTAGACCCGAAGCTGGCTGAACAACCCGAAAAGAACCCTCATGCCAATGCAGGCTCGGGCGTGTTCATCGAAGTATGTGATGAGGAAACCCAGGCGGTCTATGACCAGATCTGGACCAACTTGAAGAAATAATTCAGGCCTTATTCCTGACGCCAAAGCCCCCGGTTTTTCCGGGGGCATTTTCGGTTTCAGTAAGTGTCTGTTTTTTAGCGGCTGATGTCTTCGAGGATGCGATCCATCATTGCGTCGCACGCGTTCAGCTGTTCGATTTCAAGGTATTCATCCGGCTTGTGTCCCTGACGTTCCATGGAACCCGGCCCGCAGACAACAGTTGGAATCCCCAACTCGCTGAAAAACCCGGCCTCGGTGCCAAAGGCGACTTTGGTGGTGGCGTTACTTTGCGCAAGTTTCTGGGCGTAAGCGATGACACCCTCGGTCTCGACAACATCCAGCCCGGGATAGGCGTTATACTGTTCGACCTCAATGCGCGCCTCCGAGCATAGGGCCTGATACCGGGCCCCTACCCTGACCGCTGCGTCTTGTATCTGTGACAGAATATCCTTGCCATGATCCAAAGCAAGATGACGGTATTCAAAGGTCAACTCAGCGCGGTCGGGCACAATATTCAGGGCTCTGCCGCCCGACAGTATACCCACGTGGAAGGTCGTATAGGGCACCGAGTAAGCCGGGTCGCTGTTACCACTTTTGGCGTAAACGTCTTGTAGCGCACGCAACTCGGCCACAAAATCGGTTGCAAGATGCAGTGCATTGACAAATTTAGGGGCCAGCGCGGAATGCCCGCTTTGACCGTGGCAAACAGCGCGCAGCGCAGCTTTGCCTTTGTGCCCGATAGCGACCTGCATTTCTGTCGGTTCGCCGACGAAACACGCGCGGGGCTGACCCAGCATTGGGGCGAGCCGATCCAGCATGTGTTGAATACCGACGCATCCCACCTCTTCGTCATATGACAACGCGATCTTAAGGGGTTCTCGCAGGTCAACCCCGGCAGTCCGGTCTGCCAAAGCCATAACCGACGCCACATAACCCTTCATATCTGTGGTGCCACGACCGTAGACACGGTTACCTTCTTGCGTCAGGCAAAACGGGTCTTTGGTCCAGCTTTGGCCTTCGACTGGGACAACATCCGTATGCGCAGACAGCAGAACTCCGTCACCGTCGGGGCCTTTTTCTGCATAGAGCCCAGTTTTGTCGCCGCCGGGATCGGTGATGCGATGAACCGCAAAGCCGCGCGCCTCTAGAAACTCTTCGACATAAGCGGCAAGTTCGAGGTTCGAGTTCTTGCTGACAGTATCGAAGCCAACCAGTTTATCGAGAATACCCAGTGTAGACGTCATGCGACTTGAACCTGCTTTTCGGATTGCCGACCGGTTTGATCCCCTCTGCGTTGGGGATTGTAGATTAGCCTATACGACAGGCAGAATACTTAAATCTGGGAATGACGAAGCAGAGGTTAGGAGATTTCTAAGGACCTGCGGTCACTCTTTCTCTGGAATGCACAAACCCGGGAGGGTTCCCGATTTTACGGCGTGCGCACAATGATCGACAAAGGTTTTCAAAGTGTTTGTTTCATTCTCGGCCCGGGCGCGCAGCAGACCAAGGCGCATGGGGCGCACCTCTCCAGCCAAAGGCACAAAAATCAGTTTCTTTCCGTCCGGTGACAAGCTGTTCAAGGGGCGAATATTCGCAATGGAAAAGCCGAATCCGTTGGCAACCAGTGAACGCATCACCGACATATCTGCGGTGCGTTCCGCGATATTGGGCTTAATATTGGCCTCGCGGAAAAACGACAAGAAGTACTCACCGCTGAATGGAAGGTCCAACAGAACCATCGGGCTGTCCTGCAGGTCTGGAATCGTTAATTCGACCTGCTTCGCCAAGGGATGGTCTTCTCCCAAAACCACATAGGGCGGGAGCGCGTGCAGAGGTTGGAATTCAAGATCAGTGGGAATGTCCAGATCGTATGTCAGTGCAATGTCCAGCTCGGCCCGGCGCAATTGGCTGAAGATGTCAGCCTGATTCAATTCACGTTGTTCAATTTGTACATTAGGGTAGCTGTCCTCGAATTCGCGCCGCAAGCCCGGCAAGACGATCTGAGCGAATGTCACAAGACACCCTACGGACAGAATGCCCTGAACCTTACCCGTGATTTCCCCAGCAAGCGTGGCCAGCAGTTCGGCTTCACGCAGAACGAATTCGGTTCGTTCCATGATCTTGTGTCCCGCCTTCGTCAGCGACAGACCGCGCGCATGTTCGCGCACAAACAACGTAACGCCGAATTCGACCTCAAGCTGAGTTATCGCCGCCGAAATCGACGGCGACGACACGTTCAGCTTGTCGCTGGCCGCAGCGATACTGCCCGCCTTCCCGACCGCAACAAAATACTCAAGCTGTCGCAGCGTGTATCTGAAAGGCAATGGTACATCTCCGCTTGGCCGTGGATTAAGCCTTGTACTTGATCCACGTGGTCTTCAAAGCAGTATACTTTTCAAGTGAGTGCAATGACAAATCGCGTCCAAAACCTGACTGTTTCATGCCTCCGAATGGTGTCATGGCTGACAATGCGTCCACCGTATTGACCGAGACGGTTCCCGCCATCAGCTTGTCAGACACTCGGCAAGCGCGAGGCAGGTTGTCAGTCCAGACTGACGCGGCCAACCCATAGATCGAGTCATTTGCCATCGTGACCGCCTGCTCTTCGGTGTCAAACGGGATCACCGACAAGACGGGGCCAAAAATCTCATCCCGAGCCAATGGGTTGTCATGGGTCACGTCGTCAAAGATGGTCGGTTGAACAAAACAACCTTTACCGTCCACGGTGACACGTTCACCCCCTGTCACCAGATTGGCCGTGTTCTTACCTTCGTCCACAAAGCGCATGATGCCTTGTGTTTGCTTCTCATCGACGATCGCTCCCATCTTCGATGCCGGGTCTAGCGGGTCGCCAGGCTGCATTGCTTGCGCGCGGGCAATCAGCTTTTCAACAAACGCATCCTTGATCGAGCGCTCCACATAAAGCCGAGAGTTGGCCGAACACACTTCGCCCTGATTGAAAAAGATGCCAAAGGCAGCCATGTCCGCGGCGGCGTCCAGATCCTCGCAGTCGGCGAAGACCAGATTGGGGCTTTTGCCGCCCGTTTCCGGCCAGACCTGTTTCAGGTTCGACTGGCCCGAATATTGCATGAACATTTTACCAATCGCGGTAGAACCAGTGAAGGCCAGGCAGTCGACATCCATATGCAGGCCAAGTGCCCTGCCCGCAGTCACCCCAAAACCGGGAACAACGTTGAAGACGCCATCCGGAACACCGGCTTCAGCCGCCAGCTCTGCCAGGCGAAGTGCTGACAGGGGCGATTGTTCCGCGGGTTTAAGCACAACCGAGTTTCCCGCAGCCAGCGCTGCCGCGGCTTTCCAAGTCGCCATGTCCAGCGGAAAGTTCCAAGGGGTCACGGCACCAACAACGCCCAGCGGCACGCGGCTGACCAACGCCAGATCGCCAGGGCCAGTTGGGGCCACTTCATCATAGACCTTGTCGATGGCCTCGGCGTACCACTGAAAGAAATGTGCCGAGCCCGGCGCGTCGATAGTCGCCGCATCGGTTACCAGCTTGCCCATATCAAGGCTGTCCAGCAGCGCCATCTCCTCCAGATTTTCCCGGATCAAGTCAGCCAGATTCAGCATCACCGCCTTACGGTCACCAGGAGCCATACGCGACCAGCGGCCATCCTCAAAGGCAACACGACCTGCGGAAACGGCACGATTGACGTCTTCTTCGTCACATTCGGCGACCGGTGTCAGAACCGCACCTGTGGCCGGGTTTATACTGTCAAAAGTCTTGCCTGAAACGGCATCGGTGAATTTACCGTCGATAAAGGCTTGATCCCGGAACGACAGACCGGCGGCGAGGCTTTTCCAATCCGCGTGGGTATTGTCCAACATTTTGTTTCTCCCTGATTATTCGTCGCCGGGGACGCCATAAGACGGTGCCTCGCGCGGGTCGAGCGCACGCTGGACATAGGCGTCAAGTTGCGGCTTATAGATGTCCCAGACGGTCGCGATGGCCTCAATGGGGCAATCCTCGGTCCAGTCACAGCGAAGATCGGCGACGGGCCAACTGACTTTGTCGACAATCTTCATGCCTGCGGAATGCACCGGGCCAGCCTCGCCCCCTGCGGCCAATCCGGCGCGCATGGCGGCGATCAGACGGTCGCCGATATGGCCCGAGGCCGACAGAAAGCCATCGACGATGGCCTGCGGGACCCCGTCATTGGCCAAAAGGTTGCCGCCCGAGGCGACATTTTCAGCCTGTGCTTGCGTCCAGATTCCAAGGCTGTTGGGACCGGAATGGATCGACGTGCGCCCGGCGGTATCCACCGCCAGAACCTGCCGGTATTCGATGAATTTTGCCTTTGCGGTCATGGCCTCGATTGCTTGAGGTGCTGTCTTGCCCTGCTCCATCAGGTCCAGCGTCAACGGACCGAGGCTTGGGTCTGTAACGTTCTGCGATGCAACCGCGCCAACACCTGCCCGCACAAAAGAACAGCGCGCAGCCACGGCGGGTGACGATGACGAAATCGCCAGGCCGAACATACCGGTTTCAGCGCAGCGGGCGACCAGTGAAAAAGTCATTCGGATCTCCTGAAAATAGAAAGTCCGGACCGCGCCTGTTTGGAGGAGCGCAAGTGGCGCGGTCCGGCTAAGGTGGTTGATCTGGTGGATCAATCGGGAATAACGGCGGTTCCGTCGATTTCAACCAACCAGTCGGGACGCGCCAGTGCCTGTACGACCAACCCTGTCGAAACAGGATGAACACCTTTGATGTACTCGCCCATAGTGCGGTAGACAGCCTCACGGTGGCGCACATCGGTGATGTAGACGACCACCTTGACCAGATGCTCCATCGAGCCGCCGGCTTCTTCGATCAACTGTTTGATGTTCTGCATCACTTTGTGGGTCTGTTCGACCGGATCATGACTGTCGATATTTACCGCATCATCCAAATTTTGCGGGCACTGACCGCGCAAGTAAACCGTTTTGCCGCCCTGTGTCACAACGGCCTGACACAGATCGTTGTCCAGGTTTTGCTCAGGATAGGTTTCTTTGGTGTTGAATTTGCGAATGCGTGTATGGGCCATTTCGAAGTCCTGACTACTTATTCCGCCGCGGCGGGGGCGATGATCGCAGCTTCGCCGTCGTATTCGGCATAAGCGCGTTGAATAGCGATCTGATCGGCGATGTATTTCGCGTCGTGCCAGACACCCCAAATGAAGGTTGAACCGCGTCGCGATTGCCATGGCAGGCCCAGAAAATAGATGTCGGGCTCGACAGAAACGCCTCGCTGATGGATCGGTGCGCCTTTGGCGTCAAAGGCGTCGGCCTTGATCCAACTGAAATCCTGACGGAAGCCTGTCGCCCAGATAATTGTCGTGATGCCTTCCTTAGCAAAATCGACTGAAGTCAGGGGATTGGTTAGGCTATCGGGATCAGCAAACCGCTCTCGTGCCTCTGGCTCTTCGGGCAAATCAATACCAGTACGAGCGATATAGGCGTCCGCCATGTCCAGCATTTCAAGGTAGTTGGCATCGCCCGCAGCGACGTTGCCTTGGAGATCATCGGCAAAGCTGAGAATACCGTTCTCGAAGCTTTTGGTCATCCCGGTAAGGGTCACCCCTTCATTTCCCAAGCGGCGGAAATCCATCGTGTGGCCGCCATGCGCACCGCTGACCGAGATCGTGACGTGTTCAGTACCTGGTTTCTGTGCGGCCATATCCCAGAGCCCCAGAACGCCCAGCCACCAAACATTATCGCGGCTACGATAGCGACGCGGGGGGCGGTCATGAGGACCAACAGACAGGAACACCTTGCGACCGGCGCGATTTAACTCATCCGCAATCTGAGCGCCGGACGAGCCGGCGCCCACAACCATCACCGCCCCTTCGGGCAGTTGCTCGGGGTTTTTGTAGTAAAAGGAATGAAGTTGCTCGACGCCAGCCGTTTCCGGCACAATGGGCGGAATAACCGGGTGCTGGAAAGCGCCTGTTGCGGCGACAATGCGCTTGGCATGGATTTCACCGGCGGTCGTCTTAATACGGAACCCACCTTCGCCGGGCAAACGTTCGGCGTTCAGCGCCTCAACACCCTCGCGGATTGGGGCGTTCACCATTTCTGCGTATTCTACCAAGTATTCGGCGACACGGTCCTTTGGCACAAACGCATCCGGGTCATCCCCGTTGAACTGGAGGCTGGGAAAACGGTCATGCCAGCATGGTCCATTCGCAACCAATGCATCCCAACGGCCGGTGCGCCACGCCTCGGCAGTTCGGTTCTTTTCCAGAATGATATGGGGCACATCATTGTTTCCAAGGTGCTCGCTTAGCGCGATACCCGCCTGCCCGCCGCCAACAACCAGCGTATCCGTTTTCTCAATGGACATGTGTCGGTTCCCTATTCCTGCATCTCGAATTGACCTGAAAAGGTCGTTGTGCGCGTGCATCTTGCGCTGCCTGGACGGACGAACGACCACAACCGGCCGAAGACCTTGCACATTCAAAACAGAAGACATCAGAGCGGAGCCATCGCATCGACCAACACCGAACAAGGGCCGCTTTGGCGTTCCGTTTCCTGTGCCACTCCAGCACGTTTTGCACGTTTCCAGGTAAAGGTTTCACAAGTTGGGAACAGACGAAATTACTGTCTAACTTACTCTTAATTAGGCTTTGACTAACCCGCCGGGAATTGCCCTTGTTTCCCAGCTGGTTGTCCGCTTTCCGACAGATACGGCGCGATCAGATAGTATAGTTCACCCTGCGAAGAGATATGACATTTCCGGTAGAGTTGCTTACGCAAAACCTTGACGGTCTGAGGGCTGATACCCAGTGTCAGGCCAATAGAAATCGATGAATGACCCTGCAGGATTAACAACGCCACCTGCGCCTGCCTCGGACTTAAACCGATATCTTGTTCAACAGACAAACGCTGACGCAGTTGCGCGACGATATCTTCCGGCTTTTTTTCATTCGAGGGCTTCAGATCAGGCCAATTCCTTCTCACCAGCGCATTGACGATCGGCGCGACATTTTTTGCGATGGCAAAATCCTTGCTGGAAAAACGCGATGCGGTGGTTGCGTCCCTGCCGAGACAAACGGTGATCGAACTCATGGGGTTGAGACCGGCGTAAAAGGCCAGCTCGTCCGTCAACGTCGTGTTTGTGTAATAGGATTTAAAGTACTCGTTCCGTTGAAACTGATCCGGGGCAACATCGGTCAATCTGTAAAGACCGTCCGCCGCGCGGCTTTGATGCAGGCCATAAAACGGATCCAACAGATAAGCGCCTTTGACATAGTGGCTGTCGATCCGTTCAAAAACGCGGCTGTCGCGGGCATGGGTCATTAGTACCATCGGGCTGCTGCGCCGAAAAAATGCGATGATAGCGAAGTTGTCGAAGGAACAGGTTGCATCCAGCCACCTGTAGAGCGCATCGCCGAACCCTTCTGATCCTATTGCCATTATAGCGGCTGATAGAGCGTCTGGTGCTTCAACAGTTGACATTTCGAATACCCCCCTGGGGGTATATACCCCTCAAATCAGCCTAAGTAACCTTTGATATGAATATAGGTGGTATGCTGTCGCCAACACGTTGGTGGTTCCTAACAAGCCTCACCGGATCAGCGGAATTGCATCGCGAAAACAAAGGGGTTGATCATGGCCAAAGATACACTCGAAATTCTTGCACAGGACGAACACCTGATTCAGTCCTTCGCTGATCTAAACGCACTTAAGCAACAAGGCGCGCGCACCGTGATCTCGCGCGCAAAGGGCGCATATGTTTACGACAGCGATGGCAATGAACTGATCGACGGCATCGGCGGGTTGTGGTGTGTCAATATCGGCCACGGCAATGATGAAATGATTGAGGCGATTTCCAATCAGCTGAAAACGCTGGACTATTATTCCACCTTTTACAACTTCACGCACCCGGCAGCAGCAGCACTGGCTGATAAGATTGCGCAACTTGCACCGGGTCATTTGAACGCCGTGTATTTTGGCAATTCCGGTTCCGTCGCCAATGACAGTGCCATTCGGATGCTGCATCACTACAATATCCGCAAAGGGAAGCCGGAAAAGAAACTGGTTCTGTCAAGACACGGGGCCTATCACGGCTCGACCCATCTGGCGATGGCGATGACCACGCCCGGTTATTCCGAAGGCTGGCACGCGGCCAGTGAATTGGTGCATCATCTGCGCTCGCCCCATTACTGGCGCGAAGGCGGTGATATGACCGAGGCCGAGTTCCTCGACGCCCTGATCGACGATCTGACGCAAAGCATTGAGCGTATTGGTGCCGAGAACATCTGTGCCTTCATCGCCGAACCGATCCAGGGCGCGGGTGGTGTCGTGACCGCGCCAGCTGGTTACCACAAGCGCGCGTGGCAGGTCTGTCAAGCTAACGACATCAAATACGTTGCTGATGAGGTCGTTACCGCCTTTGGTCGCCTTGGGCATTTCTTTGCATCAGAAGACGTGTTTGACATGGTGCCCGACGTCATCACCACGGCCAAAGGTCTGACCTCAGGCTATCAGCCGCTGTCTGCTACGATCGTTTCCGACGATATTCATGAGGTCATCTCAGGCCCCGACGGAATGTTCCTGCACGGCATGACCTATTCGGGCCATCCAGCAGCTGCGGCAGCGGGTCTGACCAATATCGCAATTATGGAGCGTGAAGAAATTCCTAAGCGTGTGCAGACAACCGGGAAGCAGTTTGAAAACAACCTGCGCGGCCTGACCGATATCGAAATGGTCGGCGAAGTGCGTGGCAGCCATTTCATGATGGGGGTCGAATTCGTCAAGGATCGCGACACAAAGGAAGGCCATCCGGCAGAGGTGCAAGTTGGTCTGAAAGTCGCACGCGCTTGTCAGAAACGCGGTCTGATTGCTCGTCAGCTCGGCAACGTTCTCATCTTGTCTCCGACGCTGATCATGGACGAGCCGATGATTGACCGTATCGAAGCCATCCTGCGAGACGCCATCACCGAAGTCGCCGCTGGTCTGTAATCCCGCTTTTGGGGCGACACGGCCCCTTCATCATCTTAGCCATCCATAAGGAGCCAGCTATGCGCGATCCACGCTATGACATCCTGTTTGAACCGACGAAAATCGGTCCTCTAACAGCCAAGAACCGGTTCTATCAGGTGCCTCACTGCAACGGTGGTGGATATCGCGACCCATCGGCGGCGGCTGCGATGCGAGGCATCAAGGCTGAGGGTGGCTGGGGCGTGATCTTCACCGAACAGTGCGAAATGCACCATACATCTGAAATCACCCCATTTATCGAGCTGCGCCTTTGGGAAGACAAAGACATCCCCCAATTGCGCAAGATGTCCGAGCGCATGAAAACCCATGGTGCCCTGGCTGGCATTCAGCTTGCCTATTCAGGCATCAACGGTCCCAACCTTTATACCAAAGAGGTGCCACTGGCCCCTTCTGCCATGCCGATCCGGACCTTTACCAATGATCCGGTGCAGGCACGCGCATTGGACAAGCAGGACATCAAGGATTTGCGCCGGTGGTTCGTGAATGCCGCAAAACGCTCGAAAGAAGCAGGTTTCGACGTGATCTGCCTGTATGGCGCGCATGGGTTTGGTATCTTCCAACACTTCCTCAGCAGGGCAACCAACCAGCGCAGCGACGAATATGGTGGCTCACTGGAAAACCGCGCCCGTTTCAGCCAGGAGGTTATCGCCGATATGCGCGACGCCGTGGGCGATACGATGGCGATCACGCTTCGGGTGTCGTTGGACGAGACCATTGGCGATCTGGGTTTCTCGAATGCCGAGGTGCGTGACTACATCGAAATGAACAAAGACCTGCCCGACCTCTGGGATCTTGCGCAGGGTACTTGGGAGGATTGCTCTGGCCCTTCGCGGTTCAAAGAAGAGGCTGCCCAGGAACAACTGGTGCGTGGCATTCATGAATTGACCGAAAAACCGATCGTTGGGGTCGGACGGTTCACTTCGCCCGATGTTATGGCCAAGATGATCAAGTCTGGCACACTGGATTTCATCGGCTGCGCCCGACCGTCGATCGCTGACCCGTTTCTGCCGAAAAAGATCGAAGAGGGCCGGATCGAGGACATCCGAGAGTGTATCGGGTGTAACATCTGCATCACTGGCGATATGACCATGTCAATCAGCCGCTGCACCCAAAACCCGACCTTCATGGAAGAATGGCGCAAAGGCTGGCACCCGGAGAAGATGAACGACAAGGGGGATAGCTCGAACGTGCTTGTCGTAGGTTCTGGCCCCGCCGGGCTTGAGGCTGCCTGGGCTCTTTGTCGCCGGGGGTATGACGTCGCCGTGGCCGAGGCGCGTGATGTGATCGGCGGTCGCGTGGCCCGCGAACGTCTGCTTCCGGGGCTGTCGGCTTGGGGCCGTGTCGTGGACTATCGCGACTATCAACTTAGCCAACGTCCGAACGTGGAAATCTATCGCGAAAGCGAGTTGGGTGCCGAGAGCATTCTGGAGTTCGGTTTTGAAAATGTCTGCATCGCCACGGGATCCACATGGCGCAAGGACGGGGTCTCGCGTCAGCACGTCGTGCCAATGCCGATTGCCGAAGGCGCCAAGGTTTATACACCGGACGATCTGATGGGTGGCACAATCCCATCGGGCCGCGTGGTGGTGTATGACGATGACCACTATTACATGGGCGGCGTTCTTGCCGAACTTCTAGCCAAGAACGGTGCGCAGGTGACACTGGTTACTCCGTCGGCTTATGTCAGTGACTGGACGAACAACACGCTCGAGCAAATCGCAATCCACCCGCGACTGGTGGATGCAGGTGTCGAGATCGTCCTCAACCAGGGTGTCACCGAAGTCCACCCGGATCACGTGGTCTCGAACTGCGTCTACACTGACCGAACCTGGAAGATTGAGGCGGATGCGGTTGTGGTGGTGGCGTCACGCCTTGAAAACAACGCCGTTTTCAATGACCTGAAAGCCCGCGAGGTCGAATGGGCGGATGCAGGTATCAAGTCGGTCAAGTTGATTGGGGATGCCAACGCACCGGGCCCAATCGCCTGGGCAACCTATGCCGGCCACCGCTATGCGCGTGAGCTTGACGGTAAAGACATCGGTGACGACCTGCCATTCCGCCGCGAAATCACGGAGCTTGCGGTGGACTGAGGTCGTGACCGCGTAACGGGCGGTAAAGTGCTCACTTCGCCGCCCGTAACATTTCAACACCAACTGCCATCTGCGATGCTTCAACGGTTACAACCGTATTCGGTGTGCCCCAATGGTCGCCTTCTCCGGTCGGTGACAAATTACTCGCTGTTTTTCTCAAACTCGTAATAGCCTGTTTGCCTGCTTTATCTTTAAAACTGATAGCCGTATGCAATGGCCGCGAATGACTGCCCTCCCCGCCGTGCTTGACTATTTTTGCCGTCACAAAGCCCTTGTTGTATCGATCCAAGGACTTCCGTTTGATGTCGAAATAGATCTCGCAAACCGTTGTGAGTGTAAGCCCACCCAGGGTTCGATTTCCTGTCTCTTCGCCATGACACCCTTGGCCACGGTACTCTCAGACCAATGATGCGATACGGTTTGTCCCACGCCCGGCTGCGATTGGTTTTTAACTGTTTGACATCAAAACTCTTTTCCTTTGCGCATCCCTGACAAGAGCTGCAAGCCGGTAAAAACCGTGCGCCATCTTGGTATACGGCATCAAAACAAAGAACGTCAGGACCGATCCAAGATGGACGGCAAGCAGCGCTGGCATCATGGCTGTTGAACCGAGGGCGTAAAGACCAAGTCCACTCAACCCAACAAATCCAAGCAAAAGGGTAAAGGCGATTTCCCCTCCCCACGCCATAGGGTCACCGAGATCGCGGTCGGATTTTTGTTTGAGATACACCATAGCACCACACCCCACTGTCAGCAAAACACCACCGGGAATCCCAAGCAGTTTAGGCAATGACCAGAACCCATAGGGCGCATGCATGCCAAAGCCGTAGTGCATCACAGTTGCGACAGAAGTTGACGCAAAGCACAACAGGAAGCCATACATTATAGCTTGGTGAATGTGTCGCCGCGCTTGGCTGAAGCGGTCTTCGTCCTCAAAATTGCAGCCCTCTGCGTGCCCAGCAGCAAGATCCTGCATCTTTCCTGCGCGCTTGAAAGCAGCTGTCACGTCCGCAATTTGAACAGGTTTGCCGCCGACTTCGACCCAATAGCGCCTTAGGCTTATGGCTAAACTAAAGAGCGGCAGCAGGAAGGCAGGTGCAAAGATCGCGACCATCGCATTATGCGACAGGACAGCATAGAACCCCTCGCCTCCACTCGATCCAATGGCGCGAATGGCCAAGAACAGCATTGCAAATCCAATTACAAGCGCCAGGGCTATGGTGCCACCATGGGTGTGGAACCAACGCGCCAGAGGTTGCGGCCAGGCGAAGCATTCCCAGCTGTTCCGCCGCACCTCGGCCAAAGCTTTGGGGAGGTTCAGGTCGAACTCATGCGGAGCTGTGTACTGACAAGCGTAATAGCAACCCCGGCAGTTGTGGCACAGGTTAGCCAACTGCGTGATATCCCCATCGGAAAACGCGCGTTCGGCATGCAAAGACGGAAAAACCGAGCAATAGCCTTCGCAATACCGGCAGGCGTTGCAAATTTCGGCCTGACGACGGGCCTCATGAATCAGTTCAGTTTGCATAAGCGGCGGCCTCACGTCCTGCGATGCGTCCAAAAACGGTGCCTATGGTCATGCCAAAGCCTGCCAGATAACCCTGTCCAAGGATCGACCCGGCCATGGTTTCTCCGGCGGCCCAAAGGTTTTTGATCTTTCCGTCAGGGGTCGAACACTGAGCGGTATCGTCTACTTTGAACCCCAGATAGGTGAAGGTCACGCCGGTGCGTAGCGAATAACCATAGAACGGTGGCTCGGTGATTGGGCGGGCCCAGTTGGTTTTGGGCGGTGTCAGGCCAGAGGTTGTAACACCGTCCAATTCAGTTGGGTGAAAGCCCGTTGTGTCACCACAAGCTGCGTTAAATTTGCTGACAGTCCCGGTCAGCTTGTCGGCTGGCAGGTCCATCATCCCGGCCAATTCTTCCAACGTATCCGCCTTATACGGCGGGAACACTGACGGCATAAACAAATTCAGCGATTTGGCATCGATAATCACATAGCCCACCTGATCCGGTTGGGCTGCTACAAGTCGTCCCCAGATCGCATAGCGCTTTGGCCAGACGTCCTCACCCTCGTCATAAAACCGTTCGGCATCTTTGTTCACAACGATGGAAAACGGCACGCAATCAAGACGAGTGACAATCCCGCCATCGAATTTCGGCGCGCGTCCGTCGATGGCAACGGCGTGACATTGAGTCGGATCTCCAACGCTCTCGACGCCTTGATCCAGAAGGTCTGCCAACACTACACCCCGGTTATAGGGCGTTCCCCGGATCAAAAAGTTCTTTGCTGGCTCACCCCAGGCACGCGTAAGCCAATCGGTATCGGCCTGAAACCCGCCCGAGGCGACAATCACTGCTTTGGGTGTGATGCGATGCGACTGGCCTTCAAAGGTGTAATCGACCCACTCGATTTGGTCACCGCTCAGTTCCAGATGCGTAACCGCAGCCTCATAAAGCACATCAACGCCCAGACCAGCCGCCGTGCGGTAATAGGCATTCACCAACGACTTGCCACCCCCCATGAAGAATGCGTTGGTCCGTGCCAAAGACAGCGTTCCTGACAATGATGGCTGAAAGCGAACCCCATGTTCCTGCATCCACGTTAGGCACTCTTCTGAAGAACGGATTGCCAGCCGGGCCAGATGCTCATCGGTCTTTCCGCCGGTAACTTTCATCAAATCCGAGAGATATTCGTCTTCGCTGTATTCTTCGATAAGTGGACCAAGAGGAGATCTGTGCATGCAGCGGAAATTACGCGTGTGGCGAGAGTTTCCTCCGCGATACGGTTTTGGCGCCGTTTCAAGGATCAGAACTCGGGCGCCTGCCTCGGCAGCGGTCATCGCGGCACAGAGGGCAGCATTGCCGCCGCCAATCACAGCGATATCGTAAGCTTCACTTTTGGGGACCATGTCCTGACTACCTACTGGCTTTCGTCGATTGTGCGGTCGCGTTCCTGCAACGCACGTATCCGCATCCGTTGCGCGGCCTGAATATGCGCACGCATTTCCGTCTCGGCCGCAGCACCATCACGGGCTTTCAACGCGATCATGATGCGCCGATGTTCGGCCACTGCCGCCTCAGCCCTGTCACCATCCAGCAGTTGCGATGGCCCAAGGATCAACAGCGCCTTTTGAAGCGACAGCATGGATTTCGTCAAAAACCGGTTCTTGGCCGCGTCAAGCAAAGTGGCGTGAAAAACTCTGTTAATCCGTGCCGTATCTGTACCGGTGCCCGCTTCGGCCAGCCGGTCTGTAAGCACGTCCAGCTCATCCAGCTCGACTTCTGACGCCGCGCGAGCTGCCAGCCGGGCCGCGGTACCTTCCAACACCGCGCGCATTTCATAGAGCTCCATGATCTCGGCGTAATCCAGACTTCGAACGGTCGCGCCCTGCCGGGGAACATGGGTGACAAGGCCATCGGCCTCTAGGTGCCGGATCGCCTCACGTACAGGGGTACGGCTGACGCCTAATCGTTCGGACAACTCGACCTCGCGCAGGCGTTCGCCGGGCAAAAGCGTGCCTTCGCGAATTTCTTCCAGCAAACGCTTATACGCGGAATTTCCTTGCGGACCGGGCTGGAAAGGGTCGTCCTGAATTGTCATTGCGGGCTCTCTTGTCATTGTGTGTCCTGATGTATACAAATGGATACATTGTGAGTCAACAACGCCGGAATTCTTCCCTTGTCCGACCAGTCAAAGACATCTTCTCTGTTGTTAAGACGGGCCGTAACACTCGGCCTTGCAGTATTGGGAACGGGAGTATTCTGGGCATTGAGCTTGCCGTTGCCCTTTCTATTCGGCCCAATGAGCGCTTGTCTGATTGCTGCCTTGGCTCATGCCCCCATGGCGGGTTTCGGTCAGGTCTCAGTCGCGGCTCGCACAATATTGGGTGTGGCAGTTGGGGCGTCTATTACACCGGCCCTGTTTGTTGAATTGCCAAAGATGGCAGCATCGATTGCGCTGATCCCGTTCTTCATCCTTTTGATCGCGCTGGTTGGGGTGCCATTCTTTCGAAAAGTCTGGGGCTTTGACACCACAACCGCTTTCTACGCGGCTATGCCCGGTGGATTGCAGGACATGATCATCTTCGGTTCCGAGGCCGGGGCAAACCCGCGTACCCTATCCCTGATCCATGGTACGCGTGTGCTGATCATCGTGACGCTGGCCCCTTTGTTTTTAACCGTGTTTTACGATGCACAACTCACCAACCCAATCGGAGAGCCCGCCCGCGATCTTCCCTTGCATGAACTGGCGCTTATGGTTCTGGCGGCCATTGTCGGCTGGAAAGGCGGCGAACGGATCGGCCTGTTCGGCGCGTCCATACTGGGACCAATGATACTGACTGCGGCGTTGTCACTGGGGGACTTCATTCATACCCGCCCGCCGCGCGAGGCCATCCTTGCGGCGCAGTTCTTTATCGGCTGCGGGATCGGTGTAAAATTTGTTGGCGTCACATGGGTTGAATTGCGCAGGGTTGTGGCAGCAGGCTTTGCCTATGTCGTCGTGCTAGCCATACTTGCGGCCGCCTTTACTGCTGTCGTCACTACACTGGGCTTCGGTCAGCCGGTCGAGGCATTTCTTGCTTTCGCCCCCGGCGGACAGGCTGAAATGACGGTTCTAGCCATCGTTTCCGGGGCAGATCTTGGCTTTGTGATCACCCACCACCTGACGCGGATCGTTCTGGTCATCATCGGCGCGCCCATCGCGGCCAATCTTATCTTGCGTTGGTCCAAATCTCGGGATTGATCATGTGAATCGGAGCTTTCTCGGCATAGGCGTTCACCTGATCGAAGATGTCGGCAAATTGCAGGTCGAACTCATCTTCGGTGACGAAACCGATATGCGGGGTTGCGATCAGGTTGGGATGCGACAGTAACGGATCATTCGGATCTGTAAGGGGCTCTGTATCAAAGACATCAATTGCGGCCTTGCCAGGACGACCCGCGTTTAACGCGTCAAGCAACGCACCGGGAACAATTAGCCCTGCACGGGATGTATTCACAAACAGCGCGTCTGATTGCATCTGCGCGAAATCTGACGCCGTGACTATCCCATGCGTGTCTGGTTTCAGGCGCACATGGATCGAGACGACGTCACTGTTGGCAAAGAACGCGTCGCGGTCGGGCGCGACCTGTACTCCATCTGCTTGTGCCCGTGCCCGTCCTTCGTCCGAAGACCACCAGACGACGTTCATACCGAACGCCTCGGCATAACCAGCGACGGCGCGGGCAATACGGCCATAGCCATAAAGGCCCAGCTGCCGCCCCCTCAGTGTTTTGCCTACTCCGGCCTGCCAATGCCCCGCCTTGGCCGAGGCTATCTGTGCAGGTAAGTCGCGCATCCCGGCCATGATCAGCGCCCAGGTGAGTTCGGCAGCGGCATATGAGGGCGTCCCGCCATGCATGTTCGAACACAGCAGTACGCCGTGGTCCGAGCATGCCTGCACATCGACATGGGGGTACACGCTGCGCTGGCTGATAAGTTTCAGGTTGGGCAGCTTTTCAATCAAGGCGCGACTGATTTTGGTGCGTTCGCGAAACAGAACCAGCGCCTGAGCCTGATGCAAGCGCTCGGCCAGTTCGTCGGTGTCTTCGACATGATCGGTCCAGACCTTCACGTCATGTTTGGAAAGCTTCCCAAAACAGGGCAGACCCTGCAGCGTATCAAACCAATCATCCAGAATGTGAACCTTCATCGGCTTTCTATACCCTGCCCTGTTGTCAGCTTTCTTGGTGTCGGCACAAAATGCTGCGCGTCGAGTGCGGCAAGCGCATTTCGAACGCGTTCGCTTTGATCAAGTAAATTGTTGAACTGCTCATCGCATCCGGCGATCGGTGTTGGGTATTCCGCCATGTCCCGTCTTAGGGCCGCCTGCGCCAACCTGAGTTCCTGACGCGCAATATCAAGGCATTCAGAATAGTCATCCATCGCGGCATCCCTAAATTGTATACCGAAGTATACCAACTTATGATCCCTATTTCAACTCCCGTTCCATACAGATTCCGGCACATAGACATGTCCATCCGCCAACTTCCGTGCGGTCCGCACCAGACCTGCTGAGTTGACTTTGAACTCCTGGCCATTTGAAAAGTCCACTAACACGTCGATGTTGCCTGATGCATGTTCCAGCACAACATCAGCCGGGCTTGCCTCGGGTCGATCCAACAAACTGTCGGCGACTGTTCCGGGTGTCAAAGCGCAAGACGCCATACATTGTGCGCCGGTAACGGCCATGGTCGGATGAGTCTTCCACGGCATGAAATACCGAATTGCTAGGGTTCCACCTTTCTTGGCGGGCGCGACAAGGCCGAATTTGGGTGTCACTGATTTTGACACGTCCCCCATGCCCATCAATTTTCCGGCTTCGATCCGAACCGCCTCCATCCGGTCAAAGAAACCGCGGTTGGCATCCAACTCATCAGCGCTTTCATACCCTGTCAGGCCGAAATCTGAGGCCCGAGCGATGGCCATTGGCATGGCGACATCCATACAGGTCAGCTCGATCCCCTGCACTGTATCGCGCAGGTGTCCGGTGGGCAGGAACGCACCGGTGGCTGACCCTACAACTCCCATGAAACTAAGTTGTACCGGCGCTGATTGCCCGGGTACCCCGGCGATTTCTGCATCGCCTTCATAAACCAGCTCTCCCCCCGGTGTCTGCACTTTGGCTACAACACGGGCACCCGTGTTGACTGCGCGAATGCGAACCTCCGTCACATCACCTTGTGGCTGGAACAAACCCATTTCGATCGCAGCCGGAGCGACGCCGGACAGGATGTTGCCGCAGGTGGGTTTGAAATCGACCAACTTCTCTTCAACCGAAACCTGCGCGAAGAAATAGTCGATATCGGCCCAGTCATCGTCGCTGACCGACAGCATTGCAACCTTTGTGGTCACCGCTGTACCGCCACCGATCCCGTCGATGTTGATTGATTGCCCTGCCCCAAGGGCCGCGACCAGAACGTCGGCCAACCTGTCCCGATCTTCAGGCAGATCAGAGCGGCGGAAATAAGGCCCCCGCGAAGTGCCGCCACGCATGAAAATATACGGGATTGCTGTCTGGGTCATAGCGAACCGTCCTTTACAAACCGTGTGAGATTTTTTGTGAATTCAGCCCCGTGCTGCGTGCTGTTCATCAGGTCGGGCATCATTGGACCGCTTACTTCAGTGGCCATGGCAAGCTGACCATGTCTTGCAGTAGACCCGGCGGGAAATCCCGGTTCAGAGCACCTGCCATGAAGCACATGAAGCCAATGCCGCAGGCGGTCAGGATCAGAGTTAACCGCCAGTCCGCCCCGGAACGAATGCGAAAGAAGGCGATCAGGAACCCAAGCAAGGCGAGGATGAAACCCACAACCCAAGTGGCCGCGATCAAACTGGCGAACCATGCCAAGGTAGACCAGAGGCCGTGAGGCGCGCTCGCGTCCTCGCCGGCGATCTCTTTGTCTGCAAAGATTGGATCACCCTCGGGCCGCCGTGTCATCTGGATCAGCAATACAACGCAACAGAACAAAGACACGCTGCCGATCACCAGCGGGATGATCTTGTCGGTCATGTTGTAGTCGGGGATCATATTGGCGTTCACCAAAGCGACGATCAGATAGGCCATGATCACCAGCAGGAAGATCAGTGGCGCACGTTTGGTGCCGGCTTGAACATCACCCTCGGCCATGATCATCTTGGCTTGTCGAATACCTAGAATGATCGAAACAACCGTAACCACGATCAGCACGATGACGATTGGGCTGAACACGTACTCCATCCCCTCACCAAAGCTTTTGCGGAACCGGAAAGAGGCGATCTGGAACGCCTGATTGGTGAACTTCTCAACCGGGTTTGACAGGACAAAACCGATCAGGAAAGCCGGGCGCGACCAGTCGAAACGGCGCAGGAAGATGCCAATCAGACCGATGACAAACAAGGCCAGAAGATCTTCGAAATTCTGACCAGACTGAAAGGCCGCAAAGCTGATCAGCATGAACAGGAACGGCGCCAGATAGGTGAAGCGGATGGTTGTTAGTTTGGCGATACCGCCCGAAGCGGCGATACACAGAATGGTTCCAACGACGTTGGCCAACGCCAACAGCCAGACGATGGAATAGGTAATGTTGAGATTGTCCTTGAGCATGCTCGGGCCAACCTCAATGTCGCCAGACCCCAACAATGCAACTGCACCGATGAAAATCGCCATCGATCCCGAACCTGGAATACCAAACAGCAAAGTAGGAACAAGCCCACCACCCTCTTTCGCGTTGTTCGAGCTTTCCGGGCCAATGACCCCGCGCACTTCGCCCTTGCCAAAGTTGCTCTTGTCTTTGGTGGTTTGCACCGAGTGGCCATAGGCGATCCAGTCGACGACCGAACCTCCGAGGCCGGGGATGACACCGACAACCACACCGATGATCGAACACCGGACCGACAGCCAGATATTCGCAGCCCAATCCTTTACACCATCCAGCCATCCAGCCCCCAGCGAGGCCCCCTTGGCGATAGATCGATCCTGTCGCAGCAAAGAGACGATTTCGGGGACGGCAAAAATACCCAAGCCCACGATGACCAGTTTCAGACCGTCTGTCAGATAAGGAATGTCGTAAGTCGCCATCCGCAGCGACCCGCCCGCATCGGCCTCACCGATGGTGCCGACCATCAGGCCCAAACCCGCAGCGGCGACGCCTTTCAGCGGAATGCGCCCCGCCAGAATAGCAACCATCGACAGGCCGAGAATGGTGATCATCAGCATCTCGGGCAGGCCAAAGGCCAGCACGATTGGTCGCGCGATCAGAATGAACATGGTCAGGAAGGTCGCGCCAACGAGCCCGCCAAACAACGAAGACGAAAAGGCCGCTGACAAGGCCCGCGCAGCCTCGCCCTTTTTCGCCATAGGGAACCCGTCCAGCACCGTGGCCTGCGAAGCAGAGCTGCCGGGAATACCCATTAAAACAGATGCGAACGTGTCCGAAGTGGGCACAACAGCGACCATTCCGATCATCAGCGCCAGCCCCAGGATCGGGTCCATGCCGAACATGAATGGCAGCAACAGGGAAAGACCGGCTATGCCACCGAGGCCAGGAAAAACCCCTACGGCCAGCCCCATGACAACACCCAAAATTAGGTATCCCAGAACGATGGGTTGCAGGATCAGACCCCACGCCTCTCCAAGCGCAGGAAGAGCGGTGGCGAAAACCTCCATAGCGGCCGCCTTTCATAAATTGTCTTGTGTATGGAAAAGCGCGCGCCCTTCGTTACAGGCGCGCGCTGCGGCTTATCGGCTTAGTTCAGCTCGACGCCATAGGCCTCTTTCAGCCAATTCAGGACATATTCCTTGGCATTGTCGTCGACATTGGTTGCCGTCTGCAGCGCCGACTTAGAACCGTCACCGACGAAAACCGGGTATTTCCCAACGCGCTTGGAAGAGATATCAGCAAAATCCCCGCGCTCAGTCACAGCCTGAAATGCGGCGGTATAAGCATCGACCACTTCCTGCGGTGTGTCGCCCGGCAGAAAGGCCAGTTTCTGTACCGGGAAACCAGCAACGAAGAAGGCTTTCCATGCGTCCCAGGCCTCGCCGCTGGTTTCACAACCATCAGTGGCCTCGCAAACCTCTTTAAAGGTCGGAATGTCCGGGAAGGTCGGGTCGCGGACGATGTTACCGTCAGCGTCCAGTGCGCCCCACGTCATCATTGGCACGGCCTGACCGGCCTCGACCAGCGGTGCCGAACCGCCCAGATACCCGGACGACGTCTGGTAGTCGATGTTGGCTTCACCGCGCTCAAACATCAGTCGGCCGTCGCCACGACCCTTGATGCCAAATACCGGCTCAACATTCATACCCAACATTTGCCATGCCAAAAGCGGCACGAGGTCCAGCCGGGTCGCGCCCTGCGAACCGTAAATGAAGTTGGTATCTTTCAGTGCATTTGCGGAACCATCAAACTTGGCGCCGTCCTCGGCGTTCAGATAAGCGACACCGCCGGTGCCGGACGCCATCACCGGAATCCAATCATTGTATTCATAGCGGACGCGCGGATCGCTCAGCAGATACGGGAACTGTGTCGAACCCGAGGTGCCGAACAGCAAAGTTCCATCATCGTGCGCCTGTTCCTGGAACCAGTTGGCACCTTTGGTCGAACCTGCGCCGGGCATGAACTTAACAACCACGGTTGGCTGTCCTGGCAGAGCCTCGGACAGAAGTGGTGCAAAGAAATTGGCCCATTTGGCCGAACCGCCCGTTTCCGAAAACGGGATGACCCATTCGATAGTCTTGCCTGAGAAGTCGACCTCGGCTGCGGCGGGTGCCGTGAGACCGGCGGCGGCAATCAGCCCCACGACGGCGCGACGGGTGAATTTGGAAATGGCCATTGGTTCCTCCCTGTTGACCAGACAACCATGCCAGCGACTGTCGCGCCACCATGATCGTAAATGAACTGTGGGGTTGATTCCCCCTCCCATCTGGCAATCATGGAGTGCCAACCTTGCGCGAAACTTGCAGGAGACCCGATGCGGATCGTCATCGTCGAGGATAATGAACCCCTTGCCAACGCAATTGCCTATCGTCTGCGAGACCGAGGACATGCAGCAGATGTACTGACCGACGGCGACGCAGCGAACCTGTATCTTGAACAGGAAAGCGCGGACTTGATCGTTCTGGACATCAACTTACCGGGCCGGTCCGGGCTGGAAATTCTGAAATCGCTGCGCAACCGTGGAGACAGTGCGCCCGTAATTCTGCTGACTGCACGCACTGAGACAAGCGACCGGGTGTCTGGCTTGGACATGGGGGCCGATGATTATCTGGTCAAACCCTTCGAAATGGACGAGTTGGAGGCACGCATCCGGGCGCTTTCACGCCGCAAACAGCTTGATTACGGAGCGCGGGAAAGCATCGGCAGCCTAGAGTTCGACCGCACTGCTCGTCAGGTCAGCGTTAAGGGTGAGGTGATGGATATTCCGCGACGGGAAATAGCGGTGCTGGAATGCCTGTTGGAGCGTCGGGGCAGGATCGTTCCCAAAAGCCAACTAACTGATTACGTCTATGGTGTAGGGGCGGATGTCGAGGTTTCGGCTGTTGAACCTCATGTGTCGCGACTGCGAAAGCGCCTTCAAAACCTAGGTATAAAGATTAAGACAGCCCGCGGTCTGGGGTATCTGCTTGAGGTGCAGAAGTGATTAACCACGGCTCGCTCAGGCTAAGGCTGTTCATTCTTATCCTGACACCTTTGGTGCTGCTTGCAGTGCTGCTTGGGTTTTGGCGTTTTATGGTTGCCCAGAAGACCGCTCAGGAGCTTTTTGACGACAGTCTACTCTCAGCTGGCCTGGCAATTTCGCGTGATGTGGCGATTTCGGGCGGTGATGCTTTGTCGCCCACCACACGCAGTCTGATCCGCGACGCATCGGGCGGTGAGATCTTCTATCATGTGACTGGCCCCGGCGGCATTTACGTGACGGGTTATGCCTACCCTCCGGCATCCGCGAACTCGTCGGTGCAAGAGGTGTACAAGCCACAGTTTTTCGAAGCGATCTACCGCGATGAACCGGTGCGCGTTTTAAAGATGACAGAACGTGTGACCTTGGAAAATCTTGTTGGTGATGCGACGGTCACGGTTTGGCAACGGATGGCGGATCGCAACGCATTTGCCAATGAACTGTCCATTCGCGCCGGAATTGTCATGGGCATCCTGCTGGCCACCTTGGCTGTTGTGGTATGGTTCGGCGTGGCGCGTGGCCTGAGACCATTGCTGGATTTGCAGGACGCAATCGACCTTCGTTCGCCAGATGACTTAAGTGAGATTAAGCGTCCTGTCCCGGACGAAGTGCAAGGTGTTGTAAAGACCTTGAACCGGCTCTTTGGGCAGGTCGAACACAGCATCAACGCCCATCAGGTTTTCATATCCGAAGCAGCTCATCAGTTGCGGAATCCGGCGGCCGCAGTCCAGTCGATGGCCGAGGCGCTTCGGGATGCGAAAACGGATGAAGACCGAGAAAAACGCATCCACGAGCTTGTGTCAGCCGCAAAGAACTCGGCAACGGTGGCCGAACAACTGTTGTCACTTGAAAGGCTCAGGCAACCGACGCACCAGGATCAAATGGATGAGATTGATTTCCGCTTGGTTGTGGAAGAAGCCTGTGCCGAGATGGGTGTTCACATCCTGGCGAAGGGTATCGAGTTTGACGTTACGATGCCCGAGGCGGCGATCATGGTGTCCGGTGATCGGGTGTTTTTAACTGAGGCCCTGAAGAACCTTTTGGACAACGCAGTAAAGCACGGCGGCACCAAGTTGAGCCGAATTTCTGTTGTGCTGCAGCGTGACGAAGGCGCGGTCAGTGTAACCGTAGCGGATGACGGAGCGGGCCTTTCGCCCGATCAAAGCGAAGCGGCCTTCAGTCGGTTTTCGCAACTGGACTATTCCGAAGGCAGCGGGTTGGGGTTGTCAATCGTTTCAGCCGTGGCTCAACGGCATGGGGGATCGGTGTCGATCAACCAAGTCGAAAAAGGAGCAAGCATCACGCTTGAGCTTCCAATCGCCCTTTAAAACGGACGAATCCGTATGCTGAGCCGTGAAACCGCGCATCTAAATGTATGGCGGCGTGTTATTGCCGCTCGCTCTTCGCGGATAGGCATAGCATGGCTCAATCCACGGATTTGAAAAGAATTTCCGGGATTTCCCCTTTGAACTCGGGTAATTTTGACCCATCTCGGCGACACATTTTCCAAAGGAGAGACACATGTCGCGTACTATCATATTGGCCGTGGTCATCATTGCCGCTGGCGCAGGAATTTATTTTTACACGACCCAACCAGACCCCACACCCGCCGAACAATTGCAATCGGCGGCAGAGGACGCTTCTGAGGCTGTTAGCGAAGCGGCAAGCTCTGTGACCGAGCAAGCCAGTGAGGCCGCGTCCTCCATCTCGGAACAGGCCTCAGATGCGGCTGAACAAGCAGGGCAAACAGCCACGGATCTGGCTGATCAGGCCAGTGATCAAGTTGCCGCCTTGGCAACTCAGGGCCAGGATCTACTAAATTCATGGATTGAAGACGGCACACTGACCCTTGATAATTTTGACTATGACACGTTGGTCGCCTCGGTTCAGGAAAGCGATCTGGCGCAGAACCTTAAAACACAAGCCATCCAAATTCTGGACGATATCAAAGCATCGCCTGAAACGATCGCGACAAAGATCCAAGAACTCAGCAATCTGCTGTCAGGACAGTGAAACTTGGCGGGCTGCCATTCGGGGCAGCCCGTCCTCTTTTGGCGTAATCATTATTCCAATCACGTCATCTTGCGTGTCGATTGGTCTTCCACATTGCATTTGATTGGTTGCGATCCAGCAGAACGCAACTCAAATTCTTTAATGCTGCGCCGCTCATTCGGAAGGAACGTCCATGACTACCTTGCCCGCGACCATGTTCGCAACCGTTCTGACACAAGACGGATATTCCGGTGAAGCCACTGGCCCTTATATCGACAGCGCCGGGGATTGGTTGGCCGAGGTGGAACTGCCCGTACCCGAGCCCGGTCCCGGACAAGTTCTGATCAAACTACGTGCGGCCTCGGTCAATCCGTCCGACATCCACTTCATCAAAGGTGAATATGGGCAGCCGCGCGTCAAAGGTGCCCCGGCTGGATTCGAAGGGTGTGGAGATGTCGTCGCAACCGGTTCTGGTGCCGAAGCATTGCGCGGTCAGCGGGTTTCCTTTGTCACTGCGGGTTCCGGCGCGTGGGCAGAATACGTACTGGCCCCGGCGATAATGTGCATTTCGCTGCGCCCCGAGATTTCCGACGAGGATGGTGCAGCTCAGATCGTGAATCCTCTTACAGCAATGGCAATGGTCGACATCGCGTGCACAACTGGAGAGGCGTTTGTCGTTTCGGCAGCGACCAGTCAGTTGGGCAAACTGATGTGTGGCCTCGGACGCGATCTCGGCTTGAAACCGATTGCCTTGGTCCGCCGGGCAGAAACCGTGGGCACCCTAATGGAACTTGGCGCATCGGACGTGTTAGTGACCACCGATCCAGATGTTGTTATAAAATTCGCTAACCTTAGCAAGGGTTTGAAACCCCGTGTTTTTCTAGATGCGGTGGCCGACCAACTGTCCGAGCAGATTTTCTGTTCTATGCCCAACCATGCCCGCTGGATCTGCTACGGAAAGCTCAGCCCCGACCTACCGACTTTAACACAGGCTGGTCAGCTCATCTTTATGGGAAAACAGATTGAAGGGTTCTGGTTGACCAATTGGATTACATCCACGCCACCCGCTGATCAGGCGCGGGTTGTGGCGGAAGTTCAGGCCCGTTTCGCTGACGGACGATGGAAAACCGACATTTCAAAACGGCTCACCTTAAAAGATGTGGTGTCAAGCTTGGCGAACGCTCTGACAAAGAGAGACGGAAAGGTAATCATCACTCCTTAGCGAAACGACGCTCTGGTTAAGGGAATCTCCTCGGTTCGTTTTGCGTGTCGTTCTTGCTGTGACAGTGGGCGTGATTGGCCAGAACGGTGCCGTTGATCGGTGTGCTAAAGTTCGTTTGCCAACTTCGGGAACAATCAATTTATCTCTAAAAAACTATTTATTACCAATAAGGTATACAACTTTTTTGAGCCAATATGATTTGGGCGGTCGCTTGTACCTTTTAGGTGGAATTTCAGAGGCACTGCCACAGCTTGCACCATCACGAAACTGTTATAATTTTACAGCATGGCCACGACTCGAATCGACAATCTGGTAAGGCTCAAAAACTCTGAGGTGATTGCTCAGGGTAATCGGCAGTTTGTCTACATGCACCCGGGTACGTCAGACGCGCTTCTAAAAATACCGCAGCCTGACACAATGGATGGTCAGGATGGTCTATTAGGGGATACTTGGTTCGATCGAACGTTTCGGCGATCTACTGTATTCAAAGGTTTCCTGCGCGAGTTTCACGAATCCTTTGACCTTATGGTGCGTTACCAGCACAGGGATGAGGCTATTCCTGTTTGCGAGGTCCGGGGTGTTGTGCAAACCGATATCGGCCTTGCCCTCGTCTATGAACGAATTTCCGAACCCGACGGGCAGTTGTCGCCCAGCCTGAAGGAATTGGCCAAAAGCGGACGCATTACGCGAGAACACTTAAATTCTCTGCACAAACACTTCGATATGTTGATCGAAGAACAGGTCCTTATCAGCAACAAGAATACCGGCAATATTGTCTATCAAACGTTTTCTGACGGGTCTGGCCGCTGGGTGTGGATAGACAGTTTTGGTAGCAAGCAGATGATCCCCGTTCGCCGCTGGTTTCGGTCTTTGAACCGGCGCAAGATCAATCAGATCAGAGAGAAATTTACGACCGTTGCCGAGAACGCTTTGCTCTCGAAGTCAGAGCGTTAGTCAACAAACCTCTCTTTGGCCAAAGAAACTACTCACTGGGTATCGGTCAAATATTGATTGCCCAAAAGAAAACGGTCGCAATTTCTTGCGACCGTTTGAAATTTGTATATTGCAGCGATTAACGCTTGGAGAACTGGAACGAACGACGCGCTTTGCGCTTACCGTATTTCTTACGTTCCACAACGCGGCTATCGCGGGTCAGGAAGCCAGCGGCTTTCAGTGCGCCACGCAGCGACGGATCGTACAGTTGCAGCGCTTTCGAGATGCCGTGCTTGACCGCACCGGCCTGACCGGTCAGGCCACCGCCTTTGACGGTTGCGACAACGTCGAACTCACCTTCTACACCAGCAACCTGGAACGGCTGGCGCAGGATCAGCTGCAGAACGGGACGAGCAAAGTACTTGTCCTGATCCTTGCCGTTTACGGTGACCTTGCCGGAACCCGGCTTGATCCAAACGCGGGCAACAGCGTCTTTACGCTTACCGGTGGCGTAGGAGCGGCCCAGCTCGTCACGCACGGGTTCACGCACGATGACTTCTTCGGCCACGGTTTCAACGCCTGCGACGGCGCTCAGCTCTTCGAGAGTATTGATCTGATCAGCCATCGGTCATTAGCTCCGGGTGTTTTTCTTGTTCATGGACTTAACGTCCAGAACTTCGGGCGCTTGCGCCTCGTGGGGATGCTCGGCACCGGCGTAAACGCGCAGGTTGGTCATAACCTGACGCGACAGGCGGTTGCCCGGCAGCATACGCTTGACCGCTTGGGTCACGACGCGCTCGGGGTGTGCACCCTCGAGGATCTGCTGCTTGGTGCGCGACTTGATGCCGCCCGGGTGGCCAGTGTGCCAGTAGAAGTTTTCTTCGCGCTTCTTACCGGTCATCTGGATTTTGTCAGCGTTGATCACGATGACGTTGTCGCCCATGTCCATATTCGGGGTGAACGACGCTTTGTGCTTGCCACGCAGGCGCATGGCGACGATCGAGGCAAGACGGCCCAGAACAACGCCCTCGGCGTCGATCAGGATCCATTTCTTGTCGATGTCTGCAGGTGTTGCAGAAAAGGTTTTCATGGCAGGATAGTCCTGTTTGATGTGAAAGACCGCCCCAAATCAGAGCGGCCCGAATTCGATGGAGCGTATTTAGAGGCCCCTGCAGCGCAGGTCAACAACACTAATCTCTTTTAAATATAGTAATATCAATGCATTATAAAATAGGTATTATTTTACCCCACGATTAAGCCCCTTTACCCCTGCCCCGCCTCGCTCGCTATACTGAATAAGCAAGTCGACTCAAGGAGCGTGAATACTATGGAGTGGCAACAAACCATCGCTGACTACGGCGCATCCTGGCAAGAGACGGACCCGGATAAGCGCCTTGTGCTTTTGACAAAGTGCTTTGCTGAAAACGGCCGCTATGTCGACCCGACTGCCGAAGTGAATGGCCGCGTGAACCTGTGCGATCACATTGGCGAAGTTCTACAGAGTTCTGGTGGACGTGTTGAACTGACAAGCGAACCGTCCAACCATCACGATGTTGTCCATTTCACTTGGCACATGGTTAGTCCAGAAGGCAGTATCGTTGTGTCTGGTCACGATTTTGTTCGTTTGGATGCCGGGGGTAAAATATCCGATTTGGCGGGTTTCTTTGGTGATCCGACCCCACTGAATTGAACGATTAAACACTGATCTGTTCCGGCGGATTGTCCAGCAGACGCCGCAACCTGTGCATCGCATCCTCAAACCGCTCCAGGGACACATGCCCGTTCATGGCTATACGAACCGCATTTGGGGCCCGTCCGTCCCGCAGAGCGAACTCATCGGCAGACCGAAGCTGTATCCCCTCTCGTTCAGCCGCACGGCTGAAGGCTGCGGCGCGCCAACCCGAAGGCAAGTTCAGCCACACAAAAGGCACATCCGGTGCCCAGTTCAAATCGAACCCGCCCAAGGCGTTGACCGCAACGCGAACATATTCACCCATTCGAACCCGCACGTCCCTTGCAATCTGCAGCGTACGAGGATCAGACAGCAGCAACCTGGTCAATTCCGCCAACGGCTGCGCCAAACCAAAGTACCCGTATTCCGCCGAACGCCGCAGGTCGACGCTCCGCTCACGCGGGGCAATGGCAAACCCAACACGCAGCGCAGGTGTCAGAGTTTTCGAGATTGAAGATACATGCCACCCCCGTTCCGGTGCCAAAGCACGAAAGCTGGGTTCACGAGCGTCTCCCATGCGATAACAATCATCCTCGATGATCTGAAGGTCAAAGCGCCGGGCCACATCGACAATTTCTTTCCGACGTTCAAGCGGTGTATGCGCGCCGGTCGGATTCTGTACCTCTGGTGAAACGCAGATGGCTTGTGCTGGTGTCTGGCGCAGGACATGTTCCATCGCGGACGGATCGACGCCCCACTTATCCATTTTCACGCCAACCACATCAGCGCGCATCAATTCCCCGGCCCGGCGGAACCCGGCATAGGAAAGGTCTTCGACCAGAACGACCGGTTTTGGCCCCCGCAGGATTGTTTGAAACACAAGGCACAGCCCATTTTGCCCCCCATGCGTCAGCACAATATCGTCATGCGACAATGCACCCAAAGGTAGGTCAGACAGCCACTCTACCACCGCCTGCCGCATGGGTTGATAGGAGTCGCGGGTCGGGTAGTTCAAAAATAGGCCCGGATCAGCCTGGGCCACTTTTTGCAGGCACTCCCGTATTAGCGAGACCTGCCCAACATCCGCCAATCGTGGGCTGAAAAGACTGACATTGGCATTGTACTTGTTGTCTTGCAAATGCAGTTGGCGGGCCCAGACATCATCCAGGATTGGCGATTTGGGCGGGGCGACAAATGTACCACGTCCGACCTCGGCGTGTAACAATCCCTCATCCGTCAAAATCGTATAAGCCCGCGCAACTGTGCCCGGCGTGATTTGTAACCGATACGCCAATTCACGCACTGGGGGCAGCTTTGTCCCGACCTCCAGCAATTTGTTATCAATCGCTTTTCTGATTGTATCAGCGACCAGAGTATATTTCGGCCCCTTGGATTTTGGTAGCGATTCCGGCCAAATTGTATCCATTACAATTCTTCCTTTGATTTTGGCACAATCCTGAATGTATCAAGCACATATACCGAACACTTTAACTTTGTGTCAATACAATTTGAAAGGATACCCTGATGACACGCTCGACGCACAACCCCGCCCTCTTGCTGCTGAACGACAGCCCCCGGCTGCCGCTGATCGCCGCGCTGGCCGTGCGGTTTGCGGCGACGGTCACGAAATGGGAACGTCAACGCCGTAGCCGGCTCAATCTGTCCAAGCTGGATGACAGGCTTCTTAAGGATGTCGGTCTGACAAGATATCAGGCTCGTCAGGAATTCACCCGCCCATTCTGGCAGGGTTGAGTTTTCCCCAGTCCCTTGATGGGACCTCTTCCTGGCCGGGCTTCGCCCGGCCTTTTTTATCCGAAGGCCGCCGCGGCCGATCCTTCGGGAGGTAATGAATAGGTCATCGTGGCGCGCGCGACGGGTTTGTCCGACCCTTCTGAAAACATCAGCACATCCCCAACAGCCAGACTGCGGCCCAGCTTTAGCAGTCGACATCGGGCAATAATATCTTTGCCGCCCTCGGGTTTTCTTAGAAAATCCAAGGAGCTGTTCGTGGTAACGGCCAAAGATTGGCGTCCCTTGCGCGCCAGGATCATCGCATAGACACTAACATCCGCCAGCCCGAACATGGATGGCCCTGAAACTGTACCGCCAGGGCGCAGATGGCGATCTTCGACAACCAAACGCATCTCGATCGAGTCCTCATCCAGCTTTTCCACGACGAAATCCCGATGTACCTGTGGGAAGATTTGCCGCAGGTATTCCATCAGGTCTTCCCGGCTCATGGCCAATGACATGCTTCCCCTCCTCGACTTGCCGACCTAGAGTTGGCCCAACATCGCTACGGAGGGCAAGATGGCAATTTTGGAACGTAACGACACAGGCGCAGTCGCCACACTGACAATGAACGCGCCCGATCGTCTGAACGCCCTGAGCGACGAAATGCTGGCTGCCCTGCAATCCGAGTTCGACAGCCTGCGCGATGACAGCGCGATTCGGGCGGTTATCCTGCGCGGTGAAGGCAAAGCGTTCTGTGCGGGTCATGATCTGAAACAGATGACAGCCGGACGTCAGGCCGAGGACGGCGGCAAAGCTTATTTCCAGGGCTTGTTCACCAGATGCACCCAGATGATGCTGTCAATCCGGTCCCTGCCCCAACCGGTCATCGCACAGGTCCACGGTATCGCCACCGCTGCGGGATGCCAGTTGGTCGCCACCTGCGATCTGGCCGTCGCGGCTGAAGGTACGCGGTTTGGCGTGAACGGTGTGAATATCGGTTTGTTCTGCTCGACACCGATGGTTGCCCTCAGCCGGAACATCTCGCGCAAGCGCGCGTTCGAGATGCTGACGACTGGCGACTTTATCTCGGCCGAAACCGCAGCCGAGCTGGGTCTGATCAATCGCGTCGTGCCCGAAATGCTGTTGGAGCATGAAACCGTGTCGCTTGCCGATCAGCTTGCGGCTAAACTGGGTTCGGCTGTGAAAATCGGCAAACAGGCCTTCTACAAGCAGCTGGAAATGCCTCTGGAGCAGGCCTATGACTATACCGGAGACGTAATGGCGCAGAATATGCTGCATCGCGATACCGAAGAAGGCATATCCGCATTTATCGAAAAAAGGCCGCCGAACTGGCACCAATAAAGCGATTATTGTCAACAATTTTTACGATTGTTCGTAATTTTGCACTTCCCAAAAGGGCGACACTGTGGCAATGCTGGGACAGGGCTATGGCTCTAGATACACTTTTTGGGTCGCCGTGGGCGGAAGGTCCCTCCAAGCTGGTTTCTCTCACCGGCGTCGACATTCCCGCAGCGGCGACCCCAAAATTCCCTTAAATTCTTAAACTAAGCGGCCTGTGTTGCGTTGCACGGTTCACTGTCCTATGTGGCAGCGCATGACACAAAAACTGCATATCGTGGGCGGCGGCATGGCCGGGTCCGAGGCCGCCTGGCAGGCGGCGGAAATGGGCGTAGATGTGGTGATCCACGAAATGCGACCCAAAGTAGGCACCTTTGCGCACCAAACTGGCAATCTGGCCGAGATGGTGTGTTCGAACTCATTCCGCTCAGACGATGATGAACAGAACGCCGTTGGCTTGCTGCATTGGGAAATGCGCGCCGCGAACGGCCTGATCATGACAACGGCGGACGCGCACCGGCTGCCCGCGGGTGGTGCGCTTGCTGTAGACCGCGATCCTTTTGCCGAGGCGGTTACCGCCAAACTGCAGGCCCATCCGCGTATCGAGGTTACAGGGGAAGAAGTCACTGCCCTGCCCGATGACGGCCACTGGATCTTTGCCACTGGTCCTTTGACATCGGCAACATTGGGTGACTCCATCCGAACCGAAACGGGTGCAGAGTCCCTGGCATTTTTCGACGCCATTGCCCCGATTGTCTATGCCGACAGCATCGATATGAGCAAAGCCTGGATGCAATCGCGCTATGACAAAGGCGAGACCGAGGAAGAACGCACCGCCTATCTGAACTGCCCAATGGACCGCGATCAGTATGAGGCATTTATCGACGCTCTGCTGGCCGCTGACAAAACTGAGTTTCACGAAGGCGAAACGGCGGGGTATTTCGACGGCTGCCTTCCGATCGAGGTGATGTCAGAGCGTGGTCGCGAAACGCTGCGCCACGGCCCGATGAAGCCGGTCGGCCTTACTAATCCTCATCAGCCTGACGTCAAACCGCATGCGGTGGTGCAACTGCGCCGCGACAATGCCCTTGGCACGCTGTTCAATATCGTCGGCTTTCAAACCAAGATGAAATATGGCGCGCAGACCGAAGTGTTCCGTATGATCCCCGGTCTGGAAAACGCCAGCTTTGCGCGGTTGGGCGGTATTCACCGCAATACGTTTATCAACTCTCCGACGCTTTTGGATGCGCAGATGCGGTTGAAATCGAAACCAAATATCCGTTTTGCGGGGCAGATCACCGGGGTCGAGGGTTATGTCGAAAGCGCGGCGATGGGCCTGTTGGCCGGTCGTCTGGCCGCGGCCGAGATTCTGGGCCGGACCCTGCCCGAGGTTCCGCAGGACAGCGCCATGGGCGCCCTGATCCACCACATCACCGGCGGGGCCGAGGCCAAGACTTTTCAGCCCATGAACGTCAATTTCGGCTTATTCCGACCAGTCGACGGGCTAAAAGGCGGTCGGCGCGGTCGCAAGGACCGCTACAAAGCTTATACGGATCGCGCCAAGGCCGAGTGGACTAACTGGCTGGAGCAGTGTTGACTGGACGCTGTTGGCTCATGCAGCGTAGTATCCGTGTATGAGCGATAAGTACCTCAAAGACGTCTATAATCTGGACACCCCGCAAGAGACGCATGCGCACTATCAAAAATGGGCGTCCTCCTATGATGCCGAGGTTGGCGCGCATGGCTATGCGACCCCCGGGCGGGTGGCCGAGGCGTTATGGTCAAGACTGCCCGAGCCGCAAACACCGATCCTGGATTATGGCTGTGGCACCGGATTGTCCGGTGTAGCCTTGCGTGCGGCGGGTTTCGAAGTGATTGACGGCGTTGATCCAACTCCGAAGATGCTAGAAGGCGCTCTGGCCAAGGGGGTCTATAGAAGTCTTTCAACCTTTGAGATCACCAATCCCGATCCGTTGGATCAAGGAGCCTACAAGGCGATCACCGCAATCGGTGTCATTGGGGTTGGCGCAGCACCGCCCGAGGTTTTCGATATGCTGATGCGCGCGCTTCCCGAAGGTGGCCTGCTTGGCTTTTCCTTTAATGATCATGCGCTTGAGGACGTCTCTTACACTTCACGCTTGAATGATTGGCTTGATATGGGGGCAGCTCGTTTGCTGTTTCGGGAATACGGTCCACACCTACCAGGAATGGACCTTAAGTCAGACGTATATATCGTTGAAAAAGCGTGATATTTAAAACCCGATTTGCGCCATCTCCCACAGGTCCGTTGCATCTGGGACATGCGTATTCAGCGATGCTCGCCCATGATCTGGCCGGGTCTGAAGACGGTCAATTCCTGCTGCGGATCGAGGATATCGACCAATCTCGATCGCGCCCCCACTGGGAAGAACAAATTTATGATGACCTGCGGTGGCTTGAGCTGTGGTGGCCTGAACCCATAATGCGTCAGTCCGACCGGTTGGCAGTATATGACAGAGCATTGGATGACTTGTGGTCGCGGGGCCTGCTTTATCCCTGCACCTGCAACCGCAAAGATATCGCCGCTGCGGCCAGTGCCCCACAAGAAGGTGCACCGTTGCACGGGCCTGATGGGATCATCTACCCTGGGACGTGCCGTGGCAAACGTCGAGACACACAACGTCCCACGGACATTCCTTTGAGATTGGATATGGCCGCTGCAGGCCGCGTGCTTACGGGTTCGGCCCAACCCGGTGCAAAAGTCGGCGCATTTCACGAATCCGGCGCGGGACCAAATGGAGAGACGGGCACCATCCCGTTTTCTTTAGGCGAGCTGACAGACACAATCGGCGACGTTGTCCTGTCGCGACGCGATATGGGAACGTCCTATCACTTGTCAGTGGTCTTGGACGACGCCGCACAGGGTATTACCCATGTTGTACGCGGCCAGGACTTGTTCGAAGCGACCCGTATTCATGTTGTGCTGCAAGCGTTGCTGGGTCTACCGACACCACAGTACTTTCATCACCGGTTGATCCGCGACGATGTTGGAAAACGTTTGGCCAAGCGTGACGACGCACGGGCGATCTCGAAATACCGGGCCGAGGGGGCGTCGCCAGCAGATATCCGGGCGATGGTTGGACTGTGAACCGGTCACTCCATGGGTGACATCAGCTCGACCTCGTCGCCGCCTCGTACCGCGGTATAGAAACAGGTCCGGCGATTTGTATGGCACGCAGCACCGGTTTGACGCACTAGAACCAGCATACAATCGCGGTCACAATCAAAGCGGAAATCCACCAATTCCTGCACATGGCCCGAGGTTTCGCCCTTGATCCAAAACGACTGACGCGACCGCGACCAATATGTGACGCGCCCGGTTTCCAACGTCTTCTCAATGGCTTGAATATTCATCCAGGCCATCATCAACACTTCACCCGAGCTTGCATCCTGAGCGATGGCAGGGATCAGCCCGGCCTCATTAAACTTCAGCGAGGACGGATCAAACGCGACGGTGGCAGACATGAGAAAAACCTTTTGCATCCCGGTAGATGCTCACTATGTATGGGGAACAGACAACGAGGGAAAGCCATGTCCGGCGAGAACGACCTGATAAAGCTCTATTCCGGCCGCATTCTGGCGCTGGCTGCGGATATTCCGCATCTGGACCGGCTCGAGAATCCTGATGCTACGGTGAAAAAACGCTCACCCCTGTGCGGATCGACGGTGACCGTTGATGTGAAGATACAGGACGGCAAGATCTCGGAGTTCGGGCAGGACGTCAAAGCCTGTGCCTTGGGCCAGGCTTCGGCCTCAGTCGTGGGCAGTGCCATCATTGGGGCGACTCGGGCGCAGGTGGAAACTGCACGCGATCAATTGGCCGCCATGTTGAAGAAAGACGGGCCCGTACCTGATGCACCATTTGATGGGCTCGAAGTTCTGATCCCTGCGCGGGACTACAAGAACCGCCACGCATCGATACTGCTGGCCCTTGAGGCCACCGCCGAAGCGATGCGGCAAGCTGAACAGGCAAATTGCGCATAACATTGGAATTTTTGCGGGCAATCCGGTTTAATCACCCCGCATGATTTCGGGGGGATTGGATGGAAAAATTGCTTGAACACTTTGTTACACTCTGGGTCGTAATTGACCCGATTGGCACAATCCCTGTTTTCATAGCCGTCACAGCGGGCCTGACTGCAGCGGCCCGTCGCAAAACCGCCCTGCTCGCCGCGCTGGTCAGCGCTGGTGTCCTTCTGTTCTTTTTGATTTTCGGCCAATTGCTGATCGAGGCGCTGGATATCGGGCTGAATTCGTTTCAGGTCGCTGGTGGTATCATCCTGTTCCTTTTCGCGCTGACAATGATCTTTGGCGAAAGCAAACAAGTCGTCGAGCAGCATGAAGCTGAAGAGGAAATGGAGATTTCCGCCAACAAACCCAATCCGGCGATTTTCCCGTTGGCAGTGCCATCCCTGGCGTCACCCGGTGCTATGCTGGCAATTGTCATTCTGACCGACAATAACCGTTACAGCGCCGCGGATCAGGGTATTACGGCGCTGGTCATGCTGTCCGTTATTCTGATTTCGTTTGTTCTGATGCTGCTGGCGGACCCGATAATCCGTGTCATCCGTTCTTCGGGTGCTGCGATTATCAGCCGGGTCATGGGAATGATCTTGGCTTCGGTCGCAGTGAATTCCGTTCTGTCCGCGCTTCTTGAGATCATGAAAACCGGGCAGTTATAAGAAAAAACCGCCGCACCTTCCGGGCGGAAAGGGCGGCGGCAGGTTGTGCGTGTCTCGCGTGGGGTCCGGATAGCCGCACGGGGCCGAGGCAGGCCCCTCAAGGGAATTGGGACAGGCAGGTCACCCTTGACTGAAATGGGGATGACAGCGCGGTATAATCGGCACGAGATCGCAGGCAGAAAGGCTTAGAACGCTCCGGGCAGGTGCAGGGCAACCATTAGCATGACCACCAAAGACACGGCCCCTACAGCATCCTGCAAAATCGTCGATTGCGAGCGGCTCAGGGCAGTCTTGATCTGGGTCAGCATGGTCTCACCTCCGGTCGAGATTTAATCCTTTGTTGACCTTTTGTTCTCATATTTTGTTGAGTCGGTAAAGAACTTTTTGAGAACATTTGTGAACTTAGTGGAACAAAATTTCTAACCTACTGAAATCAAACGGATTGCCTGATCCTGTTTCATAAACCACAGCAGAACACGTGCCGCCTGCCCCCGGTCCGATTTCAAACGGGGATCAGCAGACAGTAACGCACGGGCATCAGTCTGCGCTGTTGCCATCAACCCAGCCTGACGTTCCAGGTCCGCGATCCGAAATTTCGGCAACCCGGATTGCGCTGTCCCGATCAAATCACCTGCGCCACGCATCTGCAGATCAGTTTCTGAAATACGAAACCCGTCTTCGGTTTCGCGCAGCACTTCTAATCGTTTCCGCCCGCTTTCACTGAGCGGAGGCTGATACATCAGCAGGCAGGTTGAATCCGCCTCACCACGCCCAACGCGTCCGCGCAACTGGTGCAGTTGCGCAAGCCCAAAAATCTCAGCTCGCTCTATGACCATGATCGAGGCGTTTGGCACGTTGACCCCAACCTCGATCACGGTTGTGGCGACCAGTACCTTGGTTTGCCCGTCCTGAAAGGCCTTCATGGCAGCATCTTTATCGACCGATGGCATCTGGCCATGCACCAACCCGACCACTCCTTCGCCCAGAATGGCGCGCAATCGCTTGAATCGTTCCTCAGCTGCCGTAAGGTCCGAAACTTCGGATTCGTCGACCAACGGACAGACCCAGTAACACTGACGTCCTTCATCAATCGCTCGACGTAGGTGCGAAACGACATCGTCCATGCGATCTGTGCTGATGATGGCAGTCTTGATGGGTTTTCGTCCCGGCGGTTTTTCGTCCAGCACCGAAACGTCCATATCGCCATATTGCGCCAAGGCCAGACTGCGAGGGATCGGAGTGGCGGTCATCACCAGCACATCCGCGCCCTGCCCTTTTTCCGATAACTCCATTCGTTGCCGAACACCGAACCGGTGCTGTTCATCGACAATCGCAAGCCGGAGCGCCCTAAATTCAACATCGCTTTGAAATACCGCGTGAGTTCCGACCAGGATTTGAATATCGCCATTCTTCAGCGCCGCCAGCTTTGCACGTCGTTCCGCGCCCTTGTCCCGGCCAGTGAGGATTTCCAGCACGACCCCAGCCTCTTCGGCCAACGGGCGCAATCCCTCCAGATGTTGCCGGGCCAGAATTTCGGTAGGCGCCATCATGACGCCCTGGCCTTTGGCCTCGACCGCGATGAGCAAGGCCATAAAGGCCACCAGCGTCTTGCCCGCACCCACGTCGCCCTGCAATAACCGGTTCATACGCGCGTCCGAAGCCATATCGCCAGCGATGTCGTCAATGGCCCGCAACTGCGCTTTGGTAGGTTGATATGGCAGGCCGGCAAGAACCTTGGCCTGCAAAGCACCCGTTCCGGCACTGACCAGACCCCGCGCTTTCCGCTCTCGCTGACGGGCCAAGGCCAACGTCAATTGATGCGCAAACAACTCATCATAGGCCAGACGTTCCCGTGCCGGAGCATGAGCAGCCACATCATCTGCCCCCTGCGGGTTATGCGCAGCTGCAATTGCAGTGGCCCAGGCTGACCACCCTTGCTTAGCCACCAGGGAGGGATCGATCCATTCAGCCAATTCCGGGGCCCGCGCCAACGCGCTGCGGGCAGCCTTATAGGCCGTTTTCTGTGTGATCCCCTGTGTCAGATGATACACCGGTTCAAAATCCGGAATTTCCTGCGCCTCTTCCACAGGCACCATATGATCCGGGTGGACCATCTGCGCCATGCCATCGAACAGTTCGAGCTTGCCCGAAATCACCCGCCGTGAACCTTCCGGCAAAATACGCTTCAGGTAGTCACCGCGCGCGTGAAAGAACACCAACTGGAAATCTGCCTGGCTATCCTCGACATGCACCCGGTAAGCGCCGCCCTTATTGCGGGCGGGCCGGTGCGTACCAACAGTCACTTCAACTGTCAGTGTGGTCGGCAGGTCAACACCCTGAATCGTATCGCGCCGACGGCGGTCAATGACGGCATATGGCAGGCTGAACAGCACATCGCGCGGCGACTCCGTCCCCGCTTGGGTCAAGACCTGAGCTGTCTTCGGCCCAACCCCATCCAAAGTTTCCAACCCCGCGAACAGCGGAAACAGGCTTTCCGGGCGCCCGCTCATGCAGTTCCGATCAGCTGCAACCAGCCATCCTCATCCAATGTTTCAATACCCAGTTCGGCAGCTTTCTTTGCCTTGGAGCCAGCACCGGGGCCGGCAACCAGAATATCGGTTTTCTTGCTGACCGAACCCGAGACTTTAGCCCCTAATGCCTCGGCGCGGGCCTTGGCCTCAGCGCGAGTCATCTTTTCCAGCGTGCCCGTGAAGACGACTGTTTTGCCTGCGACCGGACTGCCGGCTGTGTCGGGGCGTTTCGCCTCTTGTATGTCCAGCTGGGCGACCAGCGCATCAATGCTGGCGCGCTCGGCCTTTTGCGCGAAGGCTGATATGAGGGCGCGGGCCATAACCTCGCCGACGCCATCCACGCCCAACAAGTCGTCCCATTCGGGGCCTTCGAACCCCGCCGCAGAGGTAATGGCGCGTTCAAAGTCACCCCAGTTTCCATAATGTGTCGCGATCAGGTTCGACGCGGCCTCACCCAAATGGCGGATGCCCAGTGCAAACAGTAGCCGACCAAAGGGAATTTTTCGTTTTTCATCGATGGCCTCCCACAGGTTACCCGCACTTTGCGCCCCCCAGCCTTTGCGATTGGCCAGTTTGTTCAGGTTTGCCGCATCGCGTGTCTGCAGGGTGAAAATATCGACCGGCGTTCTAACTGGCAGATCCGGGTCATCGTAAAACATCTCGATCTGCTTGGCGCCCAAACCTTCGATGTCGAAGGCCTTGCGAGAAACGAAGTGCTTCAGCTTTTCAACCGCCTGTGCCGGACAAATTACACCCCCGGTACAGCGGCGCACTGCGTCGCCCTCTTCGCGGACCGCGTCGCTGTTGCATTGGGGGCAGGTCTTGGGGAACTGAAACGGCTCTGCCCCTTCGGGTCGTTTCGAGATATCGACATCGGCCAGTTTCGGGATCACATCACCAGCGCGGTATACCTGCACCCAATCACCGACCCGAATATCCTTGCCGTCGCGGATAGTACCACCTTTGGCGTCACGACCCGCAATGTAATCTTCGTTGTGCAAAGTGGCATTCGACACGACCACACCACCCACCGTGACCGGGTGCAACCGGGCAACCGGGCTGAGCGCCCCAGTGCGGCCAACCTGAATGTCGATCGCTTCAAGTCGGGTCCAAGCCAGTTCTGCTGGAAACTTGTGCGCAATCGCCCAGCGGGGGGTTGTGGAGCGAAACCCCAGACGCCCCTGCAAGGACAGATCGTTCACTTTGTAGACGACGCCGTCGATATCATAACCCAAGGTGGATCGTTGGGCCTCGATTTCGCGGTAATGCGCCAGCATCTGATCTGTCGTTTCACACAGCTGGGTCAGGGAATTGGTGGCGAAACCAAGACCGCGCAACCGGTCGATCGCCTTCATTTGGGTTTCTGCCAACGGTTCGGACAGCTCACCCCAGGCATAGGCAAAGAACCGCAACGGACGGGCCCGCGTGACGGACGAATCCAATTGCCGCAAGGAGCCCGCTGCTGCGTTTCGTGGATTGGCGAAAGGCTTTTCTCCTGCCTCTTCCTGCCGCGCGTTCAGCTTTTCGAAGTCTTCATGCGACATGTAGACCTCGCCCCGAACTTCCAAAATGTCGGGCGCATTTTCCAAGGTTTGGGGAATATCTGAAATCGTCCGGGCATTTGGTGTGACATTTTCACCAACTTCGCCGTCTCCGCGGGTGGCCGCCTGAACCAATTTGCCCTTCTCATACCGCAAGGAAAGCGACAGACCGTCAATTTTAGGTTCAGCCGTGTAAGACAAAGGTTTAGATGCTTCCAACCCGAGGTACTTTCGGATTGAGCGGTCAAAATCCTGAACGTCTTCGTCATCAAACGCATTGCCCAGCGACATCATGCGAACAGCATGGGTGACTTTCGAAAAACCGTCAGACGGGCGAGCGCCGACTTGATCCGAGGGGCTGTCGGCGCGCTTTAGTTGCGGAAACCGCGTTTCAATTTCAGCATTTCGACGCTTGAGCGCATCATATTCGGCGTCAGATATCTCGGGGGCGTCTTCGCCGTGATACAGCATGTTTGCCCGCGCCAACTGTTCGGCCAATTGCGCCAACTCAGCGCGCGCGGCCTGTTCAGTCAGGTCAGATACCGGAATCAATTTGCTCATGGCCTCGCCCTGTCACTTAGTCTTGGACCTCAGTGATAGGGCGAGGTCATGGTCAGGTCCAGACGTGCTGTTCAGTGAGTGAAAGCGGTCGCCCCGGACCACGGGCGACCATGTTCAAATCAGGCCCCAACCGCCATCCGCGTTTCGTCAACACTGTTGCTTTGCGGATCACGCAGGACATAGCCCCTGCCCCAAACTGTCTCGATGTAATTTTCACCACTGGTGGCGTTGCTGAGTTTCTTACGCAGCTTGCAGATGAAAACGTCGATGATTTTCAGCTCGGGCTCGTCCATGCCGCCATAAAGATGGTTCAGGAACATCTCTTTGGTCAACGTGGTGCCCTTACGTAGGCTCAGCAGCTCAAGCATCTGATATTCCTTACCGGTCAGATGAACCGCCTTGCCTTCCACTTCGACCGTTTTGGCATCGAGGTTAACCGCAACGCGACCGGTCTGGATGATGGATTGCGAATGCCCTTTTGAGCGGCGGATGATGGCATGGATTCGGGCCACCAACTCCTCTCGATGGAAGGGCTTGGTCATATAATCGTCGGCACCGAACCCAAAACCTTTGATTTTGCTTTCCGTGTCGTCTGCGCCTGACAGGATCAGGATCGGTGTTTCCACCCGAGCGATGCGCAGTTGCCGCAGGACTTCATGCCCATTCATGTCCGGCAAATTCAAGTCCAGCAGGATCAGATCGTAGTCATAAAGCTTTGCAAGATCGATACCTTCCTCACCCAAATCCGTTGCATAGACGTTGAGGTTTGCGTGTGTCAGCATCAATTCAATGCTTTTGGACGTAGTCGGATCATCCTCGACAAGAAGTATACGCATTTACTGCTCCAATTCGGGTCAATTTACCAATTCAAATTGAGCCTGCTCAAAAATGGTTAATCTGACGTTACCGTTGAATCATTTATTCCCTTTCACCCTTAGGTTGTCGATATTTTTTTAACGCGGTCACCTTTAATGCGTCCGTGCCGTGTTCTGCGACGGCCGCAACCCAGGCGTTAAATTCCTCATCACTAAGGCCGTATCGCTTTTTGGCGTCTGACAGTGTGATCAGCCCATAAACCACTCCCCGCACGACGATTGCCTTGCGCGATGCGACCCAGCGTGTCGTATCCTTTGGCGGCAGATCGGCGCGCGATAAAACTGTTCCATCCGGTAAGGTTATGGATCTTGGCCCCTCAACTTTGTGCAAAAACATTTTATGACCCTCTTCGTGCTGCGACAAAGCTGACACCACCCTACTTAATGCTGAGTGAAACCGCCCCTTGAGAGTGTGTAGAATTTTCCTATATTCTGCCGGTCTTTCTTAACCCGCACTGGAATCACCATGGCCCTCGCTGCCGAGACCCAACTCAATTCGCTTGGCTTTGCCAAACCGCCCTCGGAAACGCGGGTGGTTGTTGCCATGTCCGGTGGCGTAGACAGTTCTGTCGTGGCGGCCCACCTGGCCGACCAGGGCTATGACGTGGTTGGTGTAACGCTACAGCTTTACGATCATGGTGCAGCGCTGGCCAAGAAAGGTGCTTGCTGTGCGGGGATCGATATCCATGACGCACGCCGTGTGGCCGAGGAACGCGGCTTTCCCCACTATGTTCTGGATTACGAGAACATCTTCAAAGACGCGGTGATCGACGAGTTTGCTGACAGCTATCTGGCAGGTGCTACTCCGGTGCCCTGCATCCGCTGCAACGAACGGGTCAAATTCAAGGACTTGCTGGAGACCGCCAAGGATCTTGAGGCCGACTGCATGGCCACCGGTCACTATATCCAACGCAAAATGGGTCCCAATGGGCCAGAGTTGCATAGCGCCGAGGACGCGAACCGCGATCAGTCCTATTTCCTGTTCTCGACCACACCCGAGCAGTTGGATTTCCTGCGTTTCCCTCTGGGCCACCTGCCCTCGAAGGACGCCACCCGCGAGATGGCAGCGCAATACGGGCTGGCCGTGGCGGACAAGCCGGACAGTCAGGACATCTGCTTCGTGCCCAACGGCAATTATGCCAGCGTCATCGAAAAACTGCGCCCCGGTGCGGCAGAACCCGGTGAGATCGTGCATGCGGACGGTCGCGTTCTGGCGCAACATAACGGCGTGATCCACTATACCATCGGACAACGCCGCGGTCTGGGCATCGGTGGCCTTAGCGAGCCATTATATGTCGTAAAACTGGACGTGGATGCGAAACAAGTCGTTGTTGGCCCCAAAGAAATGCTGGCCACCCGAACCATTCCTGTGCGTGAAATCAACTGGCTTGGGGATGAACCCTTCACCTCACGAGATGAATGGCATGTTCTGGTCAAGGTCCGCTCGACCCGCCCCCCGCGCGAGGCGATCATAAGACCTTTGTCCGATACCACGGCAGAGGTTGAGCTGTTGACGCCCGAAGAAGGTGTCTCACCCGGTCAGGCCTGTGTGTTCTACGCGTCGGAAGGCAGCCGTATCTTTGGCGGCGGCTGGATCTGGCGCGGGTACTAAATCGCGTCCGTCCACGAGTTGCTAAGGATATAGAGCCCGGCGCAAATCATCACATAGGGAACCAACCGTTCCAACCGCCGGGCCAGCGTGCCGCTCATGAACGGCGCTTTGGCCCCTAACAGCGCAACGGTTGCCAGACCAAGTGCCGCCAACACGGCCCCGATAACACCAGCCGTTCTGAACGTGGGGGCCGAGTCGGCCAGCAGAGGCGCAAGGACGGCGAACGTATCCATCGACAGGCTGATGAACAGCAGCGTGACCATGATCACCGACGCCCCGGTATCCAGATTTGCGTGCGTTTCAGTCTCGGTTCCCCGCCTTTGCCGGATCAAGGCTAAGATGCCCAAACTCAGAGGTATCAGACCCAGATACCCGGCCCAGTGCGGTACGACATCCTCAACCCCCAACGCCAGCAAAAGCGCTGCGCTGATCACGACCCCCTGCGCAAGCAGAAAGCCAAAGACCGCGCGTTTGGCCCCCGACACCAGCGATAGCGCCAGCAGCGCCGCCAGATTGTCCAGATTGGTCAGAATCTGAGCCATAAAGGCAGACAGTCCGAACAGCACGAAATCCAGCATTACGGAGTCATCCGATCAAGAACGGCTCGGGCGGCCCTCAAACCGGGGGCCTCACCTCCGCGCCCCAGACGTTCCATCGTGAGGGTCATGGCATCGCGCTGCGCATCGGGGGCAGCCGCGACCTGTTTCAACGCCTCTGCTATCTTTTCAGGCTGGCAATCATCCAGCAAACACTCGGGGACCGCTCGGGTCTCGGACACCAGATTGACTAGCGTTACAGTATCCAGCTTGACCATCCGCTTGGCAATCAGAGTGGTCAGCCAGTTCAGATTATACGCTATCACCATAGGCGTCGATTGCGCGGCCAGTTCCAACGAAACCGTCCCCGAAGCGGCCAGCGACAACTCTGCCGCCGCAAACGCGACCTGCTTTTGTGCTTGTGCCTGATCCGAAGGCATCTCGCGCGGATCGACGACAACAGGGTTTCCGGGCCAGCTTTGCATATGCTCGGTGACGGTATCCACCATATGCGCAACCGCGGGCACCACAATACGTGCGCACGGCCGTTCATTCAGATAAAGGCGCAGCGCCTCACCAAAGATCGGAGCCAGACGCTCAATCTCGCCTCCACGCGAACCAGGAAGCGCCAGTATGATCGGTGCGTCGCCCAGATCGTAGGTCGCGCGAAAATCCTGGATATCCTGATCCGAAGCTATCGGTTCGCTGGCCACCGGATGACCAACGAAATCACACTCCATCCCCGCACGTTCCATATAGGGCGGTTCAAATGGTAACAACGCCAGAACTTGGTCGATCACCTTGGCCATCTTGTCCGCGCGCCCGGGGCGCCATGCCCAGACACTGGGGGCGACGTAATGCACCGTTCTGATATCACTCTGCGCTTTTACCTGCTTGGCGACGCGCAGTGAAAAATCCGGGCTGTCGATGGTAATCAATACATCGGGCTGCGTATCCAGAACGGCCTGAGCGGTCTCAGAAATCCGGCGTTTCAGGTGGAAGAACTTGGGCAAAACCTCAACCAGCCCCATCACCGACAGTTCGGCCATTGGAAAGCGGCTGTCCAAACCCTGTGCCTGCATCAGCGGTCCGCCAACGCCATCGAACTGGATATCGGGTACGAGACTGCGCAACCCTTCCATCAAGGCGCCGCCCAAACGGTCGCCCGAAGGTTCACCGGCGACCAGGAAGACTCGCATCAGATCGCCCGCTCACGCACATACAGAAACAGGCCCAGACGGTTGCATTCGTCGATCACACGATCCTGTTGCAACACGATCACGCCACCTTTTTCGATGACAATACCCGCTAGCCCAGCTGCCACCGCACCAGAAACGGTCCCAGGGCCAATGGTCGGCAAGTCAGCACGTCGGTCCTGGTCGGGTTTCGGCGCTTTGAACAAAACGCCACCCCCTGCATCCGGTCGTTGGGTCAAGGATTGCAGCATCCAATCTGTGCCGTAGATGCTTTCGACCGCAAGCGCCTGCCCTTTGGACACCGCACAAGCCTGACCGATATCCGCAGCTCCCATGGCCCGCAGAATACCCGCTGCCCTGTCTGCATCGGACAGTTCAGCCTCGGATGGCTGCGTTTCGGTAAGGCAACCTAGTTCCGGCAGTAACGCCGGGGCAATTTCGTGAGCGGCACGAACGGTCAGTCCAGAGTTTTCGAATATGCCGATCACGGCGCGCAATGCCCCGTCATCCCCGGACATCATCGCCTGTTGCAGTACTGGAACCAGAGGCATCGTGGCCGCATCAATCCGCGATGGATCGATAGCGGGACGGCGCACCGCGCCAGCCATGCAAATCTCGGTCACGCCGCGCGCTTTCAAATCCGCAAGGAAGCTTCCCAACTGTTCCAATGGAAAGACGATATCCGCAGTCAAAGTGTCCGGTGTGAACCCTTCCATCGCACAAATCAGAGGGCGATCGGAAAGTTGGTCAACCACTTCGCCCGGCAATGCGCCTGTTCCAGCAATCAATGCCAGCATTGACCTATTTCCTCGGCGTCAGGAACGAGCGATCGGATTGCCCGGTCACGAAATCCACGATCCGCTGCACATATTCGCTTTCGTTGTCCACACCTACCCGGTGCGCGCGTTCCATGAACGTGCCATCGCCAGTCGACAATTCGCGGAATGCAGCACGCAGGGCCGAGATATCCTCGCGCGAGACACCGCGCCGTTTCAAGCCAACCAGGTTCAGTCCGTCCAACTCACCCCGAGGCGCCTGAACCAGGCCATATGGGATCACGTCATTGGGCACCATAGTCAGTGCGCCGATGATCGCGCCACGGCCCACGCGCACCCATTGATGCAGGCCGGAAATTCCGCCCACGATCACATCATCCTCGATGACACAGTGACCCGCCGCGCCGGAATGGTTCACCATGATCACACGATCCCCGATCTGAACGTCATGCGCCACGTGCACACCTGCCATCAAAAGACAATCGTCGCCGATCCGGGTCACACCGCCGCCGCCCTCGGTTCCGGTATTCACCGTCACATGTTCACGAATGCGGTTACGCTTGCCGATCTCAAGCCGCGTATCCTCACCCCCGAACTTCAGGTCCTGCGGAATTTCTCCGATCACCGAGAAATTGAAGATCACGGTCTCATCACCGATCTGGGTTTCGCCGGTCACGACAACATGGGACTTCAATTCGACCCGGTCGCCCAGCTTAACCTGACTGCCGACAAAACAGAACGGCCCGATGATGCAGTCTTCACCGATCTGCGCACCGTCTTCGATGATTGCGCTTGGGTGAATGCCGCTCATGTTGTCTTTTCCATGTCCCAGTCGACATAGGCCGAAAATTCGGCTTCGGCTGCTACTTCGCCATCAACCGTCGCCCGGCCGCTGAATTTGAAGATCTTGCCACCCTTCTTACCCCGCACGGTTTCCACGTGCATTTCAAGCACATCGCCAGGGATCACTTTGCGGCGGAATTTGCACTTGTCGATGTTCATGAAATAAATCAGCAATTCGCTGTCGATCACGTCCATACCGACGCCCAGCATCACACCTGCAGTTTGCGCCATCGCTTCAACAATGGTCACGCCGGGCATGATCGGCGTTCCGGGAAAATGGCCCTGAAAATGTGGTTCGTTCATTGTGACATTCTTGATGCCAACGGCCGATTGATAACCCGAGATATCAACCACCTTGTCGACCAGCAGAAACGGATAGCGATGCGGCAAGATCCGTTGGATCAACTGGATGTCGGCGCTTTTGGTTTCCGTGCTCATGGTGTTGTAGTCCCATTCTGGATTTCTGTTTGCGGCGTGGTTAGCAATACCGCGCCCTAAGGGCAAGCAAACCTATTCACTGGCCCCATTTTCAACGGCGCTGCCGTCGCCGATCGCCGCATTGATCCGCGCAATGGCGGCATCGGTAATATCGGTTCGATCCGAACTGAGGAAAACGCTGGATCGTTCAATAATGATGGAAGCGCCGGATTCGCGTAGCAAGTCAATCAAAACCGGCCGTGCAAGTTCCAGAAACATCTGCCGAGCCTCTTCACTACGTCGTGCCAACACGTCCAGTTTTGCGCGCTGCCCCTCCCGATGCGACTGAACCTTTTCGTCAAAGGCATCGGCCAGGGGGCGAAATTCTTCGGCTGTCATGGTCGCACGCTGTTCCGTCAGAACCTTTTCCTCTCGGCTCAGCTCGGCCACGATCCGTTCGTTTTCTTCCCCTAAAAGAACGCCTTCGGCCTCGATCTCTCGCAGGACACGTTGACCAAAGGCAGATTCAGCAAACAAACGCTCGCTGGACAACGTCACCACGCTGCTTTGCGGAACCCCCAATTGTTGGGCCGCTACTGGCTCCGAAAAGACAAGGGTCAGAAATACACACAGGGCCCATAAAGGGCCCTGCAGTTTCATGAACACAGTTTTCAACATTCAGGATCAGAACCGAGCCTGAACCGTCAGGTCGAAGTTCTGCTCTTTGTCAAAGTCTTCCTTTTTCAACGCTTTCGAGAAGTTGAAGCGCAGCGGACCAAACGGCGTTTCCCACAGAACCGACACACCTATTACGTGGCGGATCGAGCCGTCTTCGCCGACGATATTGGCACCGGTCGTATTGACGTCGTTAAGATTGTACAAGTTACCAAAGTCGTAGAACACGCCGCCACGCAGGCCGAATTCTTCGGGCAGACCCAGCGGGAAATCCGACTCCAAACGCGCAACCCAATAGTAATTGCCCCCGATCGCGTCATCCTGTCCGTTGGACAAGTCGCGCGGACCAAGACCCGCGGGCTCGAACCCGCGGAAGATGCTAGGTCCCAAAACAAAGCGGTCGATAGTGCGGCTGAAATCATCACCTCTCCAGTGCAGCGCACCGACTTCCATCGACGCACGCAGAACAACTTCTTCGTTCCAGACACGTGTCTGGGCGACACCACGGGCCGTCGTCTTGAAGTATTCGTTGTCGCCGCCCAGTCCTGCAGCATCGATACCGGCCTCAAACAGGACGCCTGCATTCGGGTTCAGACCTCCGATCCGGCTGTCATAAACGTACGAGAGACCCAGAGAACTGGTGGTACGCTCACCCTGATCGATTTCCGACGAAATGACTGCACCGTTAGTTTCGTCACCTTGCTGGGTCATTTCGCTGTTTTGCCAACCATAGCGCAGACGCAGGGATGACAACTCGCCAATCGCATAGCTCAACTGAGGCCGGAAGAAGAGTGTCTCGGTGTCATAGCTGGCAAAGCTTGAATTGGTCGTCGACAGGCCCAATCCCAAGTCAAACCGAAGTTTGCGCCCTAGCAGGTAAGGTTCCGAGAAGTTCAACGTGTACTGTTCGGCATCCTGGGCAGTCGACAAATTGACGCCAATTGTTTGCCCGCGTCCCAGGAAGTTAGATTCCTGAAGGCCAATCGCAACCCCGAAACCATCAGAAACCGAGTAGCTACCACCCAGGCTTAGCGAACCCGTCGGCTGTTCCTCTACATCCACATCCACAATCACCTGGCTGGGCGAAGACCCTTCGCGCGGTTCGACATCGGCCGCAGCAAAGAAACCCAAGGCCCGGATACGTTCGGCGGCCTGACGGATCTCACGCGGGTTAAAGGGGTCGCCTTCCACCGTATCGAATTGACGACGGATCACGCGGTCAAGCGTGGTTGTGTTGCCTTCGATATCGATCCGCTCGACAAAAATCCTTGGGCCTTTGGTCAGAACAAACTGCACATCCAGAGTCAGGTCACGTGCGTTGCGCGTCACGCGCGGCTCCACACGCAGGAAATCGACGCCCTGCTTGATGCCGAGACGTTCCATCCGCGCAATCGAGTTTTCGATCAGCATCGGAGTGTAAGTCACTCCCGGTCGAATTTTCAGTGCATCCTGATACGGAGCAGGATCCACACCCGGAATTTCGCTGACAGTGCTGATCTGCCCAAATGAGAATTTTTGACCTTCGGTGATGTTCATCACCAAGAAGAAAGCGTCGCGCTCGCGAGTGAATTCCACATTTGCGCTGTTCACGCGGAAATCGACATAACCACGCGACAAGTAGAAATCCCGAATGACCTGTTTGTCGAATTCGATCCGGTCAGCAATGAAAGTATCGCTGCTGACAAACGTCCGCAGGATATTCGCCTGTTTCGATTCCAGAACCCTGCGCAGGCGCCGGTCAGAATAAGCTCGGTTGCCGACAAAACTCACACGCTCGACTTCGATCGTGGTCCCTTCTGCGACCTCGAATACCAGATCGACACGGTTGTCACTGCGGCGAATGATGCGGGGAATGACCGTTGCAGACACCCGTCCCTGAGACGAGTAGATCTCGGCGATCAGGTCGGCGTCAGCCTCCGCGACTTGCGGTGTAAAGACGCGGCGTGGCTCTGATGAGATCGCTTCAAGCAGCACGTCATCTTTTACGCGGCTGTTACCTTCAACGCTGATCTGATTGATTGTCGGATATTCTTCAACTTCGATCACCAGCGTGCTGCCACGCGGCGTCAATTCGACTGTCTCAAAAACACCACTGTCAAGCAAACGCTGATAGGCATCGTTCAATTCGCCCGCTGTGACCGACTGGCCCGGCTCGATTCCTGTACGTTCAATAATGGTGGAGGTTTCGATACGTCGGTTGCCTTCGACATCGAACGAATTAAAGACGAAATTTTGCGCCCACGCGGCCTGCGGAAACGGTACAAAACCTACCAATGTAAGAAGGAATATTAACGTTAGTGACCGCCACAAAATCTTGTTTTTCGGCTTCTGCCCACCGCAGGATGTGCCCGCGCCTCGCCTATCAGTCATATTTTTCACTACCCAATATTTTTGGACTTTAAAGCTGATTAGCGAGAATATTTAGCCTTGTCAAAAGACCAAAACAGAAAGCGGCCCGTCGGCCGCCGTGTGTAGTTTCAATAACAGGTCTTAAGAATCACATAGTGATCAAATAGGCCCAACCGCCCATTGCCACGGCAGTCACACCGAAGAACAGCAATGTATCCCAGTTCAACACGAACAAGCACCCAAAGCTTTTGGCGGATTTACGCAGGGCCTTTGTCATAACTACCTCTGACACGGTTTAATTACCGGCTATTAACCTAAGCTGGAATTGAGGCGGAATTGGGGCGTTTTCTTGTGATCGATGCCACAATCAGCAGAACAGATCGTTCGTAACCGAAAAGACCATAAGTCCAAGGATCAACGATACGCCAACCCCCATAAGCACGCGCAGTACACCGTCGCTGGGTGGTTTGCCTGCAATAGCCTCATACGCATAGAATACCAGATGGCCCCCATCCAATGCCGGAATGGGAAACAGGTTCAGCAAGCCTACGGCGGTCGACAGAACGGCAATAAAGAAAATGAAATTCTGAGCACCCTGACTGGCCATAGCGCCCGAAGTTTCCGCAATGCCGATGGGACCGGAAATGTTGCAGGTGCTGATCGCCCCCGTCACCATATGCCAGACGCCCGACAAAGAGCCGTCAACGATGCGAATGGTCTGCTGCACACCGCCGGAAAGAGATGCCAGAAGGCCCGCGGGTTCCGTCGCTGGTTCCAAAGCCATTCCACCCACAATCCCGATGCGCCAATGGGTCACAAAGCCACCTTCCGGCTGCGGCTCATCCGTGCGACGCGGGGCCAGGGCAAATTCAAGCTCGGCCCCGTCGCGCCAAACGTTCAGCAACAGAACCTTGCCGTCCGATCCCTCTACATGTTCTTTGAGCTGCTCAAAGGCAAAGATAGGATCACCGTTGACGGCCGTAATAACGTCGCCCGACTTCAGATCGATATCCATGGCTGCACTGCGTGGAACGACCTGTTGGATCAGCGCCGGGAACAACCAGGGGCCGGATACATCCAGTGTCTGCCCATCGCGGATCACCGTGTAATCCAACTCCGGTTCAACAGGCAGTGCATCCGTAAAATCAGACCAGGCCCCCTGCTGATCAAAATCAGGAACGGGAAGACCCGCAATTGCGACGATTTCATCCCCGTCCTGCAATTCCTGCACCGAACCAGGCAACGAGCGCAATTCGCCGACTGTAAAAGGGTCGCGCGTAACGCCCTGAGACATAAAAATCAGGCCAAACACCACAATGGACATAGCAAAGTTGAACACCGGCCCTGCGGCAACGGTAGCTGCCCGCGCCCACAACGGCGCGCCGTGCATGGTGCGGCGCAGCTCTTCGGGGGTTTGCTCGGTGATTTCCTGCATCGCGCCTTCGTCCTTGCCGGATGCGGCGTTGGCATCCCCAAGGAATTTTACATACCCGCCGAAAGGCAAGGCTGCGATCTGCCAACGTGTTCCGCGTTTGTCGATACGGCTCCACAATACAGGGCCAAACCCGACCGAGAACACCTCGGCATGGATGCCGGACCAACGCCCGACGATATAATGGCCGTATTCATGTACCGCGACGATGACGGACAGGGCGATCACAAAGGCAACGATGGTATAAAGCAAGTTGCCGAATTGAGGGATCAGAGAGATTACGTCCAAGTTTCTATCCTGCTTTCTGCATCACGGCTTCTTCTGCCCACTTACGTGCCAGATGGTCCGTTTGCAGTACGTTATCAAGGGTTAAAGAGGCATCAAGAAGGCCGTCTGACGTCTCAAATCTGTCCAATACACTTTCAACGATCTGGGCCATCTCTGGAAAACTGACCCGGCGTGCGATGAACAGGTCCAGCGCCCGCTCTTTCGCGGCGTTGAACACCGCACCTGACAGACCGCCGCGCTGCATCACGTTACGGGCGAGGCGCAGCGCTGGATAGCGGGTCTCGTCCGGGTCCTGAAAGCGCAACTGACCCAGTTTCGCCAGGTTCAGACGTTCGACCGGTAGCTTGCGCCGATCCGGCCAGTGCAGCGCATAGCCAATTGCATGGCGCATATCCGGTGCGCCCATATGAGCCATGACCGCGCCGTCATTGAACCCAACCAGCGAATGCACGATGGATTCAGGATGCACCAACACTTCGATCTGATCAGGGGAAACACCAAAGAATTCCCGCGTTTCAATCACTTCGAGCGCTTTATTGAACATCGAAGCGCTATCTATGGTGATCCGCTGACCCATATCCCAGTTCGGATGGCTCGAGGCTTGCTCGACCGTGGCATTGACCAGATCGCTCAACGGCCAATCGCGGAACGCGCCGCCGCTGGCGGTGATAATGATCCGCTCAACGGCATCCATATCCTCGCCCACCAGCGCCTGGAACACGGCAGAGTGTTCGCTGTCCACCGGCAAAAGTCGGGCATTGTGTTTTCGCGCCGTTTCCAACACCAACGGTCCGGCACAAACGAGCGTTTCCTTGTTTGCCAGGGCTAGGGTCGCGCCTTGTTTCAATGCCTCAAGGCCCGGTGGCAATCCGGCCGCACCAACGATGGCCGACATGACCCAATCCGCTGGCCTCGCTGCCGCTTCGGTCAGCGCAACCTGTCCGGCCGCTGCCTCGACACCGCTGCCGGATAGTGCAGCACGCAGGTCCTCGAGCTGATCCTCATGCGCGGTCACGGCCAAATCAGCCTGCAGTCGGCGTGCATCGTCGGCCAGCTTTTCGATATTTGCACCGCCGGTCAATGCCACCACGTCATAGGCCGACGGATTCCGGTCAATCAGGTCGATTGTGTTCTGTCCGACCGATCCGGTCGCGCCGAAAATGGAAACTCTGCGCATTACATGCCCCCGGGGGAGTAAATCAAACCCGCGATCAGAACGAACAAGGCCGCCCCCATCATCCCGTCAAACCGGTCGAGAAATCCGCCATGTCCCGGGATCAGGTTCGAACTGTCCTTGACCCCGAATTTCCGTTTGGTCGCACTTTCGACGATATCTCCGGCTTGACTGGCCATCGAGGCCAAAACCGAAATCACAACAAACATGAACCCAAATCCGGCATAGTTCGCAAAAACAGCCCCCACGATGGCTGCTGCGGCCCAGCCTCCGGCAGTGCCCGACCATGTTTTCTTGGGGCTGACCTTGGGCCAGAACTTAGGGCCCCCAAAGGTTTTGCCAACAAAATACCCGGCGACATCCGTCGCTACGACCACCGAAATCAGCCAAACCATCCAGCCAAAACCCATCGTCTCGCGGATAGAGATGAAGCCCAGACCAGATGCCGCAATCCAGACGGCAAATAGCGCATAAATCGTTTTCGAACGACCGACCTGCCCCGCCCCAACCAAAGCCGGAGCCACCAGAACCGGAAGCTTAAAAAGCGGCGGCACGTGGTAGCTGATCAATACGGCCACTCCGGTCAGAATGCCAAGCTGAACGCGCACGCCGACCTTGTCCGGGTCGATCATCCGCACCAGCTCCCAGGTCATCAAACCGCAGGCAATTGCGATGAATGCTTCGAACCAAAGGCCGCCCAGCCAAACCTCGACCGAACCGATGGCAATTAAAACGGCTGCGGACAGAATCCGGGCGCTTAGGTCAGACCATCGGCCGTCGCTCATACCCGCACTGCCCCAAACCGGCGCTCGCGAGAGCCAAAGTTGCGGCACAGCCGTTCCAGCTCGGCCGCTGTGAAATCCGGCCAGAGCGTGTCGATGAATTCATATTCGGAATAGGCCGATTGCCACAGCAGGAAATTCGATATCCGCGCCTCACCACTGGTCCGGATAACCAGATCGGGATCAGGAAGAACATGCGTGTCCAGATACTTGGGCAGAGTTTCTTCATCAACTTCTTCGGGGCGCAACCGTCCTTCGGCTACGTCCAGCGCAAGACGTTTGGTGGCCCGCGCAACCTCATCCCGACCGCCGTAATTCAGGGCGACCGTCAGGTGTACCAGATCGTTGTTCTTGGTTTCTTCTTCCAGCGCGTCCATCAAGGCAATCAGCTTGGCGTCCAATCGAACGCGATCCCCAATGAACCGAACCCGGATACCATTTTCCTTCAGAGTCCGGGTTTCTTTGATGATGTAGCGCCGAAATAGGCTCATCAGCCCGGCAACCTCAGCCTGCGTGCGTTTCCAATTCTCAGTCGAAAAGGCAAAAACCGTCAGGTATTTGATTCCAAGTTCCGGGCAGGCCTCAACCACCTCTCGCACGCGCCGCGCCCCGGCGTGGTGTCCGAACAGTCTTGGCCGACCACGCGCCTGCGCCCAGCGACCATTTCCGTCCATGATAATAGCGACATGGCGCGGCCCAAGCGCGGGCGAAGTATCAGGGGTGTTGAGCATTCCCTGTCTCAGACCTGCATGATCTCGGCCTGCTTGGTCTCAAGCGCGGCGTCTACAGATTTGATCATCTCATCGGTCAGGTCCTGAACCTCGGATTCCCAGAATTTCTGATCATCCTCGGACATACCGTCCGCTTTGGCTTTTTTGACTTGATCCATCCCGTCGCGGCGCACATTCCGGATCGAGACACGGGCGTGTTCAGCATATTGCCCGGCAACTTTGCCCAATTCGCGGCGGCGTTCTTCGTTCAGTTCCGGGATCGGCAGCATGATGATCGTACCGTTCAGCTGTGGATTGATCCCCAGCCCGCTTTCGCGGATCGCCTTTTCAACCTTGCCCACCAGACCCTTGTCCCAGACGTTGACGGTCACCATGCGCGGTTCGGGTACATTCACCGTCCCAACCTGATTGATCGGAGTCATCGAGCCATAGGCATCCACCATCACCGGCTCAAGCATCGAGGCCGACGCCCGCCCGGTCCGAAGCGAGGCGAATTCGGTTCTGAGGTTGGCCATGGCGCCTTCCATGCGCCGTTTCAGATCATCGGTATCCAGTTCGAAATCGTCAGACATGCTGCTCACTCCCCGTATTCAGGTGCTGTTTGCATGGCTTCTAAGCCATCGCAATTGGGATGTATAGCAATGATGCTGTGGAAATGCGCCATTGACCAGAGGTGTCTTAAGCATTTTTTCGGTTGACTAAATAGCAAACAGACCAGCCGACATCCTAGTCGGCGGGTCTGAAGGAAGCTTTTCCGATCAGGCGTTTACGTCAACGACGACGCGGCCTTTGACCTGACCTTTCAGAATATCGGCTCCCAGTTGCGGCAGATCGTTAAGGGTTGCTGGCTGAACCATTGCCTCAAGCTTATCCATCGGCAGATCGGTGGCGATACGTTGCCAGGCCCGGACGCGATTTTCATAAGGCTGCATTACGCTGTCGATGCCCAGCAGATTTACGCCGCGCAGAAGGAATGGAATGACCGTCGCAGGCAAAGCAGCACCACCCGCCAACCCCACAGCCGCGACCGAGGCGCCGTATTTCATCTGCCCCAGGACGCGCGCCAGCATCTCTCCACCGACCGCATCAACGCAGCCAGCCCAGCTTTCGCTTTCCAGAGGCCGCTTGGTGGTTTCGTTCAGCTCTTCCCGCGGGACGATTGTGCTTGCCCCCAGAGATTTCAAGTAATCCCCCGCCTCGGGTCGACCGGTAACAGCCGCCACTTCGTAGCCAAGATTGGACAGAATGGCCGTGGCCACAGATCCGACCCCACCTGCGGCCCCGGTTACCAAAACCGGCCCGTGATCGGGTGTCATTCCGTGATCCTCAAGCGCCATCACAGCCAGCATCGCAGTAAATCCGGCCGTGCCTACAGCCATTGCCTGGCGCGCATCCAAGCCATCGGGCAAGGGCACCAACCAATCGGCCAGCGCATTGGCTTTCTGGGAATACCCGCCCCAATGCGCCTCACCCACGCGCCAGCCGGTTAAAACTACCTTGTCACCGGGCTTATAGCGGTCATCTGATGACGCTTCGACGGTCCCGGCATAGTCAATGCCCGGTACATGTGGGTAGTTGCGCACCAGCCCGCCACCCTTTGGCGACGTACACAAACCATCCTTGTAATTCACCGTCGAATACTCGACCGCCACGGTCACGTCACCATTTGGCAAATCATCCAGAGACAACTGCTTGACCGAGGGGCTGGCCAAGCCGCTCTCTTCATCCTTTTCCATCACCAATGCGTTGAACATCCGATTTCCTTTCGTTTTCCTAGCGCCAGGCCGTTCTACGCCTGGCTGAATGAGTTCGGGTGCGCCGTGTAGCGACGAGGGCGACGCCCAAACCCTCCCTTAGATCCAGAAACGCTCCTGCACTGTGGCGCGGCGCATGCCGTCTGGTGTTTCAACCTCGACAATCGTTCCTGCTTCCCAGTGGCTTAATCGCAGCATGCCGATTGAGACATTCGTCCCGAAATCCGGGGACCACGCGGCTGAGGTCACCTGCCCCACACGCCTTCCACCTGCGAACACAGACCACGGTCGGTCGCAGGGCGGTACTGCGTCGCCCTCAATCGCAATTGGACGAATCTGCTGTACCGGGCCTTCCTTAGCCACACGCAACAATGCATCCCGACCGATACACCCAATCGCGGTGTGAGTATTACAGAACTTGCCCAAACCACATTCGTGCGGCGTGTTGTCGTCGGTCATGTCATTGCCATAAGACAGCAAACCACCTTCGATCCGCTCGATCAGGTTGGGACAGCCTGCCCGTACCTGTAGGTCCTCACCCGCCGCAAAAAGGGCGTTCCACAATGGCATGCCTATCTCAGTGCCTTCGAGATAGATCTCGAACCCACCCTGTTTCGAATAACCCGACCGAGCCACGGCCAGGTCACGCCCTTCGAATTCGAACATATCGAATTTGAAAAACCGGATATCCCGCACGCGATCCCCGAATACGCGCACCATCAGGTCATCCGCCTTGGGCCCTTGAACCGCCAAGGGCGACACGTCGGGTTCATCCACCAGAACATCCAGCCGATAACCGTTGGCGACCCCTTTGACCCAAAAAAGCAGGTCACTGTCAGCAATGGAAATCCACCAACGATCATCGGACAACTTCACCGCCACAGGATCGTTCAGCATCCCACCGGTTTCATCGACGATGGGCACGTAAAAGCACTGCCCCGGCAGCATCCCCCGAAGATCACGCGGCGTCAGCATTTGCATCAATTTGCCCGCATCCGGGCCGCGCAGCTCAACCTGCCGTTCACAGGAAACATCCCAGACCTGAACGTGGGATTTCAAATGCCTGTAATCTGCCTCGACGCTTTCGAAAACTGTGGGCAATAACATGCGGTTATAGACCGTGTATGCTTTAACTCCCGCAGCCTCGACACCGTCTGAGAAGGGCGTGCGCCGCAACCGGCGGGATAAGGAAATTTGCGGCATTCAAACCTCCTTTGGCATAAACACCAAATCGCTAACAGGAGCGGCTGATCCGGTCTCGGTCAGCATTTGGTGCAATTGCCCGCGATGATGGGTCTGATGGTTGAACATATGTATGACGCATTGCGCGTAAGGCAATGTAAAGTCATCTTTTTTTGCCGCCGAGAGCCACGTGAATTCACCAGTCAGAAGGTCCTCTTCAAGCGATCCAGCCCAATTGGAGATGCGGGCGTCGACTGTTTTGCACTGCGGCAACCACTCGGCCAGATCAGCGCACAAAGACACACTTTCCGGGATGCCGCCACCTGGACCATCGCCCTGATCAAAACGCGAAATCCAAATCCAGTTACCCCACAAAAGATGGTTAGCAGTCCCCATGATCGAGCCAAAAAAAGCGCCGCGATCTTTCGCTAACTCCTCGGGCGTCAGGTCTTGAAGAAAAGCGGACAACTGGCTGTTCTGCCATTGATTATACCGCGCCATTTCCTGTGCATAGGCCCCGGTGATCATTATTTTGGTCCATGCCAGTCAATCGGGCAAATCTCGGCCGATTTACCACCGAAATCCCAGACGCGGCCGTAATCACGCACCTTGGATTTGGTTCCACGCGCTACGATGATATCCGGTCCCATCCAGTATTTCGAGTTCGAAACCATCACCGGATGCTCGGGGTCTTTACCCGCCAACATCTCAATCTCGCCCTGAATCTTGCGACCGATTACGATACGGCGCTTGTTGCCATCGCGTTCGATCTGGACAGGGGCCCGCTCGGCCCCGATGATCTCGCTGACCAGCATGGTGAACAGACCAGTTGTACCGCCCGCCTGCCCGCTGAAGATTTGCAGCAGACCGTTATAGGCCTTGCCGCTAGCGCGTTCATCGACATAGGCCGCGACTTTCCACTGGCCCTCGCCCATGCGACCGGGAATATCGACCAGTAGACCAACGTTCAAACCCGACAGGTCCTCGCCCTCGTAATGGCCTTCATCGATGATGACCCCCATCCACGCGTGGCAATGCCCTTCGGTCGGAGGATGCGCCCCCAGTGATACAACGCAAGGGCAAAACACATCGCACGAGCAGTTGAGGATCAACTCTCCCTTGATGACCCAATCAGTCGGACTCATCTCACGCCGCTTGGGATTTGGCATACGACTGTCGATACGTTGGCTGATAGGCAACCTGTCGGCTTCAGGTTTTCTGTTCTTAGCCATATACTTATCCTCCGAAAATAAAGGGATAGATCAACAGGAGAATTCCCCCTGCAACTAGAGCAAACCCCATTGGTCGCGTCACTGCTTGACCGATCTGAGGCAATTTTTCCAAAACCATGAACAGAGTCGCCAACCCCATCCAAAGCAAGCTCATGACGCCTCCAACGAAACCCAGCGCCATAAAGCCCCAACAACATCCGACGCAAAAAGCACCCAGCCCCAGGCCCATGCGCAACCCGCCTGTGAAACCGGTTTTCCAATGAACTAGAAAATAGGTCACGGGCGCGTGGCAAACTCCGTGGCAGACCTCTTTCGCGCGGGTGAACTGAAAAGCGCCAACTGCGATCATCAAACCACCGGCCACAAAGCTGGATTTGGCGATGCCCAGCATGTCGACAACGCCACCGAACAGTAAAACCAGCTGAACCCCCGTGATCAGCGCCGCGAACCCGACCCAGACGATGAAATACCCCGCCAGAACGCCCAGCCAACCAGCTCGTGTGCCATTTGCGCTGTGGATCAGGTCATCATAGCTGCGCAAGGTCGGCACAAGGGTCGGCAACATCATTGCGGCCATCATGATGGCCCACATCCAGAACAGCGGGCTAAATTCGGACATCGGCATGTACATATCCATGCGCGGATCCATGGCGGCCATCGCTTGCCCCATTGGGCCGGGGCGCCCGATCCAATCCAGATCCATTCCGCGGCTCATGGTGAACATCATCCACCAGGCCCACAGAATCAGGCTGTAAAACCCAAGCCACAAACCGCTGCGTAGAACTGCGCGACTCATGCGTCCCTCCCGACTCAGTCCTTGCAATTCAAATGTCAGACTTTTAAATGTCAGACAAATAAAATCTTACCAACGGTCCCCGGAATATGAAAATCGACCCACGAAAACCCGCCGATTTGTCTGCGCAAATCGCGCAGGCCATCCGTGATGCCATCATCTCGGGTGAATTGATCGTGGATGAGCGTTTGCCGTCCGAGGCAGAACTGTCCGATCAGTTTCAGGTCTCACGCCCCACGGTGCGCGAGGCATTGAAACGTCTAGCCGCGCAATCCTTGATCCGAACGCAGCGGGGCGCCAGCGGGGGGGCTTTTGTTAATCGGATCAGCTTTGAGGACGCGTATTCGCAGCAAATCACGACCTCAACACTGTTGTTGTCGATGAATGCGGTCAGCTTTGATACTGCCTGCGAGGCCCGATTTTCGTTGGAACGCGCCTGCGCGCCCTTGTCTGCGCAACGCCGTACTTCGGATCAACTGGCCACCATGCGGGCCGAGATTTTCCGTCAGGCACAGCCTGGGCTTTCGGATGAGGCCTTTTGCGCTTCAGACGTCACATTCCATCGGGCCTTGGTAGATGGTGCCGACAACCCGGTGCTCTCTTACCAGTTGGCCGGCGCTGTCGAGGCCATGCAGCCCTTGATGAACATGATCACCTTCACCGCCCGATCGCGTGAACAAATCATCTCCTTGCACAATCAGATTGCCGATGCGCTGGAAGAAAGGGATGCGGCAAAGGTAGATGCAAAACTAGTTGAGCTAGAAGAATACACCCGTAAGCTGGCCCAGGATGTCGCCCAGCAACATCGTAAACCTGCTTGATGAGGGACAGATGACAACAGCTCTGAACGTAATTGCCGCCCTCTTGACCATAGGTTTTGGCCTCTTCGGTTTTCTGGCGCCCGCGTTCACTGCGGCCTCATTGGATTTGACAACAACCGACAGCAACATGGGTCTTAGCGAGATGCGTGCATCAGTCGGTGGTCTATTTGTCGTAACCGGCGCGGTGGTGCTGTGGCTGAACAATCCCATGGCCTATGCCATGTTGGGCGTTGTTTATGCGGGCGCGGCGCTTGGGAGGTTTGTCTCGGTCATTCTTGACAATCCGCCACTCATCAAAGCCATGACATTCGGAGGAATCGAATTGGCCCTGGCGCTGTGGTTGGTCTTGGCGAACATCAACAGGGCCGCGTAAGCGTTTGTTTTTAAAACAAGCGTAGATTTGAATTCCTGGTTTGCATCCACGCGCGCGCTCACCTATATAGGATATGTCTTTCGGGACTATGGACATAAACGCGCTCGTAATAAGCGGATCGGACCCGGGGGCGGTACCCGGCGGCTCCACCAACCATCCTTCGTTTGAGGATTTTGGGGCCGAAATAGGATCGACGAACGTCTAAAGGGGTTAGCTTTGTCTCGGCTGTCTGCCACCGTTACCGGCGAAAATAGTACAATTGCAAACGACAATCGTGCTCCGGTTGCAGTTGCTGCGTAAGCAGTAACAAGACCGAAACTTAAGTCCTTGCGCCTAGCCGCGTAAGGCGGGGTTCGCAGGTACCTGGCAACAGAAACCTGCATTTTCTCCCTAATGTCTGCTGTTTAACCCTGATCTTGTTCACGTTCAGAGTTTATTCACCCTTTGGTCTCATGCTGACCCCGACAAAAAAAGGAGAGTCGGGATGTCCCATACAGATGTCGTCAAAGGATGGTATTCCGAGGTTTGGGAAAACGGGAACCTTGATGCGATAGATCAGTACTTTAGCGCTGATACGATGGCCGAAGGGTTGATCCCCGAAATGCAGGTCGGCGCGGATGATTTTCGCGATCTGGTCATGGCATTTCGTCATGTTCTTGGGGACATCAAGGTCGAAATTCCAAAGATCGTCGAAGATGGGGACTGGGTTTCTGCCATATTGCATGTCAGCACGACGCGGGCCGACAATGGCGCCCCGCTAAAGGCCACGGGCAGTGTGTTCGCGCGGGTCAAGGACGGTCGCATGGTCGAGGCTTATAACCAATTCGACTTCATCTCTTTGTTCGAACAACTCGGGCAGTTTCCGCAAGACACTTTGCCTGTCTGCATGACAGGTCAAAGGCTCGATTGGGCGTAACACGGTTCAGGCAATCTTGACCCTTTTGGCGCTTAGCCGTAAGCAAAGATCATGGGGTAAGATTGCGAACGCCCCGTGAGGCGCCAGCCCAAGTTTCGCATGTATCCGCCCAAAACAGGAGACATGCTATGCCTGCGCCCAATTCAATTACACCTAAACAGCTGATGCGCCTAATCGGAACGCCACAGGCTCCGGTTTTGGTCGACATATGTCTGGATGAGGATTTCGCAGCTGACCCCTATCTAATCCCCGGCTCATTGCGTCATCCCGCCAAAGATATCGACGGGATCGCCGAAAAGATTGGCGACCGTGCGGCTGTCATCATTTGCCAAAAGGGCAAAAAACTCAGCCAAGGGGTTGTCTCTTGGCTGCGCAGCAAAGGTTGTGTGGCGGAATACCTAGAAGGTGGTATGTTTGGCTGGCGGGAAATGCCCGACGCGCCGCGGGTTCCAGCCTCGGCCGTACCATGGCACGAGGGTGGTCGGTCCGTCTGGGTCACGCGTCACCGGCCCAAAATCGATCGGATCGCATGCCCCTGGCTGATCCGCCGCTTTGTCGACCCGGACGCGCAGTTTCTATTTGTGGCACCGTCCGAGGTGCAAGCCACCGCCGAGGCCTTTGACGCAACGCCGTTCGATATAGAGAATACGTTTTGGTCCCACAGACAGGATCGCTGCACCTTTGACACCATGCTGGACGAGTTTCAGCTGCACATGCCCGCGCTTGACCGATTAGCCACGGTCGTTCGGGCCGCCGACACCAATCGCCATGATCTCGCCCCCGAAGCTGCTGGACTATTGGCAATCTCGGTCGGCCTGTCACGTCAATACCGCGATGATCACCAGAACCTCGAGGCTGGGCTGCATCTGTATGACGCGCTGTACCGCTGGGCACGGGACGCGTTTGACGAGGGTCACGACTGGCCAACGGATCGCAAATCATGACGCCATCCCTTTCAGAACTTGTCCGGGTGTTTGGCCGCATCGGGTTGTTGTCGTTCGGAGGGCCGGCCGCGCAAATCTCACTGATGCACCAGGAACTGGTCGAGAAACGCCCGTGGCTGGACGAACAGGCTTATCTGCGCGCCTTGTCCCTGTGCATGCTTCTGCCCGGCCCCGAGGCCATGCAACTGGCCACTTATGCCGGTTGGCGTTTGCGTGGTGTGACTGGCGGGTTGATCGCAGGTGCCCTTTTCGTACTACCGGGTGCGTTTGTCATCGCCATTCTCGTGGGGCTTTATGCTGCGTTTGGCGACCTGCCAGTGGTGCAGGCTGGTTTTTTGGGTGTGAAAGCGACTGTGATTGTCATCGTTCTTCAGGCCCTTAGGAGCCTGTCGCGCAAAGCGCTGACCGATACGCAACACCGTGCGATCGCTGGGTTGGGTTTTCTTGCGATTTTCGCGCTGAACCTTCCCTTTCCGCTGATCATTCTGGCGGCAGCTATCTGGGGCTATGTCACGTTTAACGGCGAGGTCACCACCGCAGATGCACCCCCTGCCCCAAAGGTCAAAGGAATGCTCGGCACCGCCGCAATTTGGCTGGTTCTGTGGCTGGGGCCACTGTTGGCATTGACCTTGGCGGGACAAAAACTGTTGAGCGATCTGGGCTGGTTTTTTGCTCGCCTTGCCGTTGTCACGTTTGGCGGGGCCTATGCCGTTCTGGCCTATATGACCCAGACCGTGGTTGAAAAATATCAATGGGTCAGCACAGATCAGATGATCGACGCGCTGGGTCTGGCCGAAACGACTCCGGGGCCGTTGATTCTGGTGACACAGTTTGTCGCCATGTTGACCGGTCAAATCAACGGCGGGGCGCCGTTTGCGATTGCGGCTGGAGTGGTTGCCCTTTGGGCCACATTTGTACCGTGTTTTCTGTGGATTTTTTTGGCCGCCCCCTATCTGGACCAATTGGCGACCCGTCCAAGGTTGTCCGCCGCGCTGCATGGGATTACTGCCGCTGTGGTAGGTGTGATTCTTAACCTGTCAGTATGGTTCAGCCTGAACGTTCTGTTTCAGACTATTCCCCAACAGTCATGGGGTCCGGTGACCATCCCCAGGCCCGATCCAGCCAGCCTGGATCCTGCCGCTCTGATCCTGACACTATTGGCTGGGCTATTGATTTTTAAGTTTAAATTTGGGATGGCAACAACTCTGGCCATCATGGCCATGATTGGAACGGGAATTCACTTCCTTTGAACAATCCTCGCATACCCGGTCTTTCGTTTCCGTCGAAATCCCCTATGCTGAGAGTAACCACTTTTGAGGATGACACATGTCGCAAGACATCGATTATGGAAACTTGATGCACACCGCGATGCGCGGGCTCATCAAATCCGTTCTGAACAGCGTTGCCGATAATGGCCTGCCCGGGGCGCATCATTTCTTTATCACCTTCGATACGCGTCAGGATGGCGTGGAACTGGCGGATTGGCTGCGCGAGCGGTACCCCGAAGAAATGACAATTGTCATGCAGCACTGGTTCGAAAATCTAGAGGTCGGCGACGAAGGCTTTGCCATCACGCTGAACTTTGGAGACGCACCGGAACCGCTATACATCCCTTATGCGGCGATCAAAACCTTCGTCGACCCATCCGTCGAATTCGGCTTGCGGTTTGAAAGCCCCGATGATGAGGAAGAAGCCGACCCCATCGTCGAAGAATCAATCGAGGTTGAGGAAGGGGCAGATCAACAAGACGCCGAGGTCGTCTCGCTGGACAGTTTCCGCAAATAATTGCTCAATAGACTATTGTTTTTTAAGAAAAGTCTCGACCGAACGGGACTTTTCCCCATTGCGGAACCGCGAAAACGACAGATCCAGACCGCCCTCAGCCAATGTACGGTCGTATTGCTGCAATTCGTAGTCGCCGGTTTCGCCGATAAACAGGGAAAATACGGTTAGAGTATCACCTTGGATCCGGCCCCAGACAAAGGGTTCGCCCTGCATCGGGTCAAGCGGTACTTCGTGTCCGAACACATTGCGTTTCATCGCAGCCGAAAAAACATCTGCCCGGTCGGACTGTTTGAAATCAATCGAGAATTTCTGTTCCTTGATGCGGCCATCCGCCTTGTAGGTCGTTGTCGTCCAACTGATGTTAAAACCGTTCTTCATCTCGTGAATCGACACGCTCATGTCGCGTGGCGTTTCGGTACCGTCATCATCGACAACACTTGCAGATCCAACATAGTCGCCGACAAAAGGCGAAATATCCGCCGCTTGGACAGGAACGCCAGATAATGCGATCAAAAACAGGAAGCCCAGCGAAAAGACTATATATTTCAAGAAATAAGTCTGAACCAATTTGCCCACCGGAGCCTCCAATTTGGTGATCCTATTATTGTAGCGGACACGTATGCACGCACAATGCGTTTCACAAGAAATTTCACCGTCCCTTCCACCTATACCTCTGGCACCCTTAAGTTTATGGTGCGCGCAACTGGCCGATTGCTCTGCAACTATGTTGCGGGTAAATGGCATACGAACGTATACACTACGGAGTGACAGATGTCTCAGACCCGCACCGAATCCGACAGCTTTGGCCCGTTGGAGGTTCCTTCTGACAAGTATTGGGGTGCCCAAACGCAGCGATCGATCATGAACTTCCCGATCGGTTGGGAAAAGCAACCCGTTGCCATCGTGCGCGCGCTGGGCGTGATCAAAAAAGCCTGTGCGATGGAAAACAAAGCCATAGGTAAGCTGGATGCAAAGATCGCGGATGCCATCATTCAGGCCGCTGGCGAAGTGATCGAAGGCAAGTTTGACGACAATTTTCCTCTGGTCGTCTGGCAGACCGGTTCGGGTACGCAGTCGAACATGAACTCGAACGAGGTGATCGCCAACCGCGCGATCGAAATCCTCGGCGGCGTTATTGGTTCGAAAGAGCCTGTTCACCCCAACGACCACTGCAACATGGGCCAATCGTCGAACGACACCTTCCCCACAGCCATGCATATCGCCACCGCGATGAGCGTGCGCGATGTGCTGTTGCCGGGTCTTGAAAAATTCGCTTCGGCGCTGGAAGCCAAAGCAAAAGAGTTTGCAGGCATCATCAAAATCGGCCGGACCCATACTCAGGACGCGACGCCACTGACGCTGGAACAGGAATTTGGCGGTTATGCGCACCAGATCCGTCAGGGTATCGCCCGTGTCCAAGCGTCGATGCCTGGAATTTATGAACTGGCGCAAGGTGGTACGGCTGTTGGTACTGGCCTGAACACCCATAACGGCTGGGATGAGGCCGTGGCCAAGAACATGGCAGACATCACCGGCCTGCCCTTCATCACCGCACCGAACAAGTTCGAGGCACTGGCCGCCCATGACGCCATGGTGTTCCTGTCGGGCGCTTTGGCGACCATCGCGGGCTCTTGCTACAAAATCGCCAACGACATCCGTCTGCTGGGTTCCGGCCCACGTTCTGGTCTGGGTGAGTTGATCTTGCCGGAAAACGAACCTGGCTCGTCAATCATGCCGGGTAAGGTGAACCCAACACAGGCCGAGGCGCTGACCCAAGTGGCCGCGCATGTCATGGGCAATGACGCAGCGATGAAGTTTGCCGGTTCGCAAGGTCACTTCCAGCTGAACGTCTATAACCCGATGATGTCCTACAACCTGCTGCAATCGATTCAACTGCTGGGCGACGCAACCGACAGCTTTACCGAGCGGATGCTGCTGGGCATCAAGGCTAACGAGCCGCGCATCGACAAGCTGATGAAGGAATCGCTGATGCTGGTGACCGCTCTAGCCCCGACGATTGGCTATGACAACGCCACAAAGGTTGCCAAAACCGCACACAAAAACGGCACCACCCTCAAGGAAGAGGCCATCGCGCTGGGCTTTGTGGATGAAGAGACCTTTGACGCCGTTGTCCGCCCCGAACATATGATCGGCCCGAAAGACTGATGGGTAAGCCGGTCAATCTGAACCGGTACAGAAAAGCAAAGGCTCGGGCCGAGAAAAAGGCCCGCGCCGACCAGAACGCTGTCAAATTCGGGCGCAGCAAGGTCGAAAAGGTCGAGGCCAAGTTCGAACAGGACAAACAGCGCCGCGACATGGACAATCACGAGTTGGATGAATGAGCGGTCGCCCGGTCAAACGCTCACTGACTTTAAAAGGTCATCGTACTTCGGTGTCCCTTGAGGATGAGTTCTGGCAAGCCTTTCGCGACATTTCGAAAGAAAAAGAAATGGCAATAAATGCGTTGGCGGCTGAGATTGACGTCGAACGTGACCCCGATATCGGTCTAGCTTCAGCCATTCGAGTTTATGTTCTGAATTGGTATCGCACCCGCGATTGATGCTTGTCAGCTTGTTTCCTTTGCATGTACCCTGATCCGGAACAAAAGGGGTACATCATATGAGCAAGACTGTAACCGGACCCGATGGACAACCGCGCTGCGCTTGGTGCCAAGCCGCCCCTGAGTTCTTTGAGTATCACGATCAAGAATGGGGCTATCCGGTCGCGGACGATCAGCGATTGTTCGAAAAGCTGTGCCTTGAAAGCTTTCAGTCCGGACTTAGTTGGCGAACAATACTGAACAAGCGCGAGAATTTTCGCAAAGCGTTTAATCAATTCGATTTTAACGCTGTAGCTGCATTTACTAATGCAGACATCGAGCGTCTCTTACAGAACGAAGGCATCATACGTCATCGCGGCAAGATCGAGGCCGTGATCAACAACGCCCGCTGCGCGCAGGACCTTATCGTGGCCGAGGGGTCTCTGGCCGCTTATGTGTGGCGATACGAGGCCGACAACCCGCCTGCGCCGCAAACTGCGTCAACCTCGGCCGAGTCCATTGCAATGTCGAAGGATTTGAAAAAACGCGGTTGGAAGTTTGTTGGTCCAACCACGGTATTTGCTTTCATGCAGGCCATGGGGTTGATCAACGACCACGCAATCGGCTGTACCATGCGTGAAAAAGCGGCGCAGATGCGCCGCGAATTCATCAAGCCGGAATAGCGCCTCTTAGACCGAGGCGCGGAAGATCTTGTCGATATTGCCGCCCAGAGCCGTATTGAACTCGGCGTCTGATTGCTGTTTGGACAGCCCTTCGGTCAACGCGCGCGAAAACGACGCAATCATCTTGCCGTTCTGGTTCAGCAGATCACAGGCTTGCTCGGTCGAATAACCACCAGACAAGGCCACTACGCGGACAACACGAGGGTGGTCGGCCAGTTCGTCGAACAGGTTGGCATTGGTGGGGATGGTCAGTTTAAGCATGATGTCCTGCCCCTCGTCCAGTTGATCGAGGTTCTTCAGGATTTCGGCCTTCAGAATATCCTCGGCCTCGGCCTTGGTGGCGGAATTGATGTTCACTTCGGGCTCGACAATCGGAACCATGCCTGCGGCAACAACCACGCGCGCGACGTCAAATTGCTGGGCAACTACGGCGGCAATTCCTTCGGCGTTGGCTTCATGGATCACCGAGCGTTCCTTGGTGCCGAACACGCCATCCACCTTGGCCAGTGTTTCCGCCAGGCCAGGAATCGGTTTCATCATCTGTACACCGTTGGCCTGATCTTCCAGACCCTTGTCGATCTTCAGGAACGGCACGATACCTTTCTGCGACCACAGGTAATCGGCGACTTTGCGGCCATCGATTTCCTCGCCCAGCGTGCGTTCGAACAGGATCGCGCCGATCACTTTGTCCTTGGTAAAGTCGTCAGCCAGAATAATGCGGGCGCGCATCTTCTGGATTTCACCGAACATTTCCTCGTCCGAGCTATAGTCCGAGGCCTCAACCCCATAAAGAGCCAGCGCCTTGGGCGTCGACCCGCCGCTTTGATCCAGGGCCGCAATGAAACCCGCGCCGTTGGACATCTGCTCGCGCTGTTCTGCTTTGGACATAAGACTTTCCCGTTTAACAATGATTCCGCATTTTGCACTCGCATACAGCAAGGCGGCGGGCGATGGTAGCGTGTTAGCGCTCAACCACGCGCAGCCAGATGCCATCTTTGGACCGCACCGTCAGATGCGCCACTGGCACTGGTGTGCGATCTTCAACCAGTTCGAACCGGAAATTTCGCAACAACATCGACAACAGCAATGGCCCTTCGACCATGGCGAACCCGGCCCCGGTACACACGCGGGGACCGGCGGAAAACGGGATATATGCGTGGCGCTGGCAGGTTTTCCCATTTTCGGTAGACCATCGAGTAGGATCGAAATCATCGGGTCGATCCCACAAACGCTCTTGCCGATGCAGGTGCCAGGGGCTGATGACGATCTGCGCGCCTTTGGGAATGTCCCGCCCCCGGAATTGTTCGGGGCACGTCGCCTCGCGCACCATCATCGGTACCGGAGGGTACAGGCGCAGCGCCTCGCGAAATACATCGCGGCTGAGCTTCACTCTGGACACTGCGCTAAAGCTGGGATCATTCAGAATATCCGCCTCAGCGCTTAGTTTTTCCTGCCATTTGGGGTAAAGCGCCATCAAATACAGCGTCCAGGCCAGAGCTGATGCACTGGTTTCATGCCCAGCCAGGAAAAAGATGGCGACCTGATCCACCATCTCCTGCATGTCGAAACAATGACCGGTTTTCGGATCAGGTGTGGTCATGATCTTGGTTGCCAAGTCGTCCGGCGCCTGACCCGTGGCGATCAGATCGGCACGCTCTGCTATTAGACGCGAAATCAAAGCCCGGATATCCTGCGCGTTTCTGCGTGTATTGCGCGCATGCAACCGGGGCACCCACTTCGGTACCGGAATAAAGGCCGCCAGGTTCAACAAAGGCTGTTGCCGCTGATAGGCTCGGAACTTTTCGAACACCTGCGCGGCTACTTCATGTTCAATCGGAACTGAGAACAGCGTTCGGAAAATCACGTCCGCCGCGGCGTGGCTGGTAACCTCCTCGCATTCAATCACCTGCCCCGCTTGCGCTTTCAACCGCGTGACACAGGCTTGCGCGGCTTCAAGCATGGCTGGGAACGTGTCTTTCAACCGCCCGCCTTCAAAGGCCGGGTCGATGATGCGGCGCTGCCGTTTCCAGGTCTCACCATTGGTCAGAAAGACCGAGTCACCCAATAACGGGCGCAACCCCTCGCTTATGCGACCAGATTTCGGGAAATCGTCGGGGCGCTGCTTAAGGACGGTTTCCACAAGCTCGGGCTGGTTGATCATGTAGGACCGAAAGAACGGGGTTCGAAACTCGGCCATCCAGGCCCGGTACAGGCGCTGTGGCTGGGCCGATAACAGGTCCTTGCGAAACAGTTTCAGATAGCGCCACAGAGAGACCTTATCCGGGCGGGATGTTGGTTTGGGCGGCTTCACGGAAGAACCGACCTGTATTTCGAAACCGGCTGGTCGATACGCGATTTTGACGGATCACGGCCTTGAAACCTTTGCGCCAATGAAAGCGGCCCTGCGGTAACGCGGAAATAGTCATAATCGCTGGGGCGATCAAACGCGCAGAGATACTGAAAATGCAGCCGGAAAAACCGCCAGCGCAGCTCGTGCCAGCGTTCTGGCGACAGAGTCTGTGTAAAGGCCGCGGACAGCACCAGCGGCCAACGTTTTTGATCGGGGGCAACGCCACTGACGCCCACTGGGTCACATAGAGCAAAGGCACACCCATCCCCCGGGGCGGACACGTCAACCCAGGTGAGTTCACTTCGGGTCGACAGAAATTGCAGATCGGTGCGCAAATCCCTGGCGTCCGGCAGGAATGAGACCATAGGCACCACCTGCCCAAGGCTTAGAAAGGACAGGATCGGGCCGTCACCGGGAAGGTTTTGCGAACGGATCAGATCAGCCAGTACTATCACACCCAGATGCGCCCCCGATGAATGGCCAACGACCAGAACCTCATCCACATCCGTCTCAAGTGCGCGTTGAATATGTTTGGTAAATTCGGCCAGACGTGACCGTAACTCGGCTGGGGTGGAGCCGTTCGAAGCAGCCGAATAGGCATAATCATGCATCAGGTAGTACGCAAACAAGCGATTATCGATCTTGCGAAACCAATGCAGCAAGCCATAAGCGGCCGCTATTGCCGGCACCAACGCTACCCACCCAGCAACAGGCCATAGCAACGCCGCAAATATCCACAGCACGCCTAGCGACAAGGCCAATTGCGCAATCAGCATGCCGACAGGATACAACGCTGCAATCACTGGCCCTTTGCGCAAGCGCATAAGGCGCCACAATGCCCCTGACCCAATGTAAATCCAGGCCGTGCGCACAAGCTGCAAGTAGGCCGCGGGGATCGAATTCGACATGCTGTCGCGCACGATGTCCGACCAGACCAAGACCTCGATATCTGCCTCGACGTCGACGCCATCCTGGAGGGAGCGGACATGCCAGCCGTACGGACCGTCACCTGACTTGGGCGACAGTGAGATCTCGTAGCCTGAGATTTCCGCCTGCGCCCGACCTTCTTTTCGGTACAGCTCTCGGTATCGCCGAGGGTGAATCGGATCGTAGCCGGGTATGTAGAAAACCCGACGCCGTCTTACCTGAGGCTGATTTGTGTGACTGCTCATGGCCTTACCTTCTGCGGCGCAGGTTAACGCAGCCTTGCCGCCAAGGTAAGTCAGATCATCCGAAATTGGCGAGTGCGGGGAAGGTTTCCAGCAGCCACCAGCTGAACTCGGTGAACAGGCCAGTGATCAGCATGATGCCGACGAACAGCAGCAGACCCCCCATGACCATTTCAATCGTACCCATGTAAGGCTTGATCCGGTTCATCACTGACATCGACCGGTTCAGGAACATCGCGGCCAGTAGGAACGGAATACCCAGACCTGCCGCATAAACACCCAGCAACAACGTACCCCGCGCCACCGAGGACTCGGACGCCGCCAGCGACAGGATCGCACCCAGTTGCGGTCCGATGCACGGAGTCCAGCCGAACGCAAAGGCCAGACCCAGGATATAGGCACCAAAGACTGAGCCGCCGGAATCTCCGGTTTCGATCCGCGCCTCACGATCCAGGAAAGGAATGCGGAAAACATTCAGGAAATGCAGACCAAAGACAATCACCACTGCACCGGAGAGTTTGGCGAAAAGCACCTGGTTCTGCAGCACGAATACCCCAAAGGCCGATGCTGTGAACCCCAATAACAAGAACACCGTGGACAGACCCAGCACAAAGAACAGCGCCGACATCGTCGCCTTACGCCGCGCACGCGCCTCATCCTGCATCTCGTTGATGGTCACACCGCTCATATACGCCAGATAAGGTGGCACGATGGGCAGAACGCAAGGCGACAAGAAGCTGATCAGCCCGCCCAGCATCGCGATGAACATGGCGGGCAGCAGGCCCGCGTCTATGATATCAATTCCGAACATAAATCAGCACATATGGTATCAACCCCGCCACGTCACGGGGCCATTCGGTCACATCCCCGTGCTTGGACGCTGGACACTGCGTCAACTTGGAAATATCTGCACATTATGTCTAGCCCCACTGAAACATTGGATGCGCTGGGTCTTTTGTGCCCTTTGCCCGTCCTGAAAGCCAGAAAACGCCTTAAATCTATGCCCTCGGGGGCAATTTTGCGCGTGTTGGCCGATGATCCTGCCGCCATCATCGATGTTCCGCATTTCTGCACCGAAAGTGGGCACCAGCTGGTGTCACAAGAGGATGCGGACGGACATCAGATCTACCTGATACAAAAATCAGGCTGAGGTGGAAACACGTCTGGTTCAAGAAAAAGGCGGGCTCAAAGCCCGCCTTTCTTTTTTATTGTCCCAAGGACCACCACCCGCGCCGTTTCGGCTTGGGCGGTTCGCTGGGTTGCTCAGACTCTTCCGCCACAACTTCCAGAACAGGCTCAGGCGTTTCTGCAACCGGCTCTTCCAGCGCTACTTCGACTTCAGCGGTCTGGACAGTCTCGGCAACCTCTTCCACAGCTTCTTCAGCTTCGACGGCAACTTCGGTAATCACTTCTGTCTCGGTTACCGCATCCGCTGTCGGCGCATCGGCTTCCGCTGAAACTGGTTCGGTCACCACCTCAGCAGCTTCGGGCTGTTCAACGGCTTGTTCCGGCGCAGGTTCTTCTGCAGCGGTTTCCTCTGCCTGCTTAGCGACTGCTTCCTCAGCTTTATCAGCGGGTGTTTCGTCAGTTGCTTCAACCGTTTCCGCGTCCTTCTTACGACGGCGCGGCGCACGGCGGCGTTTCGGTTTTTCAGCCTTTTCTTCCGCAGCGGGTTCTTCGGATTGAGCCTCAGCCGATGCTTCATCCGTAGCTTCGGCTGCGGTCTCACCGTCCTCTGCACCAGTTTCAGGCGTATCCCCCGAGCCGTTGCTTTTCTTACGACGACGGCGACGACGTTTGCGCTTGGGCTTAGCCTCTTCTTCGGCCTGAACCGCCGTTTCTTCTTCGGCGGCTTCGTCCTCGTCCGCATCCACTAGATCCATCAGCGTTGCGTCCACGGATACAACCGGTGCTGTCGCCTCGGGCACGATACGGCTGGCGGTCTTAAACTTCTCCATCGAGAAATCGGGACTGACCAGATGCACGTCGCCTTCGATGCGAACTGACAAGCCATAACGTGCTTCGATCTGCGCAATATGTTCCCGCTTTTGGTTCATCAGGAAGTTAGAGATACTGACCGGGCAGCGCACCAGAACCTCGCGCGAGCGGCGGCGAGTGCCCTCCTCTTCGATCTGACGCAGGATGGTCAGTGCCATGTTGTCATCCGACCGGATCAATCCGGTGCCATGACAGGACGGGCACGGCTGTGTTGTCGCCTCCAGCATGCCAGGGCGCAGACGCTGTCGGCTCATCTCCATCAGGCCAAAGCCGGATATCCGACCCACCTGAATACGCGCGCGGTCTGTCTTGAGCTTGTCTTTCAAACGCTTTTCAACGGCCGAGTTGTTCTTACGCTCGTCCATGTCGATAAAGTCGATGACAATCAGACCAGCAAGATCGCGCAACCGAAGTTGCCGCGCCACTTCTTCAGCGGCCTCAAGATTGGTCTTAAGCGCGGTTTCCTCGATCGAGCCTTCCTTGGTTGCCCGGCCCGAGTTCACGTCGATCGCCACCAACGCTTCGGTCACGCCGATCACGATATACCCGCCGGACTTCAGCTGCACCGTCGGGTTGAACATGCCGGTCAGATAGCTTTCGACCTGATAGCGTGCGAACAGCGGCAGTGCGTCTTCATACCGTTTCACGTTCTTCGCGTGGGACGGCATGATCATTTTCATGAAGTCCTTGGCGATGCGGTAACCGCCTTCACCCTCGACCAGAACCTCATCAATCTCACGATTATAGAGATCGCGGATCGACCGTTTGATCAGGTCGCCCTCTTCATAAATCTTGGCGGGCGCGATGGACTTCAGCGTCAGCTCGCGGATCTGCTCCCACATGCGCTGCAGATACTCATAGTCGCGTTTGATTTCGGACTTGGTGCGCTTGGCCCCCGCAGTCCGAATGATCAGGCCCGCACCAGTCGGCACGTCAATTTCAGCCGCGATTTCCTTTAGTTTCTTACGATCCGGGGCATTGGTGATCTTGCGGCTGATGCCACCGCCACGCGCGGTGTTGGGCATCAGAACGCAATAGCGACCCGCTAGCGACAGGTATGTGGTCAACGCGGCGCCCTTGTTGCCACGCTCTTCCTTGACGACTTGAACCAGCAGAACCTGGCGTACCTTGATCACTTCTTGAATCTTGTACCGGCGCGGACGCGGCTTGCGAGGCGGACGGATGTCCTCGCTGTCGTCCTCATCAGCAACTGACTCAATGCTATCATCCTTAGCCGATGCGTCTGAACGAGGTTTTTCTTCGGCCTCGTCTTCGTCTTCGGCGTCGGTTTTGGTGGCTTCCGCAGCAGGCGCGTCGTCTGCGTTGTCGTCCGCAGCGCTTTCGGCTTCAGCCTCCCCTTCAGGAGAGGCATCTTTTGCCTCAACGTCAGCAGTTTCTTCTACAGGCTCCGCAGATACTTCTTCCGTGGCGGCTTCCTCAGCCTCAGCAGCAGGCTCCTCCGCGGTCGCAGGCTCTTCTGCCTCAGCGGCAGGTGCCTCAACTTCATCCGAGGCTTCTGCGTCATCGCTGGGTTCCTCAACCGGCGTCTCAGCGACATGATCCATCGGAGAGGTGCCTTCTGGAACAGACAGATCAGCCCCTTCTTCGCCCTCATCCAGATCAATCGTTTCCATGCCTGTTGGCTCAGACGAAACCTCGATGGATTCGACTGCGTCGTCGGATTTCACATCCGCCGCCTTGGTCCGCGACCGGGACCGGCGCTTTTTAGGCTTGGCTTCTTCCGCCTCGTCCCGCGCCTTCATAGCCTCGGCGTAGGCGCGCTCTTCTTCCATCAGCGCTTCGCGGTCGGCGACCGGAATCTGATAGTAATCCGGGTGGATTTCCGAGAACGCGAGGAACCCATGCCGGTTCCCGCCGTAATCCACAAAGGCCGCCTGAAGGGACGGTTCTACTCGCGTAACTTTTGCTAGATAGATATTGCCAGCAAGCTGACGTTTGTTTTCGGACTCAAAATCGAACTCCTCGACCTTGTTTCCGTCGACCACCACAACGCGGGTTTCCTCCGCGTGGGTGGCATCGATAAGCATTTTCTTAGCCATTTGTCCTTGGTGCACCGCGCCAAACGCGTTTTCCTTACCCGTCCGGGTGGACAGGCGCTTTTGGGGTGGTGTCTTGTCAGGGCGATATTGGACGGCGCGCGGCAGGGTCTGGCGCTTTGGCCCCCTGCCCGTACACTCGATCGTTGCGCGCGCGTCATCGCGGTTCTTCTCCGACAGGCGCGGAATGCCGCGTCCTGCCCATTTTTTCCTTTCGCCCGCTCAGGCGGGCTCAGGCGTTCAACTGCCCGGTTAAGGGCATAATCGGTCTGCTTTGCCTCGTGGGGATCATCACCATCCGCGGCAGAGCAGCGAAACTCAAAGCTTGGGGCTTAAGGGCGTAAATAGGCCCGGCCCGTCCCGCCACCATAAAGGCAGTCCTGTGGAAAAGACAATGGGCAAACTGCACGGTTCACTCCGAACACCGGACAGGATCGCTTCATCTGGCCAAAAATACTTGGGGGAGTGAATTGGCCCAAAGGGCCAAGAGAGGGGGCTGACCCCCTCTCTGGTGTTTACAGGTAATCCGAACGCTGCAGGCTGTATTTGGCCATTTTCTCGTTCAACGTCCGTCGCGGCAGGCATAGCTCTTCCATCACGGACGCAATCGAGCCCTTGTGACGGCGCATCGTGTTGTCGATCAGCATCCGTTCGAACGCCTCGACATATTCCTTCAGCGGCTTGCCCTCAGTCGTCATAACCGGCTGCATTTCTTCGTGATCCGACATCAGCAACGAGGCAATCGTCCCGGAACCCCGGCGAGATTGCAGCACGGCGCGTTCGGCGATGTTGATCAGCTGGCGCACATTGCCTGGCCACGGGGCCTGCAGCAACTGCGCGGCCTCCTGCGCGCTGACTTGCGGTGCGTCACAGCCATATTCTTCAGCAAATTGCTCACTCAAGCGCGTGAACAGCGTCAGGATATCTTCTCCGCGCTGGCGCAAGGGCGGCATGGTAATCCGAAGCGCGGCCAGGCGATAAAACAGGTCCGGGCGCAGGACATCTTCGCTGGTCTTCCCCGCCTCCTGCAGGTTTGAAATCGCAACGATCCGCGTTTCTGCTGGTGTACCCTGATCATTCATGACGCTCAGCAGTCGGGCCTGAAGCGTGTCACTGAGGGCTTCGACATCTTCCAGCACCAACGTCCCACCGCGCGCCTCTTCAATCGCGGGCAGTTGCGCGTCTTCGGGCATCATCGGACCGAACAGACGTTTCGACAGCGCCTCTTCTTCCAGCGCTGCGCACGAAACCAGAACGAATTTCTTGCCCGCCCGGCTGCCAACAGCATGCAGAGCATGCGCAACCAGGGTTTTACCCGTGCCGGTCTCACCGTCGATCAGAACATGGCCGTCCGCCTGCCCCAAATCCAGGATATCCTCTCGCAAGCGCTCCATCACCGGGCTGGCCCCGATCAGCTTGTTCATGATCTGAGTGCCGCCGGACAGCTCGCGCCGCAAGGCCCGGTTGTCCAATGTCAGACGGCGTGCATTGCTGGCGCGTTTTGCCAGTTCTGACATGCGGTCCGGGTTGAAAGGCTTTTCAAGAAAGTCGAACGCGCCCACGCGCATCGCCTCAACCGCCATCGGAACATCGCCGTGACCGGTGATCATGATGACCGGTAAGGTGCTATCAGCCCCCATCAGCTTTTTCAGCAGTTGAATGCCATCCATTCCCGGCATCTTGATGTCCGAGATCACAATGCCCGGATATTCCGGTCCCAGTACCTTCAGCGCGTCCTCGGCGCTCGAGAACGTTTCAGTGTCATATCCCGACAGTGCCAGCCATTGGCTGATCGACTGGCGCATGTCCTGTTCGTCATCCACAATGGCGATTTTCATGGCCTGTGCCATAGTCATTCCTTTGTTATTCAGCGGCCTCCAGGCCGTCGCTTCCTAGTATCGGCAATTGCATCTCAAACACCGCGCCGCCGTGCTGGCCGTTGCGCGCAGTCAACCGTCCCCCATGGTCGTTCACGATACCCGACGAGATGGCAAGCCCCAACCCGACCCCATCGCCGGGCTGCTTGGTGGTGTAGAAGGGCTCGAACAGATTCTCGATATTCTCGATCCCGTGACCATTGTCGCGGACGGTCAGCACCGCCATGTCACCAGCTGCAAGGATGATTTCAACATCCGGCTCTGATACAGATTTGGTGGCGTCCAGCGCATTGCGCAAGAGGTTCACCATCACTTGTTCGATCCGCATCCGGTCCCCCATCACTATAACGGGTTCTTCGGGCAGGATCTGCGTTATTTTTACGTGCCGCTGCCGCAGCTGCGGTTCCATCATTGACAGGCTGGAAGCCAGCGCTTCGCCAAGATTTACTGGTGAAAACGCATCCGCGCCCTTGCGCGCATAGGATTTAAGCTGTCGGGTGATCGCCCCCATCCGTTCGATCAAGCCGTCGATGCGACCAAAGCTGGCCAGCGCCTCTTCGGGGCGGTTTCTGCGCAGCAACAGACGCGCGCCAGCCAGATAGGTCTTCATTGCAGCCAGCGGTTGATTCAGCTCGTGGCTGACAGCGGCCGACATCTCACCCAAGGCCGCAAGTTTCGAACTTTGCGCCAGCGTCTGCTCGGCAACTTCTAGTGTCTTTTCAACCCGTTCACGTTCAGCAATTTCCCGCTGTAGCCGCATGTTCAATGCGCGAAGCTCTGCCGACTCGCGCTGGAACAACGCCATCCGCAGCGTCGCCCGGCGGCTCAGCGCGTAAAAGGCCAGCGCCAGCAGAATCGCGAATCCCATAATCTCAAGCGCCAGAACGCTGTTCACCTTTTCCCGGATCGACGCATAGGTGGTGAATGACGTCATTTGCCAACCGCGGAATGGAATGCGCGTCTCCATGCGCATCACGGCCTCACCCTGCAGGTAGGCATCAGGCGGCAAGGCGGTCCAATCGGTCGTTGCCCGGATTGCGCGCTGGATGGCCCCTTCGGGCGGCTGACGCAGCATCGCCTCGCCTTCTTGCACGCCGCGCCACTGTGGTTCGGTCGACAAGATGATCGTGCCGGTACTATCTGCCACCATCACCGCGTCCGAAATCCCTGCCCAGGCCAGTTCGAATTTGTGCAAATCGACCTCAACCACGATGACGCCAAGGATTTCGGCGTTGGCTTCCATACGACGCGAATAGACAAAGCTATAGCCGCCGGATTCCTTCGGGATTACCGTAAAGATCGTGGCGTTCGAGCGTACAGCATCAATGAAATAAGGCAAACTCCTGTGTGCCTCACCCAAACGGTTGCGATCGGTGGAAGCGACCGAACGCCCATCCCCATCCAACAGCATCAGCGAGGCTGCTCCAATTTCTTCCACAAATGAGATCAGGCGCTGGGTCGACAGAGAATAATCGCTGGATTGAAGCGCCGAGATCAGCGTGGGATCCCGCGAAAGCAGCTGCGGCACAATCGCATTTCTGCGTAGTTCGCTTAGCAGGTTGCCGGAATACAGGGCTAGACGCAGCTCGGCGCGGTTGCGGGTGGACTCAGTAAATCTGTCCGTCAGTAGCCGGTTTGTGATCCAGATCGTCGCTACAGCGACCACCAGCAGGGTAATGACAGCCAATCGCAGGCGCCACCCAAGGGGCGCGCCGCGAAAAGGTTTTGTCAGAATGGACCAGCCAGAGCGAACATCAGAACTCATCCCGGGAAATTACGCGGGCTTGATCGCAACCTCAAGTCACGCAGGTGCGAGGACCCCCGACAATGCGCGGAACAATGCCGTTCCATCAGTGCCGCCGTGACCTTCATCCGCCGCCCGCTCGGGGTGCGGCATCATCCCCAACACCCGGCGGTTTTCCGACAGGATACCAGCAATATCGCCAACCGAGCCGTTTGGATTCTCGGTATAGGTGAACGCGATCCGATCCTGATCCCGCAACGCAGCCAGAGTGGTGTCATCCGCGAAATAATTGCCGTCGTGGTGTGCAATCGGAATACCGATCACGTCACCGGCGTTGTAACCTTGGGTAAAGGCGCTGTCGCTGGTTTCCACCTTCAGACCGACAGTTTTGCAGATGTATTTCAGACCCGCATTGCGCAGCAATGCACCCGGTAGAACGCCGGTTTCTGTCAGAATCTGGAAGCCATTACAGACACCCACGGCATAGCCACCGCGGTTGGTATGTTCGACAACCGCCTTGCAGATCGGCGATTGCGCGGCAATCGCGCCGCAACGCAGGTAATCACCATAGGAAAACCCGCCGGGAACGCCCACGATGTCGATGCCCTCGGGCAGCGCGGCATCCTTGTGCCAGACCATGTCGACCTGAAACCCCACCTGTTCAAAAGCGACGGCAAGGTCCCGGTCACAATTGGACCCAGGGAATACGATAACAGCAGCGCGCATGGCGGGGCCTCCGGGGTAAAGGGTCAGACCAGTTCGATTTCGTAGCGTTCGATGACCGTGTTGGCCAACAGCTTTTCGCACATCTCGGTGATGTCGGCCTCGGTCGCACCTGCAGCCAGCTCAAGGTCGATCACCTTGCCTTGACGCACGCCTTCGACCTGATCGAAGCCCATAGCGCCCAATGCGTGCCGCACTGCTTCACCCTGCGGGTCAAGGACCCCATTCTTGAGCATCACATGCACCCGTGCTTTCATTCCTGCAACTCCAGCTAAGGGCCATGGTTCCGGGCCCGTTCCGTTGCGCGGGGGATAACGCGACAAACCGCGTTCGACAACCCTTGTCCGCACACAGTTTGCCGCAGGTGTGACGCTCAGCCACTGCCGGTTAATCCGGGGTAATGCGCATCAATGGCGTTAAACGTACCGGTCAGCACCATTTCGACGGCCACGGCCACAAGAATGATTGCCATAACGCGGGTGATCACGTTGATCATGGTTGGCCCAAAAAACCGCGAGATCGGGTCGGCGAACAGCAACCCCAGCCCGACGATGGCGCAGGCGATCAATACGGCTGAGCCTAATGTCACAATCTCGGCCCCATCCGACAGCGTATGAGCAAACACGATGGTCGTGGCAATCGTGCCGGGTCCGATGGTCAACGGTATTGCCAACGGCACGACGGCAATGTTGCTTTTCTTCTTTTCGCCCTCTGCAACCGCCCTTTGATCACCTTTTGGCGGGTCAGACGCGTTCAGCATCGACATGCCGACCCCCAGAATGATCAACCCGCCGGCAATGCGGAAGGACGGGATGTCGATGCCGAAGACCGCCAGAATCTCTTCGCCAACCAATACCGCGATCAAGGCCACGACAACCACTGTTCCGGTTACGACCAGTGCCACGCGCTTGCGTTCGGGACCCGAGTAGCCTTCGGTCATACTCAGAAAGATCGGGATACCGTAAAGCGGATTGAAGATCGCCAGTAACGCCGCGAGGAATTTCAGAAAAACCGCCTGATCGAACAATTCGGCCATTTCGTGACTATCCTTGATTGCACCTGCCCCGACAATGCGAAGGTGCGGACCGTCTGTCAAACCACCAGAGCAAAAGAAAAAAGCGCCGTCTTAGAAACGGCGCTATTGACAGAATTTACATCCGAAAACCGGCCTAGTTGATCAGCGTGGGCTTGGTCACGTTGCTTTTTGGCAGAACGCCCAGACGTCGTGCGACCTCTGAATAGGCATCAGTCAGATTGCCCAGATCGCGGCGGAACACGTCCTTGTCCAATTTCTGTCCGGTTTCGATATCCCATAGGCGGCAGCTGTCCGGGCTGATCTCGTCCGCGATAATCAGACGCTGATAGTCGCCGTCATAAACGCGGCCAATCTCAATCTTGAAATCGACCAGGCGGATACCCACGGCCAGCATCACGCCACTCAGGAAATCATTCACGCGCAGCGCCAGGCTCAGGATATCTTCCATGTCCTGTTGGCTGGCCCAGCCAAAGGCGGCAATGTGTTCCTCGGTTACCAGAGGATCACCTAGCGCATCATCCTTATAGCAATACTCTACAATCGGGCGCGGCAACTGCGTGCCCTCGGCGATGCCCAGACGTTTCGACATCGTCCCAGCGGCATAGTTGCGCACGATCACTTCCAGCGGCACGATCTCGCAGCTGCGCACTAACTGTTCGCGCATGTTCAGGCGGCGAATAAAGTGGGTCGGCACGCCGATCTGGGTCAGGCCGTTCATGAAGAACTCGCTCAGGCGGTTGTTCAGCACGCCCTTGCCGTCGATCACGTCCTTTTTTTCGGCGTTGAACGCGGTGGCATCATCCTTGAAATATTGCACGATGGTGCCCGGCTCTGGGCCTTCATACAGAATCTTAGCTTTACCTTCGTAGATTTTCTTGCGACGCGCCATAAGCGACCCTTCCAGTCTGGTAAGAGGGAATGAGTCCCCTCACGTTGGCGTCCTCATAGTGCAAGCCCCCCTTTCCCGCAAGTTCGCACACAAGAAAGACTTTGATACAACGCAAATCCCTTGCACGCGGCGTTCTGTATGGTCATATCAACATCAACGATATGTTACTCGAAGAGGTCCCCAACCTATGACGACGTTTGACGAACGCGAAAACGCATTTGAAGCCAAGTTTGCGCATGATGAAGAGATGCAGTTCAAGGCACAGGCCCGCTGCAACAAACTGCTTGGCCTATGGGCCGCGGAAAAGCTGGGCAAAACCGGTGACGAAGCGGAAGAATACGCCAAAGCCGTCGTGAAATCCGATTTTGAAGAAGCCGGTCACGAAGATGTTGTGCGCAAGGTTTCCGGCGATCTGGGTACTTTGTCGTCTGACGATGAAATTCGCGCCAAGATGGCCGAGCTTCTGCCCGAAGCCAAGTCGCAGATTCTTAGCGAGACTGACTAAGGGCTTTTGCCCCACCTCATGATCTTCATGAGATTTATGAGTTTGCTTTGGCGTCCCGGTCATGAGACACGGGGCGCCTCTGTTATTATCAGGCCAATTGCGCCTTTTTCCGGATAACCCCAATGACAAATGCATTGACCGAACTTCTCAAGACCAAAGATGCCATTTTGGCAGACGGTGCAACTGGGACCAACCTGTTCAACATGGGTTTGCAATCGGGTGATGCGCCCGAATTGTGGAACGTGGACGCGCCGGGTAAGATCCGCGCGCTGTATCAAAGCTCGGTGGATGCGGGCAGTGATCTTTTCCTGACCAACACTTTCGGGGGCACGTCGGCCCGGCTAAAGCTGCATGATGCGCAAAACCGCGTGGCCGAGTTGAACCAGATCGGTGCCGAGTTGGGACGTGAGGTTGCTGACAAAGCCGGACGCCCGATCGTTGTGGCCGGATCGGTCGGCCCAACCGGCGAGATTCTGGTGCCCGTTGGCAGCCTGACCCATGCCGACGCCGTCGAAATGTTCCATGAACAGGCCGATGCGCTCAAGGCTGGTGGCGCCGATGTTGTGTGGCTGGAAACCATAAGCGCCCCTGAAGAATTCCGCGCCGCCGCTGAGGCGTTCGCCTTGGCCGATATGCCCTGGTGCGGCACCATGAGCTTTGACACCGCTGGGCGAACCATGATGGGTGTTACTTCCTCCGATCTGGCCCAACTGGTCGAAACCCTGCCCAACCCGCCGATTGCTTTCGGGGCCAACTGCGGCACCGGCGCGTCGGATATCCTACGCACCGTTCTGGGCTTTGCCGCGCAAGGCACCGAGCGGCCCGTGATCTCGAAGGGCAATGCCGGTATTCCGAAATACGTGGATGGCCACATCCACTATGACGGGACGCCCGAGTTGATGGGTGAATACGCCGCCATGGCGCGCGATGCTGGGGCCACAATCATCGGCGGTTGCTGCGGTACCATGCCCGACCACCTGCGCAAAATGCGCGAAGCGTTGGACACAAAACCGCGCGGGTCACGCCCGACCTTGGATCAGATTACGGATGCCCTGGGGCCGTTTTCCTCGGCTTCGGATGGTACCGGCGACGAAGCCAACGCGCCCGAGCGGCGCACGCGCCGCCGCCGCCGCGCCTGAACGGTTCAGCGCCCCTCGAATTTCGGGGGGCGTTTTTCCATGAAGGCGACGACACCTTCGGCAAAATCACGGCTGCGCCCGCATTCCCCTTGTAAATGTGCTTCGGCGGCCAATTGCTGTGGCAGCGTTTTCTCATACGTCCCGCGGATGGCCTGTTTGATCGCGCCAAAGCCGGCTGTGGGACCATTCGCCAGATAGGCTGCACGTTTGCGCCAATGGGCATCGAATGTGTCGTCGGACACGGCTTCCCAGATCAGACCCCATTCATCAGCCTGCCGCGCGCTGATCTTGTCCGCGAATAAGGCGGCGCCCATCGCTTTGGCAAACCCCATCTGACGCGGCATGAACCACGTACCGCCCGCATCCGGCAACAACCCGATCCGAGCGAACGCCTGCAGGAAGTATGCGCTTTCGGTGGCGATCACCACATCAGCGCACAGCGCAAGGTTTGCCCCTGCCCCGGCTGCCGGTCCGTTCACAGCCGCAATAGTGGGCACCGGGCAATCATAGATCGTTTCCAGCATCGGTTCATATTCATCACGCAGCGTGCGTTCTAAATCGACCTTGCCGGTGCTGGACGCATCACCCAGATCCTGTCCTGAACAAAAGGCGCTTCCCGCTCCGGTCAGAACGATCGCCCTTGCATGACGCGCCGCACGTTTCATTGCATGAGTGACTTCGGCCCGCATCTGCGCGGTCATCGCGTTCATCTTGTCGGGCCGGTTCAGGGTGACAACAGCCAAATCATCCGTGATGTCCAAAAGGATTGTTTCGTATTCCATGAACCTTCCCCCAATTCCAAACTTTTCGGAACCCTGACCGAAATGGAGGGGAAGGAAAAGATGAACGCGGGGTCAGTCTTCAAGAATCTGGCGCAAACGCTCTTTCTCAGCCTCGCTGAGCGTGTCCTTTTCACCCGTGATCTGAACCCGGGACCGTTTTCGCAGGAAACTCCAGCCCATGACGGCTGCGATCAACAACATGATCGGGCCCGCAAGCCACAGCATCAGATTCGATCCCGAAGTGGTTGGCTTCAGCAAGACATATTCACCGTAGCGATCGACAATGAAAGCGATTGCCTCGTCATCCGTGTCCCCAGCCACCAGTCGCTCACGCAACAACAGGCGCAAGTCACGGGCCAGTTCGGCGTTGCTTTCGTCGATGCTCTCGTTGCGGCAAACCAGACAGCGAAGGCCGGTGCTAAGGTCGCGCGCCCGCTGTTCCAGCGCTGGATCGTCCAGCACTTCGTCCGGCTGTACGGCAAACAGGGGCGACGCGATGAGGGACAGGATCAGGACCAGACGTTTCATTCCGCAGGTACTCCGCCCGATGGCGCCTTGCGCGCACCTGCCGCCACACGGAACCGGCGGTCCGACAGGCTGAGCAGCCCGCCCAGAGCCATCAGGATACACCCACCCCAGATCCAGTTGGCCAGCGGTTTGATATAGGTCCGCATGACCCAGCCACCATCCGCTTGCTGATCGCCGATTACCACGTAAAGATCCCCCAGGAACCGATAATCAATCGCAGCTTCGGTCGTGGGCATCCGTGCCACTGGGTAATCGCGCTTTTCAGGATGCAATGTTCCCATAGGCTGTCCATGCTTTTCGATCCGAACGTCAGCAGTGGTCGAGAAATAGTTTGGCCCTTCCACAAGCCGGACGTCTTCCAAGGTCAGAGTAAACTGCCCCACCTCGAACGGCTGACCTGGCTGTGCAACACGAATGTCTTCGACCTCCCACGCGGTCAACCCGGCGATGGCGAACATGGTCACGCCCATACCTGTATGAGCAACGGCCTTGCCCCAATCCGCACCGGGCAAACGAAACAGACGTTTCAGATTGCCTTTGCGGCCCGTACGGCTCCACAAATCAACCGCCGCGCCAAAGGTGATCCACGCGCCGAGGAACAGCCCAACCGGACCCAGTGCACTGCGCCCTGTTTGCATTGCCCAGACCAGCAATGCCAGCGCAACGGCCAGAACAAAGGCATAGCGCAGCGAATAGGCAGTTTTGCCAAGCTTGCCGCGCTTCCACGGCAACATCGCACCCACTGGCAATGCAATCCCTAACGCCACCATGAAGGGCGTAAATGCCGAATTGAAGAACGGCGCGCCGACCGAGAGTTTGCGGTCAAAGGCCATCTCAGCCACCATCGGCCACATTGTTCCGACGAATACGACGAAACAGCTGACGGCCAGCAGGATATTGTTCAACACCAGCGCGCTTTCTCGGCTAACCATACCAAAAACGCCTTTGGCCTCCATCGCCTGCGCCCGCGCGGCAAACAGGGTCAGCGCGCCGCCGATGAAGATCACGAGGATAATCAGGATGAACACGCCACGCTCGGGGTCATTGGCAAACGCATGGACCGAAGTCAGAAGGCCCGAACGCACAATGAAGGTACCAATCAGCGAAAAGCCAAAAGCAATGATTGCCAGCAGGATCGTCCAGCTTTTCAACGACTCGCGTTTTTCCACGACGATGGCCGAATGCAACAGCGCAGCGGCCAGCAGCCATGGCATGAACGAGGCATTTTCGACAGGATCCCAGAACCAGAACCCGCCCCAGCCGAGCTCGTAATAGGCCCACCAGGACCCCAGCGCGATACCGATGGTCAGAAAAACCCAGGCCGCCAGCGTCCATGGGCGTACCCACCGGCCCCACGCGGCGTCTACGCGCCCTTCGATCAGGGCGGCGACGGCAAAGCTGAACGCCATGCTCAGCCCCACATAGCCCAAATACAGAAACGGCGGGTGAAAGGCCAAACCGGGGTCTTGCAGCAACGGGTTTAGATCGCGCCCGTCAAAGGGGGCCACGATCAGCCGGTCAAACGGGTTCGAGGTGAATAGGATAAACGCGAAAAACGCGACCCCAATTGCCCCTTGCACCGCCAATACCCGCGCCTTCAAAGTCGGCGGCAAACCGCCCCCAAAAAACGCGGCCATCGCACCAAACAAGGACACGATAAGAACCCACAACAGCATAGAGCCTTCGTGGTTACCCCATGTTCCGCTGATCTTGTACAACATTGGTTTGGCCGAGTGACTGTTTTCAACCACGATCCTCAGCGAGAAATCGGACGTCACAAAGGCCCAGACCAGCGCACCGAACGAAAAGGCAACCATCGTAAATTGAATGATTGCCGCCGGTTCAGCGAAATTCATCCAGCTAGGCCAGCGTTTCGCTGCGCCTATCAGTGGAACCACCGATTGCACGATGGCAACCAGAAAAGCGAGGATCAGGGCAAAGTGGCCAAGTTCGGTAATCATGGCCCGGGTATATTCCTGTTCCGGGGCAAGCACCAATCACTTTCGCCCCTTTGGGGCGAGCATAGTGTCGCGGTTTAGGCCACGCGATTGCGTCGCCAATCCTCAAGCGCCGAATTTGCGTCCGGACGGCCTGCCTTTTCCGCCAACTCGGCGTCCGTTCCGGGATTTGCTGCGCCGACAGCGTCGCCATGCATTGCCTTCAGGGCTTGCAGGTTTTCTAAAACCTGAGGCGTGCGCTGCATCGTTGCGGTGATCTCTCGCTGCAGGTCTTGCACCTTGGCCTGATGACGCGCGCCGAAATAGAAGGACACAATCACCCCCAGCAACCACCACAGGGGTTCCGGTACCAGGGCAATCCCCTGCATTCGGGCCGCAAACCACAGCGGATCGACCATCGCCGCGACAAACAAACCCAAAGTACCAAGTGCCATAGCCGGTCGCGGCAGACGGTTGAGCCCATCCATGAACCGGTCAAACGCGCCCTTATTAGGGCCCTCAAATTCATCTCCGAACTGAACCATCGCCTGCTGTCGCAAAGCCAGACCACGCTCTGCCCCGTTTTCAGCATTTTCCCTGAATATTTCAGCAGTTTCCCGCACGACATTTCGGCTACCGCCAAACAAAAACGTCAACACGTCCGTGATCAAACCCATCCTGAAACCCTCGCTTGAAATTCCGCGTCACTCAGGTGGTAAATCGGCGAAACAAATTCCTCGGCCCGGCGAATCCAACCGCCCTTGCGGCCCGCCCGAGTGCGGGCATATTTGCGTGACGCAGGTCGATGATCTGCCAGACGGAAATAGTAGTTCCGCCGCGCCACACCGTACGCATCCCTGAGTGCATCCGGATCGGGGTCAGCCGCATCCCGGCAGGCCCGCGCGGTTTTGGGACCAATTGCCCCATCAACCACGATTTCGAACCCCATATCGCGCAATAGACGTTGCAGGATTTTGACCGCGTGACTGCCAGCGTTGACATACATGTCAAAAACCGAAGCCCGCAATTCGTGCGGCAAGAGGTCCAATCGCGGTTGTTCAAAATAATGCTGCACGAAAATATCAATGGCCTGAGATTTGCTGAGCATCCGAACATCGGTGCGGTTGATTATCCCGTCACCTGAAAGATCAAGCCCGAGACGCCGCATCGTGTGAATGGTCACCCCGTATTTCGTCGCGCCACCGGGATCGTCCGAATCGTCCACAAAGCCACCTTCTCGCGCCACGATCTCAGTTGCAATCTGTCGCACCGTCTGCATCGCACCCTCCGCCTGCCGTTGACCAAACGCTGAGGCTAACCGGTTAATTTGGCGCAATGAAAAAGGGCGCTGCATGCGCAACGCCCATCAGTTCTTGCTTGTTAGCTAAGGTAAATCAGCTTTCACCAGCCTCTTTGTAAACACCCTGTTCTTTCAGGGCGTCGACCACCTCTTTCGGCATGTACGTTTCGTCGTGTTTTGCAAGAATTTCTGTGGCTTCGAATACACCGTTCACGTAAGAACCCGTCCCTACCATGCCCTGGTTTTCCGCAAACAGATCCGGCAGAACCCCGGTAAACGCCACCGGCACACTTTCACCGCCATCGGTCACGACGAAACGCACCGTCTCGCCCTGCCCGCGAATGATCGAGCCTTCCTCGACCAGACCGCCGATACGAAACACTTCTGTCGGTTTCGGGGGTTCAGCAATCACCTGACTGGGAGAGCGGAAAAAGTTAATGCCATCGCGCATCGCAAACCCAATCAACCCCGTCGCCAAGACCAAAGCCACGACGGCCAGAAGAATGACTTGTACTCGACGACGTTTCTTGAGCGTTTTCATACCGTCCTCACGGGAATAGCGGGGCCATCATCAGCCCCCGGGTTTCATCTTCACCTAACATCAGGTTGGCGTTCTGCAAGGCTTGGCCGCTGCTACCTTTTGTCAGGTTATCCAGTGCGCCGATCACGATGGCGCGGCGTTCGATCCGGTCGCCGACAACACCGATATGGCAGAAATTTGAACCGCGCACATGGTGGGTCGAAGGTGTTTCGCCGAACGGCAACATCTGAATAAAGGGTTCATCTTCATAGGCTTTGGCAAGTGTCTCATACACACTTGCCGAGTCCCCTTTGACGTAAGTCGTCGCAAGAATTCCCCGGTTAGCCGGGATCAGGTGCGGCGTGAACTGCACATGCACCGTACGCCCCGCCAGTGCCGAGAATTCCTGATCGAACTCACCCAGATGCCGGTGCGTACCGCCAACGGCATACGCATTGTAGCCTTCGCTGAGTTCCGCATGCAGCAGATTTTCCTTCAGCGACCGGCCTGCGCCCGAAACGGCGCATTTCAGATCCAGCACGATATCATCCAAATCGATAACACCTGCAGAAATCAACGGACGCAGCACATACTGACCCGTCGCTGCATTACACCCGGTTCCCGCGACCAACCGCGCATTGCGGATGTCATCCCGGTAGAACTCGGTCAGGCCATAGACGGCCTCGTCCTGCTGTTGCAGCGCGGTGTGCGGGTTTCCGTACCATTTTTCGTATTCATTCGGGTCACGCAGACGGAAATCCGCGGACAGATCAACGATTTTGAGGTTTTGCGGCAGGTCACGAATGACCTCTTGGCTAGTTTTGTGTGGCAAGGCGCAGAAACACAGGTCGACCGTGGAAAAGTCGATCTCAGAGATTTTGCACAGGTCTGGCAAATCCATGTGACGCAGATGCGGAAAGACCTGTGCCATTGACATGCCGGCCTTCCGCTCGGCGGCCAAGGCAGTGATTTCCATATTCGGGTGCTCGGCGATCAGCCGCACCAGTTCGGCGCCGGTATAACCCGAAGCACCCAGAATTGCGATTTTATGGGTCATGTCAGACCTCTTGTTCCAGTGTGTCACAAATCACGACCGCCGATGTGACGGTCTTCGAATAAAGGAGAGTGTGCAGCAGCGTCCTTGACCTAAGTCAGGCGGCCTCGAACGAAATTTGTCGTCGGAGGAACTGCGTCGCCCGGTCGCTGACAAAATCTGGCTTTCCTGTCGTCAAGAAGCCGCCCTTGCCTTCACCCTGCATGTTGGGGTGACGTTGAAGGTAATCCCTAAGGCTTTCAGCAACCAAGGCGCCCTGACTGTAAACCTGAACATCCGGGCCCAAGGCGGCCTGAAAGGTTTCCGCCATCAACGGGTAATGCGTGCAACCCAGAATGGCTGCTTGCGGTTCTGGCATTTTCCGTTTCAGCGCATCCACATGGCTGCGTACCAGTGCCTCGGCCAAGATCATGTCGCCGTCTTCGATGGCATCAACCACGCCGCCGCACGCTTGCGCCTCGACGTCTACGCCGATGGCTCGGAACGCCAGCTCTCGCTGGAAGGCTCGGCTAGACACCGTTGCGGGCGTGGCAAACAAAGCAACGTGCTTTACGGCAACCTCACGCGGAGGGCTGTTGTCGCCCCACTGCCGCTCAGTCAATGCCTCGATCAAAGGCACAAAGACTCCCAGGACACGCTTGCCGGCAGGCACACCCTCTTCCTGCATCCGACGCAGCGCGGCGGCGCTGGCGGTGTTACAGGCCAGAATCACCAGATCGCAGCCACGGTCCCACAAGTTGTAAACAGCGTGCCGTGTCAGAGCATAAATATTCTCGGCGTCCCGCACGCCATAGGGCGCATGCGCGCTGTCCGCAAAGTACAGAAAATCCACGTCCGGCAGACGTTTCTGCGCGGCGTCAAGAACGGTTAAACCGCCCAAACCAGAATCAAAAATGCCTACTGCCATTAGCCTCTTTAGGCGCGATGCCGTTCCTCAAATTCATAGCCGTAATCATAAGATTTCAACGGCGTCGGGGACAGCTCATACGTGGCTTTGCGCAAGAAATCCATCATCTTGCGCGTATCCGTGGCCAATGGGTCCAGAACGTCGCGGCCGATGGGCTCTCCGATCACCACTTTGACAGGTGTATCCACGCGTTTTTTGAACTCTTTGATCAGCAGTCCCATGCGTAAAGTATTGTGCAAATGACTGGCAATCTGGAACAAGCGCGACGTGTGACCGTCAAAGAAGACCGGCACTACAGTAGCGTTCGATTTGGCCACCATTCTTGCCGTGAACCCACGCCAGCCTGGATCCATCGGGTGTGAAAAGGGTTTGAGCCCGGTGCTGACCGTACCACCCGGAAATATCCCGATGGCTCCGCCCTCGTCCAAATATTTCAACGCCGCTTTTCGCGTCTCAAGGTTCTGTCTCATCGCCTCTTTGGTTTCATCAAACGAAATCGGCAGGACGATCTTGTTCAGATCCTCGGCTTTGCGAAACACGTGATTGGCCAAAATTCGGAAATCGCCACGTGTCTGAGACAGGATGTGACCCATCATCAACCCGTCCAGAATACCGTAAGGATGATTGGCAATCAGAATCAGAGGCCCGGTCGTCGGAATATTCGTCAACGAACCGTCGACAATATCCAGCGACAGGCCATAGCGACCCACCATGACCGACCAAAAGTCGCGCCCTTTGGCGACCTCTTTCTCATAACCGTCTGCGCGCTTGATCAGGCGCAAACGCCCAGTGGTGTTCTCCATCAGCTTGATCACCATCCGCCCCCCTTTGGTTGCGGCGGAATAGGCATAGGATATGTCACGAGCGATATGGCGGCGCGAGGGCATACGACTCTCCGAGAGTTTGCGGCCTGCAAGATAAGTATAAGCGGCAATTTTGCCTAGGTTTCGTGACAATCCCGTTACGGTTTATTCGGCGGCAGCGCGCAGCTCTGGCCCTCCGTTCCGTATGGTGGCCAGTAATTCCTCGCGCCGTTTGGCCGCCTTGGCCTCGTTGGCCTGCAACACCGGCCCGAACCCGCGAATGTCCAGCGGCAATTGCGCCAGCGCAATCACTGCGTCGCGGGTCTGAGGTGTAACAAGAGGTTTTATCTCATTGAGATCATTTTCATATTGCTTGATCAACGCGCGTTCCATCCGCCGTTCTGCACTGTAACCAAAAATATCCAGAGGTGTTCCCCGCAGTGACTTCAACCGAGTGAGCAGTTTCATCGGCTTCAAAATCCACTCACCGAAGGAACGTTTGCGCGGACGTCCGTCAGCACCAGTTCCGCCAAGGATGGGCGGGGCCAGATGAAAGGTCATTTTGAAATCCCCGTCAAACTCGGCCACGGCTTTTTCGCGGCTGTCCAACATCAACCGGGCAACCTCGTATTCATCCTTGTAAGACAACAACTTATGATAGCCTTTTGCCACGGCTTCGCGAATTGATTCATCATCAAACATGTCCACCAGTTTGCGATATCGTTTCGCCAACCGACCGCTTTGATACGCTGTCAGGTGCTGCGCTCGATAGTCGATCTTTTGCTCTAAAGATTTTGGCATATCTGACACGTTAGGCTCTAAAATGCCTGCGACCTCCTGCGAGTGCAGAACCGCCCAACGCCCTATGTCAAAAGCACGCTTGTTGCGCTCGACCGCAGTTCCATTCAGTTCGATGGCCTGAATTACGGCATCATGGCTGATGGGCAACAAGCCCTTCTGCCAGGCCGCACCAAAAACCATCATGTTGGAATAGATCGAGTCGCCCATCACCGCGCGCGCCAGATCGGTTGCGTCAAACAGTGAGACGTCATCCTTCAACCGCGCCTGCAAGGCCAGTTCGAGCCGGTCACCCGGAATTCGGAAATCGGTATCGCGGGTGAAATCTCCGGTCACCGTCTCATGATTGTTGATCACGGCCCCGGTTTGACCCGCGCGCGTCAGACCCAGCGTCTTGGCCCCGGCAGAGACAACCAGATCGCCACCGATCAGTGCATGTGCCTCACCTGTGGCAACACGAATAGCGCTGATATCCTCGGGCCGGTTTGCCAAGCGACAATGGATATGAACGGCACCACCTTTTTGAGCAAGACCTGCCATCTCCATCATTCCGGCGCCTTTACCGTCGATCTGTGCCGCCTGTGCCAGGATCGCACCCAGCGTCACCACACCTGTGCCGCCAACACCAGTGATCACCACGTTATGTGTCCCTTTGATTTCAGGCAGCACTGGTTCAGGTAGATCCGGTAGATCGATATCGGTGGTTGCTTCCTTGCGGATTTTTGCACCTTCCAAGGTTACGAACGACGGGCAAAACCCGTTGAGGCAAGAAAAATCCTTGTTGCAGCTTGATTGATCAATAGCCCGTTTGCGACCCAACTCTGTCTCTTTCGGCACAATCGAGACGCAGTTCGATTGCACGCCGCAATCGCCGCATCCCTCGCAAATGTCAGTATTGATGAATACGCGCTTATCGGGGTCAGGAAACTCACCTCGTTTGCGCCGACGCCGTTTTTCGGCCGCGCAGGTTTGGATGTAGACGATGACCGAAACACCCTCGGTCTCGCGGAACCGTTCTTGTACCCGCATCAAATCCGCGCGCTCAAAGGTTTCCACACCAGCAGGCATCGCCTTGAAATTCACATCTTCCTTTTCGTCATAGACTACGGCCACGTTCTGCACGCCCATAGCCTTGACCTCGGCAACAATCCGTTCCGCCGACAGTCCGCCCTCGTTTTCCTGACCGCCGGTCATGGCGACAGCGTCGTTGAACAGGATTTTGAAAGTGATGTTGGTGCCCGCAGCCAACGCCGCCCGGATCGCCTGCACGCCGGAATGGTTATACGTCCCGTCACCAAGGTTCTGGAACACGTGCTTGGTGGTCGAAAATGGCGCTTCGCCAATCCAGTTTGCGCCCTCACCCCCCATCTGCGTGAACCCGGTGGTCTCGCGGTCCATCCATTGCACCATATAATGACAGCCAATACCCGCATAGGCGCGACTGCCGTCGGGCAACCGGGTAGAACTGTTATGCGGACAGCCCGAACAGAAATACGGCAGACGAGTCGCGATTTCTTCGGCGTTGTCGGCTCGGCGGGCCTCGGACAGTTTGGCCAAACCGGCGCGGACGCCTTCTGTGTCGTGGCCCTCTTCGATCAGAATCTCACCCAGCTTCTCGGCGATCATATTCGGATCAAGCGCACCACGGGTCGGAAACAGTTCCTCGCGATGCAGAGTCCCGGCCCCACCCTTGTACCAGCCATAAACCCGGCGACCGCGACGGTCGTCAAAGATGGCTTCTTTGACCTGAACCTCGATCAATTTTCGCTTTTCTTCAACGATAACAATCAGGTCCAGTCCCTCAGCCCAGTCGTGAAATCCAGTCATATCCAATGGGAAAGTCTGGCCGATCTTGTAGGTTGTGATCCCCAACCGTTCAGCCTCATCCGCGTCGATGTTCAGCAACGACATGGCATGGGACAGATCCAGCCAGTTCTTGCCGGCCGCGACAAACCCGATCTTGGCGCCGGGTTTGCCCCACACACGCTTGTCCATCTTGTTGGCGTGCGAGAACATCTCGGCCGCGAAACGTTTGTGGTCGATGATCCGCCCTTCTTGCAGGTGCGGCGTGTCGCCCAAACGTATGTTCAATCCGCCCTCGGGCATGTCGAACTCGGGCACGACAAGCTTCATCCGGTCAGCACTGCCATCAACGACCGACGTGACCTCAATCGTGTCCTTCATCGTCTTCAGGCCAACCCAAAGCCCCGAAAACCGGCTGAGCGCGAAACCGTAAACGCCATAGTCTAAAATCTCTTGCACACCCGCAGGGCTGACAATTGGCATGTACATATCAACCAAAGACCATTCCGACTGATGCAGAACGGTCGAGCTTTCGCCAGTATGGTCATCACCCATCGCCACCAGCACGCCGCCATGTTTGGCCGTACCCGCCATATTTGCGTGGCGCATCACGTCACCGGACCGGTCTACACCCGGCCCCTTGCCGTACCAGAGACCGAAAACACCATCGAACCGCCCATCCCCGCGCAGCCCAGCCTGCTGGCTGCCCCAAAGCGCTGTGGCGGCTAGGTCCTCGTTCAAACCGTACTGGAATGTGATGTCGCTTTCAGTCAGCTGTTTCTGTGCCCGCGTCATCTGTAGGTCCACCGCGCCCAGCGGTGAGCCGCGGTACCCGGTCACCAATCCAGCTGTATTCAGTCCTGCCTGCGTATCCCGGGACTTTTGCATCAGCATCAGGCGAACCAGCGCCTGCGTGCCGTTCAAAAGAATTGGATTCTTATCCAGATCGTAACGATCATTTAGCGATATTTGCGGCTGACTCATCAAACGCCTCCCCACGTCAGATCAGTGTGCTATATATTTCTACATTTTAGGTCATAAATTCTGACCTGCATAGGGTTTATCCCCTGAAACCTAAGGATTTCACCGTTTGAATGTAGAAGTTGCTACCTATTTCATATAGGCAGTTCGAAAGATAACGAAAGTTGCGGCGATGGATTGGGACAAGCTTAGAATATTTCACGCAGTTGCGGATGCAGGCAGCCTGACTCATGCGGGTGACAAGCTAAACTTGTCGCAATCGGCCGTCAGCCGACAGATCAGAGCGTTGGAAGAGTCGCTTGATTCGACGCTGTTCCACCGCCACGCGCGCGGGTTGATCCTGACAGAACAGGGCGAGTTGTTGTTTGACGCAACCTCGGCCATGACAAAACGTCTGGACGCTGCTGCTGCGCGCATTCGCGACAGCGAAGAAGAAGTGTTTGGCGTTCTGCGCGTCACAACTACGTACGGCTTTGGCACGCTTTGGCTGGCACCGCGCCTGCCGAAACTGTACGACCAGTTCCCCGATCTCAATATCGACCTGATGCTGGAAGAGCGCGTGCTAGACCTGCCCATGCGCGAGGCTGATGTCGCCATCCGCATGAAAGAGCCCAGCCAGGCCGATCTGGTCCGCAAACGCCTGATGACCGTGCAGATGCAGCTGTATGCGACGCAGGAATACATCGATACCCATGGCGGTATGCTGAAATCTTTGGACGAAATCAAAAATCACCGGCTGATCTGTCAGACACCTTCAGCACCGCAAGTTGGTGCGGGAGCTGCGATGGTGCGCCATCTGATGACGTACAATCCAGGATCCCTGCTGACCGTGAACAATTATTTTGGTGTGCTTCAGGGTGTGCTGCATAACTTGGGTATTGGCGTCCTGCCGGACTACGTTACCCAAGGGCTTCCCAATGTCGCGCCGATCCTGTCGGATATCGAAAGTGCGGATGTTCCCGTATACCTCGCCTATCCCGAGGAACTGCGCCATTCCAAGCGCGTCGCGGCCTTCCGTGACTTTGTTCAGGATGAGATCATAACGCAGCGCAAACAATTGAAGCAGATGGGAAAACTCTAGCTATGCACCACTGGCATAGCGGGGTTGATCAGCAATCATTCTGAAATCTCTTGATCGTTCACAAAGTGATCCCTAAATGAACTCTCGAAGGCGGTGATGCTGAAACGCTCATCATCTTCATACCTCCCTGTTGGACTACGGCCGAGCTTAGTGCTCGGCCTTTTTTTTGGCCATTCGGCAACGCGCGCTGTGTTCGGCTGGCAAAACATCTGGGAAACTCGGGCACTTAGACCTATGATCACGAAAAATTCACGAAGACTTGTGTTCGAGGACAGATTCGATGTTTCAGCCCCTTCGCCTTTTGTTGGCGATACTTTCCGTCATTTGCCTTTCAGGGCCGGTTCTTGCGCAGGATAGCGGATCGACCGGTTCCTCAACCACTATCAGCATTCCCGATGATCTGACGCCTGAACAGGTGGACGATCTGGTCGCGCGTATGTCTGACGATCAGGTCCGCGCTATTTTGCTTGAGCGTTTGGACGCGGTCGCTGAACAAAAGGCTGCCGAAGCAGAGGATCGCGAAGATCCCATCAAGGAAATCGGCGCAATTTGGGCGGCAATGGTGACGTCCTGGACGCAGGTCGTGGTCACGGTGCCGAATATATTCAGCGCTCAGGCCCATGCGGCCGAGAACTTTATAAGCACATTCGGATCAAGCGGCGCTCTTACGCTGATGGGTTTGATTCTGAGCGTTTTGATTGCAGGCTACATTGCGGAAAAGCTTTTCTACCTGCTCACCAACAGATGGCACAGTCAAGCAAGTGCGACCGAGGAAAGTGACCTTTGGGGTGCGGTAAGCTTCCTGTTTCGCCGCTTTTGCCGCGAGATTGCTGGGCTAGTTGTTTTTTATGTCGTGATCCGCGCCTTGGGACGCGGATTGTTGACGCCTGAACAACTGACCTACGCCGCACCTTTCGTCCTTTACCTGATCTGGGTTCCACGCCTTGGCGCGGCTGCCTCGCGGTTCATACTGGCCCCGAACCAACCCCAATATCGGCTGGTCAACATTGACGACCACTGGGCAAAATACCTGCACCGTAATCTGATCGGGCTGTTGATCCTGATCGGGTTGACGTTGTTCATTATCCATTTCAACGAATTGAACGGCATCACCGGGCGTGAAACCCGGATCGGGTTCTGGCTGAACGGTGCAATCCACATCTATATCGGAGTGATTGCCTGGAAAGCCCGTGAAGGCCTGTCCCAGATGATGCTGGGGACAGACCCGGACCACACCAAGTTCGACGAGGAAGTCGCTCATTATTACCCATATTTCGCCATCGGCGTATCTGCGGTGATCTGGCTACTTGTCGAGTTCCTGGCTGCCCAGCGCGACCCGATGTTGCGCGCCTTGTTGCTGCAGGGTGCACATTTCACCACCATGTTCTGGCTGCTGATTGCACCCGCGCTTGATACGCTGATACGTGGTTTGGTGCGCCATCTGCAGCCACCCATGCAGGGCGAAGGCCCGGTTGCCGAAAAGGCGTATAAATCGACCAAGCGCAGCTATATTCGCATTGGACGGGTATTGGCTGGCATTCTGGTCATCTTGATGATCGCCAACGCGTGGGACCTTGATCTTCGGGAAATCGCGGGCGGAGGTGATGAATCCGGCAGCAAGGTGATCCAGTTCTTTATCATTATCGCCGTTGGGTACATCCTTAATGAGCTTGTGTCGCTTTGGGTCAATCGCCGTCTGGCCAAAGAACAAGCAGCCGATCAAAGCCCGGATGAAGAGGCTGGCGAAGGTGGTGGCTCGGGCGGGTCACGATTGGCCACCGTCCTGCCCCTGCTGCGTGTGACCGCTCAGGTCGCTATCGCGGTCATCTTTGTGCTGCTGGCGCTTGGGGCGTTGGGGATCAACATCACCCCCCTGCTGGCCGGTGCTGGTGTCCTGGGTCTGGCCATTGGTTTTGGCGCACAAAAGCTGGTGGCCGATATCGTGGGCGGTATCTTCTTCCTGGTCGATGACGCCTTCCGTGTTGGAGAATACGTGGATGTCGGCGGCACCACCGGTACGGTCGAAAAAATCTCGATCCGTTCAATGCAACTGCGCCATCACCGCGGGCCGGTTCACACTATTCCCTACGGTGAGATTCAAAAGCTGACCAACTACAGCCGCGACTGGGTCATCATGAAGCTGAAATTCACCGTGCCCTTCGACACCGACCCCAACAAGGTCAAGAAGATCTTTAAGAAGATCGGTGCCGAGATGATGGAGGACGAAACCCATAAGGACGGCTTCCTGCAACCCTTCAAGTCGCAGGGCGTGTTTGATTTTGACGACGTTGGCATGATCATCCGCGGCAAATTCATGGCCAAGCCAGGCAAGCAGTTCACCCTGCGCAAGGAAATCTTCAACCGGGTGAAGGCCGCGTTCAAAGAAAATGGCATCGACTTTGCCCGCCGCGAGGTACGCGTTGCGATCCCCGGTCTGGATGACGCGGACAATCTGAGCGAAGAACAAAAGGCCGCTATTGGCGCAGCTGCCGGAGAGGCCGCCAACCAACAAGCGGAACAGCAAGGTCAGAAGCCGGGTTCCGAACACGGTGCTCCGAAATAGCACTTTGACACTGCAAACAGCACAAAGGCCGCCCTCGAGGCGGCCTTTTTTGATTGGATCGCCAAGCGAAACCCGCCAACCCCGGTCTTAACCCTTTCCACCGACGCGCCCTTGCCCTAAAAGGCGCGCAATCTCGGCCACCTTGAAAACAGGACAGACGATGCAAGAGCCCGCCATCACACCGGATCTGATTGCCGCCCACGGACTGAAGCCCGACGAATACGACATGATCCTTGAGATCATCGGTCGCGAGCCGACCTTTACCGAACTGGGCATCTTTTCCGCCATGTGGAATGAGCATTGCTCGTACAAATCCTCGAAAAAGTGGCTGCGCACCCTGCCTACTTCGGGCCCTCAGGTGATCTGTGGTCCGGGTGAAAATGCTGGGGTCGTTGATATCGGAGACGGGCAAGCTGTTGTTTTCAAAATGGAAAGCCACAATCACCCGTCATACATCGAACCCTATCAGGGTGCTGCGACCGGTGTTGGCGGCATCCTGCGCGATGTTTTCACCATGGGCGCGCGGCCCATTGCGTCAATGAATGCCCTGTCCTTTGGCGAACCCGGCCATCACAAGACCCGTCAGCTGGTCAATGGCGTCGTCGAAGGCATTGGCGGTTACGGTAACTGCTTTGGTGTGCCCTGCGTCGGCGGCGAAGTGCGATTCCATCCCGCCTATAACGGCAACTGCCTTGTGAACGCCTTTGCCGCAGGTCTGGCCGACAGTGACAAGATTTTCTACTCGGCAGCGTCCGGTGTTGGCATGCCCGTCGTCTATCTGGGTGCCAAAACCGGTCGTGACGGCGTTGGCGGCGCAACCATGGCCTCGGCCGAGTTTGACGACACGATCGAAGAAAAACGCCCCACCGTTCAGGTTGGCGACCCCTTCACCGAAAAGCGCCTGATGGAGGCGACGCTGGAACTGATGCAGACCGGTGCCGTGATCTCAATCCAGGACATGGGTGCGGCGGGTCTGACCTGTTCCGCCGTTGAAATGGGCGACAAAGGTGGTCTGGGCGTGCGCCTCGATCTGGAGAACGTCCCTCAGCGCGAAGAGGATATGACAGCGTACGAGATGATGCTGTCTGAGTCTCAGGAACGCATGCTGATGGTCCTGAAGCCTGAGCTTGAGGCAGAAGCCCGCGCCGTGTTCGAGAAATGGGATCTGGATTTTGCCATTGTCGGCGAGACCATCGCCGAAGATCGCTTCCTGATTGTCCATAACGGCGAGGTTAAAGCCGATCTTGTGCTGTCGAAGCTGTCTTCCACCGCACCGGAATACGACCGCCCGTGGGAGCTTACGCCCGAAGCCGAAGAACTGGCCGAGGTCCCGCAGATCGACCCGATCGACGGCCTGCGCGCCCTCCTCGCTTCGCCGAACTATGCGGGCAAGCAATGGGTGTACGAACAATACGACACCATGGTCATGGCCGACACCGCGCGCACGCCGGGTCTGGGTGCGGGCATGGTTCGCGTGCATGGCACAGACAAGGCATTGGCCTTCACCAGCGATGTCACCCCCCGCTATGTGCGCGCCAACCCGGTTGAGGGTGGCAAGCAGGCCGTCGCCGAAGCGTACCGCAACCTGACTGCCGTTGGGGCAAAACCACTGGCCACCACCGACAACCTGAATTTCGGAAACCCCGAAAAGCCCGAGATCATGGGCCAGTTTGTTGGCGCAATTCAGGGTATCGGCGCTGCGGTCGCCGCGCTGGACATGCCCATCGTGTCGGGCAACGTGTCGCTGTATAATGAGACCGACGGTCAAGCGATCCTGCCTACTCCGACCATTGGCGCGGTTGGCCTGTTGGACCACACCGACGAAATCATCGGTAACGAGGTCCGCGAAGGCCACGTCGCGCTGGTCATCGGCGAAACAAATGGGCATCTGGGTCAGTCGGCTCTTCTGGCCGAAGTGTTCAACCGCGAAGACGGCGACGCGCCGCATGTCGATCTCGACGCCGAAAAGCGCAATGGTGAGTTTATCCGCGCCAATCGCGAGATGATCAAGGCCTGCACCGATCTGGGTGATGGCGGCCTGGCCCTGGCGGCTTTTGAACTGGCCGAAGCCGCAGGTGTCGGCGTTCACCTCGACGAAGCCTCGACCGAGTTTTTGTTTGGCGAAGATCAGGCCCGTTATCTGGTCGCCTGCAACTTTGACCAGGCCGAGGCGCTGATGATCGCAGCAGGTCAGGCCGGTGTTCCACTGGTCTCGGTCGGTCGCTTTACTGGTGACGCCGTCAAGGTCGGCAATTCCGAGGCCCCTCTGGCCGAGTTGACGGACACGTTCCGCGACAGCTTTGCCGCTGCCGTGGCTTGATCATATCTTGAAACTTATTCGCAAAACCTGTGCCCACACCGGCGCAGGTTTTGTCGTTTCAAGCCAACCATCACACCCTTGCGCGCCCCGCCCCGGCGCTCTACATCTTGGGAAAGATCTTCAGGAGTTACCTACATGCCGATGAGCGCCCACGAAATCGAACACTTGCTGCGCGAAGCCTTTCCGGATGCGGAAATACAGGTTGGCGGGCATGACGGCGTGCATATGTCCGCCATGGTCGTGGACGAGAGCTTTCGCGGGAAAAACAGGGTTCAGCAGCAGCGCGCGGTCTATGCTGCGTTGAAAGGCAAAATGGACGGCCCGGATGGAGAGTTACACGCGCTGGCGTTGACGACGAAAGTGCCTGAATGAGCACAGGTTTTTGGGCATACTCGATTTGGGGCATTGTGCTGTTAGCCATCATCGGTGTGTACGTGGTGGCAATTTTCAGACGTAGCAGATCAGAACGAAAACGAGTTACCCGGACCCCCAGAGGTGCGACCCCTAGTCAGGACTCAAGTTTAGTTGCATCAACCACCGACACTGGTAAAGGCGGTGGGGTAAGCGCCATGGCGATCCCTCGCGATCCGCAACAATATGCCAAAGCCATGGCTCCGAAAAAATGAACAGCTGGCTCTTTTGGATAGGTGTACTCGCAACATTGATAGTTGCCGCCGCGCTGATCGAAGCCTATGTGAAACGCAACCGGAAACGTAACCTCGCCGATATGCGTCCCGACCCGGACAAAATCAGTAAGGTCGGCGGCATTGAAAGATACGGGCTGGATCCGCTGGCCCTGGCGCAAGCCGAACACCGACGGTTGGAGGAAGAAGGATGGACCTCTGACCCGTCACAGAATGAAACGACCGCCCCGAATGCGGGTGAAAAGGACAAGCAAGATGAGCGACGTTAAGACCCATATCGACGAAACCGTCAAAGCCAATGATGTTGTGCTGTACATGAAAGGCACCAAGGACATGCCGCAGTGCGGGTTTTCGTCCCGTGTGGCCGGTGTACTGAACTACATGGGTGTGGATTTCACTGACGTGAACGTTCTGGCCGATGAAGACGTGCGTCAGGGCATCAAGGATTATTCCGACTGGCCGACCGTGCCTCAGCTGTACGTCAAAGGCGAGTTCGTTGGTGGCTGCGATATCATCACCGAGATGACCCTTTCTGGCGAGTTGGACACGCTGTTTGACGACAACGGTGTCGGCTACAACAAAGAAGCAGCCGACAAGATCCGCGAAGCAAACGCTTGATCAGCGGCTAACGCAATTATCCAGAATGACCTGCTCACTGGCGGCATCCGATCCTGTCGCCAGAAAGCTCACCGTTGCGTCCCATCCTTTTGAGCGCAGGATGTACGTCCCTGTCTCTCCGTCGGATTCATAGCGTATGCCGGAACCGCTTTGGACCTGACGCAGAGTGACCAATTGGTTGTCTACCATCATTGCTGCTGCACTCGACCCGTCCGGCGCGTTGAAATAGGCCACTTCCAATGGCACGCCGTTCTGGCACGTGAATGTCACTGGCAGAATGTCGATCTCAGCCCAAGCCAAGCCACCGGGCAAAGCAAATGCCACGGCGCAGGCGACCGTCTTTACAGAGTTCATCCCGCTGACTTCTCCTCGATCACGGATGCCAAGGCTTCGGCCCGCGCGGCTATTTCCGCCAGCGTGTCCGTCACTGACGGAGGTACCACGGCCACCTCGATACGCTCAGGCTCGGGCTGTGGCATGTTTCTGAGGGTTCGAAGCTCGGTTTCAACCTCGGCCAGTTTTGCCTCGAGCGCCTTGATCTTGTCATCGGTTCCGGCGGCCTTGTCGGCCAGCATCAGCCCGGCCATCAGCAGCATCCGTGATTCTGGCATGCGCCCGATCTGATCGGACAAAACTTGCGCCTCGTCATCCAGCAATTTGGCAGCCGAATGCAGGAATGCCTCTTCGCCCTCCTGGCACGAGACATCAAAGCCGCGGCCACCGATTTGAATAGTCAATTCGGGCATTATTCAACCTCTCCTTCTGCCAGTTTCGCCTTCGACAGCAACGGCTCTAACCGCGCCAGAACTGCGTGCGCTTCGGCAGCGTCGGTTGCTTGTGCGGCGCGCGTCGCCTCAAGTTCTGCCACTGTTGCGCGGTTAAGCAGATCAGCATCCGGCACGCCGTCTTCGGCGGCGGCGCGCAGTTCATCCACCGATTGCCGCAACTGTTCATTCGCCTTGCGCATGCGTTGCAGATCGTCATCCAGACGGGACATCGCCGCCCCGTGACTGGATCGCTCAGCGCGCAACATATCCAGCTCGGCGCTCAACTCGGCGACGCGTTCGCTGTCCGCCAGTTCAGACCGCAGGCGCGCGTTTTCGGCTTCGACACCCCGTGTCGCAGCCGCGGCGGCCTTGAGCTGTGCATTTTCGGCCTTTAGCGCCTCAACCTCATCCTGATTTTCCAGCGCGGCCTTAGCCGCGGCCAACTCGGCGCGGGCGGCCTCAACCGAGGCCAGTTTTGCCTGCGCCTCTGCCAATTGCTCGCGCAATGCCCCGTTTTCCGGGCTTTCAACGGGCGTGGTCCGCAGCCGTTCCATGTCCGAACGCATGGCGTCGACTTCTAGTTCGTGGCGCTCTTTCAGCGATTTCAGACGTTCTTCCAACTGCGCATTGGCGACACGTTCATCATCCAATGCCGTCCGCAGAGCGTCATCTGCACCACCGCTGACCGGAGACGTATCCCGCAGCGTATCGACGCCGGTCCCTATCCGATCCATTGCAGCAACAATACGGCGATGTAATTCTTCGATCTGGCTCATGCCCCTGCCACCTCTTAACCAAGGTTCCTTGTATCGCGGATAGTCCGAATCAATATCATCCACGTCTTGCCCTAGTCTAACCTAACGAGGCGGAAAATACCCACTGTTTGCTTTCAACAACTTGGGCAGCTTTCTTGAACCACTACCTCATCAGAAATCCCGGTTCTACTTGCACTTTGGAGGCTGGATGGTATTGAGCGCCACATCTGCCTGTAATCCAAAGGAACAACGCCCGTGGACCTGACTGCGCTGCGCAATGCAAACCCCGAACACTGGGACAAAGCTGCGGCCATCCGCACCCTGACCCTTGACGCCGTCGCCGCCGCCAATTCCGGCCATTCCGGTATGCCGATGGGCATGGCCGACGTTGCGACCGTGCTGTTCGAAAAGCACCTGAAATTCGACGCCTCGGCCCCGAATTGGCCTGACCGCGACCGGTTTATCCTGTCGGCGGGTCACGGTTCGATGCTGATCTATTCGCTGCTGTATTTGACCGGCCACGGCGACGTGACCCTTGAGGAAATCAAGAACTTCCGCCAGTTGGGTGCAAAGACAGCTGGTCACCCGGAGAACTTCCTGGTTGATGGCATCGAAACCACGACCGGCCCGCTGGGCCAAGGCATCTCGAACGCTGTGGGCTTTGCCATGGCCGAAGAAATCCAGCGCGCGCATTATGGCAAGAAGGTTGTGGATCACTATACCTATGTGATCGCCGGCGACGGCTGCCTGATGGAAGGCGTCAGCCAAGAGGCAATAACCTTGGCCGGTCGTCATGAACTGAGCAAGCTGATCGTCTTCTGGGACAACAACAACATCACAATCGACGGCACCGTCGATATGGCTGATCGCACCGATCAGGTGCGCCGTTTCGCAGCCTCGGGCTGGCACGTAATCGAGATTGACGGGCATGATCCGCAAGCCATCGACACAGCCATCGTACAGGCGAAAAAGTCGAATAAACCGACCATGATTGCCTGCGAAAGCCACATCGCATTGGGTCACGCGGCTCAGGATACCTCGAAAGGTCACGGCGCGCTGACCGATCAGGACCAACTGAAGGCTGCGAAAGAAGGCTATGGCTGGCCGCATGACGCGTTCCATGTGCCCGCCGAAGTGAAATCCGCATGGGAGGCCATCGGTTCCCGCGGCGTCGCCGAGCGTACGGCTTGGGAAGAACGTTTCGCGCAGTTGTCCGAACGCAAGCAAGCCGAATTCAACCGCGCCTATGCGTTTGAAGCGCCCAAAAAACTGGCCGGTGCGATCCGCGCGTTCAAAAAGCAGATCTCGGAAGATCAGCCGAAACTGGCAACTCGAGCGTCGTCCGAGAAGGTTCTGAACGTTGTGAACCCGATCATGACCGAAACAGTTGGCGGTTCGGCGGACCTGACCGGTTCAAACAATACCAAATCGGCTGACATGGGTGTCTTCCTACCGGAAAATCGTAAGGGCCGTTACATTCATTACGGAATCCGCGAACACGGCATGGCTGCAGCAATGAACGGTATGGCCCTGCACGGCGGCATTCGCCCTTATGGCGGTACGTTCATGGCGTTCACCGACTATGCCCGTCCGTCCATGCGTCTGGCAGCGCTTATGAAGGTTCCTTCGGTCTTCGTGATGACTCACGACTCGATCGGTCTGGGCGAAGACGGTCCGACCCACCAGCCGGTCGAGCATCTGGCAATTTCGCGCGCGACCCCGAACACCTATGTGTTCCGCCCCGCAGATTCTGTGGAAACCGCCGAAGCGTGGGAACTAGCACTGACGTTCAAGGACAGCCCCTCCGTTCTGTCGCTGACCCGTCAGGGCGTTCCGACCGTACGCACGGAACACAAAGCCAAGAACCTGACCGCGCAAGGTGCATATGTGCTGGCTGATGCCGAAGGCAAACGTCAGGCCATCCTGATCGCAACGGGTTCCGAGGTTTCTTTGGCTATGGAAGCCAAAGCGATGCTTGAGGCTGAAGGCATTGGTACTCGCGTCGTGTCCATGCCCTGTATGGAGTTGTTCGCACAGCAGGACGAAGCCTATCGCAAGCGCGTTCTACCCGGTGGTCCGGTCCGCGTCGGTATCGAAGCCGCCGTTCGCGCCGGTGGCTGGGATCGCTGGCTATTGGGTGAGCGTGGCCGCGAAGCCAAGGCCGGCTTCATCGGTATGTCCAGCTTCGGCGCGTCCGCTCCAGCGAATGAGCTGTACAAGCATTTTGGCATCACTGCCGAGGCGACCGTTGCTAAGGTCAAGAAATTGCTGGGACTGTAATCCAGCACACGAAGAATAAGGCAAAGGGCGGCATCAACCGCCCTTTTTATTTTTATTTCAATGTGTTGCGGCCTTCTTTGATAGCAATGGCCCGATCACCTTGGTGGCTACAGGGATCAGAACAAAGCCCCACGCCAGACCAAACACACCATCCATTGCTGCTTTGGAAATCCATTCGACAGCCCCTACCCAGCCGTCTGACACGGAATGCCCAATCGCATATGCCCAGTCGTGGATGTGATGGCCCAGCCAGCCGAAGCCCAGAACTTCCATCCCATGAATGATGATCGATCCGCCGACCCACAGCATCGCCGCGGTCCCAACAATAGACAGGGTCTTCATCACACCGGGCATTGCCTTGACCAATCCACGCCCCAGCCCGCGCCCGACAGGTGTCGGGGCATTGTTTGCCAGAAACAATCCGACATCATCCATCTTCACGATCAACGCGACCGAGCCATAGACGGCCACCGTCACCCCGATGCCCACAACCGCCAGAGTCGCCGCCTGCATCCACAGATTCGGCGCCTCGATCGCGGCCAGTGCGATGGTCATGATTTCGGCGGACAGGATGAAATCCGTTTTGATCGCACCTTTGACTTTCTGCTCCTCTAGATGTCCAGGGTCGCGCACGTTCATGTCTTCATCAATGGCATGGCTGCCATGTGGAAACAGAACATGAAATATCTTTTCAGCCCCCTCGAAGCATAAGTAAGACCCACCGATCATAAGCAGCGGCGTAATAAGCCAGGGCGCAAAATTGGCCAGCAAAAGGGCCACAGGCAGCAACAGCACGATCTTGTTGAATACCGATCCACGCGCAATCCGCCAGATGATTGGCAACTCGCGCGCAGGCGCAAAACCCTGAACGTATTTCGGAGTGACGGCTGCATCGTCAATAATCACCCCTGCCGTCTTGGCCCCGGCCTTTCCCGCCGCCGCCACCACGTCGTCCACCGACGCCGCCGCAACCTTGGCGATCCCCGCCACGTCATCCAAAAGAGCCAAAAGACCGCTCATCGCGCTACCTTTCCTGTCACCTGCCGCCTCAGGAACCTACCCAATCTTACAGCCAGTGCAAGCGTTAGCGCAATCGTACGAAGTTTGCGCTAACACATTAAAAATATGCCGCTTTTGCTCTTTTGAGATTCACCAATCGCGGCTATATGGCCTGCAAGGCAAGCGCATTTGGAGACGTCACATGACCATCAAGGTCGGCATCAATGGTTTTGGCCGTATCGGCCGCTGTACCCTGTCGCATATCGCAGCGTCAGGCCGGAACGATATCGAAGTTATCAAGGTCAACGCGACCGGGCCGCTGGAAACTTCGGCTCATCTGCTGAAATACGACAGCGTTCATGGACGGTTTCCGCGCGACATCGCCATCAATGGCAACACCATGGATCTGGGCCGCGGCCCGATGGAGATGTTCTCGACCTACGACATGAACGAGCTGGATTGGGAAGGCTGCGACGTCGTTCTGGAATGCACCGGCAAATTCAATGACGGCACCAAGGCGAAAACGCACCTCGAGCGTGGCGCCGGCAAGGTTCTGTTGTCCGCACCGGGCAAGAACATCGACAAAACCATCGTGTTTGGTGTGAACCACAACACGCTGACCGCCAACGACAACATGGTCTCGAATGGGTCTTGCACCACGAACTGCCTTGCTCCGCTTGCCAAGGTTCTGGACGAAGGTGTCGGCATCGAAAACGGCATCATGACCACGATCCACGCCTATACTGGCGACCAGCCGACCCTGGATCGCCGTCACAGCGATCTGTATCGCGCCCGTGCCGCTGCCATGTCGATGATCCCGACATCGACCGGAGCTGCGAAAGCACTGGGTGAGGTTCTGCCGAACCTGAAAGGCCGTCTGGACGGTTCCGCCATCCGCGTACCTACCCCGAACGTGTCGGCGGTGGACCTGACTTTCCGCTCATCGCGCGAAGTGTCTGTCGAAGAGGTCAATGAAATCGTTCGCGAAGCCGCGCTTGGCCCGATGCAGCGCGTTCTGGGTTATGAACCCGCGCCGCTGGTTTCGACCGATTTCAACCACACCGAAGAAAGCTCGATCTTTGCGCCGGAACAAACCCGCGTTGTAGACGGCCGCCTTGTCCGGGTTCTGGCCTGGTACGACAACGAATGGGGCTTCTCGGTTCGCATGGCCGATGTCGCTGTTGCCATGGGTCGGCTTAACTAAGATCGGTTTGAAATCTTGAACATTTTTGCCCGCTCAGGTTATCTGGGCGGGCATTTTCGTTCGGGGCCGCTATGACCAACCAAATCGCTATCTGGCTTGGCCTCTTGATCCTTGGCGGGTTGATTCTGGACTACGCTATCTTTGGACCCGAACATTTGGTTTTCCTCGGGAAAAAGCTTTACGCCTTTCTGGATTGGCTGGCTTTCTGGCGCTGACAGAGGTTTTGCTTGACTTTTCCGCTCATCTGGCTTTGTTAGCGCTAACTTTACTAAAGTCGAAATTCGGACGGAGCGGAACATGACACTCAAGCTGGCAATCAACGGATTTGGTCGGATCGGACGCGGAGTTCTGCGTGCAGTGATGGAATCGGGACGCACAGATGTAGAAATTGTTGCCATCAACGATTTGGCAAAACCCGAGATGAACGCGCATCTGTTCGAGTTCGACAGCGTACATGGCCGTTATTCCAACAAGGTGACATTGACCGACGAAGGCCTGGACGTTGGCGCAGGACCCATTCGTCTGTCCAGCGAGCGCGACCCCGAAGCGCTAGATTGGTCGGATATCGACGTAGTTCTGGAATGCACAGGCGTTTTCCGCACCCGCGAAGCGGCTGAACGTCACCTGAAAAACGGTGCCACGAAAGTCCTGATCTCTGCGCCTGCGCGGGGCGAAGGTGCCGTCAAAACAATCGTCTATGGTGTGAATGAGCATGAGCTGACAGCCGGGGATACCGTTGTTTCAAATGCTTCATGTACCACCAACTGCTTGTCGCCAGTTGCCGCCGCGCTGGATGCCGGGCTTGGCATCGTCCATGGCAACATGACCACGGTCCATGCATATACCGCCAGCCAGCCAGTTCACGATGCCGCGGGTAAAGACCCCTATCTGTCGCGCGCTGCGGCTTTGTCGATGATCCCGACCACCACGGGTGCCGCAGCGGCTGTCGGTCTTGTCCTGCCGCAATTGGCAGGCAAGCTGACCGGTCAGGCCATCCGTGTTCCGACGCCCAACGTGTCTGTTGTCGATCTGGTGGCCGAAGTATCGCGCCCCACCAGCGAAGAAGAGGTCAACGCGCTGTTCGTCGAAGCCGCCGCCAAAATACCGGGCGTTCTGGCCGCCGAAAGCCGCCCACTGGTGTCGATGGATTTCAACCACGATTCCCATAGCTCGACTGTGTCATTGGCCGAGACCAAAGTCACCGACGGCACATTGGTGCGCGTTCTGGCCTGGTATGACAATGAGTGGGGCTTTTCGAACCGGATGCTGGACACAGCCGCCGCGATGGGCGCGTTAGCCTAACCTTTCGCGCAATGCAGTATGAACGCGGGGCGTCACGAATTTCGACACGTCCCCGTTCAGGCGCGCGATTTCCTTAACCAGTTTCGATGCGATAGCCTGATGCCGTGCTTCGGCCATTAGAAAGACGGTTTCGATTGAATCGTCCAAAGCACGGTTCATTCCGACCATCTGGAATTCATACTCGAAATCCGCCACGGCCCGCAGCCCGCGAACAATGATTTGTGCACCCACATCGCGGGCGCAATCGATCAGAAGGTTTTCGAACGGATGAGCGACAATTTCGGTTCCGGTTTGTTCAGACAACAGCGCACATTCCGCCTCGATCATGGCCACGCGCTCTTCCAGAGAAAACAACGGTCCCTTATCGCGGTTGATCGCTACTCCGATCACCAGCTTGTCGACCAAAGCCGAGGCGCGCCGGATAATGTCAATATGGCCCAGAGTTATCGGGTCAAAGGTTCCGGGGTATAGACCAACCCGCATCACGCTCTCCTGCGTTCTGGAAATTCTGCGTCAGCAAACATAACTTTGCTGTCGGCGCAAGAGGTTGCTATCGCAACCAGCCCCGTCAGTGACCCATAATCATACCTTGAAGGGCATCCTTTTCCATCGCCAGCTCGGCCAATTGCGCCTTGACCACATCGCCCAGGGTCACAATGCCTACCAGCTTACCTTCTTCGACCACGGGCATGTGGCGAAAGCGGCCTTCGGTCATGCGGGCCATGATATCTTGTACCGTGGCCTGTCGTGTGGTGGTGATCAGATCCTTTGTCATGTAAGAGCTGACCGGCTGCGTCAAACATCCGCTGCCACTGGCAGCCAATTCACGAACGATATCGCGTTCAGACAGAATGCCGGCTGCCGTCTGACCACCATCTTCGGAAACGATGACGGTACCAATGCGCTTTTCCGCAAGGATTTTCGCAGCCTCCGACACAGTCATCGAAGGCTCGACCGTCACGACGCTGTCTGTCGCCTTGGATTTTAGAATGCCCTGAACGAGCATGAAAGCACCTCCGGAATAATGAATTTATCCAAAGCGTTGCGCGATTGTGTCGACCTGTCAAGCGTTGGCATCGGCTTCAAGCCGCGCAACTTCGTCACGGATGCCTTGCGTTAAAGCCTCGGCAAAGCGGTTTAACCGTTCGTTGCGCTGATCGCCCTGATGCCGGACAAGATAGAAGCTTCGCGTCAAACCCACTTGATCCGTCAAGATTTTCCGCAGGTTTGGATGGAACGGCAAAGTAAAGTCATGGGCAACACAAACACCGGTACCCAACGAAACCTGTCGCAATTGAACCGAGACCGAATTCGATGCAAGTGCGACACGGTCAACGCCGATATCGTTGAGATAGTCCAGCTCTCGGTCAAAGATCATATCCGGGATGTAACCAATCAGGCGGTGCCCCTTAAGATCGTTGACTGAACCAATAGGCGCATGGCGATCCAGATAATCCTGCGTGGCCACCATATGCAGCTTATAATCGCTGATCTTCTTGACCAGCAACCTTCCTGCTGTGGGCGCGCTGACAGTTACGGCCATGTCGGCCTCGCGCCGGGATAGGTTTATGATCCTTGGCAGCGCCAGGATTTGGATGTCCAGATCAGGGTTGGCATCACTGATTTTCGCACAAACCTGAGGCAACAGGTAATTGGCGCTGCCATCGGGCGCACCAATCCGTATCTGCCCACTGAGGGATTTGGTTGACCCAGTGACCACACCAGCCGCCGCGCGCATCGCCTCTTCGGCCTGCAAACCGTGGTCCAACAGGCGTTCACCTGCGGCGGTCAGGATGTATCCCTGTTGCGACTTCGTAAACAACAGCGCATCCAATGTTGTCTCAAGCCGCGCAATGCGCCGCCCTACAGTTGCAGGATCAATCTTGAGGATACGGCCCGCCGATGACAGGCTTTCCTCGCGCGCGACGGCCAGGAAAACCCGCATATCATCCCAGTTCGGATTCATATTTTCCCTTTTGCATTTTTGCAAAGCAATTTTGAAACATTGCCTCTGTTCACCAAATTTTTGCAAGTCTATTTTGCCGGCAGGTCTACCCGGAAGGAATTTGTCATGCAGAACCTGACCCACTATATCAACGGCGAGAATGTAGAAGGTACATCTGGCCGTTTCGCCGACGTGTTCAACCCCGCCACCGGCGAGGTTCAGGCCCATTGCCCGATGGCCAGTGTTGCCGAAACCGAAGCTGCGATTGCCGATGCCGCTGCTGCTCAGCCTAAATGGGGAGCAACGAACCCCCAGAAACGTGCCCGCGTGATGATGGCAATGGTTGGCTTGATGAACCGCGACATGGACAAACTGGCCGAAGCGCTGAGCCGCGAGCACGGCAAAACCATCCCCGATGCCAAGGGTGACCTTCAGCGCGGTCTGGAAGTTATCGAATACTGCATCGGCGCACCGCAGATGCTGAAGGGTGAGTTTACCGACAGCGCAGGTCCCGGCATTGACATGTATTCGATGCGCCAGCCTTTGGGTGTTGTCGCCTCGATCATGCCGTTCAACTTCCCGGCCATGATGCCTCTGTGGCATGTCGGCCCGGCTTTGGCCTGCGGCAACGCGGTGGTACTGAAACCGTCCGAGCGCGATCCTTCCGTGCCGCTGATGCTGGCAGAACTGTTCGTCGAAGCTGGCCTTCCCAAGGGCGTATTCCAGGTCGTGAACGGCGATAAGGAAGCGGTCGACACTCTGCTTGACAGCGAAATCATTCAAGGCGTCAGCTTTGTCGGTTCAACACCGATCGCGCAATATATCTATTCCCGCGCAACCGCAAACGGGAAGCGTGCACAATGCTTTGGCGGTGCGAAGAACCATATGATCATCATGCCGGATGCCGATCTGGATCAAGCCGCCGACGCGCTGGTCGGAGCTGGTTTCGGAGCAGCTGGCGAACGCTGCATGGCAATTTCGGTTGCTGTACCGGTAGGCGAAGAAACCGCCGACGCGTTGATCGAGAAACTGATCCCGCGTGTCGAGAAACTGAAGGTTGGCCCCTACACCGCCGGGGACGATGTTGATATGGGACCGGTTGTAACCGGTGCTGCTAAAGAGCGTATTCTTGGCCTGATTAACTCGGGTGTTGAACAAGGTGCAAAGCTGGTCGTCGACAACCGCGATTTCAGCTTGCAGGGATATGAAGACGGCTTCTTTGTCGGCCCGCACCTCTTCGACCATGTCACACCCGACATGGACATATACACCCAAGAAATCTTTGGCCCAGTTCTGTCTACCGTTCGCGCAGGTTCGTATGAAGAAGCGCTGAAGTTGGCGATGGACCATGAATATGGCAATGGTACCGCAATCTACACCCGCGATGGCGATACCGCGCGTGACTTTGCGAGCCGTGTCAACATCGGCATGGTCGGCGTCAACGTTCCGATCCCGGTTCCGCTGGCCTATCACACCTTTGGTGGTTGGAAAAAGTCTATGTTTGGTGACCTGAACCAGCACGGCCCAGACAGCTTCAAGTTCTACACCCGCACCAAAACCGTGACCTCGCGCTGGCCGTCGGGCATCAAAGAAGGTGGTGAGTTCAACTTCAAAGCGATGGACTGATCTGCATCCGCAAAACTGCCTACCACCAATACCGGCCCCCAACGGGCCGGTATTTTTTGGCGAAGTATTGCCACATTGGATAAGAAAATCCCGGCTTCACGATAAATTCACAGCTCTGGCACTGGAAAAGCAACTAAAGCGACAATAGTTTGTTGCCAATTTCCTAGTTTTGAGCAGTACGAATACCGGAGGCCGCTTTGTCAAATCCGTACATGACCCGCCGCTCTGCCCTGTTGGGCGCAGCTTCTCTTTTGGCGACGCCCGCCTTGGTGCGCGCTCAAAGCTCTGATGCCTTCCCGGTGGATGAAGAGGCCATCAGCACGCAATTGCCAGTACGCCGCAATGTATCATCGTTCTCACAGCAGAACTGGCAGGATCACTTCGATGAGCTGGGTGTCGGCTGCCTGCTGGCCGATATCACCAGCCGAGCAGTGCATTACTGGGGACCGGACGGAACGTATAAGCTGTACCCCAGCTCAGTTCCGATGAGCGAAGAGCTTACCAAGCGCGGCTATACCGAGGTCAAGCGCAAGACTGAAAATCCAAGCTGGACTCCAACCGCGTCTATGCGTGAACGTGATCCATCCCTGCCCGTACGCATGGAAGGTGGCGATCCCGGCAACCCGTTGGGGACTCGCGCCATGTATCTGGGCTGGCCCGCTTATCTGGTGCATGGCACCCATGACACGCGCAAGATTGGCCGCCAAAGCTCGTCAGGGTGTATCGGCCTTTACAACCAGCACGTTGAGGAACTGTATCCTCTGGTCCAGGTTGGAACTCAGGTCAGACTGGTTTGACAAAAAAGCCCCGGCCACCAGGACCGGGGCTTTCTACTTAGCGGGGGTCGTTATTCCGGCAGGATCACCGCATCGATTACATGGATCACGCCATTGCTGGCTTCAATGTCGGCCTGCACAACTTTGGCATCATTGACCTTGACGCCTTTTTTGGCGTTCACGCTCAGCTGGTCGCCCTGCACCGTGCGAACCTTGGCGCGTTTGCCGGCAATATCACCTGACATCACCTTGGCCGGGACCACGTGATAGGTCAAGATCTCGACCAGTTGATCCTTATTTTCCGGCAATAGCAGCGTTTCAACCGTGCCTTCAGGCAACGCGGCAAAAGCTTCGTCTGTGGGTGCAAAAACGGTGAACGGTCCATCACCTTTTAACGTGTCAACCAGACCTGCGGCCTGCACAGCGGCGACCAGAGTGTTGAACGATCCGGCCGAAACGGCGGTGTCCACGATGTCGGCAGCTTGTGCCTTGACGGGCAGTGCAAGTGCAAGTGCGGCGGCGGCGCCCATGAATGTGCGGCGAAACATGGCTGTTATCTCCTCTCCAGCTTGTTATGAAAAGGGTTACGGAGGTTCAGCCAGCCCGGATCACTTTTCTTTGATTTGAACCCAGATACTCTGCGCGCGCCCGTCTTTGAGAAACGGCAATGCTTCAACCGCATCAGGACGATCCTGTTGCAGGAAGTACCCCGGCCAAAGCAATGAATACGCGCCAGATTGCAACAAAGCATGTAGGATGTACTGCTCTCCCCATCCGGGGCAATCATAGAAGAACCGCTTGGGGTACTCGAAGGGCAGAAAAACATCATGTACGTGAATCACCACACCCGGCTTTAGCGCGGGAATGATGCGGCAGAACAGATGTGCCACGTCGTTGCTCATCCGTACGACGTGGCTGGAATCGATGAACAGAACGTCACCTGCTTCAAGCTGATCGAACAGCGCCGGATCGACCTCTTCCAGCCGCTTCTGTTCAAAGTGATCGACGACATGCGCGATATCCGCCCGTGGATACGGATCAATCGCAATGATCTGCGTATCAAAACCGCCGTCGATGACGGCCTGCCGGGTGACGCGGGTTGAATTGCCGCAGCCGACCTCAATCACGCGTTTGGGTGCGAACCGCCGGACCATCAGGTACAAGGCGTCAGCATCCGGGCTGTCGTAATATCCATTGCCCTGGCGATAGCCGGTTTGATTGCGCGCAGGGTCTTTCAACGCCTCCAGTGCGGCAGCGTGCTGACCATATTCTGCAACCAGCTCGGTGATATCAAATCCCTCCATCCCCGGCGACAAGGCATAGGCCGGGCGGGTCAATCCGCCTGCCCTTTCAAACGCCTCAAGCCGCGCACGCTCGTCCAGTTCTGTGACCTTATCGACGAGCTTCACCCCCAACTCATCAAGGGCTGCATTGATCTGTGGGAATTTTCTGGGTTTCACGGACGGCTCCAATTTGCGGTTCGCGTGTTCCATACCCGTGCGGGCCGGGCTTGTGCAAGATGAGCCACCCCAAACGCTTGGCAAAACAGAAATTTCCGTATTCACTGGTCGGATTAGTAGTACGAGGGTCGCCATGCAGCAGGAATTCACGCTGGGCATAGAAGAAGAGTATCTGCTGGTCGATCGCGACAGCCTGCAACTTGCGCAAGCACCCACTGCCCTGATGGAGGCTTGCCAAGCGGATTTCGAAGGACAGGTCAGCCCCGAATTCCTGCAATGCCAGATCGAAGTCGGCACCCGGCCACATTCAACAGTCAAATCAGCCCGAGAAGACTTGAAACGCCTGCGCTCATGCGTTGCGGGCCGGGCTGCAGAATACAACCTCGCGCCAATTGCCGTGTCCTGCCACCCGTTTGCCGACTGGAAGAAACAGCACCACACCCGCAAAGATCGCTATGACGCGCTGCAACATGCCCTTGGTGGCGTGGCCCGGCGCATGTTGATCTGCGGGATGCACGTTCACGTTGGTGTCGAAGACCCTGCCCTGCGGGCCGACCTGATGCCTCAGCTGTCCTACTTCCTGCCGCATCTGTTGGCCTTGTCGACGTCGTCGCCCTATTGGAACGGAGAGGACACTGGCCTGTCATCTTATCGCCTGACCGTTTTTGACAACCTGCCGCGCACGGGTTTGCCGCCGGTTTTGGCCAGCTGGTCGGATTATGAACGCACTACCGGTATTCTGGTCGAACTTGGCGTGATCGAGGACACGACAAAAATCTGGTGGGATCTGCGCCCGTCACACCGCTTTCCCACGCTGGAAACACGGATCATGGATGTGCAGCCACGTATGGAACACACACTGTCGCTGGCAGCCTTAGTCCAGGCCCTGACCCGAATGCTGTGCCGCCTGAAGGACCGGAACTTGCGTTGGCGGCACTATGACCAGTTCCTAATCAGTGAAAACCGTTGGCGCGCGCAGCGCTATGGCGTGGGCGAAGGTCTGATTGACTTTGGCGACCGTTCAATAAAACCCATGCCCGAGTTGATGGGCGAACTGATGGGAATGCTGGCTGAAGACGCCGAGGCACTGGGCACCATGACCGAGCTGGCGCGTCTGCAGCAAATCGCACAGACCGGCACGTCGGCCACCCGACAGCGCCGCGTCCATGCCGAAGCTGCAGCACGCGGCGATGATCCCGGCAAAGCCGTCGTGCAGCACCTGATCGAAGAATTTCATCACGATCTTTAATGCCCCTGCCGATTGCTGGCCGTGCAAAATTTCTGTAAGAATTCAGAAATAAACAGTCGTTCAATTCATTTGGCAGCGTGGGAGGCAAGCCTTGGATTTCGCACTGACAGAAGAGCAAACCGCAATCTTCGACATGGCGTATGATTTCGGGCAGGACAAGATCGCCCCGAACGCACGCCAGTGGGAGGCTGACGGAACCATCCCCAAAGACCTTTGGCCGCAAATTGGCGAGTTGGGGTTCGGCGGGCTTTATGTCTCGGAAGACAGCGGCGGGTCCGGCCTTACCCGTCTGGACGCGACATTGGTGTTCGAAGCGCTGTCAATGGCTTGCCCTTCCGTCGCGGCCTTTCTGTCGATCCACAACATGTGCGCCAAAATGTTGGACAGTTTCGGAAGCGACGATCTGAAATCCCGCATCATGCCGGATGTGCTAAGCCTCAATACCATCCTCAGCTATTGCCTGACGGAACCCGGATCAGGCTCGGACGCGGCTGCACTGAAAACCCGCGCGGATCGCACGAATGAGGGGTATACGCTGAACGGCACCAAGGCCTTTATCTCGGGTGGTGGTTACTCTGATGCCTATGTCTGCATGGTGCGCACCGGCCAGGATGGGCCAAAGGGCATTTCAACGGTTTATGTCGAGGACGGCACGCCGGGCCTCAGCTTTGGCGCGCTGGAACAGAAGATGGGCTGGAAATGCCAGCCGACAGCGCAGGTGCAATTCGATGACTGCCACATCCCGGCCGGAAATCTGGTGGGCACCGAAGGGGATGGGTTTAAATATGCGATGAAAGGTCTGGATGGCGGGCGGCTCAATATCGCCTCTTGTTCCCTGGGGGCTGCCCAGTCCGGGCTCAACATGACCTTGCAATACATGTCTGAACGCAAGGCATTTGGCCAATCGATTGACCAGTTTCAGGCGCTGCAATTCCGGCTGGCGGATATGGAGATCGAACTGCAAGCCGCCCGTACCTTCCTGCGGCAGGCCGCCTGGAAGCTGGATCAGGGCACGCCCGATGCCACCAAGTTTTGCGCCATGGCCAAGAAATTTGTGACCGAGACTGGATCGAAAGCTGTCGACCAATGCCTGCAATTGCATGGTGGCTATGGTTATCTGGCCGATTATGGCATCGAAAAACTGGTGCGCGATCTGCGCGTTCACCAGATTCTGGAAGGCACCAATGAAATCATGCGGGTCATCGTCGCCCGTCAAATGCTTGCCGAACACTGAGGAACACATGCCAGACATCGACATCCGCATCACTGGTCGCGCCGGGCGCATCACCCTGACCCGACCAAAGGCCCTGAACGCGATGACCTATGATATGTGCATGGCCATCGACACGGCCCTGCGCAACTGGCGCGAAGATGATGCCGTGGATCTGGTCATTATGGACGCCGAAGGCGACAAGGCCTTTTGTGCGGGCGGCGATATCGCCGACCTTTACGCGTCAGGTTGCAAGGGGGATTTCGATTATGGACGTACCTTCTGGCGCGATGAATACCGGCTGAATGCGCTGATCTTCGAATACCCCAAACCGGTCATCAGCTTTCTGCAGGGTTTCACCATGGGCGGTGGCGTGGGCATTGGATGCCATGGCAGCCACCGGATCGTTGGGGAAAGCTCGAAGATTGCTCTGCCGGAATGTTCGATTGGGCTTTTGCCGGATGTTGGCAGCACATTGATGCTGGCGCTGGCCCCCGGTCGTCTAGGCGAATACCTGGGCACAACCGGTCATCGCATGGGCCCCGGAGACGCCGTCTTTGCCGGTTTTGCCGACCACTTCATCCCGATATCGGATTGGTCCGCCTTAATCGAGATGCTCGAGGCTTCGGGTGATGCCGAACTGATTGCAAAACATTCCACGCCGCCGCCCGAAAGCACGTTGGAACAACAGCACTCCGTTATCGAAGCCCTATTCGCCGGGGAAAGCCTCGGCGATGTCCTAAACGCATTGACCCATTCCAGCGACGCAATGGCTGCGGACGCGCTGACGCTGATGGGCCGCAATTCGCCGCTGTCGATGGCTTGTACGATCGAAGCGCTGCATCGCCTACGGGGGCCCAGCCTGACGCTGCGCAAGGCGTTGGAACTGGAATACCGCTATACGTTCCGCGCGATGGAGCATGGCGACTTTCTGGAAGGAATTCGCGCCCAGATCATCGACAAGGACCGTAATCCACAATGGCGGTTTGCCGACCAATCCGTACCAGCGGTGGCGGTGTCGAAAATGCTGCAGCCACTGGGCAAAGACATGCTGACATTTGAGGAGGTTTGAGAGATGAAAATCGGGTTTATCGGTCTGGGCAACATGGGCAATCCAATGGCCGCCAATCTGGCAAAAGCCGGGCATGAGGTGACTGGTTTTGACATGGCCGAGGTCAGCGTCTCTGGTGTTGCCATGACCGGTTCGGGTGCCGAAGCTGCCGCAAACGCCGATATCGTCATCACCATGCTGCCAAACGGAAAAATCTTGCGCGCTGTCGGAGATGAGATCATCCCTGCAATGCAATCCGGGTCTGTGTGGATCGATTGTTCAACCGTCGATGTCGACAGCGCCCGCGCCGTCGCGGATCAGGCAAAACAGGCTGGAATTCTGGCGGTAGATGCCCCTGTTTCGGGTGGTATCGGCGGCGCAGCGGCTGGCACTTTGACTTTCATGGCAGGTGGCAGCGATGCCGCATTTGCGAAAGCCGCGCCGCTGTTCGATATCATGGGTCAAAAAGCCGTTCATTGCGGTGAATCCGGCGCCGGTCAGGCTGCCAAGATCTGCAATAACATGATCCTCGGTGTCACCATGATTGCCACGTGCGAAGCTTTTGCCCTGGCAGATAAACTGGGCCTGGACAGGCAAAAGATGTTTGATGTGGTCAGCACATCCTCGGGCTATAGCTGGACCATGAACGCCTATTGTCCCGCGCCCGGCGTGGGGCCGGAAAGCCCAGCAGACAACAATTACCAACCCGGTTTCGCCGCTGAATTGATGCTGAAAGACCTGCGTCTAAGCCAACAAGCCGCCGAAAGCTCGGATGCCGATACGCCGATGGGTCAGGCCGCAACCGCGCTTTATGAACAGTTCGTTGAGTCTGAGGGCGGATTGGGCATGGACTTCTCTGCCATGCTGCCGCGGTTCGAAAAGCGCGGTCGTAGTTAGGCGCGCTGCGTGGGCGGCTTCTTGCCCACGGGGTTGACCATACAGGAACCAACGGCCATTTGTCTTTAACTACGGCATGTTTGCAGAGGGAAGTTAGATGTCGCGAGTCTTAACTATTTCCACGTCAATCCTCGCGCTCGCGCTCGGCGCTGGGCTTGCCGACGCCGGGAACGGCAAAGGGAAAGCCGGGCATTGCCCTCCTGGACTGGCCAAGAAAGCCGTTCCGTGTGTGCCGCCGGGTCAGGTTAAGAACCTCTATCGCACGGGCGACTACATCAACCGCGACTATCGCTGGATCAACGACCCGTATCGCTATGGGCTGAACCGTGGCAGCTACATCCGCGCAGGTGACTATGTCTATCGCGTCGATCCTGATACACGAAAAGTGCTGAACCTAATCGGTGCGGTGGCTGACATCCTCAACTGAGGATCAGCCCCCTATTCCGCAGCAACACGCGCGCCCTCAAGCATCTGCTTCAGATACCGCCCCGTATGGCTGCGTTCCACTGCAGCCACATCCTCGGGCGTGCCTGTCGCGACGATCTCACCACCACCATCGCCACCTTCGGGGCCGATATCAATGATGTGGTCGGCGGTTTTCACAACGTCCAGGTTGTGTTCGATCACCACAACCGTATTGCCCTGATCGACCAGTTCATGCAGCACTTCCAATAGCTTACGGACGTCTTCGAAATGAAGACCGGTGGTCGGCTCGTCCAGGATATACAAAGTCCGCCCGGTTGAACGCTTGGACAACTCCTTTGACAGCTTCACCCGCTGCGCCTCGCCACCAGACAGCGTAGTCGCCTGCTGACCGACCTTGATATAGCCAAGCCCGACTCGTGCCAACGCATCCATCTTGTCGCGGATCGAGGGCACGGCCTTAAAGAACTCCTGCGCATCTTCCACTGTCATATCAAGAACATCGGCGATGGACTTACCCTTGAACTTGATCTCGAGCGTTTCGCGGTTGTAGCGCGCGCCCTTGCAGGTTTCGCAGGTGACGTAAACATCGGGCAGAAAGTGCATCTCGATCTTAATGACGCCGTCACCCTGACAGGCTTCGCACCGGCCACCCTTGACGTTAAAGCTGAACCGACCGGGCTTGTAGCCGCGCGCCTTGGCCTCCGGCAGACCGGCGAACCAGTCGCGGATCGGGGTGAAGGCCCCGGTGTAAGTTGCTGGATTCGAACGTGGAGTCCGTCCGATTGGACGTTGGTCAATATCGATGACCTTGTCCAGATGTTCCAGTCCCTTGATTGTCTCACAGGGTGCCGGGGTCTGACGCGCACCGTTCAGACGCATCGAAGCGGTTTTGAACAACGTCTCAATCGTCAATGTCGATTTGCCACCGCCCGACACTCCGGTCACGCAGACAAACTTACCCAGAGGGAAATCGGCGGTGACGTTCTTCAGGTTGTTGCCCGTCGCCTTAACCACCGAGACCTTTTTCTTATTCCCCTTGCGCCGTTCTGTTGGAACGGCAATTTCCCGTGTGCCTGCCAAATACTGGCCGGTCATAGAGGCTGCATCTGAAGCGATCTGTTCAGGTGTGCCCTTACTGACTACCTGTCCGCCATGAACACCGGCTCCAGGTCCTATATCAAACACATAGTCGGCCTCACGGATTGCCTCTTCGTCATGTTCGACGACGATCACCGTGTTGCCCTGATCGCGCAGGTTCTTGAGCGTGCCCAGAAGGCGGTCGTTGTCCCGCTGGTGCAGCCCGATTGAGGGCTCATCCAGCACGTACAGAACGCCGGTCAGGCCGGAACCGATCTGGCTGGCCAGACGAATCCGCTGGCTTTCGCCCCCGGACAGTGTTCCACTTGAACGGGACAACGTAAGATATTCTAATCCAACGTTATTCAAGAATCCCAACCGTTCACGAATCTCTTTCAGAATCGCCCGTGCGATCTCATTCTTCTGAACGCTGAGATGGTTCGGAGCATCCTCGACCCAAGCCAGAGCCTCTTTGATCGACATCTGAACAACCTGCCCCACATGCAGACCTGCGATCTTGACGGCCAAAGCCTCGGGGCGCAGACGATAGCCGTGGCATGCGCCGCACGGCCGGTTGTTCTGGTAGCGTTCGAACTCTTCCCGAATCCAGGCGCTGTCGGTCTCGCGATAACGGCGCTCCATATTGGGAATCACGCCCTCGAAACTGCGAGTGACCTGATACACCCGACCGCCTTCGTCATAACGGAACTGGATTTCCTCATCGCCAGACCCGCGCAGAAACACCTGTTGTACCTTTGTGGGCAAATCTTTCCATGGGGTGTTCTTGTCGAATTCGTAATGGCGGGCAATCGCCTCGATCGTCTGCAGGAAATAGGGTGACTTGCCTTTGCGCCACGGGGCCAGTGCCCCGTCGTAAAGCTTCAGCGTCTGATCCGGCACCACAAGACGTTCGTCAAAAAACAGTTCGACCCCCAGGCCGTCACAATCCGGGCAGGCACCAAAAGGCGCATTGAATGAGAACAGGCGCGGTTCAATCTCGGGGATCGTGAAGCCGCTGACCGGGCAGGCAAAATTTTCACTGAATGTAATGCGTTCTGGATCACCTTCGCGCGGGGCGGTTTCCAGAACCGCGATCCCATCTGCCAAATCCAAAGCGGTGCGCAAACTGTCGGCCAGTCGAGTCTCCATCCCTTCGCGCACGACCAGGCGGTCGACCACAACGTCAATGTCGTGGCGGAATTTCTTGTCCAGCGTGGGCGGCTCGTCCAATTCGTAGAACTCGCCATCCACCTTGACGCGCTGAAATCCCTGTTTGCGCAGTTCGAGGAATTCCTTTTTGTATTCTCCCTTGCGGTCCCGCACGATGGGGGCCAGCAGATAGCCGCGCATGCCCTCCTCCATCGTCATGATGCGGTCGACCATGTCCTGTACCTGCTGTGCTTCGATGGGCTGCCCAGTAGCCGGACTATAGGGTGTCCCCGCGCGCGCAAATAACAGACGCATATAGTCGTAAATCTCGGTCACCGTCCCAACGGTCGAACGCGGATTTTTCGACGTGGTTTTCTGTTCAATCGAAATCGCCGGGGACAGGCCGCTGATATGGTCTACATCCGGCTTTTCCATCATATCCAGGAACTGACGCGCATAAGCCGACAGGCTTTCGACATAGCGACGCTGACCTTCGGCATAAATCGTATCAAACGCCAAAGACGACTTGCCAGAACCCGACAACCCGGTGATCACCACCAGCTGATCGCGCGGGATATCCACGTCAATGCCCTTGAGGTTATGCTCGCGCGCACCGCGCACCTCGATATTTTTCAGCTCAGCCATTTTGGCCCCCAACACACAAGTGTCCTAGAAATAGGCGAGCGGCTCCGAGTCTCCAATAGAAAAGTTAGAACAAAGTGTGAACAATCGGATTATTGCCGACATCTCCTGACAGTATGACCCCGATCCGATGCGTGCCCCGGAAGGGGTTGATTGAATATTCGGTATTTCAGGAAAATGGCGCGGTTGACGGGGCTCGAACCCGCGACCCCCGGCGTGACAGGCCGGTACTCTAACCAACTGAGCTACAACCGCGCATTTAGGGTCTATGTGCGATCCATTAACCCGGATCAAAGGCTGGCAGCGATGGCGCGGTTGACGGGGCTCGAACCCGCGACCCCCGGCGTGACAGGCCGGTACTCTAACCAACTGAGCTACAACCGCCCGCTGCCCGTTCGTTGCTGAACGTTGGGGTGTATTATGGCCACGCCCCGGCATCGTCAAGCGGGGTTTTGAAGTTTTTTTAAAGAAGGCAGAAATTGTTTCCGGGCTTCGCGACACACCTTCTTCGGAACCAGACCTTTCCGAAGCTACCGCAAGACCCCAAACACACTTTATCTAAAATGATTCTTAAACATGGAAATGTCGAAATATCCAAGGATTTTTCCTTCAATCGATTCCATCGAAGTACACTCATAAGTTGTATGCTTTCTAAAAAACCCGAACATAATCCTCGATATATCTGTATCTAGCAAAACGACCTTTTGGGCGGCTTGAAACCCCCGCCATTATTCAGCCACATTGCGTGTGCAAGAGGCGACACTGCCCCCACAAAATCAAAAATACGTGTCGGCAAACTTGCGCAGGCAAGTCTCGAAGTGAAGTATCCCAGCGGATAACAAAATCTCGGGTTACGAGATCGGAAGGAAGCTTAACGCAATCAAAAGTCATGATTTGTGATGACCTATCGGTTGCGTTGTTAATGATGGAAATAGCGGAATGTCAGTTGCAAATCAGAATTACCCGGGCGCCAGCCCAACCGGTCATGAATATGTTGACGGATTGATTTGGGGGACCTCTTGGAACCTTGGCACAAATAACGGAGGACCGGCTGGCACGATTACCTATTCATTCGGGGACTCGTCGGTTCAGGGCTTCGTAGATTTTCTCCCCCATGAAAAACAGGCGTTCCGCCAAGCCCTGGCCGTGATCGAACAATACATCCCGATTGATTTTGTCGAGGTCAATTTCCTATCGCCTCAGGGGACGCCTTATTACGAAAACATCTCGTGGGGTCTAGTTACAACCCAATCCCTTGATGGCGGCCTCGGCGCACACCAAGTGCCCGGAAGCGATCCCATTCTGCAAGGGTTTGGTATCAACACCCTGTTTGGCTGGTTCGCATACGATACTCCTCTGTTCAGCCAATCCGCGCTGGCAAAGGGCGGCGAAGGATTTGCAACCATTGTGCATGAGATCATGCATGGCCTCGGCCTTGCACATCCGCATGACAATGGTGGACAATCAACCGTCTTCGATGGTGTGACACAGGCGTTCGATGACTATGGAACCGATGGTCAGAACCAAGCCGTCTACACGATCATGTCCTATAATTCTGGCTACCCGCAGGTTGTGCCACTGCCTTCGTTCAACTACGGCGGCGTAGCCTCGCCCATGGCACTGGACATCGCCGCTCTTCAAGCGATTTATGGAACCACGTCAAACAATACGGGCAACAACGTCTATTCTTTGAAAGGGTCCAATGCTCCCGGCACCTATTGGGAAGCGATCTGGGATACGGGTGGAACTGATACAATTTCAGCCAGTGGCCTTTGGAAAAGCGTGAGGATCAGCCTGAAGGCAGCTGATCTGGAAGGCCACGATGCTGGGGGAACGCCGTCGCACGCGGCCGGGGTCAGCGGTGGCTTCACGATCGCCAATGGTGTTGTCATTGAAAACGCTGCTGGTGGCCACGCCGGAGACTTCCTTTATGGCAACGACGTTGCAAACCTCATGGTCGGTAATGGTGGCAATGACCTGATTGCAGGCGGAAATGGCAACGACACCATTAAAGGCGGCCAAGGAAACGATTTCTTGATCGGTGGTCAAGGCAACGACACCCTGACCGGCGGCAACGGTTTGGACAATTTCATCATCAAAGACAGCGATGGCAACGACACCATCACAGGTGGCCTTGGGATTGATACCCTCTCGTTCAACGGCTCATCTGCTGCGACCGTGGATCTGTCGGTTACGACCGCTCAGGATACCGGATACGGCATGGATACGATCACCTTGGTCGAAAACGCCGTAGGAACTGCGCAGGACGATCAGCTTACTGGCGATGATCTGGCAAACACCTTTATTGGTAACGATGGAAACGACACGCTTGACGGCCAGAAAGGCGCGGATCTGCTTCAGGGTGGCGTTGGCAAAGATACGATTTCCGGTGGCAATGGTTGGGATACACTGCGTGGTGGCAACGGCTCTGATATCATTGACGGTGGTCTAGGAAATGATGCGATCTTCGGTGGCAAAGGGATCGACACGATCATCGGCGGCGCCGGCGTGGATACGATGACCGGCGGTATCGGAACGGATACGTTTGTTTTTAATGATATCACCGACAGCGGTACCAAAGGGTCTCTGGCCGACAAGATCACGGATTTCACCCAAGGCGAAGACAAGATCGATCTGAGCGGTATCGACGCCAGCACGGTTCTTGTTGGCGATGACGCTTTCGTCTTCAACGGCACGACCCCAATCGGATCGTCCGACGAAGGTGAGATCTATTTCGTCAAGCAGGACAACGCTGGCACGGCATTCGACCAGACCCTGGTTTACGTTGACACAGACAATGACAGTGATCCTGAGATGGTCATCAAGCTATCTGGTCTACACGACCTGACAGCGAACGACTTCATCCTGTAAGGCTGTATGCGAAATCAACAGGCAGCAGGTTTATGCTGCCTGTTTTTTTGTGTCCGCAGCATAGAAATTTTACCCTTTGGGTACCCTTGCAAGCCTGCGGAACACTCTGTATTAGGCGCGCTTATGGGTGATTAGCTCAGTGGTAGAGCGCTTCGTTCACATCGAAGATGTCAGGAGTTCAAATCTCTTATCACCCACCATTCCTCTCATTGGTAGGCACCATCCAAATTTCCTTGTCTTGACGGATACTTGCCAGATTTCTCCTGGGCTGCGTATCCTGTTTTGGACGGCCGCATAATTTTGTGGCGCCTTGGGATGGAGTAGGATCGTGGCCAGATTGAAGCGGGACATCGGCCTCGTTGGGCTAACCTTCATCTCGGTTGGTGGAATCATTGGCTCTGGGTGGCTATTTGGTCCGCTGCTGGCGGTGCAACATGCAGGGCCTGCTGCCATCTTTTCATGGATCATTGGCGCCGCGGCCATGTTCATTCTGGCAATCACCTTCGCCGAAATATCGGCCATGCTGCCGATCCCAGGGGGCATCGCGCGGGTGCCGCAGTTTTCACATGGCAATATCGTCTCGATGACGATGGGTTGGACCGCCTGGATCGGCTATAACACCACCGCCCCGATCGAGGTCGAGGCGATGCTGAAGTACCTGGCCCCCTACGCCCCTTGGCTCCACACAGCAGACACAGGTGACCTGTCTGGCGCGGGAATCACCGTGGCGCTGTTCTTCATGCTGCTGTTCGTCGCGGTTAACGCGTTAGGCGTCAAGTTCTTCACTCAGGTGAACGCGACGCTGACATGGGCCAAGATCGCAATTCCAATCGTATTGGCCGCCTTGTTGATCGGCAATCGGTTCGACACTCAGAACTTCACTCAACCAGATGGATTCGCACCCTATGGGCTGCAAGGCATCATGGCTGCTGTCTCGACCGGAGGCGTTATCTTCTCCTTCATCGGCTTTCGTCATGTGGTTGATATGGCCGGTGAGGTTCGAAACCCCAAATTCGCCATCCCTGCCGCACTGATTCTGTCCATCGTGCTTTGCGCGTTGATCTATGTGGGCTTGCAAATCGCCTTTATCGGTGCACTCGACTCGAAAATGCTGAGCAACGGTTGGGCCAGCTTGAGTTTCGGCGGTCAGGGCCCGTTGGACGGCGTCATCATATCGGTCGGGTTTGTCTGGTTCCTGAGCGTACTGAACATCGGGTCGGTCATCGGTCCGTTCGGCAATGGCCTTGTCTCAACCGGATCAAATGCGCGGATCGCTATGGCTTTGGCAAAAAACGGATTTTTACCGTCACGCCTGATGATGCTGTCGTCGTTCGGAGTGCCCCTTTGGGCACTGGCACTGAATTTCCTGATCGGTACCCTGTTCCTGCTGACGGTTCCCTTTACCACTGTCATCGCCTTGAACGGCGCCGCCATCGTGCTGTCTTTTGCAGTCGGCCCTATCGCCGTCGTGTGCCTGCGCCATCTGATGCCGGATCGCCCCAGATCCATCCGCATCCCCGCCGTGAAACTGGTTGCGGTCTCGGCCTTCGCCATCGCAACCCTTGTGGTTTATTGGAGCGGTTGGGACACGGTCTGGCGTCTGGGTGTCGCCCTTGCCATCGGGATGGCCCTGCTGCTGGTACGGTTCCGCAACAGGTTGGATGAGATGGACGTGACCGAAGCGCTATGGCTGCTCCCTTATCTGGTGGGTGTCGGCCTGATCTCATATCTCGGACAGTTCGGGGATGGCGCGCTGAAGCAAATCCCGTTTGGGTGGGATATTGCGCTGTGCGTGTTGTTTTCTGCTGTGATCTTTGGGTTGGCAGTACGTTCTGCCCTGCCCCAGGAAAAGTTCCAGGAATACATCGACGAAGAAGAGATTCTGGACCCGAAAAAACCCATCATTGGTTTGTAAAAAAGGCGGGGTCTCCCCCGCCTTTGATTTGCTCAATGCGCTGTTGCCGATGGGCTGGCACCTTCGGCCGCTTTGGCTGCTGCTGCGGCGGCCTCTTCTGCGGCTTCATCCCATTCGACAGGCTCAGGCTCGCGGATCAGCGCGTGTTTCAGAACTTCCGAGACATGTGTAACCGGGATGATTTCCAACCCTTCTTTCACGTTGTCCGGAATTTCCGCCAGATCCTTTTCGTTTTCTTCCGGGATCAGAACGGTCTTGATACCACCGCGCAGAGCCGCCAGCAGCTTTTCTTTCAAACCACCAATCGGCATCGCGTTACCACGCAGTGAAACCTCACCCGTCATCGCGATATCCTTGCGCACCGGAATACCGGTCAGCACAGACACGATCGAGGTCACCATCGCCAAACCGGCGCTTGGGCCATCCTTGGGCGTGGCACCATCCGGCACGTGGACGTGAATATCCAACGTGTCGAATTTCGGCGGCTTCACCCCGATCTGGGGCGAGATTGACCGCACATAGGACGAAGCCGCGTCAATGGATTCTTTCATCACATCGCCCAGCTTACCGGTGGTCTTCATCCGACCCTTACCCGGCAGTTTCAGCGCCTCGATATGCAGCAGGTCGCCACCTACGGATGTCCACGCCAGACCGGTGACCACACCGACCTGATCATCTTGTTCGGCCAGACCATAACGGAATTTCGGCACGCCCAGGAATTCATCCAGATTGTCAGGCGTAACAATGACTTCTTCCGCCTCATTCTTGATGATCTTGGTCAGCGATTTCCGCGCTACCTTGGCGATCTCACGCTCAAGGTTCCGCACGCCCGCTTCGCGAGTGTAAGTGCGGATCATCTTTTGCAGCGCCTCATCCGTCAGTTCAAACTCCTTGGCTTTCAGACCATGGTTTTTCACTTGTTTGCTGATCAGGTGCTGCCTGGCGATCTCGCTCTTTTCTTCTTCGGTGTAACCGGCCAGCGGGATAATCTCCATCCGGTCCAGCAGAGGCCCTGGCATGTTGTAACTGTTCGACGTGGTCAGGAACATCACATTGGACAGGTCATATTCGACCTCAAGGTAATGGTCCATGAACGTGCTGTTTTGCTCAGGATCCAACACCTCAAGCATGGCCGAGGCCGGATCGCCACGGAAGTCCTGACCCATCTTGTCGATCTCGTCGAGCAGGATGAGCGGGTTCGTAGTTTTTGCCTTTTTCAGCGCCTGGATGATCTTGCCGGGCATCGAGCCGATATAGGTCCGACGGTGGCCGCGAATCTCGGATTCGTCGCGCACGCCACCCAGCGAGATGCGAATGAACTCGCGCCCCGTTGCCCGTGCAACCGATTTACCCAAGCTGGTCTTACCAACACCCGGAGGACCGACAAGGCACAGGATCGGGCCCTTCAGCTTTTTCGAACGCTGTTGAACTGCCAGATATTCGACGATCCGTTCCTTGACCTTTTCCAGGCCATAGTGATCGGCATCCAGAATGTCCTGCGCCCGGCCCAAATCCTTTTTGACGCGGGATTTGGTGCCCCACGGCAGTGACAGAATCCAGTCCAGATAGTTACGAACAACGGTGGCCTCAGCCGACATTGGGCTCATGTTGCGCAGCTTTTTCAGCTCGCCTTCAGCCTTTTCACGCGCCTCTTGCGACAGCTTGGTCTCGTTGATCTTGGCTTCCAGCTCAGCGACTTCATTACTGCCGTCCTCGCCGTCGCCAAGCTCCTTCTGAATGGCCTTCATCTGTTCATTCAGATAATACTCGCGCTGCGTCTTCTCCATCTGGGATTTGACGCGCGTCTTGATCTTTTTCTCGACCTGCAGAACCGACATTTCGCCCTGCATCAGACCATAGACCTTCTCAAGCCGCTCGCTAACGCTGAGGGTTTCCAGCAGTTCCTGCTTTTGCTCGACCTCGATACCCAGATGACCTGACACAAGGTCGGCCAGCTTGGCAGGTTCGGCGGTTTCACCAACGGCGGTCAAGGCTTCTTCGGGGATGTTTTTGCGCACTTTTGAGTAGCGCTCGAACTCATCCGCAACGGTGCGCAGAAGCGCCTCGGTCGTGGTGACATCGCCCGGAATTTCGGTCAAATATTCGGCACGAGCCTCGAAAAACTCTTCATTTTCAAGGAACTCGGTGATCTGCACGCGTGCTTGACCTTCGACCAGCACCTTTACGGTACCATCGGGCAGCTTCAGCAACTGCAAAACATTGGCCAGAACACCCGAGCGGTAAATTCCGTCTTCTGCCGGGTCATCATCACCCGGATCAATCTGGCTAGACAGCAAAATCTGTTTGTCGTCCTGCATCACCTCTTCCAGTGCGCGGACGGATTTTTCCCGACCCACGAACAGCGGTACGATCATGTGCGGGAACACCACAATATCGCGCAGCGGAAGTACGGGGTATGAGGAATTAAGGGGCTCTTGCATGCTCAATCCTTATCGTTGGCAAGATGGCTCCGGTCCCTGTTCAGGCAACGCTCGGCCATCTCCTGTCTTGGACGTTAAAGGTGGGGCCTCATCGCCCTTTTTCAACCTTACCGCCATGTATCGCGATTCAGAATGGCCCGAGGTTTAGCGGACTGCAAGGCGTCCAACGAACATATCCACGGAATTTAACAAAACATGCCAACAAGGTTTAGAATGCGTGCGTTAGAACACCCTTTGAACTGCACGAGACAGAAAAAACCCGTGCCCGTCCTCATTTTTGCACTCCAAACCCGTCTTCGAGGAATGGCAAACAAATCCACCGAATTTACCAGTCACACCATATTCGGCCCGATCAAATCCGTCGCGATGACGGTTGAGAGGACGGCACAGCATTTCGACCGGCCCGGTATTTGCCATGAAGAAATCATGCCCCCAATCGGATTGGCAATTAGACGGGCGCGGCATGGCTGGATCACCCCGGCGCTCGATGATGGTGCAGTAGATATCTGCGGCGTTCAGCTCTTGCCCGACCGAGCATTGGATGTTTTCCGACGGAGTTTCAAAAGTCCAGACGTCGGCATAAGCCGACGTCACAATCGCAGATAGAACAAGTAAGAATCCAAATAGGCGAGGCATCGTAACCCCCAACGAAAAACAGAAAATTTCTTGGTTAATCAGTCTGTAGATTACCAAAAAATCAACGTTCTGTCATCAAGGGTTCAGCGCTACAGCGGTTCGATATCGCCTTGCGCGCTCTGTGCGTGAAACTCTGCCTGCCATGCCTCGAATGTTCCGGCTGCAATGGCATCTCGCATGCCCTGCATGATTTCCTGAAAGTAATGCAGGTTGTGCCAGGTCAACAGCATGCCCGAGATCATCTCCTTAGACCGGAACACGTGATGAAGGTAGGCCCGCGAATAGTTCGAACAGGCCGGGCAAGAGCATGCCTCATCCAGTGGTCGCGGATCATCGGCGTGACGGGCGTTCTTAATGTTCACAACGCCATAGCGAGTGAACACCTGGCCAGTGCGCCCCGAACGTGAAGGCAAGACGCAGTCCATCATGTCGATGCCACGCGCAACTGCGCCGACGATGTCGTCCGGCTTGCCGACCCCCATCAGATAACGCGGTTTATCGGTGGGCAAGAAGTCAGGCGCATAGTCGAGGCAATCGAACATCGCTTCCTGCCCCTCACCCACAGCCAGACCACCGACTGCGTAACCTTCGAAACCGATGGCTTTCAGGGCCTCAGCGCTTTCTTCGCGCAAGTCCTGTTCCAAACCGCCTTGCATAATGCCGAACAACGCGTGACCAGGGCGATCCCCGAAGGCTTCGCGTGAGCGTTCGGCCCAACGCATCGACAGGCGCATCGACTCGGCGATGCGGTTGCGGTCGGCAGGCAAGGCGGGGCATTCGTCGAAACACATGACAATGTCAGACCCCAGCAAGCGCTGAATCTCCATCGACCGTTCCGGCGTCAGCTCGTGTTTGGATCCATCGACATGGGATTTGAACGTCACGCCCTTTTCGGTCAGCTTGCGCAGACCGGCCAGTGACATGACCTGAAACCCACCCGAGTCCGTCAGAATGGGTCGGTCCCAGTTCATGAATTTGTGCAACCCACCCAACCGGTCGATACGTTCCGCCGTGGGACGCAGCATCAGGTGATAGGTGTTGCCCAGCAGAATATCCGCCCCGGTCGCCCGCACACTTTCCGGCATCATCGCCTTGACCGTCGCTGCGGTGCCCACTGGCATAAAGGCCGGCGTGCGCACTTCACCCCGCGGCGTGTTAATCACACCGGTTCTGGCCTTGCCATCGGTGGCTTTCAGGTCAAATGAAAAACGCTCGGTCATGGGGGGGTGCCTCGGGGTCTCTGAACCGGGCAGCATTTGCCCGATCTGTCGGTCCAATGCAACCCGTCAGGGAAGCGAGGCGACGCGGTCTGTGAACAGATTCACCACCCCTGCCCCATCTACATCCCGACACACACGAACCGGAGGTCGCGAAGGATCGGGACGAGTCGCGCCAACTTCAGCCCCCTCGGTCGCCACGCGCAACCCTGTTTCGACCATATCGAACATTGGTTCATGGGTGCAGGCAATCACAGCCGTCGAGTCGTGTAACCCACATCCCTCTAGCCCGCCAACCTCTTTGTAGAACTTCAAATAGAACCGAGAGATATCGCGCAGGAACCCTCCCATATTCGGTGATCGGCCCGCCAACGCCTCGAAATCCGCGGTTTCATAAAGGGTTTTCAACGTCACATCCAAACCCACCAATACGGTCTGTGGTGGTGCGGCAAATACCTTATCTGCAGCCTGGGCGTCGTGATAGATGTTGGCTTCGGCGAATTGAGTGACGTTCCCGGGGCAGTAAACCGCGCCCCCCATGATCACCAACCGTTTGATATTTGTCGCAAACTGCGGATCCAAACGCATAGCAGCGGCGACATTCGTCAGTGGACCAACTGCGCAAACGACTAACTCGTCCTTATGCTCACGCGCCATATCGACCAAAAACTCAGCTGCTGTCAGCGTATGATTGGCCCCAATCTCTGGAATCTCGGTCACATCGCCAAAACCTTCAGGCCCATGCACATGATCCGAGGGGTCATGACTACTTTGTCCCACTGCAAAGGCCGCACCTTCGGCCACTGGTACTTCCAACCCCAGTTTATCCAGCAAAAACCGCGCATTGCGGCTGGATTGGTGAATGTGTGTGTTACCGAAAACCGTCGTCAGACCGATCAGGTCAATCTCGGGCGCGGCGGCGGCATAAGCGATGGCCATGGCATCGTCGATGCCGGGGTCTGTATCAATGATCAGTTTCATAGCGCCCGATACCGCAAACAAGACGGGATGCAAAGCGGTCACATTCCTGAACTTCCACCCCGCATCCGCAGCTTCAAAGATTTGCATCTGCGACTGTTCACCCCATACCAGAGTTGAAATCGGGCGACTCAATCCCCACATGTATACCATAGTACACAATAAAAGAGGACAGATATGATCGAAGACCAGATTATTGGCTTGCTGACGTCCAATATCATTTACGTGCTGGCGGCGGTGCTGATCGTCGTTGTCATTTTCAAGGGCATTAAAATCGTCCCTCAATCGGAAAAATACGTGGTCGAACGGTTTGGCCGCCTGCATTCGGTGCTTGGCCCCGGCATCAATTTTATCGTTCCTTTTCTGGATGTTGCACGTCACAAGATATCTATTTTGGAACGCCAGCTGCCCAACGCGACCCAAGATGCGATTACCAAAGACAATGTTCTTGTGCAGATCGACACCTCGGTGTTTTATCGCATTCTCGAACCGGAAAAGACGGTGTATCGTATCCGTGATGTAGACGGTGCGATTGCGACAACTGTGGCCGGTATCGTACGGGCGGAAATCGGTAAAATGGACTTGGATGAGGTCCAATCGAACCGCGCACAACTGATCGAACGCATTCAGGAAAGCGTCGAAACCGCCGTGGACGACTGGGGTATCGAAGTGACCCGGGCCGAGATTCTGGACGTGAATTTGGATCAGGCCACCCGCGACGCGATGCTGCAGCAGCTGAACGCGGAACGCGCCCGCCGTGCGCAGGTAACCGAGGCCGAAGGTCAAAAGCGCTCGGTCGAGCTGCAGGCAGATGCCGAACTGTATGCCGCCGAGCAAACCGCCAAGGCGCGCCGCATTCAGGCCGAGGCTGAAGCTTATGCAACCGGCGTGGTCGCCAAGGCCATTCAGGATAACGGCATCGAAGCCGCGCAGTATCAGGTTGCCCTGAAACAGGTCGAGGCTCTGAACGCCCTGGGCAACGGCACCGGTTCGCAAACGATCGTTGTGCCCGCCAATGCGCTGGAGGCCTTTGGCGACGCCTTCAAGATGCTTAAAGGAGGAAAATAATGGCTGATCCCTTCTGGCTGACCTGGTGGCTATGGCTGGCCGGAGCGCTGGCCTTGGGTATCCTTGAGATCGTACTGCCCGGCTTTATCTTTCTGGGCTTTGCGATCGGGGCCGCTGTTACAGGGGTGTTGCTGGTTATCCCCGGTCTCACACCGTCTCTGCCAATCCTTCTGTTGATCTTTGCGGCACTGTCGCTGATCGCCTGGTTGGTGTTGCGCCGGGTGTATTCCCTGCCCCATGGTCAGGTGAAAACCTTCCGGCACGACATTAACGATTAAAAGTTTCTGGCGCCCCTCAGGGGGCGTCATTGCGCCTCTGGACGCTGCCGTTGGCTTTCCCTATATAATTGCTCAGGTAACAGACCCGAGGCACAAATGACTCATCCGAGTGAACACCTAGAAGGCACCCCACTGATTGCACCTTCGAGCGTTGAACACCCCCTATATGACAACGTGGTAGAAGCATGCCGCTCGGTCTTTGACCCTGAAATTCCAGTGAATATCTACGACCTTGGTCTGATCTACACGATTGACATCACTCAAGAAAACGCGGTGAAAATCATCATGACGCTAACCGCACCCGGCTGCCCGGTTGCCGGTGAAATGCCTGGTTGGATCGTCGAAGCGGTAGAGCCCGTCGCGGGCATCAAAGAGGTTGACGTCGAGCTAACATGGGAACCCCCCTGGGGCATGGAAATGATGTCCGACGAAGCGCGACTTGAGCTTGGCTTTATGTAAGCCGGGCAAATATCCCCCTGACATAAAAGCTTTATATTTCTGTCATCACCGCGTTGAAAAACCGTTACCAAAACCTGGTGATAGTTTCCACGTGTCCATGCTTGCACCCCACCAAGCGCTGGCCGGGCCTGTGCTTGCCCCCCCGTTAAAGACCCGGCTTAACGACCAGAACACTAGACCGCTCTTGCCCGAGAGCGGTCTTTTTCATGGCAAAGCACAACTTATTGCACGCCACATTTGGATTTAATTTCCGCCGCTCGTTCATCCAAGGCTTCTACATAATCGCCTGACAACATGGACAATCTCTTGTTTTCGGTTCCTGTTATTAGACCCAAAAGCGCCCCAGCGGGCAGAATTGATACCACACTTTCCACTTGCTGATCCTGCGCATGCTTTTTTTCGGCTGCAATAGCGCGCAAGTCGCCTTCGGCAGTTGCACAATTAACGGGATGCCTTTTTAACTTTGCCTCAGCCAAGGCCGCGCTTGAAAGTAACGGAGACATGGCAACAACTGACGCCAATGTAATGCTTTTGCAGGTAAATTTAATCTTGGTCATTTTGCTTCACCCTATATCTAACTGCCTGAAATTGCCCATGCTCAGCTAAGGTCAGCTTGTTTCAAAACGCAAGAACAATCCCCAAAGTCGCGAATTGTTAGGTAAGAATGGCTGCTATGCCTTGAGCCATTGCCTGGTCGGCACTAAATTGAAGGCTACGCGCGACAACGGAGATCACAATGTTCGGCATTCCCGGCAAACAGGCCGTGACCATGACGCCTAAGGCGGCAGAGCAGATTGCCCGCCTGATGGATACTGGCGGCCATGCGGGCCTGCGCATCGGCATCAAAAAAGGTGGCTGCGCTGGCATGGAATACACGATGGACTATGTCGATCAGCCAGAAACGAACGACGAAGTCGTAGAACAGGATGGCGCGCGGATCATGATTGCACCGATGGCGCAGATGTTCCTGTTTGGAACCGAGATCGACTATGAGGTCTCGCTGCTGGAATCCGGGTTCAAGTTCCGCAATCCAAATGTCGTTGACGCTTGTGGGTGTGGCGAATCGATTAAGTTCGACGAAAAACTGTCTTCTCAACCTTAAGTCCCCCGAAGTTAACGACCCCCTACCTTCGACTGCGGTGGAAGCTGCCGTTTTGATGGCTGCGCTGGAACCGCAATTGTCAGCCCGAGCTGGCGATGCTATCCGGTTCCAGAATTTACGAATTTCAAGGAGATCGGGATATGCGGCGCAAGCTGGCGGCTGGGAATTGGAAGATGAACGGAACCACAGCAGCGCTGAGCGAGTTGGACGCTCTGGCCCGCGCCTTTCCTTCGCCGACGATCGACATTCTGATCTGCCCGCCTGCAACGTTGCTGCACCGTGCCGTCGAAACTGTACGCGAGACCGGTGTCGCCACTGGAGGACAGGACTGTCACGCTGCGCCCTCGGGCGCGCACACGGGTGATATCAGCGCGGATATGCTAGTCGATGCCGGAGCCAATGCCGTCATTCTGGGCCATTCCGAACGTCGCGAAGATCACGGTGAACAGAACGAAACCGTCCGCGCCAAGGCCCGCGCAGCCATGGATGCCGGGTTGAAGGCGATCATTTGCGTCGGCGAAAGTCTGGAACAGCGTGAGGCCGCCAATACGCTGGATATCATCGGCGGCCAATTGTCGGGTTCGATCCCGGATCAGTCGACCGGTGAGAACCTGATCGTCGCTTATGAGCCGATCTGGGCCATCGGCACAGGTAAGGTGCCTACGCTGGAAGAAATCGGAGAGGTTCACGACTTTATCCGCAACCGTCTGGAGCGGCGCTTCGGCGAAGGAGTCGGGCGGTCCGTGCGCCTGTTGTATGGGGGTTCGGTCAAGCCCAACAATGCCGCCGATATCTTTGCCGTGTCGAATGTGGACGGCGCGCTTGTCGGTGGCGCCAGCCTGAAGGCGCAGGACTTCTCGGGCATTATTGATGCGCTGCAAAAGGCCTGAGCGGTAGCTCAGGCCAGTTTCATTGTCACCAGACCTGTCACGATCAGAACCGCCGCGATGATACGCGCGGCATTTACTGTTTCGCCCAACAGCATGATTCCGACAAGAAACGCCCCTACTGCGCCGATGCCGGTCCAGATGACGTAGGCCGTGCCCAAGGGCAGTGTACGCATCGCCATGGCCAGCAAACCGAACGAGCCAACCATGGACACCCCCATGATGGCGGTCGGCCAAAGCCGCGTGAAACCCGCGGATTGCTTCATGGCGACGGCCCACACGATTTCAAGCAGGCCAGCGAACAACAGATAAATCCAGGACATAGGGACACCTCGAAACTCTTCGGGTCGTCCCGTATGATCACCCTAATGGGGAGGTCGTCCTCTGCCACCGATGTGGGAAGGTTGGCCACAACTTCAAGTGGCTGGCAAAGAAAAAGGCCGGGCAGATTGCGCTGCCCGGCCTGAACGAAGGGTTCTCTTCGCTAGTTCGTTATGATTTCCGGCCCCATGAAGGTATTGGGCAGGAAGGTCGATATCCACGGGATATACGTCACCATGATCAGGAAGACGAACAGGACGGCCAGGAACGGCAGCGCCGCCTTCACCACACCCATCATCGGCATGCCCGCCACGCCGGATGTCACGAACAGGTTCAAACCGACTGGGGGCGTGATCATCCCGATCTCCATGTTCACCACCATGATGATGCCCAGATGGATCGGGTCGATGCCCAGCTCAATCGCAATCGGAAAGACCAGTGGTGCAACGATGACCAGTAGACCCGAAGGCTCCATGAACTGACCGCCAATCAGTAGGATCACGTTAACCACGATCAGGAACGTCACCGGCCCCAGACCAGCCGAGAGCATGGCGCTGGCGATGTGCTGTGGCACCTGTTCGTCTGTCAGCACATGCTTCAGGATCAGCGCGTTGGCAATGACGAACAGCAGCGTGACGGTCAGCTTACCGGCCTCGAACAAGGTGTGTTTGGTGTCAGGGTGGAAGAAGGCCGTGATCAGTGCATAGGGTTTCTTGATCAGCGACAGGTTCGCCTGACCCTCTTCCGTGCTAAGTGGCCCCATATCCTTGTAGACAAAGCTAGCAATCAGGAACGCGTAGACGGCCGCCACAGCCGCAGCTTCGGTTGGGGTAAAGATACCGCCATAGATCCCGCCAAGGATGATGACGATCAGGAACAGCCCCCAACCGGCTTCGCGTGCCGAGGTAAAGACCTCGCCCCACCCTTTCCATTCACCTTTCGGCAGGTTCTTGACCTTAGCCATGACATAGATGGTGATCATCAGCATCAGACCGGCCATCAGGCCCGGAATAACACCGGCAAGGAACATACGCCCGACCGAGACTTCAACGGCCGCGGCATACACAACCATCACGATTGACGGTGGGATCAGAATGCCCAGCGTACCCGCGTTACAGATCACACCGGCGGCGAATTCCTTGGAATAGCCCACTTGGCGCATCCCGGCGATCACAATCGAGCCGATGGCCACAACAGTTGCCGGAGACGATCCGGACAGCGCCGCGAACAACATACAGGCAAACACGCCCGCGATTGCAAGACCGCCCGGCAAGTGGCCCACACAGGCAATCGAAAACCGGATGATCCGCCGCGCTACACCGCCCGTCGTCATGAATGATGACGCGAGGATAAAGAACGGGATCGCCAGCAGTGTGAAATGCCCCTCAAACGCTTCGAACAACGTGCCAGCCACCGAAGCCAGCGAACTGTCGGAATACATCAGCAGGAACAGGGTCGAGCTTAGGCCCAGAGCCACCGCAATCGGAACCCCGATCAGCAGCAGGCCGATGACCATCGAGAAAAGGAATACAACGTCCATCAGTCATGCTCTCCTTGCTGAGCGCGCACTTCTTCGATCTCGTCCTCAACCTCATGGCTGGCGACAATACGATCGGCCTCGCCCCGCCAAATCTGAATGGCGGCCTGCGTAAAGCGGATCACCAGCAGCAGCATCGACAACGGTAGGATGAAATACGGGACGACTTTAGGCAGTTTCTCGTAGGCCTCGTCGTAGTTGATCATCGCTTCCAAGAATCGCAGCGGCGCGACCATGGGGATATCGTCGACCTCGTAGAAACTCTGACTGCGGGCGTCGAAATTGAAACCTGTCGGGAACCAACGGCCCGACGTGGGCGGCAGGTCAGCGAATACAGCCCAATAGTCATACGCGCCTTTGAGCATCAGCAGCGAAAACACCAGACAGCACCCCACTGCAACTAACGCCAGAACACGACGTGGCGCCGGGGCCAGCATATTCAGGATGGCATCCACACCCAGATGCGCGTGCTTTTTCACCGCATATGACGCCCCCAGCAGCACCAGCCAGCCAAAGGTGAACACCGTCAGCTCAAGCGCCCACAGAATGTTGGAATTGAACACGAACCGCGCGATCACATTGGCAAAGGTCACGGCCGTCATCAGGCCCAGCAACAACGCGATCAGGGTTTCTTCGATATGGTCGACCAGCCCGCCTTGGCCGGATTTCGCACCAGACATCTCTTTAGTCCCCGCAAATTTTTTGTGATGAGAGTGATAGCGGGCGGGCCTGTTATGTCGGCCCGCCCGGCCTGCGCGTCAGCAACTCCCCAGCCCCCTGACGCGCGGCCTCAACCGGGATCAGAACCCGGCGTTGATTGCCTGAGCAGCGTCGATCTTGTCCTGACCCACGTCGTCGGCGAACTTGTCCCAAACCGGTTTCATCGCATCGACCCAGGCCTGACGCTGTTCGGGGTTCAGATCACGAATGATTCCACCCGCGTCGGTGATCGAGGCTTTGGCCGCTTCGTTCACAGAAAAGGCTTCTTTGTTCCGGGTCTCGGTAACCTCTGCCAGAATGGTCAGAAACTGTTCACGCACTTCTGGATCAAGGCTGTCCAGCCAATCCACCGAGGTTACGACCAGATAGTCGATAATGCCGTGGTTGGTCTCGGTGATGCCGTCCTGCACCTCAAAGAACTTCTTGCCATAGATGTTCGACCAGGTGTTTTCCTGCCCGTCCACAACGCCCTGTTGCAGCGCGCCGTACACTTCCGAGAATGCCATTTTCTGCGGGCTGCCGCCGATGGCCTCCATCTGTGCAACCAGCACGTCCGAAGACTGTACGCGGAACTTCAGGCCATCCGCATCCGACGGATCGACCAGCGGCTTGTTGGCCGACATCTGCTTCATGCCATTGTGCCAGAACGCCAGACCTTGCAGGCCACGGCGCTGCATGCTGTCTTTCATTGCCTGACCTTCCGCCGAGGCCTGGAATGCATCCACAGCGTCGATGTTCTTGAACATGAACGGCAGGTCAAACAGGCGGAACTGCTTAGTGAACTTCTCGAATTTCGACAGCGACGGTGCAGCCAATTGCACGTCGCCCTGCAGCATCGCCTCAAGCACCTTGTCGTCGTTATAAAGTGTTGAGTTCGGATAGACCTCAACGCACATCACGCCGTTCATCTCATCATTCACGCGCTGTTCCAGCAGCGATGCCGCGATGCCTTTGGGGTGCTTATCAGTGTTCGTCACATGCGCAAACTTCACAACGATTTCACCATCGTCGCAAGCCGCCATGCCAGTCGTCGCAATTGCGGACAGTGCAATCGCCGTTGCAGCGGTTGTCAGAAATTTCATCAGCCTTTTCCTCCCGGACTTCCTAGATACTCCAATTGGCGCTTGATTAGCGCCGGATGCCGGGAAGTGAACTGAATCAGCAGGTACGGCTCAACGATTTGTTACAACGCGCCACATTCGAATTTTTTCCCTTTTAAATTAGTCTGTTAAATGGTGAGCTTTCGATTAACCTATAACGCAATATGACCCGCTGTGTGAAAATCCGCACACGCCTGACGATCGTTGTGCGGATTTTCGCACTTCTCTCGAATCACTTCGAGAGAATCAGGTCTCTCTTGGCTTGATCCAACCGCAGCCCGCGCCAGCGGGCTGCCCTGCCCAACGCCTTTAACCGCATGATAATGCGGTCAAAGGGGACGGGAGAACCTGCGACTACCTGCGGTAATCCTCTGGGCGAATCTGATATCTGGCCAGTTTGTCATAGAAGGTTTTGCGCGGCAGCTTCAGCGCCTTTGCCGCCTCTGATGCCTTTCCGTTGTGCCGCCCCAGCGCTGCAATCAGCAATGACCTCTCAACCCGCGCCATCTGTTCGCTCAGCCCCAAGTCGACGGCTTGTGAAACCTCTTCGGGCATCCCCAGAACAAACCGCATCGCCGCAGACATCAAGGATCGCGCGTTCCCTGGCCATTCTCTGACCATGAGCGTGGCGAGATGATCCGATGTTATCTCGGGTTCCGCAATGCCCGACTGTTCGGCGGCCTGAGCCACATAGTGGCGAAAGATCACCGGTATATCCTCTGGCCGTTCCCCCAAAGACGGAATGCGCACGCGCATCACATCCAAGCGATAGAACAGGTCCGCATGAAACCGCCCCTCAGCAGACAGTGCGGCCAAGTCCGCCGTTGTGCCCGCCAAAATACGCGCACCCACGCCCTGCTCGACCAACTCCAGCGCGGCATACTGAGTGGCCTCTGGCATAGCTGAAATCTCATCCAAAAACAGTGATCCCCCCGCGGCATCTTCGCAGACCTGGATCAGCGCCTCAGGCGTCAAACCCGATGACGGCTGTTTCACGAACGAGCCATGAACCTGCGGCGACATCAGATGAACGACCTCGGCCACTTTCGAAATCCCGCTGCCTGCGGGCCCGGTAACCAGCACCTCGGCCCCGGTGGGGGCGACAGTCCGAACACGCTCTCTCAACGCTTCGGCCTGTGCGGATAGACCGAACAGCAACCGCGCGGCCGGATCTCCGCGCATCAGTTCGTTCTTCAAGGCTCGCCGTTCCAAAACCTGAGCGCGAGCAGCAAAAGCCTTATTTAACACCTCAAGCAGGTCCGCAGCCGCACAGGGTTTTTCCAGAAAATCGAAAGCGCCCTGTCCCATGGCCCGCACTGCCATGGGAATATCCCCTTCGCCTGTCAACAGAACAACCGGCAGTTCCGGGTCGACCTCATTGGCGTAGTTCAAAAGGTGAAACCCGTCCCGCCCCGGCATGCGGATATCCGACACGATCACACCCGGAAAATCATCACGAATGTGGTCCTTGGCCGCCACAAACGACCCCGCCGTGACCGGATGGTATTCTGCTAATTCCAGCGTCTGCGCCAATGCCTCGCGAACGGCGGCGTCATCATCGACCAATAGAACCTTGCGCGTCATGCCACTTTATCTTCCCGGTAATATTCAAGCTCGACCGTAAACATCGCACCTGTTCCGGCGTTGAACCCCCGAATGTTACCGCCAAAACTCTGTACCAGACCATACGAGATCGAAAGGCCAAGACCCATCCCTTCGGACGAACCAACAGCCTTTGTCGTGTAGAACGGCTCGAACAGTTTTTCCGTGTTTTCAATGCCCGGCCCGATATCTCGCACAGTAACAGTCAGCTTCTTTCCGTTGTTGATTGCAACTCGAATAAGCCGATCATCCTGCTGGCTCATCGCGTCTGCGGCGTTGTTGATCAGGTTTACAAAGACCTGAACCAGCCGCACTTCCCCGCCCCACGCATATACCGGCGTTTCTGGGGGATGCCATTCCATCGTGACGCCCTCGGTACGCAGGCGCGCTTCGGTCAGCTCCACAGCCGTGTCAATCACCTGCACCAGATCGACCTTGCCCATTGGCTCACTTTCGTTGCGGGCAAAAGCGCGCAGGTTTTTGATGATCCGCGCCATCCGGGCGGCCATATCAGAAATGCGTGTCAGGTTTTCGCCAGCCTTTTCTGCGCGACCTCGCGACAGGAACGCAGCCCCATTGTCAGCAAATTGACGGATCGCCATCAGAGGTTGATTCAATTCATGACTGATGCCTGCCGACATCTGACCCAATGCGCTTAGTTTGCCGGCCTGAATAAGTTCCTCTTGCGCGTGTTTCAACGCGGCCTCAGCCTCTTGCCGCTCGTGAACCTCGCGGCGCAAAGCAGTGTTGACCGCCGTCAGAGCATGGGTGCGCTCGGCGACGCGAATCTCAAGTTCCGAATTGGCCTCGGCCAGGGTACGCCTGCGCTCGGTCGCCAGAAACAGCAGGGCGCCAAAGGCCAGGCAGATCGCCGCAACGGTAGCCGCCTGCAATCCGGCCAGTCGCCGTGCGGGCGCCACATCCATGACCACTTCGCCCGTCATACCGATCACCGGCAAATCCCGACTGAGATGTAAGGCGCGCTGCGGCAGATATGGCCCCCACCCCAGCTGCCATAACTCGAACGAACCAAGGCGGGTTTCGGAAAACACAACCCTTTCACCGCTCGGAGGGATCAATCCCAATTGCCCCTCTGTGCGTTGCCAAAATAACAGTTCGGATCGGTTGGAAATGAACACCAAGCCGGTGCGATCAACAAAATACACGGCTTCTGTACTACCGCGCCAGGTCTGCTCGATACCCTCGACATCGGCGATGACGATCAAAGCGCCTAAGACTTTACCATTGGGTGCAAAGTCCGGCGCAGCGTAGGTGAAAATCCGGCTTCCCATCTTGGGCAGGACGCCGTGGGAACTGCCTAATGCGCCTTGCATCGCACGTTCGAACGCAGGTTGACCCGAAACATTGCCGCCTACAACGTCATGCGCTGCCGCCAATACGCGCCCCGAAGCATCAGCATACAAAACATCGACAGCCGCAGTTTTGTCAGCAACCTCCAGCAACAAGGCACGGGCAACAGCCAAATCCACAGGATTGTTCAGGTTGCGCAATTCAGGGTGCCCTGACATTAGAACGGCCAGCTCCTGATACACCTGCAACTGAGTACTGAGCCGATCTGCAGCCAATTCCAGATCCGCTTCTGCCTTTTCACTCAGCTGCGACAGCGCCTGCCGATACCCATAAGACCACACCCCGGCGGACAACAGCCCGACGGCACACAGAAAACCCAAGATCAACCAAACCCTTTGCATGACTTAGGGTCTTGCATTCGACGGACCACATGGCAAGTCTGCCGAGCATGAAGACGGTGTTCCAATCCCCGGTCGAACCGGATTTTTTTCAAAACCCCTATCCGTTCTATGACGCCGTCCGTGCGCATGGGGACCTTGTATATTGGGAGGATTACCAGAAGGTCGCAGCAGTTTCGCACCGTGCTGTACAGGCCTTCCTGAAAGATCGCCGCTTTGGTCGGGAGGTTCCCACCGAACTGCAACGCCCTGGGCCCGACCACTTGGCACCCTGGTTGATGACCGAGGCGCATTCCCTGCTTGAGGCTGAACCACCCCGCCACACGCGGCTGCGCGCACTGGTCATGCGCGCCTTTACGTCGCGTGCGATTGTCGCGTTGGAACCTTCCATCCAAGACCTCAGCCACAGCTTGATCGACCAATTCCCCGGCACGCCTTTCAACCTGCTGGACGCGTTTTGCACGCAGGTTCCCGTGATCACCATCTGCCGTCTTCTGGGTGTACCCGAAGAAATGTCGCCGGATCTGTTACGATGGTCGCATGCCATGGTGGCAATGTATCAGGCCAACCGGACACGCCAGACCGAGGACAAAGCCGCAGACGCCGCGCGTGATTTTACACTTTTCCTCACTGACTATATCGAACAGCGCCGGACCGATCCCCAGGACGATCTGATCACCCGCTTGATCGCGGCCGAGGAAGAGGGTGAAAAGCTTTCGCACGATGAACTGGTCGCCACCTGCATATTGCTGCTGAATGCGGGGCATGAGGCGACGGTTCATTCATTGGGCAACGGTGTGAAAACGGTTCTGCAACTAGGATTTGATCCCCGAACTTGTGATCCGGACAAGTTGGTCGAGGAAATCCTGCGTTACGATCCGCCCCTTCATATGTTCACGCGCTATGCGTATGAAGATGTTGAGGTTTTCGGCCACGACTTCAAACGTGGAGAAGAGGTTGCCCTGCTACTGGGTGCCGCAAACCGTGACCCTTTGATCTGGAGCGATCCGGGGCGCTTTGACCCCTCGCGCCCGATTGTCACCAATACCAGTTTCGGTGGCGGTTTGCATTTCTGCGTCGGTGCCCCGCTGGCCCGGTTAGAGATGCGAATTGCGTTACAAGCGTTGTTCGACCGATGCCCAGAGTTGCGCTTGGTCGACGAACCGGGTTATTCGAATACCTATCACTTCCACGGGCTGACCCGGTTGATGGTTCAGCTCTAAGCGGCTTTAGCTTTCGATCAGCGCATTCAGCGGCAGCATTGTGGTGGATTTGATCTCTTCCATCGACAGCAAGGCGGTCACGTTATGCACGCGCACCTCGGAAATTAGGGTCTGATAGAAGACGTCATAGGCCCGCGCGTTTTTGACCCGCACCTTCAAGATATAATCAATGTCACCGGCCAGTCGGTGTGCCTCTTGCACTTCGGGCCGGTCACGCAGGGCCTTGAGGAACTTGCGCTGCCATTCTGCCTCATGTTCAGAGGTTCGGATCAGAACGAAGAATGTGGCCTCAAACCCCAGCGCTTCGGCGTCCAGCAAAACGGTCTGCTGACCGATGACTCCGGCCCCTTTCAGCTTGCGGATTCGATTCCAGACGGGGGTCTTGGAGCTACCGACACGGGCAGCTATTTCATCCAGCGATTGGCTGGCATCGCGCTGTAGCTCGGCCAAAATTTTCCGATCCGTGTCATCTATCCGCACCGACATTCCAATTTTCCCTTTGTTTCGAAACCAGCGTCCCAATTGGCGATGCCAGAAGAACATTTGTCCTTATTTGGTCGCCCATATGGCGCATTACCGGGAATATTTCCTATATTGCAGGTCAAGTCAAACCAAGCGGAACAGAACATGCAGTTTACGCATTCATATGATGGCACAGGGCACGTCGACTTTGTCGGCGCAGGTCCGGGCGATCCGGAATTGCTGACGCTCAAGGCGCTGAAAGCCTTCGCGCGCGCTGACGTCGTACTGCATGACCGCCTGATCAGCGCCGAGGTTCTGGAACTGGCTGGAAAGACCGCTGTTCTGGTCGATGTCGGCAAGGCCGGGTTTGGTTCGTCATGGAAGCAGGAAGACATTGATGCCCTGCTTGTGGATTACGCTCTGAAAGGTCAGCGCGTGGTACGGTTGAAGTCTGGCGATCCGACCGTTTTCGGGCGCCTGGATGAAGAGATCGAAGCGGTTCAGGCCGCAGGCATCACCTGGCAAATCGTGCCTGGCATCACTGCTGCGTCGGCAGCCGTCGCCGGGATTGGTCAAAGCCTGACTCGCCGTGGCCGCAACTCGTCCGTGCGCATCCTGACCGGCCATGACATGAAAGGATTTGCCGATCACGACTGGACGGCGCTGGCACGTGCTGGTTCCGTTGCGGCGATCTATATGGGTAAGAAATCCGCCCGCTTCATTCAGGGCCGCCTGATCATGCACGGTGCCGACCGGGACACGCCGGTGACGCTGGTCGAAAATGCCTCGCGCCCCGATCAACGCATTCTGGCTACCAATCTGGACCAACTGCCCAATGACCTGGCCGCCGCTGAAATGGACGGCCCCGCCCTGACCTTTTATGGCCTCGCCCCGCGCCAAGCGGCCCAGGCCCTGACCGAATTCAAGAAGGAGCACGCCTGATGGCCCGCGCTTTTACCCCCAAAGTAGTGACCGCCAACGATCTGTTGGAAGGTGACGTCATTTACCTGACCGAGGACGACCGCTGGTCGCGTGATCTGCGCGAAGCGGAACTGATCACTGACGAAGCACATGCGCAGGTTCGCTTGCTGGATGCCCAACGCCAGGCCAACAAGATTGTCGGTGCCTATCTGGCGGATGCCGTCGCTGGCGCAACCGGCCCCGAACCCACCCATTTCCGCGAGGATTTCCGCCGTACCGGCCCGTCAAACTATGCCCACGGCAAGCAGGAAACAGCAACGCAGCCCCGGGCCTGACCTCTGGCCTAATCTCTCCCCTTCAAGGCCCCTTGGTATCGGGGCTGCAACTAAGGACAGCTAGACATGTATCGCTACTCCGAATTTGACCACGATTTTCTGGCAGAGCGTAACGCACAGTTCCGCGCCCAGGTCGAGCGCCGCATTGACGGTTCGCTGACCGAAGATGAATTCAAGCCCTTGCGCCTGATGAACGGCCTGTATCTGCAGTTGCACGCCTATATGCTGCGCGTCGCGATCCCTTACGGCACGCTGTCCAGTGCGCAAATGCGCCAGCTGGCTCTGCTGGCCGAGAAATGGGACAAGGGCTATGGCCATTTCACCACCCGCCAGAACATTCAGTACAACTGGCCGAAACTGAACGACGTTCCGGATATGCTGGACGCGCTGGCCGAGGTTGGCATGCATGCCATCCAGACCTCGGGCAACACCATCCGCAACGTGACAGCCGACCATTTTGCCGGCGCCGCGGCTGATGAGGTCGCCGATCCACGCCCCTATGCCGAACTTCTGCGCCAGTGGTCCACCGACCACCCGGAATTCCAGTTCATGCCGCGTAAGTTCAAGATTGCCATCACCGGCTCGGAAGAGGACCGCGCCGTGATCAAGGCGCATGACATTGGCCTGCAACTGATCGAGCGTGACGGCGTTCTGGGTGCTCGCGTTATCGTGGGTGGTGGTCTGGGCCGCACGCCGATGATTGGCAAGGAACTATCCGAATTCGTCGCCTTTGACGACCTGTTGGCGTATCTCGAAGCCACCGTTTCTGTGTGGAACCAGATCGGTCGCCGCGACAACAAGTACAAGGCGCGCATCAAAATCACCGTGCATGAGCATGGTATCGACGCCATCCGCGCCAAGGTGAACGAACGCTTCCTGAAGGTTCGCCCGCAGTTCAAAGGCGCGGATATGAACCTGCTGGAAGAAATCAAAGGCCACTTTGCGCCTCCGGCCTTCCGTGAAGGTTCGGTTGCCTCGTTCGAGAGTGCCTACACCAATGATCCGGTTTTTCGGTCGTGGGTCGACACCAACATCGCGCCACACAAGAACGCAGACCATGCGATCGTCACGATCTCGATCAAAAAGCACGGCCAGACGCCGGGCGATGCAACTGCCGAGCAAATGCGCGTAATGGCCGATCTGGCCGAAGAGTTCGCCTATGACGAACTGCGCATCAGCCATGAGCAGAACGTGATCCTGCCGCACGTCCACAAGTCGGACCTGCCCGCGATCCACGCGAAGCTGAAAGAGTACGAGCTGGCGACCGCCAACATCGGCCTGATCAGCGACATCATCGCCTGCCCTGGCATGGACTACTGCGCCCTGGCGACAGCGCGCTCAATCCCTGTTGCCCAGGAAATCGCGACTCGCTTTGATGACCTCAAGCTTGAGCATGATATCGGCCACCTGAAGATCAAGATCTCGGGCTGCATCAACGCCTGTGGTCACCACCACGTTGGTCATATCGGTATTCTGGGTCTAGACCGTGCAGGCGTCGAAAACTACCAGATCACTCTGGGTGGTGACGGCACCGAGAACGCGGCCATCGGCGATCGCACGGGTCCCGGCTTTGCCTATGACGAAATCGTGCCTGCCGTGGAACGCATCGTTGACACGTATCTTGAGCAACGCGAAAGCGCAGAGGAAGAATTCCTGCAAACCTATCGCCGGGTAGGCATGGCACCATTCAAGGCTGCCCTCTACCCCGAGGCGCAGGCCAATGCCGCTTGACCTAATCCAGACGGAACTGGGTAAAGATCGTGCTGAACTGACCGAACAGGTCGAAGCACTGAACGCCCAGTTCCGCCATCACAGCGCTCATGATGTGATGCACGGCGCGATTGAAGAGATCGACGAGCTTGCTCTGGTCTCAAGCTTTGGGGCTGAATCGGTTGTGCTGCTGCATATGGCGGCTGTGGTGAACAAGGCCACACCGGTTTTGTTTGTGGATACGCAAATGCTGTTTACCGAAACGCTGGAATACCAGCAGGAGGTGAGCGAGCGTTTGGGCCTGTCGAATGTCCGCATCATTCGGGCCGAGGACGAAGACCTTGAGCGTGACGACCCATACGGTGCTTTGCGGCTGAACGACATGGATGCGTGCTGCAACCTGCGCAAGACCTTCCCGCTGCAAAAGGCACTGGCGGGATTCGACGGCTGGATTACCGGGCGCAAACGGTTCCAGTCCGGCTCGCGGTCCGCCCTGGATTTCTTTGAGGTCGAGGACGGAACCGGTCGGATCAAGGTCAACCCGCTGGCCCATTGGGCGCCCGAAGATGTGCGCGCCTATATGGAAGAGAACAACCTGCCCCGGCATCCGCTGGTGGCCAAAGGATACCCTTCGATCGGTTGTGCGCCCTGCACCTCGCCGGTCAAAGAGGGCGAAGATCCCCGCGCCGGACGTTGGCGCGATCAGAACAAGGAAGAATGCGGCATCCATTTTGTCGATGGTAAGATGGTGCGCGCAGGAGAGAAAACATGAACGTAATCGTAACGGATACGGGGTTCGCCCCCGATGACTGGACCGATGGCTTTGTCACACTGGAAGATGCGGCCAATGACGTGGTCGCACTTGACGTGGCCTCGGATACGGACCCGGATGAGTTGTTTGACCGCCTAGGCAACGCCAAAATGGTGCGTGTGGATTTTCCATCCTCGGCCGATGGTCGCGGCTTCACCATTGCTCGCGTCCTGCGCCTGAAGGGCTACACCGGGCGCTTGCGTGCCAAGGGCCATGTGCTGGCCGACCAATATGCGATGGCCCGCCGCAGTGGCTTTGACGAGGTCGAGATTGATCACGCGCTTGCCAACCGCCAGACGGAAGATCAGTGGCTGGCCCGCGCTAACTGGAAAGATCACCACTATCAGGACCGCCTGCGCGGCTGAGATCGCAATCGCCAGCTTGTGACTAAAGGGGGCAAACTGTCCCCTTTTCCTGCCTTGAAACAACGTTTAAACGGAGATGCCGGTCACGCTGACCGACAGTGAAACCATGACAGAGATGAAGCCCGTGACCGAAGCAACCGCCGTGAAGGCCCCCGTTCTGCCGGACGCCCAGACCGTAACCGACGTCAAACACTGGACCGACAGCCTGTTCTCGTTCAAGGTGTCGCGCCCTGCCTCGCTGCGGTTCCGCTCGGGTGAGTTCGTTATGATCGGCCTGTTGGGCGACAACGGCAAGCCGCTGTTGCGCGCATATTCCATCGCCTCGCCATCTTGGGACGAAGAGTTGGAGTTCTACTCGATCAAGGTGCAGGACGGCCCGCTGACTTCGAAACTGCAGCACATCAAACCGGGTGACCAGATCATCCTGCGGCCCAAACCCGTTGGCACGCTGGTCCATGACGCCCTGCTGCCTGGCAAACGCCTGTGGTTCTTCGCCACTGGCACCGGCTTTGCGCCCTTCGCCTCGTTGCTGCGCGAGCCGCAGACCTATGAGGATTATGACGAGGTCATCATTACACACACCTGCCGCGAAGTGGCGGAACTGGAATACGGCCGTCAACTGATTGACAGCATCCGTCAGGACGAGATGCTGGCCGAATTGATGGGTGAAGGCTTTGCCGACAAGATTCGCTATTACCCCACCACGACCCGCGAAGAGAGCCCCAAGATGGGCCGCATCACCAACCTGCTGAAGGACGGGACCGTGTTTTCCGATCTGGGCATCGAAGGCGGCATCAACCCTGACACCGACCGTGCCATGGTCTGCGGTTCGCTGGCCTTCAACCTGGACATCAAGGCGATCCTGGAAGAGTTCGGCCTGCGCGAAGGCGCCAATTCCGAACCCAAGGAATTCGTGATCGAAAAGGCCTTTGTGGGCTGATCTTCTGTCGCGGGCCGCTGGAATTACCGTGGCTCGCGCATAAACCCGCTGCAAACCTGTGAATTTCAGCCATTTCCGCGCGGATGGCGCTTGAAACGGGCCGCGCAGCAGTCTAAATTTCGGGCTCGAAATTCTGCAATCATCAAAGGAATGAACCAATAGCTCGCAGACCTCACAACGCGCCGCCGCAGCGAGACACCGGCCCGCGCGTCAATGATAAGATCCGTGCCCCCGAAATTCGCCTGATTGGCGCCGAAGGTGAAAACGTCGGGGTGGTTCATCCCGCCAAAGCAATGCAAATGGCCGCCGATGTCGGACTTGATTTGGTTGAAATCTCGCCCAATGCGAACCCGCCTGTCTGCAAGATCATGGATTTCGGCAAGTTCAAGTACGAACAGCAGAAACGCGAAAGCGAAGCACGCAAAAAGCAAAAAATCATCGAGGTGAAAGAGGTCAAATTCCGACCCAACACCGACACGCATGATTATGATGTGAAAATGCGCAACGTGTTCAAGTTTCTTGAAAACGGCGACAAGGTCAAAGTCACCCTGCGTTTCCGTGGTCGTGAGATGGCGCACCAGAACCTGGGCCGTGAGTTGTTGGAACGCGTGGCCGAAGACGTCAAGGATCTGGGCAAGATCGAAAACATGCCCAAAATGGAGGGCCGTCAGATGATCATGATGATCGGGCCTCTGCCGCAGAAATAAAGTTCTGACAGAATGAATGATCAAAGCCCCCTTTTCATAAGGGGGCTTTTTTCATTTCAAGCGCGCTGTCCCACACCGCTAGATCACGGACGCAATAGCCTTGCTCAGCTTGCTGACCATCTCATCAATCTGCGCGTCTTCGATGATGAAGGGCGGTGCCAACAGGATGTGATCCCCCAGTTGCCCATCGCGTGTGCCAGACATGGGATAGCAGATCAGGCCTTCGGCCAGCGCGGCCTTTTTGATCTTGCCAGCCACCCCAAGCGCGGGGTCAAGCGGTGCCTTGGTGTCACGATCCGCCACCAGTTCAATGCCCCGGAACATTCCCCGACCCCGAATATCTCCGACATTCGGATGCTGGCCCAAAGCAGCCTCAAGTTTGGATTGGACCCTTTGACCCATGACCGCCACCCGAGCAGGCAGATCGCGTTGTGTCATTTCGCGGACAACTGCCAGGGCTGCCGCTGTCGCGACCGGATGGCCGATATAGGTGTGGCCGTGCTGAAAAAAACCAGACCCATTGCGGATCGCATCAAAAATCTGTGCGGTACACATCATCGCACCGATGGGTTGGTATCCAGCGCCCAACCCTTTGGCGATGCATAGAATATCCGGGGCAACCCCATCGTGATCACAGGCAAACAGATGCCCGGTCCGACCCATGCCGCACATCACCTCATCCAGGATCAACAACACACCATACTGGTCGCAGATTTCGCGGATGCGTTTGAAATACCCTTCAACCGCTGGCACCGCGCCCAAGGTTGCGCCAACAACCGGCTCGGCCATGAACGCCATCACGGTATCAGGACCCAGCCGCAGGATCTCGGCTTCAAGCTCATTGGCCACGCGCTGACCGTAGTCAAAGCTGCTCTCGCCGTCGGGTTTCTCCGCGTATTCATAGCAGGGCGCGATATGAGTCATCTCGATCAGCATCGGTGCGAACTGCGCCCGCCGCCACGCGTTGCCTCCGGCTGACAAAGCCCCCAGAGTGTTCCCGTGATAGCTCTGCCGCCTGGCAATTACATGTCGCCGCTCAGGCTGGCCAATTTCCAAATAGTACTGCCGCGCCAGCTTGATCGCAGCCTCGGTCGCCTCGGATCCACCCGACACGAAATACACCCGGTCCAAGTCACCCGGAGCATGCTCGACCAGCAAATCCGCCAACGTTTCGGCCGGTTCCGAGGTCATGAACCCGGTATGCGCAAAGGCGATCTGCTCGACCTGTTCCTGCACTGCCCCGATGACGGATGGGTTGGAATGCCCCAGACACGACACCGCAGCATCACCACAATCCAGATAGCGGCGGCCCTGCGCATCAATCAGGTAACACCCGTCCCCACCAGCCGCGATCGGCAGCTCTGATTTTGTATGGCGTGGAAATACGTGACTCATTTGACTGCCCTTTCCAGCTTGTCAACAAGCGCCGACACCGACGCGGCATTGTCTTGCCACAGGGTCCCGCTCTCATCCGTCAGGCTGTTTTCAAACCCGACGCGAACGTCCCCGCCCTGCCCAGCAGCGTATGCCAGACAGGCATGTTCATGCGCGCCAAAGGCACACACCATCCATGGCGACGACCCTTTGGGAAATCTGTCCAGGTCCTGCGGGGTAGATTGCTGGCCGGCCGTATAGCGCCCCAGAACAAAAATACACTCCGCCTGATTTTCACGCACAATTCCGGCCTTTTGCCATTGCGCCAGCAAATCGGCATCGTCAGCATCGTACAGAATATGCTGCACCCGCGTCCCCTGCGCGGCACACAGGCCGTAAACCCGATCGGCCAATTCAGGCGAGCGCGCAATCTCCCGTATGGAAATCGACGCCCAATCCGGGCACACCTGCTCCAGACACGCAAACTGGGCGACCACATCGAACACGCCCGCGGCCTCGGTCGTGATTTGCAGGTCCAGCCCGGGTACACTCTGACGCAGCGCGGCCATCGTTTCCCGGTATTGACCAGCGTCCAGAGAATGCTGCCCCTCCGCATCCCTGATATGCAGATGCAATCCGTTCGCGCCCGCCGCAAAACAGGCGCGTGCGGTCTGGATGATCTGATCAGTGGATACCGGCAATTCCGGGTGATCCGACACCCCACGCCGCGCGCCATTTGGGGCGACAAGAACATAGGGCCGTCCGACAGTTTGGATTTTTGATTGCGAGTCCGACATGCACATTCCTCGGCTAATACTTGCCCTATCTAATCTGCCAAAAATTGTTTTTTACTTGCTATTTGCATAACATTTGTTTTTTTACAGCTATGAACAGCACACCAACCCAGATCATCGACCATCTGCGTCAAGAGATTGAACAGATGCCAGCTGCCCTGCAAGCTGCTGCCAAATACATCATCGACTACCCCGGAGATTTCGGCCTTGATCCGATCCGTACCACAGCCACCCGGATCGGCGTCAGCTCGAATGCTCTGGTTCGATTGGCCCAACGCATGGGTTTCGATGGTTTCGAGGCCTTCCGCACCCCATTCCGCAATGCTCTGGTCACCGACAGGGAAAGCGATTTGGGACAAGATTGGTTGAGCGCCCTGCAGTCCGAGGATACCCATGGCTCCAACCAAGCCAAACTGGCACAGAACGAACAGAACGTCGTCACACGGTCGCTGCGCCTCATGAAACCCGATAAAGTGCGCGAGGCCATCCAGTACATGACCAGGTCTCGCCGGTGTTTCGTGACGGCCACGCGTGCCAGCTATGCGCTGGCCTATTATTTTTCCTATACAGGGCGCATGGCGCATCCGGGCATTCAACTGGTGCCGCGCCATGTGGGATCCGCAACTGACGACCTATTGGATGCGGACCAACAGGATTGCCTGATCGCTATCACTGTTCATCCCTACTCGGCAGATACAATCCAATCGATGCGAATTGCGAAGCAACAGGGGCTGCGCCTGATCCTGATCTCGGACAGTGACGTGATCGCACCTGGGATCGAGCCTGATGTTGCCTTCACCGTCAGCACTCGCGCCCTGCATCCGTTTTCCTGTTTCGCCGGCGCAATGGCCGTACTGGAGTGCCTGCTGGGTCATCTTTTTGACGCAGGAGGTGAAGCTGCCCGTCAACGGCTGGAAGCCTATCAAAAAGCTCGCGAAGACACCGGCGCATACTGGCAGCCCTCAAAACCCCCAAAACTACGCCGTACGTAAAAAGCCCCGACTTGCGGCCGGGGCTTCAAGGGTTTTCTACCATTCAAATACAGGCTTCGACGGCCCGTTTTGTCATGACACCAACAAGATGCGCGCGGTATTCTTTGCTACCATGCAGATCACCGATCATGTTTGCCGGATTGATACGTAGATCCATCAGAGCATCGGCCCTGAACTCTTTGTTCAAAGCTTCCTCCGCTTCGGACCAACGGAAGACACCGTCTTCACTGGCGCCGGTTACAGCAACGCGAACCCCATCTGCAAAACGTGCAAGGTAGACACCCACCAGTGCAAACCGCGACGCAGGCTGCAGGAACTTCTGGTAGCTCGCCGCCTGTGGCACCGGGAACCGGACTGTGGTGATGATCTCACCTTCATCCAGTGCGGTCGAGAACATCCCTTCAAAGAAATCATCCGCCGCAATCTGGCGCGTATTGGTGATAATTGTCGCGCCCGACCCCAAAACGCCCGCCGGATAGCAAGCTGCTGGATCGTTATTGGCAACCGAACCGCCAATGGTGCCGCGATTGCGCACCGCGGGGTCACCAATCTGACCAGCCAACGCCGCCAGTGCAGGATAGCTGCCCGCCGCCTCTGCCGCGACGGTTGCATGTGTTGTAGCTCCCCCAATCGACACCGAGCCGTCGTCGTCGACACATACACCCTTCATCTCGGCAATCCCGCTCAGCGAGACCAGAGCGGAAGGTGCCGCCAGCCGTTGTTTCAGCGTCGGAATCAGTGTTTGCCCGCCTCCTAGGGCTTGGGCATCCTCAACCGCCAGAGCAGCAACTGCATCCGCAATGGTCGAGGGTTTCTCAAACTCGAAATTGTACATTTCGTCTTCCTTTCCGAAAGGCGCGGAACCGCCCTTCATCTGGCTGTAATTATTTCGGAGAGCGCGAGGGGCAGCCCCTCGCACCCCAAACCACTCAGCTGTTCATCGCCGCCCAAACGCGCGATGGGCTCATTGGCATGTCGATGTGATCCACCGCCTTTCCACCCGAGTTCAGCGCATCCAGCACCGCGTTCACCACTGCGGGTGGTGAACCGATCGCGCCAGCCTCACCACAGCCTTTGACACCCAGCGGGTTGTGCGTGCAGGGCGTTTGGCTGGAGTGGTCGACCGCATAGAACGGAACATCATCGGCACGCGGCATGGCGTAATCCATGTAGGAGGCGCTCAGCAGCTGGCCGTTCTCGTCATATGCGCAGTTCTCTAACAGCGCTTGGCCAATGCCCTGACCGATACCACCGTGCACCTGGCCATCCACAATCATCGGGTTGACGATGTTGCCGAAATCGTCCGCGGCAGTGAACTTTTCGATGCTGACCTGTCCAGTTTCCGGGTCGACCTCAACTTCACAGGCATAGGCCCCTGCGGGGAAAGTAAAGTTGGCCGGATCATAGAACGCGGTTTCCTCCAGTCCCGGTTCGACCTCCAGCGGGTAATTGTGCGGAACATAAGCCGTGAGGGTCACATCTCCCCAAGCAACCGATTTATCGGTTCCTGCGACACTAAACTGACCGTCCTTGAGTTCGATATCAGCCTCGGACGCCTCAAGCAGGTGCGCCGCGATCCGTTTGGCTTTCTCGATCACCTTCTCGGTTGCTTTGACCATGGCCGAGCCGCAAACCGCCAACGAACGAGAACCATAAGTGCCCATGCCGAATGGAATCTTGGAGGTATCGCCATGCACGATCTCGACCATCGACTCATCAATGCCGATCATGTCAGCCACAACCTGCGGAAAGGCGGTTTCATGCCCTTGCCCATGGCTGTGTGCACCAACCATGACACTGATCGAACCGGTCGCGTTCACCCGAACGGTCGCCGCATCATAAAGACCCGCACGAGCGCCAAGCATGCCAACGATGTTCGAAGGCGCGATACCGCAAGCCTCAATATAGCAGTTGATGCCCAAACCTCGCAGCTTGCCCTTTGCCTCGCTTTCCGCACGACGCGCGGCAAACCCTGCAAGATCGGCCGCAGTCTCAAGCTTGTCCATCGTCCCGTTGTAGTCCCCGGTGTCATAGGTCAGCGCCACCGGCGTGTCATAAGGGAACTGGGTGACAAAGTTCTGACGGCGCAGGGCAATCGGATCGACGCCCAACTCGCGCGCGGCCTTGTCCACGACACGCTCCAGTTGGAATGTCGCCTCGGGCCGCCCTGCTCCTCGGTACGCATCCACCGGCACCGTATTGGTGAACATCGCCTTCACGTTCACCTGAATAACCGGCGTCTTGTAATTGCCCGCCATCAGCGTGCCGTGCAGCCATGTTGGAACCGAGCTTGAGAACGTCGACAGATAAGCGCCCAGATTGGCAAAGGTGTTGGTGCGCAGACCGACAAAGTTGTTATCTGCATCAAGCGCCAGCTCGATGGTGCTGACGTGATCGCGGCCATGGGCGTCCGACATAAAAGCCTCGGACCGGCTGGACGACCATTTGACCGCACGGTTGCAGGCCTTGGCGGCGAAGGTGCAGAACGCCTCTTCGGCATAATGGAAAATCTTGGTGCCAAAGCCGCCGCCGACATCCGGGGCCACAACGCGCACCTTATGTTCGGGCAAGCCCAGAACAAATGCACACATCAGCAATCGGATCACATGCGGGTTTTGTGACGTTGTGTACAGCGTGTATTCATCCGTGCCGCGCTTATATTCGGCTACGGCCACGCGCGGCTCCATCGGGTTCGCCACCAGACGGTTGTTCACAAGATCCAACGTGGTCACATGCGCCGCATTGGCGAAAACCTCGTTTACCTTGGCATCATCTGCCTCACCCAACTGCCAGTCATAGCAGATGTTGTTCTTCAGATCGTCATGAACCAGCGTCGCGCCACCCTGCGCGGCGGCTTTCATATCCATGACGGCAGGCAATTCCTCGATGTCGACGTCAATCGCCTCGGCGGCATCACGTGCCTGTTCAAGACTGTCAGCGACAACCGCCGCAATCGGGTCGCCCACATGGCGTACCTTGCCTTGCGCCAGAATGGGGTGCGGCGGCTCTTGCATAGGCGCGCCATGCTTGTCGGTGACTTCCCAGCCGCAGGGCATTCCCCCCACACCTTCGAAATCTTTACCGGTGAATACCTTGACCACGCCGGGCATACCCTCGGCGGCCGAGGTGTCGACGCTTTTGATCCGTCCATGCGCGATGTCGGAACGCAAAAAATGTACATAGGCCTGGCCGGCCACGTTAATATCGTCGGTATAATTGCCGTCTCCGGTCAGAAAGCGCACGTCTTCGCGGCGCTTGGAACTGGCTCCGATGCCACTGTCTTTGGGCATTGCTTGTTCTCCTCCCATTAACGGATGCTTATGCACCCTTTGTCATCCCACGGGCGTCTCGCTTACGCCCGCAGCGGCATCATTCGGCAGCGATGCTGCTGACGTCCTGGCCTGACGCGGCCATGATCGCCTTAACGATGTTGTGGTATCCGGTGCAGCGGCACAGGTTGCCTTCCAGATACTTGCGGATTTCAGCTTCGGTCGGGCGCGGATTGTCTTTCAGCAACGCAGCCGTACTCATCACCATGCCTGGCGTACAGAAACCGCATTGCAACCCGTGATGATCCTGAAAGGCCTGTTGGATAGTGTTGAGCGAACCATCGTCGTTGGCCTGCCCTTCAATCGTGCCGACATCTGCGCCGTCAGCTTCTAGCGCCAGCATGTTGCAGGATTTGACCGCCTCGCCATTCACATGGACCACACACGCGCCGCATTGTGCAGTGTCGCATCCTACATGCGTTCCGGTCAGTGACAGATGATCGCGCAGAAAACTGGACAGCAATGTCCGGCCCTCGACATCACCGCTCACGGATTTTCCGTTCACGGTCATTGAGACCTGTGTCATTCGCTCCTCCCAAAATGAAACTCCCTGGCCCGAGTTAAACACGGGAATTTTTGTTTGAGAACAAAAATATTTAGCGATTTGTCCAGGAGGTCATTTGGCTAGCCTTCATAAGTATTACGTTGACTCAGAAAGGCAAATTATCGCCGCGATGCCCGCGGTTGCGGCCGCGTCGGAATCTCTTTAAGCAACCCACCCACGCCCATTGCGGCAATGTCTGTTCCGGTCGTGTTGATCCCGCAGGCGACACGGGACAGCACCCAATCGGCCCCGTTCAACGCTGGTGACCGCGCGCATCCCGGCAACCCGATCACCGGTCGCGATCCAAGCGAGCCAAGAAATAGCAGATTGCCCGGATCGACCGGCATGCCGAACCGATCCACTTGCCCACCTGCAGCCCGCACCGCCTGAGGGGCGACATCAGCCACATCCGAGGTGGCCGACCCGGTCAGGATCATCGCTACCTGGCCTTGTATCTCAGAGACAGCTTGCGCAATCGCATCCGTCTGGTGCGGGACGATGCGGACATCGGTCATCTCCATCCCCAGTGCCTCGACCCGGCCCCGGATTGCGGCAATGCCTTTTTCATTCGAAGGCCCGCCGGGAATGTCGGTCACCACCAGCCCGGCTTTTTTGTAAACTGGTGTGGCAAGGCGGATGGCACCCTTTGCCACGTGTGAGGCTTCAAGAACATCCGCGCTTGGAACGGCATAGGATATGACTTTGATCGTCGCGACCATACCTCCGGCGCCCATCTGCTGATGTTGCGGCACGGTGGCAACTGTGATCATTGGGTTGACCTGATTGAACGCCTCAAGCGCTTCGACTTTTAGAACCACAACACCCGGCCCGTCCGCTAACAGATTCACGCGCCCGGTGAACGGTTGGGTCACCCTGAGCGCGGCAGCTTTCGGATCGGGCGCCAGGGCATCGGCCAGCATCCCAGCGGCCTTGTCCTCATGACAATCTCCGGGCTCCAGCCGGGCGACCGTGACGGCCTCATACCCAGCGGCGGCCAGTTGTTCCTGATGCTCGGGCGTCAGAACGATCCCTTTGCGCAGCTTGGCGTCCTGGACCTGCACGGAATGCGCAAGGATGGCTCCGGCAGCTTGATCGACGGGAACGGAGCCGAACTTCACGCTTTGCCTCGCAGCACGGCTGTCATTTGCGCCAAAATGGCCACGGCGATTTCCGAAGGCCCCGCAGCCCCGATATCCAACCCGATGGGGCCATGAATGCGGGCGATCTGTGCGTCGTTAAAGCCGGCCTCTTTCATCCGTGCCACCCGCTTGGCATGAGTTCGGGTAGATCCCAGGGCGCCGATATAGAACACGCCCGCCTGCAAAGCTGATTCCAAGGCTGGATCGTCCAGCTTTGGGTCATGGGTCAACAGCACCACCGCCGTGCGCGCGTCCAAGCCCAGTTTGGCCACCGCCTCATCCGGCCAATCGGTCAATATCTTCTCACCCGGAAATCGTGCGTCCGAGGCAAAGGCGTCGCGAGGATCGATGATAACCGGGTCATACCCGGCGATACGCGCCATCGGCACTAACGCCTGCGCGATATGTACTGCGCCAACAATGATAAGCCGCAGCGGGGGATTATGGACCGCGACGAATGTTTGGCCATCTTCCTCAAACCCCGAACGGTCCATACGCAACCGGTCTGCATAAGCGTTGCGGCGCAGGGCTCGATGACCGGTTTCGATGTTCACTTCGTATGCCACGGGGTCACGCCCGGCACGCGCCTTAACCAGCTCCCGCAGCATAGGTTCGGGCAGCACGCTGCCCACCGGCTCGACCAGAACCCGGATAGTACCACCACAGGCCAGACCCACGGCAAAGGCGTCCTCGTCGCTGACGCCGAATTCCAACAGGCGCGCTTCGCCTTCGTCGATCGCCTCCAGCGCCTCGACCACAACGGCGCCTTCGACGCAACCGCCCGAGACCGAGCCTTCGATCCGTCCATCCGCACCTATGACCAGTTGCGCACCAACACGGCGCGGGGCACTGCCCCAGGTCTCCACCACTGTGGCCAGGGCTGTGGGCTGCCCTTCACTGAACCAGCGCAAGGCCGTTTCCGGGCTGTTGTCGAATCTGTCCATTAACACTCTCCGCCAGCGTTCTGACCCAACATAGGCAGGTTTCGCCATATGAAAAGGAAACCCGGTCATCAACTCTGTGCGTGAGTTCGAAGTTCGGAACCTTCGGCGCAATTTAGCCCGGATACCCGCCATAACCGCAAGGGATTGATTGTCACGGAGCCTGATTCTAGCTTACACGCGCCACTAGTGCATTCTAGTATGCGCATATTTTATTTTCGCAAGGGAGACAGAGACTTGAAACGCATTTTTACACTCGGAACAGCAATTGCCCTGTTGGCGTCAACCGCAGTCAGCGCGGACACATTCCTGCGTTATGGCGAAGTTGAAGGGTGGAAGGTCTTCATCGACCAAGAAAAGAAATCCTGCCTGATCGAGGCCGTAGATAGCGCTGAAAACGTGGTGCAGATGGGGCTGACCGAAGATCGTGGCGTAGGCTATGTGGGCGTATTCACCAAAGCCAAGACCGACATCAAGCGTGGCGAAAAAGAAGCCGTGGCGATTCTGCTGGGCGACAACGTTTATGTCGGCGAAGCCACCGGCATGAAGGGTAACATTACCAAGGGCTATTCTGGCGGCTATGTTCTGTCAGATGATCCCCAATTCGCTGAGGATATCGCAAAACAAAAGGTCATGATCGTGTTCCCGGAAAAGGAATTCGCCTTCACCGTTGATTTGACCGGCACCTACAAGGCCATGGAAATGGCGCGTAAGTGCAACGAAGAACAGCTGGGCTAAGGGTCAGCCGGAAAGCGCGGTCATCAGCCGCGCTTTCTCACCCATATCATCAGGCTTTGAGATTGCGGCGGCTAGGTCTTCCAGTGACGCAATTGAATGACCGGCGCGGAAACTGTCCACATGCGGCAGCATGGCCACCACGCCCTGCGCCTTGGGCATGAACCCATCCCAACGCAACAGAGGATTAAGCCAGATCAGGCGGCGAGACGACAGATGAAGCCGTTCCACCTCTCGACCCAAGGCGTCGGGGTCACCGCGATCCAGCCCGTCTGAGATCAGCAAAACCACCGCCCCCTGCCCCATAACCCTGCGCGACCAATCGCGGTTGAACGCGTGCAGGCATTCTCCGATCCGGGTTCCGCCCTCCCAGTCTTGCGCTTCGGCACCAGCCGCAGCAAGTGCTGCATCCACATCGCGTTGTTGCAAATGACGGGTGATGTTGGTCAGGCGTGTGCCAAAGGTAAAGGCATGCACCTTGGCCCATCCCGCCCCCTTGGTGTTCGAAACAGAGTGCAGGAAGTGCAAGATAAGCCGGCTGTATTGGCTCATCGATCCCGAAATATCACACAGCACCACAAGGTTGGGCCAACGCGGCTTGGGCTTTAGGCGGGCGATATCGCGCAGTTCTCCGCCTTGACGCATGGCCGCTCGTAAGGTCCGCGCACGGTCAATCCGGTGCCCCAGATGGCTGGCTTGCCCACGGCGAGATTCGATCGGCTTTACGGGCAAAGCCAATCGCGCCAGCATGCGTTTGGCCTGCGCGATCTCGGCAGTACTCATCTGTTCGAAATCCAGGCTGCGCAACAATTCCTCGGTCGACGCGGTTTTTGAGGCGTCGATCTCCAGCTCTGTTTCGCCCTCGCCCTCATCAACGTCTGGCGGGTCACGTTCGACTCCGTCCAACAACGCCTCAGCCGCACGCTTTTCGGCGGCGTCGGCCTTGCGTTCCTCTTGCACGCCACGGATCGCGGGCAACATCAAGGACATCATATGTTCAAGATACCGCGGGTCGCGCCAATACAGACGAAAGACCTGCGCGAACACCATGCGATGTTCGGGGCGGTTCACGAAACAAGCGTGCAAAGTCCAGTAGAAATCCTGTTTCTCTGTAAATCCTGCTGCCTGAACGGCACGTATGGCATCAACCACCCGACCTGTCCCGATGGGCAAACCGGCCTTGCGTAAGGCTCGCGCAAAATGAGTGATGTTTTGCGCCAGCTTTGGATCGTCGGGGATATCAAGCGGCAGTTGTTCGGCCATCAGGCCAATTCCAAATCAGCTTTCGCCTGATCCAAAATCCGCTTAGCCTCGGACCCCTGCAGCTTTTGAATGTCGTCTTGGTATTTCAGGATCGCGCCCAGCGTGTCGCCGATCACTTCGGGGCTTAGGTTGATCACGTCCAGCGCCAGCAAGCATTTGGCCCAGTCTACCGTCTCGGCCACGCCGGGTTTCTTGAACAAATCCTCGGTGCGCAGACGTTGGACAAAAGCAACGACCTCACGGCTGAGCGCCTCGGCCGCTTCGGGGGCTCTGGTGTGAAGGATTTCGATCTCACGGTCGAAATCGGGATAGTCGACCCAGTGATATAAGCAACGCCGTTTCAGCGCGTCATGCACTTCGCGCGTGCGGTTTGAGGTCACGATCACGATCGGTGGCTCGGGCGCTTTGACAGTACCCAGTTCGGGAATGGTGACCTGAAAATCGCTGAGCGCTTCAAGCAAAAAGGCCTCAAAGGGTTCGTCGGTTCGGTCCAGTTCGTCAATCAGCAGGACCGGCGCACCATTTTCGTCCGGGCGCATGGCCTGCAGCAATGGGCGCTCGACAAGGTACTCATCCGAGAACAACTCAGACTGCAAGGTCCCGCGATCTGCCCCGCCCGCCGCCTCGGCCGTGCGGATTGCCACCATCTGTGCCGGGAAATTCCATTCGTACACAGCCGAGGACGCATCCAGCCCCTCATAACACTGCAGTCGGATCAGCCGCCGGTTCAGCCCGGCGGCCAGTGCCTTGGCAATCTCGGTTTTGCCAACTCCGGCTTCGCCCTCCAGAAACAAGGGGCGACCCAGTTTCAGCGAAAGGAACACAACCGTAGCCAACGCCCGCCCGCAGACATAGCCCTGCGCGCCCAGCATTTTTTGAACGGCGTCGATGGAATCCGGCTGTGTCATGTCAATCTTCTCCTTCGCCTCAACTGGTCATGGCTGTGTTCAAGCGTCAAGGCCATAACCTTTCCAGACATACGGTGATCTGAGTCGTTGACAAGGTCTTTTCCGGCGGCGGGCTCTGTGCTAGCCGGTGCGCCATGACCGATAGCATCACGATCCGCCGCCCCGACGACTGGCATCTGCACTTGCGCGACGGCGCTATGCTGCAGGCCGTCTTGCCCGAAACCGCGCGACATTTTGCCCGTGCCATCATCATGCCGAACTTGGTGCCGCCTGTCGTGCGCGGCGATCAGGCCGCCGCTTATCGCGACCGTATCCTGGCTGCCCTGCCCGATGGCATGAGCTTTGAGCCGCTGATGACGCTGTATCTGACCGAAGACACCGATGCCGACGATGTCGCCGCCGCGCATGCCAGCGGGTTGGTCAAAGCGGTCAAACTGTATCCGGCGGGCGCCACGACCAACTCAGCCTCGGGCGTGCAGGATTTCGACAATGTCCGCTCGGTGTTGGAAAAGATGGCCGAGATCGGACTGCCCTTGTGCGTCCATGGCGAGGTCACCGACCCTGAGGTCGACATCTTCGACCGTGAGGCCGTGTTCATCGACCGTATTCTGGATCCGATCCGCAAGGCGACACCCGGACTGCGCGTGGTGATGGAACACATCACCACCAAAGACGGTGTGGACTATGTGAAATCGAACAACGCTGATCTGGGCGCGACCATCACGGCGCACCACCTGATCATCAACCGCAACCACATTCTGGTCGGTGGGATCAAACCGCACTATTACTGCTTGCCTGTCGCCAAGCGAGAGGAACACCGACTGGCGCTGCTGGCCGCTGCAACCTCGGGCGATGCGCGGTATTTCCTGGGCACCGACAGCGCGCCGCATACGGATGCCAATAAGGAAATGGCCTGCGGTTGTGCCGGCTGTTTCACCGCGACAAACACAATGTCGCTGGTGGCCGAGATGTTCGAATCCCAAGGTGCGCTGGACAAGCTGGAAGGCTTCGTCTCGCTCAACGGGCCTGCGTTCTACCGCCTACCGGTGAACGAAGACACCATTACCCTGACCAAAGGCGCCCCCGTGGAATACCCGAACAAAATCGAGACCGAGGACGGCCCCGTGACGGTGTTTGAGCCGGGCTTCGCTTTGCACTGGCGCGTGGTTTAACCCGCCAGCATCCGTGCCAAATCGCGGGCGCGACCGCCGGTGCGCAGCATCGACCAGATCGCGTCCGCCTCTTCGCCACCGATCAGCTTGCCTGCCTTACCGCGCACGCGGTCTTCGCGATCAGACAGGGTCATCGGTGCCATCAGATCATGCGTTACCTCAAGCTGCGCACCGTCACGGCGCAGCAGGGTCAGATGCGCCTGCGTTTCCGTCAGGGTCTCATCCGCCTCAACCGCGATCCTGTCGCGTAAAGATATCAGTCGCGGGTCAGCACAGACCTTTTCCGAATAGCTGCCCGGCAAGGCCGTATCATGGCCAAGCGCCTGCATGGCGATCACGGTGCGATATGAAAACTTCGCCCCCAGCCCGGTCGTCGGAGACATCTGGTTACAAACGCTCATCCAGCGCGGGTGGGTCTTGATCTTGATCTCGGCCACTTCGGGTTCGGCGATATCCAGATCACGCGCGGCCTCAAGCGCGGCGTGTAGGCCGTGGCAACAGGCATGGAACTTATGGCTGACTGTTTCGAACAGCCATTCATCGCCCAACCCATCTAAAGCGGTTTGCGCATCCGCCTGGCCGCTATGGGTCGCACCAAACCCATACTGACCTTCCAAAGCGTTCATGTTCGGCGTGAAGCCTTTAGCGATCAGCAACGCTGCCTCGACCCCGGCCGAGGCCGCAAGCCCTGCATTATAGGGCTTTCCCATTGTTCCGAATTGCGTCTTGAGGCCAGCCGCGCGGGTGGCCGTCAACCCAAGCGTTTTTTGCATCTGATCCGCGTCGAAGCCGAGGATGCGCCCTGCCGCAACGGCCGCACCGAACGCGCCTGCCGTAGCGGTTTGGTGAAACCCCGCCTGATAGTGATCCCTTCCAAGCCACAGCCCTACACGGATCGAAACCTCCATCCCCACCAGCGCGGCTTCGAGGAAATCGACTAGGATGCGGTCATCCCATTCACTCAGCGCCAGCGCGGCGGGCAGAATCGCAACAGAAGGGTGACCGATATGGGCAAAGTGCGTGTCATCGTAATCCAACGCATGCGACACGGTGCCATTGACCAATGCCGCCCCACGCAACGGCGCCGCCTCACCGCCAAAAAGATGCGCCTGCGCGGCGCCCTCTTCGCCTAACACAAGGTCACGCACCGTTTTAGAGACACGCTCATAAACCCCGGCCCGACCTACAGCAATCCAGTCTAATACAGACAAAGACGTGACGACTCGCGTTTGCATTGTCGTCTCGACGGGTCCGGCAGCAAACCCTGCAAGTGATGTGGAAAAATCGCTCATGGGCGCAGTCTAGCGTGCGCCGTATGCGGGTAAAGACCTAGCCGTACAAATCCGCAGCACGGGTTTCGAACGCCTGCACGATCCGGTGCATGGCCTCGTTGAACACAACACCGATGATACCTTGCAGGATGGCGTTCTTGAATTCAAAATCCACATGGAAGGACACGTTGCAGCCCCCCTGAGGCGCGTCTGCGAACTGCCAATCGGATTTCATGTATTTGAACGGGCCGTCCAGATATTCCGTGTCGATCTTCATCTGATCAGGAAACAGCGTCACCCGGCTGCCAAACCTTTCACGGAAAACTTTGAACGAGATGATCAGGTCCGCCTCCATCACCTGCGCCTCACCCGCGGCATAGGTCCGGCGAATACGGGCCGCGGCACACCAGGGTAGAAATTCGGGATACTTCGCCACGTCCGCGATCAGGTCGTACATCTGCTGCGCCGTATACGGCAGGTGGCGGGTTTCCGAATGAGTAGGCATGGCGTCCAGTATTAACAGGTGACAATGGCGCGTGATTTCGTATGTTGCGCGCCAAAGATCAAGGGGGCAGCGATGAGCGACCGTGCATATGTGATAGATGAGATGATCTCGGCGAAGGCCATCGCCGCCCGGATCGAGGAGTTGTGTCGCGAAATCAGCACTGAATACAAAGACACCGACAAGCTGGTCGTGGTCGGCCTGTTGCGCGGTAGTTTCGTCTTTATTGCCGACCTAGTGCGCGAGCTGGACCTGCCGATCGAGGTGGATTTCCTTGAAGCTTCATCCTATGGCGATTCAATGGAAAGCAGCCGGGAAGTTCGCATTCTCAAGGACTTGCGCGGCGCTATCGAAGGGCGCGACGTTCTGGTCGTCGAGGATATCGTCGATACCGGTCACACACTGAACCACGTCACCCATTTGCTGCAAAGCCGTAAACCCGCGCGACTGAGATCTATCGCTCTGCTAGACAAACCCAGCCGGCGCGAGGTCGATTTCCGATCCGACTGGATCGGGTTCGAGATTCCGGATGAATTTGTTGTGGGTTATGGAATCGACTACGCGCAGCGCAATCGTAACCTGCCGTTCATCGGCAAGGTTCGCTTCACAGAGGATTGATCGGGCCCAGTACCTGTTGAATGGCGGCTACGAAAATCCCGGTACCGACCGGGATCAGCGCATCCGGGAAATCGTAGTCTGGGTTGTGCAGTTGTGGGTGACCCACTCCTGAGCCCAGCCAGAACATAGCAGCTTTGGCGTCTTTGCCGAACTGCCCAAAATCTTCAGAGAACTTCTGCGGGTAAGCCGTCACTTCACAAGGTACATCCGCTTCAGAGCAAGATCGGCTTAGGATATCGACGGCGTCAGACGCGTTCACGCAGGCTTCGAAGACGTCTTCATAGGTGATCTCGTATCTAAGCCCTTGATCCAACGCCGCTTGCGCAACCAGCGCCTCGGCCTCTTCGATCAGACTTTGCATCCGCGCATCAGCGACGGTGCGCAATGTCACCCACAGCTCGGCCCGGCCCGGCGCCACGCCAAAGGTCGGTTCACCAAGATTGACATGCGTCACGGTCGTCAGCGCGAAATTGGCGTCCAGCGAACCGCCATTTCCCAGCCGTGCCATTTGCGGCATCAACGCGGCCAATGCCCCCGCGGGTGAGATCCCATCCTGCGGCGCCGCCGCGTGCGAGGTCTTACCCTTCAAAACAACCTTCATCCCGCGCGACGCACAGTTTGCCGGACCCTCACACAGCTGTACGTCCCCCAACGTCAGCCCTGGTAGATTGTGCAGGGAAAACAGGTAATCCGGCGCGATCTCCGAAAACTTAGGGTCGGCCCGGTAGGCGATAGCCCCTCGCCCGGTTTCCTCGGCAGGTTGGAAGATTAATACTACCCGTCCCTGCAGAGGACGGTTTTGATTTAAGTGATCTGCTACACCAAGAACCATCACCATATGGCCGTCATGCCCACACAGATGCCCCTTGCCCGAAATGCGTGAAGCATAGGCTGCTTCGGACTGCTCTTGAATGGGCAAACCATCAAGCTCGCATCGAATGGCAACTGTCGGTCCGGCCTGCCCGCTGTCGAACACACCCGCCACGCCGTGCCCACCGATTCCAGTCAAAACCTGATCTGCGCCACGGGCACGCAATTCGTCCGCGATCCGAGCGGCCGTCAACTCTTCCTGGCCCGAAAGTTCCGGGGATTGGTGCAGTTCGTGACGCAGGCGGGTAAGCTGCGCGCGTGTGTCAGGTGTCACCCTTGCTCCAACTTCTTCTGGCGTGCATCGCGCAGGCGGGCAAAATCGTCGCCCGCGTGGTAGGACGACCGAGTCAGAGGCGTTGCCGACACCATTAGGAAGCCCTTGCCAAAGGCTGCTTTCTCATAAGATGCGAACTCTTCCGGCGTGACAAAGCGGTCGACGCCATGGTGTTTCGGCGTGGGCTGCAGGTATTGGCCGATGGTCAGAAAATCGATGTCAGCGGCGCGCATGTCATCCATCACTTGCCGGACCTGCTGTTCGTCTTCCCCCAGACCGACCATGATGCCCGATTTAGTGAAAATCGAAGGGTCCATTTCTTTGACCCGCTGCAACAGGCGCAGCGAATGGAAATAGCGCGCACCGGGGCGCACTTCGGGATACAGCCCTGGGACGGTTTCAAGGTTGTGGTTGAACACGTCCGGCTTGGCTTCGACTACAACTTCCAGAACCGAGGGGTCACACTTCAGAAAATCTGGCGTAAGAATCTCGATCGTTGTCTTAGGCGAACGGTGCCGTACGGCGCGAATGGTCTGCGCGAAATGCTCCGCCCCACCGTCGGCCAGGTCATCGCGGTCCACAGACGTTATGACCACATGGTTCAGCCCCAGTTTCTGCACGGCGTGTGCCACGCGTCCGGGCTCAAACGCGTCCAGATCATCTGGGCGGCCGGTGGCAATGTTGCAGAATGTACAGCCGCGGGTACAGATCTCGCCCATGATCATCATGGTGGCGTGGCCCTGGCTCCAGCATTCGCCCACATTCGGACACCCGGCCTCTTCGCAGACCGTAACCAGATTGTTCTCGCGCATGATTTTGTGAGTTTCGGCATAGCCCTTACCACCGGGTGCCTTTACGCGAATCCACTTCGGCTTTTTCGGTTGCGCATTGTCCTGACGATGCGCCTTTTCGGGATGACGTTGTTCGGGGATCTTCAGATCACGCACGGTTTGCTTTCCTGACTTTGGGTCATTTTGCTTCGACATAATATAAACTGCAGCGGTTAGCTACGCCACCCATGCATAGCTGCCATAACAGCGCACTATGCAAATGCAGAAGATCACCCAGCAAATCCCGACAAAGTTTTATTGAAAACAGCACGCTTTGAGGACTTCACAAGAATTCGCGTTCGCAGCAACAATCACGTTGAAGCTAATTTAGAACTGTTTTAAATCTTCAGCAGTTCACAGATGAATCACAGGAAATTGAGCATGAAATCCGGTACTAAACTGCCTGACGTAACCTTTCACACCCGCGTCCGTGACGAGGCTGTCGAAGGCCCCAACCCGTTCCGTTGGGAAGACAAGACCACTGCAGATTACTTTGCCGGTAAACGGGTGATCCTGTTCTCGTTGCCCGGCGCATTCACCCCTACCTGTTCGACCTACCAACTGCCCGGTTTTGAAAACGGTTATGCCGAATTCAAGGAAAAAGGCATCGACGACATCTATTGCATGTCAGTGAATGACAGCTTTGTCATGAACAAATGGGCACAGGACCAAGGTCTGGAAAACGTCAAGGTCATTCCAGACGGATCTGGAGAGTTCACTCGCAAGATGGGCATGCTGGTCGACAAGGACAATCTGGGTTTTGGCATGCGCTCGTGGCGCTATGCCGCCATCGTCAATGACGGTGTGGTTGAGGCATGGTTCGAAGAGCCCGGCCTGATGGATAACTGCCCTGAAGACCCCTATGGCGTGTCGTCCCCGGACAACCTTAAAAAACACCTGAACGAAGCCAAAGAACCCGCACTGGCCTAAGCTTCGCGCTAAATCAAAGCAAAGGCCCGCCCATGGCGGGTCTTTTCATTTCAGGCGCGTGTTGCGGTGACGATGCCTTCTCCGACTTGGCGGATGACCTGAGCCAGACCGTCGAACCAATCCTCGCCCACAGTCGATGCACGCCGGACCAGACCAACCGTCCGCGCCGGTTGCGGCGTGCCAAAGCGCAGCAGTTTCAATCCGGGAACAGCGTCAGATTCCGCGCGCGCGGCCAGTTCGGGCATGAGAGTCAGACCAAACCCCTCAGCCACCAATCGTGACAACGTCGCAAGCGATGACGCACCCATATTGATCAGGCCGCTGCTTCGATCCCGACCGCAGACCTCAAGCGCCTGATCGGTCAGACAGTGACCGTCATCAAGCAACATCAGTTGCGCGGTCTGCAGGTCCAGCGGCCGTAATGCTTCGGGATTGGGGACCATGCCCTTCAAGCGCGCTGAACTGCCAGCCAACAGGAAGCGATCCTGAAACAGAGGCAGCTCAAACAACTCACTCCCACCGGCGGGCAAAGCCATGACGCCGGCGTCGATTTCCCCGGCGCGCAGCATAGTCAGCAAACGCTCTGTTCTGGCTTCGCGCACCTGCACGCGCAACGACACATCGGACGATCGCAACCCAGCCAGCACACCCGGCAGTAAATACGGCGCGATCGTTGGGATGATCCCGATCGCCAACGACCTGTGCCCCCCAGAGCGATCCTTGGCAAACTGATCTAACCTGTCCGCCGCTCCAAGAACCTGACGCGCATGATCCAGCACGTCGCGCCCTAGCGGGGTCAGCAGAATATCACGCGCCTGACGTTCGAAAAGCGGACCGCCCAAACTGTCCTCTAACGCCTTGATCTGCACGGACAAGGCGGGCTGAGACACGTGGCACACCTGGGCGGCCCGACCGAAATTGCGCTGTTCTGCGACTGCACTGAAGTATTTCAGCTGTCTAAGGGTAAAATTCATAACCTTTGATTATCACCCATCCACCCAAGTGCAACCAAAACATATCGCACCGTTATCCGATCATGCGATTGCGCTCGGACTGCCCTTCATAATGCCGCTTGAGCCGCTGCAACGCGATCCGCAACACGATCTTGCCCGAGCGCGCCGACCAGCCCATCCGCTTTTCCGCAAGCTCTAGCCCTTCGAGGTAGCAACAGCAGCGCAAAGCAACATCGCTGAGACCCGGACCCAGATCTGACAAAGCATGTTCAACCCGATCCCGTGCGTCCGACGCCCCGTGCCCAGCATGGGCTTCACTGTTGAAACCACCGCGCCCCCCTGCAGTCAGAAAATGGTCCCAATTCTGTGCGACCTGAGGACCAATCTGCGCCAGTTCGAAATCCTCACGCAGGCGTTCGCCCGCCGCCACAAGTGTTTCATCAAGAAAAGGCTTTCCGTCCCGATCTCGCCGACGTGCCAATGCGATCAGGGGGCTTTCCGCTGCACTATAACGAATCCGCCGAGGCCGGTCGGGTTTTGCAGTCACGCTCTGACAGGGCGCCATTTGCGCTTGGAACGGCGCTTGTGCATCTGCCATTCCAAATTCACTACGCTCACGCGCTTTGTTCTCGGCCTCGGCAATAAGGCGGCTCAGTGCCGAGCGGCCCGACGAAGAAATCCGATACCGCGAAATCCGTCCGGGATTGTCGCAGGAAATCCAGTCTTTCAGCGCCAGCGCCTGCGCAATCTTGCAATCCACAACCGCTGTTCGTGTGGCGCCGCTGTCTCCGGTGTCGCGGACCACCACGGCCTTGTCCATTTCCTCAGCCACCGCAAGCACTGACCCCGTTTCACACAAACGGCGCAAAATTCGCAGTGCCTCGCGGTAAAATTCTTCGTCCTTGGCGGCGGCGGTTTCCTCTTCGGTCACAGCCAAGGCCCCGAATTGGATCGGGCCCGTGCCATCGGCTGAATCCGAGAAATGCGTTTCCGCCAGAGATTGTAGCGCGGCATCCACCAAGGGATCGTCCCGTCGCATTTCGATGCGCCTGATTTGTCTAAGTATGGTCGAAGCATGGCACCCTGCGGATCGCGCAATATCGCGGATCGACTGTCCGGTCTCTGTGTGGGCAAGGTATCGTTGTGCCCCCTCAGGTACCCAAGCCGGAATGGTGAATGCCATGTTGTTTTCCATAGTTACTTGCCCTCGTCGACACAACAATCTGTTTTCAATCGCCCCCGATGAATTTGTTAACCAATTCTAACTAGAGTTGCTTTCGTTACTCGTTCGTTAACCCGCAGCGACAAGGACCAGATTTGATTCAAAAACATAAACACTCATGAAGTCAGAGTTCGGCGCGAACCCAATCAAGGCAACACCCGCTTAGGTTGTGTCACACATTCAGGGACGTTCACTCACACAAGGGAACCCCGGAATGCAGGACCTGATGACCATGATTACCACCCTCCGCCGCCCTCGCCTGTTGGCACGGGCCGCGAAACACGGGGCGCAGGACTATGACCGGGATCGGCACCTGCAGCGCATCCTTGGCTATGGATCACTACCCGGCACGGGCGCGGCTCTGATGCGGCTGATGGAAATGGAGCGAGAGGTTAACGCGCAGCGCGTAGAAGAGGACGCAGCCTATTCGCTGGTCCGTCATTTGGACCTGCTGATCGCGTTGTTGGGCGAGGCGCAGCTGTTTCAGGCCAGCCGCGCCGCGCAATATCAGTGATCAGGTAAAGGCATCCGGCATGGATGCTTTTTTCTTGTCAATGTACTCGTTCAGAGCAGCATTGATTGCCGGGTCGAGTTGCGGTTGCTGGTAGTTGGCCAGCAGATGCTCGACCCGAGCAGAGGCCAGTTGACGCGTGTCACGCCCGCCTTCATCTTCCCAGGTTTCGAACGGTTTGTAGTCCAGCATTTCCGACTTCCAGAACGCGTCCTTGAAGTTCGCCTGCGTATGCGCACAACCCAGATAGTGGCCGCCAGGACCGACTTCGCGGATCGCATCCATCGCCTGCGCGTTCTCGTCGTAAGCCACGCCTTTGGCCAAGCCGTGCAGCACGCCAAGTTGATCCGCATCCATGACGAACTTCTCGAAATCCGCAACCAGACCGCCTTCGAGCCAACCGCAGGAATGCAGCATGAAGTTCACGCCTGACATCAGGCCCATGTTCAGCGAGTTTGCTGTTTCGTAAGCAGCCTGCGCGTCGGGCAGTTTCGAGCCACAGAACGACCCGGCCGAGCGGAACGGCAGGTTTAGGCGACGCGCCAGCTGACCCGCACCATAGGTGACCATCGACGCCTCAGGCGTACCAAAGGTCGGCGCGCCCGAGTTCATATCAATCGACGACACGAAGGCCCCAAAGATCGCCGGGGCACCCGGACGGATGATCTGGCTATACGCGACACCGGCCAGAACTTCGGCCAGAACCTGCGTCAGCGTCCCTGCCACCGAAACCGGTGCCATCGCGCCACCCACGATAAAGGGAGAGATAATGCAGGCCTGATTGTTAGCCGCGTAAACTTCAAGCGACCCCATCATCACGTCGTCGAAGGTCATCGGCGAGTTGATGTTGGTCAGCGAGGTCATCACTGTGTTTTCCTGCACGAACTCTTTGCCGAACAGGATCTCGCACATCTCCACCGAATCCTGCGCCCGGCTGGGATCGGTGACCGAGCCCATGAATGGCTTGTCCGACAGGGTCATATGCGCCATCAGCATGTCCAGGTGACGCTTGTTCACCGGCACGTCGGTCGGTTCGCACACAGTCCCGCCCGAGTGGTGCAACCACTTGGACATATAGGCCAGTTTCACGAACTTGTTGAAATCGTCCATGGTCGCATAGCGACGGCCACCTTGCGCGTCGCGCACGAATGGAGGGCCGTAGACCGGCGCCAGCACCAGATTGCGCCCCCCGATGACAACCGATTTTTCGGGGTTGCGCGCGTGTTGTGTGAACTCGCTGGGGGCAGTTTTGATCAGCTCGCGCGCCAGACCGCGCGGGATGCGAACACGTTCTCCATCGACATCGGCTCCGGCATCTTTCCAGCGCTGCAACGCACCTGGATTGTCGACGAAATTGACGCCGACCTCAGCCAGAATGGTTTCCGCATTGGTTTCAATGATCTCCAACGCTTCCGCGTTGAGGACCTCGAAATTCGGAATATTCCGTTCGATGTATTTTGCAGTTTCGATTCGAACTGCGGTGCGCTCGGCCCTGCGGGCGGCACCACCACCGCCTCTGGCTCTGCGTCGGGTGTTTGCCTCTGCCATGAGATAATCCCGTTAGTCATGTTCACGTTGCAAATCGTGTTACCGGAACCGCAGATCACACCAGACGTGGATTACGGCGCTATAGGGGTAAAAGCGACATGATCGCCTATTCGATGTCGTTTGAACCACTAATTCCTGACGCTCATGATAAAAGCATGGAACCGAAATCGCAAAATCCGTCTAACCGCTAGCTGAGCGAAAACTCCTTTACGCGACAGAATTTGGGTACGTCGCATTTCGCAAGATGGTTGTGAGAAATCTAAATTGACGGGCTGACAAACCTCAAAGGTTTTTACGCATCGCAACCGAATTCCCGGCGACTTCAGTTTCGATCCAGCCGAGATGCGCGTAAATCGCCCTCGTATCTTGCATCAGACGATGGGTACGCAGTTCCATAAAGGTGCAGCCAACTTCGCGCGCTTCGGCCTCGGCGCGTGACAGCAGTTTTCCAGCGACACCTTGTCCTTGGGCCGACGGTGACACGGCCAGATTGATAACCTTCATCACAGCACCCTGTTGCGCAAACACAATAACACCAGCCAACCCATCATCGCAGCGGGCCAGGACCACGCGACGTTCCGCAATATCTTGCGCCAAACCACTCATCACATCAGGCAGATCATCGATAGAACTACGCGCTTTGGCATAAGCCGCCCTGATGCAGTCTGTGACCGCCTCGACGTCATCCTGCGTTGCATCCGTGAAACGAATGACGGCCATTGATCCCATCTCCTTCCGCATCTGACTGAAATCGCCTTCATAACGCTTGCACATAACCGCCGCGCGACCTAAGAGCCAGTCATGAGCCAGACATCCCATGACCGCCTTCTGATCATCGACTTCGGCAGCCAGGTGACGCAGCTGATCGCACGCCGCCTGCGCGAGTTGAATGTCTATTGTGAAATCCACCCCTATCAAAACGTCACGATGGACTTTGTACGCGAAATGGCGCCCAAGGCCGTGATCTTTTCCGGTGGGCCGGACAGCGTGACGCGCGAGGGGTCCCCCCGCGCCCCGCAAGAGATTTTTGACTATGGCGTGCCGATCCTTGGCATCTGCTATGGACAGCAAGTCATGATGCATCAGCTTGGCGGCAAGGTCGAAAGCGGCCACGGCACTGCCGAGTTCGGTCGCGCCTTTGTCACTCCGAAAAGCCAACTGGATATTCTGAACGGCTGGTTCGCGGATGGCGACGAACAAGTCTGGATGAGCCACGGAGACCACGTCAGCGACATCGCCCCCGGGTTCGAGGTCTTCGGCACCTCACCCAACGCGCCCTATGCGATCACGGCTGATACCAACCGTCACTTCTATGCGGTTCAGTTCCACCCCGAGGTGCACCACACGCCCAAAGGCGCGAAACTGTACGAAAACTTCGTAAAGCTGGCTGGCTTCAACGGCGATTGGACCATGGGTGCCTATCGCGAACAGATGATCGAAAAGATTCGCGAGCAAGTCGGCGACAAAAAAGTCATCTGCGGCCTGTCCGGCGGCGTCGACAGCTCGGTCGCGGCGATCCTGATCCATGAAGCGATTGGTGATCAGCTGACTTGCGTGTTTGTCGATCACGGCCTGTTGCGCAAGAACGAGGCCGAAGAAGTCGTCGGTATGTTCCGCGACAACTACAACATTCAGCTGATACACGCAGATGAAAGCGACCTGTTTTTGGGAGAGCTGGACGGCCAATCCGACCCGGAAACCAAACGCAAGATCATCGGAAAGCTGTTCATCGACGTGTTCCAGAAACACGCTGATACGATCGAAGGGGCCGAATTCCTGGCCCAGGGCACGCTCTATCCCGACGTGATCGAATCGGTTTCGTTCTCGGGCGGCCCCTCGGTCACGATCAAATCGCACCACAATGTCGGAGGCCTGCCTGAAAAGATGGGCCTGAAACTGGTCGAACCCCTGCGAGAGCTGTTCAAAGACGAGGTTCGCGCACTGGGCCGCGAACTTGGCTTGCCGCAGAGCTTCATCGGGCGCCACCCCTTCCCCGGGCCGGGTCTGGCGATTCGCTGCCCAGGCGAGATCACCCGTGAAAAACTGGAAATCCTGCGCGAGGCCGACGCCATCTATATCGACCAGATTCGCAAACACGGTCTGTATGATGATATCTGGCAGGCTTTTGTTGCCATCCTTCCGGTACGCACCGTCGGTGTGATGGGTGACGGACGCACATATGATTATGCATGTGCGCTGCGGGCTGTAACCTCGGTCGATGGCATGACCGCCGACTACTATCCGTTCAGCCACGAATTCCTCGGTGAGACCGCCACGCGGATCATCAACGAGGTCAAGGGCATCAACCGATGCACATATGACATCACCTCGAAACCTCCGGGAACGATTGAGTGGGAATGACAAAAAGCCGGGCTTTGACCCGGCTTTTTTGTTTAAGTCCTGCAAGAAACCCATAGGTTTTAAATTAGAATTTCGCGATTCCCGCAGGCAGGTAAATGGACAGCAGCAGACCGCAGATCGGCAAAGCCGCGCTTTGGATGACGGGGGCAATTGCCTCTTTCTCATCGATGGCGGTTGCCGGCCGCGAATTGAGCGTGGCCCACGATACATTCGAAATCATGTTTTACCGCAGCCTCGTCGGCATCCTCGTTGTAGCGGTGATTCTGACACTGTCGCGCAAATGGGATCAGGTCTCGACATACAGACTGGGGCTGCACGGCGTCCGAAACCTGACGCATTTTATTGGTCAGAATTTGTGGTTCTACGCGGTAACCGTCATTCCTCTGGCACAGGTTTTTGCGCTTGAGTTCACGCAACCCATCTGGGTGATCCTGCTGTCTCCGCTGCTGCTGAAGGAACGGCTAACACCTGTACGCGCGCTGTCTGCCTTGATTGGTTTTGCCGGTGTCCTGCTTATTACCCGCCCCGGTGCCGTGCCTCTGAGCGCTGGTATTTTGGCTGCTGCCATGTCTGCGGTATTCTTCGCATTTACAACGATTTCCACCAAAACCCTGACCCGTTTTGCCAGCATTGGATGCATCATGTTCTGGCTGACCGTCATGCAGGCTGTCCTGGGATTGATGGCCGCAGGGATCGATGGGCAGATCGCTCTGCCAACCGCGAACACGATCCCCTTCCTGGTATTGATTGGGTTGGCAGGACTACTGGCGCATTATTGCATCACCAACGCTCTGGCTATTGCGCCTGCGACTGTGGTTGTACCGTTCGATTTTGTCCGCCTGCCCACAATTGCCGTGATCGGAATGATTCTGTACCACGAGCCGCTGGATCACTGGACGCTGCTAGGGGCCGTCGTGATCTTTTCGGGCATCTTTTTGAACGTGCACGCCGAAAATCGTAACAGTTTGGCAACAGTTTCCCGACACACTCACCCTGAATAACGCACCGTCACTAGTTGACGGTAATATAACCCTCAAGAAAGTATCGAGCACCACAAGACAGATCGGCCTTCACCACTCGATAGTCCGGTCTGAATAACAGGACACCTTTTGGGAGGACAGAATGAAAAAAGCGCTTCTACAGGCGTGCGCGGTGTGCGTTGGGACAACAGGAGCTTACGCCGGCGGTCTGGATCGTAGCGGACAGGGTGTCAATATCCTGTTCGAAGAGGGATCAGTTGTACAATTCCGTCTCGGCTATACTGATCCAAGCGTAAGCGGCACTCAAAATGGCGTGGATTCCGGCAATGTTGCCGAGTCATTCTTCACACCGCATTTAGCCTATAAACATGCTTTTACAGACAGGCTGGATTTCGCACTGGTCTATGATGAGCCGTTCGGCGCGGATATCGAGTATCCGTCAAACTACCCGTTGTCGATTAACCCGACAACGCCGTTTGGTGGGCGCACGGATGTTCTGCGCGCCAAAGCGGATGTGGACGCAATTACTGCGCTTGTTCGGTATAAATTCGACGGTGGCTTCAGCGCTATCGGAGGTCTGCGCGCGCAACGTTTGAAAGCCAACGTGGCAGTACCCGCCGCTGCGGGGTACGAAGTCGACACAGATTCTGACATCGCATTTGGGTATGTCGTCGGCGTTGCGTGGGAAAAGCCAGAAATTGCCGCACGTGTGGCTCTGACTTACAACTCAAAAATCACACACGATTTTTCCCAGACAGAGTCATTCAACTTCGTGCCGCCTGTATTCCCGCCTAGTGCGGTACTGGTCACAGCGGAAACCGAGTCTGAGATTGAATCACCTCAATCCATCAATCTGGATTTCCAAACCGGTGTAGCCCCCAAAACATTGCTGTTTGGTTCAATTCGATGGGTGGACTGGCCGCAAACTGTTTTTGCGCCGCCCAACTATGTCAACATTGTCGGGGATAACCTCGTCGACTACGAAGATGATACGTTCACGTATACGCTGGGGCTCGGCTATCAGTTCTCGGAAGAGTTTTCGGGTGCGGTAACTGCTGGATATGAAACATCCACTGGTTCCGAAGTCACAAATTTGGGCCCGACAGATGGGTTCTGGAGCCTTGGGCTCGGTGGAACCTACTCTCTCGAACGCGCTCAGATTTCCGGTGGTGTCCGGTATACAGACATTGGAGACGCCACTACCACCACCGGGGGAGAATTCAGCGGCAACAGCGCTTGGAGCGTCGGCTTCCAAATCACCTACTCGCTGGGCTGATCCGCAACAGAGTGAAACGTTGGACCCCGCCCTTCCGGCGGGGTTTTTCTTTGCGGGCTATCCAAAATATGAATTCCAGAAACCTCATTGCGTTAAAGCCACAGTTTCCGTGAATTCGTCGGTATCACAATCTCACATTAGTTTTCTCTCTGTCGGTCCCTGGCCGGATCAACTAGGGGACCGGCACAACAAAAAAAGAGGACACTACATTGTTGAATCCAGGCAAAATTTCAATATTAGCAATGATTTCACTGACCCCGGCTATTGCAGGCGCACAGGAATTTAACGGTGCTGCCACCTTGGGCTATGGACAATCTTCCATTTCCAACGGCGGTGGCGATTTCGGCACCTTCACCGGCGATTTCACCGGTACTTTGAGCTTCGACAACGGTCTGCACTGGGGCTTTGACGCCAAGTATTACAAGGCCGATCCCGACAATGTTTCCGGGGATGTTTCCCTGTGGGATCTGGGCACGACATTGAACTACCAATTTGACAACGGCGGCGTTCTTGGTGGCTATCTCGACTATGCCGATTTCGATTCTGGTCTGGGGCTCAACCTTTCCAGCGATGTGACTTCGTACGGTATTTCGGGCGGGTATGTCGTTGAAAATGCCGGGTTCGAAGCCTGGATCGGCGAATCGGAAACCTCCCCAAGCCTGCCAAACGGCACGGATTGGACCGATTTCGGCGCACGATTCCGCTATCAAGTGTCGGATAGTGCCGTATTCGGCGGTCACTATGTTCGCAGCGACGTGTCAGGTGGTGGCGTAAACCTTGACCTATATAGTGTTGGCCTTGGCGGTTACTATCGGTTCAACAGCGGTTGGGGGACTTATGCAGGTCTCGTGCATCAGTCGTTTAGCGATCTTGATTTGGACTACACAACGCTTGGCATCGGCGTGGATTATAACCTGCTTGAGATCAGCGAGATCCCAGGCCAAGTGTCTCTGGAGTTGGCCAGAACGGATATCGATGTCGGCGGTGCAAGCGGCGATATCGACACCCTTCGCTTTGGTCTGACCTTCCCTCTTGGCGGTCGCACTTCCTCCACTCCGCTCAACAGCGTAGCGCGTGCGGCGATGGCCCCGCGTCACAACGCTCTGACAACGCTGGAAGACACCACTTTCTGAGGGTTTAGTACAACCTGCAAATCTCTGGAAAACCCTGCCTGTGCGGCAGGGTTTTTCTTTGCGCGGTTTCCAACTCGGTAGAATCTTGGAAAATAAAAACGGGCAAGGCCGTACTAATACACCTTTCCCCAACGAATTGGGCGAACTTTTTTGCTTGGCGTGTTCTGGGCTATGCTGATGCGTTGGCTGGTTACCCCAATCCAGCGTTTAACTTTTTTGCGCCGTCCGCGCCTTTGTATGGCTTTTTTGTTATGGGTCTGTTGGACGAAGCGGCTCCGTTTTCCCTGCGGGCCGGGGGCGATTTCATATCTAGACCGTACTGACCTGGGCTCTAAAGTCAGTGACGACGGTTTTTGGCGTCACCACAGGGGCATTGTTTTTTAAACGATGAGCACCTGATCTGATCTCTCGCCATAAAGGTGGGGCTTAGATACTAGACGGTGCAGCCGCCATCAGGCCGTTGATCCAAATCCGTTCGGGTACACACGATTGACGCCACCCGCTGCCCGTTTTAGCAAGGTCGGAAAAAAGGACGGCGGACAATGATCTACAGCTCGGCAAAAGATTGGCGCAACGCGGCGCGAAAAAAGGTGCTGTTCTTTGGCATGTCGGGCCTGGGCAAAACCTATGTGTCGAACGTGCTGCGCGACTCGGGCGATTGGTTCCACTATTCGATCGATTACCGCATCGGTACCCGGTACATGGGTGAATACATCGCCGACAATGCCAAAGCCGAGGCGATGAAAGTCCCCTTTCTGCGCGAACTGCTGTTGTCGGATTCGATCTTTATCGGCTCGAATATCTCGTTCGAGAACCTGACGCCTGTCGCCGCCTATTTGGGTAAGCCCGGAAATCCGGCGCTAGGTGGTTTGGAACTGCCCGAATACAAACGCAGGCAGGAACAATTCCGGCAGGCGGAGATTCACGCGCTTCTGGATACCGAGTATTTCATCGACCGGGCACAACGTCTGTACGAATACCCGCATTTTATCTGCGACACCGGCGGGTCGATCTGCGAATGGGTAGACCCGGAAAATTCTACAGATCACGTGTTGTCCGAACTGTCTCGCCAAACCTTGATGATTTGGATTCAAGGGGATGAAGATCACACGGCAGAGCTGATCAGCCGCTTTGATAAAGCGCCCAAACCGATGTCTTATCAGCCCGAATTTCTGGTCCGTGTTTGGGAAGACTATCTGACCCAGTATAACTGCCGATCCGAGGATGTAGACCCCGACGCGTTCATCCGCTGGACTTACGCGCAGGCGCTGGCGCATCGGCAACCCCGCTATCAGGCGATGGCGGACAATTGGGGTGTAACAGTCACCGCTGATGACATGCACAAGGTCCGTGATGCCACTGATTTCGATGAGTTGATCGAACGCACCCTTGAGACCCGCGCAAACCGGGCTTAATTACCGCCTCTACACTGTAACTCCAAAGGCTTGTACCTGATGCCGATCAAGATCCCCTCTGACCTGCCCGCATTTGAAGTTCTCACCCAAGAGGGCGTATCGGTCATGGCCGAGGATCAGGCAATGCGTCAAGACATTCGCCCCCTGCGGATCGGGTTACTGAATCTGATGCCCAAGAAGATTCAGACTGAAAATCAGTTTGCCCGCCTGATCGGGGCGACTCCGTTGCAGATCGATTTGTCGCTGATCCGGATGACGGAACACCGCACCAAGAACACCGCGGCCGAGCATATGGCCGAATTCTATCGCCCTTTTCAGGAGGTGAAGGACGAGAAATTTGACGGGCTGATCATCACCGGTGCCCCGATTGAGCATTTGGAATTCGACAACGTCACCTATTGGGACGAAATGCGCGAAGTGTTCGAATGGACGCAGACCAATGTGCATTCTACCTTTGGTGTGTGCTGGGGTGGAATGGCGATGATCAATCACTTCCATGGCGTCAAGAAACATATGTTGGACGCTAAGGCGTTTGGTTGTTTCCGGCATGCGAACCTTAATCCGGCCTCGCCGTTCCTGCGCGGATTCTCGGATGATTGCGTGATTCCGGTCAGCCGCTGGACGGAAATGAAACAAAATGAGATTGACGCCGCTAACGGTTTGGTAACTCTGCTGGGCAGCGACGATGTCGGTCCCTGTCTGGTCGAAGATCGGAACCATCGTGCCATCTATATCTTCAACCATTTCGAATATGACAGCGATACGTTGAAACAAGAATACGACCGCGATGTTGCCAACGGCACGCCGATCAACGTGCCCATGAATTACTATCCGGACGACGATCCAAGCCAGACACCACAGAACAGATGGCGCAGCCATGCGCATTTGCTCTATGGCAACTGGATCAGCGAGATTTATGGGACAACGCCCTATGATATCAATCGGATCGGTGTCGATCAGACCGATCTGAGGGCCTGATCCGGTGATGCGCGTCGGCCTCATAGCTTTGACTTTGCTGGTCTTGCTGTGGGCCCTCGCACTCTGGCGCGCTGGTCGGAATGAAGCCCGTGCCGAAGCCGCCTTTCCCCCCGAAGGTCAAATCGTCGAAGTCAATGGCATCCCAGTGCATGCGGTGGTGATGGGTGAAGGCCCGGATGTTGTGCTGATCCATGGGTCCAGCGGCAACACGCGCGACATGACCTTTGCCCTGGCTCCTATCCTGGCGGAAAACTACCGTGTGATTGTGTTTGACCGACCGGGTCTGGGGTATAGCGCCAGCTTCAATCCGGACGGTGAGACCATTGAGGAGCAAGCGGAAATCCTGCAAAAGGCTGCCGCGCAACTAGGTGCGGAAAAGCCCATCGTCGCAGGGCAAAGCTATGGCGGATCCGTCTCACTTGCTTGGGCTGTTACGCGGCCAGGCAATATCTCGGGGCTGGTCCTGATCGCAGCTGCCGCCATCCCGTGGGAGACACCTCTGGACGGATTCAACACATTGGCGGCGACACCCACCGGCAATGTCACCGCCCTGCCCCTGATCACTGCCTTTGTGCCCGAATGGTACGTTGAAAAAGCTTTGGACAAGGTGTTCGCACCGCAGACCGCACCCGAAGGATATGCCGACCATTTCGGCCCCGGACTAACCATGCGCCGGGCTTCGATGCATGCAAATGCCAAGCAGCGCGCCAATTTGCTGGAAGAAGTCCGCGCCCTACAACCGCGATACGGCGAGATCGACGTGCCGACCGAGATCGTCCATGGTACCGCCGATGATACCGTTGGGTTGGGCTGGCATTCACATCGACTGATCGAACAAATCCCCGGCGCGGAACTGATTGAACTGCCTGGAATTGGGCACATGCCACAGGTCGTTGCTGCACCAGAAGTTGCTGCCGCCATCGACCGTGCCGCACAACGAGCGGGTTTGCGTTAGACCCGTCGCTAATCCATAGTAGGATATGGATTTTATGGCGAGGTAACACATGGCCCGTTCCGAAAAAGGCTCCATCGAAAAGTACTTTAAGAATGACGCCCCGAAAGAGGTGCGTTCGGCCATCGAAAAGTCCGAAAAAGGCGACATCCTGAACCCCACCTACCCTTACGACGAACGAATGAAGCGTAAGGAATACGAAAAACAGATGGAAAAGCTTCAGATCGAACTGGTCAAGATGCAGTCCTGGCTCAAGGAAACTGACCATCGCATTTTGCTTATTTTCGAAGGTCGGGACGCCGCTGGCAAAGGGGGCACGATCAAGCGGTTCCGCGAAAACCTGAACCCACGCGGCGCACGCAATGTTGCGCTAAGCAAACCCTCGGACACTGAGCGCAGTCAGTGGTATTTTCAACGCTATATCGCACATCTGCCTGCCGCTGGTGAGATCGTGTTCTTTGACCGCAGCTGGTATAACCGCGGTGTTGTTGAAAACGTCTTTGGCTTTTGCACAGCAGAAGAACGTGAACGGTTTTTCCGACAGGTCCTGCCGTTGGAAACCGGTTTGGTGAATGACGGGATCAAACTGTTTAAATTCTGGCTCAATGTCGGACGAGCAGAACAGCTCAACCGTTTTTTGGCGCGTGAAACCGACCCACTGAAGCAGTGGAAACTCAGCCCGATTGATATCGCGGGTCTGAACAAATGGGATGAATACAGCCAGTCGATCGAAGAAACCCTGACGCGCAGCCACACGGAACACTGCCCCTGGACCATCGTGCGATCCGACGACAAGAAACGCGCGCGGCTGGCGGCCATTCGTACGGTTCTGCACGCGCTGGACTATGACGAAAAGGACGAAGACGCCATAGGCGCGAATGACCCCGATATCTGTGGCGGGCCAGAGATTTGGGATGCGTGACAGGTGGTGGACGAATGTCTTTTCGCGAATTATGTCATGAATTCTATAACTTGAAAAAGGGCACCTGAAGCAGGAATGACAAAACGCGGGTATCACCACGGGAACCTGAAACAGGCTTTGATCGAGGCTGCCCTGTCTCTGATCGAAGAAAAAGGTCCGACCGGCTTTACCCTGTCCGAAGCTGCGAAAACCGCCGGCGTCACCCCCGCTGCGGTTTACCGGCATTTCCACGGGCGCGAAGACCTGATCGCCGAAGCCGCCCGGCAAGGGTTCGAGATGTTCTCGGATCTGATGCAATACGCCTATGACAAGGGCCAGCCCTCGGCGCTCGCCGCGTTCGAGGCGACAGGCCGTGCCTATCTGGCATTTGCCCGCAAACATCCTGGCCACTACATCGCGATGTTCGAAAGCGGGATTTCGATCAATCGAACGCCTGAACTATCCTTGGCCGCAAACCGTGCCAAAGCAGTACTGGAGAAAGCGGCGGCTGATCTGTCGCAACACATTCCACCGGAAAAGCGCCCGCCCGCATCCATGTTCAGCGCCCATATCTGGGCCATGAGCCACGGCGTTGTTGAACTTTACGCCCGCAACACTGGCGCCAGTTCCCCATTTTCACCCGAAGACTTGCTGGAATCCGGCATCGGCATTTATTTGCGGGGTTTGGGGTTGGTGCCGCAGGACGACTGACAATCAGAACCTGCTCAGCGGCTGTGGTGCGCTGAGGCCAGAGGTGACGTTAATCAACTCCATTTCCCCCATGCCTTTGATATCCACGCGCCCGATATCCGCGACCTGGAACTCATCAATCAAGGCAAATTTCATCTCTTCTGGGGCGACGATATGCATTGGGTTTGCAAAGACTTGCAGGCGCGAAGCAATGTTCACAGCCGGACCGAACACGTCATAGACGTATTTCTGTATCCCAACGACAGAGCCCACCGCAGCCCCCATGCCCAAGCCGATCCGGGCCTGCCATTTATGGGGGTGACTTTCATTGCGCCGCTCCAGATACCGCAGGAAGCGAACGGCGCAATGTGCCACGGCCGTGGCATGATCCGGTGTCGCGTCAGGCATTCCAGACACCGCCAGATAGGCGTCACCGATGGTCTTGATCCGCTCGCATCCGAATTGTTCGACGATACGGTCGAACGCAGTGAAGATGTCGTTCAACTCGCTTAACGTGACGGTTGGATCGGTCTTGGCGGCGAAATCGGTAAAGCCCACGAAATCCAGCATCACCACCGACACCTGATCATATAGCTGAGGCGTGACGACACCGAAGGTCTTGAACTCTTCGTACACTGCCCGCGGCATAAGGTTCAGCAGCAACCGCTCGACACGCTCTTTCTCACGCTCCAATTCGCGCGTGTTGCGTTCGACCATCGTCGAGTAGCTATCGATCATGCTTTCCAGCTCGCGGATGCGAGTAATGTTCTGGCATTCCACAACCAAAACCTGTTCAGACAAGCCATTCGCAAGCGATACAGCCGTTGCAAAAATCAGCGTTCTGCGTTTCGGCTTGATCTGCAATTCAACGGTGTATCGAAGCCCCGATTGCTTGACGTCCTCCAATTCACGCTGATCCAAAGATGGGAGCAAATCCAGCAGAGTCTGTCCTTCGGTCGGAACCCCAAACCATTCGGCAAACGGCCCATTGTGAAACACAAAACTCAGGTCTGAGGCACGCACAACAGCCACGCCAACTCCGATCGCCCGTAGCAACTGTTCGTTTATCGCTGAAATACTCATGCGGCGTCACGGGTTACAATAATTGCGCGTTTGGATTCAATGGCGTTCAAGGCGATCTTGATGTGACCGTCTTCCATACCGTGCATAGAAAGGGCCTCGGCAAATAGTTCGGCCATCTCATCAAAATCCGCATGAGAGATATTCAGGTGTCGATGAACCGCCTCAATCCTGTCATCGCTAAAGGAAGCAGGACCACCAACCAGAGAAGACACGAACTTGGTCTGGTGATCGATCAGGCGCGGCATGTCGATGTCTTCGAAATGACCACCGATCTGATCGGAGTCCAATGCCATTTCATAGAACGTCATAACGATCCGACTGATCGTTTTGAATCCGCCGTATCTTTCATAGATTGTCTGACTCACACCGCACACCCAAGCTTCAACCACAAAAACACTGAAAGCTTATATCAAACTGACAGTTTTGTTAACGCTTATGCGAGGGTTACCAGATCAATGGTCACGAACGCCCTTTGGGCGGCCTATGTAACTAGTTAGACGTTCAGGTCTTCGGCGCAGGGAATAAAGCCCGCAAACCCACCCTGTGCCAACAACCTGTCCTGCCCGCCTGCGCGCCAATACAGTTTGCGCCGCGCGGCTTGCAGCTCGCGGCGTAAACGGAACCCCAATGGCCCCTTGTCCAACCCGCTGTTGGTTTTCTGATCCTGCGACCGCTCGCTAACCTTGACGGGTTCGGCAGTCTGTTCCTGCTGCTTGGACCACATCATCTGCACCCCCACCGCCGGAAAACACTGACACATGCGCCAGTCGGGACGTGGGAGCGAGATAAAGTCGTCCAGATGGTCCGAATACTCCTCAGACCAGGACAGCAGTTTGCGACAAGCCGCTTGCGTCAGAATGTAGGCAGCAGAACTGGGCGCCATTTCCAACATTGGGCGAACTGGAACGTCTGCAATCGACTCAAGCGGCCCGAACCGCATGGAACGTGGCGAATAATCCAGCTTGATCAGATCAAAACCCGCATCATCCGCCAGCAAAGCCGCGATGACGGCCCCGGCCTGAGCCGACATTTCAACGTCATCCTCAAAAATCGCAACCTTGCTCAGGTTCTGATCCACAGCAACCCGCCAAACGGCGCGGTGGCTTTCAAAGCAGGCGATTTCGCTTTGTGTAAGCCCCCATCGGGTACCGGTGCCGGGAACGTAGCAATTGTCATCCAGTGCGCCGGGTTGCTGACCGTCCACTGCGCTGAACCGCTGTGCGCCACGCAATCCTGTGTCGGCGAACTGACCTTCCATGAACTCGGCTCGCTCGGGCACCCGATCCAGGTTAATAAAATAGGCAGCAACTCCCGATGGCAGTTCGTAATGTCCCACGGCGCATCCTTTCAAACACTGTCGTCAGATACACACCGCTGAGCCGGACAATCAACCCCACCAGGGCATGACCACGCTGACCCTTGCCGTCAACGTGAGGCAGGAAAGGCAGATCGCCCTTCCTGCCGATCCGATCAGGTGCTGATCGTGTTATGTTCGGGGCCATAGGGGAAGCCGGTGATGTTTTCGGCACCAGAATCCTCGACCACAAGGATGTCATGCTCGCGATACCCGCCTGCGCCTTTCTGGCCTTCGGGGATCCACAGCATCGGTTCAATGGATACGACCATACCGGGCTCCAGCACAGTGTCGATGTCTTCGCGCAGCTCAAGCCCAGCCTCGCGACCGTAATAGTGGCTGAGAATGCCGAAGGAATGACCATAGCCGAACGAGCGGTATTGCAGCAAACCTTCGTCAGCGAAGAACCGGTTGATCTCTTCACAGATTCCAGAGCAGGTCGCGCCGGGTTTGATCAGGCTCAGGCCCAACTCATGCGCAGCGACATTCGCCTTCCAGATGCGCAGGCTTTCGGCGTCGGGTTCACCCAGAAACAAGGTGCGTTCCAGCGCAGTGTAATAGCCCGAGATCATCGGGAACGTGTTCAGCGACAGGATATCGCCCTTTTGCAGCGCCCGTTTTGTGACCGGGTTATGCGCCCCATCGGTATTCAGACCGGACTGGAACCAAACCCACGTGTCGCGATATTCTGCATCTGGATAGGCGCGCGCAATCTCAGCCTCCATCGCGTCGCGACCGGCCATGGCGATCTCAATCTCGGTCGCGCCTTCGCGGATCGCGGCGTGGATGGCCGCGCCACCGACATCAGCCGTACGCGCACCACCTTTGATCAGATCAATTTCTTCCGCGGATTTCACCATGCGCGCAGCCATCGTATCCGGTGCGATATCCACCAGTTCCGGCCCGCCCAACATGTCCAACGCCGTATCGCGCATTGCCAGTGTCATGTGATCGCCCTCGATGCCGATCCGTCCCGCAGGCCCAATCAGGCTGGCCACCGCACGCCAATAGTTGTTCCGTTGCCAATCGGTATAGATCACATTCTCTTCGACCGAGCGCCTCCAAGGCTGGCCAGCGTCAATATTCGCCGAAACCGTGGTGCAGCTTTCTTGGGTGACAACGCAGCCATACGGGCGTCCAAACGCGCAATACAAAAAGCCCGAGTAGTAGGCGATGTTGTGCATCGACGTCAGCAGCACCGCCGGGATATCACGTGCCGCCATCGTCGCACGCAGGCTGGCCAGACGTCGGTCATATTCTGCCTTGCTGAACGGGAGCGGCGCCTTGTCACCATTGTGGCTGGTGAAGAACTCGGGGCGATTGTTCAGGTCTTTCATCATCTCTCTCCTCAATGCCGGACAGGCAAAGCCCGGCCACAAGTCCCGGCGTTCAGGACAAGCGGCCTCGGGAACCGAGAGCCATGCACCCCGCGTCGCGTCACGACGCCATCGTGACCGAGGTGCATGGTGAAATCGCTAAATCAGCTTTCGAGTCGCGTCAAGCCGGGCTGAGACCTCGCAAGCGTTCAGACCGGCGCCGCAGCAGTTCGACCGTGGTCAGCAGCGCAATCGAGATCACAACAAGAATGGTCGCAACCGCCAGAATGGTCGGGCTGATCTGCTCGCGCAGGCCAGTGAACATCTGCCAGGGCAACGTTTTCTGACTGGCCGAACCGACGAACAGAACCACAACAACCTCATCAAACGACGTGATAAAGGCGAACAAGCCACCCGAGATTACGCCCGGCAAGATCAGCGGCATCTGGATTTTGAAGAAGGTCCGTACTGGCCCTGCCCCCATATTCGCCGCGGCCCGAGTCAGGGATCGGTCAAACCCGACCAACGTCGCCGTCACCGTAATGATAACGAACGGAATACCCAGAACCGCATGAGCCAGAACAACTTTGATGTATCCGACAAAGTTCTTGTCCATGCCCAATGTTCCCTCCATGAAACGACCGATGTCGCTGTAGAAAAAGAACATACCCGTGGCCGAAATGATCAGCGGCACAATCATGGGCGAGATCAGGATACCCATGATCGCCCGACGACCGGGCACGTGCGACTGGCTGAGACCAATGGCAGCAAGCGTCCCCAGTGAAACCGAAATGATGGTCGCGATTGGCGCGATAATCAGCGAGTTTTTGAAGCTGCGCTGCCATTCATTGTTGGTGAAGAAATCACGGTAATGCTTCAGCGAGTAGCCTTCGGGGTCCAAACGCAGCATCTCAGGCGTGAAGGTAAAGAAGTCCTGCGCGTTGAACGATAGCGGCAAAACCACAAGGATGGGCGTGATCAGGAACACGAAGATCGCGCCGCAGATAACCCGAAACAGGTAATGTCCAAACACCTGCTGGCCCGTCAAATAGGGCAGCAGCCTTTGCCGATAGCGCCCCTCGTACAGCCAGAAGATGAAGAAGGCAAAGAACCAACCGGCCAACAAGCCGACGATCAACCCCGTAAATCCGGCGAACAGAAAACCGATCACCCCCATCCCAAGAATGGTGATCCAGCGTGCGACACGTTCATTGTCCAGAACCGTGATATAGACCCAGGCCAGCGCCGCCATCAGCGCGGCACCTATCAGGATGCCCAGCAGGGCACTGCCCTGCCCGGCCCCGACGAACATGCCGAGGAAACCTCCGGCGGCGGCGACTGTGGGCAGAACCATCGACAACGGCTTGCGGGATATTGGTGTAAGTGCTGCCATGATATTTTATCCCAATTTCACGTTATCGATGCCCACGATCTTGTCGTAGCACCAGTACAGAAGCATGACGACCGCCAGCAGGATCGTCCCCAACGCCGCAGCCAGTCCCCAGTTCAGCGAGGACGAGATGTGATACGCAATCCGGTTCGAGATGAAGACACCCTTGGTGCCACCCACGATCTCGGGCGTGATGTAGTAGCCAATGGCCAGAATGAACACGAGGATCGAACCGGCCCCAATTCCCGGAATTGATTGTGGGAAGTAAATCCGCCAGAAAGTAGTCCAGTTGGTGGCCCCCATCGACTTGGCCGCACGGGTATAAGACGGCGGGATCGTCTGCATCACCGAATACATCGGCAGGATCATGAACGGCAGCAGGATATGCGTCATCGCGACGATCGTGCCGATCTGGTTGTTGATGATCACAAGTCGCGCATCATCTGCGACCAACCCAAGCCAAACCAGAGTTTCGTTAATGACACCTTGTTGTTGCAGCATCACTTTCCAAGCCGAAGTTCGCACCAGAAGCGATGTCCAGAAGGGCAACAGCACCAGGATCATTAGCATGTTTGAAACACGCATCGGCAAATTCGCCAACAGGTAGGAAACCGGATAGGCCAGCAGGATACAAGACCCAGTAATGATCAGGGACATGAACAGCGTACGGCCAAACAGCTTTACAAGTATCTGCTTGTCTTCCGGCTGCGCAGCAACTCCGTCGGGCGTCAGCCTTAAATCGACGGCGGCAAGAAAATAACCGGGGGTCACGTTTCGGGAATGGGTCTTGATCACACGCCAGTTTTCGACGTCCCCCCATCCTTTGTCCGCGTCAATAAGCTTTTCTTTGAACGGCGCATCCGCTTCAGGGTCCCATTTCCGGATTTTTCGACCGGATTTACGGAACAGGGACGAGATGCCCGGTTCTTCATAGTTCAACCGTGATCCCAACCGGGTGTGTTTCTTTTCAGCAACCGCAATGATCATGTCATTGACAAAGGCGTCATAGACGGCCTCGTCCGGCAGTTCGCCGCTTTTTTCATCCCAATTTTCCAACGCCACGACCGTCAGAGGCAGCGTTTTTTCCACGATACCGTTTTCCACCGAACGGAACAGCATCGACGCAATCGGAATTATGAACGAGAACAGAACGAACAGAAGAAGGGGCGCAATCAATAACAGAGCGCGCAGCTTTTGCCGTCTTAGTGAACGTGCCAGAGATTGCTTGAGCGGCGTTCCGTCCGCGGCCAGCATCGGTCCTGCGTTTTGGCTTGCGTCAGTCATCAGTGCCCCTTGGTTTTATGGGTCAAGGGGCAGCGTGCCGCCCCCTGACTGGTTTTTTGAACTTGAAAGGTTACTGCGACAGCCAAGCCTGGAAACGTGCGTCCAGATCATCGCGGTAGTCAGCCCACCATTCGTAGTTGTTCACAAAGGTGTTCTTCGCGTTACGCGGATCAGTCGGCATGTGCGGTGCCATGTCGATACCCAGATCGGCATGCTTATCGACCAGAGGCGCCGAGGACTTACGTGCCGGACCATACGAGATGTATTTTGCCTGATCCGCCAGACGCTGTGTATCGGACGAGAACCGGATGTAATCCAAGGCCCGTGCCTCACGCTCAGGGCTCAGACCAGCTGGGATCGCCCAGCCGTCCAGATCAAACATCTGCCAGTCCCAAGCCATGCCAACAGGCTGATTCTGCTCGACAATCATCGAGAACAGACGGCCATTATAGGTGGACCCCATAAAGATCTCGCCATCAGCCAAAAGCTGGACCGGCTCGGCGGCGGCCGACCACCAGATCGTCTGATCCTTGATCGTGTCCAGCTTGGCCAACGCACGTTCAACACCCTCTTCAGTTTCAAGCGTGTCGTATACGTCTTCGTAAGCTACGCCATCACAAAGCAGGGCCCATTCCATATTGGCGATTGGGCGTTTGTTGAGTGCGCGTTTGCCTGGATACTTCTCAAGGTCGAATACATCGCACGCTCCGGTCGGAGGCTCTACACCTTCTGGCACCATATCGGTGCGATAGCCGAAGGTTGTCGAGTATACGATCGTCGGAATATAGCAAGGTGAGACAAGTTGATCACCAAAGTCCTCAGACGCAGGTGTCCCATCGGGCGCAGGGGCCAAATGCACGTCCGGGTCGATTTCAATGATCAGACCTTCGTCGCAGGCACGAATATTGTCAGCGGCTTCAAGATCGACAACGTCCCACGTGACGTTGCCCGCTTCGTTCATAGCGCGCAGCTTAGCAACACCTTCGGGCGAGCTGTCATCATTCAGAATGGTAACACCAGTCTTTTCCGAATAGGGCTCGTGATACGCTTTCAACTGCGATTTGGAATACGCGCCGCCCCAGGAGACGATTGTCATCTCTTCGGCCATAGCGCCACCAGCAATTGCGGCAACCGCACTCGCCAATAGAGTGGTTTTGGTAACTTTCATTGTTAACTCCCTGTTATTCCCGTTAATTTTAGCTTTTCAGATCAGGTCACGGGGTGCCTGATCATCTGATATCCCGCGCGTCCGGGCAGAGCGCGCGGGTATTTCCTTGCTCAGGCGTCAAGCGCCCGGCAATCATGGGCCAGCCAGCCGATTTCAACCTCTTGGCCCGGCTGCAGTTTTACCGCATCCGGCGCGTTTCGGGTTTTGATGATGAAATCGTCGTTCCCCGCAACAGACAGGCGGAAGCGGAACACGTCACCCATATAGATGAATTCTTTGACCGTTGCCTTCAGCGTATGCGCATCGGCGTGCAGACGATCTTTGTTGAACTCGACCCGTTCGGGGCGGATGGAAACCTTGGTCCGATCTCCCGGGTTGTGGACGTTTACCGGTTTGGCGTCAATCTCAGACCCATCGTCCAAAGCCACCACGCATGAATCGCCGTCGATGGATTTAACAACGCCTTCCAACGTATTGTTTTCGCCAATAAACTGCGCAACGAAGCTATTTTCGGGCTCTTCGTACAGAAGATCGGGTGGGGCCAATTGCTGAATGCGCCCATCGTCAAACACTGCGACACGGTCCGACATCGTCAACGCTTCGGTCTGGTCGTGTGTCACATAGACCGTGGTGATCCCAAGCTCATGCGCCAGTCGGGTGATTTCAAACTGCATATGTTCGCGCAGCTGTTTGTCCAGCGCGCCCAGCGGTTCGTCCATCAGCACCAGTTCGGGTTCGAAGACCAGCGCCCGCGCCAAGGCGATACGCTGTTGCTGACCACCCGAAAGCTGCGCCGGGCGGCGGCTGCCAAAGGCCCCCATCTGAACCATATCCAGCGCGCGCTTGACCTTTTCCTCGCGCTGATCCTTGCCCATTTTCCGCACTTCCAAAGGAAAGGACAGGTTTTCGGCCACGGTCATGTGTGGAAACAGGGCATAGTTCTGGAACACCATCCCGATGCCACGTTTATGCGGGGGAATATTGTTGATCGGTTTCCCGTCCAACATGATCTCGCCATGTGTGGCGGTTTCAAACCCTGCCAACATCATCAGGCAAGTTGTCTTGCCAGACCCTGACGGGCCCAACATTGTCAGAAACTCACCTTTTGGTAACGAGAGGTTTAGATCTTTTACAACGAGTATTTCACCATCATAAGACTTTTGGACACGTTGAAACTCGACGAACGCAGCGTCATTGGACATATACCGACTTGGCTCCCTGTGCGGTCTGTTGGTTGCCCGGTTTATCCGGATCTCAAAGACCATTGGGGACATTTAAGGACATGCAGGGCGCGCCGCGCAACCAAAAATATATTTGAAGCACTACAATTTTGGATACGGTCACCCCTTCAATGATGCGAATTCAGTTCCCGCATGTGCCACGCAAGGCTTTGATTGCTGGACAAAACCGGCTTTCCTAGCCGCTCCTGAATCTCACGGATCGCATCAAAAGTTCTTAGATTTGTGCAGCTTAGAAAAATAGCTTCAACCGAAGAATCAGCACCAAGCTTGAGCGCTGCATCAACCACAGAGCGCCGCGAAATGCGCACAACTTTCGATTCTTCAGCCTCTCCGAACGAGCCGAAAACATCCATTGAAACCCCATTTTCGGCGAATGCCCGACGTAATGGTTCGTTCACATCTTGTATATATGGCGACAGCAGCGCGAATTTTGAGACTCCCAAATGCGCCGCGCAGGCCGATGCGGCACGCAAAGGGTTGGTGACCACAGCAGTATTGCAGGTCTCTTGCACCATACGCTCGACCTGTTCGGATCCGATGACGGAACTGGCGGATGTGCATCCATATCCAACCACCTTGTAGGGGCGAATTTTCGGCAGCAAATCCGCCGCTGCGGGCAAAGCCTTTTCCATTTGCGCCAAGGTATCAGTCGTAACCTCTGTCCCACTTGGAATACGCGAGACATAGATCGGATAGGTTCGATCGGCGAAATAGGCATTGAACTCTGGCTCAATGGTCTCATCCGTTTGCAAAACGATCAGGCCCATTGGTGAGGCAGCTGGATCATCCGCATCCAACGTATAGGGAAGATAGCTCATATCTGGGGCAACTCCGGGCCGACTCTTGGGCTGATAAAGCGCGGTGCGCCTTGCGTGATGACGATATTTTCTTCGTGGACCAGTATTTTATCGCCCACGGCGATGCCTGGCTCTAATGTCAGGACCATCCCGGGTTCCAATACCGTGTGATCCGATGGGATCAGAGAAGGCCATTCCGTCAACGACATGCCAAGGCCATGTCCCAACCTCCCTGCACCGGTGTCTTCGCTGTTTCGGGACAAGATCGCGTTCATTGCGTGGAACAGATCAGCTGCAGTTGCGCCTTGGCGTGCCGCTTCAAACCCCGCATCTGATGCTTCGATCAACGTGGCATAAGCGTCGCGCACCTGCGCCGACGCCTGCCCGACCGACCAATTTCGGTCGTAATCGCAAAAATACCCGTCCCACACCAAACCCGTGTCCAGCATTAAAACATCCCCCGGCACCAATGCGGTTGGACGGGCTGGAGAAATCACATCGGCATACCCGCCCTGCTCGGCCCCGCCAGCCAGATACGGCACCCAATCCGCGCCTTCCTCAAGGCACAGCATCTGAAAACGGCGGAACACCTCGTCCAAAGCAACATCTTCAGCGGCGATCTCGGGCACGCGTTGAAAAGCCCTGCCCCCGATTGCGCAGGCGGTTTCGATCTTGGCGATCTCTGCCTCGGATTTCACCATCCGCAACGCACGGAGAATACCTCCGTCGCTGCCCAGACGACGGGAACCCAACCTTTCCTGCAACCTGTTAAGATCGGCCATAGGCATGCGAACATGGGTTTCGTGACCGTCCGGCAGACCGATTACCGCATCTGCAGGGCAGATTTCGCACAAAGCGTCGGCCAGCAGGCTAACACCATCGTCGGTCAAGTCCGGTGCACTCCAGGTGCGAATGTCTTCGATCCAGGTTGTCGCCATCAATGCCGACCCGATCGAGGGGATGACAGCGATCGGTTTGCCAGTTGCGGGCACGATCAGGTACCACGGACGTGTCGGGCTTTCCCAAAATCGGGTCAGGTATCCTGTAAAATAGCGAACCTCGGGTTCTGTGGTCAGCAACAGCGCCGACAGCCCCACTTGCGCCATCCGATGTTGCGCACGCTCGGTCCGCGACTGGAATTCGGACGCTTCAAAGCCCCTCATTCGGCAATCTCTGAAATAATGCACAGAACACGAGCATTTGGCTCGATGCCCAGACCCGCCCGCGCATCTGCATTCATCACGGCGGCAACCCCCGCCCCGCCCGAAGCCGTTGTAGCGATGCCAGCATCGGCCATTGCGGGAAGATGTTCAGTCACCTGCTCATCGGTTAGGGTCAGGAAACTGTCGGCATCCCTGGCCAATCCGTTCAAGGCAATCAGAGACGGTTCCTTGCAATCGAGACGCCCCATGACGCTGTCCGGACCATCGGCGAACACGCAGGCGCCAGCCTCAATACTGGCTTGCAAGGCCGGAGCTGCATCGGGTTCGACAACGATGATCTGAGGTTCTTGCCCCCAAGCCGTCCTCATATAGGCTGCGGCCGCTCCGGCCAAACCACCAACACCGGCCTGCAACATGATATGGGTCGGCACTTGCGGGCATTGGCGCACAGCTTCGGCGGCCATCTGCAGGTACCCCTCCATCAGAGTATGCGGCAGTTCGTAATACCCCTCCCACGAACTGTCCGACAGCAATATCCATCCGTTATCCCGCGCTGCTTTACTTGCAGCCTCCATGCTGGCGGCATAGTCCACGCCCTCGCGCACAACATCAGCACCCTGAGCGCGCAGGCGTTCGGCAAAACTTTCGGGTACGGTGTCTGCGATATAGACGACAGAATTGGCCCCGAAACGGCTCGCACCGGACGCGACGCTTAGGCCGTGATTGCCTGCGCTGGCGGTGACATAGGTCCGACCCGCCAGTGTCGAGGCGTCCGGGTTTTCCGCGATATCCGCCGCATGGCGCGCGATGACATAGGCCGCACCCAAGGCTTTGAACGACCCCAGATCCATCCGACCACGTTCATCCTTTGCCCACAGGTGTGCGACATCGGCCAACCCCTTCACTTCGGTCAGAGGCGTTTCTTTGTCCGACAGGCAGCGTGCGATCAATTCTGACGCGCGCGCGACATTGGTCGAAGGGTACGGCGCGGCCTCGATCAGTTTCTGGCCGCCGCGATGAGGGTTGGATGTGATTTTCAATTGAGCGTCTTTCCTGAGTTGCCCATTGACGTGATCGGATTCGTCAAGTTCTGTCAACAAAACTCGGTCACCACAGGAGCGTCCCATGGCCCATGCCAATCCGGCATTCAGCCCATCTGAGTATGATCGTCGGCTGGCAAAGACGCGTGCTGCCATGGCAGCAGCTGGTCTGGATGCGCTGTTCATTGAAGACCCGTCTAATATGACATGGCTGACGGGATATGAGGGTTGGTCATTCTACGTGCATCAGGGCGTATTGGTTCTGCATGACCGTGATCCGATTTGGTGGGGCCGCAATCAGGACGCCAACGGTGCCCGGCGCACGGTCTGGATGAAAGACGATCGGATTCGCGGGTACGCGGATCACTATGTGCAATCGACCGCCCGCCACCCGATGCAGGACCTTGCGGCTTTGATCCAGGACTGTGGACTGGCAGCGGGTCGGATCGGTGTCGAATTGGACAACTACTATTATTCGGCCAAGGCGCATCTGACCTTGATGGCCGAACTGCCGCAGGCCGAACTGGTCGACGCGAATGGGTTGGTGAACTGGCAACGCGCGGTGAAATCAGACGAGGAAATCACCCTGATGCGCAAGGCCGCGCGCATCTCGGAACATGTCACCGACGGCGTGATTGACCGGATTGAACCCGGATTGCGCAAGAACGAACTGGTCGCGCAGATTTATCACGATGCAATCTCGGGTGTGGGCGAAGACTGGGGGGATTACGCTGCCATCGTGCCCTTGCTGCCTTCGGGCAAGGATGCTGCCGCACCGCATCTGACATGGGATGGTGCGCCCTTCAAATCCGGCGAGTGCACGTTCTTTGAACTCTCTGGCTGTTACCGCCGCTACCACACGCCTTTCTGCCGGTCAGTTTTTCTGGGTCAACCGCCCGATTTTCTGTTGCGAGCCGAGGCGGCGCTGGTCGAGGGGCTTGAGGCTGGGCTGGACGCCGCCCGCGCGGGCAATCAGGCACGTGACATCGCGTTGGCCCTGGCCGCCCCGCTGGAGCGCGCCGGGATCGAACGCGGTGCGCGATGCGGCTATCCGGTTGGCCTCAGCTATCCGCCGGATTGGGGCGAGCGCACAATCTCTTTGCGCCCCGAGGATGAGACCGTTCTGGAACCCGGCATGACCTTCCACTTCATGCCCGGTCTTTGGATGGACGACTGGGGGCTTGAGATCACAGAGTCGATCCTGATCACCGAAACCGGAGCCGCGGAATGCTTTTGCAACCGGCCCCGAAAACTGTTCGTAAAGCCATGACCCTGCTAAGAACCACGGAAATCCTTGCCGATCTGATCGCCTTTGAAACGGTATCCGCTGACAGCAACCTTGAGATCATCCGCTATCTGACCGACCGCCTTGAGGCTTTGGGCGCGCGCTGTATCGAAACGCGGGATGCAACGGGCAAAAAGGCCAATGTCTTTGCCACGCTCGGGCCGGAAATGGCGGGTGGCATTTTGCTGTCAGGCCATACGGATGTGGTTCCGGTGGCCGATCAGGACTGGACAACGAACCCGTTTGAGATGACCGAAAGGGACGGCAAACTCTACGGTCGCGGCACCTGTGACATGAAAGGGTTTATCGCCGCCGCATTGGCCTTTGCCGAGACCTTGGACGTAAGCAAACTGACCCAACCGCTGCATTTCGCCTTTACCTATGACGAAGAAACCGGCTGTCTGGGCGCGCAGAACCTTGTCAGTGACCTATCCGAACGCGGCATCGTACCGGACATCGCCATCATCGGCGAACCAACCGAGATGCGCGTGATCGAAGGGCACAAGGGCTGCTTCGAATACACCACCAGTTTCGTTGGGCTTGAAGGGCATAGTTCGGCCCCTGATGACGGCGTCAATGCGGCTGAATACGCGGCGCGCTATATCGGCAAACTACTGGAGCTGCGTCATATCTTGAAATCGCGCGCGCCAAAGGGCAGCCCGTTTGAACCGCCCTGGACCACGGTCAATGTCGGGCGCATCTCGGGCGGTGTTGCCCATAATGTCATCGCCAGCAAAGCCGAGGTCGCGTGGGAAATGCGCCCCGTTCAATCCAGCGACGCCGAACTGGTCAGAAGCACCCTATCAGATTACGTCAAGCACAGCTTGTTGCCCGAAATGCAGGCCGTCCACCCCGACGCGAGCATCACGCAAGAAGCCGTGGCCGAGGTCGAAGGGCTTGAACCCATGGACGAAAACGCCGCGCGCGAATTGGTGGCCGAACTGACCGGCGCCAATGGCACTGGCGTCGTCGCCTTCGCCACCGAGGCCGGCCTGTTCCAACAACTGGGCGTACATGCCATTGTCTGCGGGCCGGGCTCGATCACCCAAGCGCACAAAGCGGACGAGTATGTCGAGATCGAGCAGCTTGATCTGTGCTGCCGAATGCTGAACCGCCTGGGCCGCCGCCTGATCGCTTAACCAGCTCCGTGTGTGCGGTTATAGGCCGAGCGCGCGGGTTGCACATGCGCGGCGCGCGCATCCTCGCCCGGATCATAGACCTCCATCACCAGCGGATAGCAGGCGGCAGCGTCCGAGGAATGCTCCGACGAACAATCCCCTCCGGGACAGGCCGAAAGACCGACGATCAAATCGATCTCGGCGTAGAACTCAAGATAGTCGCCGGGGCGCACCGGGCTTGCCTTCATGAAATACTGCCCGGTGTCTCGGGTGAACCCGGTACACATGAACACGTTCAGGACGTCATGCACCAGCATCTCGGCCTCGTGCAGCGGCAGGATGCAATGGCAGGCCAGCGCACGGGTCAGGTTGGAATGGCAGCAATAATGGTAATCGTCGCCGGACAACAACCGCCCCGTATAGGGATCGCAGCGCGTGCCGATTACGTCATGGACCGAACCGCCGAACGCGTCGAACCCGTACCAATCCAGCGTATCATCGACGACAGTCGCTATAGGGCGCATGTTGGGAAAGCTCGACCACATGCGATCCCCGGTCGACAGATGGGTGCCGTGCAGAGCGCGGGTTTTGCCGGAATAGAACCGCTCGGACAGGTCGTGCTTGTTCCACATGTTCAGGTCGCCGACCTGCGGCCCATCGACCGACAAGACACGAACAAACGCCCCGGCGGGCACGTCGATGCAGGCCGCATCACGTGGCGCTGCGATAGCCTCGGCCGTTTTGCTGGCTCCTTGCCGCAGTTTGGTCAACGCGGTCAGGTCCGGTTGCGTCAACGTCTCGGGCGGGTAGCAAATGACCGGTTGGATGGCCTTGCGGTCATCTGCATCCGTTGGTGCCGCAAAGTTCGGGTTTACCAGTTTCATCAACGCTCTCCCCATGCTTTTGCACAGGCTTAGCGCATAATGAACGGGTTCGCCATCGGCTCTTGCGCGGTGTTGATCCAGGTTGTTTTGGTTCTGATGTAATCCAATATTGCCTCAACCCCGGCCTCGCGCCCATAGCCCGATTGGTTGAACCCACCAAAGGGCGCAATCGGTGAGATCGCACGATACGTATTCACCCAGCAAATCCCTGCTCTGATCCGTTTCGACACCCGATGCGCCCGCGCGAGATTCTGCGTGAACACGCCTGACCCCAGCCCATAAGGTGTGCTGTTCGCCAGCGCGATCGCTTCATCCTCGGTATCAAACGGCAACAGAGACATCACTGGCCCGAACATTTCGACCTTTAGCGTTTCTGTATCAGCCGAGGCGCACTGAACCAGTGTTGGCTTCATGTAATTCCCCGGTCGATCCGCGATCTCGCCCCCAAAGCGGACCGTCGCGCCCTGCCCGCGCGCTTTGGCCAGCGTTTCCTCGATCCGTCGCACCTGTGTTGCAGTGCAGAGCGGCCCCACATGCGTTTCCGCCTGCAGTGGGTCACCCAGCCGGATGCCGCTGGCCTTTTGCTCAATCCGTTCGATCAGCGGTTCCAGAATGGATCGATGCACCAAACCTCGTGTTCCTGCTACGCAACTCTGCCCCGAGGCGCCAAAGTTCCCGGCGATCAGACCATTGGCCGCGCCATCCAGATCGGCATCTTCAAACACCAGAATAGGGGATTTGCCCCCCAGTTCCAACGAGGTGACAGCAAAGTTCTCGGCCGAGTTGCGCACCACATGCCGCGCAGTCTCTGGCCCACCCGTAAAGGCAATACGGTCAATATCCGGGTGGCGGGTCAGCGGAATGGCGCAGTTTTCAGCGTCACCTGTGATGACCGAGACGACACCGGGTGGAAACCCGGCCTGTTCAACCAACCGCGCAAACTCCAGCATCGGCGCAGGCGCAATTTCTGAGGCCTTCAGAATAACCGAGCACCCCGCCGCCAGTGCCGGACCCAATTTGGTCGCCGTCAGGAACATCTGCGCGTTCCATGGCACGATCGCAGCAACAACTCCGATAGGTTCGCGGGTCGTAAAGACGTGCATGTCGGGCTTGTCAATAGGCAGAACCGTTCCTTCGACCTTATCCGCCAGACCCGCGAAATAGCGGTAGTAGTCCGCTACATAACCCGTTTGTGCCGAAGTTTCCGCCAGCAGCTTGCCGCTATCGGTCGTCTCCAGTTCACCCAACTTAGTCGCATGTTCGGCCACCAGATCGGCCAGCCGGTACAACAGCTTGCCGCGTGCGGTCTGCGTCATATCCCGCCACGCCGGATCGTCCAAAACGCGTTTGGCAGCCGCAACTGCGCGATCGACATCCGCGGCCGAGGCACAAGCGAACGTGGCCCATCCCTGCCCCGTCGCTGGGTTTTCTGATGTCATGGCCTGTGCGTTTGACCCTTCGGACCATTTGCCATCAATGAACAGTTGAAAATGCGGAAGATTTCCCATGGTGGTCCTCACTGAAAAGCTGGCATAACGTCATCGATGAACCGCGCCAGAGAGGCGCGTTTACGTTCGTTGGTCATGCCGCTGTCGACCCAGAACGAAAACTCATCATATCCCAGATCCTCGTACCGTTTGATCCGGTCAATCACCTGCTGCGTGGTTCCTACGGTCAGATCGCGGCCCAGCTTTTCGGTGGTATACATCGGGTTGGCGTCCATTTCGGCCTGCGTGATCGGTTCGATCAAGCCCTGCTGGATTGGTCGTTTATTCAGGAACCACGCACCGAAATAGTTATAGTAGCGCCGCAAATCCTGAATGCCCTGCGCCACGTCATCGTCATCCTTGCCGACATAAGTGTGATGCAGCAACATAATCTTGGGTCGCGGTCCTGCATAGCTATCGCAGGCATCGTTGAACCGACCCATCAGTGTTTCGATCTCCTCCATCCCCTGCCACAGCGGCGTGACCTGAATGTTGAATCCGTTATGGACGCCAAATTCGTGGCTGTTCGGGTCTCGAGCGGCGATCCATATAGGCGGGCCACCATCCTGCAACGGTTTCGGGGCCGAAGTCGTGGCCGGGAAGGTGTAGAACTCACCATCATGCGCGCAGTCCCCTCGCCAAATTTGCGGCAATAGTGGCGTAGACTCTCGCATCCTTTGGCCGGCTTCCCAAGCGTCCATCTCGGGCATCAGACGCTCGTATTCAAAGGAATAGGCCCCGCGTGCAATGCCCAATTCGATCCGACCCTTGGTGATCTGATCTGCCGCTGCGGCCTCACCGGCCAGCTTGATCGGATGCCAAAATGGCGCGACCACCGTACCCGTGCCAAGGCGCACATTCTTCGTATGATGCGCCAGATCGACCAGAGACAGGAACGGATTCGGCGCAATGGTGAATTCCATGCCATGATGCTCGCCCGTCCAAACCGCGCGCATGCCGCCCTCATCGGCCATTTTCACCAGACTAACGAACTCGTCATACAGAACGTCATGCGGCTGATCCGGCGTCAGGCGTTCCATATGGGCAAACAGCGAAAACTCCATCAATCGGCTCCTTTAGCGAAAACTGTGAATGTCGCCGCGTTCGGCGTCGCCCAGATACAAGGCGAAATCCCCGGTCTGAACCTCGCGTGCAAAGCGGGTCATCATGTGGTGAATGCCTTGGGTGGCGAAGGTCAGGTTGGGCAGGTTCGCAACCGGTACCCACTGGGCATTCGTAGATGCGCAGGGCTGATCTGCTGACGCCAGGAAAAACGTATATTGCAGCTTGGTCTCGGCGTCATTGAACGACGAATAGACCTGTTCGATCCGCGCATGGATACCGCGTTCCGACAACCCCTGCGCCAGCCTGTTCCGTTGACCACCAGTCTCAGCCCCCGAGACTTGAACCGGGCGAAACGCAGCGCCATGGCGTTCCAGAAGCACTTGGTCGCCAGCAGTAATAATCGCACCGCAAACCGTTGGGACTTTGGCGTCCATCTCGGCCTCAAGACCCAGGCTGAAATACGATCCGCCCACATAGCCCAATCCGTCGCCCGCAACGTGTGAGAATTCAAGCACACGGCCCATCAGGATGGTATGATCGCCTGCCGGAATGGCCTGATGGGTTTCGCAACAAAACTGCGCCACCGCTCCGTCAATCAGCGGCAAGTTATGCTCGCCGTTATGATGGGGAACTTTCGCGAACCGGTCGCCTTTATACCCTGCAAAAGTGTTCGAAACCTCTTGCTGACCTTCAGCCAGAATGTTGACGGCGAAATGACGGCAATCGGTGAACACTTCATAGCTGGACAGGAACTTGCCTGGGCACACCAGCAGCAGCGGCGGGTCTAGAGACACCGAGGAAAACGAGTTTGCCGTGAATCCAACCGGCACGCCATTTTCATCGCGGGTGGTCACCACTGTCACGCCGGTCATGAAGCTGCCAAAGGCATCGCGCAGGGCGCGTGGGTCCAACGTGGTCATGTCAGGCACTCCTGAACAAAGGGCAACAGCGTGGCGTTGACCTGCGCCGCATGGGTCATCGGCATCATGTGTGCTGCACCGGGGATGATCTCTGCCCGCCCCTTTGGTGCAAGGCTGGCCATCTGTAGCGACATAACGGGGGTCGAGTTCGGCTCATCCGCGCCGGTCACAAACATGGCCGGACATGTAACCGCAGCCAACTGCGCTTCGGTCGGGCCGTCGCTTTCGGCAAAGACCGTATAGGCCGCCTTATAGGCGCGTGGATCGACCTCTTGCAGCCATCGCGCGCAGGCGTCGCGTTCCGTTAATGCACTCTCTGCAAACCACCGGCGCAGAGTGACCGAGGCGTCGTTCGGCTGCTGCGCATCAAGCGCATGAGCCCGCGACAAAACCGCTTGTCGCGCCGCGTCAGAGCGCTTGTAGATGGCGTTCAGGGCCGCAACCCCTTTGACATTTCGATTGTCCGAGGCCGCTATTTGCGTCGCAATCAGCGCACCCATCGAATGCCCGATCAGCACCGCAGGCTCGTTCAACAACGCGGCAATCGGCGCGGCGAAGCTATTCAGTCCACTTGACGCGGTAAATGGCGTTTCCCCGTGACCCAGCATGTCCGGGCAAACCACGCGATACCCAGCAGAAACCAAAGGCTCGATCTGCCCGCCCCATGCTTCGGCCCGCAGACCGACGCCGTGCAACAGCACGACCAGAGGCCCCTCGCCCACGTCAATCGCGGCCAGATCATCGAACTTAGACCGAGGCCGGGTTGTCCACGTCATGACCCAAATCCTTCAAGTCCTGATAACGATCCCCGATCCGGTGGTGCGGACGCCCCGTCGTCGCCCCGCCCAGCACAATTACAACCTCATCAGCGCGCGGTGCGTCGGGAATGGCGAATTGCAGCGTCAGATAATGCGACCGGCGACCGGCATCGTTCTTGTCCATCAGCGGCACCATGATCGGTGCGTTGGCTGGCCCTCGGGTATTGGTGAAAGACAGGTAGGATTTCGCTCCAACCGCCTGCCGGAAATGATTACCGAAATGCAGCGTGTGGATCAGGCCCGAGGCATGCTCGACCTCTCCGTCCAGCCCGACAACAGCGGCCTTACCATAGGCTTCGATTGCATCGCCGCTGCCAGCCAACGCAATCATTCGTCCGGTCAGTTCCTCACCTAAAACAGGGGCAAAGCGCAGAATCTCAGGCCTCAGGTCCTCGACATAACGTCCGGCCCACGGGTTGGTGACCACAGCCGCCACCGCGAACATCCGCCATGGGCGGTCTGCCTTGCGAAACCCTTCAACCAGAACCTCTTCGTCGTAGGTCACGATTTTTCGAATATTTGGCTGCACAAACGCCCCCTGTGATTGATTGGCGAACTATCCTCGGCCAGGGGCTGCTTTGACAAACGAAAGAACTTTGGTCTTAGGTATTAGTGACTCTAATATGTAGGTTACAAATGCCCAAAACCCTGCCCCCGCTCACGTGGTTCAGATCGTTCGAAGCCGCCGCACGACGGCTCAGTTCCACCGCAGCCGCTGATGAGATCGGCCTGACGCAATCCGCCGTCAGCCAACAGATCAGATCGCTGGAAACGCGGTTGGGTGTGGTGTTGTTTCACCGCCACGCGCGTGGCCTGTCGTTGACCGACGAGGGCCGCAAGCTGCTGCCACAGGTCGAAGCCGCGCTGGAGATGCTGCACTCGGCGGCGTCACCGTATCTGGCCGAGGAACGCGCGCGTCACCTTACCGTTGCGGCGTCGGTCAGCGTGCTGGAATGGGTGATATCCCCTGCGTTGCCGCAATTCCGGTCGCGAAACCCGGACACATCCGTGCGTTTTGTCAGCACGATCTGGCCGGATGAATACTCGGCCTCTCGCGCGGATATCGAAATTCGGTTCGGGTCTGCGAAACAGGTGGGTCGGGACGCAACCGAACTGTTGCCCAATGACCTGATCGCCGTTAAATCACCCCAGTTGGACGGCGACCTACCGGACCTGCCGTTGATCGAGGCGGTCGGCACATCCGGCAATTGGTCGTCCTGGTCCGAGGCAACTGGGTACAAAATCCCAAGCCCCACCTTCTACGTGGATTCTTACGGTCTCGCTCTACAACTCGCCACCACTGGAAACGGGGTGGCTTTGGTCAACGCTTTGGTCGCGGAACACGCATTGCGCACCGGTCGGGTCATACGTGCCACCGAAGCCTCGGCCTCCGCAACCGAAGGGTATTTTCTGGCGGCCCAACGCCGCTCGCCCGAGGTAGACGCATTTCTGGAATGGTTTTCCGGCGCACTGCCTGAGGTAAGTCGCATTTAACGTCTGATTCAAACAAGTGGATGTCGCATCTGAGGATATCCACAGGCCGTATTTTAGTGAATTCTGGCGAAAAAGGTCCGATTCATGCGATATTCCGGCTTCCGAGTCATCAAAGAGGCGCTCACCGGCCACAAAGGGTGGAAACCGGTCTGGCGTGAGCCCGACCCCAAGGCGCATTACGACATCATCGTCATCGGCGGTGGTGGTCATGGGCTGGCAACAGCGCACTACCTGTCCAAGGTCTATGGTCAGCGCAATGTGGCAGTGGTCGAAAAAGGTTGGATCGGCGGCGGCAATGTGGGGCGGAACACGACGATTGTGCGCTCGAACTATATGCTGGACGGGAATGAACCGTTCTACGAGTTCTCAATGAAGCTGTGGGAAGGGCTTGAACAAGACCTGAACTACAACGCCATGATGAGCCAGCGCGGGATCATCAATCTGTTCCACACCGACGGTCAGCGAGACGCCTATACAAGGCGCGGCAACGCGATGATCCTAAATGGCGCGGATGCCGAGTTGCTAGATGCGGATCAGGTCCGCAAAGAGCATCCCTATCTAAATTTCGACGATGCCCGCTTTCCGATCAAGGGCGGCTTAGTTCAGCGCCGCGCGGGTACTGCCCGTCATGACGCGGTGGCCTGGGGGTTTGCGCGATCGGCTGACCTGCACGGCGTCGACATCATCCAGAATTGCGAGGTCACAGGCCTGCGGATTGAGAATGGCAAATGCCTGGGCGTTGAAACGACTAAGGGCTTCATCGGCGCGAACAAAGTAGGCTGCGCGGTTGCGGGCAGTTCCGGCCGCGTGATGGGAATGGCCGGAATGCGATTGCCCATCGAGAGCCACGTTTTGCAGGCGTTTGTTTCCGAGGGTCTGAAACCGGTTCTGCCCAGTGTCATCACCTTTGGCGCGGGCCATTTCTATGTCAGCCAATCCGATAAGGGAGGGCTGGTCTTTGGCGGTGATATCGACGGCTATAACACCTACGCCCAACGCGGCAACTTGCCCGTGGTCGAGGATGTTTGTGAAGGCGGCGTGGCCTTGATGCCAATGATCGGCCGCGCCCGTCTGTTGCGGATGTGGGGCGGTGTGATGGACATGTCGATGGATGGCTCGCCCATCATCGACCGTACGCCGGTCGAGGGGCTCTATTTCAACGGCGGTTGGTGTTACGGCGGGTTCAAGGCAACCCCAGCCTCGGGTCATTGCTTTGCGCATCTGTTGGCGAAGGACGAGCCGCACCCGGTAGCCACCGCCTACCGCCTCGACCGGTTCCAGACGGGCCGGATGATCGACGAAAAAGGCGTGGGCAACCAGCCCAATCTGCACTGAGGGGACTGTACAATGATTATCAACCATCCCCTTTTGGGTCCGCGCGATGCCTCGGAGTTCACATATCTGGGTGATGCCTCACTGATCGATCGCCCGGACTGGCAGTCTGAAAACGCAGCTGAGGCGTTCTATGAATACGGCTATGTCCGCGACAACCCGGCCGGTGAGCATCAGGAACTGTGGTATCACGAGGCCGGAGACCGATCCTGGCTGGTCGTAACGCGCAACACGCTGACGCATGAGATTTCAAAGGTGGAACTGGCCCGTGACGTGGCCCGCGCACGGGGGCGGTCCAAATGACGCAGACAAACCGGCTGAATGGCGGCCAGATCGACCGCAACACCTCTTTGTCCTTCAAATTTGACGGGCGCAGCTATACGGCGCATCCCGGCGATACTCTGGCCTCGGCCTTGCTGGCCAATGACGTGCGGCTGATCGGGCGGTCGTTCAAATACCACCGCCCTCGCGGGCTGCTGACCGCCGGGTCCGAAGAACCCAACGGCATGGTCGAACTGCGCACCGGTGCCCGCAAGGAACCCAACACCCGCGCCACAACAATTGAAATGTTCGACGGGCTTGAGGCGAAGTCGCAGAACCGCTGGCCCAGCCTGAAATTCGACGCGCTGGCCGTGAACGATATGTTCTCGAACTTCCTGTCGGCAGGGTTTTACTACAAGACCTTCATGTGGCCTGCCGCGTTCTGGGAAAAGCTCTACGAACCGATGATCCGCCGCGCCGCCGGTTTGGGATCGCTGTCGCAAGAGGCTGACCCGGATGAATATGACAAAGGGTTCCGTCACTGCGATCTGCTGATCATCGGCGCTGGACCCTCTGGCCTGATGGCTGCCCTGACCGCAGGACGTGCCGGGGCAGACGTTATTCTGGCGGATGAGGATTTCACCCTTGGTGGACGTCTAAACAGCGAGACCTATGCGCTGGGTGACCACAGCGCCCCGGACTGGGCGGCTCAAGCGGTTGCAGAGCTATCGTCTTTGCCCAACGTCAGGCTTATGCCGCGCACCACAGTCATCGGCGCGTTTGACCATGGCGTCTATGGCGCAGTGGAACGGACTGGGGATCATTTAGCCACCCTACCAGTGGGCAAACCCCGTCAGATTCTATGGCGTATTTACACTCAAAAAGCACTGCTTTGTGCCGGAGCCACGGAGCGCCCCATCGCGTTCGAAAACAACGACCGGCCCGGCATCATGATGGCCAGCGCATTGCGAACCTATGCCAACCGGTTCGCTGCCACCGCGTCGCAACGTGTGGCGATCTTTACCAACAATGATGACGGCCATCGCACCGCAGCCGATCTGCATGCCAAGGGCGTCACAATCACTGCCGTCGCGGATGTGCGCGAGGACGCACCTACCTGCTATGATTATGAGGTCCTGAAAGGCGCACAAGTTATTGATACCAAAGGCCGCCACGGGCTGACCTTTGTCGAGGTCGCCTTGGCTGACGGCTCAACCCGTACTCTGGAAAGCGGGGCGCTGGGCGTGTCCGGCGGCTGGAACCCGAACGTGCATATGACATGTCACCAGCGCGGACGCCCGATCTGGGATGACGCTTTGGCCGCCTTTGTGCCCGGAGAAAACCTGCCCGTCGGCCTGTCGGTTGCTGGTGCTGCAAACGGGGTGATGTCGACACATGGCGCCCTGCAATCCGGTGCGGAAGGCGCGGCCAACGCGCTGGAAATGACAGGTGTCCTGCCCGACTTGCCCGAAGCTGAGGATGCTCCTGTCTCGCAAACGCCATTCTGGTATGTGCAAGGATGCAAGCGCGCCTGGGTGGATCAGCAGAACGACGTAACCGTTAAGGACGTCAAGCTCAGCTATCAGGAAGGGTTCCGATCAGTCGAGCACCTGAAACGCTATACCACGCTGGGCATGGCAACGGATCAGGGCAAGACCTCGAACATCACCGGCCTTGCGATCATGGCCGAGGTGGCCGGCAAGTCGATCCCCGAGGTCGGAACCACCATATTCCGCCCGCCTTACACGCCCGTGCCGATTGGCACTTTCGCGGGCCGGATGAAGGGGCAGGAATTTCACCCGACCCGCCTGACGCCCTCGCATTATTGGGCCAAGGAACGCGGCGCCGTGTTTGTCGAGGTTGGCAACTGGCTGCGTGCGCAGTGGTTCCCCCTGCCCGGTGAAACCCATTGGCGGCAGTCCGTGGATCGTGAGGTACGCCAAACCCGCGCCTCGGTCGGGGTGTGCGATTGTACGACACTGGGCAAGATCGACGTGCAGGGCACCGATGCGGCCGAGTTTCTGAACCGCATCTACGCCAATGGCTTCGCAAAGCTGGCCGTAGGAAAAACCCGGTACGGACTGATGCTGCGCGAAGACGGAATGGTCATGGATGACGGCACCGCCGCGCGGATGGCCGAGGATCACTTCGTCGTCACCACAACCACGGCGAACGCTGTAAGTGTCTACCGCCACATGGAATTTGCGCGCCAGTGCCTGTATCCGGACATGGATGTGCAGTTGATTTCAACCACCGAAGCCTGGGCACAGTACGCCGTGGCCGGCCCCAATTCGCGCAAACTGCTGCAAAAGATCGTGGACCCAGAGTTTGATCTCTCGAACGACGCCTTCCCGTTCATGGCCTGTGGCAACGTCACCGTCTGCGGTGGGCTACGGGCGCGGTTGTTCCGAATCTCGTTCTCAGGCGAGCTGGCCTACGAAATCGCGGTGCCCTCACGTTATGGCGACGCGCTGATGCGGCGGCTGATGGCCGAGGGTGAGGAATTTGACGTGGTGCCATACGGCACCGAAGCGCTGGGCGTGATGCGGGTCGAAAAAGGCCATGCCGCAGGAAGTGAACTCAACGGCACCACCACGGCACTGAACCTTGGCTTGGGCAAAATGGTGTCAAAGAAGAAAGACAGCATCGGTTCGGTCCTGTCCGAACGCGAAGCTCTGGTCGAGCCGGATGTCCTGCGACTTGTCGGGATCAAACCTCTGCAACCCGAAGATAAGGTCACAGCAGGCGGACATCTGATGAACAGCGAAGGCCTAGTCGATGCGGCGCATGATCAGGGGTATGTCACTTCGGCTGTCTACTCGCCGATCCTCAACAGCAATATCGGTCTGGGCCTTGTGAAAAACGGGGCTGAGCGGCTGGGCGAGAAAATGCGTCTGGTCTCCCCCCTGACTGACCTGACCGTCGAGGTGGAACTTGTCTCGGCCCATTTCGTCGACCCTGAAGGAGAGCGTCTACGTGCATGATCTTGTTGCTATAACCGCCCTGGGCGGGACTGACCCGCACGTGGACACCGTCGGAGGTGTCACATGTACCGAAATGCCCGGCGTGGCGCTGGCTTCGGTCGCGGCCCGGATGGGGCAGGAAGACAATACTGCCGCTTCTCTGGCCACGTTGATCGATGCCCCCACCCCCGATATTGGTCGCTGGGCCGGTACAACGATCAGCGCGTTCTGGGCCGGCCCCGATCAATGGATGATTGAGGCCCCCTTTGACACCCACGAAGCGCTTGCCGAACAGGTCAAAACCGCCACGGGAGATGCCGCCTCGGTCACCGAGCAAACGGACGGCTGGACGCGGTTCGACCTGAACGGAGATCATATTCCTGCGGTTCTGGAACTCCTGTGCCAGCTTGATCTGCGCAAGCTTGACCCAGGCAGCGCGGCGCGCTGTTCGATCCATCATATCGGTTGTTTTGTTCTGTGCCGTACACCCGAGAGCTTCAGTTTCTACGGTCCACGATCCTCGGCCGGTTCACTGCATCATGCCCTTTTGACGGCGATGCGCTCGGCACTTTGATCCATCGGTCAGACCGACGGGAGCGGCGCGTTATCTTCAACGCGAAAACGGTTGATTCTGCGGCGATCTTCGCTGGGGCTTAACCCGAAGGCCGCCCGATAATGCGTCACCAGAGGCGCGACAGAACCGTACCCGACGGCTGAGGCGATCTGGGGGATCGGGTCTTTGGTATAAACCACCATCTGCCGCGCAGCCTTCATACGCATGGCGCGGTAATAGTGGCTGGGGCTTTGACTGGTTGCCTGTTTGAAAGCCCTTTCGATCTGTCGGGGCGTCACCCCCATCCGCTGCGCCACCTCTGCCACGGAAATCGGCTCGCTCATATGCGCAGCGAACAACGCAACACTGCGGGAAACCAGAGGCGGCAGGTTATCGCCCGTGTCGGGCGCAGTTGCTCTGGGTACCTGCTGTTGCACACCGGCGCCGCGCATCATCGGGTGCTGGAACCAACAGGCGACTTCATGTGCGACGTCCCCACCCAGCCTATCCTGAATAAGATGCAATGCCAGATCAAACCCTGCCGCCGCGCCCGAAACGGTTGTTCGACTGGCATCTCTGACGATCACTTCACTGCGGGCATCCATGTCAGGGAATTCCGCTTCGAACGCGGCCTCATAACACCAATGAACCGACACCGGATGACCTTGCATGACACCCGACCTAACCAACGGAAAAACACCCGCGCTGATCCCGCCCAGAACCGTCCCGTGGCGGCCTAGACTGCGCAGGGCACCGTTGCCAAAACTCGGGTTGTCGAAGACCGAAGTCGGACTGCTGAGAAGGAAAACAATGTCAATGTCCTTGCAGGCTGCCAGAGATCGCTCGGCTTCGAATCCGACACCTGCGCTGGATTGGACCTTTTGGCCATTCTCGGAAATCAGCGACCAGAGGAAAGCTTCTTGCCCCGCGATTTCATTGGCCGCCCGCAGAGGCTCGATCACCGAGGTCAGGCAAGCCATGGGAAAGCCATCAAACAGCAAAAAGCCAATCTCGATTCTGTTTTCAGTCCGCATGGACCTGTCCTAGCAGGAAATCCGCCGCTGCCCTAAGCGAAGTTTCAAGCCCAGCGGATCAACCCGATGATGGCTGATGTTGCGTAAAACCCCTGTAGCAAAAGAAATGTCCAGCGACGATCGATCACAGCCCAGGCTGCGAACAGACCCGACGACAATAGCAGAAGCGTAAAACCCAACAGCTCCGCCCCGATATTCGAAGCGATCAGCAAGGCATAGGCCATCGCCAAAACGGACCCGGTGATTTCAAACACCGTAGTCAGATTGCGACGCGAGGTTTCGAGTTTTTCCATGCTTCACCCCTGTCCTGCCATGCGGTTTATCGGAGCGGGCTCAGTGATAAAAAATGTCATTTTGGGCCTTTGATGTTTTGTCTTTTCCTGTGACTAGACCAAGGTTATCATGTGACTCAAATGAATGATTGTCATTCGGTGATCGTATTTTGTCATATGGCGACACATGAACGAACGTCTGGAAATTGACGCCCTGCGCGCCTTGCTGGCCATTGCGGCACATGGTGGCGTGACCCGCGCAGCGGAACATCTGGCGCTGTCTCAATCTGCGGTCAGCCACAAAATTCGTCGGCTAGAGCAGGCGTTGGATTGTAACTTGCTGGCCCGCCGCGCCGGTGGCCCCTTGTTTACCGAGGCCGGTCAACGGCTGTGCGACTATGCACGCCGGATCACTGATTTGCATGACGAAGCGTTGTCATCTTTGGGCAAGAAACCTCTGACCGGAACCATCCGCTTGGGCATGACCGAGGACACCGCCACAAGCGACATCGCCCGAATTGTGGGTCGTTTCACGCGGTTGTACCCTGACATTCGTGTCCGCACCCGCACCAGTCAAAGCCTAAACGTGCAGACCTGGTTGAAAGCCGGAGAGTTGGATGTGGCGGTGATGCAGATCTTTCGCCAGGACATTCTGCCTGACGATTTGATCCTGTTTGAAGACACGCTGCACTGGGTCAAATCGCCGGAATTTCACTTGGATTTATCCTCACCCGTGCCATTTCTCTCCTTCGATAGCCAATGTTTTTACAAACAATGGGGCATGGGACGAAAGCTGCACCAGTTCGACAATGTTCTAGAGTGCCCGAGTGCGGCGGGCATCCAATCGGCGGTGCGGTCGGGTTTGGGTGTTGCATTGTTGAACGGTATGCACATCACTTCGGACATGGAAATCATCGACAAGCTTTTCCCTGTCCCGCCCCGTATCGCCTTTGTCGCGCGCACGCATCTAAAGCGCCGAAACCCGGCTGCAATAGCTCTCATTCAAGAAATCCGTAAAGAGGTTGAGACCACGATGCCTGTGACCGACGCAGGCTGAGTTAACTCGCCCCGAGATTGAACGCTTTGGACATGCGTTCCCGGCGACGTTCGATCGATTTGTGAAACGCCAACTTGCTGAACAAAACAAGCGGGAACATCACCCGTTCCCCTAGCCCGTCGATGATGACCAGCTTTCCGCCGCGTTCCTGCGCGCGGACGATGTTTTCAAACCCCATGTCACCGACAATGATCTGCCCTTTTTTGAGATCGTCCATCAGTTCCATGAACTCATCATGCAGCCGTTGGCGCGCCTCCCTGTCCGACGCAACCGCGCGCTTTTCGGATTGCAGGGTCGGCGCAAGCCCACCATCTGAACCGGTCAGTTTTTCAACAACCAATGCCGGGCCTTGCGACGTCGGCGCATACCCCATGAACCGCGCGAGGCGTTCGATTTCCGGGCAGCCGCGATTCAACGCGGCCAGATATTCGTTCGCTTCTCGATTCCACTGCCGCAGATTGCCATAGCGCCAGGCCGCATATCGCGGAATCGTATGATGTCGAATAGGTTCATCCACCCGAACTTTCAACAACGCGCCTTCAATTTCAGGGTGTTGGAAAATCTTGTAGTTGCGGCTTTCGCGCAGCGGGGTGTGGCCGCTTAGGTCAATCATGTCTGTCAGGTCCCAATCATGAGAAACGTGCGCCGCAGGGGCACTTAGTGCTAAAATCAGTGCCCTTCATAGGGCGTTCTGATTTCCGTGACAATTCACCTTTGTTTCAGCCTGAACTAGCGATGACGCTTCCTGAACCTGTTTGATCAACCAGTTCCGAACCGCCTCGGCGACCTTTGCCTGTCTGGGCGTGCGTTGGGTGACGACGTGGTACCCCTCTTGCACCGGGGTTGCAAAAGAAACGGGTTGGCACAAGCGCTTGGCCTCAAGGTCCCCAGCGACAAATTCCCGGTTGGCCAGCGCGATGCCTTGCCTGGCGATTGCTGCATCGATGGCCAGCGAAGTCTGGCTGAACGCCATGGTCTTTAGCCCGGATACAGGCACCTCTCCCAAAGCGGCCTCCAGAAACAGGGGCCACTGGCCATGGGTGTCTTCGAGCAGAACATGGTTGATCAGGTCTGCAGGCGACTGAATGGGGCTATGCCCTGACGCGAGATCAGAATGGCAGACAGCGATCAACTCTGCAGAAAACAAAGGCTCGGAGACCAATCCCGGACCAAACGGTGGCTTACCCTGCCGGATCGCGATATCGACCCCGTCCGTCTGGAAATTCGCCAGCGTGTTCGACGCATCCAGACGTAGCCGGATATCGGGATGATCCTGTGCGAAATACCCCAATCTCGGCACCAGCCACCGTGTAGCAAAAGAAGGGGTTGAACTGATCGTGGCAACAACGTCTTGCGGTGACAAGTTTGCGGTTGCCTCGGCCATCAAGTCAAAAGCGCGACGGAGCGGTGCAAGATAGGCCCGGCCCTCATCAGTCAGGGACAGCCCTCTGGCCTGCCTGTGGAACAGCTTGATTTGCAATACTTCCTCAAGCGCCCGCACCTGTTGGGCCACAGCGCCTTGCGTGACGCCCAACTCATCAGCGGCCCGGCTGAAGTTCAGATGGCGCCCTGATGCTTCAAACGCCTTTAATGCGTTCAAGGGGGGTAAATTACGCATGGTTAGGGATTCAACACGATAGATTTTCTACAAGGTTAAGGCAGAATTACTGATTGGTCAAACGCCACCGCTGACGCCATTTTTCATCCTAGATAGACATAATGAGGTGCAACATGTCGGACAACAAAGTCGCAATCATCATGGGCGGCGGCAGCGGCATGGGCGCGGAAAGCGCCCGTCGTTTGGCAGCTGATGGGTTCAACGTCGCCATCCTGTCATCATCGGGTAAAGGCGAAGCATTGGCTTCTGAATTGGGTGGCATCGGCTTGACTGGCACCAACAAGTCCAGTGCAGACATGCAAAGGTTGGTGGACATGGCCATGGACCGCTGGGGTCGCGTGGATGTGTTGGTGAATTCAGCTGGTCACGGCCCCCGCGCCCCGGTTCTTGAGATCAGTGATGACGACTGGCACGAAGGGCTAGAGGTCTATTTCCTCAACGCGGTAAGGGCCGCGCGGATCATCACCCCGATCATGATCGACCAAAAGTCCGGAGCAATCATCAACATCTCGACCTTCGCGGCGTTCGAACCCGACCCGGTGTTTCCAACGTCTGGTGTGATGCGGGCGGGTCTGGCAGCCTACACCAAATTGTTCGCGGACAAACATGCGACTGAAAATGTGCGCATGAACAACGTGCTGCCGGGCTTCATTGACAGCCTGCCGGAAAACCCGGACTGGAAGGCCCGCATCCCGATGGAACGATATGGCAAGGCCTATGACGAAATCGCAGCAACCGTAGCTTTTCTAGCGTCGGACGGTGGAGCATATATCACCGGCCAGAACATCCGAGTAGACGGTGGACTGACACGGTCGGTGTAACACCGGCGACCGCCCTGCCCCGGCTCATAACGCTGTACGGTCATTTGCTGTTATCCGCCGGGCTCTGGGACTGGGCCTTTTGACCGGCCCAAAGCCCTATATCGTCGCCGTCGATAATGATCGCCAGATCCCAGAATTTTCGGATCTCTTCTTCAGCGAACTGCGCAGCCATCGGTTCATCCGGTACGCGCTCAACGCGGAAGCCGAACTGCTCAAATCCGCTGTAATCTATGCGGCTTAGAATGACCGGATACACCTCGCGTTCCAACGCGGCTGCGGCAAGAAATCTTGCCACATTGTATACTGATTTCATGGGGCTCACGATCCGAACACCGATATGCGTTGGCCCGCCCTCATCCCGTTCCCAAAGAGCAACGGAAGGGATCAGGCCCATTTCAGGAAATACAACATTCCCGTGCGGCTTGGGTTCTTGATCGCCAGAGATCAGATCATCCAATTGAACAGGTCGTTTAGGCGTTGTTCTGCTTAGGATATCGTACCATGAAATATCTGTCATTTTCTGCACTTGGCCTCTGCAATGATTTCGGCCGCTTTCGCCGCCCCCGGTTCTGGCAATTCAATTTTATTCAACGCGGTCCGATAGACCTCCAGATCACCTTGATCCAGGCAGTCTGAAACCGTTCGCTCGAGTTTCATGAACTCTTTCTCGGTGATGATCGCGCACAGATCGCGGTCAGCCAACGCCTGGGCGCGTCGTTCCTGATTGTCCAGATACGGTGCTGATTGGGGGATCAGGATTGCCGGAATCTTGTTGTACAGGATCTCGAGAACAGAATTGTATCCCGCCGCCGAAATGACCAAATCCGCGGCCAGGCAAAGGGTTGTGGCCTCAAAGGTCTGAACAACGTGAGTATTTGACCAACCGAAGGTGGCCGGCTGAACCTTGCTGCCCGGCCAGGTTACGACAAGATGCAAACAGTCTGACCGGTCCTCAAGCATCCCGGAAATTGCCTGAAGTTGCGCCGACCGGTCCGACGCCACGCCGCCGCCTAACATGCTGACAACCAGATGATCAAACTCACGCCCGAACCGTTCAGCCAGCCGACCCCTAAGTCCTTGGCGTTCATCACCCGACTGGACCACACGGCGAAAGATCGGGCCAACGTTGCGAACGTGATCGCCGTAACTGTAGGTGTCGTTTAGCTCTTCAAAGGCTTCGGATGGCACTATGACCTTGTCGAATACGGCCTCACGCTGGAGCATTCTTGGCCTGGACCGCCCATCAGGCCACAACCCACGCCGTATCCAAACCGCCGACAAGTTGCGCTCAAGGATCGTTCGGTAGACGGAATCAAAGACATAGCCTCCGTCAAACACCAACCTGTCATTTTCCTGCAGAGCTGCGCCAAGTCGGCGGTAAGTCAGGATATCGTTGCCATTAAAGTTGGCTGATACTTCAGTCCGCTGAACCAGAGGGATACTGTCCATGCCTTCGCGGCGCACAAGTGGAACGCAGCTGGGAAAGGCCGCAAAAATCGGGGCTATATCATCCGGCAATTCTTTGGCAATGATAGCGCATCGCTGAGCGTGTCCCAATCCAACCCCGTTGGTTGGAAAAAACACTGTTCGCTGTGCCATTCGAATAGGTTCGCGTTTTTGGGGCTTTAGGTCTGCTGCCTTTTCCAACCGGGAAATGTCCACCGAATGCAGCCACTGGGATTTTGTCGCCTGTTCAGCCACCCCGGCAAGGTTCTCAAGTATCTTCCCTGTGAGGTACCCGTCCAGCGCAAGCGGCGTTTTGGGCCCGATCAAAGCCGGGGCGCCGGAGGACACAATGGCCTCATCATCCGTGCAATCTATCGCGACCCCACCAGTGGCGATCAGCTCGACTGCAAGTGCGGCCATGCGAACCCCGGCGACACCATGACCAAACATCACCAGGACATCTGTCGTTTTTGCCAAAATACGGGCGGAAAGATCGGTATACAAAATAGTCGGCAGATCATGAAAGGGCGACTCATTGATCACCTTGTTCTGCGCCCCGTTGACGATAAGTTGCAGAGTATAGTCACTGCGATTGCTCATCCGGGCCAAGCAAGAGAGCGTCTCGGGTGCGTCAAGTTCCATGGACCCCAAGACCACGGCGACATTTGGCTTTTCGACCGCCGAACGAGCCGTTGGCCGAATGTCTGCGACCAAGGGACAGGCCGCCGAAGGTAACATCGAGCGCGGCTGGAAGTCCGTAAGGTCCAACACCGTGGCTTCACGCCCAAGGGCATATGCCAGACGCGCCTTTGCACCGATATAACTTTGCTGCGTTTCGAAACGGCCCGTGGCAACCACTGGTACGTTTGCCGCCAGTTGCCTTTGCCGCAGGGACGCAAGAAGAAGATCATCAATCTCTTCGGCGCCAAGCACAAATACCCTTTCGACCTCATGCTCGCCCGGATCGACCAGAAACTTGGCAGCATCGTAAACCCGGCCGCGACCTGCGTCTTTCGGCAAGTATTCGGCATCGATACACACGTTAAAACCGCGTGCGGTCAGCTGATCGGCAAAGATCAATTGCGCATCAAAGGTCCGCAGCGAGCGCGTGCCGGCCTCGATAAAAATCATTTCATAACCCCGCTGTCTGCGGTCAGGACATTTGACAACATTGCCCTGAAACTCTCTGCCGAATAACGCTCCAGCACCTTTTGCGACCGTGAGACCTGTTCATGATATCGCTGCGGCTCAACGACCAGATCAGATATGACCCGGTCCACGTCGCCCGGATGACACGTAAGGACACCATCGCCGAAATTTGCCCCGGTTTCCGGATTGGTAAGAACCACTTTGCCAGCGGCCAGCGCTTCGGTCACGACGCGACCAAAGCTTTCTTGCCAGGTCGGCGCCGTAAAATAGACGTAGAAATCGATCATTCCAAAAAACTCGTCCACACTAATGGCGTCAAAAGGCAGCAAGGTCCAATGGGCCCGAAGAACACCCGCGTTTAGCATGGCATCAGCACCCAGAATGACATTGCTTTGAGAATGCTCGGGAAAGCACATGTCGAGGTCGGAAAGCGATGGGAACTTTTCAAACCCCGGTCGTGAATGCCTGCCCCGACGGTCCTGTGGCTTTTCGCACGGAGGACTTACATCCGTATGGCAGATGTTGAACCAGTCGGTGTCCCGAACCCTCCACAGCCTTGCTAAGCGCGAGCTGTCCAACCAATCGTTCACGGTCTTGCGATTATGGGGTGAAATCGGAGCCAGGGTGCGCCTCAGCACAAAAGATGACGCCTCAATCTGGTTCAGGCAGCCGGAAACGTCGAACCCTTCCTCGCCGCCCGGACGCAAGAAATTTTCATGAGTCACCACGATCAGATCACGGGCAAAAATTTTTGTGTTCAGTGCCTCGTTGAACTTTAGAAACGATGGATTGTGCAGGATCACGTAATCTGCACTAATACGCGGTGCATCCCAAATCAACGGGATGTGCAATTCGTCCAGCACCTGCCGCAGTGCCGGCGCAACAGATTGATTTTCGCCAAATGTTCGCGAAGTTATCGCGTGCACCTCTAGCGTTCCAAGGTCCACAGCCACCCGTAGTTCGGCCGCAACTGCTGCTGACGTTCCACCGGAAAACCGCGGTTCAATGATGTAGGCGATCTTTGGACGCACTGAGCAATTGATGGCCTCAAGCGCCGACATAAGCTTTAATGCGCCAGCTCGTTGTCGGTCGCAGCAGCCGCGGTACCGGCTGTCGGTCCGGCGGTATAGCCAAAGTTCAAAGTGCCCGTGGACGCGGCCTCGTAAAAGGTGCGCAATTCGACCGACAGTTCATCGGTTCCGGTCAGCAATCCGGGGTTTCTTTCCAGATACGAGCGTAGCGCCTGGGTGTCGTTGGCCGACAAGAGTTGATCGATGGCAAGGAGATGCTCAAGCGTGATCTCAGCGCGCGCATCCTGCGCCGTCGTCAGAAATAGTAGCGCGGTTACTATGCCAATAAGTCTGCTTTCAGTCATTTTACAAAAACCCGTCGATACTTTTTAACTTTACACAATTCAACTTAGTCCTTCGCACTTACCCTATAATAACGCCATTAGTTTGTCGTTGTCCTGAGTTTTTTCAGAACCTGACTTTTAAGGCGGTTAACCGGGCTACTTTGGGTTGTGGACCGGCGGCTTTTCTTGGCCACCCGTTTGACCGGAGCTTGCCCTAGACCTTCGCCGGCCAAATACAATTCGATCACCCCGGTGGGTGTTTTGGATTTCGATCCCGTGAAATCGCGCAACAAGGCGCCTGCGTCCTTAGCAAGGGCGGCAGCTTTGGCCGCATCCTGTCTGTGATAAAACCGCACATTCGATTGGGATACTTTGTAACCAACGCGCGCCGTTCCGCTAAGTTCATGTCCCGTCGTTGTTAATTCAGCAACAAATGAGTCCACAGCATCATTGGGAATCTTGTTTGGCGCGTAGAGCCTGAATGACGCGCCGCCACCACTTGCACTCGGATTCGATGGCTTGGCATCTTCGCCCGGTAGCGCCGCAATATCCTCGGCAGGCAATGCCGCGGGCGTGGCCGAATCCAGCGAGGTTGGCATCTGTTTCAAAGTAAGCGCCTGTGGGATTGGCGGGCTAAGCGCCACGTCTTCCAGCAGGATAGAAGGATCAGATGAAACGACTTTCAAAGGACGCTCAGCAAGATTACCGGCCAAAGGACGATCTGGCTGAGGTTCCAGGATCCGAATTGACAGCAACTGGTGATCTTCTGCGGCCTCCAAAGCCACCGGAGATTGCAACGACACAAGCTGTGAAGACACGCTGGGCGCGCGCTGCGGGGGAATGATCTGGTCGATCGAAATCGTCAAAGGATCAATTTCTGTGGAAATCTCATCCACCAAGGCAATCCGCGTGGCGAAAAGCTCTGGTTCAAGTTCATAAGGCAGAAAACTCGGGTTTGCCTCTTGTTTTGGTAGGTCACCAGCCCCACCCACCGGCAACAGCGGTGGTTCAAGCGCCGCAACAAATGACAAAACGCTAGGCGGCACGCTTGAGGTGCTGGGCTCAACAACCTCGGTGTTAGAAGAAACAGTATTCGAACGCCGCGAGGGCGGAATCGGGTCAATCGAAATCGCCACTGGATCAAAGCCTGCCGAAACTTTGTCCAGCAAAGCGATCGACGTAGTAAAAAACTCTGGTTCGAACTCATAAGGCAGGAAACTGGGATTAGCCTCTCGTCTCGGCAAATAGCCAGCGCCGCCTACCGGTAGTAACGGTGGTTCAAGCGTCGGAACATACGACAGAACGCTAGGGGCCAGACTTGGAGTGCCGGGCTCAACGATCTCGGCCGTTTCCGCCAACTCGGACTGAAGGGGCGCTGATGAGGCAAGACTGCTCAAATCCTGCGTCTCTTCCAATTCTGCGCCGGATGACGACGGCAATGATGACGCGTCGAACAAATCGGCGGAAATGACAGTTTCGCCCCCTGCTCCACTCGGCACATCAGGTTGCGATGGTCCGGTTTGGCCAAAATCGTCTGCCGCTGCACCATCAGTAGACCCAATAGCCGCGCTTTCAATCGGGTTCGATACACCCAATCCGAACAAAGTCAGAAATATCGAAGACGAAGCAACCACACCGATGGTGCATCCAAGGGCCACCAAGCTCCACCTGATCCTGCGCCGCGTCCGTTGGTGATCTTTCAGCTGTTGCAGGAGCTTTTTGGACAGGCGATGATCAACTTCCTCGGAAGACAGTATTAAACTTAACTCTGCCCTCGTCAGCGCGCTTAAGGACGCGTCTTCGCTGACCAGAGCGTCATCAGACGGGCCCGGCCTCCCTGCGTCCTTTTCTTCCAGAACGCTCTTGGCTGTTGCTTGGTCTGGTTTAGCAGCTGCACGATCAGTCTGTTCACGATTGGTCGGCTTGTCTTTCTGTCTGGGTGTCCGTGTAGAGGTTGCTTTGTCTCCGCCTTGCAGATCTCCCTGACGAGCCTCAGGACTACTGGGGTCTGCTTTTTTCGACTCGGCTGCACGACGGGCAAGCACTTCATTTCTTTTGTGTCTTGCTTCCTCGACCTGAGCGGACCATGGCTTTTGCTTGCTTTGGGCACGCTCATTTGTGGTTGATTGGTTGGTCCTACGGCGAACCGGTTTGGGTTGTTGACCCTCTTTGTTTTGCTGCGCAGGCGCCGAAAGGTTTTTTTCTCGTTCTACCCGCGCTTTTTCAAGCACCTTCTGCCACTCGGGGGATTGCACAAAATCATAAATATCCGCCGTTTGATTGGCAGTTTTCTTGGCAACTTTAGGTCGAGTTCTTGGGCCGTTAGCCTTTGTCATAAATTCCCCCGACTGGCCGCCGAAACAGGCCCTAATTTATTGTAAATTCGACAAACCGATTACGCCTTAGCGCCGAAAATTCTAAAAGATTATGTTCAAACTATAAAAAGATGGCCACTCGAAAACAAGTCGACCGAACCCGCAATCGCCCGGTCACATAGGCAATTGGCCTTGTGAAATGGGTTCTCAGGTATCCGAAACCGTCCACCAAAGCGCCACTGATGCCTAGTGTTCCAAAAAATTTTGTTCCAATTCCTATTTCAAGATAGGCTGTGGAAAATTGGTGGGGGCCACAGGACCACTCTGGTCGCACTGTCGGAGGAACTTAGCTAAACGCTTGGATTTTAATGGAAGATATCCAGAACCATCCGGACCTATTTACTCTGATTGACCACCCCGATCCTGCGTGTGGCAACATGGTCGTGGTGGACTGGACGCTCGGGAATTCGTGCAGCTATGCGTGCAGTTATTGCCCAAAGGCTTTGCACGACGGTTCGCTTGAGTGGCAGAAAACCGGTGACGTTCTGAATCTGTACCGTCAATTAAATCGACACTATGTGGATGAATTAGGCAAGATTGTCTGGCTGCAGTTTACAGGCGGCGAACCCACAATGCATCCTCGCATCATTGATCTGCTAGGTCATGCGTCCGATATAGGGTTCAAGGTCAGCCTGATCAGCAATGCGTCGCGCACACTTCGGTTTTGGGAGATGATCAACAGCCGCCTGAACAGCGTTATCCTGACCTATCATGCCGAATTTGCAGAGCTGAGCCATTTTATCCAAGTGGCGGGTACGATGACTGACCGTATCACCGTTCATATCAACGTGACGATGCATCCAGATCGTTTTGATCAGACGCTTGAAGATGCGCGGGAATTACGCGCGGCGCTGCCCACCGCTTCGATTTCCTTGAAACCGTTGCGGAAAGATTTCGGAGTGCAGCTGTACGACTACACCGACGACCAGTTGCAGGTTCTCGCGGTGGGTTTGCCCTCGGACAGGGCCCCGGTTGGTGAAGAACCTCGATCAGTGATGCGCGCAACCACGCGGTCGGGCCACACTGAGATACTCCGCCCCAATGACTTCCTTCTTAGGGATATGAACCGCTGGCGTGGATATAAATGCAACGTAGGGCTTGAATCCCTTCGGGTCCGGGGGAATGGCGAAATCTTCCGGGGCGTTTGCGGCGTTGGGGGCAGAATAGGGACTCTCGGCGACGCGCTTGACCTGCCTCGCGATCAAATTCGATGTACAAAAGACGCATGCTCTTGTCTGGCCGACATCCTGATCCGTAAGGAGATGTAACTTCCCCGCAATTAATAGGTCAAAGTTCAAATGCGGAAATCAGGTAAGGATGGCGGAGAGACAGGGATTCGAACCCTGGAGACGGTTTCCCGCCTACACACTTTCCAGGCGTGCGCCTTCGACCACTCGGCCACCTCTCCGTGCGCGCGATATTTGGACCATCGCCGAGGGATTTGCAAGGGGCGATTAAAGCGAAAATTCAACCTTCCGCAGTTCCGCCACAGACCCCGTTACAGCTCATCCCTATCACCGTCTGCCAGATCGGCCTCGGTCATGTCCGCAGGCTTGGAAGACAGGGGTTCGGTAGGTGTTTTTTCCGTTGCAGGTTCGGTTTCTTGCGCAGGCCCCTGCCCTCGCAGCGTCTCAGGATTGCGCAGCCAGACATCGCGCTGCGCGAAGGGGATTTCAATACCTTCTTCGACAAACCGGCGGTTGATTTCGTGGTTCATATCCGATTTCACCGAAAGCACCCAGTTCACGTCGCGCAAGATGGCGCGAATTTCAAAATCCAGCGAATCCGCACCAAAGCCCTGAAACACCACGCTGGGCGCTGGATGCGCCAGAACCATCGGATGGGAATTGGCAATCTCACCTAAAATCTTCTCGACCACGCGGGTATCCGTGCCGTAGGCCACGCCCACCGGCACGATAACGCGCCCGATCGTGTTGCCCCGCGTGTAGTTCGTCACCACCCCGCTGATCAGGTCCGAGTTGGGAACGATCACATCGGTACGATCAAAAGTCTCAATCCGCGTAGACCGCACCGAGATATCGCGCACATAACCCATCATCCCATTCACATCGATCCAGTCCCCCTTGGAGATTGGACGCTCGACCAGCAGGATTATCCCCGACACAAAATTCGACACGATGGTCTGTAGTCCAAAGCCGATCCCAACCGACAGCGCGCCGGCGACAATGGCCAGCGAAGACAGATCAAACCCCGCCAACATGATGGCCACCAGCGCGGCCAGGAATATCCCCACATAGCCGGTGCCCGCGGCAATCGCGTTCTGACCGCCCGGATCAATACTGGTCTTGGGCAGCAGCGAATTGCGCAGCCCGCTTTGCAACAGCCGGGTCAAGCCATAGCCGATGACAAACACGATTAGGAAGGTAAAGAAGTTGCGGGGCGAAATCGTAACGCCGCCAATGTCAAAACCAAGCAGCAAACGCGACCAGACTTCAAGCAAGTCAGTCTGTCGTGCGCCCCAATACAGCGCCAGAACCGGCAAGGTCAGAATGGCGATTATAAACCCGGCCAACACCGAAAACAGTGAGTCCCGCGCCGACTCACCTTGCCCGCTGAGCCAGCCGTAAACCGAGGTGATAAAGCGATGAAAGATCGTCAAAGCCGCAAACAGAACCAGCGTTTTCACCGCCGGGAAAACGATCCCCTCGGCTGCGTTGGTATATCCAATAGCCGCCAAAATCGGGCTCGCGATCCCCAGCAAAAAAATCGCCTTGCGCAGAAAGTCCATCAGCTGGGTCAGCCCGGCACTTCGCGGCGTTTCACCAGATTGCCCATCTTCGGCTTCCGGTTTTGAGGTCTGAATCCGGCGGATACGCAGAAGAACCAGCGCGGTTCCCACTACCACAGGAAAGCTGATAACGGCCCGGGTCGCGTCCGAAATGTTTTCGATCTGATCAAACAGCAGCCCGAATTCGTACACGATCAGGAAGATCGCCAGAATATCCAAGTATACCCGCAACTGCGTGACACTTTTGCGGGACAAGCGGTTAAAGTTCTGTGCCGCCTGCGAGATGTGAACCTGACGTCCGATCCAGTCGTAATAAAATATAATCGCGGCCCAATAAGGAACATTCTGGATTAATAGCGTTCCGCGCAATCCCGGCAGGCCAGTCATGATGATCGCCTGAACCAGCAACCAGACACCCAGCCATGGCAGCAGAATCCGCAGCAGTGAAACCAGAAACGACCACACGCCGCTGCCCCGGCCGCCCAACTGCCGCAGATATTCACCTGCAGCCTCGGACCAGTAACGTCCGTAGTACAGTAAAATCCCTGCCGCGACGGTCAGAAAGAAAATGCCCAGCCCGCGCTCTTTCAGGTGTCTTTGAACGATGTTGGTTTTCAGGTTCAGCGCAGATTCATTGATCAGGCCTCGCACGGCCTCGACAATATCGACCCAGGCTGGGCCCCAATAGACAGGGTTAAGCGGCGATACACCGCGTTCTAAAAGCTCTTTTGTCTGCCGCTCGCGCAACAGGCTGTCTATCTCGCTGATCAGGCCGTTGGCGCGGCTGAACGCTTCTTCCGAGATGATTTGCGGCACCTGCAGGCTGGTCAGTTGGTTTTCCAGATGCTCGCGAAGCTTGGCAATCTCTTCGGGTTCGGTCGCATCCCCTTCGGGGGCTGGCCCCAACGCCTTGATCTGCGCGTCCAGCGTCTGGATACGGTCGGTATTGGCGCCACGTGCCTTGTTGAAATCCTCACGATAGTTGTGGATTTCAGCCCGCAGGTTTTCCAATGCCGCGTTTGACGTGCGATCGGATTCGATATCCTTCTCGGCGCGATCCGCCGTCTCAAGCCAGTTCTGGTAATATTCGCTTTGCCGATCAGTTAACTGGGCGGCAACGGGGCCACCCAGCATGGCAAAACAAACCAGAAAGAAGGCTAGAAACAGGCGAACCTGCCGCAGCATCATACGTCCTCGAATACGCCAGGAATGCTGCGTGGGGCTTCGGTCATCCAATCTGGCACCGGCAGTTCCTTTTCACGCAGGAATTCGGGATTGAACAGTTTGGACTGATAGCGCGTGCCAAAGTCGCACAGGATCGTCACAATGGTGTGGCCCGGCCCCAGATCCTTGGCCAGACGCACCGCGCCCGCCATGTTGATCGCGGTCGACCCGCCCATAACCAGACCCTCCTCGCGCAGCAGATCAAAGATGTATGGCAGCGCCTCGTTATCGGTCATCTGGTACGAGAAGTCTGGCTTGAACCCTTCAAGGTTCTTGGTAATGCGCACTTGACCGATACCTTCGGCGATCGAGCTGCCCTCCATAGCGATTTCACCAGTGGTGTAGTACGAATACAGTCCTGCCCCCATCGGATCGACCAGAGCGATCTTGACGCCCTTGGGCTGCAACGCGTCGGCCACGCCGGCCAGCGTACCACCCGAACCTACGGCGCTGACAAAGCCATCAACCTTGCCGCCTGTCTGCTCCCAAATCTCGGGGCCGGTGGTTTCCACATGGGCCTGACGGTTGGCAACGTTGTCGAACTGGTTGGCCCAGATGGCGCCATTGGGTTCCGTCTGCGCCAGTTCCTCGGCCAGACGGCGCGAATAATGCACAAAGTTATTGGGGTTGCGATACGGGGCGGCCGGAACCTGAACCAGTTGCGCGCCCGCCAGACGCAGCATGTCTTTCTTTTCCTCGGATTGGGTTTCCGGGATCACGATCACCGTTTTGAATCCCATCGACGCCCCCACCAATGCAAGGCCAATACCGGTGTTACCGGCCGTGCCTTCGACAATGGTTCCGCCGGGCTTCAGCTCACCGCGCGCAATTGCGTCCTTGATGATGTAGAGCGCCGCGCGATCCTTGACCGATTGCCCCGGGTTCATGAACTCGGCCTTCCCGAGAATCTCGCAACCGGTCTCTTCACTGATGCGCTTCAACCGGATCAGCGGTGTTTTCCCGACTGCGTCGGCAAGGTCTCGTGCAATGCGCATGGCGCCCTCATTTCATTACGTATCAACGAAGATTTACAGATGCCGTGCGACAACCACAAGCGGCGATAGTTAACCGCGCAAACGATCGCGATGCCGGGCCAGCCAATTTGCCATCATCAACAGGGGCAAATCCTTGAATTCGTTGTTGTCGACCTTTTTAAGGAACGCGTCATATGGCAGGATTTGTGTGCGAATATCCTCACCTTCTGTAGCAACGCCACCATTGTCGATGGTCCGGGTCAAATCAGCCAACCCAACATAAAGGTAGACATACTCGGTCGATGACCCGCTCGAGGAGTAGGCACCGCCTGCATATTCCAAGGCGTTCAGCGACACCTGCGCCTCTTCCTGCACTTCGCGGTGGGCGGCCTGATCCGGCGTTTCACCGGGGTCGATCATGCCTGCTACCGGCTCCCACATCCACGGTTCGGGATCGTCTATCAGAAAAACCGGCGCGCGGAATTGTTCAACCAAAAGAACAGTGTCGCGCACCGGGTCATAAGGCAGAACAACGACGGCGGCCCCCTGCATCAATCCGCTCCGGTGCAGCACGGGACCCATCGTTCCGTCATGCTGGCGGTGCTGCACATCCAATTCTTCCACACCGAAATAATTGACATAGGCCCGCCGATGGCTTTGCACGATCACATCTTTTGCGACGTCACGCGGATCGCCCGTCTGGCGTTTTCGCGCAGCCAGCTTAGCCCAAGCCCGGGTGCGGATCGGCGCAAAGTTACGAGCGATCGTGGTTGCGTCGACCTTACCGTAATAGGCCAGCTCTTCTTGTGCAGCCAGCAAGGTCACTTCGGACCATTCATCAACCCAGGCCTGCAACGACCACGGCTTGTCTGGTGTCCACAATTCGGGTTCGGGAAAGAACACACTAGCCTCGGCGCGTGAGCCGTCAGCAACGTCCACACCGTGCGGGCTGAGGTCATAGTCGAAACCACCTTCGTAAAAAGCCAATCGTTTCAGGTCTTCGGCGCTGAAACCCTGAACCAGCAACCCCATGGCCTGACTGCCCTTTTCTGGAACAATCATCGGGAAGGCCTGGCCTGCCACGCCATAAACCGCATGGTCCGGCAAACTGGCCTGAGATATTTTTATTTGTGACAGCGGGTGGCCAAGCACACATTCAAGCAGCGGCAAATGCCTGAGCGTGCCGTAAAAAAACAAATCGGACACTAGAGTAAAGCTCGTCTAAATTCTGGTGAGTTATCGCCAGCGACGGCCGGCTTCTTCGGTTGCAAGCCCTGCGATAAGAGCTCCGATAGCCAAAGTCCACAGAATTTCCGGAACGATGAGCAGTTTGCCGTACTCAACACCAATCTGGAAAATGGCCGTGAGCGCCTCAAACGGGCCGTCATAGCGATGACGCATGGCCAGTCGGAACATCTCGTAGCAGCCCTGAACAAAAAGGGCCCAGAATACCAATGATACAACCCCAGCGATGCCATTATTGACCGCGGCGGTCCAGCCGCGACCAACGCGCTTTCCCATCACCTTCCAACCACAGGCCACTGCAATAATCATGTTGACATAGGTGAACCAGCCATAGTCCTTGCCCTCTTCGCCGTTGCTGATAATCATGCTCGACACGATAAAGGCCACTGCCAATAGGCATAGTGAAGCAACAAGTCGCGGCGCAGTGGGCATTCGGAATTTCCCTTTGTTAACTGGGTTTTGCTATAGTGATCTGTGTCACATCGCAGTTGCCAGTGTCAAAGGCCGCGCCACACGCGGTTAAATAATAGTTCCACATGCGCCGGAAACGCTCGTCAAAGCCCATTTCGGAAATTTCGTCCCATTTGTCGTTGAACGTCTCGTACCAACGACGCAATGTCAGGTCATAACTTTTACCGAATTCCCGCGATTTCACGACGTTCAATCCTGCCTCTGCCACCTGCTGTTTCAGGATCGTCGGCGCGGGAAGCATTCCGCCGGGAAAGATATATTTCTGAATAAAATCAACGCCGTTCTTGTAAATGTCCCACCGGTGATCAGCGACGGTTATGATTTGAAGGGTCGCGTGCGCACCGGGTTTTAGCCGATCACGCACAGTCTCAAAGTAAACCGGCCAATATTTCTGTCCGACGGCTTCGAACATCTCAATCGAGGCGATGCCGTCATACTGGCCACGCTCGTCGCGATAATCTTGCAATTTGAACTCAACAAGGTCAGAAAGTCCTGCTTTTTCAATTCTTTGTCGGGCAAAGTTTAACTGTTCCTGGCTGATCGTCAAACCTGTGACCCGAAGGCCACGCTCTTTTGCGGCATATTCAGCGAAACCGCCCCATCCGCAACCGATCTCAAGGATGTGGTCACCGGGTTTGGCACCCATTTCATCGACTAGGCTGGCATATTTCGCAGTCTGCGCTTTTTCCAGGCTTTCCTGTCCTGTTTCGAACAGCGCGCTGGAATAGGTCATCGTTTCATCCAGCCACAGCCTGTAGAAATCGTTCCCCAAATCGTAATGGTACGAGATGTTTTTCTTGGCCTGTCGACGGTTGTTGTTGTGCAACCAAAATCGAAGGCGTTCATAGGCTTGCACCAGGAACCTTCCGGTGAAATCGTCATACACCGTCTCGGTCCCTAAATGCACCAGATCCATGAACGATCGCAGATCGGGCGTGCTCCACCCACCCTCTAGGTAAGAATCCGAAAAACCCAGCTCACCCTCTCGGATCAAACGCGCAAATACGTCGGGATCGTGAATGTCCACGCGCGCCACTGGCCCCGGCTTGGCACCTTCGGATCGGAACACGCGCCCATCGGGCAAAGCGATATCCATTCGCCCCGAACCCATCCGGTTCAACATTTTGAACACTTGAGCAAAGTACCTGGGCAGGTCTTTTTGCCCTTCAGTTGTCGTCAGGATCATCCGCTCTCCCCTGTGCGGCCGCAGTTAAAAGCTAGGCCGAGTTTGTGTTTCTGGCAAGTTTTCAGTTCCTTACCCGGTTTTTCGGCCTTCATAAGCCGCCAAGGCCCGTGCTCGGCCAGTGGCCAGATCAACCATTGGTGAAGGGTAATTTTCCGCCGGATCAAGCGCCCACGAATGCGGTACCGCCCGGAAATAAGCCACCGCCGTAGCCGAAGGCTTGGTCTGCCCTTCGGCGATCCAGTGTTTTAGATAAACACCATCAGGATCAAATTTTTCCTGCTGTGTCAGTGGGTTAAATATCCGAAAGAACGGTGATGCATCGGGACCCGAGCCTGCAACCCACTGCCAACCCATAGCATTCGCCGCCGGGTCCCAGTCTATCAGGCAGTCGGCAAACCAGTTCATTCCGATTTTCCAGTGCGTCATCAAATGCTTGGTCAAGTAGCTTGCGACGATCATGCGCGCCCGGTTGTGCATACGACCGGTCACATACATTTGACGCAATCCCGCATCGACAACAGGAATACCGGTGCGGGCCTGTCGCCAAGCAACAACTGAGGGATGATCGGCGTCCGTGTTCCAAGGGAAACTGTCCCATTCTGGTTTCCAGTTCCCGCTGAGCAGACGCGGTGTGTGATACATCAAGTGATACGCAAACTCACGCCAAACTAATTGACGCAAGTAGGCGTCTGTCCCTTGCGTGCCGTTCATCGCAGCCCGCTGTACCGCATACCAGACACTGCGGGGCCCGATTTCGCCAAGCGATAGGTATTCGGACAGATCCGAGGTGCCCTCCAAATCCAAACAGTCCCGATCGTGCGAATAGTCTTGGATTCGGTCCAGAAACTCGTGCAAAGCCTCAAAGGCGGCATTCTCGCCGGGGCGGACAAAAGGTGCGACCACGGCTGCGCCCCGGTTCATTGCCGCACCCAGGTTCCAATCGGTCAGGTTTTCCGAAGTCGGCCAAGTCAAGGGTGCTTTGATCGACGGTACACCTTCAGGCGTGGCGACTTCTCGACCTTGAACGGATCGCCACATCGGTGTGAACACACGAAACGGCTGGCCTGTTTTGGTAGCTACGGTCCAGGGCTCAAACAACAAGTGACCCGCAAAGGATTTGGCTTCTACGCCCTGCTCTGCCAAAGCAGACTTAGTGCGTGTGTCACGGTCGATGGCATCAGGATCATACGCTCGCGTCCAATAGACGCCGCTGGCTCCGGTTTCTGCGATAAGGTTCTGCAAAACAGTCAGCGCGTCCCCGCGCCGCAGGATTAACCGGCTGCCAATGTGCGACAGAGATTGCGCGAAGGCCTCAAGCCCCAGCCCAAGCCGCCATTTCGGCGCGGCACCGAGCGCTTGAGCCAAATCATCCAGTATGAAAACCGGAAGAATAGGACGACCCGTTTGGGCCGCGGCACTTAGCGCGGGATGGTCCGACAGACGTAAATCCCGCCGGAACCACATGATGATCGGTGATTGTTTGTTTTCCATGACCGCCCGGCTGCTTTCTTCGCATTACGAAGCCGAGCAGAAACCGGATCACAAAACGGCGTCAAGTGCGCCCAATAACTGATCAATTTCCTTTTGCGAGGTATAGTGCGTAAAGCTGACCCGTAGCACGCCCTGATCCAAATCCACACCCATCGCCTGCAACGGGCGCACGGCGTAAAAATCGCCGCCTCCTGCCATGATCCCGTGTTCAACCAGATCGGTGGCTACGGCTTCGGCATTCCGGCTCAGCGACAACGCTACGGTCGGAGCGCGACGTGTAGCATCTGAGGTACCGATCAAGCGTACGGCATTTCGATCCTTGACCGCGTCCAATACGGGCTGCAGCAGCGCAACCTCCTGACCGCGCAACAGGTCATGCACAAAGGCTCCCCGTTCGGTTGCGTTACTCTTGGGGCCATTATGGTGGTCGCACAACAGATCAACGTAATCCGCCATACCTGCACTGGCCGCGATCTGAGCGTGATCCGGGCCCGCCGGGGTGAAACGCTTGTACAGCGCGTCTGCATTAAAATAGTGCGCCTGGTTTGGCAGCAGCTCACCAAGCGCACGCCTGATCACCATGCAACCCTGATGCGGACCGTAGGTCTTATAGGCCGAGAACAGATAGATATCCGGCCCCAGATCGCCGACATTTGGGAACCCATGTGGCGCGTATGAAACGCCATCTACACAGACAAACGCCCCCGCCGCATGGGCAATGGCGGTGATTTCGGTGACCGGGTTGATCTCTCCGATCACGTTGGAACAATGCGGGAAACAGACCAGACGCACCTTCTCGTCCAGCAGGTTCTCAAGATCCTGCGGGTTGAGCGAACCGGATTCCGGGTCGATCTGCCATTCGCGGATTTCAAACCCGTCTTCGACCAGGCGCCGCCACGGTCCCGAGTTGGCCTCGTGATCCTGATTGGTGACAACGATGGCATCGCCCGGCTGCATCCATTGGCGAAATGCCTGCGCCAAAACATAGGTGTTCTGAGTGGTCGAAGGGCCAAAGCTCAGCTCATCGGTGTTCACGCCCAGAATCGCAGCCATGCGTGCGCGGGCTTCATCCATCTCTTCGCCTGCCAGACGGCTGGCGTCATAGGGGCCGTAGGGCTGCACTTTGCGTTGAGTATAGTAGCGCGTCAGCCGGTCCAGCACCGGCTTACAAGTATATGACCCGCCTGCATTTTCAAAGAACGCCTGACCTTGCAGGCTGGGCTCGGAAAAAGCCGGGAACTGCGCCCTAACGAAATCGATATCAAGAGTGCCCATGGCACGTCGCTCCTTGCTCATGCTGCTTGTTCCGATGACGTGCCCGTGCATGATTTCGGACAACTCGGAAATCACGGCAGGTCTTCCAGCCCAGCCACAGCCCCAGTCAAACAAACAGAAGCACGGGCAGTCTTTCGGGACCAAATCTGGCAATCAAAAGACGCGGATACATAGCCAGCGGCCCTAAGCTCGGTCAACCCGGCATGAAACAAAAAAGCCCCGGCGCTTGTCCGGGGCTTTCGAAGGGCTGAATTGGATTCAGCGGCGTCGCTTTTCGTTCGCAAGACCGATGAATATCGACACGCACATCAGCACCAGAACGATCGCAAACGGGAAGCCTGTTGCAATCGCAGCAGCCTGCAGCGCACCCAGGCCGCCACCCAGCAACAGAACGATCGCGATAGCGCCCTCCAGAATGCACCAGAACACACGCTGCGCCGTCGGCGCATCGGTTTTGCCACCTGCCGTGATTGTATCAATCACTAAAGAGCCGGAATCCGAGCTGGTGACGAAGAACACAACCACCAGAACGATGCCAACGAAGGACAGCAAACCTGTCATCGGGAATTGTTCAAACATGGAGAACATCTTGAGTTCTAGCGCAGCATCCGACAGGGCCTGCCCCGAACCGGACATAACCTGATCCAACGCGGCTCCACCAAAAACGCTCATCCACAGGGCACCTACAACGGTTGGGATCAGGATCACGCAAGTCACGAATTCGCGCACGGTTCGGCCGCGCGAGATTCGGGCGATGAACATGCCGACGAAAGGTGACCAGGAGATCCACCACGCCCAGTAGAAGGTGGTCCAGCCCTGCATAAAGTTGGTGTCTTCGCGACCGACCCAGTTCGACAGTGCAGGCAATGCGACGACGTATTCAATCAGGCTGTCGAAGAAGCCGGTCAGAATCGCCACGGTAGGCCCAAGGATCAGCACCAGCAGCAACAAGGCCGCGGCCAGGATCATGTTGGCCTCGGACAACCGCTTTACGCCCTTATCGAGGCCAGCAACCACTGAGATCAATGCGAATGCCGTGATCAGACCGATCAGCAGAACTTTCATCCCGTCCGTGATCGGAACATCGAACAGATAATTCAGACCAGCCAGCGCTTGCGTTGCACCCAAGCCCAGCGATGTCGCCAAACCGAAGATCGTGGCGAACACGGCTAGAACGTCAATGATGTGACCCAACGGACCCCATGTCGCCTCGCCAAACAGCGGGTAGAACACCGACCGCATGGTCAGCGGCAGACCGCGATTAAAGCTGAAGAACGCCAGCGCCAGTGCCACTACCGCATACACGGCCCAAGGGTGCATACCCCAGTGAAAAATGGTGGCTGCCATCGCCAGCTTCTTCGAGGCTTCGGGGTCCTCCAGACCGGCACCTAACGGTGCCCAGTCGGTGCGAAGGCCATCCTCGCCAGCGGCAACCCCGCCCAGCGACGACCCGTAATGCGAGATTGGCTCGGCCACGCCCCAGAACACCAGACCGATGCCCATACCAGCAGCAAACAGCATCGAGAACCACCCGGCATAGCTGTAATCCGGCTTGGCATCATCCCCGCCCAGACGGATCGAACCATACGGCGTGACGATCAGCAGTAGTGAAAACACGACAAAGATGTTCGCCGCAATCATGAACACCCAGTCGAAATTGCTGGTCAAAGCCGGTCGAAGCCACCCAAAGAACTCGCTCGCCTGCTCGCGGAACACCAGCGAGAAGAACACGAATGCAATGATGGTTAGCCCCGAAACGGCAAAGACCGGATTGTGGACGTCCAGCCCCATGATCTGAACGTTGTCCTGACCGACTTCATAGTCGGTTTCCGTATTGTCGGACATTATCTTTCCTTCCCCTTATCGATGCGCAGGACATCCAATATCCGGATCGGCAAGGGCGTAACTGAGAAGACCACCTATTACTTAAAAGCGACAAAATGCGTAAAAGTGACAGGCTTGCTTCATATGACCGCCATGACGAAAATCGGTCGCTGTAAATGAAAACAGGCCGGGCAACCGCCCCCGGCCTGCACACAAAAAGCTGTCGAAGAATTCAGCCCTGAACCTTGGTATAGGTCCCCTCACCCGCCAGAATTCCGCGGAATCCGCCCGGCTCATCCAAGCCGAATACGATCAGCGGCAGGTTGTTGTCGCGTGCCAGTGCAATGGCCGAGGCATCCATGACACGCAACCTTTTGGCTAGCACGTCATCATAAGTGACCGTGTCGTATCTCACTGCGTCCGCGTGTTCTTTGGGGTCTTTGTCATAAACCCCATCCACACCGTTTTTGCCCATGAAAATCGCCTCACACGCCATTTCATTGGCACGCAGGGTCGCGGCGGTGTCGGTGGTAAAATACGGGTTGCCAGTTCCCGCAGCAAAAATGCAAACCCTCTTTTTCTCAAGGTGGCGCACAGCGCGACGGCGAATATAGGGCTCGCACACCTCATCCATGCGAATGGCCGAGATGACACGAGTGAACACACCGATTTCCTCAAGTGCCGACTGCATCCCCAGCGCGTTCATCACCGTGGCCAGCATGCCCATATAATCGGCTGTTGTGCGCTCCATCCCCTGTGCTGAACCGCTGAGGCCGCGGAAAATGTTGCCACCGCCGATGACCATGCAAATCTCGACCCCCAGATCATGCACCGACTTGACCTCTTGTGCGATGCGCTGAACGGTGGGGGGATGCAAGCCAAACCCCTGATCGCCCATCAACGCCTCGCCCGAGATTTTCAGCATCACGCGATTGTACTTGGTTTTGGCGGTCTCGGTGGATTCGAGGGTCGGGGAAAGGCTCATGTTGCGCTCCGGGCTGGCACGGGTTTATTTTCCGGCGCAAAATGAAGCAAAACCTCCGCAGGTTCAATGCGATTGGTGACGATTGAGGCAGCCCGAATGGACAATAACGACAGATCGCAGATTTGGGACCGCCTGCCCCCCATCCCCGACGACAAACCGGTGTTGATTGCTGGGCCGACCGCCTCGGGCAAATCGGCCCTGGCCCTGCAGATTGCCGAGACGTTCGGCGGCGTGATCGTCAATGCGGATGCGAGCCAAGTCTATGACTGCTGGCGTGTAATTTCGGCCCGCCCTTCGATCGAAGAAGAGGCCCGTGCGCCGCATCTGCTTTACGGCCACATCGCGTATGATCAGGAGTATTCGACGGGTCATTGGCTGCGCGAGGTAACGCCACTGCTGACCGGGGGGCAGCGCCCGATCATCGTGGGCGGCACCGGCTTGTATTTCTCGGCGTTAACCGAAGGGATGGCCGACATCCCCGCCACGCCGCTGGAAATCCGAGCCGAGGCAGATCAACTGGACCTGACCGCATTAATTGCTGGTGTCGATACGCGGACACAGGAACGGATCGACACGCAGAACCGCGCCCGTGTTCAGCGAGCTTGGGAGGTGCAGCGGGCTACCGGACGAAGCCTGAGCGACTGGCAGGCTGAGACACCGCCGCCCGTTCTGAATTTGATTGACACGGTTCCGATCGTTTTTGACGTGGATAAACAATGGCTTCTTGATCGCATCACCCGGCGGTTCGATCTGATGCTGGACTCTGGCGCGCTGCAAGAGGTCGAAGCGATGCGAGACCTCTATGATCCGACGTTGCCCGCCTTCAAAGCCATCGGCGTTCCCGAATTGCTGGCCTATCTTGAGGGTCATCTTACGCTGGACGCCGCCAAAGAGCATGCAACGATTGCCACTCGCCGATTCGCCAAACGTCAGCGCACCTGGTTTCGCGCACGGATGAAGAATTGGAATCAGATAGATTTCTCAAAACGATACAAGCCGTAGTTCAAACTTCATCGCCGAGAATCCTTTCCAGCGATTCCCAAAAACGCCAATTGTTTCGGTTCACGACTGTATACATCGCTTGAAATAAGACGCTGCGGGCCCGAGACAACAGCAAACACTCCCAGCCATGTCGTTTTTGTGCCATCTACGTCGATTTCGAACATTGACCTCATTTGAATTCTAGGGCGGAATAGCCCCATGGGGATGATGAAAATCCAACGAGTATTCCGAGAACCTGCTGTTCGCCTCAATATGGTCTGAACGGTTCCAACCTTCTTCAATAAAAAGAACATGTCACAGGGAGAGACATCGATGAATAAGCAAACCTTTACCGGAGCACCGATTCACTGGGCGGCAGAGATGCATGCTCAGGAATATCGGGACGGCAAATTAAGCCGGCGCGAGTTTCTGACCCGCGCCACGGGTCTGGGTGTTACTGCTGTAGGTGCTTACGGCATGATTGGCTTGGCAGCCCCTGTCCGCGCCGAGGGCGAAGATACCAGACAAGAAGGCGGCACCCTGCGCGTCCAGATGAGCGTTCGTGCCCTGAAAGACCCACGCACGTATGACTGGTCGGAAATGGGCAACCAAACCCGCGGCACAATGGAATACCTGGTCGAATACAACTCGGACGGTACATTCCGCGGAATGTTGCTGGAAGGTTGGGAAATCAATGATGACGCCACTGTCTACACACTGAAACTGCGCCCGGGTGTGAAGTGGACCAACGGCGATGATTTCACTGCAGATGACGTGGCACGCAATATTGCGCGTTGGTGTGACAAAAGCTCGGAAACCAATTCGATGGCAGGTCGCTTTGCGACACTGATCGACGCGGACACCGGCCAGGCTATCGAAGGCTCGATCGAAGTTGTTGATCCGACGACGGTGAAACTGAACCTGCCAAGCTCGGATATTTCATTGATTGCCGGCATGTCCGACTATCCGTCGGCCATCGTGCATAGTTCGTTCAATGAAAACGACCTACTCAACAACGTCGGAACCGGTCCCTACATCCTTGAAGAGCTGGAAGTCGGGGTCAAATGCACATTGGTGCGCGCACCTGACCACACCTGGTGGGGTGAAGAAGTGTTCGGTCCCGCGACATTGGATCGTATCGAATATATCGACTACGGCACCGATCCGTCGGCATGGCTGGCAGCCCTGGAATCGGACGAAGTCGATATGCTGCACGAATCCGTTGGTGAATTCATCGATGTGATGGACGGCCTCGGCTATGAGAAATCCGAAGTGATCACCATGGGAACCCTCGTGATCCGTCCCAATCAGCTGGCCGAAGTTGACGGCAAACAGGTTTATGCCGACAAACGCGTGCGCAAAGCTCTGCAAATGGCGGTGGACAACAGCGTTCTGCTTGAATTGGGCTATGGCGGCCGCGGCACGCTGGCTGAAAACCACCATGTCGGGCCTATCCATCCGGACTATGCAGAACTGCCCAAGCAAACGGTCGATCCGGCTGGGGCGAAAAAGCTCATGGAAGAAGCTGGCATGGCTGATTTCGAGCACGAACTGCTGTCGATTGACGACGACTGGCGCCGTAACACAACCGACGCTGTTGCCGCGCAGCTGCGGGACGCGGGCATCAATGTAAAACGCACGGTTCTGCCGGGGAACACCTTCTGGAACGACTGGACGAAATACCCCTACAGTTCAACCAACTGGAACCACCGCCCTCTGGGCGTACAGATCTGGGCATTGGCGTATAAATCCGGTGAAGCTTGGAACGAGTTCGGTTGGGCCAACTCCGAATTCGACGCCATCCTGACCGAAGCCCTGGCCATTGCCGACGCCGACAAACGGCGCGAAGTGGTCGCCAAAGGCGAGGCGCTGATTCAGGAAGAAGGCGTGACCATTCAACCCTACTGGCGCGCGCTGTATCGCCATATGAAAGATGGTCTGGTCGGAACCGATATGCATATCGCTTTCGAACATCACCACTACAAGTGGGGCTGGTCGGCCTAAAACCTGTCAGACAATCAACGGGGGCGCCTGATCCAGGCGCCCCTTTCCAGCCGCAGACAACCCGGCGTCAAGTCGGAAGTCCGAGGCCAGAAAATGGTCCAAAGATCTGCGGAACACCCGAAAAACAGGGGCCATCATGGGACTATTCATCCTCCGACGGTTTGGCGTCATGCTGTTGACAGCATTGTGCCTGACGTTCGTGGTCTTCTTTCTGACCAACCTATACCCAAACTTGGAAAAGCTGGCCAAAACCCAGGGCAACCAACGGATGTCCGACGAACAGGTCGAGGCCTGGCTGGGTAATCGTGGCTACCTGCAACCCACGCTGGTCAAATATGGCCAATGGCTGGGCGTGGCACCGGGGTTTTCCAAAACTCTGGATGACGGCACATTCGTGGGCACCTGCACCCGACCCGGATTGACCGAGGAAACCACGCCCCGGTTTTGCGGAATCCTTCAGGGGGACTGGGGCTATTCCACTGTTTTCAAGGATGAGGTCGGCACCATTGTCGCCAAGCGATTGGGCAATACCGGCTACTTGATGATGTGGGTTTTGATCCTGATGGTCCCATCAGCCCTGTTGGTGGGCGTACTGGCCGGGATGCGCGAAGGCTCAGCGCTGGATCGGTCTCTGTCCACGTTCTCAATCATAACGACGGCGACGCCAGAATATGTGTCGGGCGTGATCTTCATTGCCATCTTCACCTCATCCACCGTTGGTCTAAAATGGTTCAAAGGCACTGCAACGCAGGCGATGGACAATCCGACCTTCGAGAACTTTTTCCTGCCGGTACTGACCATTGCGTTGTATGGCATGGGTTATATCGCCCGAATGACCCGCGCCTCGATGACCGAGGTGATGACAGCGCAGTACATTCGCACCGCGCGGCTGAAAGGCGTATCCTTCCCCAACATCGTCATGAAACACGCGCTGCGCAATGCGCTGATCGCGCCCTTTACCGTCATTATGCTGCAGTTCCCATGGCTGCTGAACGGCGTAGTGATTGTTGAGACGCTGTTCAACTACAAGGGCTTCGGTTGGGCACTGGTGCAGGCGGCGGGCAACAACGACATCCAGTTGCTGTTGGCGATTTCGGTCGTGTCGGTCTTTGTGGTGCTGTTGACCCAGCTGATCTCGGATATCGGCTATGTCTACCTCAACCCGCGCATTCGCATTTCTTAAGGAGGGTTAGAACATGGAACCACTTACCTGGACCGGCTCTATCGCCTTCCTGAACCCGCTGCTGATGATCGCAATCGCAGCCCTTCTGGTCTCCATCGTGACTTGGATAGTTGGCAGTATCGTACTGCCCGAGGCGCCGATGAGTGTGAATCTGGACGGCACGCTCAGCTCAGGATCGGGCATGCGTGGGTTGACGCAAAAGGCGCTGCGCTACAGCTTTGCTGCCTGTGTCGCGCTTGCCGTGGCCTATATCGTGCTGGGCATCGTGTTGGGTACCAGCGCGGGGATCATCGGTGCGATCTCACAGCAGTTTCTACCTGTCTGGCTGTCGCTGATCATCCTGTACGCCATGTCGATCGCGTTTAAGCGGCGTCTGGGCCTTTATGGCAAACTGTTCGACAGCCCCATCGGCATGATCGGCTTCGGCCTTGTGATGTTCTGGGTTTTCACCGGCATCTTTGGGGCATTGGACCTGATCGTTACCCATGACCCGCTGTCACAGATTTCTGGGATGAAAAACAAAGTTCCCGGAACACCTCTGCCCAGCCCGGAAGAGGGGGAATACACCTGGTATCTGTTGGGGGGTGACAACCTTGCCCGCGACGTCTTCAGCCGCATGGTCAAAGGTGCCTGGATCGTGGTGCAGATTGCGCCGCTGGCAACGTTGTTTGCCTTTATGGTCGGGATCACTCTGGGTCTGCCCGCGGGGTACTATGGCGGTCGGTTGGATACGTTCCTGTCCTTCCTGGCCAACCTTATCCTGGCCTTCCCGGTGATCTTGCTGTTCTACCTGCTGGTGACACCGGAAATCGTAGCGACGGGCGTGCCGAACTATATGGCTGCTGTGTTGTTCGTCTTTCCGATCCTATTCATAGGCGTTCTGCTGAATTCACGCTATTACACGCGACCGAATTTCCGCACACCGCTGCTGATCGGGGTTTTGGGCGTTGCGATCTGGTTCTACCTGTCGCTGATCTCGACCGGTGGTTACATCATCAATACCGATAGCTATCGCATCTGGGGACTGCCGACTTATCTGGACCTGTTCGATATTCCTGGCGGCATCCTGGTGGTGTTCGTATCCGTTGTGTTCGTGAATTCACCCACCGTGTTCCGCATCGTGCGTGGTTTGGCGTTGGACATTAAGACGCGAGACTATGTGGCGGCGGCGCAAACCCGTGGAGAAGGTCCATGGTACATCATGCTGTGGGAAATTCTGCCAAACGCGCGCGGTCCGCTGATTGTCGATTTCTGCCTGCGGATTGGCTACACCACCATCCTTTTGGGAACCTTGGGTTTCTTCGGGCTGGGGCTGCCACCGGAAAGCCCAGACTGGGGTTCGACGATCAACGAGGGGCGCAAGCTGTTGTCGATCTATCTGCACCCTGCCCTTCCGCCTGCGCTGGCCCTGTTGTCACTGGTTCTTGGATTGAACCTGCTGGCGGACGGCCTGCGTGAGGAAAGTCTGAAGGACTGATGTGATCGAGGCCGGGGGCCCTGCCCCCGGACCCCCGAAGTATTTTCGAAAAGATGAAAATGGTCGCTTGATCGATTTCATCAGGGAGTAGGAAACGATGAACAAACTGGCGGATTATGACGGCCCGATCCTCGAGATCGATAAGCTGTCGATTTCCTTCTTTACCCGTCTGCGGGAAATTCCGGCCGTGATGGATTTCTCGGTCAGTGTGCAACCGGGTGAAGCTGTAGGATTGGTCGGTGAGTCAGGATGCGGCAAATCCACAGTGGCATTGGGTGTCATGCAGGACTTGGGCAAAAACGGTCGGATCGTCGGCGGCACCATCAAGTTCAAGGGGCGTGATCTGTCCGAGATGACCTCGGACGAGTTGCGCGACATTCGTGGCAATGAGATCGCGATGATCTATCAGGAGCCGATGGCCTCGCTGAACCCGGCGATGAAGATCGGCAAGCAGCTGATGGAAGTGCCCATGATCCACGAAGGCGTCGGCGCAGAAGAGGCCTATGCCCGCGCGCTTGAGGTGGTCACCGATGTACGCTTGCCCGACCCTGAGCGTATGCTGAATTCCTTCCCCCATCAGTTGTCGGGTGGTCAACAGCAGCGGATCGTCATCGCCATGGCGTTGATGTCAAAACCAGCGCTGCTGATCCTGGACGAACCAACCACCGCGTTGGATGTGACGGTTGAGGCCGCCGTGGTAGAGTTGGTCAAGGATCTAGGAAAGAAATACGGCACCTCGATGCTTTTCATCTCGCACAATCTGGGTCTAGTGCTTGAGACCTGTGACAGGCTGTGCGTGATGTATTCGGGTGAAGCGGTCGAGCGTGGCTCGATTCATGATGTGTTCGACGAGATGCAGCATCCTTACACGCAGGCGCTGTTCCGCTCGATCCCCTTGCCCGGCGCTGACAAGAACGCACGCCCGCTGGTGGCCATTCCGGGGAACTTCCCTCTGCCGCATGAACGCCCGCCGGGCTGTAACTTTGGTCCGCGCTGCGACTATTTTGAGGAAGGCCGTTGTGACGCGCAAAACATTCTGATGGAGCCGGTACCGGGCAATGATCGGCACCACACGCGCTGTCTGAAGTTCCAGGAAATCGATTGGAACGCACCGATCACCGTGGCTGAACAGAAGGAAAAGGGCGAAATCGGGCGCACAATTCTGAAGATGGACAATCTCAAGAAATACTATGAGGTGGCCGCAAATGCCCTGTTCGGGGGTGGAGAGACCAAAGTTGTAAAAGCCAATGAAACGTTGAGCTTCGAGGCCCACGAGTCCGAGACACTGGCCATTGTGGGTGAATCCGGTTGCGGCAAGTCCACCTTCGCCAAGGTGTTGATGGGGCTGGAAACGGCCACCGACGGTCAGATCCTGCTGGACAACCGCAATATCGAAGCTGTCCCGATTGAGGAGCGCGACACCAAGACCGTGGGCGAGGTTCAGATGGTGTTCCAGAACCCGTTCGATACGCTGAACCCATCGATGACTGTGGGTCGTCAGATCATTCGTGCGTTGGAAATCTTTGGCGTCGGCAATTCCGAGGCTGAACGTAAGCAACGTATGCTGGAACTGCTGGACCTGGTGAAGCTACCCCGCGCCTTTGCGGATCGAATGCCGCGCCAGTTGTCGGGCGGACAGAAGCAACGTGTCGGTATCGCCCGCGCCTTTGCAGGGGACGCTCGCATTGTGGTGGCGGATGAGCCGGTCTCGGCCCTGGATGTGTCCGTTCAGGCGGCGGTGACTGATCTGTTGATGGAGATTCAGCGCGAGCATAAAACCACGCTGCTGTTCATCAGCCACGACCTGTCCATTGTGCGTTACCTCAGCGACCGGGTGATGGTGATGTATCTTGGCCATGTGGTCGAACTGGGCACCACTGATCAGGTCTTTGCCCCGCCCTACCATCCCTATACCGAGGCTTTGCTGAGCGCGGTGCCTATTGCCGATACCTCAATCGAGAAGCAGCACATCGTACTTGAGGGCGATATCCCGTCGGCCATGAATCCTCCGCCGGGTTGCCCGTTCCAGACCCGGTGCCGTTGGAAATCCGAAGTTCCGGGCGGGTTGTGTGAACGCGACGTACCGCCAGTGAAAACTCTGGCCGATGGTCATCAGGTGAAATGTCATCTGGCCGAAGATATTCTGGCCCGTATGGAGCCGGTCATCAAAATCGCCGCGGAATAGGCTTCAAAATTGGTGCAAAGGGCGTCGGTTTCTGATCGGCGCCCTTTGGCATTACTTGAACAAATTTTCTCATAAGCATTTTAGCTAAATGTACCTGGTCAAAAGAGACCTAAGCATCGAATTTAGCTCAACCGCCCCAGATAACCTTCACGTAGTTCTGGGTTTCCTTGTAAGGTGGTACGCCGCCATGTTTCTCAACCGCCTGAGGTCCGGCATTGTAGGCCGCCAGCGCCAGACGCCACGATTTGAACTTGCGGTATTGCCAGGATAGATACCGCGCGCCACCTTCCAGATTTTGCTGTGGATCATGCGGATTCACACCCAAAAGCTGCGCTGTACCGGGCATCAACTGTGCCAGTCCCAAAGCGCCTTTGTGTGATACTGCACGTGGATTCCAACCGCTTTCTTGTTGAACCAAGCGCAGGAAAAGCTCTTCCGGGACGTTATGTTTGCGTGCCGCCTGACGCGCCAGTGTCATATACTGACCGCGATACTTCCCGGTATAGCGTTTGTTAAACTTCGGTTGAGCAGTCTTGGGTTTAAGCCGTTCGGAATCCCGATACTGGGTTGCGGCGCGCGTGTCCAAAATCTTGGATTGTTTAAGGAAAATGTCCTTCCGGCTTTTGGTCGACAACGTTTGCGCGGCCACCGGAACCGAGACCAGAGCAACACATAAACCAACAAAACAACCAACCAGAAAACGCATTAAAGCCAATCTCGCTTAGTCAGGAACCTTATGGAGTATAGATATCTCAGTTTATAATGAAAGCATGGTTAACCGAACCTGAGTAATTTCTTGCTCAGTGTTGCATGCAGTAACTGTGTTTCAACCAAGACGCAGGCCGTATAGGGTCGCTGGGAAACACTGCGCCAGATTCGGCGCGCATACGTCAATTCAAAACGGGGAAATACATGGCGGGTTCAGTCAACAAGGTCATTCTGGTCGGAAATCTTGGCCGCGATCCCGAAGTCCGGACATTCCAGAACGGTGGCAAGGTTTGCAATCTGCGCATCGCAACATCCGAGACCTGGAAAGACCGCAACACAGGTGAGCGTCGCGAACGTACCGAGTGGCACTCGGTCGCGATCTTCAACGAGGGGCTTGTCCGTGTGGCCGAGCAATACCTGCGCAAAGGGTCTAAGGTTTATCTTGAAGGCCAACTGCAGACCCGCAAATGGCAGGATCAATCCGGACAGGATCGGTATTCGACCGAGGTTGTTCTACAGGGCTTTGGCTCTACCCTTGTGATGTTGGATGGCCGCGGCGAAGGCGGCGGCGGTGGCGGCCAATCGGGCGGTTACGGCGGCGGTCAGGCCGGGGGTGGATACGGCGATCCTTATGGCGCACCGTCCAGCGCCCCTGCCCCGGCATCCGGTGGAATCGACGACGACGAGATTCCGTTCTAAGCGTAGCGGAGGCAAATCATGACATGGTCCTTCTCACTCGGCCGGTTTCTGGGGTCCGAGTTGAGGGTCCATGTCACCTTTTTCCTGCTGCTGGCTTGGGTCGGTTTCGCCGCCTATTCCCGCGGCGGGCTGCCAGCCGCCATCGAAAACCTGATCTTTGTGCTGGCTTTGTTTGCCTGCGTCGTCGCGCATGAATTCGGCCATGCGCTGATGGCACGGCGATACGGCATCAAAACCCCAGACATAACCTTGCTGCCAATTGGCGGTCTGGCGCGGTTGGAACGGATGCCCGAAAAGCCGATGCAAGAGGTTTGGGTGGCCCTTGCCGGTCCGGCGGTGAATATCGTCATCTGGATCATTCTGGTCGCGCTGGGGGCCGGTATGCCACTTGAGACAATGGCGCAGATCGACACCACTGTTCCGGGTCTGTTGAACCGTCTGGCATATGTGAATTTGCTGCTGGCCGCCTTCAATATGATACCAGCTTTCCCAATGGACGGCGGGCGGGTGTTCCGCGCCTTGTTATGTCTCAAAATGGATCGGGTGAAGGCAACCAAGATCGCGGCAATCGCAGGACAGATCGTGGCTGTCGCCTTTGGCTTTTGGGGGCTGAGTACCGGCAACGCCATTCTGGTCCTGATTGCGGTTTTCGTTTTTGTCGCCGCCAATTCCGAAAGTCAGGACGTGGCCATGCGTTCGGTCGCGCGGCGGGTTCTGGCGCGTGATGCGATGATCACTGAATTCCACGCTTTGTCCCCGTCCGATACGCTGGCGACGGCAGCGCAGGCAGTCATACACACGACGCAGCACGAATTTCCCGTTTTGGATGATGAAGGTGCATTGCTTGGGTTTGTCACCCGCGGTCGTCTTTTTGCAGCCCTAGCCGGGGAAACTCCGCGGTCCGACCCCGCCACGTCGGTCATGGAAACCAATATCCCAAGGGTGCAACTGACCAGCGGGCTTGAGATGGTTCTGGAAACGCTCCACAAGGGCGCACCGGCTATCGCCGTCTGCACGCAGACTGGTAAAATGGTCGGCTATATCACCCGGGAAAACATTGGTGAGTTGATGGTGATCCGGGGGCGCTGATCAGGCCGTCGCCAGGGCGTCTTCCAGCACGGATATCACCGCCTCACGCGGGACGTCCGATGTCACGAAAGCTTCACCGATCCGACGTGCCAGGATGAACCGCAATTGACCGTCGATGACCTTTTTGTCCTGCGCCATCAGATCGACCAAGGCTTCGGCCCCAGGCAGGTCGCCGGGGATGTCATTCAGATCGGTTTTCATGCCCATAGCGCGCAAATGTGCCCGCACGCGGCTGGGGTCTTCCTGTGAACACAGACCCAGGCGCGCCGACAGTTCGAACGCCAGCGCGCAGCCAATGGCGACGCCCTCGCCATGCAGCAGACGGTCGGAATAACCAGTGGCAGCCTCAAGCGCGTGACAGAAGGTATGACCAAGGTTCAGCAACGCGCGGTCGCCCTGCTCAGTCTCATCCCGCGCCACGATATCGGCCTTCATCTGCACCGAACGGGTTACGGCCCGCACCCGTGCGGCCATATCACCGCCTGAGACATCCGTTCCGTTGGTTTCCAGCCACTCAAAGAACGCTGCGTCTCCCAGCAGGCCGTACTTCACCACCTCGCCATAGCCTGACAAGAAATCGCGCGGGGTCATCGTCCCCAACACCGAAGTATCTGCCAGCACCAGCGACGGCTGATGGAATGCCCCGATCAAATTTTTGCCCTGCGGCGCGTTGATCCCGGTTTTGCCCCCCACCGAACTGTCGACCTGCGCCAGCAGCGAGGTCGGGATTTGCACAAACCGTACTCCGCGTCGCAAAGCCGCAGCGGCGAACCCCACCAGATCGCCAATCACACCGCCACCAAAGGCAACGACGACGTCGCGGCGTTCAATTTTCTCAGCCAGCAACCACTCTACAGTGCGTTCGAAATGCGGCCAGCTTTTGGTCGCTTCACCAGCGGGCAAAGTCAGCGACGTCATCTCGATCCCGGCGTGGGCTAAACCGTCACGCAAAGCGTCCAGATGCAGCGCGCCCACGTTCTCGTCCGTCACAACCGCCACTTTGGGCCGGTGCAACAACGGTGCGATCCGTGTACCGGCCTGAGCCAGCAATTCCGGGCCGATTTCTACATCATACGAGCGCTCGCCCAGCTCTACATGTACGGTTTGATGCATTACTTCCGTTCCAAAACATCGGGGCGTGTTGCCAGCGCATCCACCACCCGGTTCACCATATTCTCGATCGAGGTCTCGCCGTCGGACTCGGCGATCAAATCCGCCTTCGCATAAACCGGGACACGCTGTTCATACAAGCCGCGCAAAGTCGCATAAGGATCAGAGGTACGCAGCAAGGGGCGCGTGTCTTTGTGTTTGACGCGATTCCACAAAACCTCGAGTTCGGCCCGCAGCCAGACCGAGACCCCGCGTTCCGTGATCATTGTGCGGTTCTGTTCCGCCAGAAACGCGCCGCCACCGGTCGATAGGATGCCTTTTTCCTCATCCAGCAAACGCCCGATAATCTGAGATTCCTTAGCGCGGAAAAACGGTTCTCCGTCACGTTCGAAAATCTCGGGGATGGTCATATTGGCTGCCGATTCGATCTCGGCGTCGCTGTCGAGAAAGGGAACGCCCAGCCGCGCGGCCAGCGCACGGCCCACCGCCGTCTTTCCCGCCCCCATCATGCCTACAAGTACAACCGTTTTGTGCAGTGCAAAGCCCGCATCTGTGTCCGAGCTGTGGGTGTTATGCTTAATTTCGCTCATTTCACTGTGAATGACGTGATCTTAGGAAAAATGCTAGCTATAACTATGACAAAAGAGAAAATTGGGGCAGCGTTGAGCAATGGGCCGTCTAATCAAGTTCCTGTTATATCTGATTTGCCTGGGTTTTATCGGGCTGGTGGCATATGCCTATCTTGGGCCGTTTTTCGGTGCGGATTTCTCGGCGCCGCAAGACGAGATACGAGAGCCGGTAATCCTGAATGTCGAATAAGGCCGCAGTGTTCGCACTGTGTTTGGCCGGTTCGGCGCAAGCGCAGCAGGAACCTCTTTCTGTCATTGATTGGTTGAGCAACCCGCCAGAAAACCTGCCGGGAACCGTTTTGCTGGAACCGCCCGTGACACAGACCGGTGTGCGGCCAGATATCGAAGTCACACCGCTTGAGGCGCTGTCGCAACCGCTGGGGTTGGTGTCGTCCTCTGTAACGGGCCTGCCTGTGAGCCTATGGCAGAACAGTGATCCCGAACGGTTGGCGCAGCTGATCGCTCGGGTTCCTGTTAAGTACAACCCAGCAATGCAGCGGCTGTTATTCACGCTGCTATTGTCCGAAGCGCGGGCCCCTGCCGGGCCGAGTGCGGAGGAAACCCTCTTGTTAGCTCGCCTCGACCGCTTGATGCAGCTGGGCGCCGCCGATCCGACGCAATCGCTGGTGCAACTGGCCGGACCCACCGACAGCCGCGCGCGGTTTCAGCGTTGGTTCGATGCAACGCTACTGACCGGGGATGAGGATCGCAGCTGCACAGCGCTCATCGCGCAACCGCACCTATCGCTGGATTATGCAGCCCAGATTTTTTGCAAGGCGCGCCGAGGCGATTGGAACTCTGCCGCGCTAACGCTTGAGGCGGCCCATGCGCTGCAAGTCTTGCCCCCCGAGGATCTGGATGTGCTGGACCGCTTCCTGAGCCCCGAGCTGTTTGAGGATGCCGATTACCTTCCCCAGCCCGACAATCCCGATCCGCTGACTTTTCGATTGTTTGAAGCGATTGGCGAACGTTTGCCCTCGGCCCCTCTGCCGCGGGCTTTTGCCAACGCTGACCTGCGCGATGTGGCGGGCTGGAAAGCCCAGATCGAAGCGGCCGAACGCCTGACGCGGATTGGCGCGCTGACCCCTAACCAGCTATTGGGCTTGTATACCGAGCGTGCCCCGGCGGCGTCGGGTGCGGTCTGGGACCGGGTGTCAGCCATTCAGAAATTCGAAAACGCGCTGGAAACTGGTAAACCCGAAGCCATCGCCATGGCATTGCCCCTTGTGTGGGAACAGATGCGCAGTGTCGGGCTTGAGGTTCCCTTCGCCGATTTATTTGCTGGTCGCCTGTCACAAGTCTCTCTGCCGGATGACAAAGCCGAAAACCTGCGGTGGCGTATCCTGCTGCTGTCCGATCTCTATGAAACCGCAGCCGAGTCTCCGCCGGACAAATCAGAAGATGCGCTTTTTCTAACCGCTTTGGCGCAAGGTGATCCGGGGCGTGCGCGCAGCCCTTCACCTTTGGCCGATGCGGTGGCTCAAGGCTTTGCCTGGGCGGCGCCGATCCCATCGGACATTCAGGCGATGCTGAACAACAACCAGCTGGGCGAAGCTATTCTTGAAACGATGGAAATGTTTGCTCATGGCGCCAGGGGCAATCTGGTCGATCTGACGGCTGCCATTGCGACCCTACGCCAGGTGGGCCTTGAGGATACGGCGCGGCGTGCGGCCCTGAACCTTTTGATCCTGCAGGGCACATGATCATGGCGTCCCCGGCAACTTCTGAGCTTTGGATTTCCTCCTTCCTGCAAGCGCAGGCGGCCGAGCTTGGGGCAGCCAACAATACCCTGTTGGCCTATGGCCGCGACCTAAAGGATTTCGCCGCCTGGCTGCAGCGCCGCAAAACCAACTTTGCCGAGGCAGAGCGGGATCAGATCGAGGCATATCTGATCGACTGCGACACCCAAGGTCTGGCGCAGTCCACCCGTGCCCGACGATTGTCAGCGATCAAACAAATCTACCGTTTCGCGTTCGAGGAAGGCTGGCGCGACACCAACCCCGCCATTCAGATCAAAGGGCCCGGACGCCAAAAACGCCTGCCCAAAACGCTGGACGTACCCGAGGTGGACCGGCTGCTGCAAGCTGCCCGCCAGACCGGGCGCACTAAGGCCGACCGGGTGCGGAATACCTGCCTGATGGAAGTTCTCTATGCCACCGGTATGCGGGTGACCGAACTGGTCTCATTACCTGTGTCGTCAGCCCGCGGCGATCCGCGCATGTTGCTGGTGCTGGGCAAAGGCGGAAAAGAGCGGATGGTACCCCTATCTCCACCTGCACGTGACGCATTGGCGGTCTGGCTAAAGGTGCGGGATGAAGCCGAGGATCAAGTGGTTGCCGATGGCGGCCAGCGATCCAAGTTCCTGTTCCCCTCACGCGGCAAATCCGGGCATCTAACTCGGCATATGTTCTTTCTGCTGGTCAAGGAATTGGCCGTTCAGGGCGGCGTGTCACCGGAAAAAGTCACGCCGCACACGCTGCGCCACGCATTTGCGACGCATCTACTGGCCAACGGTGCCGATTTGCGGTCGATCCAGACCCTGCTGGGGCACGCGGATGTGGCGACTACCGAGATTTACACTCATGTTCTCGACGAACGTCTGGCCGAGCTGGTGTTAGAGCATCACCCACTGGCGAAAGACCCCGACAACAAGGGCTAACCCCTTGATCCGCAGGGGGCGCGCCCCCATAACGGATGCAGCAACACCAACAACCAAGGACCAATGGAACCCTCTTCTTCTCTGATCGACGGCGCATTCTGGTTTACCACAGGCGCCATTCTGCTTTTGCTCGTCCTGTCGGGCTTTTTCTCGGGTTCTGAAACGGCATTGACCGCATCGTCACGCGGCAAGTTGCGGGCGCAGGCCGACAAAGGCTCACGCGGGGCGCAAAAGGCGCTGGACATCACCGATGACAATGAACGGCTGATCGGCTCGGTCCTGCTGGGCAATAACCTTGTGAATATCCTTGCCGCCTCGCTGGCCACGGCCTTGTTCACCCGGTTGTTTGGCGAAAGCGGCGTGGCGCTGGCAACGCTTGTCATGACTTTGCTGGTACTGGTTTTCGCCGAAGTTCTGCCCAAGACCTATGCCATTACCAACGCGGAAAAAGCGGCAGCATTGGTCGCGCCGATCATCAGTATTGTGGTGACGGTTTTCTCGCCCATGGTCGCAGCCGTACGCCTGCTGGTGCGCGGTGTCTTGCGCTTGTTCGGTGTTCGGATCGACCCGGACAGCAACATTCTTGCCGTACGTGAAGAGATCGCGGGCGCGCTGCAGCTGGGCCATTCCGAAGGTGTGGTAGAAAAAGAAGACCGCGACCGCATCCTTGGCGCGCTGGATCTGGGTGATCGGACGGTGGAAGAGATCATGCTTCACCGCTCGAACATCGAGATGATCGATGCCGACGACGCGCCCGAGGCCATTCTGCAACAATGTCTGAAAAGCCCGCACACCCGTCTGCCCGTCTTCCGGGATGAGCCCGAAAACATCGTGGGTGTCGTGCACGCCAAGGACCTATTCCGCGCCATGTATGCCCATGCAGGTGCCAGTGAAAGTGACACCAACCGGCTAAAAGAATTCGATATCTCCAAAGTGGCAAACGACCCGTACTTTGTGCCGGAAACCACGACGCTGGACGACCAAATGCGGGAATTCCTGCGGATGCACAGCCATTTTGCACTGGTGGTCGACGAATACGGATCATTGCGCGGTTTGATCACGCTGGAAGATATCCTGGAAGAAATCGTGGGGGAAATCGCCGACGAGTTCGATATCGAAGAAGACGTTCCGGTGACCCGCACTGAAGACGGGCAGTATCTGGTCGAAGGCGCAATGACGATCCGCGACGCAAACCGCGCGATGGACTGGTCATTGCCAGATGATGAGGCGAATACAGTCGCCGGGCTTGTCATACATGAGGCACAGATGATCCCGGTAGTAGGTCAGGTCTTCTCATTCCACGGGTTTCGGTTCGAAGTCACCGCGAAGGACGGCAACCGGGTGACCGAGTTGAAAATCCGACCGCTGTAACTCGGCTAAAGAAAAAACCGGCGCCCACCATCGGGCGCCGGTTTCATTTCCGGGGTTACGCGAACCAGGTACGGCTAGCGACATAGCCATCCATCAGGTCACCGTTCGCATGTGCGGACCAACCCGTCACCTTGTCCGAATATCCGTCGATGAACTGATTGAACATCGGGTTGATCAGACCGCCCTCTTCCCAGACGATGCGCGCCATCTGGGCGTAGATGTCTTTGCGTTTAGCGGTGTCCAACTCGGCACGGGCTTTCAATACCAGCGCGTCGAACTCTTCGTTCTTAAAGTTGGTGTCGTTCCAGTCTGCGGTCGACAGATAGCCAACCGACCACATCTGATCCTGCACCGGACGCCCACCCCAGTAGGATGCACAGAACGGTTTGTTGTTCCACACTTCCGACCAGTAGCCGTCCGCCGGCTCACGCTGAATCTCAAGCGGGATACCAGCCGCTTTTGCCGACAGCTGGAACAATTGCGCCGCGTCAAGTGCACCGGCAAACGCGGCGTCAGACACATGCAGAACGATGGGCGAGCCGTCATGACCCGACGCTTTGTAATGCTCAGCTGCCTTGGCCAGATCGAACTGGCGCTGCTCCATCGACGCATCGAACAGCGGATAGGCTTCGTTGATCGGAATATCGTTCCCGACCGAGCCAAAACCGCGCAGAACCTTGTCGACCAGCTCCTCGCGATTGATGGCATATTTCAGCGCCAGACGCAGGTCTTTGTTGTCAAACGGTGCGGTGTCGGTGTGCATGACAAAGATGTAATGCCCCCGGCCCGAGGTCGCGTTGATGGTGACACCCGGCGCGCGGCCAAACAGCTTGGCGGTACGCGGTGGCACCACGTTAATGGCGTGTACCTGACCGGCCTGCAATGCTGCCGAACGTGCAGTGTCATCGTTCAGAACAAGGATCTCATGGCTGTCATAATGGCCAACGCTTTCATCCCAGTGGTTGGCGAACTTCTCGAACGCATAGCGCACTCCAGGTTCATCTGCGGTCACCTTGTAAGCACCGGTCGAAACCCCCTCGCCGGGGTTATCGATCCCGCCACCCGGCTGCATGACCAGGTGATAATCCGACATCAGATACGGCAGGTCTGCGTTGGGTGTGGTCAGCTTGATCACCACATAGTCACCGTCGACCCGCACATCCTCGATCCCGCGCATGATGCCCAAAGCACCCGACTGCGAATCTTCGTTCGAGTGGCGCGCCAGGGTCTGCTGTACATCTTCAGGCGTCAGTGTCTTGCCATTGTGGAATTCGACGCCTTTGCGGATCAGGAAAGTCCAGACCTTACCGTCCTCATTCGCTTCCCAGCTTTCCGCCAGGCTGGGTGCGATCCCACCATCAGTAGTCACCACGGTCAGGGTGTTTCCATAGGCCCGCAGCGCCTTGGCTGTCACATGCGACGCCGACAATGCCGGGTCCAGTGAGTTGGTGCTTTCACCGCCCGTCAGCCCCAAAACGAAATGGCCCCCTTTTTTGGGCGTCTCGGCCAGACCGGCCTCGGCCCAGATCAGGTTCGCAGCAGTGGCTGTCAGGCCAAGTGCTGCGGCTTTGGCCATGAATTCACGGCGGCTCAACGCTTGGGGTTGGGGATCAAACTTGCTCATCTTATGTCCTTGCAGAGTAGTTACACAGGGTCCTTCCCGGATGCCTGGTAGATCGATTCCGTAACAGAACCGCTACACCCTTTAGCGGATGTTTTCCGCAGATGCGATTTGCTGCGGCGACACGTTTTGTCGCATTCAGAATTGCATCCTGTTCCTCACTGATCAGACTGGCAAAAACACTGACGGAGGCCTTCATGAAACTTGAAACCCGCGTAGCAGTTATTGGCGGTGGCGTCGTCGGTTGTTCCGTGCTGTACCACCTGACCAAACTGGGGTGGTCCGACGTCATGCTGCTGGAACGCTCAGAACTCACCAGCGGCTCAACCTGGCACGCGGCGGGCGGGTTCCACACGTTGAACGGTGACACCAACATGGCCGCGCTGCAGGGGTACACGATCCGCCTGTATAAAGAGCTGGAAGAGATCACCGGTATGTCTTGCGGTTTGCACCACGTAGGTGGCGTGACTTTAGCCGACAACCAGGACCGGTTCGACATGTTACTGGCCGAGCGCGCCAAGCATCGGTTCATGGGATTGGAGACCGAGATCGTCGGGCCGGACGAGATCAAGAAGATCGCGCCCATCACCAATACAGACGGCATCATCGGTGCGCTGTATGATCCGCTGGACGGGCATCTGGACCCATCGGGCACCACTCATGCTTATGCCAAGGCAGCTCGGATGGGTGGGGCCACAATCGAAACGCATTGCATGGTGCGCGAGACCAACCAGCGCCCCGACGGCACTTGGGATGTGGTCACCGATAAGGGCACCATTCACGCCGAACATGTAGTCAACGCCGGTGGCCTCTGGGCGCGCGAGGTTGGCGCGATGGCCGGTGTCTATTTTCCGCTGCACCCAATGGAACATCAGTATCTGGTGACAGATTCGATCCCGCAGATCGAAGCGATCATCGACGCTGGCGGAGAACACCCGCATGTCATGGATCCAGCCGGGGAAAGTTATCTGCGGCAAGAAGGGCGCGGGCTGTGCATCGGGTTCTATGAACAGCCCTGCAAGCCGTGGGCCGTCGACGGCACCCCGTGGGAGTTCGGGCATGAACTGCTGCCAGACGACTATGACAAGATCACGGACAGTATCGAATTCGCCTATCGTCGCTTTCCTGTTCTGGCCGAAGCCGGGGTGAAATCGGTGATCCACGGACCGTTTACCTTTGCACCGGACGGGAACCCTCTGGTCGGGCCGGTACCGGGCATGCGAAACTATTGGTCGGCCTGCGGCGTGATGGCCGGATTCAGCCAGGGTGGCGGAGTTGGCCTGACGTTAGCGCAATGGATGATCGAGGGCGAACCGGAACGTGATGTCTTTGCGATGGACGTGGCCCGGTTCGGAGATTGGATCAGCCCCGGGTACACCCGCCCGAAAGTGATCGAAAATTATCAAAAGCGCTTCAGCGTCGCCTACCCGAATGAGGAACTGCCCGCCGCGCGCCCGAACCGAACAACCCCGATGTACGATATTTTCAGCGATCTGGGCGCTGTCTGGGGTCAGCAATACGGATTGGAAGTCCCGAACTATTTCGCCCAAGGGGACGAGCCGGGCTATGAAACTCCCTCATTCCGTCGCTCGGACGCGTTTGACGCGACTGGGCGCGAAGTGCGCGCCGTTCGCAACAGTGTCGGCATCAACGAGGTCCACAATTTCGGCAAGTACCGCATTACCGGCCCTACGGCCCGCGCGTGGCTGGATCGGATTATGGCCGGGCGCATTCCACAACCTGGCCGAGTGTCTCTGACCCCGATGCTATCACCCAGGGGTAAACTGATCGGGGACTTTACCGTTTCGTGCCTGACTGAAGGCGAATTTCAACTGACCGCGTCATACGGCAGTCAGGCGTTCCACATGCGCTGGTTCCTGACACAGCAGCAGGACGGCGTACAAATCGATAACATCAGCGACCGGTTGAATGGGTTTCAGATCGCAGGCCCGAACGCAACGCAGGTTCTGGCAGCCTGTACTCGAGAGGAAATTTCTGACCTCCGCTTTCTAGACGTACGGCGTATGACCGTCGGTATGACTGACTGTATCGTGCAGCGCGTCAGCTATACCGGCGATCTGGGGTACGAGATTTATTGTGATCCGATGGCACAAAGACAGCTCTGGTGGGTTCTATGGCAGGCCGGACAACCGCACGGGATGGTGCCGTTTGGAATGCGCGCGATGATGAGCCTGCGTCTGGACAAGTTCTTTGGCTCGTGGATGCGAGAATTCTCGCCTGACTATACCGCCGCGGAAACAGGTCTGGACCGGTTCATATCATTCTCGAAAAACGCTGATTTCATCGGCCGAGCCGCCGCTGAGCAAGACCGATCGCTGGGACCGGCGCGCAAATTGGTGGCATTTGAAGTGGACGCCGAAGACGCCGATGTGAATGCGTATGAACCGATCTGGTTGGACAGTAAGGTTGTTGGCTTCTGCACGTCTGGCGGATACTCGCACCATGCCCAAAGATCGGTTGCAATGGGGTTCTTGCCCGTGGACCGGGTGACTGACGGGCTGCAGGTTGAAATCGAAATCCTTGGTCAGTTGCGCAAGGCTCGGGTGATCTCGGAAACACTATTTGACCCAGATGGCGCGCGTATGCGGGGATGACTCTGCCCTGTTGCGGCGGCATTGTGGCGGTATGACAGAAATACCCATTATTCTATTGGCCGCTGGGCAATCCAGCCGCATGGGCGGCCAGGACAAGCTGTTGCAGATCATCGACGGCCAACCCTTGCTACGTCGCGCGGCATTGATTGCCGGGCAAGCCGCACCAATCATCGTCGCATTACCCCCCGCCCCACATCCCCGATACGAAGCGCTTGATGGTCTGGACGTGCAAAAGGTCGAAATTCCGGATGCCCACGAAGGTATGAATGCCAGCCTGCGTGGCGCTCTGGCGCATGTGCTACCCGAGGCCAAAGCCGCAATGATCTTGTTGGCAGATTTGCCGGACATCACAACCGAAGATTTGCTTGCAGTGCTATCCGCAGTCCAGGCCCACCCGGACAACCTGATATGGCGCGGCGCCACAGAGAACGGCAAACCAGGTCATCCGGTCATCTTTGATCGCAGCCTGTTTGATCAGCTCAGCCGTCTGACAGGAGACGAAGGTGCGCAATCCGTGGTGCGCGCGCATGCGGACAAGGTGCATCTGCACGCCCTGCCCGGCCAACACGCGTTGCTGGATTTGGATACGCCCGCGGATTGGGCGACATGGCGCGCAAAGCGGACCATCTAAAATCGACAGGTCTGAAAGTAAGTCGGCCCGGTCGATAACGACCGGGCCGGTACCCAAAACAGGACTACCACTTTTCATCAATCCCGGAAACGCGGCCAATAATGTCTGTCGACACTCTGGCTATTCCGCCGCCGAACCTAAACAAGACCCCCTCGTTAACATGCCGCTCAGCGTTTCCAGTGACTGTGACAAGCCTTGGGCACCCCCTAGTGCCTTTGGCTCCCCCTCGCTTGGGCACGTTCATCGTCACCCATCCGTTGGATTCAAACAACGTAAAATTGGAAAGAACGGTTAATTTTGCCGATATCAGGATGGTTTTTCCGCAACATTTATTAAGCGTGAATCAACCATAAGATGAGTGCCATTTTTGCTCGAAACACCACATTTCACCATTAAGCATAAACCTAATGTGCTATCTGGTCTAAATGTTATAAATTGTTTTCGATAACCGCATTAACACTTGAAGGTCGACACAACCAAGACGGTATCACCTGAAAATCGGAGTTTGCGACGGCTGACTTGTTAACGATTTTGATTCAATTCAACCTTTTTCGCGCTTTGGCGTCCAAACCGGCAACAATCCACCGATTCGTGCTCAGTGATTCGCACAAATCCTCCGACTCCAGTCCTCGAACGTCGCGATAGAACCGCTAGTTTGTGGCAAAATTAAGATATCTTAACAATTCGCTCAGGAAACACACAGAGTGAAGGCGCATCTCCTGTTTCAACGCGCGGCCGCACCCGCGTGATATAAACAGGAGATAAAAATGAGCATCCGCAAGTCCTCACTTCTTTTGCCCGGGACAGCCAGTTGGGTTGGCGCTGGCGCACTGAGCGCCGCATTGCTGGCGACCACCGCCCTGCCCTCGATGGCCGACGAAGCACTGGCCGATCTTGTTGAAAATGTATCGCCCTCGGTCGTCACCATCATCGCCGAACAAGGTGCCACACCGGTTCCCACGCAGGGACAGGAGTTTGACTTTGACCAACACCCGTTCGGAGAATTTTTCAAACGCTTCGGCGCGCCCGAAGGGTTTAACGCCCCGCAGCGTGGACCGGCACAAGGTCTGGGTTCGGGTTTCGTTTTGGATGAAGCGGGTTACATCGTTACCAATCACCATGTCGTAGACAATGCCGAGTCCGTAACGGTTCGCATGTCGGACGACCGTACGTTTGACGCCGAGGTTATTGGCACCGACCCGCTGACCGACATCGCAGTTCTGAAGATCGACGCAGATGAAACCCTGCAGGCGGTTGAACTGGGTGACAGCGACGCCATCCGCGTGGGCGAAGACGTCGTAGCCATCGGCAACCCGTTCGGGCTGCATTCAACCGTGACGACCGGTATCGTATCGGCCAAAGGGCGCAACATCTCGCAAGGGCCGTATGCTGAATTCATTCAAACCGACGCAGCTATCAACAAAGGCAACTCGGGTGGTCCGCTGTTCAACATGGAAGGTGAAGTCGTCGGCGTAAATTCGGCGATCTACTCGCCCACCGGTGGCTCAGTGGGTCTGGGGTTTGCGGTGACATCGAACATTGTGGAACACATCGCGGCCGACCTGCGCGATGACGGCCAGGTCAGCCGGGGTTGGCTGGGTGTGTCGATCCAGAATGTCAGCCCCGAGCTTGCGGCAGCCATGGGCATCGATAGCTCAATCGGCGCGCTGGTTGCGGACGTTGTTGCCGACAGCCCGGCCGAGGGCGTTCTGCAACAGGGTGATGTCATTCTGACCTTCAACGATGAAGTGGTCGATTCCAGCAGCGATCTTCCGGTCCTTGTCGGCACCACCAAAGTGGGCACTGACAGCGTTCTGACCGTTCTGCGCGATGGCAAGGAACAACAGATCGAGTTGACCGTCGGCCAGCATCAAAGCGCATCGGCCCAGATCGATAAGTCAGTGGACGAAACCGTCTCGGGCACTGCTTTGGGCGTAACTATTGCACCGCTGACCGACACCAACCGCGCCGAGATGGGTGTGGCTGATAATGTCGATGGTGTGATCGTCACTGACCTGAAACCCGATAGCCCGGCAGCCAAAGCCGGTCTGCAACGGGGCGATGTGATCGTGAAACTGGGCGGCCAGGAAACCGCAACACCGGACGCGTTGAAGGCCGCTCTGGACAGCGAAAAAACCGACCCCGCGCTTGTTCTTATCAATCGCGGTGGAAACCAGATCTTTGTAGCGGTGGAAATCGCCTGATCTGACACCAGCGCGCGCCACGTGATGGGGAAATCTGGCGGGCGCCTCCTCGGTGGTTTGAATTGTCCGCAAACCTCCGAGACTGCCGGGTGCGATACACCGCACCCGGCAGATTGATTAGCCAACCCATGTGCTTTGCCTAAAAATTGTGTTTAAATCCCGGTAGAAAGGAACTCGCATCATGAGCCGTCGCTTGCTGATCGTCGAAGATGATGAAGACACACGAGAGTTCATCGCCAAGGGATTTGGCGAAGAAGGTTATGTCATCGAGCAGGCCGAGGACGGCCGGGAAGGTCTTTACCATGCCACCGACGGCGGGTTTGACGCGGTTGTTCTGGACCGGATGTTGCCGGGTTTGGATGGCCTGTCGCTGATCAAATCGATGCGTGCGGCGGGCGTTAAAACGCCGGTTCTGATGCTAACCGCCATGAGCGCCGTTGATGAACGTGTCAAAGGGCTGCGTGCCGGTGCGGATGACTATCTGGTCAAACCGTTCTCGTTCCAGGAATTGCACGCCCGGATCGAGGCCCTTCTGCGCCGACCGCAAGAGGCCGAGGAAAGCCCGACCCTGAATTGCCGCGACCTTGAGATGGACCTGCTGACCCGCAAGGTCACCCGCAACGGGCGCGAGATCACCCTCACCCCGCGTGAGTTTCAGATCCTCGAGTTTTTCCTGCGCCGGAAGAACCGCGTGGTATCGCGCACCATGCTGCTTGAGGGGGTTTGGGACTATCACTTCGACCCCAATACCAATGTGGTCGATGTCCATATCTCGAAACTGCGGCGTCAACTGGACGAAGGCGGCGAGCCGCCGTTGATTGAAACCGTCCGGGGCGCCGGTTACATGATATCTGATGGATAACCTGCGACTTTCCTTTAACAATTCACGCACACGCCTCGTACTGGCCAGCATGGTCCTCAGTACCTTGCTGACCGCGACCGTGCTGGCGTTGGTCTATGTAACGGCGAACCGCAGCATTGAAAGCGAGACGCGCTCGGTCGTGTCGGCAGAACTGACAGGGTTGGCGGATGAATACGAACGCCGAGGCCTGATCGGGTTGATGCGGGCGATTGAGCGGCGTCTTCCAACCGCCGCAGACCGCGATGCGTTATATCTTCTGACCGATCGCTTTGGCGTCAATCTGGCTGGCAACCTCAAACAATGGCCCGAGAATATCGCAGCCGGAAGCGGCTGGGTCGATCTGGAACTGCGCCGGGCCGAAAATGATGAATTGGTGCCCGTCTCGGCCGCCTCGGTTCGCCTGCCCGGCGGTGAACGCCTGCTGGTAGGACGCGACGCACTGGCGCGGCAGCAATTCGACCGGGTTCTGCTGCGGTCGGTCGGCATCGCGCTGGCAATTGCCCTGGCGCTGAGTGTACTCACCGGTTGGCTATTCACCCGTCTGGTCTTTTCTCGCTTGTCCGATATCGCCAACACGGCAGAGAACATCGTATCGGGCGACCTAACCCGGCGCATGCCCCTGCGCGGCACTGGGGACGAATTCGATCAGGTATCCGGGACGCTCAACACCATGCTGGACCGGATTGAGGAACTGGTTAGCAATCTACGTACAACGTCAAACTCAATCGCCCACGATCTGCGCTCGCCCCTGTCGCGGTTGAAGCAACGAGTTGAAACGCTGTCTGACCCTTCGAAAACGGATCAAGAGCGCGAGATTGATATCGCGCGGGCCAGTGTGGAAATCGACCATGTGTTGCGAGTATTGGGGCAACTGACCGAAATCTCACGCGCCGAAGCTGGTGTTGGTCGGGAACAATTCGAACCGGTCGATCTGCAGCAACTGGTGGCGGATGTAGTGGAGCTTTACGATCCCGTGGCAGTCGATCAGGGTATCCAGCTTGAGGTCACGGGCACAGCAGCGCCAATACCGGGGCATCGCCCGCTGTTGTCCCAGGCCCTTTCGAACCTGCTGGAAAACGCGATGCGCTATGCGCCGCAGGACACCACTGTCACGATCCACCTTTCCGAAGATGGTGCCTATACAAATCTGAGCGTTCGCGATCGTGGTCCCGGCGTTCCGCAAGAAGACCTGCCGCGCCTGCAAATGCCGTTTGTCACACTGGACCCGGCCCGAACCGAGCGGAATGCCGGTCTGGGCCTGGCCCTTGTCGCTGCGATTTCCCACATGCATGGCGGCGCGTTTGAAGCCAGCAATTGCAATCCGGGGCTTGAAGCGAAAATCAAATTGGCGCGCAAACCCTAAGTGGGTACGCCGTTGATTGCCATTGTCTTGTTTTTATAACGTTTATCAGCAGTAACATCCTCACCGAACCAATCCGGCGGAGTGTAGGCCATAGCCTCGACTTCGGTCTCAAATTCCACCTCGACCAATTGCAGCGGGGCCAGATCGCCCTGAAACACGTCCAACTCAAACACGCGCCCGTCGGACAACTGGCCTGTGAAACGTTCCTTTTCCACCCGGCGCCCATCAGTTTCCGGCCAGAACGTTTCGAATTGCTCGGCCGTAATTTCAGCCTCACGCTCGACCCGCACCATCGCGCCGCCACCTTTGAGGGTTAGGAAGAACCGGTCATTCTTTTGACGCAGGCGCAGTTCGGTGGAATCGTCGGGCGCTGTCAAATATCCCTGCCGCACGACAGCTTTCTCTGCGCCGCTGAGGTCCGGCAGGTCCGCGACCAAAAACTTGCGTTCAATTTCCATGCTCATTTGCTTGAAATCACTCCGTTTTCCAATTCATCGAACAACGACTGATAAGCAGAACTGGCGTCTCTGCGACCAGCAAAGATACTGACCGGGGCGCGGTTTTGGCCCATACGTTCGATATCGGCGGCAAAAGGTATTTCGGTTTGCAGGAACCGTTTTTTATGCTGTTTACGCATCTTCTCCATCGTTTCCAGATGCAAGGTTTTGCGCCCCTGCACCATCGAAAAGAACGCCCTAATCTTTTTCTTGGGCAGCTTCTGTTGGTCAAAGAAGGCCACCAACTGCGCAAGCGTTCGCTCGGACAAAGTGGTCGGAATGACCGGCACCACGATCTGATCCGCCGCCTTAAAAACGTTCTCGGACAGGGTCGAAAAATTCGGGGGGCAATCCAGAATGATCACGTCGTAGTCACTGCCGGCAGCGGCCAGAGCCTTTTTCAACCGGGATCGCTTGTTTCGCATACGCGATAGGAACACGTCAAAGTCGCGGAAGGTCAGGTTCGCTGGCAACACGTCCAGCCCTTCGAAATCACTGGCCTTGATAGATTTGGTGAACCGGGAAACATCCTCGAAAAACCGCGCGTCGGTCAACTTTTTTGAAGGTTTTACCCGAAAATAGAACCCCGCCGCACCCTGCGGATCAAGGTCGCACAACAACACGGTGTACCCTGCTTGCGCATAGGCATAGGCCAGGTTTACCGAGGTTGCGGTTTTACCCACACCGCCCTTGTTGCTGTAGCAGGCAATGATCTTCACCAGTCAATCCTCCTTTTGGCGAAACAGGGCTCGGAACAGGTTCTGAATCTCGGGGCTATCGAAATGCCGAAAATTGGCAATCACGTGGTCGCGTTCAGCTTTTTGGCGCTGATCGAGTACGGCGATCAACCCTCCGACGGCCATGGCAAGCGGCGTACTTGTCCGATTCCGGACATCACTTTGAGTGGAAACAAAGTTAAGCAGCGCCTCTTGTTGTACCGAATAGTCATTGAACAAACCCAAATTATCTTGCATTTTTTTCAATGGCTTAATGAGCATTTTGAAATCACGCTTGTCGAACAAAGGCGCAAAGAACTCCATCAGATAGCGCAGCTTCTTGCAATCTATACGCAGCTCATGCACCACCTCGTCTGGAGTTTTCGGGGTAATCCCACGGGCAAGCTTGCATACTTTTCGGTAGCGTTTCCAGATCAACGAACGGGCATAGTCATAAGCTTTGCGCTCGGCGTTGGGTCCGGGTTCCAACCGTTTAGTATCAGCAAACAGTGCTAGAAGTTGCTTCATCTGTCTGCCATAGGCGGCACTACGCAAACGCCGACTCAGCACAGCGAGTTCGCGGTTGCGCTCTTGTTCAAACTTCACGAACATCGCCTCGATACCGGGATGAAGGTTGGACGGAATCAGATTGAAGTAAATGTCTTTTTCCAGAAGGTAGACATCCAAATCTCGCACCCGCCCGGTAGACGCCATCAGGTCCGAGAATTCGCGTTTTAGTGCGCTTGTCTGCTCTGGCGAAAACACGCCTTTGAACAGGCTCAGCACGGACCGCACGCGCCTGAGCGAGACGCGATAATCATGCAAAAATTCCGTGTCTATATCCGCGACAATTCCCGCCTCGTTCTTGCGCGCGACCTCCAGATAGGTGCGGATGATATCCACCGCCACTTCGATCGAGGGTTCCTGTTTGCCCAACTCGATATCGGGTTTGGCATTGTAGGCAGGGAAATCTGCAAAAAGGCCTTGCATGACCACCTCTGCACCTGACGCGCCAGCCGCCAATTCCTCTAGCGCCGAACAGACCTTTTGAAAGGCGCGTTTATACCCGCGCAGGGGTTGAACGGTCAGGATCGTCACCTGCCCGTGGTGTGTGCCCAAAGTCAGGGCGCGGCCGCGAACTTGTGTTTTTTGCAGATCGTCCAATACGGCAAAAGTGCTGCCTTTGATGGTGCCAGAGCCGATACACATAAGCGCGCGCAACTTTGGGAAATCTTTCAACGCCGCGCGGACAGGTCCATCCGGCAAGTCCTGTACGAACATGCCTGTGCCGCCGCCATCCTGAATCAAAAAGTCCCTGTCGTTCAGCAGCTGCAACGAGCCGCCTGTTTCGATCAATAACCGGCCTTTGGCCCGTAGCGACTGATCATGGCTGTCTAGCAGGTCAAAGGAGCGGGCAGCGGAAAGCGGTTCAAACGCGATCGTCAACCCATTAACTAATCCTGAGAATTCGTCCTGATCGAACTTGCCTGAATGGACGAACACCCTGCGTTTCCGCCCCATCACCCGCGCCTCGTTTTCAAGGCATCAAGGCTTCGTAGTGCCGTGCCATCGAACTGCCAGCGCGGGTTCTTGCCGTGTCTCTTAGCGGTCTCCCGGTTCTTGAACATCGGCACCCTCATGACAGCATGGTGCCATGAAATCGCATACTATTCCGTCTGGCAAGCTTGATGTCTTACTGACCGTGCGTCAGGTCGACAGCCCCTAAACACCCCGCTAAAAGTAGCGTATGTCCGACCCTATCTCCTCAATCCGCAACCTCGGCCCGGCTTACGAACAAGCCTGCGCCCGTGCAGGTATTCATTCGGCACGGGAATTGCGCGAATTAGGTCCCGATAAAGCCTATTCCCGGCTTTTGCAGACAGGAACCAAGCCGCATTTCATCGGCTACTACGTGCTGGTCATGGGGTTGCAGGGCCGCCCGTGGAACGATTGCAAGGGCGATGAGAAAAAGGCCCTGCGGCAGCGGTTCGATGCCATTAAGGCCAGCGTCACCGCGATGCCTGAAACCCAGATGATCTCGGATCTGGATGCAATCGGTGTGCGGGTGTCTGCCGACGACCTCAAGCCGAAAAAAAAGAGCCGCACCCGTAAACGGGAGCGGCTCAAGAATCCGATCTGACGGCGGCTTAGCCGACCAGTTCGATGCCCGAGAAGAAGTAAGCGATTTCAACCGCTGCAGTTTCCGGAGCGTCCGAACCGTGGACCGAGTTTTCACCAACCGATTCAGCAAACTCGGCGCGGATGGTGCCGGGGGCTGCGTCTGCAGGGTTGGTTGCGCCCATGACTTCGCGGTTCTTTGCAATGGCGCCTTCGCCTTCCAGAACCTGAACAACAACCGGAGCCGACGACATGAATTCGCACAGTTCGTCATAGAACGGACGCTCGGCATGCACGTCATAGAACTTGCCAGCCTGAGCTTTGGTCATGTGGATGCGCTTTTGCGCAACGATGCGCAGGCCGGCTTCTTCGAACTTGGCGTTGATCTTGCCAGTCAGGTTGCGGCGGGTTGCATCAGGTTTGATGATCGAGAATGTGCGTTCCAGTGCCATGTCGGCCTCTCCTTAACATAAGGCGCGGGGTCGCGCCGAAATCCATCGCGCGCCGCGTAGCACGGTCTGTCTGATATGAAAAGGACTATGATGCGCAGCGGCTCAGATCGTCTCGGGCAGTGGGTCCTGACGGTCAACCCAGCGCACATAAACCACGGCCAACAGTCCGGCAAAGCTGCATGCCCACATCATACCCAAAACCAGAAACGGCCCGTTGTCGGGGCTGACCCATAACCCGGTCAGCGAGGTCAGTACCGCCCCAAGCGCCACGATCATCGCACCTGACAAGCCAGCGGCGCTGCCTGCCAGTTTGGGCCGGACAGACATCAGACCGGCCGAAGCATTGGCGTTGGTCAATCCGTTGCCAAAGCCAACAAAAATAGCCGACCCGAAGAACACCCAGACCGAGCCCAGATCCGCAAGAAACAGCAGAAGACCCAAAAGTGGCCCAGTCGACGCGACGATGCGTCCGATCAGGATCATGGTTGTCAGTGGTGTTCTGGCGGCGATCCGACCCGTGATGAAATTCCCCACCATGAAGCCACCGGTGATGATGCCGATCCCCAATCCCAACATCGCGGGGCTTAGATCGAACCAAGCAGCGGCGACAAGGGGCGCGCCGGTGATGAAACTGTAGAACCCGCCGATCGAAAACGATGCACACAAGGCATAACCCCAGAACCGGCGAGCACGAAAAAGGTGGGGGTATTCACGCAACTGCGCCGCGAAGGTTGAAGAACGGTTGGTATTGGTCTCACCCATATCGACCCACAGCAACAGCAGCATCCCCGCCCCTAAGCCCGAGTACAGAACAAAGCCTGCCCGCCAGCCGAAAAGGCCGTCCAGCGCACCGCCTAGCATTGGCCCAAGCATCGGGGCCAGCGCCATCGCCATGGCCACATAGCCCAGTTTGCTGGCGGCCTCGTTCGGCGGGTACATGTCCCGGATTGCGGCGCTCGACAGCACAGGCCCGGCAACCACAGCCGCCTGCAACAGACGAAAGCCCAGAAAGGCCCAGATTGATTCAGCCAAAACGCAACCAACCGAGGCCACAACAAAGACCGACATACAGATCAGCAAAACGGGCATGCGACCAAATCGGTCGGACAGCGGCCCCATGATCAGTTGCAATACTGCTGACACCGCCAGATATCCGGCCACCGACAGGTTCACCAATGCATAGTCGACCTGAAAATCCCCGGCCATTCGGGCCAGCGACGGCAGGAACATATTCAGCGTCAGCACGGAAATCGCCGTGGCGAACACCAAAGTGATCAGAGAGGGAGGCGAAGAAGCCGCGCGCATGTTAAAACCGTCAAAATCCAACCGGACCAGCGCTAGCACATAGGCTGATCGATGAACATGCCAACCCGCTGGCGGCGTCTGACATGCTCTGTTATGAGCGGCTCATGTTACGGATCGAAGACATCACCTATGCGGTCGAAGGCCGCCCCCTGTTTGACGGTGCCAGCGCCACCATTCCCGATGGACACAAGGTTGGTCTGGTTGGGCGTAACGGCACCGGCAAGACCACTCTGTTCCGCTTGATCCGGGGCGAGTTGGCGCTGGAATCGGGCAATATCGTGTTGCCGAAACGCGCACGGATCGGCGGCGTGGCGCAAGAGGTCCCCTCGTCCGACGTGTCGCTGATCAACACGGTACTGGCCGCCGACACCGAACGCAGCGCCCTAATGGCCGAGGCCGATAGCGCCGAAGACCCCGCGCGCATTGCCGAGATTCAGACCCGGCTGGCGGATATCGACGCGTGGTCTGCCGAATCCCGCGCAGCCTCGATCCTCAAGGGTCTGGGGTTCGATGACGAAGACCAGCTGCGCCCCTGTTCGGATTTCTCGGGCGGTTGGCGGATGCGCGTGGCGTTGGCAGCAGTGCTGTTTTCGCAGCCCGATCTGCTGCTGCTGGACGAGCCGACCAACTATCTGGACCTAGAAGGCGCACTGTGGCTGGAAAGCTATCTGGCCAAATATCCGCATACGGTGATCATCATCAGCCACGACCGCGGGTTGCTGAACCGTGCGGTGGGCTCGATCTTGCATCTGGAAGACCGCAAACTGACCTACTACGCGGTGCCTTATGACAAATTCGCCGAACGCCGGGCGGAACGGCTGGCGCAAGCGGAATCGGAAAACGCCAAGGCCAAGGCCCGCATCGCTCACCTGCAGAGCTTCGTGGACAGGTTTCGGTACAAAGCATCCAAAGCCGTCCAGGCCCAGTCGCGCCTGAAGATGATCGAACGCATCCAGCTGGTCTCGACCCCACAAGAGGCCGCGCTGCGGGCGTTTTCATTTCCTGAGCCCGAGGAACTGTCCCCTCCGATCATCCAGATCGAAGGCGGTATGACTGGCTATGGCGAAACCGAAGTATTGCGCCGTCTGAACTTGCGCATTGATCAGGACGACCGCATCGCGTTGTTAGGTAAAAACGGTCAGGGAAAATCGACGCTGTCCAAGCTGCTATCCGACCGCCTGCCCCTGATGGCGGGGAAGATGACCCGCAGCAACAAACTCCGCATCGGGTATTTCGCACAACATCAGGTGGATGAGCTTCATGTGGACGAAACACCGCTGGACCACCTGCGCCGTCTGCGCCCAGATGAGGCACCGGGCAAATGGCGATCACGTCTGGCCGGGTTCGGGCTGAACGCGGATCAGGCGGAAACGCTGGTTGGGCGCCTTTCGGGCGGCCAAAAGGCCCGCTTGTCGTTGCTGATCGCAACCATCGACGCGCCTCATATGCTAATCCTGGACGAACCGACCAACCACCTGGATATCGAAAGCCGCGAAGCGCTGGTCGAGGCGCTGACTGAATACTCCGGCGCAGTCGTTCTGGTCAGCCACGATATGCATCTACTGTCACTGGTTGCTGACCGACTTTGGCTGGTCTCGGACGGAACGGTCAAACCCTTTGACGGAGACCTTGAGGCTTATCGCGCCATGCTGCTGGCCCGTGACAAACCGGTCAAAGAGAAACCCAAGGCGGCGAAACCCAAACGCCCTTCGCGTGATACGATGCAGGCCCTGCGCGCCGAACTGCGCAAATGCGAGGACCGGATTGAAAAGCTGACGGACATGCAGGAGAAACTGTCCGCAAAACTAGCAGATCCAGCATTGTACGAAGATGACCGCATCAACGATCTGGAAACCTGGAACCGGAAATTTGCCGAAGTGGTTGAAGCCATGAAAAAGGCCGAGACTTTGTGGGTGGCAGCCGCCGAACGACTTGAACAGGCAGAAACAGCAGCATGATAGACAGCGCATTCCTTATCACCGCGTTCACGACGCTTTTCGTGGTCCTCGACCCGCCGGCCCAAACGCCTATCTTTGTGGCGTTGACCCAGGGCATGGACTGGCACACCCGTCGCTCAATCGCGATCAGGGCCTGTTTGACAGCAGGTGTGATTTTGGCCGCCTTCGCCGCCTTCGGTGAGGCCCTTCTGGGGTTTGTAGGCATCTCGATGGAAGCGTTTCGCGTCGCAGGGGGCGTTCTGTTGTTTCTGACCGCGCTCGACATGCTGTTTGAACGCCGCACCAAACGTCGGGAAAACAGTGCCGAGGAAGAGGAACATCCGGATCCATCGGTATTTCCGCTGGGTATTCCACTGATCGCTGGCCCCGGCTCGATTGCGACCATGATCCTGCTGGCAGGTCAGCAGCCCGGTATTCAGGGCTTGGCCGTGGTCGTCGGAGTAATGCTGGTCGTGTTGGCAATGGTCTTTGTGATGTATCTGACATCTGGGGCGGTGGCACGTGTATTGGGCAAAACCGGGCTGAATGTGTTGACCCGGCTGCTGGGTATGCTGCTGGCGGCGCTGTCGGTTCAGTTTATTTTGGACGGGCTCAAGGCCTTTGGTTTTGCGTCGTAAATCCCCATATAGATTAAAGTGAGCGTGGTAAGGGGTACGGCATGGACGGCGACAGCATTGGACGTTTGGTATATCTGGCCGTGCTTGGTGCGGCGGTGGTGGCGTGGTTCGTCTCGCAGAACCGTCAGTCTCTGAACAAGACCATGCAACAGGCGATGGCCTGGGTGTTCATTTTCGTCGGTGCCATTGCCGTTGTCGGACTGTGGGAAGACATCCGATCAACCGTTGGCCCTGCCCCGCAGATGACTGTCACTGGCGAAACGATCGCGGTGCCTCGGGCACGTGACGGCCATTATTACCTGCCCGTTGTGGTTAATGGAGAGCCGATAACCTTTCTTGTCGACACCGGTGCCAGCCAGATCGTGCTGAGCGATCAGGACGCCCGACGCATTGGTATTGACCCTGACCAACTGAACTATCTCGGCCGCGCCTCGACCGCAAATGGAGAGGTCCGCACCGCACCCGTTCGGCTGGATAGCCTTGAGCTGGGGCCGATCACCGATCACAACGTCTCGGCCTGGGTCAACGAAGGCGATTTGCGCCAATCGCTACTGGGCATGGATTATCTGCATCGCTTTTCGAATATCCAGTTCGCGGATGGCCGTCTGATCCTGTCTCGTTAAAGGGTCTGCGGCGGCATTTCCGAATTGAGAACAAAATAAGAACATGCTAAGCTGCGGGCATGTCTATAAACCTTCTTGGCCGCAAACCTGCGCGTGAGGCGCCGGGGCTGACCTTACACCCTCAGATCACTCTGCAGCTGGCCCGCGTGCATGAGGCCTGCGGCCCCGCCCGGCGCAGCTTTGCCATGTGGTTGGCCGGCCAGGCGCAGGGGCCGGTGCTGTGGATTTCTCCAGCTTGGGAGTCCGGCCAATTGAACCCGGACGGGATGATGCCCTTTGCCGATCCTGCCCGGTTCCTGTTCGTCCGCCCCACCCGCGCCGAAGACCTGCTGTGGTGCATGGAAGAGGCGCTGCGCAGCGGGGCCATTCCGCTGATCATCGGCGACCTGCCGGGCGCACCGGGGCTGACGCCGGTGCGGCGCATGCATCTGGCTGCTGAACAGGGTGGCACGATGGGGCGGGCGCCGCTGGGGCTGCTGCTGACGCCCGGCGACGGTGGCGCGCAGGGGGTCGAGACCCGCTGGCACATGGCCGCGAACCATCAGGGCGAGGCCCGCCGCTGGACCCTGACCCGCCGCCGCGCCCGCGCCCTGCCCCCGGTCAGCTGGCGCGCCACCCAGATCAAACCACGCGCCGGGCTGAATCTGACCCGGACCGAAGCCGAAGATGTTTAGGTGTGACACATCACGCAGTTCACGCAACTTGTGACTGGCAAAAGCCGGACCCCCGCCCTAGCGTGCCAGCATGAGCCATCCAATCCATGACAGCCGATATTCCTGGCTTCGCCTTCTGATCACGCTTGGCATCGCCATGGTGGCGAATGCCGGTATGTGGGCGGTGGTCGTGGTGATGCCCGCAATCGAGGTACAGTTCAACGCCGGAAGAGCCGAAGTGTCGATGCCCTACACGCTCGCCATGATCGGCTTTGCGTTTGGTAATATGTGGCTGGGGCAACTGGTGGATCGGCTGGGCGTGACCAAAGCGCTGATCGGGGCTTCTGTGCTAAGTGCAGTCAGCTATCTATTGGCGACATTGGCCCCGAACATGTTGATGCTCTCGGTGGCGCATCTATTGATGGGCTTGGGCGCATCCATCGGGTTTGGCCCCTTGATCGCGGACATTTCCCATTGGTTCATGCGGCGACGCGGGATCGCCGTCGCGCTGGTCGCCAGCGGAAACTACCTGTCTGGGGCCATCTGGCCCACCCTGCTGGCCGGAATTCTGGCCCGAGAAGGGTGGCAGCAAGTCTATCTGACATTGGCCATCGTGACACTGATCGTTGTTATACCTCTTTCCTTACTACTAGGCCGTAAGGTTCCGGACGAAGCCCACAGTACTGCAGCTGCTACTGCTCAAATTAATACGCGCAGCGTTGGAATACCTCCGCGCACCCTTCAATACATCCTGGGTCTGGCCGGGATCGGCTGTTGCGTAGCCATGTCCATGCCACAAGTTCATATCGTGTCCTATTGCGTCGGGCTGGGCTATGGCCCTGCGGTCGGGGCCGAGATGTTGTCACTAATGCTGTTGGGTGGTGTCCTCAGCCGGATCGTTTCGGGGTTGGTCGCCGACAAGTTGGGTGGGATCAGGACCTTGCTTATCGGTTCTACCCTGCAATGCATCGCCCTGTTTCTATTCCTGCCCTATGACGGGATGATCTCGCTTTATGTCATCAGTATGCTGTTCGGGCTGGCGCAAGGTGGGATCGTGCCCAGCTATGCCTTAGTGGTGCGCGAATACATGCCCCCGAAAGAGGCCGGCGCACGGGTGGGGTTCGTCCTGATGATGACCATCATGGGTATGGCTTTGGGCGGGTGGATGTCCGGGTGGATATACGACGTGACGGGAAGCTATCAGTTGGCCTTCGTCAACGGCCTTCTTTGGAACGGGTTGAACATCGCCATCCTGCTGGTGCTGCTGCACCGCTCGCGCCCTCGCGGGCACGGGGCGTTGGCATGAGCCTGCTGTCCCGGCGCATCGTTCTGGCCGGGTTGGCCGCCTTGCCCATGGCGCGTCCAGCCCAAGCTGCGCTTACTCAATACGAGCTGGTGTCACAGGGCACATCCGTCGACTTTACCTTTGATCTGTCGGGCCTTGCACAATCCGGTACCATGCCAATCCAGTCGGCGGATATTCAGATCGACTTGAGCAATCTGATCAACAGCCGCGTCAGCGTGACCCTGAACGCGGCTGAAGCCCGCACCAGATTGCCCTTTGCCCGAACCGCAATGCTGAGCGCCGGGGTGCTGGACGTTGAGAACTTTCCAACCATTCACTTTACGTCAACCAAGGTGCAGCTTGGAGAAGGCGGTCGAATTTCGCGCGGTGCAGAGGTTACCGGAGACCTGACCCTGCGCGGTGTCACCCGCCCGATCACCCTGCAAGCCAACCTTCACCGACCGCCCGGCAGCGCCGCAAATATCCTGGATATGCTCTCGATCCAATTGACCGGCTCGCTCAACCGTCACGACTATGGGGCGTCCGGCTATGCCGATCTGGTACAGGACACCGTCGGGCTAGACATCCGGGCTGAAATCAAAAAAGCCGAATAGGCAAAAAACGACGTCCCCGCGTCGATTAGGCGCGCGCATCACCGGCAAAATTCGCCAAGGTGCCCCCATCATGCGTACGATCATTTCTTTTGCCGCCCTCTTTCTTTCAGTCATTCTGCTGCAACTTTCCACAGGTGGCGTCGGGCCGCTGGACGCCATCTCGGGCATTACACTGGAATTCACGACCGAGCAGATCGGTCTGCTGGGCTCGTCCCATTTCCTAGGCTTTTTCATTGGTTGCTGGTGGGCCCCGAGACTGATGGGGAATGTCGGCCACTCTCGCGCCTTCGCGGTCTGCACGGCTTTGGGTGCAATGGGGTTGATCGGGCATACCCTGACCGACAACCCCTATCTATGGGCCGCATTGCGGATCGCTTCGGGCACCTGTGTGGCGGGCTGCTATACCGTGATCGAGGCCTGGCTGAATGCCAAGGTCACCAACGAAACCCGTGGCCGGGCGATGGGGACCTATCGGTTCGTGGATATGGGGGCGTCACTGGGGGCACAGTTGATCATCGCCGTGCTGCCGCCCGCCTCATACGTGTCTTATAACCTGTTGGCGATTTTGTGCTGTGCCGCCCTGCTGCCGCTGACCCTGACCCGCGCCAGTCAGCCGATCACACCTAACGCCCCCCGCTTGCGGCCCAAACTGGCCTGGCGCAGTTCGCCCCTTGCTGTGGCAGGTGTGATTGTTGCGGCGCTCAGCTCAGCCTCGTTCCGAATGGTCGGTCCGGTTTATGGGCAAGAGGTCGGACTAGGCGTGGATCAGATCGCGTTCTTCCTGGCCTCATTTGTTCTGGGTGGGGCGCTGGCGCAATATCCGCTGGGATGGTTGGCCGACAAATTCGACCGGCGCTGGGTACTGATCTGGTTGTCCGGTGCTGCCGTGCTTAGCTGTGGCGTAACAATGGCCGCCAGCGGAACCGGCACCTTGGGCGTCATGCTGGCCGCTGCCATTTTTGGCCTGACAACTTTCCCGATCTTCTCGGTGTCATCGGCGCACGCAAATGACTTTGCTACCACCGAGGAACGGGTCGAATTATCAGCCGCTTTGATGTTCTGGTACGCGCTGGGGGCTATTGCTTCGCCCTACATTTCGTCCACCCTGATCCAGCAATTCGGTCCAAGTGCCCTGTTTGCCTTTGTGGCAGCCGGGCATCTGGTTTTGATCGTGTTTGGCCTGGCCCGGATGCGGTCCCGCCCAACACCGGACGAGCGGACCAACTATGTTTACGCCCCACGCACTTCGTTCACCATCGGGCGGTTGTTGAAAAAGTCGCGCGAAGATTAAAGGGCCGGGAAATCCCGGCCCCTTATTCCGTTATTGCTGTGTCGGCGGTGTTTCGTCTTCCACCACCTCGGCCACTTTGGCGGGTTCAACCGACTGCTCCAGCGCGCCGTTCACCACGCCACCGACGCCTTGCTCCATCGACAAACCAAGTTCTTCACCCAGCTTCTTGAGCGCGGGCATCTGCACCGCCATACCCATGATCGAATCCAGCGCCTGATTGACCACCGGCTTGTCGCCATTTGCAGCCCCGCCTCCATTGGCAGCGCCGATGCCGCCGACCTGATGGATCTTGATCGAGTCGATCTTTTCAGCCGGCTTCACCATTTCCGAGATGATCGACGGCATGGTTTCGATCCGGGTCAGATCAACCTTCATGCGGATCTGTTCGGGCGACAGGGCATTGTCTGCCTCAACGATCGCGCGCTTACCTTCCGCTTCGGCCAGCATGTCGTTCTTCTTGGCCTCGGCGCGGATATTCAGCGCGTCCGCTTCGGCCTGCGCTTCTTCACGGCGGGCTTCGGCGCGGTCGGCGGCGGCCTCTTTCTCGGCCTTTGCGGCCAAACGGATCGCGGTGGCCTGACGTTCGGCTTCACGCGTGGCTTCGATCAGTACGATCTGCTTTTGACGCTCGGCCTCGGCCACTTCGCGGGCAGTTGCCACGGCTTCGGTCGCCTTAGTCGCTTCAGCACGAGCCAAGTCAGCAGAGGCACGTGCGCGGCTTTCCTCTTCGGATTTCTGCGCGATGATGATCTGGCGTTCTTGCTCAGCCACTTCCAGTTCCCGCTCTTTCGCGATTTCGGCATCACGGATATTGCGCTCACGCTCGATCTCGGCGGCCCGAATGGCTTCCTCACGGGCGATCCGGGCGCGTTCGGTTTCACGCACCGAATCTTCGGTTCGCGCCGCAATTTCAGCCTCTTGTGCCACGCGCAAGGTTTCCACCTTCTGCGTCTGCTCGATCCGCGCCTGCGCTTCATCCTGCTCGATCAGCAGTTTCTGACGTTCCGCTTCCATCGCGGCACGGCGAACCTCAACCTCAGCTTCAGCGTCGATCTGCGCGCGTTCTTTCTTGGACACGGCGATGACCTCTGCCAGTTTGCGCATACCTACCGCGTTAAACGCGTTGTTCTCGTCCAAGGCCTCAAACGGCGTCTGGTCCAGCGCCGTCAGCGAAACAGATTCCAGCGACAAGCCGTTCTTCAACAAGTCCTCAGACACCGCATTCTGCACCTCTTGCACAAAGTCGGCGCGGTTTTCGTGCAGCCCGTCCATGGTCATTTGAGCGGCCACAGCACGCAGACCGTCGATCAGCTTACCTTCGATCATCTCGCGCAGTTGCTCGACGTCAAAAGTGCGACCACCAAGTGTTTGAGCCGCGCGCGAAATACCTTCTTCGGTGGCCATGACCGAGACGTAGAATTCCACGCCAACGTCCACACGCATCCGGTCCTTGGTGATCAGAGCAGCCTCGCCGCTGCGCTGCACTTCAAGGCGCAAGGTCTTCATGTTGACCGGGCTGACCTCGTGCAGCAGCGGTACGATGATGACGCCGCCATCCATGATGACTTTCTTGCCACCTGCCCCGGTTTTCACCAGACTGACCTCTCGGGTCGCGCGGCGATACAGACGGCCAAGCACAAGGCCGATGAACAAAACGACTGCTAATAAGGTCACAACTGTGACGGCCAGGAATGGTAGTTCCATGCTAAATCCTCCAGGTTGGGGTTTGAAATTTTGTTAGTCTGACAAGCCGACCAGAACGAACCGGTCACGCCGTCGGTCACGCAAAACCAGCACTTCGGTGCCTTGTTTCAGCGCATCCTTGTCCTGCAACGGTTCCGCGCGAAGGTAGTGAGAGTTTCCAAAACGGTCGGTGACGCGGACCTCAGCCGGACGCCCGCGCGAGGCCGTTCCTTGCGTGATCATGCCACGACGGCGTGCAAGCATGCGTTCCGACATCGCCTCGGTCTCGGTTTTCGGCAACAGGCGGGCAAAGACACCACCAAAGCCGCGCGCAAACCACAGGGCAAAGGCACCGGCCGGAAGTGCCGCCATCCAGCTTGGCAGGTCAAAGCCCAGCAGATCGCGCAGCGCCAATTGCAGGCCAATTCCCGACAGGCCGAATCCAGCCAGCAGAACCGCCAGCCATATCATGAATGGCACCTTGCCGATCCCAAGCCACGCCAAAGGACTCGAAGGGGCTGCGCCCGATACGTCCGCCTCAACCTCGGCCAGTTCGAATTCGCCCAGATCAACATCCGCGTCGACATCCAGGTCAAAATCACCAATGTCCAGATCGGGACCGTCAACCACATCCAGATCGACCTCGGCCTCGCCTGCCATAAGACTTCCGCCCAGAACCAAAGCGATCAGTTCCAGCCCAAGAAGACCGAACAGAAGCGCAAGCGCCAAGGTAAAGGGCACAAATGCGCCCTCTAGCAAAAAGTCAAACATCAGTAGGTTGCCCTCGTTTTATGTATACTTTTGTATACATTAGATAGGTAGCGATAACACAAATTCAAGTAGCCGTGATTCCATTATTCAACCTAGGGGTATTGTGGACCACCAGCCGGATGCAATCGCATTCCTCTGCCAGATGGATTTTCGGGGTTGTTGTTGTTTTAAATCGCCCCTGCGCGAAACCCGGGGTTTTGCTGGCCGGTTACATAAGGTAGACGGGCGCGCAGATAGATACGTGGAAACGCAAAATGGCTCGGATTCTCATCACCTCGGCGATCCCTTACATCAACGGGATCAAGCACCTCGGCAATCTGATCGGCTCGCAATTGCCTGCCGATCTGTACGCGCGTTATCAGCGTGGCCGGGGAAATGAGGTCATGTTCCTGTGCGCCACGGATGAACACGGCACCCCCGCCGAACTGGCCGCCGCCAAGGCGGGTAAACCAGTGGCCGAATATTGCGCCGAGATGTACGGCGTTCAGGCCGACATCGCCAACCGCTTTGGTCTGAGCTTCGATCACTTTGGCCGTTCGTCCAGCGATCAGAACAAGAAGCTGACCCAGCATTTTGCAGGTAAGCTGGATGACGCCGGACTGATCCGCGAAGTCACGGAAAAGCAGGTTTATTCCAATGCCGATGGCCGCTTTCTGCCCGACCGTTATATTGAGGGCACCTGCCCCAATTGCGGCTATGAGCGCGCGCGCGGCGACCAGTGTGAAAACTGCACCAAGCAGCTGGACCCGACCGACCTGATTGAGCCGCGCAGTGCGATCAGCGGTTCTACCGATTTGGAGGTGCGCGAAACCAAGCACCTGTATCTGCGTCAGTCGGCCATGAAAGATCAGCTGGACGCCTGGATTGACAGCAAGACCGACTGGCCGATCCTGACGACCTCCATCGCAAAGAAGTGGTTGCACGATGGCGACGGTCTGCAAGATCGCGGCATCACCCGTGATCTGGATTGGGGCGTACCGGTCAAGAAAGGTGATCAGGACTGGCCGGGGATGGAGGGTAAAGTCTTCTATGTCTGGTTCGACGCGCCCATCGAATACATCGCCTGCGCCAAAGAATGGGCCGATGCAAACGGCAAAGCCGACGCCGATTGGCAGCGCTGGTGGCGCACCGACAAGGGCGCGGATGACGTGCGCTATGTGCAGTTCATGGGCAAGGACAACGTGCCCTTTCATACGCTGTCCTTCCCGGCCACCATTCTGGGTTCGGGTGAGCCGTGGAAGATGGTCGACCACCTGAAATCGTTCAACTACCTGAACTATGACGGCGGCCAGTTCTCGACCTCTCAGGGCCGCGGCGTCTTCATGGATCAGGCGCTTGAGATTCTGCCCGCTGATTACTGGCGCTGGTGGCTGCTGAGCCATGCGCCCGAAAGCAGCGACAGCGAGTTCACGTGGGAGAACTTCCAGCAATCTGTGAACAAAGACCTTGCGGATGTACTGGGCAACTTTGTCAGCCGGATCACCAAATTCTGCCGGTCTAAATTCTCTGAGGCCGTGCCAGAGGGCGGTAGTTTTGGTGAACGTGAAAAGACCCTGATTGACGATCTCACAAAACGCGTTCGGGCCTATGAAGGACATATGGAGGCGATGGAGGTTCGCAAATCCGCGCAGGAATTGCGGGCGATTTGGGTCGCGGGCAACGAATATCTACAGGCCGCTGCCCCTTGGTCAACCTTCAAAGAAGATCCGGAACAGGCCGCAGCTCAGGTACGTCTGGGGTTGAACCTGATCCGCCTGTATGCTGTTCTCAGCGCCCCCTTCATCCCCGAAACGTCGGCCCGGATGCTGAGCGCGATGAATACTCTGGACACCAGCTGGCCCGACGATATTGCGGCTGCGCTGAAAGCACTGCCCGCTGGGCATGCCTTTACGGTACCAGACGTGCTGTTCGCCAAAATCACTGACGAACAGCGCGAAGATTGGGAAAACCGGTTCGCCGGCGCGCGCGAATGATCTGATGCAACATCTGAAATTGGAAACGGGGGCCAAACGGTCCCCGTTTTCCGTTGTCTCAACTGAAGCCAGCCATGCGACCACAGGCAAATCGGCCTAAGTCGGCCTGTTGACGAGAAAATTCCCGCAAGTCTCTGCCCGTTCGTCGTATTCAAGAAGCTTGAGATATAATCCCAAAACGGTCATCCTGACCTGAATTCAGTCGACTCGCCGGGGCGGCCAACCTGCCCGGGCGCAAAATCCTTATAATGAACGAGGCGCCTGCCATGTCCCTTGCATTGAAGAACTTAAATATCCGTCACAGCGGACCAGTCCAGGCCTTTGCTGTCTTGGTTTATCTGGGCATGGCACACACAGCCACAGCACAAGACCAAAGCGACGCCCCGCCGCCCAAAGTTTCGATCGCGGCTGCGTATACTGAGGAAATCACCGAAGAGGCCAGCTTTATCGGCCGCGCCGAGGCCCTGAACAAGGCCGACATCGTGGCGCGCGTCAGCGGGTTTCTGGAAAGTCAGAATGTCGAAGACGGCGCGCTGGTGAAACAGGGCGATTTGCTGTTCACCATTGAGCCCGACCTTTATGAAGCGACGGTAGAAGCACGCAACGCCGACCTCGACAAGGCCGAGGCCAATCTGGAACTCGCCAAGGTCGAACTGGCCCGTAAACAAGAGCTTTACGAACGAGACGCCACCCCTGAATCCGAACGCGATATCGCCCGCGCGAATGAACTGGTGGCCGAAGCACAAGTCAAAGCTGCCAAAGCCGCGATCCAGCAGGCCGAACTTGATCTGAGCTACACCAAAATCCACGCCCCGTTTGACGGGCGCATTGGTCGGGTTGCAATCAGCGTCGGTGACGTGGTCGGTCCGAACAACCCGCCGCTGGTCAATATCGTCAGCGAGGCGCCGATCTATGTGAATTTTTCACTGAATGAAAAGCAGTTTACCTCGGTTCTTGAAACCGTGGGTGAGAACCCCGCATCCCTAAGCGAAAGCGACAAAAGCCCGAATGTTCATATAGATCTGCCAAACGGCTCAGAATTGGATGAAACGGGCAAAATCGTGTTTGTCGACAACCGAATCGACCCTCTGACCGGTGCCATTACGATGCGTGCCGAATTCTCGAACGCCGACCGGTTGATCGTGGACGGTGCATTTCTGAACGTGCGGATCGAGGCCCTGCAACCCACGCTTGAGGTTCTGGTGCCACAGGCCGCACTGCAACGTGATCAAAGGGGTGAATTCGTACTGGTCGTCAATGACCAGCAAATGGTCGAACAGCGTTACATCACCACCGGCGACAACGAAGGAACAGCTGTGATCGTCAAAGACGGCCTGCGCGAAGGCGAAAGCGTCATTGTCGAGGGCCTGCAAAGGGTTCGTCCCGGGGTTGCCGTCGATGCCGTCGTGGCATCTGAGCAGCCGGGAGAGTAACAGATGTTCTCAGCCCTGTTCATCAGCCGGCCCAAGCTGGCGCTTGTTATTTCGCTTGTCCTGACCATCATGGGCGCCATCGGCTATCTGGTTCTGCCAGTGGCCCAGTTCCCCGACATCACGCCACCGGTGGTCAGCGTAACGACCACCTATACCGGTGCCAACGCCGAGACCGTTGAAAACACCGTTGCCGCGCCCATTGAGGCGCAGGTGAACGGTGTGGATGACATGATCTACATGACGTCCACCTCGGCCGATAACGGCTCGTATTCATTGAATGTCACCTTCGAGGTCGGCACCGATCCCGATATCGCCTCGGTGAACGTGCAAAACCGCGTGGCACAAGCGATGTCCTCGTTACCGGCCGAAGTGACATCTTCGGGCGTGGTGACGCAGAAGGCGTCCACCAACATGCTGCTGCTGGTGACGCTGACCTCGCCCGAGGGAACGTATGACAGCGTGTTTCTGTCGAATTATGCCTCGATCAACCTGAAAGACGCACTGGCGCGCGTTCAGGGCGTTGGTAAGGCGGACGTTCTGACCAATCTGGAATACGCCATGCGGATCTGGATGGACCCGGATCAAATGGCCGCGTTGTCCATTACTCCGGGCGACGTGATCAACGCCATCCGCGAGCAGAACGTCGAAGTATCGGCAGGTTCGATCGGTGCCCCACCAGTGCCCGAGGGGCAGACATTTCAGTACACGATCAAGACCAAGGGCCGCCTGACCTCGGCCGAGGAATTCGGCGAAATTGTCATCCGCACCGGCGATGCAGGATCTATCGTGCGGGTCAAAGATATCGCACGGGTGGAACTGGGTGCAGAATACTATGCGGCGTCCGGCTATTTCGATAGCGTTCCGGCCACCGTCATTGGTATTTATCAGGCCCCTGGCGCAAACGCGCTGGCGGTTTCTGAACGTGTCGAGGCCGAATTGCAGCGGCTGTCTCGCAGCTTCCCTAACGATGTAGAATATGACGTTCCCTTCAACACCACCGACTTTGTGGAGCAATCACTGAACGACGTGGTGACGACCCTGATCTTGACGTTCACGTTGGTAATCTCGGTTGTGTTTGTCTTTCTGGGCAGTTGGCGGGCGACGATCATCCCGGCTGTTGCGATCCCGGTCTCTCTGATCGGTACATTCGCGTTTTTGCTGCTGTTCGGAATGTCACTGAACACGATCTCGCTGTTTGCGTTGGTTCTGGCCATCGGCATCGTGGTGGATGACGCGATTGTTGTGGTTGAAAACGTCGAACGGATCATCGCGGACGAAGGATTGCCCCCAGCAGAAGCAACCCGAAAGGCCATGGGACAGATCACCGGCCCAGTTATTGCTACCACGCTGGTTCTGCTGGCCGTGTTCGTACCGGTGACTTTCATGCCCGGTATCTCGGGGCGGCTGTATTCACAGTTCGCGGTAACCATCTCAACCGCCGTTGTGATTTCCTCAATCAACGCGCTGACCCTGTCGCCAGCCTTGTGCGGCCTTGTTCTGAAGGCGCGTTCGGGGCCACCCAAGGGGTTGCTGGCCGTGTTTGAACGCTTCATCGGCACAATCCGCAGCGGCTATGTCGCCATCGTGCGCAAACTGTTGATCCTGCCGGTCGTCGGTCTGGGCGTTATCGTTGCGCTGGCGATGGGCACCGGGACCATCATGTCCAACACATCCAGCGGCTTCCTGCCGCTTGAGGATAACGGTTACCTGTTCGTCGACATTCAGCTGCCAGACGCGGCAACGCTGGAACGGACCGAGGTCGTCTCGGCTCGTGTGGATGATCAGATTCAGCAGATCCCTGGCGTTTCAAGTACCGTTCTGATCAACGGATTTTCGATCCTGAATGGCACCACCACAAATGGCGCGGCGATCTTTGTGAACCTCGAAAACTGGGATGATCGTCAGGACGATGACCTGAGTGCGGATGCTATTCTGCAAAAGGTTCTGGCGATTGCGTATGGTGAATCCGCCGCCTCGATCGTGGCCTTTAACCCGCCGCCTATTCAGGGCCTTGGCAATTCGGCCGGAGTCGAGATGGAGGTGCAACAAACCGGGGGCGGCACACCGCAGGATCTGGCCTCGGCCGTGGGGTCGTTCGTCTACGCAGCGAACCAGCGGCCCGAAATCGGGCAGTCCTATACGACCTTCCGCGCAAACGTGCCGCAGTTGTTCGTCGATCTGGACCGCGAAAAAGCCAAAACACTGCAAGTGTCCGTGGCCGAAGTGTTCCAGACCATGCAGGCGCAGTTGGGGTCGTACTACGTCAACGACTTCAACCTGTTCGGACGGGTGTATCGCGTGATGATCCAGGCCGATGGCAGCTATCGCGACAATGTCGAAGATATCTCGAACCTTTATGTCCGCTCGGAACAAGGTGAGATGGTGCCACTGGGTACGCTGATCGACGTGGAAAACGTGCTGGGACCAGTGCTGCTTAAGCGGCACAACCTGTTCCGGTCGGCGACCGTTACAGCTGTACCAGCGCCGGGCTTGTCCACTGGCGATGCTATCAACGTGATGACCGAGGAATCAGCGACCGCCCTGCCCCCGGGATACGCGTTCGAATGGACTGGTACGGCGCAGCAGCAGTTGGCCTCGGGCAGTCTGGTGATTGTGATCCTGGGGCTGGCGATCTTGTTTGGCTATCTGTTCCTTGTGGGGCAATACGAAAGCTGGTCGATGCCGGTGTCGATTCTGCTGTCGGTGATTGTGGCCCTGTTCGGGGCGGTGGCCGCCGTGGCCATCGTGGGCAGTGATATCAACCTCTACACACAGATCGGGATGATCATGCTTGTGGGGTTGGCATCGAAAAACGGCATTCTGATCGTTGAGTTCGCGATGGAGCAACGGGCAAATGGCCTTTCGATCCGGGATGCCGCCGCCGAGGCAGCCTATCAGCGTTTTCGCGCGGTGATGATGACCGCCCTGTCCTTCCTGCTGGGCGTTGTACCGCTGCTAGCAGCGAGTGGTGCGGGTGCGGCCAGCCAGAAAGCGATCGGTGTTGCCGTCTTTGGCGGGATGCTGGCAGCCACGCTGGTTGGTGTCATTCTGGTGCCGGTTCTCTATGCCCTGATGCAGAGTCTCAGGGAATGGATCAAGGGCACCAAGAACGACCCCGGTCCCTCGGAAGAAACAGCGTAATAATAAAAGCCCCGCCAAATCGGCGGGGCTTTTTCTTAGGCAGCAGCCTGAGCGCTGCGATGGTCCATCCAATCCTGTATCCGGGCGATCTGCTCAACGCTCAGACGCAAGCCCAGCTTGTTTCGACGCCAGACGACATCCTCGGCCGTGCGGGCATATTCTTTATCCATCAGCCATTCCAACTCGCGCGCAGTCAGTGTGGCACCAAAGTCCTCTCCCAAGTCTTGGGCGGATTTCGCATCCCCTAGAATGATCCTGGCCTCGGTGCCGTAGGCGCTCACAAGACGCTCGGCCCAGGCGCGCTCCAAAAAGCCAAAGTCAGCTTCCAACCCAGCCACCAGATTTTGCACCCCGTCGACAGGGAAATCTCCGCCAGGCAAAGCCACACCAGCCGTCCAGGGACCGGGTAAGTCCGGGAAATGCTCGGCTGCTTTCTCCAACGCACTCTCGGCCAGACGTCGGTAGGTTGTGATCTTGCCGCCGAAGACATTCAGCACCGGTGCCCCGCCTTGCGCGTCCACTTTCAACGTATAGTCCCGAGTCGCGGCGGTGGCGCTACTGGCACCGTCATCGTACAGCGGGCGGACACCTGAGTATGTCCAGACGATTTCATCTCGCGTCACTGGCGTCTTGAAATATTTGGTCGCAAACGCGCACAGATATTCCTGTTCCGCCTCGGTACACACCGGAGATTCAGATGGATTCGGATGATCCTGATCTGTCGTGCCGATCAAGGTGAAATCACGCTCGTACGGGATGGCGAAAATGATGCGCCCATCCTCGCCCTGAAAAAAGTAACACTTGTCGTGGTCAAACAGCCTGCGGGTCACGATATGACTGCCCCGCACCAACCGGACGCCCTCGCGCGAATTCACGTGGATTTTCGATTGAATGATATCCCCAACCCAGGGACCACCAGCATTGATCAGCATTCTAGCCTTGATCACGCGTGTCTCGTCACTGTCGCGGTCCCGAACCGTCACCTCCCATAGGTCGTCTACGCGCTTCGCCGCCAGAACCTCGGTGCGAACCATAATATTAGCACCGCGTGCCGCGGCATCGCGGGCGTTGAGAACGACAAGGCGCGAATCCTCGACCCAGCAATCGGAATACTCATAGGCGGTCTCAAACTTGTCCTGCAGCGGTCGCCCTTCGGGTGCTGTTTTCAGGTTCAGAGACGCCGTGCCCGGTAGAATTTTACGCCCACCCAGATGGTCGTACATGAACAACCCCAACCGGATCAGCCAGGCCGGACGACGACCCTTCATCCAAGGCATCACGGTGCTTAACAGGCGCGAGGTCGGCGTTTCGGAATCGAACCGCATGTCTGCGTGGTACGGCAGCACAAATCGCATCGGCCAGCTGATATGCGGCATCGCCTGCAGCAAGGTTTCACGTTCGATCAGGGCCTCGCGGACAAGGCGGAATTCAAAGAACTCCAGGTACCGCAATCCGCCGTGAAACAGTTTGGTCGACGCCGACGAGGTTGCCGAGGCCAGATCGTTCATCTCGGCCAGAGTCACCGACAGCCCGCGCCCCGCTGCATCGCGTGCGATGCCGCATCCATTGATGCCGCCGCCAATGATAAAAAGGTCTGAGATCTGGTCGTGTGACTGTTCCATATCTGGATGATTCCCGTTTGCCGAAAACGCGTGCTCATTAACCGTACAGGCCCGCGCTTCGTCAATGTTTGTTTTCGTTTTTGTTCGTTTTGCCACAAAATACTTGCTTTTTTGTGCATTCGCCCAGCACACTATTGCAATTCAACGGAAACAGAACAAAAACGAACACATCATAATTGGAGCCAACCGTGTCCCTTTCCTTTCGCCAGTCAGACATTCTGAACATCGCTAAACAAGATGGCCGCGTGATGGTCGAAGACCTAGCGCTGCGGTTTGATGTGACGGTTCAGACCATCCGCCGCGATCTTTCGGAACTTGCTGACATGGGTAAACTGGACCGCGTGCATGGTGGTGCTGTCCTTCGTTCGGGGGTGTCGAATATCGGGTATGAGGATCGCCGGGCGCTTCACGCAGACGCCAAGACGAGCATCGCGCAACTTTGCGCGCAGGATATTCCCGATGGCGCATCTGTGTTCCTGAACATCGGCACCTCGACCGAGGCTGTTGCCCGGCAATTACTGAACCACAAAGACTTGATGGTGGTGACCAATAACATGAACGTCGCCAATATTCTGGTCGACAACCCAAACTGTCAGATTGTTGTGGCGGGCGGTGTGCTGCGCCGTTCGGATGGGGGACTGGTCGGCAACCTGACGGTTGCTACCATCGAACAGTTCAAGTTCGACTATGCCATCATCGGATGTTCGGCGTTGGATGCCGAAGGTGATCTGATGGATTTTGACTTTCAAGAAGTCCGGGTCAGTCAGACCATCATTGCCCAAGCCCGCCGAACCTGCGTGGTGGCCGATCACTCCAAATTCCAACGTTCAGCCCCCGCCCGAATTGCCTCATTGTCCGATGTCGATGTGTTCTATACCGACAAAGCCCTTCCCAATTCTCTGACCAAGAAATGTTCCGAATGGCGAACACAATTAAAGCTGTGCGCCTGACCCCAAGTAATTCGCATTAAACGGGAATTTCCTTCGCGACTTCTTGCCAGAACCAAATTCACCTGACACACTCCCCCATATTGCAATCGTCGCACGGGAGGGGAGAACCGAGCCATGATAGCGCTTTTATTTGCGTTACTTACAGCCACGATGGGACTGAATTACTTTAATCGGACAACAGCGGCCAATGTGCTGTTCTTTTTCACGCTGGCGTTGAGTGTGTATTGGCTGAAATTCCATGCCACCAGCCAACTGACGATCCAATTGTAAGGGGGCCGCGATGACACCGGAACTTTCACGCAATCTCAACGCTCTTGGTATGCTGGCTGTCAGTCTGGTGTTGGTGCTGGCCTATTTCTACCAGCTTAAACTCGATGAACTGCCCTGCCCTCTGTGCCTGTTGCAAAGGGTTGGACTGGTGGCCGTGGGCGTTGGTCTAGGCCTGAACCTGCTGTACGGAGCGCGGCCGCAGCACTATGCGATCATGCTGCTTGCGGCACTGTTCGGCGGCAGCGTCGCCGTACGCCAGATTCTGCTGCATATCGTACCGGGCACAGGTCACTATGGGTCACCGGTTCTGGGGTTGCACTATTATACTTGGTCCGCGATCTGCTTTTTCCTGATCTTGCTGGGTACGGCCTGTATGCTGCTGTTTGACCGGCAATACGCCGAAAACACCCAACAGCCGCGTTTTGGTGGCAGCGTACTGGCCAAAAGCGCGTTCTTTATCATGCTGGGGCTGGCGGCGCTGAATGCGGTCTCGACACTGGTGGAATGCGGGCCTGGAATCTGCGCAGACCCACCCACCAGCTACAAATTGATTGACGAACTGGGCACCGACGGCTGAGGATAGGACAACCTGCCCAAAAGGAGGCACGAGCATGGGACTATTGGGGCAGCCACTTGGCTACTATGACTACCTGACTTTCGTGGCATTGATCCTGCTTCTTGCGGCTGTGATGGCGCTGATCCTGTTCATCATGGGGTTACCGGGGCGGATCGCGATCAAACGCAATCACCCCCATGCCGAAGCCGTCAAGATCATGGGGTGGATGGGTTTTCTGGCTGTTGTGCCGTGGGTGCATGCCTTTATGTGGGCCTTCCACGATGGCGTCACAGTCGACATTCGGCGCACACCTGATGACGAAAAAGATGCGATCCGCAAGGAAATCAAGCGGTTGGGCGGAACGGTGAACGAAGAATACAGCGATCCGCTAGACCCTGACGAGACGCAGAAAAGCTAAGGCCAAAGGAAGTCACAGAATATGTTTGTCGCCCTCGGCATTACGCTGTTCTACATCATTTTCGTCTGGTTCATTTTCTTCAAAGCGAAGTTACTGAAGTTCAACATCACCTGGGGTGTCGTTTCATTCTGGGTCGGCGCGCATCTGCTGCTGATTTTCCTTGTCGCACTGCGCTTTTTTCAACCGTTTTCGCTCGACAGCCACGTAGTACGTTCGACCATCCAAATCGTGCCGCGACTGACTGAGCCGACGATCCTGACCGAGGTGCTGGTCGAGCCGAATACCGAAGTGAAAAAGGGCGATCCCCTCTATCGCTTTGACGACACGGTATTCGCTTTGGAAGTTGAAGAGGCGACCGCTCAGCTGGTGGCAGCCGAGCAGAATGCCAAAATCCTGGAACAGGACGTGATCGCGGCGTCCGAGGCCATCGAGCGCGCAAATGCGCAGCTGGCCTACGCGCTGACCCAACAGGCGCGGTACGAGAACCTCGTGCCTGCTGGTGGCGCAAGGCAGGACGAACTGGATCGCTGGGATGAGCAGGTCACCGAGGATCAGGCACAGGTCAAAGAGGCCGAGGCCAATCTCGAAAAGGCCCAACTGGCGCTGGATTCCCAGATTGACGGGGTCAATACCGGCATCGTTCAGGCGCAGGCACAGCTAGATAAAGCCCAGTATTTTCTTGATAACACGACGATCTATGCACCCGAAGACGGTATGATCGTCTCGCAACAGGCGCGTCCCGGTCTGGTTGTTGGCGATATCCGGTTGGGTGCAATTGCCAGTTTCGTGACCAAGGATAATCCTTACATTCTGGCCACCTATCGCCAGCAGAACCTGAAATTTGTCGAGCCCGGTCAGGAGGTAGAAGTCGCGCTGGACCTTTATCCCGGCGAGATTCTAACCGGCAAGGTCGAAGCAATCTGGTGGGCCACACGTCAGGGTCAGTACCTGCCCTCAGGCCGCCTGCCCGGCTTTGAGTTTCCAAAACTACCGGGTCGCATCGCGGTGCAGATCTCGGTCGACATCCCAGACGGTCACACATTTCCCGCCGGCGGCCACGCGGCGGTCGCCATCTACACCGGTCAGGGCAAAAGCTTTGAATTCCTGCGCCGCATCAATATCCGCCTGTATTCCTTCGCCAACTTCATCCGACCACTGGATATCTGAGGACACATGACATGACCCGGGCCAGACTTCACCGCAGATTGATCGGCACCGCCCTATGCGCGGCCCTGCTGGTCGGCTGCACGCCAGTTGGCCCGGATTTCGTGCGCCCGAACTCTCCGGTCGTGAAAGAATGGATCGAGGTGAACAGCCCCAGCGCCGGACCCAGCGGCCTAACCTCGCGCAGCGCGCCGGTGGTGAAATGGTGGGAGACGTTCAACGACCCCACCCTGAACAAACTGGTGGCCGAGGCTTATGCCCAGAACCTTGATCTACAGGTGGCAGGTGCCCGTGTCCTGCAGGCTCGCGCGCAGTTGGGGATTGCGTTCGGCGAGCTGTATCCGCAATCGCAAGCCATCGGCGGATCAATCGAGCGGCGCCAAATCAGTGACAATCTTGGGCCGATTTCGGATGTAAATCGGATCATCCCCTTAGATACCGAGTTTTCGACATCTCAGGTCGGGTTCGATGCGCAATGGGAGCTGGACGTCTGGGGTCAGCAAAGGCGCGGCGTTCAGGCGGCGCGGTCCAATCTGGCGCTGCAGGTGGCAAATTACGACGACGCACTGGTGACGCTGACCGGCGATGTCGCCGCCCTGTACGTAAATATCCGCGCTTTGCAGGAATCTCTGGCGGTCGCGCGTGAGAACATTCAGCTGCAACAGGCGTCTGCTGATCTGACGCAATTGCGCTTTGACAACGGTGTGACGACCGAGCTGGACGTGCAGGAATCCACTGCCCTGCTGAACAACACCAAGGCGCTGGTCCCCGAAATTGAAAGCGATCTGCAACAGGCCAAGAATGCGCTAGCTGTGTTGCTGGGGGCAACGCCCTCGCGCATGACCAGTCTGCTGGGTAATTCGGGGCGCATCCCTTCAGCCCGGTCGAATGTAGCCGTGGGTGTTCCGGCCGAGCTGCTGCGTCGCCGTCCCGATGTCCGCGCGGCCGAGTTGGCGGCGGCAACGCAATCGGCCGAGGTCGGCATTGCGATGGCTGATCTGTACCCGCAATTCATTCTGTCTGGGTCCATCGGCCTACAAGCCTCGGGCGGGCGGGATTTGTTTTCCGCAGCCAGCACGACCAGTCTGGCCAATGCAGGTGTGGTCTGGAACGTGCTGAACTACGGCCGGATCAAGAACAACGTCCGTGCGCAAGACGCGGCTTATCAAGCGCTGATCGCCAACTACCAAAACACTGTTCTAACCGCCTATTCCGAGGTGGAAAGCGCGATGGTCGCCTATGCCCAATCGCGCAAGCAGGTGGGCTTTTACGAAAACAGCGTCACAGCGTCGCGCAAGGCCGCCCAGATTGCGGTGGATCAATATCGCGACGGTATTGCCGATTATTCCCGCATCCTGAACACTCAGACCGCGTTGCTGCGGTCGCAGGCCAATCTGATCGAGGCGCGGCAACAGGTCTCGAGCAATCTGGTTGCCGTGTACAAGGGGCTGGGCGGCGGCTGGCAGATTCGCAAAAATCAGGAATTCCTGCCTGAAACCGTGCTGGCCGAGATGGCATACCGCACCGATTGGGGCGACCTACTGCAACAAGACCCGACGCGGGCAAGCCTCAACTAATCGCTATTTGGTCAATCCGCGCAGCCCGCCGGAAATCAGGATGTTCACTTCATACAGGATGCGCGGCGCTGCAAAACCGCCCGGGCTGGCCAGATAATTCGGGCTCCATTCCGGGTCGAACTTCTGCTTGAAGGATCGCAATCCTTCAAAGTGATAAAACTGTTCGCCATGCTCATAGACGAACCCGCCGACACGGTTCCAGAACGAAGCCAGTTGCCGGTTCTCGATCCCCGAAAACGGCGCCGCGCCCAGCGAGAACCAGTGGAACCCCTGCTCTGCCCCCCATGACATCATCTCGGCAAACAGCGCGTCCATAATGAAGTTCGAGCCGTCAGGTGCGTAGCGCATCAAATCCAGCGACAGTTCAGATTTATGGCCGCCTTGGAACAGATTGGCAAAAGCCACGATCTTGCCTGTGTCCCCATTTCGCAGCACAGCAAAATCGAAATAGGACAGGTAGTCATCGTCGAACCCGCCTAGGGCAAATCCCTTTTCCTCACCCGCTTTATGCTCGAGCCAGTCGTCAGAAATTTTGCGTAGCTCCGGCAGGACCGGGGTCAGTTCTTCCTTTGGGATGATCTCGAACACATACCCTTCACGCTCGGCCCGGTTCTTGGCCTGGCGGAACCGTTTGCGGGATTTGCCATCCAGCGAGAAATCTTGCAGCGGCACCCGCGCGACCTCACCGATTTTCAAGATGGACAGACCCAGATCCAGAAAGGTTGGCAGATATTTGGTAGAAACGCTGTAAAACGCACAGAGCTTGCCCTCGCGATCCGCCATTTCGCGCAGCTGCCAGATCAGTTGTTGACCGGCTTTTTCATCGCCAACCGGCTCTCCCTTGGTGATTAGAGCGTTGCCGGTGTCGGCATAAGCAAGAAACGCGGATTCATCGGGCGCGATCAGAAACTGCTTGTCACCGGTCAGTGAAATCTGCGCTTCGGTATCTTCGCTTTCCAATGCCAACTGTTCGACGGCAGGCGGTATTTCTGTGCGTACCGGTTCAGGGATTTCCCGCCCGAAGAGTGAGTTCACAGCCACCACACCGAGTATGACCGCTACCACCAAGCTGGAACGCAGGAACCGTGAGGCGTCGCCGCTCCACGCGAAATCCCACCACAGGGCGTTCTGGTATTCGACATGCGAATAGGCAAACAGCCCGATCCAGAAAATGACCGCCAACAGGGCCACTACGCTGACCAGCCACGGGATGTTCAGCCGAAAAATCGACGCGCCGCTGACTCGGTAAAACGCACCCCGGAATGTGGCCAGCACCGCGATTGAGGCCAGCATGCCGATCGCCTCGTGCGTATCCAACCCCTTGGTCAACGAGGCAACGAAACCGGCTACCATCAGCAACATCGCCACGATCCAGGCACGATAAAGTTTGCGGAACAAACCGCGCGAAATCAGGATCAGAAGAACACCTATTGCACTGCCTGCCAGATGTGAGGCTTCGACAAAGGACAAAGGCAGAAAATCTCGCAAAACACCAAGGCTTTGACTGCTGGACGGTAAGGCCCCGGACACCAACAGGATGATCCCGGCAACCGCCGTCACGCCTGCGGCAACCATCGGCACAATCGGCCGGATCGCGCGATAGACCCACGTGGCCGCGCCACTGATATGGTGGCGATGCGTCAGCGCCGAGGCCACAGCAATCGACACGCTGGCAATGACAAAAGGCAGAAATGTGTAGACCAGACGATACAGCAGCAAGGCCGCGATTACGTCAGACCGGCCAGAGGCACCCAAACCTGCGATCAATGTCGCCTCGAACGCGCCAATGCCGCCCGGCGCGTGACTTACAATCCCAACGGCAATAGCCCCAATAAAGATCGTGAAGAAATAGGGGTAGCCGACCCCAAGGTCATCGGGCATCAGGGTATAAAGCACCATCGAAGCGCCAAACAGGTCCCCGATCGCGGCCAGCGTTAGCAAGCCTGCCAGTTTGCCGCCAGGCAAGTTGAACCCAAATCCGCCATAGGCCAACTTGCGCCCGCCACGCGCGAGCCAGAGGAACAAGGCCACCAGCGCGGCCAACAGGCACAGACCGATTATCGTCTCAGTCGTGTCGCTGATCGGTAGAACATTTGAAATACCATCGGGATGCAGGGTAAGCAGTATGCCCAGCAACAGCACCAGCCCGGACCAGAACGCGATCCAAGAGGTCGCGATGACCCCGGCAACCCGGCTTAGGTCCAACCCAAGCGAGGCGTAGATGCGATAGCGGATCGCCGTTCCGGTAATGTAGGAAAAGCCTAGGCAGTTCGATACGGCATAACCACTGGCTCCGGCCATGCCAGCTACGGTCAGGGGAACCTCTCCGTCCGCCACGCTTTGTACGGCCAGCACGTCGTACATGGACAAGGACAAAAAGCTGAAACAGGTCCAGCACAGGGCGATGAACATCAGTTTCCAGGATGTATTTGCCACATCCACCTGAACATCGGTCCATTTCACGTGCTGGGACAGTTCGTGCAGTACGACCAGTGCAATCAACGTCACCAGGATCGGAACCGCAATTCTGACCGCGGGCTTTTCAAGGAACCCGGTGACCCGCTCGGCCAGACGAACGGCCCAAAGCTCTTTGTCTGTCTCCTGCGTGGTCATGGTTCCCCCCTGCTCTGAGGCACTGCAACGATCCTGTGCGTGGATCGGCGACGCAGGGCAACCTTGGCACAATTTCCTTGAACGTCAAAGCACTACAAGGGATCAGACCCGCCCTTTACGCGTGGACAGCAACAGATTGGTCTCGGACCGAGTTATCCCCTCCATCCGCCGGATCTGAAACAAGACCTCGTCCAGTTCGGCCAAAGTTTCGGTGCCGATCTCGGCAATCAGATCCCAACTGCCGTTGGTCGTATGCACGGCGCGCACTTGGCGCAGGGCCGCGATTCTGGCCATCGTGCGTTCGGTCCCGCGGCCTTCGATCTCAAGCATCATAAGGCCCCGCACCGGGCTTTCCGCCACATCCAAACGGGTCAGGACGGTAAAGCCCACAATCTCGCCCGATTGTTTCAGACGCTGCAGGCGGCTGCGCACCGTGGTGCGGGTGACGCCCAGCGTCTCGGCCAGTTCAGACAGCGAGGCCCGCGCGTCCCGGTGCAGCGCATTCAGCAACCTACTGTCCAAATCGTCCATAGTCATTTCTCATTTCGCTTATTGAGGTTTCATTTTGAACATTTTGCTCTCTTTTCGCAACCCACCCTGCGGAACTAAACAAACATATGGACAACAAACACGTTATATTGGTCGGCGCCCCGATGGACGCTGGCAAGCGTCGTCAGGGCTGCCGAATGGGGCCTGACGCCTATCGAGTGGCCGGTCTGGATCAGGCTTTGGCCAATCTGGGTCATCAGGTTTCAGACATTGGCGATGTCCAGCCGGACAGCACGGATGTGGCTGAGGACACACATCTGTTCGCCCTGCCCGAGGTTATCGGCTGGACCAACGCGCTAAGCCGTGCGGCGCAGGAAACTGCCCCCAAGGGTCTGCCGATCTTTATGGGCGGCGACCACGCGCTGTCGATGGGAACCGTTGCAGGGATGGCCGCCCATGCCCAGCAGATCGGACGCCCTCTGTTCGTGCTTTGGCTGGATGCCCATAGCGACTTTCACACCCCCGACAGCACTGGCAGCGGCAACCTGCACGGTACTCCTGTCGCCTATTTCACCGGCCAGGCGGGTTTTGATAATTTCCCAACCGTACCCGCCCCGGTTCCAACAGATCGCGTGGGCATGATTGGCTTGCGCTCGGTCGATCCTGCCGAGCGCGCACGGCTTGAGGAAGATCACGCCATGCTGGCCGATATGCGCAGCATTGACGAACACGGAATCAAAGCCCCATTGAACGCGTTTCTTGATCGGGTCCGGGCGGAGAATGGCATCCTGCATGTCTCGCTGGATGTCGACTTTCTTGATCCCTCGATCGCCCCTGCCGTCGGCACCACCGTCCCCGGCGGCGCTACCGAACGCGAGGCGCATCTGGTGATGGAGCTGCTGCACGAAAGCGGCCATGTCTGCTCTTTGGACCTGGTCGAGCTGAATCCGTTTCTGGACGAACGCGGCCGTACCGCAAAGCTGATGGTCGATCTGGCCGCCTCATTGTTGGGCCGCCGCATTTTTGACCGCCCAACACGGAGCTTCTGATGCACTCTCTGCAAGCCCCCCCTGCCGTCGTGATGATCCGGCCCCATGCGTTTGCTTCTAACCCTGAGACGCGCGACGACAATGCGTTTCAGACATTGGCCAACCGCTCGGCCGCGGCCACCTCTGCTCAGGCGCGTGATGAACATGATCAGGCGGTCGCATTGCTGCGCGATGCGGGTGTAAAGGTTCATGTCTTCGACGATCACGGGGACCTCGACACACCCGACAGCGTATTTCCGAACAACTGGTTCTCGACCCATCCCGGCGGGCATGTGGCGATCTATCCGATGTTTGTACCGTCGCGCAGGCGGGAACGCCGCGCGGACGTCATTGAGATGCTGAAACAGGAATACCGTGTTCAGGACGTGATTGACTATTCCGGGCTTGAGCAGGACAAACTGGCGCTGGAAGGCACCGGAGCAATGGTTCTGGACCACGTCGGCCGCGTCGCTTACACAGTCAAATCCAACCGTGCCGATCCCGTTTTGTTGGAGCGTTTCTGCACCCATTTCAATTATGAGCCTATTGTGTTCGAAGCACATGATGCCGAAGGGCGAGATGTCTATCACACCAATGTTCTGATGGGCATCGGCAGCGAGTACGCGCTGATCTGTCTGGACATGATCACCGATCCGGACCGGCGCGCGACCGTAAAAGCCCGGTTGGAAGAATCCGGTCGCACGGTCATTGACCTGACCCACGAACAGATCGCCGAATTTGCGGGCAATGCCATCGAACTCAGCGGTCGGGATGGCCTGGTTTTGGCGCTGTCGAGCCGGGCGCTTGCCGCCCTGACCCCGGATCAACTCACAACAATCGAAGCCAGCGCAACGCCGCTGCCGCTGTCGGTTCCCACAATTGAAACTGCCGGTGGATCCGTGCGCTGTATGATTGCAGGCATCCACCTGTCCCGTCGATAGGAGACCCCAATGCAACCATCAGAAAAGGCGCTTGTGCCCTTTGTATCCGTCGACAACATGATGCGTCTGGTGCATCACGTCGGGCTTGAGAAGATGATCACCCAAATCGCGGCCCAGATCGAATCCGATTTCAAGCGTTGGGAGAGCTTCGACAAAACCCCACGCATCCCGGCCCACTCACCGCATGGCGTGATCGAATTGATGCCCACATCGGATGGTGAGGCCTACGGATTCAAATACGTGAACGGTCACCCCAAGAACACCTCCGAAGGGCTGCAGACCGTGACCGCTTTTGGCCTGCTGGCTGATGTCTACACCGGCTATCCCACCCTGCTGACCGAGATGACGATGCTGACCGCCCTGCGTACAGCCGCAACCTCGGCACTAGTGGGCAGTTACCTGGCACCGAAGTCTTCGTCGGTTATGGCCATGATCGGCAACGGCGCGCAATCAGAGTTCCAGTGCCTGGCTTTCAAGGCCATGTGCGGGATTGATACGGTTCGTTTGTATGACACCGATCCGAATGCCACCAAGAAATGTGCCGCAAACCTGCAAGGCAAAGGACTGACAGTAGTGCCCTGCAAAACCGCCGAAGAGGCCATCGAAGGCGCACACATCATCACGACCTGCACCGCCGACAAGAAATACGCCACGATCCTGACTGACAACATGGTCGGCCCCGGCGTTCACATCAACGCCATCGGCGGAGACTGTCCCGGCAAAACCGAATTGCATCGTGATATCCTGTTGCGGTCGGAAATCTTCGTGGAATACCCCGAGCAGACCCGTATCGAAGGTGAGATTCAAGCACTGGACGACACCCACCCAGTGACGGAGATGTGGCAAGTCATGACCGGTCAGGCCAAAGGGCGCAGCGACGACCGGCAAATCACCCTGTTCGACAGCGTCGGCTTTGCGATCGAGGATTTCTCGGCCCTCCGCTATATCAAGTCCGCGATTGAGGACACTGATTTCTTTGAACCTTTGGACATGCTGGCCGATCCTGACGATCCGCGCGACCTGTTTGGGATGCTGATGCGGGCAAGCTAAAGAACCCGCAACTGGTATTACCTCGCCCCCGGTTCATCACCGGGGGCTTTTTCTATCCGGCCAGTGACGGCAGGAAGAGGACGATGGCCGGGAACGCCACAAGCAACGCGATGGTAATCGCGTCGGCGATGAAGAACGGTGTCACGCCTTTGAAGACGTCCTGAACGCTCAGGTCCGGGCGCACGCCGGCGACGACAAAGCAGTTCAGGCCAATAGGCGGCGTGATCAGGCAGAATTCGGCCATTTTCACAACCAGAATACCGAACCAGATCGCACACATCGGCCCCGACATGCCAAAGGCACTTTCAGCGGCGCTGACGGCTTCCCCACCGTTCAGAGCCATGACGGCCGGGTACACGACCGGTAGCGTCAGCAGCAGCATTCCGATGGCATCCATGAACATGCCCAACACCGCATAGGCCAGCAGGATGCAAATCAGGATCAGCATCGGCGACATCTCAAGCGAGGTGATCCAGTCCGAAAACGCGCCCGGCAGGTCGGCGAAACCAAGGAACCGCACGTAGATCAGCACGCCCCAGATGATCGAAAAGATCATCGCGGTCAGTTTGGCGGTTTCAAGCAACGCGGATTTCAGCTCGGTCCAGCGCATGCCGTGGAACAGGGCAAAACAGAAGACAATGAAGGCACCGATGGCACCACCCTCGGTTGGCGTGCCCCAGGCCTTTTCTCCGAACGGGTTATAGACAAAGCAGATAATGATCAGGATCACAGCCACAATCGGCAAGGCACCGGGCAAGGACGCAAAGCGCTGTTTCCATGTAAACCCCGTGACCGGAGGCCCAACGGTTTTGAAAATCACCGCTATTCCCACAATAAGCAGCCCATAGATAACTGCCGAAAACGCCCCCGGGATGAACCCGGCCAACAGTAGCTTACCCACGTCCTGTTCAACGATGATGGCATAGATCACAAGAATGGCCGAAGGCGGGATCAACGAGGCCAGCGTACCCCCGGCAGCAACGACCCCAGCAGCGAATTGCTTGTTGTAACCGACTTTCAGCATCTCGGGGATGGCGATGCGGGCGAAAACCGCGGATGTGGCGACCGACGCGCCCGACACGGCGGCAAACCCGGCTGTCGCGAACACGGTCGAAACTGCCAGCCCACCCGGCACCCACGCCACCCAGCGTTTGGCCGCCTCGAACAATGCCTTGGTCAGGCCCGCGTAATAGGCCAAGTATCCGATCAGGATAAAGGTTGGGATCAGGCTGAGCGTATGGGCGGCCACCTTGGAATGCGGCACCTGCCCGGCCGTTTTCACCGCAACTGTTAAGGCTTTGCCAAACCGGTTGGGGTCATATCCGAATTTGGCCCAGAAGATCCACACCAGCCCGACCAACCCGGCAAGCCCAGCGGCAAAGGCGACCCGCATCCCTGTGACGACCAATACAAGCAGGCCACCTGTAACCCACAGACCAATATCTATTGTGTCCATGCGTTAGTCCTGCCCTTCGAATTGCTCAGCCTCGGCAGCGGCCTGCGCCGCAGCATCCTGAATCAACGGCACGGCCACCGGATGTTCGAGCCCCAGCAAAAAAGCACGCCCATATCCCCAGACCTGCAACATCAGCCGCGCGCACAGGACCGAAAACGCCACTGGCGCCAGCAGCTTGGCGGGCCAAAGCGGAATGCCAATGTCAATTGAACTGTCACGGCTCCACAGCGGTGCACCAAAATCGAAAGAGCGGTCGAAATGGGACCAGCTTCCCCAGACCAGTGCCAGCATAAGCACAAGGATCAAAACTACCGAGATCAGTTCGAACAGCCACAAAGCCCGCCCGTGCAGACGCGCGATTACGATATCCATTCGGATATGACCGCCTTCGCGCTGCACGTATGAGATTCCAAGGAAAGCAATCAGCGGCATGGCCTGTTCGATCCAGTCCACATAACCGGGCAAAGGCGCGTTAATCGCGTTGCGGCCACTGACCGAAACCACCGCAAGCACCATAAGGCCAAAAACGGCAAGCCCGCTGATCAATGCCAAAAACTGCTCTAACCTCAAGAGCTGACGATCCAGCCAACTGAGCCGACTGCCGTCCTCAAGCACCGTGGCTTGTCCTGCCATTCCGGTGATCCCCTGTTTTTTGATGAGTGTCCGGGTGCCCGGTCAGGCACCCGGAAAAGGAACTCAGTTTCCGCCGCGCTGTTGCTTCAGCGTAGCTTGAACCAGATCATAGAGGTCCTGCGCTGGCAGACCCTGTGCTGACATATCCGCAATCCACTGTTCACGGATCGGATCGGCTGCCTTAGCACGGAATTCTTCAAGAACGGCATCGTCGATCTCAACTTTTTCAACGCCCTTCTCAGACAAAACGCTATCCCACTGCTCAAGCAGCCCGCCGTAGTTCGCAAGGTAATGATCAATCGCCTCGTCGATCGAACTGTTCAGCGCCTCCTTGTGCTCCGCAGGCAGCGCTTCATAGGCTTCGATATTCACCACCACCGGGCAGTTGACCGTGCCGGGGTTCAGGTTAGCGGTCCACCAGTCGGCTTCATTGATGGTGCCGAAAGACAGGTGAGCGTGTTGGGCAAAGGCAACCGTGTCGACAACACCTGATTCCATCGCGTTGAACGCTTCTGTTGCTGGGACAGAGGTCGGCACACCGCCCACAGCCTCGAACGCCTGCCCCAGGCCACCAGTGGCACGTACACGCATCCCGTCAAAATCCGCCAATTCGTCGCGCGGATCACCAGTACCGACCAGATTGTACTGCGGCATTGGTGAGGTCATGATGATGCGCGCGTTCCACTGCGCCATCTCATCCTTAACGGCCGGGTGATCGTAGACCGCGTGGCTGACAGCCACTTCTTCGTCAAGATTGTTCACGCCCAAAAACGGCAGCTCAAGCACGGTGATCGCTCGGTTCTTGTCGCGGTGATACCCGGCGCAGAATTGAGCCATTTCAAAAGCACCGATTTCAATGCCGTCCAGATTTTCCTTGGGCTTTGACAGGCCACCGTAGCTGACGTTGATGGTGAACTCGCCACCCGTCTTTTCGCCAACCAGTTCGGCCAACTTTTCGACATGTTCAGTAAAGGCGCGCCGCTTGCCCCAAACCGAGGCATTCCATTCGGTTGCAGCAGCCTCTGAGACGAATGCAACACCCAAGGCGGCGACGGCCGCGCCGCTCAACATCTTTTTCATCATGAATTCTCCCTTTGTTGCGCTTCTTCTCCAAGCGCTTGCGATCAAAGCTAGCGCCAACATTGATGTGTGCCAACCCCGGACAAATTCACCAAGCACCAGAAGACAGCGCTAACAACCAATAGGTGTATCCAAGATTCAAAAATTACGGTTGATCATCTGCATCCACCAATCAAAAATTTCATGACACTTACTATTTTGGTTTTATTTATTTTTTTGAAATTCATAGTGGTTTTATTTACTATTATTTGCACACTAACAAAATTTCTTTACAAACAAATCTAAAGATATCGGTAATTTATTTAATTGTTTTCAGTTTCGCTTATTATTTGACGTGGGGAGGAAACGGGTCGACATCGCCCGTTCCGCGGGCAAGATTTGGCCCAGTGAAATAAAGTCCAGAGGGAGGAGCCTCAGAATGACAACCGCTGCTCAAGCAGATGCCAAGGTCTATCCGCCATCCGCAGAAACCGTTGCCCGCGCCCATGTCGATGCCGACGCATACACCCAGATGTACAACGCCTCGATCGAAAATCCTGTGGCGTTCTGGGATGAGCAAGGCAAACGAGTAGATTGGATCAAACCGTATACACAAGTCAAAGATGTCAGCTATGATTTCGGCTCGGTTGGAATAAACTGGTATGCCGACGGCACACTGAATGTGGCAGCCAACTGTCTGGATCGCCATCTGAAAACACGCGGCGACCAGACCGCGATCATCTGGGAGCCGGATGACCCGAACGACGACGCCCAGCACATAACCTATGCCGAGCTGCACCGCCGCACCTGCCGAATGGCCAATATTCTGGAATCTCTGGGCGTTCGCAAAGGTGACCGGGTGGTGATCTATCTGCCGATGATCCCCGAGGCAGCCTATGCGATGCTGGCCTGTGCGCGTATTGGCGCGATCCATTCCATCGTATTCGCGGGCTTTTCGCCCGACGCGCTGGCAGCGCGGATCAACGGCTGCGATGCCAAGGTGGTTATCACGGCGGATGAGGCCCCGCGCGGCGGTCGCAAGACCCCTCTTAAGTCCAATGCGGATGCCGCTCTGCTGCACTGTAAAGACACCGTGAAATGTCTGGTGGTCAAGCGCACCGGCGGCCAGACCACATGGGTTGACGGCCGCGATTTCGATTACAACGAAATGGCGCTTGAAGCGGATGACTATTGCGCGCCCGCCGAGATGAACGCCGAAGACCCTTTGTTCATCCTGTATACTTCCGGATCAACCGGTCAGCCCAAAGGCGTGGTGCATACCACTGGTGGCTATCTGGTCTACGCAGCCATGACGCATCAGATCACCTTCGATTACCACGATGGCGACATCTATTGGTGTACCGCAGACGTAGGCTGGGTCACCGGCCACAGCTATATCGTCTATGGCCCGCTGGCCAATGGTGCGACGACCCTGATGTTCGAAGGCGTGCCGACCTACCCCGACGCTGGCCGTTTTTGGGAAGTCTGCGCCAAGCACAAGGTAAACCAGTTCTATACCGCCCCCACGGCGATCCGCGCATTGATGGGTCAGGGTACCGAATGGGTCGAAAAGCACGATCTGAGCGATCTGAAAGTGCTGGGCACCGTGGGTGAACCGATCAACCCCGAAGCGTGGAACTGGTATAACGAGGTTGTCGGCCAGGGCAATTGCCCCATCGTCGACACATGGTGGCAGACCGAAACCGGCGGTCACCTGATGACCCCCCTGCCCGGCGCACATGCGATGAAGCCCGGCTCGGCGATGAAGCCGTTCTTTGGAATTCAGCCTGTCGTTCTTGACCCGCAATCGGGTGTCGAAATCACAGGAAACGGGGTCGAGGGTGTGCTGTGCATCAAAGACAGCTGGCCCGGACAGATGCGCACCGTCTGGGGCGATCACGAGCGGTTCGAGAAAACCTATTTTGCCGACTACAAAGGCTATTACTTCACGGGCGACGGTTGCCGCCGGGATGAGGATGGCGACTACTGGATCACTGGCCGCGTCGATGACGTGATCAACGTCTCGGGCCACCGTATGGGTACGGCCGAGGTAGAAAGCGCGCTGGTGGCGCACGCCGCCGTGGCCGAAGCTGCTGTTGTCGGTTATCCCCATGATATCAAAGGGCAAGGCATTTATTGCTATGTCACTCTGATGAACGATCGCGAGCCTTCGGATGAGCTTCTGAAAGAGCTGCGCACTTGGGTTCGCACAGAAATTGGCCCGATTGCCAGCCCCGATGTGATCCAATGGGCCCCCGGCCTGCCCAAGACCCGTTCCGGCAAAATCATGCGCCGTATCCTGCGCAAAATCGCCGAAAACGACTTTGGCTCGCTGGGTGATACTTCGACCTTGGCCGATCCGTCGGTGGTCGAAGATCTGATCGAAAACCGCGCAAGTAAGTGAGGATGTGATGGACGCTGCCACGACCACCACCCCCGCCGTTCTGATCCTTCTCGGCCCTCCGGGCGCCGGGAAGGGCACGCAGGCGCGGATGCTCGAAGACACGTTCGGGCTTATACAACTCAGCACCGGCGACCTGTTGCGCGCCGCCGTTGCCGCCGAGACCGAGGCCGGACTTGCTGCAAAGGCCGTTATGGAAGCTGGCGATCTGGTCAGCGACGAGATCGTCATCGCTATCTTGCGCGATCGGCTGGATGAACCGGACTGCGCCAAAGGCGTCATTCTGGACGGCTTCCCGCGTACGACCGTGCAGGCCGAGGCGCTGGACGGTTTGCTGTCGGAGAACGGCCAGAAAATCAGCGCCGCAATCAGCCTTGAGGTCGAGGACGCCGAAATGGTCACCCGCATCTCGGGCCGTTATACCTGCGCAGGCTGTGGTGAAGGGTTTCATGACACGTTCAAGGTCCCCGCGGTCGAGGGCAAATGCGACAAATGCGGCCATACCGAGTTCAAACGCCGCGCCGACGACAACGCCGAAACTGTTGCCTCGCGCCTTGCTGCCTATCACGCCCAAACCGCGCCGCTGATCACCTATTATGAAACCCACGGCGTTCTGCAACGCACCAACGCAATGGGCAAGATCGAAGACATCGCGAGCGACCTCAAGGATATCGTGGGTGGCGCGATGAGTTAAGGGGAGGAGAAAAGCCCCCCAAGGCTTTGATCCAACAAGAGAATACTTCAATGGACCCGCCTTGGCGGACCAGAGGAGTCTTGCCTGACATCATGCTGGTGCCAGGCACAATCGAGAAGCGGCCCAAGTCACTGGAGGAGTTGGGCACGGGCCGCCCAACGAGGAAGCGAAGGAGGAACCCGCAATGGCGGATCAATCAACAAACTCCGCGCAGGCTGCCGAGGCCGACAAGGGCTATTGGCAGGCCAACCTGCGTCTCATCTACATCAGCCTCGTGATCTGGGCGCTGGTGTCTTTTGGATTCGGCATTCTGCTGCGTCCGCTGCTGTCTGGTATCGCCGTTGGCGGCACGGATCTGGGCTTTTGGTTCGCTCAGCAGGGATCAATCCTGGTCTTTCTGGTGCTGATCTTCAACTACGCCTGGCGCATGAACAAGCTGGACGCCGAATACGGCGTGGATGAGGAGTAAACCCCATGGACCAGTTTACTATCAACCTGCTGTTTGTCGGCGCGTCCTTTGCGCTGTACATCGGCATCGCGATCTGGGCCCGGGCGGGTTCCACATCGGAATTCTACGCCGCCGGTCGCGGCGTTCACCCGGTCACCAACGGTATGGCAACAGCGGCCGACTGGATGTCGGCGGCTTCGTTCATCTCGATGGCGGGTCTGATTGCCTTTACCGGCTATGACAACTCGACCTTCCTGATGGGTTGGACCGGTGGGTACGTGCTGCTGGCACTGCTGCTTGCTCCTTACCTACGTAAGTTCGGCAAATACACCGTATCGGAATTCATCGGCGACCGCTTCTACAGCCAGACCGCACGTATCGTTGCGGTGATCTGTCTGATCGTGGCCTCTGTGACTTACGTAATCGGTCAGATGACCGGCGTTGGCGTGGCCTTTGGCCGCTTCCTCGAGGTGTCCAACACATCCGGTCTGCTGATCGGTGCCTGTGTCGTGTTTGCTTACGCGGTGTTCGGAGGGATGAAGGGTGTGACCTATACTCAGGTCGCTCAGTACTGCGTGCTGATCACAGCCTATACCATCCCGGCAATCTTTATCTCGCTGCAGCTGACCGGCACGCCGATTCCGGCGCTGGGTCTTTTCAGTGATACCGCCAGTGGTGAGCCTCTGCTGACCAAGCTGGACGCAATCGTGACCGAGCTGGGCTTTGCCGACTACACAGCGCACCATTCGAACACGTTGAACATGGTGTTGTTCACGCTGTCGCTGATGATCGGTACTGCTGGTCTGCCGCACGTGATCATGCGCTTCTTCACCGTGCCTCGCGTGGCTGACGCCCGTTGGTCGGCTGGCTGGACGCTGGTCTTCATCGCGCTGCTGTATCTGACCGCCCCTGCGGTTGGTGCAATGGCCCGCCTGAACATCACCGACATGATGTGGCCCAATGGTGGCATCGAAGGTGGTGCCGTTTCGGTCGAGGAAATCGACACGGATCCGCGTTATGACTGGATGCAGACATGGCAGAAAACCGGGCTGCTGGATTGGGAAGACAAGAACGGCGACGGTAAAATCCAGTACTACAACGATCAGAATGCAGACATGCAGGTGCTTGCCGAAGAAAAAGGCTGGGTTGGTAACGAGTTGACCAAGTTCAACCGCGACATCCTGGTTTTGGCCAACCCCGAGATCGCCAACCTGCCAGGTTGGGTGATCGGTCTGGTCGCTGCCGGTGGTCTTGCGGCTGCTCTGTCGACCGCTGCGGGTCTGTTGCTGGCGATCTCGTCGGCTGTGTCCCACGACCTTGTCAAAGGCGCGATCAACCCGCAGATCTCGGAAAAAGGAGAGCTTCTGGCGGCGCGGATCGCAATGGCCGTGGCCATCGTTGTTGCAACCTATCTGGGTCTGAACCCACCGGGCTTTGCAGCGCAAACTGTAGCCTTGGCCTTCGGTCTCGCGGCAGCCTCGATCTTCCCGGCGCTGATGATGGGGATCTTCTCGACCCGCATCAACAACACCGGCGCGGTTGCTGGTATGCTGGCAGGTCTGACCGTGACCCTGGTCTACATCTTCCTGCACAAGGGCTGGCTGTTCATTCCGGGCACCAACTCGTTCACCGATGCTGATCCGCTGCTGGGTCCGATCAAGTCGACCTCGTTCGGTGCAATCGGTGCGATGATCAACTTCGGTGTCGCCTACGTGGTCGCTGGTATGACCAAAGAGACCCCGCAGGAGATCGTGGAATTGGTCGAAAGCGTTCGCATTCCCCGTGGCGCTGGCGCAGCTCAGAATAAATGAGCATGATGCGGCATATGGATAACACCCGTGTGCCGCGTCTTTCGACCTACTGTTCCCGCCCGGCATTCCACCGGGCGGGATTTTTCAAATGGAAGCCCAGGATTGTCTGATGCCCCTGTCCCATGACCAGATCACCCGGTTTCTGAAATCCGTACACCCCTATGACGCCTTGCCGCCTGACACGCTGGACGATCTGGCCAACCAGATCGAGGTGTGGGAGGTCGATGAAGGGTTTCCCGTGTATGAGCTGGGCAACACCCTACCCGGCATATTTGTGATCTATGAAGGACAGGTTGAGATCACGGATGAAAACGGCGCTGTCGTTTCGCATCTGGGACTGCGCAATTCCTTTGGGGAACGTGGTCTTCTGAAGGACGGCAAAGCTGCAACCCATGCACATACGCATACGCCGTCCGTTCTGATGGTTCTGCCCCCCAACGTGGTGCGCGGGCTGATCGACGGCCATGATGTTGTCGCCAACTTCTTCAACCGTACGCGCGGGGAACGTGCCGGTCCGCAAAGCTTGGCGACCAGCGCGATTGACGTTTTGATGGCCCACAACCCGGCCACCTGTCCTCCGGACATGCAAGTTCAAAAAGCCGCGCGGGTGATGCGCGATCGCCATATCTCGTCTCTGTGCGTGACCCAAGACGACACGCTGCTGGGCATCGCAACGCTGCGGGACGTAGCCGGAAAATATGTGGCGGACAACATGCCCGAAACAACGCCCGTTTCAGCGATCATGACACATGATCCCATCACTCTTTCACCCTCCGATATCGGATCGGACGTGTTGCATGTGATGATGGAGCGCGGGATCGGCCATATCCCGATCTGTGAAGGCGGCAAGCTGGTCGGTATCGTCACGCAGACCGATCTGACCCACTATCAGGCCGTAAACTCGGCCGAACTGGTTCGGCGGATCGCTCATGCCAACTCTGCGGGTGAAATGGCACTGGTCACGGCTGAAATTCCTCAACTTCTGGTGCAGCTGGTGGCCAGCGGTAACCGGCATGAGATCGTTACCCGTCTGATCACCGACATCGCCGATACTGTGACCCGCCGTCTGCTGGCGCTGGCAGAAAAGAAATTGGGCCCGCCGCCCGTGCCTTATTTGTGGCTAGCCTGTGGTTCGCAAGGGCGGCAAGAGCAGACCGGCGTATCGGATCAGGACAATTGCCTGGTGTTGGACGACAACATGTCTGACGGCGACATGGCCTATTTCAGCGAACTGGCAAAATATGTTTCGGACGGGTTGGACACTTGCGGGTATTTCTATTGCCCGGGCGACATGATGGCGACCAATCCCCGCTGGTGTCAGCCGGTGCGGGTATGGCGGGATTATTTCAACGGCTGGATCGCCAAACCGAACCCCGAGGCGCAAATGCTGGCCTCGGTCATGTTCGACCTGCGCCCCATCGGCGGCGCGTTCGAACTGTTCGAGGATCTGCAAGCCGACACGCTGGCTGCAGCCAACGCGAATTCGATCTTCGTGGCGCACATGATTTCCAATTCATTAAAGCACACGCCCCCGCTCGGCCTGTTACGAGGTTTTGCCACCATCCGCTCGGGCGAACATCGCAACACGCTTGATCTGAAACATAACGGCGTTGTGCCGGTGGTTGATCTGGCCCGCATCTACAGCCTTCAGGGTCAGTTGCCCGAGGCCAACACCCGCGCCCGCTTGAAAGCCGCCGAAGCGGCCCAAGTTCTTAGCCCTTCGGGCGCGCGGGATATTCTGGACGCCTATGACTTGATCGCTGAAACACGGTTGGAACATCAGGTGAGGCTGGTCAAATCCGGCAAAAACCCCGACAACTATCTTCCACCATCGACTTTGTCTGACTTTGAGCGAAGTCATCTGCGAGACGCCTTTGTCGTCGTAAAAACAATGCAGTCGGCGGTGGGCCATGGCAAAGGTATGCTGAACTAGGCAGACCCAAACGGGCGCAAAAGCGTTAAACCAGGAGAAAAACATGTTTCTGGAACTGATCGGCACCATCTTTGCAGGGATCGCCTTTGCTGGAGTGGTGATGGGAGTGAACAAACTGACGGGTGGTCGCCTGCCCCGCTGGGCCGCTCCGGTCGCGGCTGGGTTGGGTATGATCGGCATGACCATCGCCAGCGAGTATTCCTGGTACAACCGAACCACTGAAACGCTGCCGGAAGAAATGGAAATCGTGCAAGAGGTTGAAAGCCGGGCCTTCTATCGCCCGTGGACCTACGCCGTACCGTTCGTCAATCGCTTTGCCGCGATCGACACCGCCTCGGTCCGCACCAACGAGCAGGTGCCGGATCAACGCCTTGTGGACATGTATTTCTTTGGTCGCTGGTCCCCGATCTCGAAACTGCCGGTGGCCGTCGACTGCGCCACCAACAGCCGTGCCAGCCTGGCCGATGGAGCCGAGTTCGGTGACGACGGCCAATTGCTCAATGCCGACTGGCTGACCGTCAACGCCGAGGACCCCATCGTCGAGGCCACCTGCGGAGTGTAACATGCTGACCCGGCTTAGCCTGCGCGTCCGAATTTTTCTGTTCTTCTGCTTGATGGCAGTGGGCGCGCTGGCCGTTAGCTCTGTGGCACTTTGGGTAAGCTATCTGCGTGTCGCTGATCCTGCGTTAGCAAGTGCTTTTATCCTGGCTGAAATCCTTATGGGTTTCGGCTTCATCGCCTTGATCATTGCCGTCTGGCTGCTGTTTGACGACAACGTGGCAAAGCCCATCGAACGTCTATCGGCCCAGCTGCGCGCCCGCGCACATGCGGGCGTAAGCACGGATATGGACATGCAGGCCGCGCGTTATCTGGGCGACCTGGCCCCAGCGGCAGCCGGGTTGGCGGATCAGCTGTCAGGCAAGACCATGGATGTGGCTCAGGCCGTGGCTGCTGAGACTGCGCATCTGTCTGCTGAAAAACAAAGACTGACGGCCCTGCTGACCGAGATTCCGGTGGCGATGGTGCTGGCCAGCCCCACCCACAAAATCGTGCTGTACGATGGGCAGGCCGCCGGAGTGCTGGCCCAAATCGCCCATCCCCGCTTGAACGCCTCGCTTTACGAATACCTACAGCCCGTGCCACTGCAACAAGCCTATGAGAAACTGTCAAAATCCGGGCTTGAGGTCGATTGCACCCTGACCAGCATCGACGGCGCGCAAACCTATTCCGCCCGCATGAAGCCGCTGGGCGACGCGCCCGGCTATCTGCTGATATTCGACGAAAGCGCCGCTAATATCGCACCCGAGGCTGCGCGCCCACTGGTATACGACTTTGACTTGCTGAACAGCGCGGTCGCGGGCGAGTTCGAATCTCTCGCCCTTCGCGATCTGTGTTTTGTGGTGTTTGACACCGAAACCACGGGACTACTGCCGCACAAAGACGAAATCGTCCAAATCGGCGCGGTCAGGGTTGTGAATGGACGCATCGTTCAGGGCGAGCGGTTTGATATGTTGGTTGATCCGGGCATGCCGATCCCGCCGGCTTCGACCAAAGTTCATCATATCAGCGACCACATGGTTCAGGGCGCGCCGGATATTGCTGCGGCGGGGCGCACGTTCCACCAATTCGCGCGGGATGCGGTGATCGTGGCCCATAACGCGCCTTTCGATATGGCCTTTCTGCGGCGCCATGCAAAACGCATGGATGTCGACTGGGATCACCCCATCCTCGACACTGTTTTGCTATCCGCCGTCCTGTTCGGCGCCAGCGACAAGCACACCCTGGATGCGTTGTGTGACAGGTTAGAGATTGCCATTCCGCACGACCTGCGCCACACCGCCCTTGGCGACGCTGTCGCCACAGCGCAAGCACTGGTCAAGATGCTGCCGATGCTGCAAGCCCGTGGCATGACAACCTTTGGCGCAGTCATCGAGGCAACCCGTCAGCATGGCCGCCTGCTGGAAGATTTGAACTGAACGTCAAAATATTCGCTCAAGATTCAGCTTTTCATGGACAATTCCGGCAGACCGTGGCACCTGATGCGCGGCCACTGCACGAGCGGACAATGACTGAAAAGACCTTCACCCCAACTCCTGACCAAAGTACCGCTTTTCGCGAAGCGCTGGGGTGTTTCGGAACAGGTGTCACCGTCATCACGACGAACACCGAAAACGGACCGCGTGCGATAACCGTCAACTCGTTTTCATCGGTCTCGCTGGACCCGCCGTTGGTGCTGTGGTGCCTGGCAAAGGACTCGTTCCGGTTCAATTCCTTTAATGCCTGCCAACACTATTCCATTCACGTTATGGCACAGGAACAGCAGGATCAGGCGCTGCGGTTCGCGCGTGATGGGTTGGATTTCTCGCACGTGGATTGGGACGCGGATCACAAAGGCAGACCGCAACTGAACGAGTGTCTGGCCCGGTTCGATTGCCAGTTACATGCCAAGCACGAGGCTGGAGATCACTTGATCCTGGTTGGTGAGGTTGAACAGGTGATGTATCGCACGGGCAAAGGGCTGATCTTCAAACGCGGTCAGTTCGGCGGCTTCGCGGACCTGCTGTAACCTTCATTCATCAAGCGAGCCGTGAACGGCCAGCGCCTCAAGCTGTGTTTCTTGTGGGGTGATAATTCGAAACGCTTCGTGTACGCCCGTGTCGGACAACTCACGCGCTACCGTCAACAGTGTGTTCGGGGCGTGTTCTTCGCAAAGCTCACTCATATGGACGAATTCGGCCTGTGCCACACCCAAGGCCGCTTCGACTGAAGGCGCACCGTAGAATTGCACAAAATGCTCGGCCAGAGTTTGCACGATCTGGTCCAACTCGGCCTGTTCGATCTGGGTCACGGCGACAAATGTCACGCGCCCAAAGGTTTCGACGCCCAACCAACCGTTTGAAAACGCCTGCCGCGACTTACCTTCCAGATCGGCCTCACCCCAGTTCGAGAATTCAAACCCGCCTGATATGCACCATTCCCCCGTCCGCGCCGGGGAATGGAACACGTTCATGTCGCTTTCATCGAAATGGATCGCACGGGCCAGTTTCATCATTGGTTCTCCAATAGTTCGGTCAGCGGGCGTAAACGTGTTTCATCGCCGTCACGGATCAGCATACCGAACCGCTCATCGGTGCCCAGAAACACGCCCGTCTGTCCGTAGGGCTCTCCGACGCCGCGCAGCAGCCCCATCCATTCGCCGTGCAAAGGGGCGTTGCCGTCCTCTTGCCAGCGATTGAGCCAGGTCAGCATATGCCGCGACCAGCTTTCAACCAGTTGTGCTGCTGAGACATCGGCGCACCCTTCGTCATACAGTGCGGTGACATCCGGCGTTTTCCCCGGATCATCCCCGGTTTGCAGCAACGCCAGTTCCCAACTGACCACCAGCCAATCGGGTTCTTGCCCGGGATCGCGGCCTGAGGCGGCGGTGCGGAACATTCCACACTTCGCCCCGTTCACGCAAATCAGTCCATCCCAGCCCAAATGCACGGCAACCTCGGGCGGAGCCAGCGCACCCAGCGCGTTCTGAAACCCCACGGCGCACAAAGGCAGCATCGCCATAGCGTCCTGCAAAGGCACCTCGGGCGCAAAAACGATGGCAACGCGCAAGCGGTCGGCCTGAATGTTGTAAACCACCGTCCCCGCGTCGCAGCCAAGCGAGGCCATGGCTTGGGCGCGGTCGAACGGGTCTTCCCCGCCCTGCACAGGATGGCCCGTCAGCAATGGCGGAAAGACCGGTTGGTTCATGCGTTACCCTTGGCGATCATATCGCGGGCGACTTTGCGGAATGCCTCAGCCTGCGGGCTGTCGGGTTTGCTGACCACGATGGGCGCGCCCCCGTCCGCAGCGACCCGGATATCCAGATGCAGGGGGATTTCACCCAGCAGCGGAACACCCAGCGCTTCGGCCTCGGATTTAACACCGCCGTGGCCGAACACGTGCTCCTCATGCCCGCAGTTGGAGCAGATATGGGTCGACATGTTTTCGATCATGCCAACGATAGGAGTCTTGAGCTGGTTGAACATGTCGATCCCTTTGCGGGCATCGATCAAGGCCACGTCCTGCGGGGTAGATACAACAATGGCACCGTCCACCTTAAACTTTTGGCTCAGCGTCAGTTGCACGTCACCGGTGCCTGGCGGCAAGTCCACGATCAGCACGTCCAAAGCGCCCCACTGAACCTGGCTCATCATCTGTTGCAGCGCGCCCATCAGCATTGGGCCGCGCCAGACAACCGCTTGCCCTTCATTGGTCATCAGACCCATCGACATCATGGTAACGCCGTGATTGCGCAGCGGCAGGATTGTCTTTCCGTCGGGGCTGGCCGGACGGCCCGAGACACCCAGCATCCGGGGCTGCGACGGGCCATAAACATCAGCGTCCAATAGACCGACACGACGACCCTCGGCCGCCAGCGCACAGGCAAGGTTGGCCGAAACGGTGGACTTACCTACCCCGCCTTTACCCGAGGCAATGGCGATTATTCGATCCACCCCCGGTACGGCCTGCGGGCCGGTTTGCGATGGCTTGGGTTTCGGTTTCAGATCTGGCGGAGCCTTTTCCGAATGCGCGGTCAGCAGAGCAGACACATTGGCCACACCGTCTGCCAACTTTGCGGCCTGCTCGGCGGCGGCACGAACGGGCTCCATTCGCTCGGCCTGTTTCGGATCAATCTCAAGTACGAACCGAACGGTGTCACCTTCGACATTCAGCGCGCGCACCACTCCGGCGCTGACGATATCCTGCCCGGATACAGGGTCAGTGATCTTTTTCAGGTTTGCCAGAACCGCGTCACGAACACTCATGCCATTACCCCTTTAATTCCACCCACGATGAGGTTGCGTTTCATTGCATGTGTCTCCGTCTCATTCAGTTCATTTGACGCAATCGGGACCAGACCGTTAGGTTGGGCCATGCGCTTTGTCCTTTTGTGCCTGAGCCTGACGCTCTCTGCCAGTCCCTCTTGGTCGCAGGAGGCCATTGGCCTTGCCGCCCCGACGGAAGTAACAGACTCTGGTCTGCTGCAACATATCCTTCCTCGCTTCTCTCTCAAGACCGGGATACGCGTTATTGCGGATGACGGGGGTATTTTGGTGCTGGAAACATCCCCGCCGGGCGATCCAGTCTTTGCACGCGGCGGAGTGGTGTACCATCTACGGATCGAAGACAACGCCCGGCACGAACGGTTCCGCGACTGGCTGCTGTCCGATATCGGCAAGAATACGGTCGAAAGCTTTGTCCCTGACCAAGGGGCACCCTTCTCTGCGAGTTTCGAAGTAACGGCAACCCAGCAGGAAACCGTGATCGAAGGCGACGCTGCCCGGGGCGCGGAACTGTCGATGACCCATTGCGGCCGGTGTCATGTGATTGGGCCGCAGAACCGGATGAACGGTCTGGGCTCAACCCCATCATTCGCGGTGCTGCGATCGATGCCGGACTGGTCTGAACGGTTTGAGGCGTTCTTTGCCCTAAACCCTCATCCCGCCTTCACACAAATTGACGGGCTGACACCGCCGTTTGCCCCTGAACGCCCCTCGCCCATTCACCCGGTCGAGATGACGCTGGAAGAGCTGGAGGCCATTCTGGCGTTTGTTTCTGCCATCCAGGCCGCTGATTTGGGCGCACCGCTACAGCTTCAATGATCCTTTCGCTTTGAGAAATAATCCTCGGTCGTGACAACCTTGGGTCTTGGATTGGACTGGAACGGATTGTCTGATTGCTGAAACTGCGCGTTCACTCGGCAATTGTCACACATCTGGATCATCCGGGCCTTGTCCGAGGTGGCAAACATCGGATGCGTGCCAGACAGCTTTTCCATGATCCGTTCGACCGTAGATTTCACACCGAACAACGCACCGCATTCAACGCAGGCAAAGGGTTCTTCCTCATTCAGCACCTGCTGAGACAAGGCTGCGTCGCTCAGGTCCAGTTGCGGGACAAGGGTAATCGCATCCTCGGGGCAAACGCCCTTGCACAAGCCACATTGCAAACAGGCGTCCTGCTGAAAGTTCAGCTGCGGTTTGTCCGGGTTGTCAGCCAACGCACCTGACGGGCACAGCGACACGCAGCTGAGGCACAATGTACAGGCGTCCGTATTCACCGCCACCGCCCCGTACGGAGCATTTTCGGGTAATGATAAAGGTGTATCCGCCTGCGGATTCAACGCCTGTGCGGACAAGCGCGCGATTTGTCTGCGGTTGCCCAGCGGCAGCACCGGATCGGACAGCGGTGACGGAACATCCTGCGCATATAGCAGGTCTGCCATCGCATCGGGGTCGGCCTGATCAATCAAGGACAATCCATCTGGTCTTGCAATTGCCTGCGCCAGAACCAATTCACGATCCAGCGCGTCGCGTTCGGTGGTTGGGGCCAGAAGGATATCGACACGTGCGAACCCATGCGCCAATGCGGCCAGCATTTCGGCGTGGCCGAACCCCGAAATCACGTTTAACTCAAGCGGGATGACATCTGCGGGCAAGCCGCGCCCGAACCGGGCGGCCAGCCGGATCATCTCAGCCCCGTGGGCATCGTGGACCAACAAACGGGGCGACGTCCCCCCTGCCCGCCGATAGGTCCGCGCCAGAATGTGCATGCGTGACAACAGGGCAGAAACTGGCGGGTCCTCGTATGTGATTGCGGTCGATGGGCACACCGCCGCACATTCCCCGCATCCGGCGCAGACCATTGGGTCAATGGACACATGTTCCTTCGCCGGCACGATCGCACCCGTCGGACAGATATCCAGACAGTTGGTACAGGCGACCTGCTCGGCACGGGAATGGGCACACAGCGTTTCTTCGAGCCGCACGTAAAGCGGCTTTTCAAACGTGCCAACCAGTTGCACTGCCTCATAGGCCAACCGTTCCACAGCAAGCGGGTCTTTGGGATCGGCGCGCAAATAGCCTTCGCGTTTGGCCGGGGCCTGAACGAAGGCAGTGCCGCCGGACAGGTCTATTATAATATCGCAGGCCGAGTGCGCCCCATCGCGGGCCTCAGTCCAGGTAAACGCCCCACGACCGCCCGGTTTCAGCTGTTGCAAAGCGTCCAGCCGCAACGTAAACCCGCCCAGCGCGCCGTTCAGCGACTGAAGTTGGCCGCGCACCACGTCAAATGACCGCGAAACCGGCGACGCGTCATCGGTCACCAGCACCGTCACAGCCAAAGTGTCCGACAGCCGGGCCGCCAGATCAAAACTCACCTCACCTGCCCCGACAATGAAACAGGTGCCTTCGCTAAAGACGTCAACGCTGGGCGTGATGGGCTGAGGCAGCAGCGCCTCAGCCGCCAAAGCGGCCATCTTGGGGGTCGCATCGCTGCTCTGCTCTGACCAACCGGCGCGGTCACGCAAGTCGACAAACCCCGGCATGTCTATATTCAATTCGTCTGCAAGGTCCCGGAACACATCTTGCTCCTGCCCGCAGGCAATCACCGTATCCCCGTCCTGCATCAGGGATGCAGCGGTCTCCAACTCAGCCGTACACAGGGCCGTATGAACCTTTGAGCAGGCGATCCCACAAGCGGATGCGATTTTCTCGGCCTCCAGATCCTGCGTTCCGGCGCAATCGCATAGTATTAGTTTTGTGCCCATGGCATCCCCTCCCCATCCTGGTTTCAGCTTAGGGTGTCTTGGAAAAGTGGCAATGCCCCATGGCAAATCTTTCGGCATGGCCGGGTCTTCAATGCCTCTCGGGTTCGTAAACAATCGGTGATCAGATCATTAGCCCAGCAATTCAGACTTGGCACATGGTTGCTTTGTGTACCATAGTAGACCCAGGGGAAGGCAGGGGAGAGCCTTCCGGGGAGGACTAAGTGGCCAAGGCCGCAAGCCAGATTGAAATGCCAATCGGCGTCGTCGTGCGCAAAACACCCGGTGTAACCCGCTGGGCGAAATGGAACTGGCGCGCCGTTGCCGTGCTACCCGGTGCCGGGCCAGCGGATTGGCTTGAGATGCGCCGCGAGGGTGAAGCCGTGGAGTACCACGCCGCCACCCTTCCCTTGACGCTTTGGGCTGATGAAACTGAGGCCTACATGGTCAACCTGTCCGACGGACAACCTTCGATCTACCTTGTTCTTCGCGATGCGCTGGATGGCGAACGCCCGATGGATGCGGTGCTGGTCACGGCGTCCCCGTTCGAAGGGCAGGATTATGCAGATACCGGCGAAGAGATTGTCGAAAAAATCCCGATGACTGAAGGGCTGATTGCCTGGGTTCGGGATTTCGCGCTGGAACACCACCGTGATGAGGTTTTCGTTAAACGCCGCCGCGACAAGAAACGGACGGACCTTGTAGAGGACGGCAAGGGGGATGCGCGTATCCGGCAGACCTCGGACGTTTACCGCGCACCGCGGAGGCTGTTGCAATGACCCAAGCTCGCGATTTCTGGACACGCCGCAAAGCTGCCGTTCAGGCCGAAGCCGAGGCCGAGGTCATCGCGAGTGAAGAACAGGTCATCGCCAGGCAATACGCCGAGTTGGAAGAAAAGAGCGACGCCGAGATTTTGGCACAGTTCAACTTGCCCGACCCCGATCAGTTGCAGGCTGGGGATGATGTCTCGGGGTTTATGGCAAAGGCCGTCCCTGACAGGTTGCGCCGCCGTGCCTTGCGGCGGCTGTGGCGGCTGAACCCGGTATTGGCCAACGTGGACGGGCTTGTCGACTATGGCGAGGACTATACCGACGCGGCCTGTGTGATCGAGAACATCCAGACCGCCTATCAAGTTGGCAAAGGAATGCTGAGCCACATCGAAGCATTGGCTGCAGAGGCCGAAGAGGATGCCCCCGAAATCGAACCCTTGGTGGATGAAAGTGAAACCCTGGCAGCCGAAGAGGAACCGGAAGTGGTTCCATCCCCAGCTCCTGCCCAGGTGGCCGTGGCATTTACCGATGAGGTGGACGAGGCAGCGCCGCAGGTTGCCCCGCGCCGCATGAAATTTGAATTCGAAGGATGACGAAATGACCGCAGGCAATGCGCAAAATCTGGAAGTCTCGGCCGAAGATCGCCTGCGCGCGGATTTCTACAATTTTCTGGGTCTGCTTCTGTCAGGCCCACCAGATCAAATGCTGCTAGATCAGGTCGCGGGTCTGACCGGGGATGGCACAGACCTGGGTCAAGCCATTCAAGCCATGGCGCGTGTGGCCAAAGTCACCAAACCCGCCGCCGCGGAACGGGAATTCAATGCGCTGTTCATCGGACTGGGCCGGGGTGAGCTGCTGCCTTATGGCAGCTATTACCTGACCGGTTTTTTGAACGAGAAACCTCTGGCGCAGTTGCGCAATGACATGGCCGTCCGCGGGATCACCAGAGCGCAGAACGTATTCGAGCCTGAAGACAACATTGCCTCGCTGATGGAAATGATGGCAGGCATGATCGTTGGCCGTTTTGGCGCACCCGCCACGGTCGAGGATCAAAAGGCGTTCTGGAACAAACATATCGGCCCCTGGGCCACACATTTCTATTCTGATTTGGAAGCAGCCGAAGCGTCGGTTCTCTATGCCTCGGTCGGCACAGCCGGTCGGGTGTTTATGGAAATCGAACGCGAGGCCTTCCGAATGACGGCGGTGTGAACCACCGCAACTCGCCAGCGCCCGAATTGGCGCTAGATCGCAAATGGGAAAGGAGAAGCCCATGAGCAAGACCAAGGAAGAAGGCGCCTCGCGCCGCGACTTCCTCAAACTGGCCGGAACCGCAGCGCCCGCTGCTGTTGCCGCAGCCACACTAAGCGGAAAAGCCGAAGCAGCCGAGCTGCCCACGGACGAAACCCGCATGCAGGACACAGCGCACACCCGCGCTTACCTGGACAGCGCGCGCTTCTAAGCCGCCTCGACTGCGCCCGGTTCACCGACCGGACGATGTCACCAACCGACTGACGGTTGCGATTGGCCCTGACGTCGGCATCAGCAGTACCAAGCCAGCCGTGGCTTACACGGCGCGCAAGGGAGGAAAACAATGCTAAGGAAAAAGACCAACGGGGTTGCGAGACGCCCCCAGCGGACAAGTATCCTGTCCCAGGTCGGCGAGAAAACCGTCGATCGCCGCGCATTCCTGCGTGGATCGGGCCTGACGATCGGCGGCCTTGCCGCGATCAGCGCCACGGGTGGAACCGTGACGCCAGCCAGCGCCCAGACAGCGGCCAATCAGGCCGTTGAAAACATCAAATCCGTATGCACCCATTGTTCGGTCGGCTGTACAGTCGTCGCCGAAGTGCAGGACGGCGTCTGGATCGGGCAGGAACCCGGTTGGGACAGTCCGTTTAACCTGGGTGCGCACTGCGCCAAGGGGGCCTCGGTTCGCGAGCACGCCCATGGCGAACGCCGGCTGAAATACCCGATGAAAAAGGAAGGTGGCGAGTGGAAACGCATCAGCTGGGAAGAAGCGATCAACGAGATCGGCGACGGCATGATGAGCATCCGCGAAGAGTCGGGGCCAGACAGTGTTTATTGGCTGGGTTCCGCGAAGCACAATAACGAACAGGCCTATCTGTTCCGCAAGTTCGCCGCCTACTGGGGCACGAACAACGTGGACCATCAGGCGCGTATCTGCCACTCGACCACTGTTGCGGGTGTTGCGAATACATGGGGCTACGGCGCCATGACCAATTCGTATAACGACATGCACAACAGTAAGGCGATCTTCATCATCGGCGGTAACCCGGCTGAGGCGCACCCTGTCTCGCTGCTGCATATATTGCGCGCGAAGGAGCAGAACAACGCACCGCTGATTGTCTGCGACCCGCGTTTTACGCGCACCGCGGCCCATGCAGATGAATATGTTCGCTTCCGCCCCGGCACAGACGTTGCGCTAATCTGGGGCATCCTGTGGCACATCTTCGACAACGGCTGGGAGGACAAAGAGTTCATCCGCACCCGTGTCTGGGGCATGGACCAAATCCAGGAAGAGGTTGCCAAGTGGAACCCGGAAGAGGTCGAGCGCGTCACCGGTACGCCCGGTTCGCAGCTCAAGCGCGTTGCCCGCACCATGGCCAACAACCGGCCCGGCACAGTCGTTTGGTGTATGGGTGGCACCCAGCACACCAACGGCAACAACAACACCCGCGCCTACTGCGTGTTGCAGCTTGCACTTGGCAACATGGGCACCTCGGGTGGTGGCACCAACATCTTCCGCGGTCATGACAATGTGCAGGGCGCGACGGACCTTGGTGTTCTGTCTCATACCCTGCCCGGCTATTACGGCCTGTCCGCAGGTGCATGGGGTCACTGGGCACGTGTCTGGGGTGAAGAACCCGAATGGCTGGCTGGTCAGTTCGCCACGATCAAGGACAAGGAAGGCAAGGATAAACCGCTTCAGAACGAGCGCGGTATCCCTGTCTCTCGCTGGATCGACGGTGTTCTGGAAGACCCAGCAAACATGGATCAGGACAACAACGTTCGCGCCATGGTTCTGTGGGGTCACGCGCCGAACTCGCAAACGCGTGGGCCGGAAATGAAGACGGCGATGGAGAAGCTGGATATGCTGGTCGTGATCGACCCGTACCCCACCGTCTCGGCCGTTCTGCATGACCGCACCGATGGCGTTTACCTGTTGCCTGCCTGTACGCAGTTCGAAACCCGTGGCTCGGTCACGGCCTCGAACCGCTCGCTGCAGTGGCGCGACAAGGTGGTTGATCCGCTGTTCGAAAGCTTGCCGGACGAGGTCATCATGGCCAAGTTTGCCAACAAGTTCGGCTGGGCGGACCGGTTCTTCCGCAATATCGAAATGGAAGACGCCGAAACCCCGAATGTTGAAAGCATCACGCGTGAGTTCAACTCGGGCCTCTGGACCATCGGCTATACCGGTCAGTCGCCGGAACGTCTGAAAAGCCATATGGCCAACCAGCACACGTTCGACAGAACGACGTTGCAGGCTGTTGGTGGACCAAACGACGGCGAATACTATGGTCTGCCATGGCCCTGCTGGGGCACGGCCGAGATGGGTCATACGGGGACTCCAAACCTCTATGACATGTCCAAACCGGTGGCCGAGGGTGGCCTGACCTTCCGCGCCCGTTTCGGGGTGGAACGCGATGGCGACAACCTGCTAGCCGAAGGGGTCTATAGCGTTGGGTCGGAAATTCAGGATGGATATCCCGAATTCACGATGCAGATGCTGATGGATCTTGGTTGGGATGGCGATCTGACGGATGAGGAACGCGCAGCAATCGACGCTGTTGCGGGTCCGAAGACCAACTGGAAAACCGACCTTAGCGGCGGCATCCAACGGGTCGCGATCGAGCATGGTTGTGCGCCCTTCGGGAACGCCAAAGCCCGTGCGGTCGTCTGGACCTTCCCGGATCCGATCCCACTGCATCGCGAGCCGCTATATACCAACCGGCGCGATCTGGTGGAGGATTATCCGACCTACGAAGACCGTCAGGCCTATCGCCTGCCTACCCTTTACGCTTCGATCCAGAAGAACGACTTTTCAAAGGATTACCCGCTAATCCTGACGTCTGGTCGTCTGGTCGAATATGAGGGTGGCGGCGAGGAAAGCCGATCGAACCCGTGGCTGGCCGAACTGCAACAGGACATGTTCGTCGAGATCAACCCGCGAGATGCCAACAACCTTGGTATTCGTGATGGGTCTCAGGTCTGGGTCGAAGGTCCCGAGGGCGGCAAAGTCAAGGTGATGGCGATGCTGACCAACAGGGTCGGTGCCGGCGTGGCCTTCATGCCATTCCATTTCGGCGGCCATTTCCAGGGACAGGACTTGCGGGACAAATACCCCGCTGGCGCTGATCCCTACGTGCTGGGTGAAAGCTCCAACACCGCCCAGACCTATGGCTACGATTCAGTGACCCAGATGCAGGAGACGAAATGTACTCTCTGCAAAATCTCGGCAGCGTAAGGAGGACGATTTATGGCTAGAGCAAAGTTTCTCTGCGACGCTGAACGCTGCATCGAGTGCAACGCCTGCGTCACCGCGTGCAAGAACGAGCACGAGGTCCCATGGGGCATCAACCGCCGCAGGGTGGTGACGATCAATGACGGCAACCCGGGCGAACGCTCAATCTCGGTGGCCTGCATGCATTGCTCGGATGCGCCTTGCATGGCGGTGTGCCCGGTCGACTGCTTCTATCAGAACGAAGAAGGCGTCGTCCTGCACTCCAAGGACCTGTGCATCGGTTGCGGCTATTGCTTCTATGCGTGCCCCTTCGGCGCGCCGCAGTATCCACAGGCCGGAAACTTCGGATCACGCGGCAAGATGGACAAATGTACCTTCTGCGCCGGTGGTCCCGAGGAAACGCACTCGACCGCAGAGTTCGCCAAATACGGCCGCAATCGGATCGCCGAGGGCAAACTGCCCATCTGCGCCGAGATGTGTTCCACCAAGGCCCTGCTCGCCGGTGATGGCGATGTGGTTTCGGCCATCTACCGTGAACGCGTCGTGGCGCGCGGGTTTGGCTCGGGCGCCTGGGGTTGGGGCACGGCCTACGACCAGAAAGACGGTTAAGACCGTTTCGAAATTGGCGGTTCCGTAGTGGCAGCTACAGGACCGTCACAGCCCGGCCAAACCACTTGGCCGGGCATAAGTTGGCGTGACCAACCTGAACGGAGTATTTCATGACCGAAGATGTTTATTGGCTGCTGAAACTTGACCTGCAAGCAGATCAGGATGACATATTCGATGCGCTAATGGCTGAAATGGTGGATGCAACACTGAATGAAAGCGGTGCGAAGTCCTATGAATGGCACCGCAGCGGATCGGCAGTTCACATATTTGAACGATACGCCAGTTCTGATGATGCGATGATCCACATGCAAAACTTCGGGGCAAATTTCGCAGATCGTTTTCTGGCAATTCTGACACCAACTCAGCTGGACGTTTACGGCCCCGCTAAAGAAGACCTGCACGCGGCGCTTACGCCGGTTGGAGCGGTCTTTCACAAACAAGTCAGCGGCTTTGACCGATAGACACGAACGACACAGGAGATTCGACAGATGCGCCTGATCTTAATGCTGCTGATCCCCCTATTCCTCACCAGTGTCGCCTTGGCTCAAGAAAGTGCGGATGTCCCGACTGAATCCGAACGCAGCACCACTGGCGGCGCCACGACACTGGAAGACATTCTGGCCCGCCAGCGTGGTGAAAAGGTCGACAATCGCTATCGCTCGGACAACACCGGTCAAGGCAATGCTGAAGGTCTGCTGGGCCAGTTAGGAACACGCGGCGTTGCCTCAGACAGTGATGTCTATCGCGCGATCCGGTATGGCTCGGCCGATACAACAGTTTCATCCAAGGGACCTGCGGCTGGCATTCTAATCCAGGACGGTGGCATGTGGTGGCTGAACTTCCGCACAGGCCCCTTGCGCGAATACGGAACGTATATCCTGGGCGGAATGGCGGCCATCATCGTGTTGTTTTTCCTGATCCGCGGAAAAATCCGCATCGACGGAGAAAAAACCGGCCGCACCGTAACCCGCTTTAACAGCTTTGAGCGGTTCGGGCACTGGCTGTTCGCCGGGTCTTTCCTTGTACTTGGCCTGACCGGCCTGCTGACCCTTTATGGCCGTGATTTCCTGATCCCGCTTTTTGGGAAAGAAGGGTTTGCCACCATCGCGCAAGGCTGCAAATGGTTACACAACAATCTCGCATGGGCATTTATGCTGGGTCTGGTCATCGTCACCGTGAACTGGATCGCCCACAACATCCCCAACCGGGTGGACTTGAAGTGGCTGGCCGCCGGTGGGGGCCTTTTCACTAAAGGTAGCCATCCGCCTGCCAGGAAGTTTAACGCAGGACAAAAGGTCATCTTCTGGGCCTGTATCCTGCTGGGCGTTTCGATCAGCCTGTCCGGGCTGTCGCTGCTGTTCCCGTTCGAACTGCCGATGTTCGCCAAGACCTTCTCGGTCGCCAATTCCACCGGTATTCCACAGATGTTTGGCCTGAATTTGCCAACCCAGATGTCCCCACAGGAGGAGATGCAATACGCGCAGGTTTGGCACGTGATGATCGCCTATGTGTTCATCGCCATCATTATCGCCCATATCTATTTGGGTTCAGTGGGCATGGAAGGTGCCTTTGACGCAATGGGTACCGGCGAAGTCGAAGAGCAATGGGCGCGCGAGCATCACTCGCTGTGGTTGGAAGAGGTACAAGAAAAAGAGGCCGGTAAGGCAGCGGCCTCACCCGCAGAATAGATGCGTGGGCTGGTCCTGGCCCTGGCGCTGGTCCCCCTGCCCGCCATGGCCGAGTTTTTTACGCTCAAGGGTCACGGCGGGCCGATCATGGGGATCGCCACAGCACCGGACGGACGGATCGCCACGGCAAGTTTCGACAACTCGGTTGGCTTGTGGTCGAACCGTACGCCCGAATGGCTGGAAGGGCACGAGGCTGCGGTCAACTCGGTCGCGTTTAACGGGCGCGCGATCTATTCGGCAGGCGATGATTTCACCCTGCGCCGCTGGCCGGGCGGAGAGGTTGTTGGCCAGCACAAGGGCAAAATCGTGGGGGTCGCGGCCTCGAAAACGCATGTCGCCACTGCCAGTTGGGACGGCACCATTGGACTCTGGCCCGAAGATGGATCAGCCGCACAAACGCTTACGGCGGGCAGCGGTGTGAACGCCGTAACTTTTTCACCAGATGGTGCAACGCTGTACTCGGCTGGCATAGATGGAACACTGCGAGTTTGGGATGTAGCCAGTGGACAGGAAATCCGGCGACTGGTGGAACACGGGTTCGGGATCAATGAATTGGTTCTGAACGCCGCCGACAACTGGATTGCCTATGGCGCGGTCGACGGTGTGACCCGCATTCTGGACCTGACCACCGGCGAAGAACGTGATTTTACCCTGGATCGCCGCCCCATTCTGGCCTTGGCCCTTAGCCCGGATCGCAGCCTTTTGGCCGTGGGTGATGGTGAGGGCTACATCATGGTGATCGACACAGTCGAATGGCACATCGCGCAGGACTTCCGCGCCACTCTTCGCGGGCCGGTTTGGGCGCTGGCCTTTTCTACGGACGGTCAGAACATCCATGCGGGCGGCATTGACGAAGCTATGTATAGCTGGCCGGTTTCATTCCTCGGCGATCGCGCACAGATGGCAGCCACCGAGCCCAGTTTCCTGAAGAACCCCGAAGAAATGAGCAACGGGGAACGGCAATTTTCCCGCAAATGTTCGATCTGCCACAGCCTGACGCCTGATGGGCAAAGACGTGCAGGGCCGACTTTGTATGGTGTCTTCGGACGCAAGGCCGGAACGCTGGCTGGATATTTCTACTCGGATACGCTGCAAGACTCTGATATCGTTTGGAATGACGAAACGATAAATGCCCTTTTCGACGAAGGGCCAGACCACTACATACCCGGATCGAAGATGCCGATGCAGCGGATTACTCAGGCCCAGGACCGCGATGACCTGATCGCCTTTTTGCGCCGCGCAACGGCACCGGAGAATAAGACCGGAGGAGACCAATGAAAGCCTTTCTTGCCGCTGTGGCCGTAATGGTCGCAATCACCGTCGCTGCACCCTATGCACTGCAACAGGTCGGCTTCAGCGCCGCCGATGCGGGAACCGGTTCGGCTGTGCGCCTCGACTGAATGTCCGAATACCTGACCACAAAAGAGCTGGCCGACCTGCTGCGCATTGGCGAGCGTAAGGCCTATGATCTGGCCTCATCCGGCGAAGTCCCGTGCGTGCGCGCCATGGGCAAGCTGCTGTTTCCTCGGGCCGAGGTCATCGCCTGGCTGAACGCATCCCGGTCGGGTCCGCAAGTGGCGGAACCTGCCCTGCCCCCGATCATTGCTGGCAGCCATGATCCGCTGCTTGATTGGGCTTTGCGCGAAAGCGGTTCGGGTCTGGCCACGTATTATGACGGTTCCTTCGACGGGCTGACCCGTCTGAAGGACCGCAGCGCGCAAGCTGCGGCACTGCATATTCATGAGGATCAGGGGTTCAATACGCAATCCCTGCGCGCCAATCTGGGTGAAGCCCCGGTGGTTTTGTTTGAAGTCGCGCAGCGGCAACGCGGATTGCTATTGGCACCGGGCGTCACCGGTATCACTGACTTTGCCGATCTGAAAGGACGGCGGGTGATCCTGCGGCAGGACAGCGCCGCCAGCCAACGGCTGTTCGACGCACAGCTAGAAGCCCACGATCTGACACGCGACGATCTGGACGCCCTACCCGCCTGCACCCGGACCGAAGAAGAACTGGCCATTGCCCTGCATGACAGCAAGGCCGAAGCCGGGTTTGGGTTGGGTGCCCTGGCCAGCCTATACAATCTGGGCTTCGCGCCCACCCATACTGAACGGCTGGACCTGGCCATCTGGCGCCGCGCTTATTTCGATGACCCGATGCTGAAACTTCTCAGCTTTTTTCAGTCTGAAAGTTTCGCCAACCGTGCTGCCGAATTCGGTGGTTATGACTTGTCCGAGTTGGGCTCGATCCACCACAACGGCGCAAGCGGCTGACCCCGATCACTCGGCATTGGGAAAGAACAACTGCTCACCATCCAGCTTGTAAGACGCAATGGCCGCCTGCCCGTCGGGGCCGATCAGCCAGTCAATGAACCGTTGACCCGCTGCGGCCCGGACCTGCGGATGCTTATCCGGGTTCACAAGGATGATACCGTACTGATTGAATAGACGCGGGTCACCCTCGACCAGAATCTCTAGATCCCCCCTGTTGCCAAAGGATTGCCACGTGGCGCGATCCGTCAGCACATAGGCCCCCATCCCGCTGGCCACGTTTAAAGTCGCCCCCATGCCCGAGCCGGTCTCGCGGTACCACGTCCCCGATGCGGCGGTCGGATCGGCACCCGCCCAATCCCAAAGGCGCATCTCGGCCTTGTGCGTTCCGCTGTCATCTCCGCGCGAGGCAAAGGGCGCTTCGGCTTCGGACACCGCAACCAGCGCCTCAACGATATCCATGCCACCCCGCACCTTGGCCGGATCGGATTTTGGCCCGACCAGAACAAAATCGTTGTACATCACGTCAAACCGCTCGACCCCCCAACCGTCGTCAACGAATTGTTCCTCGGCTGGTCTGGAATGCACCAGCAACACGTCCCCATCCCCGTTGATGGCATTGCGGATCGCCTGACCGGTGCCCACGGCAACAACACGTACGTCAATACCCGTCTCGGCCTCGAACCCCGGCAGGATGTAATCCAGCAAACCCGAATTCTGAGTGGACGTTGTCGATTGCACCACGATAAAGGGTTCCTCGGCGTTGGCGGACGCAGCGGTCAGACCTACGGCGAAAAGAGCTGCTCGAAAAAAAGTACGGATCATTTAGATCTCCGTTATTGTTTAAGTGACTAGCCCGCCAGCCAGATATCGGCGTGCGGCGTCGCTTTTGGGGGCATCCAGTACCTGTTTGGCCGCCCCATGTTCAACCACGTGACCACCCTGCATCATCACGATATCGGCGGCTAACCGCCGGGCCTGCCCGATGTCATGCGTCACCATAACGATGCGGACACCCCGGGTTGAGGCGCGCAGGATCATTCTTTCGATCATCTGCGTGGCATTGGGATCAAGCGCGCTGGTGGGTTCGTCCAGAAACAACGTCTCAGGGTCCAGCGCGAGGGCGCGTAGAATGGTCAGCCGCTGCGCTTCTCCCCCTGACAGGGACCGGGCGGATTGGCGGGCTTTGCCATCCAGGCCGCCTTCGGTCAGCAATTCCTCGATCCGGGACTTGCGCGTGTTGCGCGGCATTCCCTGGCGCTTCAGCACAAAATCCAGGTTGGAAGCAACGGTCCGGCGCAACAGCACGGGCTGCTGAAACACCATCGCCTGCCTCGCCTTGTGATCAGCATTCAGCTCGACACCATCCTGCCGAACTTGCCCGCGATCCGGTACGATCAGCCCATGCAGACAGCGCAGCAGCAGGCTTTTGCCCGATCCATTCGGCCCAAGGATCAAGGTTGGCCCCGGACCATCAAGGATAAGCTGCGGCACATCCAACAAGGCCTTGCCTTTACGGGTGATCCGCATCCCATCAACCGACAAACAACTGGCCAATTGCAAAGTCAAATCACGCATGGCGCAACCCCTCCTGCTCGGCTCGCAGGCTGAGCGTGCTGACCATGGCGTTCACCGCCACCGCGATACCGATCAGGATCGCCCCCAGTGCCAACGCCAGCGCCAGATTGCCCTTTGAGGTCTCCAAAGCAATGGTCGTCGTCATAACACGCGTCACGTGATTGATGTTGCCGCCAACGATGATCACCGCACCGACCTCGGCAATGGCCCGACCAAACCCAGCCAGCAGTGCGGTCACCAGCGCCAATCGCGCATCCCACAACAGCACCGGAACCGATGCCAGCCGGGACACCCCCAGTGAGCGGAGCTGTTCCGAATACTCCTCGGCCAGCAATTCGACCACTTGCCGGGTCAACGCTGCGATGATGGGGGTAACTAGAACCACCTGCGCTATGATCATCGCGGTCGGTGTATACAGTAACTCAAGCACACCCAGCGGCCCAGAACGCGACAGCATCAGATAGACCAGCAGCCCGACAACGACCGGTGGGAACCCCATCAAAGCATTCATCAGCACGATCAGAATTCGACGTCCCGGAAACCGAGCGACCGCCAAAGCCGCACCAACGGGCATGCCAATCAACGCAGAAATCAGCACGGCAAAGATGGAAACTTTCAGGGACAGCAACACAATCGCCCACAACTCTGCATCCCCGTTGAGGATCAGAGTCATCGCCAAGTTGAATTCTGATGCAAATCCCTGCATTTCCTACCACATAACGAGCATTTCGTACAAAATGCGCCTAATTTCATAAAGATACTAGACCATTTACTCACCAAGTACAGACACGATTCCGACATCCCCAAACGAAAACGCGGCCCCGGTTGGGGCCGCGCGTGTTCAGGCAATTGGCTTGGTTCAGTTCAGCGCCGCGTCGGTAATCTGATGCGTCCAGGCCCCATCGGGCTGCTTGGTGATCACTGGGTCAGACCCACCTGCCAGCAAGGTACCCACGGTACGTTCAAAATCGGCCGGATCCAACGCGCCATTCGAACCCGCGGTCAGTTTGGCTATCTCGCCCATCATGCGCTTCTGATGCTCTTCGGTCTGGGCACCGGTCGCGTCATTCTCAAGCACGATGTCGGCTGCCTCATCAGGGTGTTCTTCAGCGTATTTCCAGCCTTTCATCGAAGCACGAACAAAACGCTCCATTTTTTCAACAAAGGCCGCGTCACCCAAGTTTTCCTCAAGCACATACAAACCGTCCTCCAGCGTCGCCACGCCCTGGTCTTCATACTTAAAAGTGACCAGCTCATCCGGGCTGACGCCAGCATCGATGACCTGCCAATATTCATTATAGGTCATGGTGCTGATGCAATCGGCCTGACGCTGCAGCAAAGGATCAACGTTAAAGCCCTGTTTCAGAACCTCGACGCCGTTTTCACTTTTGCCACCGGTGTCGATACCCAACTGGCTCATCCAGCTCATGAACGGGAATTCATTACCAAAAAACCAAACACCCAGCGTGCGGTTCTTTAGATCCTCGGGCGAGGAAATCCCGGCATCTTTCCAGCAGGTCAACATCATGCCTGAGCTTTTGAACGGCTGCGCGATATTCACCAGGGGCAGACCCTTTTCGCGTGCGGCCAGTGCGGCGGGCATCCATTCGACGGTCACATCCGCACCACCCCCGGCAATGACCTGAGTCGGTGCGATATCCGGGCCGCCAGGCAAAATGGTGACGTCCAGTCCTTCTTCCTCGTAGAACCCTTTGTCTTTGGCCACATAGTAACCCGCGAACTGCGCCTGAGTGACCCATTTGAGTTGCAAAGTCACCTCATCTGCGGCCAGCGCTGCGCTGGCAGTCAGACTAAAGGCAGCAATCACCCCGCTGAGTAGCTTGTTCATCTTCATATCTCCTAGTTGTTGTTGGCGCCCCATTTTCGGGGTCTGTTAATTTCCATTTATCCGCGTTGCGACGGGTGCCAGAATGTCACCCCCTTTTCGATCATGGCGACCAGCCCATAAAACGCCGTCCCGGCCAAAGCAGCCACGACAATCTCGGCCCAGACCATATCCAGTGACAGTTGCCCGACACTGGTCGATATCCGAAAGCCCATGCCCAGAGTTGGAGAGCCAAAGAACTCGGCCACGATAGCGCCGATCAGCGCCAGAGTGGTAGAAATCTTTAGCCCATTGAAAACAAACGGCATCGCAGCGGGCAAACGTAACTTCAGAAAGCTCTGCCAATAGGTCGCGGCATAGGTCTCCATCAGGTCGCGCTGCATGACGGTGGCTTCTCGTAGACCGGCAACGGTGTTCACCAGCATGGGAAAGAACACCATCACCACGACCACTGCTGCCTTGGAGTGCCAGTCGAACCCGAACCACATCACCAGAATGGGGGCCGTCCCGACAATAGGCAGGGCCGCTACAAAGTTCCCGACTGGCAACAATCCGAGGCGCAGGAAATCCCAGCGATCCACGGCAATCGCCATCAGGAAGGCCGATCCGCAACCGATAATGTAACCGCTCAGCGCGCCTTTGATGATGGTTTGCACGAAATCCGCCCACAGGATTGGCAGGCTGTCAGCAAAGCGCACAGCGATCACTGACGGTGCAGGCAAAATGACCAACGGCACATCAAGCCCGCGCACCAGCAGTTCCCAAATTGCAATCACGGTCAGTCCAAAGATCAGCGGCGCCAAAAACCGCACCGTCTTTGTATCGGCATAAGGTCCACTGGCCAGGCGGCTGTTCAACCACCAGCCAAACAGCCAGACGCCAATTGCACCAAGAACAGGTATCATTGCGCCATCCCCATCCGTTTCAGGACCGCGCGCTCGATCAGACCCAACAGCCCGACCAGACAGGCCGCCAGGATGGCCGCCGCAAACAATGCCGACCAGATTTGCACGGTCTGACCGTAATAGCTGCCGGCCAGTAGCCGCGCACCCAAACCAGCCACGGCCCCTGTCGGCAGCTCTCCGACGATAGCCCCAACCAGTGAGGCCGCGATTCCGATTTTCAGCGAAGTAAACAGATACGGCATCGACGCTGGTAAACGCAGCTTCCAGAACCCCTGAGACCGACTGGCGTTATACGTGCGCAACAGGTCCAATTGCATCGCATCGGGGCTGCGCAGCCCCTTCACCATACCGACCACGACGGGGAAAAAGCTAAGGTAGGCCGAGATGATCGCCTTGGGGATGATCCCCTGAATACCTATCGAATACAGCACCACGATGATCATCGGGGCCAGCGCGATGATTGGAATAGTTTGGCTAACAATGGCCCAGGGCATGACCGACAGGTCCATCACTCGGCTGTGTACAATTCCCACTGCCAGCAGAATGCCCAACCCGGTGCCAATCGCAAAACCCAGAATAGTGGCGCTGAGTGTCACCCAGGAATGATAGATCAATGATCTTTTCGAGGTGATTTTCTTCTCGACCGTGGTGTCCCACAGCTCTTCGGCCACCTGATGCGGTGCGGGCAAACGCGGTCGGTCCTGTTCCCATGTCTCATCAATGGCATAGGGGTTGTCGATGACCAACTCGAACTCGCTCATGTCGCGGCGGTCAACAGCTTTGGGCGGATCGACCTGTTCCCCGGCTCGTTCGAATTCAGTCAGAACGCCTTTGATGTTCATCGGCACGCTGGCGGCATACCAGAACAGGATAATGACGCCTACAACAGTCAAGACGGCCCAGACAGCTTTGATCCCTGCACTAGTCATCCGTATGCCCCGCCCTCAGACCCTCGCGCACACGATGGGCGACTTCGATGAATTCCGACGTGTCGCGAATATCCAGCGGCCGTTCCTTTGGCAGAGGGCTATCGATCACATCAGTGATCCGTCCCGGTCGCGGGCTCATCACCACGATCTTTGTGCTGAGATACACCGCCTCGGGGATCGAGTGCGTCACGAAACCGATGGTCTTTTCAGTGCGCGCCCAAAGTGCCAGAAGCTGTTCGTTCAGGTGATCGCGCACGATCTCATCCAGCGCGCCAAAGGGCTCATCCATCAAAAGGATATCGGCGTCAAAAGCCAGCGCCCGCGCAATGCTGGCACGTTGCTGCATGCCGCCAGAAAGCTGCCAGGGGAATTTCCCGCCAAATCCCTCTAGATCAACAAGTTCCAGAACTTTTTTAACCCTCTCTTCCTGCTCGCTGGCGGAATAACCCATGATTTCCAAGGGTAGTTTAATGTTCTTGGCAATGGTCCGCCAAGGATATAGCCCCGCCGCCTGAAACACATAGCCATAGGCCCGGTTCCGCCGCGCCTCATCCGGGGTCATTCCGTTGACGGTTAACATTCCCCCTGTCGGTGTTTCCAGCGCCGCGATACAGCGCAGAAAGGTGGTTTTTCCACAGCCCGAGGGGCCGATGAAGCTGACGAAATCGCCTTTGTCGACTGTCAGGTTCACATCCTTGAGCGCATGGATTGGCCCGTCGTTTGTTTGGAAGGTAAGGTCCAACTGCCTTGCCTCGATTACGGGCTGGGTAGTGCTTTCAGTATTCATTCCATTGCCTTGAAAAGGTTTGGCTTTAGGGTGCCTTGGTGACAATCCCTGCGCAATCAGACACCCGTCGCCGGAATGCCCGTCCGCTCAACCGGGCGCGGCGCAGTCAGCTCTTTCCACGTACTCAGCGCCTTGTTCACGTGACCATTGGGCTCGCGCGCTACAAACTCTCCATGCCCTTCCTGCGTGCGGATTTCACCGTCATGCACGGCCACCTGTCCACGGGTCAGCGTAAAGCGCGGCAGACCTTTGACCTCTTTACCCTCGAACACGTTGTAGTCGATCGACGATTGCTGGGTATCAGCGCTGATCGTTTTTGCTTTCTCAGGGTCCCATACAACGATATCGGCATCCGCCCCCACAAGGATCGCACCCTTTTTAGGATAGCAATTCAATATTTTGGCGATGTTTGTTGAAGTCACGGCCACAAACTCATTCATCGTCAAACGCCCCGTATTCACACCATGGGTCCACAGCATCGGCATCCGATCCTCCAGCCCACCGGTCCCATTCGGTATCTTGGTAAAGTCACCGACGCCAAAACGCTTTTGGTCGGTGGTAAAGGCGCAATGGTCAGTGGCCACAACGCTCAATGTCCCGGAATGCAACCCGTTCCATAGACTGTCCTGATGCTGTTTGTTCCGGAACGGGGGGCTCATGACGCGCCGCGCCGCGTGGTCCCAATCCTGATGGAAATACTCGCTTTCATCCAACGTCAGGTGCTGGATCAGAGGCTCACCCCACACCCGTTTTCCATTCATCTTGGCCCGGCGAATGGCTTCATGCGCCTCTTCACAGGATGTATGCACCACGTAAAGCGGCACGCCCGCCATATCGGCAATCATAATGGCCCGGTTGGTCGCCTCGCCTTCAACCTGTGGCGGTCGCGAATACGCATGCGCTTCGGGGCCTGTATTTCCTTCGGCCAGCAGCTTGGCGCTTAACTCAGCCACGACATCGCCGTTTTCAGCATGCACCATCGCGATGCCACCCAACTCAGCCAATCGCTTGAACGAGGCAAACAACTCATCGTCATTCACCATCAGTGCGCCCTTGTAGGCCATGAAGTGCTTGAACGTATTGATGCCGCGCGTCTCGATCACCGTTTTGATGTCGTCAAACACCTGTTCGCCCCACCAGGTCACCGCCATATGGAAGGAGTAATCGCAGTTTGCACGGGTCGACTTATTATCCCAGCGCTTCAAGGCATCAAGCAGACCCTCACCGGGGTTTGGCAGCGCGAAATCGACCACCATCGTGGTGCCCCCGGCCAGCGCCGCTCGCGTCCCGCTTTCGAAATCATCGCTGGAATAGGTTCCCATGAACGGCATCTCAAGATGCGTGTGCGGGTCAATCCCACCGGGCATCACGTAACACCCCGTCGCATCAAGCACTTTGTCGCCCTTAAGATCCATTCCGATCTCGGTGATCACACCGCCTTCGACCAGCACATCCGCCTTATAGGAAAGATCGGCGGTCACGACGGTTCCGTTTTTGATAACAGTGCTCATTTTAATCTCCCTGACGCGGTCTGCGCCGCTTGCTTCAACTGGCCAAAATACCTCGGGTGAGTCGCTTTTCGGGCGACAGGGGCAGCGTCCCTTACTCCACAATCTCTGCGGTTTCGACGACCGCATGAAACAGAACATCTGCCCCGGCGGCCGCCCAGTCTTTACTGATCTCTTCGGCCTCGTTGTGGCTCAGCCCATCAACGCACGGACACATGACCATCGCGGTTGGTGCCACTCGGTTGATCCAGCACGCATCATGTCCTGCGCCCGAGATGATGTCGGTGTGCGAATACCCCAACCTCTCTGCCGCATCGCGAACCGCCTTTACGCACCCCTCGTCGAACGTCACAGGGTCAAAGCCGCCAACTTTCTCGAATTCGATCTGAAGGCCCATCTCTTCGACGATATCTTCGGCGGCAACACGCAGGCGGTTAACCATGTCGGTGATCACGTCCAATTCGGGTGAGCGGAAATCGACCGTGAAAACAGCCTTGCCGGGGATCACGTTGCGAGAGTTCGGATAGACATCGATATGCCCTGCTGCACCGACCGCATGGGGCGCATGCGACCAGGCGATTTCATCCACTTTCTCAAGGATGCGTGCCATTGCAAGGCCAGCATTCTTGCGCATTGGCATCGGGGTCGACCCAGTATGGGAGTCCTTGCCCGTCACGGTAATCTGTGTCCAGCTCAGGCCCTGCCCATGAGTAACAACGCCGATGTCCTTACCCTCGGCCTCAAGGATCGGCCCTTGTTCGATATGCAGCTCAAAGAAAGCGTGCATCTTACGTGCGCCGACCTCTTCGTCGCCCCGCCAGCCGATGCGATTCAATTCATCGCCAAACTTTTTGCCCTCGGCATCCTCGCGGTCATAGGCCCAATCCTGCGTGTGCATTCCAGCAAAAACGCCCGAAGACAACATAGCCGGCGCGTAACGTGTGCCCTCTTCGTTGGTCCAGTTGGTCGCCACGATAGGATGTTTGGTTTTGATGTCCAGATCATTCAGCGTCCGTATGATCTCTAACCCGCCCAGCACGCCCAGCACGCCGTCATATTTCCCGCCGGTCGGCTGCGTATCCAGATGTGAACCTACATAAACCGGCAGAGCCTCGGGGTCAGCCCCCTCTCGGCGAGCAAACATATTGCCCATTTGATCCAGGCCCATTGTACAGCCCGCGTCCTTGCACCATTTCTGGAACAAGGCGCGCCCTTCAGCATCCTCATCCGTCAGGGTCTGGCGGTTGTTGCCCCCAGCAACACCGGGGCCAATCTTTGCCATCTCCATCAGGCTATCCCAAAGTCTGTCGCCATTGATCCTGAGGTTTTGCGCCGGAGCTGCCATTGGTGTCTTCCCTGTTGCTTGCGATTTGGCTCGCTTTTGGTGTCTTGATTTGACCATCTGGTCAAACTCACGCTATCACGGGTTCGAGATCAGTCAAGAAATTGCATGGTGCCGCCGGAATTTTCGGCATAATTGGCCCCCGCATGGCAAAAAAAGAGACACGCTGGAAACATGCCCAAGGATCGCGCCCCGACCCGAATACAGAGAAAGAACCGCGCTGCGATTCTCGAGGCCGCGCTGAACGTGTTTTCCGCCCACGGATTTCGCGGCGCAACTGTTGATCAGATTGCTGCCGAAGCTGGGCTAAGCAAGCCGAATTTACTGTATTATTTCCCGTCGAAAGAGGCGATCCATACTGCCCTGCTTTCGGGGCTGTTGGACACATGGTTGGCCCCCTTACACGAGTTGGATGCCGACGGAGACCCGATGGAGGAAATCCTGTCCTACATCCGCCGCAAATTGCAGATGAGCCGTGAGTTGCCGCGTGAAAGCCGCCTGTTCGCGAACGAGCTTGTTCAGGGCGCACCGCGCATTCACGAGGCTTTGTCGAATGACCTTAAGGCGCTGGTGGACGATAAAACCACGATCCTGACGCAATGGATGGATGAGGGCAAAATTGCGCGCCTGCATCCCTATCATCTGATCTTTTCAATCTGGGCCTTGACGCAGCACTACGCCGATTTCGATGTGCAGGTCCGTGCCATTCTGGGCAACGAGGATCCGTTCGCAGGTGCTGAACCGTTTATTGATACGCTTTATCGCAAACTTCTGGCACCCTAGAAAAACAGTCTCACGGAACCCTTGGCAGACCATTCCATCTTGCCATGATATACTGGGTCAATTGAGGTGACTTTCATGCGGCAGCAACACCGAAAGGAAGGTGACTGCATGATCATTCGCATATTTCAGGTCGTTACACGCCCCGGCAAAGAAGAAGAGTTCGGGAAGTTCTTTCACGAGACGGCGATCCCGCTCATGAAGGGAACGAAAGGGATAGTTCAGGTCATACCCGGGGCGCCGCGTGCCGATACACCCAGAGAGTTTAGTTTTGTTATGGTTTGGGAAGACCTTGAGTCTCTGAAGGCTTTTGTAGGTGACGATATTTCCAGCCCTCATATTGATCCTATGGAAGCTGAACTGGTCGAGTCGCGCTCAATCAGACATTATGAGCTTGTCGACAGTTAGCTTACGGCGATTTTCCATCTAGTTCGCGATTCCCAATGGATAGCTTTGGCTTTACGAGCGGGCGCGTTTCAGAAGGGCTTCGGTCGTTTTTTGATTCCCGATAGCCTATCGAGAGCGAACATTGACCAGACCTGCAGGATCGCTCAAATTTTCTGAGCCATTTGAAAAGGGCTGGCCTATACCAGCCCCTTGTCTTTGTTTCAGTTAACCAATCTACTCGGCCGCTTTCGCCATTGGATTATTGGGATGCGTCGTCCAGTTGGCATAGCCAGGCTGCACTTCATCTCCGGTACGCGGATCGACCTCACCGGCTGTCATCGGCTCCATTGAGATACACCCGTCCACCGGGCAGACATCCACGCACAGATTACAGGCGACGCATTCGTCATCCATGACCTCAAAAACCCGATCTTCGGACATTGAAATCGCCTGATGGCTGGTGTCTTCACACGCGGCATAGCAGCGACCGCATTTGATGCACTGATCTTGGTCGATCTTGGCCTTGGCAACGTAGTTCAGATTCAGATACTGCCAGTCGGTCACATTCGGCACAGCAAGACCTACGACTTGCGATACGTCTGTATAGCCCTTTTCATCCATCCACTTGGACAGTCCGGCAGTCAGTTCGTCGATAATCTTGAACCCATAGGTCATTGCGGCGGTACACACCTGCACGGTCCCACATCCCAACGCCATGAATTCAGCCGCATCGCGCCACGTGGTCACGCCACCGATACCGGATATCGGCAGGCCCTGCGTGGCTTGGGCACGGGCAATTTCGGACACCATCGACAGGGCAATCGGCTTTACCGCCGGGCCACAATACCCGCCGTGGCTGCCCTTGCCATCAATCGACGGCTCGGGGCTGAATGTGTCCAGATTGACGCTGGTGATTGAGTTGATCGTGTTGATCAACGACACCGCGTCCGCGCCGCCATTTCTAGCCGCCTCAGCTGGCTTGCGGATATCGGTGATGTTCGGCGTCAACTTTACGATAACCGGGCGGTCGTAGTACTGCTTACACCAGCGGGTCACCATTTCGATATATTCTGGCACCTGCCCCACGGCCGAGCCCATACCGCGCTCGCTCATCCCATGCGGGCAACCGAAGTTCAACTCGATCCCGTCTGCGCCGGTTTCTGCCACACGCGGCAAGATGGCTTTCCATGCCTCTTCTTCGCACGGCACCATGATCGAAGCGATCAGCGCACGGTCCGGGTAATCTGCCTTGACCCGCGCCATTTCTTCAAGGTTCACCTCAAGCGGGCGATCGGTGATCAGTTCGATGTTGTTCAGGCCCAGCAGCCGACGATCAGCGCCATAAATCGCGCCGTAGCGCGGCCCGTTGACGTTTACGACCGGAGGTCCCTCGGCCCCGAGCGTTTTCCACACAACTCCGCCCCATCCGGCCTCAAAAGCACGGCGGACGTTATATTCCTTATCCGTCGGTGGCGCCGAGGCCAACCAGTATGGGTTGGGGCTGGAAATACCCAGAAAGTTTGTTGTCAGATCGGCCATAGCTTCTCCCTTCCCGGCTCAGCCGGATTTCTTGAATATCATTTCGGTCGGGCGAATGCGCCCGGCCTTGAGGTTCATGACGTAGTTTTGAAACTTTTCGGGCGCCGTCTCGCCCATCATAAGGTGGATGCCCAATGGGGGCGGGCCGCTCTCGGCGATGCGCGCGAAAACTTCTTCGAAAAAAGCAAGCGCGAACTCGGTCCGGTCTGTCTCGGCTACCAGCTCAAGACCCGCCGAGGCCGCCGCGTTCTTGTAAACCTCCGGCATATCTACAAATGAGGTCTCGGCAACAGTTGACCAGGGCAGAGGAAAGGCCAGCGGTTCGTCCACGTCCCCTCCCATCACATCAAACAGGGCAAAGGAACCATCCCAGGCCAGAGCGCGCGACACTTCTGCAAAAAGACCCGCCTTGTCTTCGATGTTCATCCCAACGTGCATCATAACGGCAAGATCAAAACCCGCATCGGGCACGGGCATATCCAGTGCGCTACCCACCAGAAAACTTGTTTTGTCGGAATGCCCGACAAGTTCACTCAATGCAGTGGCCGTTTCGACAAATTCAGGCGTCAGGTCGACCCCGGTCACTGTCGAGTCATAGCGATCCACGATGTAGCGCGACGTCCCGCCGATGCCGCTCCCGACATCCAGGACGCGGGTCGCATGGGTCGGCGAAAGCTGGGCAAACAGGTTGTCCGTTGCCAGAACCCCGCCTGTGTGGAACTCATCACCAGCCTTGAGGTCTGCAACCGTGGCCGCGTTTGGGTCAATGCCACTTGCCTTTAGTGCCTCACGCATACGCTCCGTGAGGGCACCGGTTGTGTAGTGTTGCGCAACAGCTTTTTCGATCTGGGACATGAGAATACCTCAGCAGCGAATGGGATGGGGTGAATGCCCCATCCTATCACGAAACAAGCGTTGCGTGGATGTCCATCGCCGCATCGCGGCCTTCGGCCACGGCGGTTACGGTCAGGTCTTCGCCACCAGCTGCGCAATCGCCCCCGGCCCAGACGCCATCCATCGAGGTACGCCCAGCGCCCGTCACAGCGATCTTGTTGCCGTCCAGCGTCAATCCATCCGGTGCGCCATCCAGCGTCTGGCCAATCGCCTTGAGGACCTGATCGGCGGGCACGCGGATGATTTCTCCGGTCCCCGACAGCTGGCCGTCATGGCTGGATGTGTACTCCAGCTCGATCTCTGCCGCTGCTCCGTTTCCATGAACGGCAACGGGTTGCACATTGGTCATGATCTTGACGCCGTGGGATGAGGCGAGGTCCTGTTCATATCGGCTGGCCCCCATCGCATCGCGGCCACGCCGATAAGCGATGGTGACATGCTCAGCCCCCAGCAGTTTTGATTTCACTGCGGCGTCAACGGCCGTCATTCCGCCACCGATCACCACGACGTTGCGACCAACCGGCAAATGCGCCAGATCAGAAGCCTGGCGCACATCCGAGATGAAATCGACGGCAAAGCGCACGCCATCCAGATCAGCCCCTTGTGAGCGCAGGGCGTTCACGCCGGCCAAACCGATGGACAAAAAGACAGCGTCGTAATTTTCGACCAGACCGTCCAGCGAGATACCCTCACCCAGAACCGAGCCGGTCTCGATCGTGATACCGCCGATCTTTAGCAGCCAGTCCACCTCGGCCTGTGCAAAGTCATTGGTCGACTTATAAGCAGCGATGCCATATTCGTTCAGACCGCCCGGCTTGGGTTTGCCCTCGTGGATCACCACGTCATGCCCAAACATCGCCAACCGGTGCGCACAGGCCAGACCCGCAGGCCCTGCCCCGATCACAGCAACAGTCTTGCCTGTTGACGCAGCGCGTTCAAACGGGTGATCCCCGGAAACCATCACGCTGTCCGTCGCATAACGCTGAAGGCGGCCAATCTCGACCGGGGCACCCTCGGCCGTTTCACGTACGCAGGCCTCTTCGCACAATGTCTCGGTCGGACAGACACGGGCGCACATGCCGCCCAGAATGTTCTGCGCCAGAATGGTTTCACCCGCCGCCTCAGGTTGCCCTGCCTGAATCTGACGCATGAACAACGGAACATCGATATCCGTCGGACAGGCCGTCACACATGGCGCGTCATAACAGAAATAGCACCGATCTGCGGCCACTGCGGCCTCATGCGTGGCCAATGGCGGGTGCAAGTCCGTGAAATTCGATGTCAGCTCATCGCTGGAAAGCCGCCCGGAGACAATGCCGGGGGCAATCTGGCCCTGTGCCATCGCTCTACTCCCTGTAGATATGTTCGTTATGTTCTCAGCTTGCCACAATCTGATTTTTTATCAATTGGTAAAATTTAGAAAATCATCAAAAAATCAAAAAATCCGGAAAATTCCACCCGTTTTACTGAGGAAATCGCCTGTTTTATTGGCATTCGATACTCCTGTTGTGCCCAAAGACTGATTGCGCAGGGCAGACTGCAGCCACGAATTCCGGTTTTTCCGGCATCTGGTTTTGACGGAGCCAGCTGCGTAATGTAGGTCAAACTCAACCCGAGCAGCGCCGGTCAACGGCCAGATACCTGAAAGTCATTCGATGCAGGCCACCCACCCGAAGTTCAACATCGTCATCATCGGGCAAAACAACCGGCTACAGTATGAGGCACTGCTGTTTGCCGCCTCTCTGCGCCATAGCTCACCGAATTTCGAGGGTCGGCTGTTTGTGGCGGTACCACAGCCCGGCCAGCGCTGGCCGCAAGACCCAAGCATCCGGAACGAGGACGTTCTGAAAGCGTTGCGGCAACTGGATGCGGAAATCCTGCCATTCGACAACCATGTCTTCGGCAACAGCTATCCCCACGGCAACAAGATCGAGGCATTGCTGGCGCTGCCAGAAGGCGAGCCTTTCGTGTTCTTTGACAGCGATACGCTGATCACCGGTGATCTGGCTTCGGTACCGTTTGATTTTGACCGACCTGGCGCCTCGCAAAAGGTCGAAGGGACGTGGCCCAAACCCACCCTGTATGGCCCTGGTTTCGATGGTATCTGGAGCGCCCTCTATCACCGGTTCGAACTGGACTTCGAAAGCTCATTGGATACCAGCCAGCCCGAGAATTACTGGCGGCGGTATTTGTACTTCAACGCGGGCTATTTCTATTATTCCTGCCCGCGCAAGTTCGGCACGCGTTTTCTGGACTTTGCCCGCACGATCCGGGATGGGAATATCCCCGAACTGGCCGGGCAGAACCTTGACCCATGGCTGGATCAGGCCGCGCTGCCGTTGGTTGTCCATTCCTTCGGTGGCGGGCGGGATACCCTGCCCCCGGGCCTGCTGGATGGATCGGTCAGCTGCCACTATCGTCTGTTCCCCCTGCTCTATGCCCGCGAAAGCGACCATGTGATTGAGGTGCTTGAAACCGTCGTGGCCCCCAACCGGGTCAAGAAGGTTCTCAAGGGATATGACCCGATCAAAAAGCTGGTTTTGCAGCGTAAGGGCCACAAGATCCGGGACCTGTTCGACCGTGATAACCTGCCCCAGCGCGAACAGGTCATTCGCAATACAATCAAGAACAAGGGCCTGTGGATGCGCTGACAGGATTGTTGTGCGCACGCGCTCAATCGCCTAGAGATTCAGCAACAAACATTCCAACAGGAGATTTTAGCAATGTCTGACGGCCCTACCTACGGTTTTGACACACTTCAGATTCACGCGGGCGCACGGCCCGATCCGGCAACGGGCGCGCGTCAGACTCCGATTTATCAAACGACAGCTTATGTGTTTCGCGATGCCGATCACGCGGCGGCGCTGTTCAACTTGCAAGAGGTTGGCTTCATCTATTCCCGCCTGACCAACCCTACTGTGGCCGTATTGCAAGAACGTATCGCCACACTGGAAGGCGGAGTGGGCGCAGTCTGCTGTTCTTCTGGTCATGCGGCACAGATCATGGCGCTGTTCCCGCTGATGGGACCGGGCTGCAACGTGGTGTCCTCGACGCGCCTTTATGGCGGCACGGTCACGCAGTTCAGCCAGACGATCAAACGCTTTGGCTGGTCGGCCAAGTTTGTCGACACCGATGATCTGGACGCCGTAAAAAATGCCATCGACGAAAACACCCGGGCGATATTCTGTGAATCAATTGCCAATCCGGGTGGGTATGTGACCGACATTCAGGCCATGGCGGATATCGCTGACGCAGCAGGTATCCCCCTGATCGTCGACAACACCTCGGCCACACCGTACCTATGCCGCCCCATCGAACAGGGCGCGACGCTGGTTGTGCATTCGACGACCAAGTACCTGACCGGCAATGGCACGGTCACCGGCGGCTGTATCGTGGATTCGGGCAAGTTCGACTGGTCGGCGAATGACAAGTTCCCTTCGCTCAGCGAACCGGAACAAGCCTATCACGGACTGAAGTTCCACGAGACCTTTGGCCCGCTGGCTTTTACCTTTCACGGTATCGCCATTGGCCTGCGCGATTTGGGCATGACCATGAACCCGCAAGCCGCGCATTACACGCTGATGGGGGTTGAAACCCTATCCCTTCGGATGGAACGCCACGTGGAAAACGCCCAAAAGATCGCTGCCTGGCTCGAAGCAGACGACCGCGTGGACTATGTGACCTATGCGGGTCTGCCCTCCTCGCCCTATCATGACCGGGTGAAAGCACACTATAAAAAGGGTGCCGGCGCATTGTTCACCTTTGCGGTCAAGGGTGGTTATGACGCCTGTGTCAAACTGGTGAACGCGCTTGAGATTTTCAGCCATGTCGCCAACCTTGGCGATGCGCGGTCGCTGATCATTCACTCAGCCTCGACCACCCACCGTCAGTTGACGCCTGAACAGCAAGAGGCCGCAGGTGCAGGCCCCGGCGTAGTCCGCGTCTCCATCGGCATCGAAGACGCAGACGACCTGATCGCCGATCTGGATCAGGCGCTGGCCAAGGCAACGGCCTGAGTCATGAGCGGCCACGATACCAACGAACTGGGTCAACCCATCGGTCTGCCGGTTTCGGGCGAATTCCCGCGTCCCACGCCGCCCTATACACCGATGGAAGGTCAGTATTGTTCCGTCGTGCCGCTGGACGTGAACCGGCATGCGCCCGGACTTTACCGGGCGTTTGCCAACGACGCGGATGGGCACAACTGGACCTATCTGCCCTACGGTCCCTTCGACAGGGAGCAGGATTTCGAGGATTGGACCCGCGCCACATGCATGGATGCCGATCCGATGTTCCACACGGTCTTAGACGAAGACGAAACGCCAATTGGCATGGCTTCATTTTTGCGGATCGAACCCGCGGCAGGTGTGATCGAGGTCGGCCACATTCACTTTTCACCCCTGCTGCAGCGCAGCCCAAAATCGACCGAGACCATGTATCTGATGATGCGCCGCGTCTTCGACGAGTTGGGCTATCGCCGCTATGAGTGGAAATGCGATGCCCTGAATGCTGCTTCCTGCCGTTCGGCTGAACGATTGGGTTTTACATTCGAAGGCATTTTTCGGCAGGCCACCCATTACAAAGGTCGGAACCGGGATACGGCCTGGTATTCGATCCTCGACAGTGAATGGCCGCGGATCAAGGCCGCGTTTGAGGCTTGGCTATCACCTGACAATTTTGACCAGACGGGCCAACAGCGACAACCGCTGCAGGCCCGCAGTCAAGGCAAAGGATCACTCGGCCATCCCGAATTCCATCGACACGTTGACCGAGACTGAAATCTCACCCCCCGCGACAGGCACACCGCCCCCTTCGGCCATGGCCATCGCACGCATCTGCGGTGCGGGGTTGATTCCTCCGACCCGCTCGCTGATCTGCTGAACCTGACCCAGAGTTACATCGGCCGCCTGTGCCAGTTGTTCCGCCTTTGCAGTTGCTTCGGCAACAGCTTTGGCTCGCGCCTGCGCCTGCAGCGGTGCGGGGTCCTGCACACCAAAACTGAGCCCACCGAAATCATTCGCACCGTCCTGAATGACCCCATCCATGATCGTGCCCAACTGTGTCAGGTCACGGACACGGACCTGCACATTGTTCGATGCCACAAAGCCGGAAATCTCGGGCCGTTCACCACTTTGATTGTTGCGCCCGGACCAAACCGGCGACAACGACAGATCGCGGGTTTGAACGTCGCGGGATTCGACGCCCATATCCTCAAGCCGTTTCAGAATCTGCGCCACCGCATCAGATGTCGCCTGCATCGCATTTGACGCCTGCGGATCCTCGTTGGTGACACCCAATGTGATGGTTGCCATATCCGGTGCAGCCTGAACGGTGCCGGTTGCATCTACCAAGATGCGACGTTCTTCCGCATGGGCCATACCTGCAGCTGTCACGGCCAGCATTGCGGCCAGAAAAGCGATTTTCTTCAAGGTCTTCCCTCCAATATCTTCTGTACTAAGATGGGGCCGCCAGGGTTTATCAGACAAGGGGAAGCGCTGGCTTTTTCTTTCCCTCGGCGAGATCCTGCTTTAATGTCAGCCTGCGGACGAAAAGTCGTTTGCATCGATGCTGACAATTATGGTTCCTCGGGAATATGAAACCCGCCTTTGCGCTGTCTTTTTCTGCAACCGGAATATCTGTGCACCACCAATCCGATGAGGATTGGTTTTGCATTGGTAAGGTTGCATTGGACGCGCCGGACCTGAATGCGCAACTTCACGCCCTGCGGGAAAAAGCATTTGCTTTGGAAAACAACCTACGGTGCAAGGTCATAATCCCGACCGAGCAGGTGCGTTTTTTGTCGGTGGAAACTGACAATCAGCCCTTGGGAGAAGACGCAAAGGAAAAGCTGGCCGAGGCTACGCCATATACGGTCGAGGACTTGGTTTTTGACACCGCGACCGTCGGCCCCACCACCTATGTCGCCGCCGTGACGCAACAAACACTGGATGAGGCACGCGACTTTGCAACCGAACACGGTTTCATACCGGTTCATTTCACTACAGATACCGACGCCAGTTCTTTCCCTTCTGAACCATTGTTTGGGGCTTCAGAAACTGTACCCTTTTCGACCGAGGCCAAAGATGAGGTTCAATCGGACGCAGCAGAACCAAATGTACATCCCATCGCCGCAGAAGCAGCCCCGGATGTATTCCGATCTGCGCCGGCGGCCTCCGCCCCCACCAAAATACCCACTGAGGTATTTACAAAAAAGTACGTTGTACCAGCCACGGCAGCGCTGGGGATAGCGGCAGTGTTGGGCGCATGGGCGCTGATCGGATCAAACGAGACACAAACAGCCGAACCGGAAACGGCACAGGTAGAAGACGCCCTGCCCGCACCCACCCCTCAGGCCAGTGTCGAAACCGAGAACCCGACCACGCCCGGAGTGCCACCTGCCGAAACGGCTGAGCTTGATACGGACGCCACCCTTTCTGAACAGGACGCACCTGCCCAAAACGAGAATATTCAACCCGATCTTTCGCCCACGGACACAGCTATTCTCGAGGCCTTAAACATCGCCCCGACAATCGTGGAAGAGGTTGCCCGCGACCCTGTGATCCAAGCAACGTCAGCCCAACCCGGTCTTGAGATCATCGCGCCAGATCCCCTGTTACCCCCGGCTTTCCCCCCCCAGGATGAGCCGTATCTGGCTTCGGTCGACAACTCCAACCTGTCGACTGACGCCGTTGCCCTGCCCGCGGCACAAAGCTTTGACACAGATGAACCCTTTGAACAGGTTGTACTGCCCAGCACCGCCGGCGCCCAGTTCGAGCTTGATGATCGCGGCCTGGTCACACCCAGCGCCGAGGGGACGCTGAACCCGGACGGTATTGTCGTCTATCTCGGGCGCCCTTCGAAGACACCACCCGAGCCACCTGTCCGGTTCGAAGAGGAACCCATCCTTGAGGAAACTCCTGACAGGTTGGCCGGGCTGCGCCCAAAGCCCCGCCCCAGCGATCTGATCGAACAGTTCGAACGTCAGCAGTTGGGCGGACGAACGCGTGAAGAACTGGCGGGGCGGCGCCCCAAACTGCGCCCTGCCTCACTGCAACAACAGCCGCAGATTGACTATACCCCCACTGCACTGGCGGTGGTGCGCGTGCCGCGACCAAAATCCCGCCCGGCAGGTCTTGCACCACCTACCGGGACGCAAACCGCCAATCTGGGGTCAACGGCGGCCATCGGTCAGGTCGAGGCCGGGTCATTCCAACCCAAAGCCGTTGCTCCAAAGATTCCGTCTGCCGCTTCGGTCGCGCGTCAGGCGACGATCGACAACGCGCTAAACCTGCGCAAACTGAACCTGATCGGGGTTTATGGAACACCCGCCAACCGCCGCGCGCTGGTGCGGCTGCCTAGCGGTCGTTATAAGAAGCTGAAGGTCGGTGACAGGGTGGACGGCGGCAAGGTCATCGCAATTGGTGACAGCGAATTGCGCTATCAGAAAAAAGGCAGGAACCTGACGCTGAAGATGCCGCGCAGCTAACGCGGACGCGAACGCCCGCATTATGCTTTAACACACGAACTCAAGCCGCTGAAATTTCGCCGCTTTCGATCTGTTCGCGTTCGATAGATTCGAATAGGGCCTGAAAGTTTCCCTCGCCAAACCCATCGTCGCCCTTTCGCTGAATGAACTCGAAAAAGATCGGGCCGATCACAGTTTTTGAGAAGATTTGCAGCAAGATTCTGGTCTCGCCGCCATCCAGAACACCTTCGCCGTCAATCAGAATGCCGTGCTTCATCATACGGTCCAACGGCTCGTCATGGTCGGCAACCCGTTCCTTGGACATCTCGTAATAGGATTTGTTCGGGCCAGGCATGAATTTCAAACCCTTCTCGGCAATCGCGTCGGTCGAGGCATAGATATCTTCGCTGCCCACTGCGATATGCTGGATCCCCTCACCTTTATACTTGTTGAGATAGGACACGATCTGCCCGGTTTCGCCCCGATCTTCGTTAATCGGAATGCGAATGCGTCCACAAGGCGACGTCAGAGCGCGGCTGAAAAGGCCGGTAAATTTGCCCTGAATGTCAAAAAAACGAATTTCGCGGAAGTTGAACAGAGTTTCGTAGAATTCGAACCACTTATCCATATTCCCGCGATAGACGTTGTGCGTCAGATGATCGAGGTAATAGAAACCGTCGCCACGCGGCTTGGACTGTGTGGTCCAGGTGAACTCTTGGTTATATGGCGAAGTGTCGTGGTACTGATCGATGAAATAGATCAGCGAGCCACCGATCCCCTTGATCGCCGGAACATTCATGACCTTGTCCGCCGCATCATAGGGTTCTGCACCTTTGGCCACAGCGTGTTCATAAGCTTTTTGCGCGTCCACAACGCGCCAGCCCATCGCCGAAGCACAGGGGCCATGTTCTGCAGCAAAGCGGGCCGCAAAACTTTCAGAGTCAGCGTTGAGGATATAGGTCACGTCACCCTGCTGCCACAGCTCGACCGTGGGCTTATCCTTGTGGTGGCCGACTTTTTCATAACCCATTCTGGCAAACAGGTCGCGCAACTCCTGCGGTTCGGGGTGGGCGAACTCTACAAATTCAAACCCGTCCGTACCGACCGGGTTTTCTTTGCTGATCACAGATTTCGGGGCGTTGTGGGGGAAAGGACCCATGGCGCGTCTCCTTAAAACAGGAATTTCTTTGCTGATTCCAAAATATGCCTTAACTGGCGCTGTTTCTGCGCATAGTTTTCGTGTAAACTAGGCAAGAGTGCGCAAATTCCGCATGTTTGCGCGAAATTTTGGAGATTTTCCGCATATGTTGGATTCCACCGATATGCGCCTGTTATCCGCTTTGCAGGTGGATGCCCATCTAACTGCACATCAACTGGGTGAGATGCTGAACCTGTCGCCCAGTCAGGCCGGGCGGCGGCGGCAACGGCTAGAGGCCGAAGGATACATCACCGGATACGCGGCGCGACTGGACCCGCTGAAACTTGGGCTGCATGTTCAGGGATTCGTTCAAGTACATCTGGGCACCCACGGCCCCGAACAATCGCAGAGCTTTGCACGAATGGTGGACACGCGGCCTGAGATCACCAGCGCCTGGACGATGACAGGTGAGGCAGATTACCTGCTGCATGTCTATTGCGACGATCTAGCCGCGCTCAACCGCTTGCTTCACCAGGTGATCCTGCCGCATCCTGCCGTGGCGCGGGTTCAAAGCCAAATCGTGATGGACCAGCTCAAACGCGACGCCCCGTTGCCCACCTGACCCGACCGAAAGGACCGACATGGACGACTTCCTCTATCAGGCTTCGATCTATCTGGCAGCTGCCGTGATCGCAGTGCCGCTATCGGCGCGTCTGGGATTGGGGTCGGTGTTGGGATATCTGGCCGCCGGGATCGTCATCGGACCCATATTCGGGCTGGTTGGTGCGGAAACAGAAAGCCTGCAGCATGTGGCCGAGTTCGGCGTAGTTATGATGCTGTTCCTGATCGGACTGGAACTTGAACCGCGCGCGCTTTGGGACATGCGCGACAGGCTTTTGGGGCTGGGCGGCCTGCAGGTCGGTCTGTCAACTGCCGCCATTGCTGCTGTTGCTATTTATGCGAACCACCCATGGTCCGTGGCGTTGGCCGTTGGTCTGACCCTGTCGCTATCCTCGACGGCGATTGTGCTACAGACCCTGTCCGAAAAAGGGTTGATGCAGACGAACGGAGGCCGCGCCACGTTTTCCGTGCTGCTGACGCAGGATATCGCAGTGATCCCCATTCTGGCCTTGCTGCCGCTGTTGGCGCTGCCAGCCATGCCACATATCGAAAGCGACGGATCGATCGACCGCGGCGCGAAGGACTTGCACGACACGGCGCATCACAGCTTATCTCTGGTCGAGGGCCTGCCCGGTTGGGCCGTCACGTTGGTCACCCTTGGTGCCATCGCGTTTGTGATCCTTGCCGGCGTCTACCTGACGCGCCCCCTGTTCCGTTTCATCCACGCCACCCGCCTGCGCGAGATGTATACTGCGCTGGCCCTGATGATCGTCGTTGGGATATCCTTCCTGATGACCCTTGTTGGTCTGTCCCCCGCCCTGGGCGCTTTCCTGGCAGGCGTTGTTCTGGCCAGTTCGGAATTTCGGCACGAAATGGAAAGCGACCTTGAGCCCTTTAAGGGTTTGTTCCTAGGCCTGTTCTTCATCACCGTTGGTGCCGGAATTGACGTCGCCTATTTCTTCAACGACCCGCTTGAGCTGATCGGACTGGCGCTGCTGGTCATTCTGACAAAGGGGGCCATCCTGTATTTGGTCGGGCGCGCCTTCAAGCTGCGCGGGCGCGATCACTGGCTATTCACGCTGGGTCTGGCCCAGGCGGGTGAGTTCGGATTTGTCCTGCTGGCCTTTTCCACGCAGCAGAACGTAATCCCACCTGATTTGTCGCAGAAACTGCTGATGATTATCGCCCTGACCATGCTGATCACTCCGCTGTTGTTCATCATCTACGACCTTCTGTCCCGTCGGATCAGGGAGAATACCCCGCAGGTCGAACCTGACGAGATCGACGAGAAAGGCCCGGTGATCATCGCGGGCATTGGACGTTTTGGTCAGATCGTGAACCGATTGGTGCGGGCCAGTGGGTTCAAGACCATCGTTCTGGATCATGATATCGAGACCATTCAACTCATGCGCCGCTTTGGCGTCAAAGGCTTCTTGGGCGATCCGACACGGCCCGAGTTGTTGCGTGCAGCGGGGCTTGATAAAGCCGCCGTTCTGGTTGCTGCAATGGACGACCGCAAGACTGTGACCCGTCTGGTCAGCTTTGCACGTCGCCAACGCCCGGATCTGCACATCATCGCGCGCGCGCATGACCGCACCCATGTGTATGAACTGTACCAGGCGGGCGCGAATGATATCGTGCGCGAGATGTTTGACAGCTCACTGCGCGCCGGTCGCTATGTGCTCGAGAATATCGGCCTCAGCGAATATGAGGCCGCACAAGCCGAGCAGACCTTTTATCACCACGACCGAGCCTCGATCCGGGATCTGGCCGAGCTTTGGATTCCCGGCATGCCGACGGCGGAAAACAAGAAATACATCGAGCGCGCCCAGCAATTCGAGAAAGACCTGGAAACCGAACTGCTGGAGCTGGCTGAGAAACACGCTCAGAAATCGGCCTGATCCTTTTTGGCGGACCAGGCCGTCCGGTTCAGCCGCCGGACACGCCGGCTTCAGCAAAGGTTGCCATGCCTGAATGACAGGCAACCGCGCTTTTGAGGATATTGATCGCCAGTGCACCGCCCGACCCTTCGCCCAAGCGCAGCCCAAGGCTCAACAGTGGCCGTTTGCCCAGCTTCTCCAATACCGCACCGTGTGCGCCCTCGGCACTTTGATGGCCAGCTACAGCGTGATCCAAAGCCCCGGCAGACACATCGGCCAGACAGGCCGCCGCAGCCGAGCAGATGAAGCCATCCAAAATGACCGGAATACACAGAACACGGGCTGCTGCGATCGCTCCAGCCATGGCCGCAATCTCACGCCCGCCCAGACGGCGTAGGATCTCCAGTCCATCACCCGATGCAGCGTGCAAGGCCACGCCCTCGGCCACCACGCGGGTTTTGTTCGCCAACCCGGCGTCATCCACACCGGTGCCACGCCCTGTCCAGTCCGAGGCTTCTCCCCCGAACAGAGCGCACGCGATTGCAGCAGCCGGGGTTGTGTTGCCGATCCCCATCTCTCCGACGACTAGCAGGTCGGACTTAGGGTCAACAGCTGTCCAACCGGTGCGCAAGGCGTACAACAGGTCATCCTCGGACATCGCCGGGCCTGCGGTGAAATCCGCCGTTGGCCGGTCCAATTCCAACGCATGCACATCCATGGTGGCCCCTGCGGCCTTGGCCAATTGGTTGATTGCCGCACCGCCATGTTCAAAGTTCATGACCATCTGCACGGTCACATCTGGTGGAAAAGCCGACACACCCTGCGCCGTCACCCCGTGATTTCCTGCAAACACGATAACCTGCGGTGCCAAGATTTGCGGGCGGGCATCGCCACGCCAACCGGCATACCAGATCGCCAATTCCTCAAGCCGCCCCAGCGCGCCGGGCGGTTTGGTCAGCTGTCCGTTCCGGTCAGCCGCGCCCTGCAATGCGGCATCATTCGAACCCGGCGCCTGACTCAGGGCATCGCGGAGTGTTTTCAGGTCATTAAGTTCAGGCAGCATCCAAAGCCTCGTTGCATCAGAGTGGTCCTGTGTGTTTAACCGAAGCGTCCGATCCAACAAGACCCCGAAAGGCGCGGGAGTGCATAAAAACGACACCAAGCTGTTTTCCGTGTGGGATATACCACTGGCGCTGGTCCTGCTGACCCGCCTACCGCTGCCGCGGCTGCCGGAAAACACCTATGCACGGCAGGCCAGCGCCGCCTGGGCGTTTCCCGTGGTCGGTTTGACTATAGGGCTGCTGGCTTGCGCGGTTGGTTGGGCCACGATGGCTTTGAATTTACCCGCTATGGTCAGCGCGGTTTTCCTGGTTGCGGTTCTGATCATGACCACCGGTGCGATGCACGAAGATGGTTTGGCCGATACCGTAGACGGACTTTGGGGTGGATTCACCCAGGAGCGCCGATTAGAAATTATGAAGGACAGCCATATTGGCGCCTATGGTGTTCTGGCTCTGATCTTCACGCAGTTGATACGCGTCGCTTTGATTGCAACCCTGTTAACGGCAAGCAACTATGCCGCGATCCTTGCGGCCTGCATCTTGTCCCGCGCGATTATGCCGGTTCTGATGAATGCCCTGCCAAATGCGCGCAATAGTGGTCTGAGCCACTCGGTCGGAGGGCCGCGAGGTTTGACGGTTGCGGCAGGTTTTGGATTGGCTTTGCTAGGCGCGGTACTTTTGATGGGCGCAGCGGCCATTCCGCCAACTCTCGTCGCTGCGCTGGTTGTTGCGGTGCTCGCCGGGGTCGCAAAGGCCAAAATCGGTGGTCAGACCGGTGATATCCTAGGGGCTTCGCAGCAATTGGCAGAACTGATATTCATGACCGCGGTCGTTGCCGCGCTTTAGGCCGTACCACCGGTTTCGATACGCAGCGTTTCGCCGCAGTGCTTGCAATGTACCGCGTCAGGATCATGCCGATAAAGGCCACAGCTGGGGCACTTGTGGCGCACTTTCTGCGGCATGAAAACAGCCTGCGCCAGACGTACGAACAGCGCCACACCCACAACCATTATGAAGACTGAGAACAACTTGCCCGCCGGTGTCGCCAAGGTGATGTCGCCAAACCCCGTCGTCGTCAGCGTGGCCATGGTGAAATAGAGCGCATCAATGTATGCATGCGGGCTGCTATCAGGAATGAAGAACACCAGAACCGCCGTTGAGGTCGCGAATACGAATACAAGCAGATTGATCGCCGCGATGACGGCATCCTCATGCGTTCGGAAAAACTGACTGTCGCGCCGCAAATCCCGCAGCAAGTGATAGGAATGGATCAGGCGCAGGGCGCGCAATATTCGCACGAAGGCCAAGTTTCCGGGCAAGAACGGCTCAAGCAGCAGCGAGGCGATCACGACGATATCGGCCAGTGTGTAAATCTTGCACAGAAGTTTCCAGCGGTCTTTCGAAATCCATAACCGGGCCAAAAAATCCAGCAAGATGAGAAACCCGACGCACAGACTGGCAAGCGTGATCCACGGCCCATGCGGCACATTCGCCGTGGACACGAAGAACACGATCGACGCGGCGTCAAACAGGATCAAGCCATAGCGAAACCAAACCGAAATCGGGTCATGCGCGATGTACAGAAACTTAACGGTTTGCTTTATCCTGGTCATGTATCCGCCTCTGACTACAGGAAAATTAGCGGCAAAAGCGGATTTCACCAAGACAAGACACAAAAAAAGGCCGCCCCCTTTTCAGGAGCGGCCCCAATTTCAGAATTGCCAGATATCAGGCGGCAGCAGCGCGCGAGGTCAGCACCTCATCAACTTGCTTGGCGGCCGAAACCTCACCGGCGCCGGACACAGCGGCCACTTCGCGGGTCAGACGCTCTAGCGCGGCTTCGTACAGTTGACGCTCGGAATAGCTCTGCTCGCGCTGATCGTCTGTGCGGTGCAAGTCGCGCACCACTTCGGCAATCGAAATCAGATCGCCCGAGTTGATTTTTTGTTCATATTCCTGCGCCCGGCGCGACCACATGGCGCGTTTCACCTTGGCCTTGCCCTTGAGCGTCTTCATCGCCTGGCTGATCACATCAGGTGAACTGAGGGACCGCAGGCCGGATTCGGTGACTTTGTTGGTCGGCACCCGCAGGGTCATCTTGTCTTTTTCAAAGGAGATGACGAACAGCTCAAGCGAATATCCCGCGACTTCCTGCTCTTCGATCGAGATAATCTGACCAACGCCATGCGCAGGGTAGACAACATAGTCATTCGGGCGGAACTCAAGCTTTTTCGACTTAGACATACAGGTTCATCCTTGGTTATAGAGTAAGATGCGGACAACAAAACAGCCTAGCCGGTGCCATTTCGGCCCCGTCAGGTGGCTTATTTGTCAAAAAATCAGAACTCCAAAGCACACATACTTACGGAGTACATCCCCATCTCATTCATCATTCAGCTTTCGATTATATCACAAAATTACGACATCTGAAAGGGCACGCCCAGAAATGGCCGTGAAACCTTATAAGTTTCAAAGCGTTGCAACTTGTTTCTACACCTGAACCGACAAGTTCAGAGAGCGAATCGCTTAGCCGCCTTCGCCGGGCGCTTCTGAGAAATACTTCTCCATCTTACCCTCTTCGCCGTCGCGCTCTTCGGCCTCGGGCAGCGGGTCTTTCTTGGTCACGATCACCGGCCATTGTTCCGAGTATTTCCGGTTGAATTCCACCCACTGGTCCATCCCCGGCTCAGTGTCAGGGCGAATGGCGTCAGCGGGGCACTCGGGCTCACACACGCCGCAGTCGATGCATTCATCGGGATGAATGACCAAAGTGTTCTCACCTTCGTAGAAACAATCCACCGGGCATACTTCGACGCAGTCGGTGTATTTGCAGCCAATGCAGTTTTCGGTGACAACATAGGTCATAGTGGGAATCCCGTTTGCGGTTTGGGCGTTTAGCTAATCCAGTATTATACTGTCTTCAAGGGCGGATCAGCCACTAGTGGTACGAGAAAGATCAAGCGCGCGCCGATCTTTCTTGGTTGGACGACCTTTTCCTTCGAATCCGGGGTTTCCGGGCGGCGCGTCCTTCTTTTCGGTCATATCGAAGTACAGTGTTTGCGCTTCGGGTGCAGGGCCACGGCGTTCGCCCAGCTTTTCCACTCGAACGACGCGGACAATTCGCCCCTGCGGAAAGGTCAGAACATCACCGGGTCCTACAGCTTGCGCCGGTTTCAGAACCCGGTTTCCGTTCAACCGAACATGACCGCCGCTGACCTGTTTGGCGGCCAGGCTGCGGGTCTTGAAGAACCGCGCCTGCCAAAGCCATTTGTCGATCCGCAGCTTGGCCTCAGCCATCGGCGTTTAGTTACCGTCTTTCAAACCCATTAGCGCAGCTGCAAACGGGTTATCGGGGTCGATCGCCTTTTCTTTCTTGGGCGGTCGGGAGGAGAAGGTCTTGGCCCCTTGCGGCTTGCCACCCTTCTTGCCCTGCGGTTTGCCGCGACCATCCTGCGGTTTACCGCGCGGCTTGCCTTTGCCCTGCCCCTGCCGCTGTTCACGACGCGGGCCACGGTTGGCCTGACGCTGACGACCCCAAGTGAACGTATAGAACACCTCGACCTCGGGTTCATCCGTTGCCGGAGCCTCGGCTGCCGCCTCGGTGCTGTCGGTGGCCTCGGCTGGCGCCTCGGCGGGGGTGACGACCTCTTCGGTTGCCGATTCTGGTGCCGGGGATTCTTCGACAGCGGGTTGCTCGACCGCATTGGTCTCAGGAGTTTCGGCAGGTGCCGCTTTCACCTTTTCACGCTCGCCACGCTCGGCTTTATAGCCCAGCCCCTGCATAAGGTCAGCGAACTGTTCCAGCGTCATACCGGTGATCGACAGCATGTCGGGCTTGGCTTCAAACCCGCCACGGCTGTCTTCGGCGCGCAACATGTCGGCCAGACGTTCCAGCATGTCGATTCGGATCGAGCGCTCGCCCGCATCGCGGTAGCCGCACATGGTGTCGTACCCTTCGGGTGCATCCTTCGCGACCGGTACGGTGACAAGACCCGGAGGCGGTGCTTCGGGGAATTCCTGCAGCCCATTGGCCAGAGCCCACAAAACCAGACGCAGACGCGTCGGCGCAGGTTTCAGCAGCAGCGGCATGAAGATGGTGAACTGACCGAACCGGATGCCGTGCTTGCGTAGCGCGCCGCGGGCGTCCTGATCCAGATCCTTGACCTCTTGCGCGACGCCTGCACGCGGCAGCACGCCCAGTGCCTCGACCATGCGGAAGGCGAAGCCCTTGGCCACTCCGGACAGTTCCTCGTCCCGCGACAGGTTCAGCAACGGTTCGAACAACGCGGCCACTTTACGGTCGATGAAATGCTGCAGACGGCGCTGCACTTTCTGCTCAACCTCTGGGCCTGCGGCCTCATCCACAAACACCTCGACCATTGGCTTGAGCGGTTCAGCCCCGGCAACCAGTTTGCCAACGGCATATTCGCCCCACATCAGGCCGCCCTGATCGGTAAAATCAATTTCGGTATCGGGCGCATTGTAGAAGCGATCGGCGCGCAGATGGAATTGCGGCGCGAGTGCTTGCAAAGAGGCCGATTTCAAAGCTTTCGCCTCGGTTCCTTGCGCGCTTTTGTCCGGGATAAACCGGAACCCTTCCAGACGACCGACGAATTCGCCTTCGACGGTCACTTCACCCTTGTCATTTACTTCGGCCAAAAGGGCCTCCTTCTGTTTGAGCCGGCGCAGCAACACTGACGTGCGCCGGTCCACAAATCTTTGAGTCAAACGATCATGCAATGCGTCTGACAGCCTGTCTTCTACAGTGCGTGTTTCGTCACGCCAATGTGATTCGTCATGCACCCAACCGTTTCGCTGCGCAACATATGTCCAGGTGCGAATATATGCCAACCTTTTAGACAAAGCATCGATATCTCCGTCGGTTCTGTCGATCCGGCGGATTTGCCGCGCCATGAAATCATCTGGGATCGAACCGCGTTCATGCAAGTGGCCATAGATCACTTCGAGCAGGCTGGCGTGTTCTGCGTGGCTGATGCCGCGAAAATCGGGGATTCGGCACACATCCCACAACAAACGGATCGATTGACCATCACTGGCGCGGGCGGCAACCTCGGTCACTTGCGAGAGTGATTTCAGCACATTCAGATCGTCTGCAGGCCGCGCCTTGACCAGATGTTCGTTATTCGGGCTGACCTCAAGCGAGTCGATCAGTGCGTCAATCGAGCCAAATCGCAAAGCAGCATTCCGCCAGTTCAGCTTTTTCATCGGCGTAAAGCGGCTGTCCATGATCGCCTGCGCCACGCCGTCTTCCAGCGGTGGGGCCTCACCGGTCACGCCAAAAGTGCCGTCCGACATGCCGCGCCCGGCCCGACCTGCGATCTGCGCCAGTTCGTTCGGGGCTAGAGGGCGCATTCTGCGTCCGTCAAATTTGCTCAGGGACGAGAACGCCACATGGTTCACATCCAGATTCAGGCCCATACCGATGGCATCGGTGGCGACCAGATAGTCGACCTCGCCATTCTGATACAAATCGACCTGCGCGTTCCGTGTGCGCGGGCTGAGGGCGCCCATGACCACGGCCGCACCACCCTTTTGGCGGCGCAAAAGCTCAGCAATGGCATAGACGTTGTCGACCGAAAATCCGACGATTGCGCTGCGCGCGGGCATGCGGCTGATCTTTTTCGAGCCGGAGTAGACCAGCTGCGACATGCGATCGCGCCGCACAAACTGCGCTTCTGGCACCAGCGCTGCAATAGGCCCGCGCATGGTGTCAGCGCCCAAAAACAATGTCTCACTCGTGCCACGCGACCGCAGCAGACGGTCGGTAAACACGTGACCACGCTCAGGGTCGGCACAAAGTTGGATCTCGTCGATCGCCACAAAATCCGCACCCATGCCTTCGGGCATCGCCTCGACCGTGCAGACCCAATATTGGGCACGGGGCGGCACGATCCGTTCCTCGCCCGTGACCAGAGCCACGACAGAAGGGCCGCGAATGGCGACGATCTTGTCATAAACCTCTCGCGCCAGCAGACGCAGCGGCAGACCGATCACTCCGGTCCGATAGCCCAGCATCCGCTCGATCGCGTAATGGGTTTTACCTGTGTTGGTCGGGCCAAGTACGGCCACGCTTCGGGATGACCCGCTCACCTTTGCCCCCTGCCCCGGTTCTTTAGAGGGCCGAGCCCTCGACCTGAGGCTTCAGTCGATTCACCGCATTGGTTACTTCTTCATGATGAGGATGTATAGCCAGCGCGCGCTCATACGCATCCAGTGCCTTGTCGGGCTGTTCGATGATCTCAAAAATCAGGCCAAGCCCGAAAATAGCCTCGTAGTTATTCGGGTTCAGAGTAAGCGCGTGTTCCAGATCAGCCGCGGCCATGCCAAAGCGATCCATCCCAAAAAACGCCGAAGCACGCAGATGCCACCCTTCAGCAAAGCCGGGCGCGTGATCAGTCAGGGCCGTAAGGTGTTCAACCGCGGTCAACACATCCCCGTCATCCAGCGCCTCGCGCCCGCGTTCCAGCAACAAATCCGCCGAGGCTGAGCCCGATTGCGACCACAGAGCTTTGAGTTGACGGTCGATACCAATCGCCTGTTCCGGCGTGGATAGCGCCAATTGCTGTAGCAAGATGTCCTCGTCCCGCGAATCCGCCTGTTGTGCCACCGAACTGGTGGAAAACATGACCGTGACAAAAAGTGCCGTGACGGTACGTTTGAGATTGTTGATTGCAATGCCCATAACAATGTTCAGTGTAGCGTTGCGACCGGGGATGTCCATTCACGGCGCAGAAACAATATGAGGAACACCATGAGCGACATTCTTGAAAAAGCCGCAGCCGCGCTGAACGAAAAGCTGTCCGGCGGCGATTTCGACGCATCGGCCAAATTTGCCATCGCCGATCTGGGTGCTATCGTACTGGACGCGGACGGCGCACGTGTCAGCGATGACGACGCAGATGTCACCCTGAGCGCAGATGCGGATACGTTCGAACAAATCCTCAGCGGCGACCTGAACCCCACCGGTGCGTTCATGTCGGGCAAGCTGAGCGTGGATGGAGACATGGGTATTGCCATGAAACTCGCCTCGGTGCTGGCCTGATGAAGTTCTCGCCGGCCCCTTTCTTTGAAGACGTGGCCGGCGGGCCTGCCGGTGGTGCGGCCCATTGGGTGACGACTGCGGACGATACGCGTATCCGTGTGGGTCACTGGTACCCCGAAGGTGCAACAAACGGCACGGTGATGATGTTCCCCGGCCGGACAGAATACATCGAAAAATACGGTAACACGGCGGTTGAATTTATCGACCGTGGGTTTGCCGTTCTGGCCGTCGACTGGCGCGGTCAGGGGTTGGCAGACCGTTTGCTGGACGATCCCCGGGTCGGCCATGTCGATCAGTTCACCGACTATCAACAAGACGTGCATGCCGCCCTGGAACTTGCCGTCCAACTTGATTTGCCCAAACCCTGGTACGTGATCGGCCATTCGATGGGCGGCGCAATTGGTCTGCGCGCGGTGCTGGAGCGAGATGTTTTTGCAGCCTGCGCCTTTACCGGCCCGATGTGGGGGATATTTTTCACTCCGATCATGAAACCGCTCAGCCGGTTGACGGCCTATTGGGGGCCACGAATTGGGCTGGGTGAGAAAACGCCTCCGACCACGTCGCTGGAAAGTTACGTCGCCTCACAACCCTTCGAAGGCAACATGCTGACGCGCGATGCGGCGATGTATCAAATGATGAAAGACCAGCTTGAGGCGCACCCGGAACTGGCCCTTGGCGCGCCTTCGACCATTTGGCTGCGCGAAGCGCTGGACGAATGCGCCTGGCTGATGGAACAAACCGCGCCCTCCACACCTGCCCTGACCTTCCTTGGCAGTCACGAGCAAATCGTTGACCGCAAAGCGATCCGGGCGCGGATGGCCAACTGGCCCAGCGGCACACTGGTTGAAATTCCCGATGGCGAACATGAGGTACTGATGGAGGCGCCTGACGTGCGCGGGCCCGTCTTTGATCAACTGACGGTACATTTTTTGGCCGCCCACTCGGACGCACCGACCTCGGCTGCTCTTTCCAGCTAAACAAAACCTCACGCAAAGGCGGCTTGTGATCCGGGTCGCCCGCGCCTAGATGTTTGCCAAAGCAGATATTCCGAGGTGATCCATGCGCGACCTTCCCTTTCCCGTCCGTGACGCAAACGCAGCCGGAGGCACCGGCGATCTTGGCAACCTGCCGGAATGGGATCTGACTGACCTCTACAGCTCGGAAGAAGCGCCGGAACTGGACCGCGATCTGGAATGGCTTGAGGGTGAGTGCGCGTCCTTCGCCGCCGACTACGAAGGCAAGCTGGCTGATCTGGATGCCGAAAGCCTGCTGAACTGCGTGCAGCGCAACGAAAAGATCAACGCCATCGCGGGCCGCATCATGTCCTTTGCCGGTCTGCGCTATTACCAACTGACCACAGATGCTGAGCGCGCCAAATTCCTGTCGGATATGCAGGAAAAGATCACAATTTACACCACGCCGCTGGTGTTCTTCACATTGGAAATCAACCGCATCGACGATGACGCGCTGAAAGCGAACTTCGACGCAAATGCCGATCTGGCCCGATATGAGCCCGTCTTCCGCCGCATTCGCGCGATGAAGCCCTATCAGCTGTCTGATGAGTTGGAAAAATTCCTGCACGATCTGGGCGTTGTAGGTGACGCTTGGGAACGCCTGTTCGACGAAACCATCGCCGGGCTGACATTCACCGTTGATGGTGAAGAACTGAACATCGAAGGCACCCTGAACCTGCTGACTGAACAGGACCGCTCCAAGCGTGAGGCGGCGGCACGCGAACTGGCGGCTGTGTTTCAGGACAACGTCAAAACCTTCGCCCGCGTACACAACACGCAGGCCAAGGAAAAGGAAATCGTCGACCGTTGGCGCAATATGCCCACGGCACAAACCGGTCGCCACCTTTCAAACGATGTCGAACCCGAGGTGGTCGAGGCCCTGCGCGAGGCTGTCGTGGCTGCATACCCCAAGCTCAGCCACCGTTACTATGAACTAAAGCGCAAATGGCTGGGTCTGGATGTGATGCAGGTCTGGGACCGCAACGCGCCCCTTCCGATGGAAGACACCCGCATCGTCGGGTGGGATGAAGCGGAAAAGACGGTGATGGACGCCTATAACGCGTTTGATCCTCGTATGGGTGAGATTGCAGCGCCATTCTTCAGCAAGGGCTGGATCGATGCCGCCGTGAAACCCGGTAAGGCACCGGGTGCGTTTGCGCACCCAACCGTCACGGAAGTCCACCCCTATGTCATGCTCAACTATCTGGGCAAGCCGCGCGACGTGATGACCCTTGCGCATGAACTGGGCCATGGCGTGCATCAGGTTCTGGCCGCAGATCAGGGTGAGATGCTGTCATCCACCCCGCTGACCCTGGCCGAAACCGCCAGCGTATTCGGCGAGATGCTGACTTTCCGCAAAATGCTGGATCAGGCCGAAACGCCGGAACAGCGCAAGGTGCTGCTGGCCGGCAAGGTCGAGGACATGATCAACACGGTCGTCCGCCAGATCGCGTTCTACGACTTCGAGTGCAAACTCCACGCCGCCCGCCGCGAAGGTGAGCTGACCCCGGACGACATCAACGCCCTGTGGATGAGCGTTCAGGCCGAAAGCCTTGGCTCGGCATTCGAATTCATGGACGGGTATGAGACCTTCTGGGCCTATATCCCGCACTTCGTCCATTCACCCTTCTACGTCTATGCCTATGCCTTCGGCGACGGCCTGGTGAACGCGCTGTATTCGGTTTACGAAAGCGGATCGGAAGGGTTCGAGGACAAGTACTTCGAAATGCTGCGCGCAGGCGGATCGAAGCACCACAAGGAACTGCTGGCCCCGTTCGGGTTGGACGCCAGCGATCCGAAATTCTGGGACAAGGGCTTGTCGATGATTTCGGGCTTCATCGACGAATTGGAAGCGATGGAAAGCTGATCACTTCTGACTTTTGGTCGTCAGGAACACGGCGGCTACGATCAACACCGCCCCAAGGGCTGCAATCGGCGTGATTGCGGCCCCGAGAAACAGCGCCGAGTTGATGAACGTGAACACGACCGAGGCGGCGAACATCAAGGTCGCTGTCAGCGTCGACACCCGCGCGGCGGCCTCGTACCACAAGTAATAGGCCAGCGCGGTCGGAAGCACCCCCAGCAGGAGCAGGAAGACCACGTCATTTGCCGTCGGAACTTGCAACGAAAACACGGCCAGCGGCAGCAACAAAACGCCAGAGCATAGGAATATCCCGAAGAGGAAATTCAGACGCTCTGCGGTTGATTCCGAATTGCGCATCGCGCGGCTGCTTGAGATCAGAAATACCGCCCAGCTGAGGCCCGCACCGATTTCAAGCAGATCGCCGAACAAGGGGTCTCCGCCCCCTTGGAAATCCTGATAAACTGTTAGAAAAACGCCCAGAATTGCCAACGCTGTGGCCAGAACATCGGTGCGTGTGACGGGGGTGTCGGCAAAGAAGTACAAAAACACCAACACGAAGAATGGCGCCGTATTTTCAAGCACCATCGCATTGGCCGCACCGGTATATTCCAAGCCGATATGGAACAGGACGTAGTTGACGACCGTCGACAGAACCGCCAGCCGAAAGTTCCAGTCGCTCAGACGGATCGACACGGCAACCCGCATCACGCGCAGCATGCAATAGATGGCCATTGCGGCAATGAACAGGCGCGTCACCGCAATTTGCAGCCCGCCCAGATCGCTGGTCAGATAGCGCACGATGACGCTGTGTGTGCCCCAAAGGAAGGCGGCCAGAAACCCAAGCACCAGACCATTTTGAAAAAGCTTGGTGTCGGGCATCCCTCGGATCCGCTTACTTCAACTGACTGTCTTTAGAGCCACGCCGATTGATCCCAGAACGCGCTTTGAAAGCCCCATCCCGTTCCTGCTGGCAATCCAGACACAGCTTGACGCCCGGCAAGGCCAAACGCCGTTTCTCGGGGATCGGTTCCTCGCATTCGGCGCAATGGGTCAGGCTTTCGCCCACTGGCTGCTTTTGCGCCTGCATCCGGGCAAGCTCATCCGAAATGGATGCTTCGATCTGTTCACTCACTGCGCCGTCACGCGCCCAACCGCCTGCCATGGCGTCCTCCTGATCAGGTGCACGCCAGATTAGCCGAGCCGGACGCGACGTGGCAAGTCAGAGGGAAACCGCCCCTTCCAGCACGCGATCGATCATCTCCTGCGTCCCGCGTGAGAATTCAAGCGGACATGGGAATTTGACACCTTCGCGCACGGATCGGCAAAACGCCTCGACCTGCAGCTTGTAATGGTCATCCCCGGGAAAGCGCGTGACCTGAAGTTCCAGCCCGGGACGGTGCAATTCCACGCGCGCCTCACCAAAGACGCGTGCGTTGAACGGAGCTGTCAGGCGAATAACCCCACCTTCACCGTGAAACACCATCTCTTGATGCGGATGCATGCGGATCGAGACATAGGCGGAATAGGTAAAATCCGGAAATTGTGCGCGAATCTCCGTGAAAGTGTCGATCCCTTCCTGCCATCGGATGGCTGACTCCACCCGCACAGGTTCCTGCCCTGTCGCAAACCGCGCGCCGCCGATCACATAAACACCGATGTCGCGCAGCCCGCCACCGCCGGTCTCGGCACGATTGCGGATGTTTCCGGTATCCGCGCGATTGTCGAAACTGAAGGCACCGGTCACATGCACCAATTTGCCGATGGCCCCATCGGAAATCAACTTTCGCACCAATTGCCACTGCGGATGATGGACGATCATGTAAGCCTCGGCCGCCAGCAGCCCGGTCTTATCCCGTTTTTTGATCAGGATGTCGAACTCGGCCCCGGTCATGGCCATCGGCTTTTCACACAGTACATGCTTGCCCGCTTCTAGTGCCTTCAGACTCCATTCCACATGCAGGTGGTTGGGCAAGGGAATATAAACAGCCTCAATCTGAGGGTCCGCAAGCAACGCGTCATAACAGTCATAAACCACCAAGTCAGAACAAAAGGCCCGAAACGGTTCAGCCTTGGCAGCGTCTGACGTGGCCAGCCCGGCCAGACGCGCGCCGTGGGCCGCATGAATCGCCGGTGCCATGAATTGCCGCGCGAACTTGGCAGCACCCAGAACGCCCCATTGAACTGGTATATGCATAATTTCCTCCGACATGCGTAATCAGGGGCGATCCAATCGTTATCGCTAACAGCCCCATTTCCTGACCTTCTAGCAACCATCCGACGTTAAGTCAGGCTTTTATCTGCATGGAACCTTCGTAGTCTGCCCCCAATGGTTGAAAGGGAGTGAGAATGAAACGGGTCCTCAAGTGGATTGGCGGTCTGCTGTTGCTTGCAGTTGTGGTCGGTGCCGTCGTGTTTTTCGGATTTCTTCCGTCTTACATTGAAGCTGATCGGAACAACGTGATCGCCCATGCCCCCTATGCGGTGTCCGACGATGCCGCCGCATTGCACGAAACCCTGATCGTCGGCGACTTACACGCGGACCCCCTGTTGTGGAGCCGTGATCTGACCGAACGCGGTACACGTGGGCAGGTAGATATCCCACGACTGATCGAGGGGAACGTCGCGCTACAGGTCTTCACCGCCGTCACCAAATCCCCTGCCGGTCAGAACTATGACGCGAACTCGGCTGAGTCTTTTGATAACATTACCCTTTTGGCCATCGGACAGTTGTGGCCATTGCGCACGTGGGACAGCCTGAAGGAACGCGCCGTCTATCAGGCGGAAAAGCTACATCAGTTCGAAGCGGCCTCGGACGGGCAGCTGAAAGTCGTCAAGACAAGGGCTGACCTGGACGCCGTGCTGGCTGCCCGTGCGGCAGGCCAACCCGTTGTCGGAGGCATCCTGGGCATTGAAGGCGCGCATGCGCTAGAGGGCGATCTGAACAATCTGGACGCTCTGTTCGACGCCGGCCACCGAGTGTTTGGACTGCACCACTTTTTTGACAACGAACTGGGCGGATCATTGCATGGGGTGGGCAACGCTGGCCTGACAGAGTTCGGCCGTCAGCTTGTGGCAGACCTGACGCTACGGCCCGTAGTGATCGATTTGGCCCATTCCAGCCCTCAGGTCGCGCGTGACGTGATCGATATGACTGATGTTCCCCTGATCGTCAGCCACAGCGGCTTGCACGGATTCTGCCCGGTCAAACGCAATTATCCCGACGATCTGATGCAACAGATTGCCGCCACCGGCGGTGTAATCGGCATGGGCTATTGGGCGGACGTAACCTGCGGGGACATCACCCCGACCGGCATCGCCAAGATGATAAAGGCAGCCATCCAGACCGTTGGCGAAGACCATGTCTCGTTGGGGTCAGACTATGATGGCTCAGTAGAAACCGCATTTGACACATCGGAATTGGCGGCCCTGACCTCGGCATTGTTGGATCAGGGATTGACCGAAGCTCAGGTTCGGAAAGTGATGGGTGAGAATATGGTGAGAGTTTTCCAGCAACAATTGAACTAGTTGCACCTTGTGATTCAAATTGTTGAAATTTAAATGAGATTCGGCGCCGCCAAACCGGATCTTATCCAGGCTCTCAATTGATAAATCCGAATTTCGTGATCCGTTTTCCAACTCACTCCGTAACAACTTTACCGCCGGGGAGAGATACCTGACCTATCAGTATTACTCCCGACCAAAGGCGCGCAACCGGGTGGGAGATAAACCGATATGCCAGCTAATACAGAACTACCTTCGATTACCGGAAAAGTCCTGGAACTAAGCGGGGACCCGGGAACCTTCGACCATAACGCTCATGATTTCGACATCCTTCGCGAGGCTGTTCTTGCAGCAGGTCTGGACGGAGCGTTGGCCGACCCCAACGCCGATCTGACCGTTTTTGCGCCGAAAGATGCGGCATTCATCGGATTGGCTCAGGCTTTGGGCTTTGAAGGCTCGGACGAAGCCGGAGCGCTGAATTACATCGTGAAAGCCCTGACCCTCTTAGGCGGTGGCGATCCGATACCTCTGCTGACCGAAATCCTAACCTATCACGTCGTCGATGAGTCATTCACGAAACAAGAGGTCGTCAGTTTGGGTGACGGTGCGGCCATCGAAACGCTGCAGGGTGGTGAAGTGGAACTGAACCTTTCCAGCATGCCACCCAGCTTGGGCGATGCGGACCCGGGAATCGACGATCCAGGTCTTGTCGGTTTCGACGTTCCCGCCTCGAACGGGATCATCCACGTTTTGGATGGGGTACTACTGCCAGTTTCCGTGACCGGTATCCTGGGCCAGAAGAATACAGATTTCATTCTGGGAGATGACTCGGACGAATTCCACTTCACCGGTCGTGGCAAGGATTTTGTGCATGGTGGTGGCGGAAATGACGTCATCGGCGCCGGTCGCGGTAAGGATATTGTTCTAGGTGGTGATGGCAATGACACCATTTTCGGCGGTCGTGGCATGGACATTCTGCGCGGCGATGATGGGAACGACAAAATCTTTGGCGGTCGCGGCAAAGACCTGATCGATGGCGGCGCTGACGATGACTTTTTGGTCGGCGGCCGTGGGCGTGACACTTTTTTCTTCGAAGAAGGCGACGGAGAAGATACCATCCTCGACTTCGAGATCGGCAAGGACAAGATCGACCTCAGCGGCTACGACGGTATCGACAGCTTCGAGGATATCGAAGACCACATCGAAAGCGGGTTCTTCCGCACCACAATCGAGTTGGGAGATGGCGACAGCATCGATCTACTTGGTGTTGGAAACGGTCAACTGTCGGAAAGCGATTTTATCTTCGCTTAAACAAAAAAAGCCCGCCATCCACGGCGGGCTTTCTTTGCTTGGGTCCGTCTCAGACGTTGCCCAGCATCCCTTTTTCACGCGCCAATTCGCGCATTTTCTTTTGGAGCTTCTCAAACGCACGAACCTCGATCTGACGAATACGCTCGCGGCTGACATTGTACTGCGTACTCAGGTCCTCCAGCGTGACGGGCTGATCCATCAAGCGGCGCTGAGTCAGGATGTCCTTTTCCCGATCATTCAGGACTTCCAGAGCAGCCGCCAGAAGCTCGCGCCGGGCGTCCAGCTCGTCGCGGGCTTCGTAATCGCCAGCCTGATCGGCATCCTCATCCTCAAGCCAATCCTGCCACTGCATGGTGCCTTCGCCTTCGGACCCAACAGTCGCGTTCAACGAAGCGTCACCACCGGACATACGGCGGTTCATGCTGATGACTTCTTCTTCGGTCACGCCCAGATCATTTGCGATCTGCTTGACGTTCTCGGGACGCAGGTCGCCTTCTTCCAGCGCACCAATGCGTGCCTTGGCTTTGCGCAGGTTGAAGAACAGCTTTTTCTGCGCGCTGGTCGTGCCCAGTTTCACCATGGACCACGACCGCAGGACGTACTCTTGGATCGAGGCGCGAATCCACCACATGGCATAAGTCGCCAACCGGAAACCTTTTTCCGGATCGAACTTTTTGACAGCCTGCATCAGGCCCACGTTGGCCTCGGAAATCACCTCGGCCTGCGGCAAACCATAACCGCGATAGCCCATGGCAATCTTGGCCGCCAAGCGCAGATGCGATGTGACCATTTTATGAGCCGCTTCAGTATCTTGCTCTTCGACCCAACGCTTCGCCAGCATGTACTCTTCTTCCGGCTCCAGCAGCGGAAACTTGCGAATTTCCTGCATATAGCGGTTCAGGCCGCCTTCTGGCGTCGGCGCGGGGAGATTTGCGTAATTTGCCATGATTCATGTCCCTCCGACAAATGTTTAATTCGTTAACATGGGATATGGGAGGTCGTCCCAATCCGTTCAAGAGGTACCGTTAACAGTTTGGAATTAACGATAGATAAAGGAAACCAAAGAAAGTCTTAATCACGTAACTTTGCGCATTATGTCAGCGGTGCGCGAAGCTGTTCAATCAGTTTCTGCATATCTTCGGGCAATTCGGCCTCAAACCGCAGGTTTTCACCAGTTACCGGGTGTTCAAAACCCAACACAGCGGCGTGGAGTGCCTGCCGCGGAAAGGCTCTCACGGCCTCGGCTGTGGTCGCGCTGAACGCCTTGGCGGCCAGTTTTCGCTTGCCGCCGTAAACCGGATCGCCCACCAAACCGTGCCCGGCATGGGCCATGTGCACGCGGATCTGGTGCGTGCGCCCGGTCTCCAACCAGCATTCGATCAAAGCCAACCCTGCTGGTGATCCAAAAACCTCAACCAGACGTGCCCGCGTCACCGCATGACGCCCGCCATGAAACAGCACCGCCTGCCTTTGCCGGTCGGTCTTGTGCCGTGCCAGTTGCGTGGTCAGGCGCATGATGTTTCCGGGCTCGAAGCTGACGCCTTTGACACCGCGCAAACGAGGGTCATTCGCATCCGGCACGCCGTAGCAAATCGCGCGATAGTAGCGCTCGACCGTGTGCGCCTCGAACTGTGCAGCCAGACCGTGATGGGCCGCATCGGATTTCGCCACCACCAGCAGGCCGCTGGTTTCCTTGTCGATGCGATGCACGATTCCGGGACGCTTGACCCCGCCTACCCCTGACAAGTCGTCACCGCAGTGATGCAGCAACGCATTGACCAATGTACCGCTCGGAGACCCCGGCGCAGGATGCACAACCATGCCCGCCGGTTTGTTGATAACGATCAGGTCTGCGTCCTCAAAGACAATCTCCAACGGGATATCTTCGGGACCAATATGGCTGTCCTCTGCCTCATTCACGGTAATCGCCACGGATGCCCCCTCGGCCACTTTGGCTTTTGGGTCGCGCGCCTCGATGCCGTCAATCAGAACAGCGCCCTGATCAATCAGCCGGGCCAACCGCGTGCGCGAGAGGTTTTCATCGGCTGGCACATCCCGCGAAAGCGCCTTATCAAGACGAGGCGGCGGATCGGCCGCAATCTGAAATTCAATCTGGCGGGTGCCCATGACTGTCCCTTCCGAACCCCAAGAACCGCAGGAAACACCGCAGCTTCGCCTGCTGCGGAGAATGGTCATGTTGTTGACCGCGGTGATGATTGGCGGGGTTCTAGTGACATTCGCGCTGATTGTCATCCGACTATCGGACAGAACCCCCACCCTGCCCGATCAGATCGAGCTTCCAGACGGCGCCAAAGCACAGGCAGTGACAATCGGCAGCAACTGGTATGCGGTGGTGACCGATGACAACCGTATTTTGATCTTTGACAAAACAACCGGTCGCCAGCGTCAGGAAATCACCATCGAACGGTAGGGTTCAATCCTCTAGCGCCATGCGAAAGACGATCTCGGACGCGCGGCGCAGGGCGTCGTATTCCTCGGGCGTGTCGCGTCGGAATTTCTGGTCTTCTTCGTTTAGCTCAACCGGTTCAAACAACCTTGGCCGGTCGGGAAAGAACTCTTGCTGGAATGTGACGTCTTGCTTGGTCAAATACTCATCCAGCCAGGCCCGCTCGTCCGGCTCCAGCACATCATAGCGCCGGATCATGACCGGATCACTGACCACGCGCCGACGCAGCTGGCGACTTTCCTTGCGCCCCATGGAACGTGAGACAATGCCAAATGCTTCGCTGGCCACACGCGACTGAGATTGGTTAGCGGGCCGTTTAGCCGCCGTGCCGTCCGGCAAAGGCACGCCTATGCGGGACATGAAATCATCCACGATATGGCCTTGGACCATCTGCGCGCGATCATACATCATCGGGACAATCGTAACGCCCGGAAAAGCCTGCCGGATTTGGTCCAGTTTCGCCGAAAAGGTGAAGGTGTCAGGGTCATTCTTTATTCTCACCAGCCTGTCCCGGACATATTCCGACGCGCTGGTGCCCATACGGCCGTTCTTAGCGCGCTGCTTGTAGTCGGCCTCGAAGAAATCCGAGTAGCGGCGGCAATAGTAGGTGATCCTTAAGTCGCGAGAGGGGATTTCCGCGAAAACCTGTGCCAACTTGTTCAAGTCGCAGGAATAGAACATCTCTGAAGATACCAGGCAGGTCTGATCGCTGTGCGCCTCATACTCGGTTGCCATCAACGCGCGGAACGGGTCCATCGACTCATTGGTCTGATTGATGCGAAAGGCGATGATGTTGTGGCTGATCGCCAGACGTCCGCTCCCTTCCAACCGACGACGGCCCGCCTCAAGATAATGCAAGCCGACATCAGCCAGTAGGGCCTTGTTCTGACGCACATATGCCTGCAACGCAGTCGTGCCGGTCTTGGGCATACCTATATGCAGCCAAAGCATCACAGGCCTCCTGTTTCAAAGAGAATTCCGTTCATTCCCTGTGACTGGCGGCAAATTCGGCCGTCATCTGCTGCATAAGGTCCTGCATCTCGGGCAGTGCCCGGAGGTCGGAAATCTTCTGCCTGTGCAGATCGCAGGACAAATGATGCAGCCGGGCCGTTTCAGGATCTGACAGCAACTCGTAATAATGTTCGCGCTTGCGATCCAGGATGACATCGATCGAGCCATCTTCCTCGGCGTTTTGGTTCATCATGTTCCAATAGTCCATGCCAAGGCTTTCTCCCAGATGGTGGGCCCGCCCGCGCATTTTCTTGACCAGGTAGCTTTCACAGGACTTCAGCGCATAGTGATTGATCTGCACCAGATCATACCCAATGGAATCCCGTGCCGAGCGCCAACTGGCACTAAAATACCGGTCCGGCATCAATTGCCCCGATCCGTTGTACCAGTGACAATCTTCCATGGTCTCAACTGTCGGGCGTTTGGGTCGATGAACCCCCAGCGCACTCCAAAGTTCGCGCTGAAACATCGTTTTGAAACCCCAGGCTTGCGGTGGACGGTATTTCTGCTCTTGCGCCGCTCGTCGAAACTGGTCCGACAGGAATCGATCCTCATATCGAACGACACCAGCATTTCCGAACAGGCGCCATGTCATCGAAATCATCTTGGCGTCCGGGATGGCATCGGTCAGAGCGCGCAACGTGTTGTCACCGGTTTTGACGTTGATGTGTTCATCAGCGTCAATCACAACCACCCAGTCTTGCGGCCGCGCCACCTCCATCGCCAAGAATTTTTTGTAGGCGCGCTTTTGGGGGCTGGTCTGACGGCGCGAGTTGTTGTCGACATGAGTGAGGATGCCCCTTTCATCCAACCGGTTCAGCAAAGCATCCGTACCATCCGTGCAGTCGTTGGTCATCACCACTATTTGGTCGACGCCAATTGCCCGGTTATGGGCCACCCATTCCAGCACAAAGGGGCCTTCGTTTTTCATTGGGGTTACGCTGATAAATCGGGGGTCCTGATCGGTCATGACTGACTGCCTGTTCATTTATTGTTGCCCCGACACTCTCGGAGGTAGCATTTGGAAATTTTGGGTAAATTACGTTCTATTGCGCTCGCAACCAAGTGAAATCCAGCCATCTACCCGCCTGCCCGTTTCAATTGATTGGTAAAGCGTTTGTAGGTCGGGCACAGATCTCTGGCTTTTTGCAGATACGCCCGGGCTCTTTCCTTTTCACCGCGTTGCAACAGAATTCGGCCGGCCTCACCCTGAACGGAAGCGGTGTCGTGATCAATTTCAGCCGCCTGAATAATCTGGTTCCGCCCCTGCTCTTCCGCGCCGTTTCGCTCTAGAAACCGGCCCATCGCAAAAATCAGAAACGGGTTTCCTGGATCACAGGCCAAAGCCTCTGCCATCGTCAAACGAGCTGAGGCGCGATCACCTTCGGCTTCGTAAAGTTCAGCCAAACGCTTGTGGTAGAGAGGATTATCAGGAACGTTCGCGGTAATATTTCGCATTATATCAACCGCCTGCGCCGCATGGAGTTCTCCCAAATGCATATTCAACACCGTTGCGAAACTCTGCACTCGGGGATCACAGTCCGGGATATCAGTCATACGCACCAGCCCGTCATGCAACTGCTTTAAGCGGTGCTGGCTGTCAAACAACCTGCGCGCTTTTTGATCCAGCGCCAAATCCGACCAGTCCAATAGAAGGAAATCGAAATTGCACGGCAAACGCACCAGTACGTTGCGTTGCGCGACGTGGGAATTGAAGTTGAACCAGGGTCTGCGGATCACCTTTTGCAAAGACCAGTCCGTCGGTGGAAACAGCCGAAGGGCAATCTGATCCCGGTACACAACCCGCGACCCGAAAACCAGAACGTCCGGCCTAATCGGTTTGGCCCAAAAGGCTTGGCTGAAGGCCTGACCGGCCTGCCAGCGCTTTCGCATTTCTCCCAGTGCAGCGGACTTTAGCGCGCTTAGTACGGCGTAGTCTTCGGGCCAGACATTTTGATTCTCCAAAGCAAAATCGGCCATTTCCTTGGCCTCTGCCCATCTGCCCAGATAAAACAGGTTGAGCGCCTGCAGCAGTGGCAGAAATGCATTGTCCGCACCTGCATCCAATATCTTCGCGGCAAGCTCGAGGGACTCTTGCGTTCGGTCTTCTGCATTCAGTCGGTTCAAGTGGAAGAGAGCTTTGGCATAGATATGCGCAGCCTCGGATGCGCTCAGAAACTCATCAGACTGCTGATGGAGCCTGATCAATGCTGCTTCGTTGGCAGCCTCGATCTCAGCCTCGCTAAGCACATCGCGAAACACCACGCGTTGTTGCCCAGAGATTCTTGCAGCGGCCATCGAAAAGGCCGAAATAACAGGCGCAATCACCTGATCGGCCCGCGACATCGCATAAAGCTCGAGAAAGTCGCGCTGCGCGCGGGTCATGCCCGAGACATCCGCGATGTCCGACATTTGCAGCAGTTGCGGAAACCGCTTTTGAAACCGGGTGATCAATTCAGCCTGATCCGAAAACATGATGGCCGTTTGCCCGTCGGCTTTCTCCAGATGTGCCTCGTAAAGCTCTTCGAGTTCGATCTTGGCGGGCCAGGTTGTGTGTTTCCACGGCGAACCGTTCAGAATGTCGCCCCGCCGGATGTGATAAGCCGTCACCCCCTGTCCCGACAGCTTTTCATCCGCCCGGTCCATGATGGCGCGGATTTCGTCCTTAAAGCCGATCTGATGGATGAAATCCCGATACCGAGGGCGGATCGCTTCGATATCCTCCCAGGGAAAGGCCAGCACTTCGAACCCTTCCTCAACCACAACCGACCGGCCCGAATTGAGATGCGCGATCAGGCGGTCAGGGGTTTTGTCCCCCTGAAAGGTCCAGATTGGCAAAGCCTTGTCGCTGAGTTTTTCAAACGCCTTTGTACTGAGGAATTGTGCATCCATCCAATCCTGAGCAAACAGTTCCTGCGGATGATCCAGCTCGGGTGCATCCGATCCTTTCGGAAACCAATTGACCTTGTAAGTGGTGTCAAAATCCTCGGCCAGACGAATGCAGGTCAGCATCATCAGCAGGCGCGCGCCCATGCGGTCTTTGCGCTGGCCGATGAACACTCCTTTCGCAGGCGTCATTGGGACTTCTCTGCCTCAACCAATGCGGCGCGACGCAGTATGCGGAATTTATGGCGCGCCTGACCCACCAACTTTGGATGACGTTCGCCTGCCTGCGCCTCAATCGCGCGCATCACCATCGGCAACCGGCGCCGTGCGCGCATCATCTGATAGAAATCACCTGCCTCAAGCGATCCGTCCATAGCCTTCTGCATGACGGGCTTGAGGATACCCAGCTTGCGCAACATAGGGGCTGCAAAATGGTTCGAAAACCATGTCTTAAGCAGCATGACATTTTCACCCTTCAGCCGAGTGACCTGCTGCCGGTCAAGGTCGAAAAACGGGTCATAGAAGACATAGGCCTTACCCGCCTGCTTCACCGTCTGCGCGGCGTCACCATATGGCAGATCCCAATCCTGCACCCGCCCGAAACGATACCGCGTTTCCCACGGGACCAATCGTTCATCCAGTGACGTCTGAGGGTTAAATGCGATCACATTTGCGCCCGGGACCAATTCAGAAAAGGTCAGCGCCCCGAAGCCGCCCATCGAGGCCCCGGCAAAGACGACCTGGTCGAACTGATCGAAAAACCCTTCGGCTGCGCGGTTCTGGAAATACGTGATGATCTCTGGATCTCGATACCAGGCCTTGGTGCGCGCGAATATCCCCATATGCGACCAGCCCTCATCACGAAAGAACTTCCAACCCCAGGGTTCACGCGCAAAGGACAGGTCGTTCGCATTGGCGATATTGTCAAAACTGACAACCAGTTGCGAGGCAGAGCGTTGATGAAACAGCACCGAATGGCGTTCCAGCTTTTGCAGGAAACCGGCCCCATCTCCACCAGGATAGAGTTCGACAAACCACGGCGGTGCAGGGTCGGTCAGAATACGTTCATACCCCGTCTTGCGGTCGGGGTGATCGGGTTTCAACTGCTCTTTCGAAAGGTCGTCTGCCATGATCTTCAGATAAGATTATCCGCCAGCCAAACCCGAAAATCCACCCAGTCAGGCCGCATTTTTATCTCGGCGACCTTGGCACGGTGCCAGTCACAGGCCTTTGCGTGCAGCGCGCCCAACGTCTCGTCCGCCTTCAGCTCTGCCAACAATGGCGCCGCGCGCCGTGCGATGGGCTGAATGGATTGGTCAGCTTCTTTGTTGGCATTCATGTCCTGCCAGTAGGATTGCCCCTGATCCACTTTGATATGGTTGGTCCTCCCCCGGTCTCGCTTGATCAGAAATCCGTCCAGCGATCGAACCGAGTAATGATGCAGGCGCCCAAGTGAATGATCGAACCCACGCCAAGCGCGCCAGCCCACCTTTTCGGCCGGAAACAGCTTGCCCCCGGCGTCAGACCAGGCAATCTCACTTTCCTTGCCTTCTTCCATACCCTTTGGGCGATGCGGGCCAAACCGGGTGAATTTGCCATTGTTGCGAAACAGGGTTTTAAGTCCAAACGCCCGGCCCGAATGGTATGGAAACTCCTGATCTCCCATCGCGAAGGTTTCGGTTACGGGCCTGTCTTCAAAACTGATATTGCCGGAACTGCCAAACAGTTTCCAAGCAAATGAAATCGCATCCACCTGCCGCCCTGCACGGTTTTCGACCTCGGTGATCAACGCGTCAAAGCTGTTGTCGCCGTGGCGGATGTTCCAGAACTCATCCACATCCAGACATAACAGCCAATCCGCTTCCTTGACCTTGGGCTGACGCCGCGCCCGACGCAGCATCTGATGCTGTGGATTGCCCCCCTCTTTCACCTCGTTCGAGACATGGGTGGCCAACCCCAACTCCTGCAGTCGGCGGGCAATATCGTCGGTGCCATCGTCGCAATCGTTGGTGAAGATCACAAAGTGATCGACCCCCAATGTTTTATGAAACGCGACCCATTCCAGCATATAGGGGCCTTCGTTCTTCATAGTGGTGAATACGGTAATGGCCTGAGACATTAATACTTCCCGACTTGCGTTGACCTTCGTCATACACAACCCAGAAGGCGCGGGCGAGACAGGAATTGGAGTAATCAGCAATCCGGCACAAACTGGTGCAACTCTACCCCGATCCAAAGGGCTGATCGCCATGAATTAAGAAGAGAATGGTGCGGTCGAGATGCATTGAAGACTTGAACACGCATACTTCTGACCGTTTCTGTTTGCTTCAAAAAGTCGTCTAGGTTACTGAAAAATATAAAAATGTGGCTTCATTTCGCTTCAGAGTGGTTCACTGTGTCTCACACTAAAAGGTGGACCATAGGGTGGACCAAATTCCAGCACTCAACAAGCTACCATCATTGCAAGTGAAGAACACTCAAACCGGCTAGTGCTTGGATGGCGAGTACCTCTGGCTGCCAAAAACGACGGTGATGCTGGCAAGTAGTGCTTCGGGTTCCTATCCACAGGCTTCGCAGAGGGATGGGGTGGGGTGCTCTGTCAGCCATAGCTCTAAAGATTCACGCCAAGAAGTAGAGAAATGGCGACCCGTAGCCCGTAAAGGCAAAGACCCCATCAAAGAACAAGAAGGGATACGCCGGGAAGCTGCTTAGACCGATCACGCTTTGACCGTGGTCGCGAAAGAAACCTTCAGGAAATTAGAGAGAGGCGAATACGCCAGATCTCGCATCAGATCAAATTTCGAGAAGAAGCTTACGGGTTCTTTCTCCGAGTTGTTGCCGCCGGGTAGGCACTGAGAACGGACAAAGTAGGCCAAAAGCACAAAGGTTGAACGTCTGATGAACGAGCGCGCGGATCGATTTAAACCAGCAAAATGAAAAACTCAGGGCGTTCTAATGTATTTTTTACACCAACAGCCTAGTCTCAATCACCATCCATAAATGCAGTTTTTCAACCAATATTCGCCGCTCGGCCTTCCGACATTTCAGCCATTTCGACGGCCTTGTCTATCAAGAACAACGCCTCCATCTTGGTTTTGGCTTTAAGCATAACTTCTTCGCTAACTTGGAAGCCAATTGGCCGACCTGAAGTGGTGTCACCGGAAACTTCTTTCAATGCCTCCGGAAGCGGAGCTCCTAACTGGTCCACGCTCAAATTAACTTGATTGTCGTAGATCACCAAGAACACGCCATTTCCCCAATAGGTCGCCACTTTACGCCCTTCCTGACTAGCTGACAGAACCGCTGTACCAGCTAAAGTCATGGCACTACGGAATTCACTGACCGTGCTCGTCTCATAGATTTGTTCGGCGCCTATACATTTCACCGCCACAAGCTTTGCAGCCATGGAGTGCATCGTTGAAAGCTGAATTACGTAGTTCTCAAATTCAGCTAACCCAATGAAACCGGGCAAATCTCCGAAACATTGCGGATCACTTAAGCGAACGTCCGGACTATTGCCAAAACACAACTCAAAATCCGCTTCAGCTTCCAGCACTTCGATTGCCGCTCTGCGTTCCGCTGCCATTCTATAGGCGTCAGACAACCTCTGCTTCAGATCAGAGAACTCAAAAGGCTTTGTAACGTAGTCCGTCGCCCCAACTCCGAATGCTTCGTCGATGTACTCTTTTTGCACCATGGCGGTCACCATGATAATAGGCGTGTAAGTGTAATCTGGTAATTTTCGCACTTCTTCGCAAAGAGTTATGCCGTTCATTTGCGGCATCTGCACATCCAGTAGCAAGCAGTCGAACGCTTCGTTAGGTCGTGACAGTATTTCAATGGCCTCTCGCCCACTTCTGGCGGTGACGACGTCTTTATAACCGAACGCGTCTAGAACTCTATCTAGCAACTCCAGGATGCTAGGATCGTCGTCTACAGCAAGAATACGCATAACTTTTCACCAACCTTTTACACCTCACCAAACGTTGGGCATTGCAGACTTCAGGCAACGGTTGGCTCGCGCATGATACACTCAGGGTTTTCTCATCCTCTCTTACGAAGACGGCAAAACGGTGACACAAGGTGGGCTTCCTTATGTCTGTGCATTTTTTTTAACTTGCGCAATTCTTCCCGTGCGAGAGCGCATACTGAAAAGCAAATCCCTCCAATTCTTGATGCCATTTTAACTTTGCTCCTCTCAGCCGTCACGACTGCCTCAAAATACTATTGGATAGCGAAACCGCGCCTGATCCGGGCGAGAATTTGAAAGGAATACATAAGAGAAGCTGTATTTTTTCAAAATGTTGCCAGACATGGGGAAAAAAGTGGAACCTGCGGGAGAAAATAGAAGCCAAGAACTTTCTAGAGTTTTTGGTCAATTAGCGAAGGTAACCAAAGGAAGGGAGGAGATTTAGACACACCTATCCATCTATTCGGGCAACTACCGCATAGGGTTGTGGACTTGCTGAGTTGAATCTTGCCATAAGTGTGTCAGAAATATGAGTAAAATATGGACCAACCACTCAGGTATAAGCAGACATACCCGGTCCCGGAGGAGCTTCCGGAACTGACACCTGCTAACGGCACTTCAGGCGCACCAAATACTTTGGCGCGACTAGAAATATTTGCTGCCAATAGCAGTCCGCCAATGCCACGTGGCAACATTGGCCATATTCGCGCGACTACACTTAATTTTCGCAATATTTCCGAGCATGGCACCCTTCTGACAAAATACCTTGAAACCAGAAAATCAATTTTCATTGACCAGTTAAAGTGGCAAGTTGGCGAAGCTGACGGGATGGAATTTGACCAATACGACACGCCAGCCTGTCGATGGGTTGTGTTGCATGAATTCGGTGAGGTCTTAGGAGGTGTGCGACTTCTGCCCACGACTGCAGAGTGCGGGGTATACAGTTATATGCTGCGCGACGCGCAAAGAGGTATCCTTAAAGGAATACCAACTGACGTTCTATTTATTGACGCCCCGGTAAAGCGCTCGGTTTGGGAAGCATCCCGTTTCTTCGTGGCAAAGGATGTTGCATCGTCACGCAGGCTTCCGGTTCAACAGGAGTTGTTTCACCAGATGACTACTGTCGCGATGGAAGGTGGTGCGACCAGCATCCTGGGCATCGTCCCCTCAGTCTGGGCACGGTGGTCACGGCGACTGGGCATCAATGCCTCGCCTGTCGGCGCAAAGTTTTCCATCGATGGCACCATCAGTCAGTCGGTTTTATTCAACATCCACAAGTAAATGGAACACCTCATCCACTAGATTGTCTTATTTACTCTTGGACGCCCGACGCATATTTCATTGCAACTAAGGTTGATTTTAAGACTATTGGGAGAACTCGGCTGTATTGCATTTTCGTGGGTTTCCAGAGACGATGCTTAGACTTCCAACCGTTGTTCAATTCCGTAGTTTTGCGATCGTAGACTGCCCTTTAGCGCCAACAGATTGCCGAAAAAATAACGTTAAGAGAAAGCGACGCTAGTTCACAACAATGACTGGCAATTCGTTATTGAGGCCGTTGGCGCCAAATAAAGGTCAAGAAAAAGCCCCTTTCTAAGAAGACTTTCTCCATTTTTGCCGCTGTTTCGGCCCACTCTCCTCATAAGTTTATCCCGTTATGAGGATATCAACGGTTCACCAGTTATGAGACATTCCACATTTGGCAGTGATCGGTTCCAAAGAAATTTAGAGCATCGAGCGCAAAGAAAGACCGCACTTACTGTACTGGCGGTTGATGATGATCCTGACATTTTGAAATTGCTCCAGTCAGCACTTCCTGAACTCGAAAACTGCAATGTGGCTGCTGCCAGTTCAGCTGATGAAGCGCTTGGGATGATAGAAGCAGCAGAATCCCCGTTCGACTGTCTGCTTGTTGACATTCAGATGCCTGGAACCTCAGGGATAGAATTGCTTTCGCAAATCCGAAACCTGCCGGAAAATCTGGAAACACCTGTCATAATGCTGACTGCACTGGATGACAGGCACAACATCGAGAAGGCATTTTTAGAAGGCGCGTTTGATTATGTAACTAAACCCTTCGACTTCTTTGAATTGCGCAGCCGTATGAACGCTGCTCACCTTCTGATGATGGAAAGAAGGAAAACCCAATCCTCATCGGCGTCGATAGAAAACCTTCGCAGTGAATTGGATTTCAACCAGAAATTCAATTTCAAGGATCCTTTGTCTATCGACGAGCAGGAACAATGCTTGGGGTATGTCGAATTCGATAACTATGTCGAGCAGCTTTCACGGAGGCGTCGATTTGACACCTGGGTCACCGCAATCAAATTTCGTGACGCCGAGTATCACTTTGATCTGAAGAATTTTGGTGATTTTCGGCGATCTGTTTCCGACATTGGATTCTGCATTGAAAGAACAACACAGGCTGCTGGAGGAATTTATTCCTATCGCGGGAGTGGCGCATTTCTCGTTGTTACACATGGGCGGGAACGCACCCAGAATATTCCGACCGAAGCTTTCCTAAACCAAGAACTAGGGACTGTTCTCAGCAACCGCTGCGCATCTGTCCATCTTAAAGTGGTGAAAGGTACACCGGTATCGCTTCGTTCTTTTACGAAGGTTGGAGCATTCGCCTCTTTGGACACGGCTATCAAAAAAGTGAATCATCGTGAGGCCAATCTCAGAAAGGGTCTGGTTACAACCTCTTCCACATTTTCAGAGCCCACACCGCATCGCAAAGAAATGGTCAACGATAGATTGTTTGATGTAGTCTTGCGTGAGCTGTACGGCGATAACACTTACCTCACTCGCCGGCAGTAAGCTAATTCTATCGCCAGGCCTGACGTCGATCAAAGGTCAGGCACTGGAGTTTAGATATCAACTTTATTCGCGAACCCGTTCGGCATTGAGGATGAGTGGGCCACTGGTACGCATGGTGAATGTCAAAACTGGTTCCGGTAATTCAGACTCTGTAATCGAAAAATTTATTCGACGGAGCACCGAAGCCATAAGTACCATGATTTCAGTTTCAGCGTACTGAGCACCAATGCAGATTCTGGGACCATCTCCAAATGGAATGTACTGACCTCGAGGTAGTGTAGATCCCAAGAACCGTTCCGGTCGATAGTGGTCAGGAGCATCCCATAGTTTTTCGTTTCTGTGCAAAGAGTAAACTGGGAAGAACAGCGCGTCACCATTTGCAATCTTTACCCCTTTGATTTCAAGGTCGGCAGTTGCGTCTCTAGCAAAGAACGCGGCTGAAGGGTAAAGCCGCAGCGTCTCTTTTACATGGGCGCGCAGGAGTGGCATTGCCTCCAGGTCAGAAAACTCCATTGGACCTTTGGGGCGAACCGACCGAATTTCTTGTCTAACCCTAGCTTGCATATCTTGGTGCAACGCCAGCAGATAATACCCCCAGGCCAGAGCGTTGGCGGAAGTTTCATGACCAGCGACGACAAAGGTTAAAAGGTTGTCAACGGTTGTCGCTTCATCCTCGAAATCTGTTTTCAACGCCTCAATCATGAAATCGAGGAAATCCTGTGGCTCGCTGCGGCATTCGGAGCGACGCTGATCAATAACCTGTCTGGCAAGGTTCCGCATATTAGTCACCGGGGCCAGGCTGCGTAGCCAATTCTTGCGCGGCACCCACTTTGGCAAACCCATTAAATCGAAAAGAGACAAATCAGAAATGTACTCAAAATACTTGATCAGCCCCACGCGTATTTGCTCTGAACTGACTTTCTTGTTACCCGAAAAAATCACCCTGGAAATATTCGTCAACGTTGATGCAGGTGCAATTTGTGCAACATCTACGGGGCCTTCGTGTTCCGCCAATGAATCTGCAATCTCGACACCAGTCTCTGCAAAATGCCGAGCCAGAACCGGGAGGTTCCTGGCGGCGAATAGTGGAGAATACCTACGCCGCTGCTGACGCCATTTTTCCCCTTCAGAGAGTATCAACCCGTTGCCTACAGCCGATCCAATAATGTCTTTAGTGAACTTGGCTTTGGGAAACGAACGGCCCTGCCCGACAAGTAGCTCGGTTATTATTTCAGGATCGCAGATATAGTGTATGTTTAAAGGCCCACGAACATAAGTTTCACGCAGGGTTTCGGCCGGGATGACTTCAAACATGTTTCGACCAGCGGACCTTGCAAACTGAAGCAGTGTCACCGGCTTTTTTGCAAGCCTAGCCGAAACAGGAGCGACAGCGCCCTGCCCCAACTTCGTAAATTCAACTGCAGTCAAACCCCAACCCTTTTAGATTTTCTCCTTCTTTATGGCACATTAAGATAAAAAAAATTGCACTTAGCAACGAGATCGTCAATTCTGGGCGCCCCACACTGCATTTGCGCAACAAAAATTTTTCAACCTCTCACATCAGAATCTTGCGTGAAACGCCAACAATCACGGTGGCCTTCAAAGGATTAGCGCCAAACTGTGAACCCAATTCAGACCAACTAAGTCCTCATTATGCCGCTAATGGTACTGTCCAAGCGCGAAAAACGAAGACATCTAGATGACAGCCATCGACGCCAATCTGCCGGACCGGGATTCTGGTGAAACGGAAAACCGGCTTCTGCAAAACATAATAGATTATACTGCCATGAGCTTTGCGCTTCTGTGGCAGCGGCAGGCTATTTATCTGGCCACGACCATTTTGACTGCGTTCTTCTTCGATCCCGTTAACGCCATGCTGTTCTATGGGACAATCCTCATATGCGAAGCGCAAGATTTATTGCTGGCCAAACGCGTACCGCGCTTAAAGCCAGATCAGCACAAAGCAATTGGTATGATGGTTGCTTGGATTCTGTTGAACACGATCCTCAGCTCAACTGCAATCTGCCTGTATGCTGTTTCAGTTGCTTTCGCACAACCCGCCGGCGGTCACTTTACTCCAATGTTCTTCTTGTTTGCTGCGGCGTTGTTTGCTGCAATGAACAACCATCAGTTTCTGTGGGCAATGATTGTCCGTCTGACCATGTACGGCGTATCGTTCATGTTGATTGTCGTCAAAGATATCTGGACCGAACGCCCCGAGCTTTCATCTGAACTCTGGCTGCACTTCTTCACCGTTATCTTTGTAATGTACTTTCTGATTGACTGTTCGATGGTGTTTCTGAAGCTCTACCGCAGGAACTTGGAACAACTCGAAAAGCTCAAAGCAGAGCACGAAAGAACAAAAGCGGCCTACATTGCGAAAACTCAGTTCATATCGACAGTTAGCCATGAACTGCGTACGCCTCTCACTTCGATCAAGGGATCACTTGACCTAATCAACACAGGCGCATTGGGTGAAGCTCCAGAATCAATGCAAAGCCTCATTCATTTAGCAGGTAAAAACTGCGAACGGCTCGCATCCTTAATCAATGATGTGCTGGACATTCAAAAAATGGAAGCGGGCGAGATGAACTACCGTGAAGGAACTGTTGATGTACATGCGCTGATTCAGGAAGCGATTGCCTGTAACATGGGATACACCAGTGCTCACAACGTAGAAATTGTAGAAGACTTAAGGGGAAACAATGATCTGTACGTTAAAGGTGATGCCTCCCGCCTTCTTCAGGTGTTGGCCAACATTATCTCCAACGCAGCTAAATTCTCCCTTGATGGAGGCGAGATAACCGTCGGATGCGAGAAAGTCGGCATGAATATTCGCCTCTTCGTCAAAGACCATGGCATCGGGATACCTGAGGGGTTCCATGACAAAGTATTCGATCGCTTTTCCCAGATAGACTCCTCCGATGAACGTCACGCAGGCGGTACCGGACTCGGGATGCACATTTCAAAGGAAATTGTTGAGCATTTTGGCGGTACAATAGACTACAGAAGCAAACTTGGTGAAGGCACAGAGTTCTTTGTTATGTTTCCCGCGATAAGCGGGCACGAGGTAGGTTCCGCCGGAGCCGAGCACACCTCACTAACCTGCGCCGCGCAACCGGAGCAACGATAACGAATTCCTGCCAAGCAATTTCGATGGCACATCACTTTGCATCTTTGAAGCAATCCCGTGATTCAGTAGCGGATTTTCAGTGGTGAAGTTATCCCTATGATCACAAGACCTCGTGGCACACTCGAGATCGTCAGTGGTAAAATGAGGGAGCCTGCATATTGCCAAAGCAACTCCAAAAAGAAAATGCTGTCCCGATCATACGATCGAAACAGCACACTCGTTACCAAATACACTTCCGAAGATGCAGTAGATTCACAACTTTCGGCAAATAGGCCTACTACTTGCAGGCCGCGATATTACTACGAACATCATAAGGGATGAGCTGTCCGAGCACCGAGAAATTCTCGTGTTTTGTTCGTTTTAGTTGTTCTAATTGATGTAAACCGGAAACAAAAAAGCCAATGACCGCCGGACTGTCAACATATTCAGCTGCTTCATCGATTGGGCGCACTCTATTTGAACTAATTCACTCAAGTTTTGACGCCCAACTCAGATTGTATGGTCGTCGCAGTTATTAGGCCCGTGTTGCACGTTTATCTCAATACTCGCGGCTGATCAGCCTTCACATGTGCGGCAGCTAATTACGTTGACGCCCTCATACAGCCTTTTAACCAGCAGTGGAGATTCATCCTCGATAAACAGTAGTTGGTGGAAGCCATTTATGTACTTGATCGGTTGTCGGCACTCTACTCGACGATCGGAGGCATCAGCGCACGCGTGCAGAAGCAGCGAAAGCGACTACGTTGCGCCGATGACCAAATCACAAGCCTTTAGGTGGACCAAGATCGTTCACGCCAACATGATAAATTGAAATTACACAACGAGATGAATTATTTGGTGCGGTCGAGAAGACTCGAACTTCCACGGGAGTTACCCCACAGCGACCTCAACGCTGCGCGTCTACCAATTCCGCCACGACCGCACTGCCAGTGACTTAGTAGTGGGGCGTATAGACGCAGATGATCAGGATGTGAAGAGACAAAAACACGCCAGTTTGAATTCCCCGTCTGTATTCATATCTGTATCGTCAACGTATCCTTCATCTTCCGCTCAGGAGTCTGAACATGACTGCCGCAGATCCCCGCCCCGTCCTTCAGATCGACATCATTTCAGACGTCGTCTGCCCCTGGTGTATCGTCGGATTTCAACAGCTTGATCTGGCTCTGAAGCAGGAAAATGTTCTGGCGCGCCTTAGATGGCATCCGTTCGAACTGAACCCGACCATGCCGCCAGAAGGCCAGAACCTGCGCGAGCATATCATGGAGAAATACGGCTCGACCGCGGAACAAAGCCAACTGAATCGGGATCGGCTGACGCAGTTGGGGGTCGAGCTGGGGTTTGCGTTCAATTTCAATGAAGACAGCCGAATGGTGAACACCTTTGCGGCCCACCAACTGTTGGACTGGGCCGAAGCTCAGGGCCGCCAGCATCCGCTTAAACTTGCCCTGTTCAAGGCGTATTTCACCGACCAGAAGGATGTGTCGAAGATTGATGTGTTGCTTGAAGCAGTTGCAGAGGCCGGTCTGCCCGTTGACGCGGCGCGATCTGCGCTGGAATCCGGTGCGCATGTCGCCGCAGTACGTAAGAAGCAAGAGTTCTGGACCAGCCGGGGCATTTCCGGTGTCCCGTCAATGGTGTTCGGCGGCAAATATCTGGTGACCGGGGCGCAGGGCACAGACACCTATGCCCAGATTCTGCAAAGGTGCCTGGCCGAGGCCGCCTGACCCCTTCCCCTTGCCGCACCTGCGCGATATGGAACCGCCATGGAATGGAAGATCACCGACGGGTTAACCGATTACACCGAAGCCGTCGCCTTTATGGAGGCGCGCGTCGCGGCCATCGCTGCGGGCGAGGCGGACGAGTGTGTCTGGCTGCTGGAACACCCGCCGCTCTATACGGCAGGCACCTCGGCCCGGTCCGAGGATCTGACGGATCCAGATCGCTTTCCGGTCTACGAAGCCAAGCGTGGTGGAGAGTATACTTATCACGGCCCCGGTCAGCGCGTGGCTTATGTCATGCTGGACCTGAACAAACGCGGTAAGGACGTGCGGGGCTTTGTCAAAAAGCTTGAGACTTGGGTGATCGCAGCCTTGGCCGAGTTCAACGTTAAAGGCGAAATTCGCGACGGCCGTGTCGGCGTGTGGGTGCAACGTGATGACAAGCCGCTTACGGTGACCGGCCAGCCAGCCGAAGACAAGATCGCAGCCATTGGATTGCGCCTGCGCAAATGGGTCAGCTTTCACGGTATCTCAATCAATGTTGAACCTGATCTTGAGCATTTTTCCGGCATCGTCCCCTGTGGAATCAGCGAGCATGGTGTGACGTCTCTGGTCGATCTAGGCTTGCCTGTAACGATGGCCGACGTGGACGCTGCCTTGCAAAAAACCTTTGCGGAAAGTTTCGAAACGGCGATCGCATAGCCTGAATTCGAATCGCTAAACGCGGCAAGGCGAATTGACAATTCCCCCTAAGAATTCCCTTTGTTTCCGAACCCGTATGCAATCTGCCATTTAGCCCGTTAATTTTGAGTTTATTTGGCGGAAAGCTCACTCAGAACGATACAAATTGCGCGTTAACGGGTAGTCTAACTTTACCGTTCTAGAGTGAGTGGTGTGTTAAACCGGTGATCCCTGAAGACCTGGGTGTCGGAAAAAGTGTTTGTTTACGAGTCTGCCGTTCCGACCCCAAAATCGGAACGGCAATTCCTTTTCAGGACCCTTGCAAATTGTCATGTCCAAACCGGGGCAATGCTGCATGCGTTTTGCCCGCGCGCTCCAACTCCAATGTGACATGCCCGATTGCGAACCGCGACCTCAGGGTTTCTTTCACCAACAATCTTATGGTTTCCGCGTCTGTCCAGCTTTGGGCGTCGATCTCAAGATGCGCGGTCAGGGCTGGTTCCTGCTCCTGCATGCTCCAAAGGTGGATATGGTGGACACCGGCCACTCCTTCAGTGGCTTCGATCGCGGTGGCCACATCCTCGGGCGACAGATTGGGCGGCGCGCCCAGCATCAGCACCCGGATCGTTTCTCCGATCTCAGATTTCACGTGCCACAGGATGTAGACCGAGATCAGGATCGTCACCGCAGGGTCGACCCAGGTCCAGCCAAACAGTATGACGGCCGCACCTGCGACAATGACGGCAACCGATCCAAGGGCGTCAGCGACATTGTGGATAAAGGCCGCACGAATGTTCATGCTGTCCTTCGACATCGAATAGGTCAGCGCAGCGGTGATAAGGTCGACGACCAAGGCAAGCGCGGCGATCCAGACAACCATCCAGCCGTTGACAGGCTCGGGCTGGAAAAACCGCATGACACCTTCGTACAACAGATACACCGACAACACGATCAGTGTGGTGTAATTGACCAGCGCCGCGACCACCTCAGCCCGGCCATAGCCAAAACTCATACGCGGATCGGCGGGGCGACGGGCAATCTTACGTGCGAAAAAAGCGATGATCAGGGCGATAGCGTCCGAAAAATTGTGCAACGCGTCTGCAATCAGTGCCAGAGACCCGGAAAGGATGCCGCCGATGACTTGCGCCAGGGTCAGCAGCATGTTCACCCCTATCGCCCCTGCGACGCGCATATCGCCTGCGTCCGGGTCGATATGGTGATGTTTATGTCCCTCGTGGCCGTGATGATGTGCCATGGTGCCGGTGTTCCTTGTTTTGGCGGGACAGTACATGTAATTCCTCTAGTCACTAGAGGTTCAAGAGAGGAAAGCCGAAAAATGTACTCGATCGGAGAGCTTTCCCGGCGAACCGGCGTCAAAGTGCCCACAATCCGGTTTTACGAAGACAAAGGGTTGCTGCCAAAGCCGGAAAGAACGGCTGGAAATCAGCGCCGGTATGACACTGCCGTATTAAATCGGTTGCAGTTCATTCGCCACGGGCGAGACCTTGGCCTGCCTTTGAGCGATATTGAGGCACTGTTATCCTTGGAAGGCGCGCATGGCGATGATTTGAACCGGGCACATGAAATCGCCGAACGTCAATTGGCGGATGTACGCGAGCGTATCGCCCAATTGGTCAGGCTTGAGGCGGAACTGACCCGTATCGCCTCGGCTTGTGACGGTGGGCACGACCATGTTTGCGCCGTGCTCCACACGTTCGGCGACCACAGCGCGTGCCTTGGGCCGCACGACGGCAAGGGGTGATCAGACCAGCGCTGCTTTGATCTTGTCCGCATGCTGGGCGATCAGGTCGAAGTCACCCATCTTGCCCGGAGGCCGCATGGCAACACCTTCCTGACGCGGCAGGATGTGGACATGCAGGTGAAACACCTCTTGTCCGCCTGCGGCCTCGTTAAATTGCTGAACGGTGACCCCGTCTGCGTCAAACGCCTTGACCACAGCGTTCGCCAGCTTCTGCACGGTTGCCGTCACGGCAGCCAGTTGCGCAGGTGATGCGTCCAGCAGGTTCCGGCAGGGTGTTTTGGGGATCACCAACAGATGCCCGTCGGACCGCGGCATGATATCCATAAAAGCCAGCGTTTCGTCATCCTCGTACACGCGGGTCGCGGGAATTTCCCCGCGCAGGATCTTGGCAAAGATGTTGTCGGGATCGTAAGCGGCCATATCTTGTCTCCGGTTTCGGGAATTGGGGATAGTACTGCGACCCACACAACCGGGGGTCAAGGCGGAACTCTGCCACGCCGCACGAATGGGCAGAAGCGGACCCTTGAAATTTTGACAGCCATCGCCAGATAGGGCCTGACTGAGACCAAGAATTCGCGGGATTTCCTCCCACCCGCGACAATTATTCTTGATCCAGATCAAACTCGGCCATTGAAGGTGCCCCCTTCGCCCTCTAAAACCAGCAGGAATCCCGCGCGCCAGAGAGGTCTGGCTGCGCGGTGCAGTTGCAACAGGAGGCACCTAAATGGCAGACGCAGCCATTCATGGTCACGAGCATGAAGATAATCGCGGATTCTTTACCCGCTGGTTCATGTCGACCAACCACAAGGACATCGGGATTCTGTACCTGATCGTCTCGGCACTAGCCGGTCTGATCTCGGTTCTGATGACCGTTTACATGCGGCTCGAGCTGATGCACCCCGGTGTGCAGTTCATGTGCCTGGAAGGCTTCATGGCCGACCCGTGTACCCCGAACGGACACCTGTGGAACGTGATGATCACCTACCATGGTGTTCTGATGATGTTCTTCGTTGTCATCCCGGCTCTTTTCGGCGGATTTGGCAACTATTTCATGCCGTTGCAGATCGGCGCGCCGGATATGGCGTTCCCGCGGATGAACAACCTGTCCTTCTGGCTGTACGTCGCCGGTACCTCGCTGGGCGTGGCTTCGTTGCTGAGCCCCGGTGGGAACGACCAGCTTGGTTCGGGTGTCGGATGGGTTCTATACCCGCCGCTGTCCACGACCGAGGGCGGCATGTCCATGGACCTTGCGATCTTCGCCGTACACGTATCGGGCGCCTCCTCGATCCTCGGCGCGATCAACATGATCACCACCTTCCTGAACATGCGTGCCCCTGGCATGACGCTGTTTAAGGTGCCGCTATTCAGTTGGTCGATCTTCGTCACTTCGTGGCTGATTCTTCTGTCGCTGCCGGTTCTGGCCGGCGCGATCACCATGTTGCTGATGGACCGCAACTTTGGCTTCACCTTCTTTGACCCGGCAGGTGGCGGTGACCCGATCCTGTATCAGCACATCCTGTGGTTCTTTGGCCACCCGGAAGTGTACATCGTGATCCTGCCCGGCTTCGGCATCATCAGCCACGTGATTGCGACCTTCGCACGCAAGCCGATCTTCGGTTACCTGCCAATGGTCTGGGCGATTATCGCAATTGGCGTTCTGGGCTTCGTCGTATGGGCGCACCACATGTACACCGTTGGCATGTCGCTGCGTCAGCAGGCGTACTTCATGTTGGCCACAATGGTCATCGCGGTGCCGACAGGCGTCAAGGTCTTCTCATGGATTGCCACAATGTGGGGCGGTTCCATCGAGTTCAAGACGCCGATGCTGTTTGCCTTCGGCTTCCTGTTCCTGTTCACCGTTGGTGGTGTGACCGGCGTTGTACTGTCGCAGGCAGGTATCGACCGCGCCTATCATGACACCTACTATGTCGTTGCGCACTTCCACTATGTAATGTCGCTGGGTGCTGTTTTTGCAATCTTTGCCGGTGTCTACTTCTACTTCTCAAAGATGACTGGTCGTCAGTACTCAGAGTTCTGGGGCAAGGTTCACTTCTGGCTGTTCTTCATCGGCGCCAACCTGACCTTCTTCCCGCAGCACTTCCTGGGCCGTCAGGGCATGCCCCGCCGCTACATCGACTATCCTGAGGCTTTCGCCCAGTGGAACTTTGTATCGTCGATTGGTGCGTTTATTTCCTTCGCTTCGTTCCTGCTGTTCTTCGGCATCGTGATCTATGCCCTGCTGCGTGGCGCGAAAGAGACCCGTCCGAACCCTTGGAACGAATACGCGGACACGCTGGAATGGACCCTGCCCTCGCCGCCGCCTGAGCATACGTTCGAGCAGCTGCCAAAGCAGGAAGACTGGGACAAAGGCCACGCGCACTGATCCCGCAGTCCGATAAACCCATTAAAGCCCCGCCTTGAGCGGGGCTTTTTTTTGTGTCCGGTCTCTGCACCCTGTCCGGCACGTGCATAGACACATCCAGCACCATGGGAATAGTATTCAAAAACAGGAATTCAGGGCGCCCCGGCGGAAGACACGCAAACCATGATACTTCATGATGGCATTTCGATTAGAAAACTGCTCAAAGGTTCGGTCGGTTTTATCGGTATCGTTCTGGCCTGGATTTTACTGGTTCAGGTGATCGATGAACTGACGCCGATTGACCTGATTTCGAATCCCAGCCCACCAGTAGCGATGTTGGGTTTGGCAGTGGCGTTTTTTCTGGGCTTCAAGAACACTTCCACCTATGGCCGCTGGACCGAAGCCCGCGGGGTTTGGGGTGATATCGCCAATACAAGCCGGGACTGGGGCAATACGATCAGTACCTTGGTTCAACCAAATGGCTCAGTGATTGAAGAAGACCTGCGCGATGAACTGATCGAGCGGCACATCGCCTGGATAAACATGCTGGCCTATCAGCTGCGCCAACCTGCAATTACCGGTCGCAAACGCAGGCCATGGATGTTCGGCCACAAGCCCGTATCAGGCCACGAAGACCTGCATCAAAATCCCGAAAGCTGGCGGAGTAGTCAACTTGAGGCGGATTTGCCGCTGTTAGAGGACAAGACCAACCGCGCGGCCTGTCTTATCAACCTGCAGGCCCGTCGTTTGTCAGATATGGCGCAACAGGGAAAGATCGACCCCTTCTGGCACGTGGCGCTGATGGATCGCTTATCCCGGTTTACGACGGCGCAAGGCCAGTGCGAGCGGATCAAAAACACTCCATTCCCGCGTCAGGTTGCCGAGGTCGGCCGCCTGTTCAGCTGGATATTCATTTTCCTGTTGCCTCTGGCCTTCAACGACGAACGTTCCATCATGGTGGGCACCGATGCCTCGATGATAAGAACAGTGCTGTTCGACTGGATGACCTTTGCCCCTGTCGGCGCGCTGGTTTGCTGGATCTTCTTTGTGACCGAGCGCGTCAGTGCCTCGATGGAGGATCCGTTCGAAGGGGATGTCACCGACGTGCCAATCTCGGCGCTGTGCCGAACAATCGAGATTGATATGCGTCAGATGACCGGCTGCGGTGTTGCGCCCCAACCCGCGCAACCTGTCGAAAAAGCCCTGTTTTGAACAACGTGCCACCACGCTGGTGAACCGCGTGTTTCAGGCAAAATTCGAAAATCCGACCATTTTAGGGTATGATAGGTGAAGGAACTCTGAGATCGGAGTGATTACATGCCCGAAATTGATTTTTGGTATTCCATTGGCAGCACCTACAGCTTCCTGACGATCATGCGGCTGGATGATTGGTGCGACGAACATGACGTTGCCGTAACTTGGCGGCCCTTCAACGTACGCACGGTCATGGCGGATCAGAAGAATATTCCCTTTGCAGGTAAACCGGTGAAGTCCGCATATATGTGGCGCGATATCGAACGTCGGGCCGCAAAATATCACATCCACGCCAAGCTGCCTGTACCCTACCCGATCTCGGACCTGGCGCTTGCCAATCAGGTTGCCTTGCTGGGTATGGGCGATGGCTGGGGTAAGAATTTCACGTTGGCCCTGTATCGCATTTGGTTCGAAGAAAATATCGAAGCCGGCAGCGAAACCGCGATCTCAGAAGCGCTGCACAGATGCCAGCAGGACCCGCGCCTGGTACTGTCCCGCGCTCGCAGCCCTGATACCGTGGCCGCACTTGAAGCGGAAACCGAACGGGCCGCCAAGCTGGGTGTTTTCGGCGCCCCCAGCCTTGTCGTCCGCGGCGAGGTTTTCTGGGGAGATGACCGACTGGACGACGCGCTATCCTGGGTGCGTGTTGGCCACGTTGCGTAATCATTTCCCTTCGAAACGCCACAGCATTGCGCTACATATCAGCCATGCCCTACCGATGGACAAAAACGTCTGAAACTGAACAGGAATTGCGCCTCTGGCCGCATAATTCACTGCCTCCACGCGGGGCGATGATCGTGATTCTGTCTGTGTTTCTGTTTGGACTGATCCCGCTGTTGGCAGTGCTTGGGTCGATCATCCTTTGGGGGCTTTTGCCTTTCCTGCTAGTAACCGTTCTGGGACTGTGGCTGGCGATCCAGACCAACTATCGCGCGCGCAGCGTGTTCGAGATTCTGACACTGACTGGCACGCGGGCGCACCTCGTCCACCTTGACCCGCGCAGCGGTCAGCAAGAATGGACCTGCAACCGCTATTGGGCCCGCCCCGAAATGCATAAACGCGGTGGACCTGTCCCGAATTACGTGACGCTGACCGGAGATGGGCGCGAAGTTGAAATAGGGTCATTTCTGTCCGAGGAAGAACGCATCGCGCTATACGACGACCTGATACAAAAACTGCGCGAACCGGTCGCGCAGTAAAAGCCGTTTCAGACTGAAAGAAGGATCAGCAACCGCCGCCTGTTGCCGCGCAAAGCTGATCTTTGACCATCGGCCCGACTTTGCCAAAATCCATCTGGCCGGTGTACCGGGTCTTAAGTTCTCCCATCACTTTGCCCATGTCGCGGATCGAACCCGCACCTGTCGCAGTGATTGCCGTTTGAATGGCCTTGGAAACCTCGTCATCGTCCAATTGCTTGGGCAGAAACTCCTCGATGACTTCAACCTCACGCAACTCGCGCTCGGCCAAGTCCAGCCGTCCGCCTTCTTCATAGGCGCGCGCGCTTTCCTTGCGCTGTTTGGTCATTTTACCAAGAATTTCAAGGACCTCGGTATCGCCGCAGCCCTTGGCCTCTTCGTTTTCTGCAGCCCGCGAGGCAATATCGCGGTCCTTGATTGCGGCATTGATCAAGCGCAGCGTCGACAGACGCTCGGCATTCTTGTCTTTCATTGCTTGCTTCAGGGCTGAGTTCACCCGTGATCGCATATCCATATGTTCTGTCCATCCCCATGGAAAAGGAACCCTGACCATATCGAAACAAAAAGCGTGATACAACAGGGGGTGAATATCGCTAAGTAATTGATTTTTCACAATAGCCCAAATTTTGAACAGACTTGACCCAGCGCCACAACCCCCTTAGGTATGCGCCGATTTACCCAGCAGGAGAGTCGCCCCATGGCCCAGAACGCCCCGTCCAAGCCCACCGCATGTCTGGCTTTGGCCGACGGAACATTGTTCTACGGGATGGGCTTCGGTGCCACCGGCCAAACCGTGGCCGAGTTGTGCTTTAACACTGCCATGACCGGATATCAGGAGATCATGACCGATCCCTCTTATGCCGGTCAGATCGTGACCTTTACTTTCCCCCATATCGGCAATGTCGGTGTAAACCCCGAGGATGACGAAACCGGCGATCCGGTTGCTGCCGGGATGGTGGTAAAATGGGACCCGACCGATGCGTCCAACTGGCGCGCAACTGAAGAGTTGAAGACCTGGCTGGCCAGCCGTGGCCGCATCGCTATCGGCGGTGTGGACACCCGCCGTCTGACGCGCGCCATCCGGCAGCAAGGCGCGCCGCATGTGGCGCTGGCCCATGACCCCGAGGGCAATTTCGACATCGCTGCGCTGATTGCCGCTGCGCGGGGTTTTGCTGGGCTTGAAGGCATGGATTTGGCCAAAGAGGTCACCTGCGCCCAAAGCTATCGCTGGGATGAGATGCGTTGGGCCTGGCCCGACGGATACACCCGTCAGGAAGCCCCCGTGCACAAGGTTGTCGCCATCGATTACGGTGCCAAGCGCAACATCTTGCGTTGCCTGGCGTCGGCTGGATGCGATGTAACCGTATTGCCCGCCACCGCGACAGCGGCCGAGGTACTGGCCCACAATCCTGACGGAGTGTTCCTCTCCAACGGCCCCGGCGACCCGGCCGCAACGGGCGAATACGCCGTGCCGATGATCAAAGAGGTTCTGGACACCACCGAACTGCCGGTCTTTGGCATCTGCCTTGGCCACCAAATGCTGGCGCTGGCGCTTGGCGGTCAGACCGTCAAGATGAACCACGGCCACCACGGCGCCAACCACCCGGTCAAGGATATGGACACTGGCAAGGTCGAGATCACCTCGATGAACCATGGCTTTGCGGTTGATGCACAATCCTTGCCCGACGGCGTGGTGGAAACGCACCGCTCGCTGTTTGACGGGTCAAACTGCGGTATCCGCATGACCGACCGTCCGGTTTATTCGGTACAGCACCACCCCGAGGCCTCGCCCGGCCCACAGGACAGTTATTATCTGTTTGAACGCTTTGCTGAGGCAATGGCAGCCCAGAAAGCACAGGCATAATAGCCAGTTCGATCATAGTTAACCTGGTGTTAACCTAAATTGCGCAACCCTGACGTCTGGTAACCGCGTCAGGGTTGTTTCATTATGGTCGAATTAAACCTGCAGCATTTCGCGCGTGCCGCACCGATCCCTGCGCAAGACCGTAAGCCATTGGGGGCGTGTCTGATTGATCGAGGTCTGATCACCCGGTCACAACTGGACGAGGCGTTGTTTCTGCAATCCTGGCAACAGGCACTGCTGGGCGAAATTCTGGTGGCCGAAGATTGGGTCACCCGTAAGGATATTCTCTGCGCGCTGTCCGAACAAACCGGTCTACAGATTGCCGATATCAACAGTTCGCCCCCGCCCCTGGAATTGTGTCAATTTAAACCAGTTGAATTCTGGCTGAAACATAACGTCATTCCCTGGCGCCGCCTGGGTCCAATCCTGCTTGTGGCAACTGCGCGACCCGATCTGTTCCCCGCCGTGCGCAGCGGGTTTGAGGATGCCGGTTACACCGTCATGCCGGTACTCGCCGGTGCCGATCAGATCGACAACACCATCGCGCGCATTTACGCCTCTCCGCTTGCCCAATCGGCCGAGACGCGCGTGGAGCTGGATCAAAGCTGCAGATCATGGACCCCGAAATCTCGTATAGGACCCGCCCTTGCCCTAACAGGGCTTACGGGGCTGTTTGCTGCTTTCCCCACGACAGGGCTGACCGTTCTGGTCGCCGCCGCCGTGATCAGCCTTGTCTTGTTTTTGTGCCTGCGCCTTGCCGGGCTGCTGGCCTTTGTCTGGCATTCGGCAAAACACCGGCCCAGGGCAAACCCAGCAGCTCCGCCACAAGCGTTGCCTTGTGTGTCGATCATGGTGCCGCTTTATAAGGAACGTGAAATCGCCGACGCGCTCATTCATCGGTTGCAACGGCTTACTTACCCCAAGGCGCTGCTGGACATTATTCTGGTGCTTGAGGAAACCGACGAGGTAACACGCGCCACTCTTGCTCAGGTTGCTCTGCCCAGTTGGATCAGAACCGTCGAAGTGCCCGAGCTGAACGGTCTGACCACCAAACCCCGCGCCATGAACTATGCGCTGGATTTCTGCCGCGGCGATATTCTGGGTGTCTGGGATGCCGAGGACGCGCCGCAGCCTGATCAGATCGAACGTGTCGTCCGCCATTTCACCCAGGCGGACGAAGATGTTGTCTGCTTGCAGGGCGTATTGGACTACTACAACCCTCGCACCAATTGGCGGTCCCGTTGTTTTACCATTGAATACAACAGCTGGTTTCGGGTCGTCCTTCAGGGCGTCGCGCGGCTTGGTCTAGTTGTGCCCTTGGGCGGAACCACGTTCTTTTTCCGCCGTGACAAGCTGTTGGAGTTGGGCGGCTGGGACGCCCACAACGTCACCGAGGACGCCGATCTTGGTGTGCGCCTTTCGCGCGCCGGCTATCGCACCGAAATGGTGGACACCGCCACCTATGAAGAGGCCAATTTCCGCGCCTGGCCCTGGGTACGACAAAGATCACGGTGGCTAAAAGGGTTCATGGTGACCTACCTGGTTCACATGCGGGCCCCCACGCGGCTGCTTCAAGATCTAGGGCTATTTCGGTTTTTAGGCGTGCAGGCCTTTTTCCTGGGAACTGTCGGGCAATTCCTGCTGGCACCGGTTCTGTGGCTGTTCTGGCTGACAAGCTTTGGCTTGGCCAGCCCGTTAGACCCTTTTCTCTCTGACGCGGTTCTGGCAGCACTGATCGGCCTTTTTCTAAGCGCCGAGATCACCAATATTGCAGTTGGCGCCATCGCCGTTTCAGCACGTGAAAGACGGTTTCTATTGCCGTGGGTGCCGACCATGCCGCTGTATTTCCCATTGGGTGTTCTGGCGGCCTATAAAGCCTTATGGGAATTGGTGCTGAACCCGTTCTTCTGGGACAAAACGCAACACGGGCAGGCCAGTGAAGAAAGCCTGCCGCCCGCCTGATCAGTTCTCGCGCAGAACCGCGTCCTGTTTCAGCCGCGTCATGAACGCCACAGAAATGTGATCCTTGAGCGCGCGTGCCGCGGCCTCTTCGTCACGCGCAGCGATGGCTTCGACAATTCCCTTATGTTCGCTCTGCGCAATCTCACCGCGCCCTTGCACCGCCAGCGACGTCGTGGCCATCAGCGCCATGGTGCGATGCACAAGATCCAGCTGCTGCACCAGATAGCGGTTGTGCGAGGCCAGATGTATCTGCTCGTGAAACCGGCGGTTCGCCCGAGACAAAGCCTGAGGGTCGTCGACCAGCGCGTCATCCTCGGTCACCATTTCCTGCAGCACTTTGATTTCTTCTTCGGTTGCGTGCTTTGCGGCCAGCTTGGCCGCTAACCCTTCCAACTCGCGTCGTACGACGTACAACTCGGCCATCTGGTTGTGGTTCAGCGAGGCCACGATCAGTGACCGCCCGTCCCGCTCCAAGAGGGATTGCGTTTCAAGTCGCTGCAGAGCTTCGCGAATAGGTGTGCGCGATACACCGAACCGTTCGGCAAGCTCGCTTTCGACCAGACGGTCGCCAGGCTTGTAAACGCCTACGTCGATCGCTTCGAGAATTAGGCTATAGGCGTCTTTGGACGGCTGTCTGGACTGGGGCATATGGTGGTTTGTCTCCTCGTTCGGATATGTCTATCCGTCACTTGCCCTGTGGATCAAGAGCAGCATTGAAAACCGTGCCTTTGCGGCCTAAACAAACCCCATGGTCAAACCAGCTTTTGCTCACGTCACCCAATGGGTGTTCGACCTCGACAACACGCTCTACCCGCCGCATATGCGCCTGTTCGATCAGATCGAGGTGTTGATGACGGATTACGTGGTACAGGCTATCGGCGTTGACCGGGCCGAAGCGGATCGGCTGCGCTCACATTACTGGCGGCAATACGGAACTACGCTGGCTGGGCTGATGGCCGAGCATGATCTGGATCCCGATCCCTATCTGCACGCCGTCCATCAGGTCGACATGAGCCACATAGACCCCGATGCCGAACTGGCCGATCACATCCAATCCCTGCCCGGTCGTCGGATCGTGTATACCAACGGCAGCGCGCCCTATGCGGAACGTGTACTTGAGGCGCGCGGCCTCAACGGTCTGTTCGATGCGATCTACGGGGTCGAACACGCCGGTTATCGCCCCAAGCCCGAACAGGCAGCGTTTGAGGCGATCTTTGCGCAAGACGGAATCGATGCTGCGCAGGCCGCCATGTTCGAGGATGACCCGCGCAATCTGGCCGCCCCGCATGCAATGGGAATGCGCACCGTCCACGTCGCGCCCGAGCCGCACGAGGCGGACCATATCCACCATCACACCGACGATTTGACCGCCTTTCTGGCTCGCCTGCGATAGGCTGTCACACTGCGACGATCCGCACATTCTGCAGGTGCGAAATCGATCCTATATGCGCCTCAGCGACGAACAGAATCGGAGACCCCATGAGCGCGATCGAGATGCCTCGGCGCCTGCCCATCTGGCAGCGCCTGTTGTTTGCAATCCCCGTTTTCGGCTGGCTGGCCCGCGATGCCGCCAATGGAACGGCCGAAGATTGGTATTACACGGCAGCCGCCATTTTCAGCATGTGGGGATGTTCGGCGCTGCTCTTCGGCCTGCCTGGGCTTTACATCCCGGCCGTCATGATGGTGCCGATGATGTTCATCCTGCTCATCCTGATCTCGCGCGGCTGACACACGGGACAGGATGTCACTTGGCACCGGCCTTGGAACCGAACTAGGTTCTGCCCAAGACTCGGAGACCAAGGCCATGACTGACAGCTGTGATATCCTGATTTCTGGCGGAGGAATCGCCGGACTGACCGCTGCGGCGGTCTTTGGAACTGCCGGGTTCGACGTGGTTTGCGTCGACCCCGCACCACCGATTACCGAACGAGATGTGGACGGATCCGACCTGCGGACCACCGCCTTTTTGCAACCTGCGCATGGGTTGTTGGCGCAATGCGGGCTGTGGCAACGGCTGGACGAATACGCGGCACCCCTTCAGATCATGCGAATCGTGGATGCAGGAGGCGACGTTCCCGAACCCCGCGTAGTGCGCGATTTCAACGCTGCCGATATTTCGGACCAACCCTTTGGTTGGAACCTGCCCAACTGGTTGCTGCGGCGCGAGATGGTGACCCGCCTGGCCGAACTTCCCAATGTCGATTTCCGCCCCGGCACCGGTACCGTCAGCCTGTTTACGCGCACCGCCGAAGCCCGTGTGGGGCTGAGCGATGGCAGCCGTATACGCTGCAAGCTGGTGATCGCCGCAGACGGGCGCAATTCCCCAATGCGTGAGGCAGCTGGAATCAATGTTCACACCACACGTTACGGTCAGAAAGCGCTGGCCTTTGCCGTGACACACCCGATTCAGCACGACAATGTCTCGACCGAGATTCACCGTTCGGGTGGACCGTTCACTCTGGTCCCCCTACCCGACTGGCAGGGGCAGCCTTCCTCGGCGATTGTGTGGATGGAGCGCGGCCCTAGGGCCGTTGAACTACTGAATACCGACCCCGAAGCGTTCGAAGCACTGATGACCGAACGCTCGTGTGGGTTGTTCGGGCCGCTGAAACTGGCCTCACGCCGGACGATCTGGCCCATCATCAGCCAGTCGGCGGAACGGTTGTCGGGCGAAAGGGTTGCTCTGATGGCCGAGGCTGCCCATGTGGTGCCCCCCATCGGCGCGCAGGGGTTGAACATGTCGCTGGGTGATCTGCGCACCTTGCTGGATCTGGCACAAGCCCGCCCCGAAGGTCTGGGCGATGCGCAGATGTTGGACGCTTATCACAAGGCCCGCCACACCGAAATCGAGATGCGCGTTAAAGGTATCGACCTGCTGAACCGCGCCTCGATGATCGAGGCGCGCCCGCTGCGGGATGCGCGCGCGATGGGGTTGAACGCGCTCTATTCCCTACCGCCCGTGCGAAAAACGTTGATGCAGATGGGCCTCGGCGTGCGCTGAGGCCCTGCAATCAAAGAACCTGGTCCAATACGCGCTTGAGCCGCGCGATTGTGCCATCAACGTCATAAAGCTTGTCCAATCCGAACAGCCCCAACCGGAACGTGCTGAACCCTTCGGGCTCATCACATTGCAGCGGAACACCTGCCGCGATCTGCATACCCAAAGCGGCGAATTTCTTGCCATTCTGAACTTCGGGGTCCGACGTGTAGGTGACCACAACCCCCGGCGCGCCGAACCCGTCTGCCGCGACCGAGATCAGCCCTTTGTCTTTCAGCATCGCCCGCACTCCGTTGCCCAAGGCCCACTGAGCGTCCCGCAGTTTTTCAAAACCGTAATCACGGGTTTCAACCATGGTGTCCCGGAACGCCTGCAGCGCGTCGGTTGGCATGGTCGCGTGATACGCGTGCCCCCCGTTCTCATACGCCTGCATAATCTGTCGCCATTTCTTCAGATCTACAGCGAAACTGTCAGACGTTGTCTCCTCCAGCCGCGCTTCGGCTCGCTCGGACAGCATGACCAGACCGGCGCAAGGCGAGGCGCTCCACCCTTTCTGAGGGGCCGAAATCAGGACATCCACGCCGGTGGCCTTCATATCAATCCAGGCACAGCCCGAAGCGATGCAATCCAGCACCATCAATGCGCCAACCTCATGCGCGGCCTCCGCCATGGCAGTCACGTAATCGCTCGGCAATATGAGGCCTGCGGATGTTTCCACATGCGGTGCAAATACGACATCGGGGCGTTGCTCGCGAATTGTTGACACCACCTCTTCAATCGGTGCCGGCGCAAATGGGGATGGGCTGGAGTTTCCGGTTTGCCGCGCCTTGAGTACGGTCGCCGATGCCGTCAAATCCGCAGATTCGATTATCTGGCTCCAACGATAAGAAAACCACCCGTTGCGCACGACCAGAACATTGGCGTTACGCGCGAATTGGCGCGCCACAGCTTCCATCCCATAAGTACCGCCACCAGGGATCACCGCAACGCCATCGGCGTTGTAAACATCACACAAGATGGACGAAATATCGCGCATGACAGTCTGAAACCGGGCTGACATGTGGTTCAGCGACCGATCCGTAAAAACAACCGAAAACTCTTCGAGCCCGTTCGGGTCGATACTTTCCAAAAGCGCGGGCATGATGTGTCCTTTCAAACTGTCCTTCAGAATTTTGAGGCCTTTTTCGAGAATGGTACAGCCCCAGTCTCGTGCTGATAATTGACGCAACGGAAGTCAAAATCCTAACAAAAAATTAACCACGAATAGCTCTAATTGAACAACTCGTTGACGCCAAATAGTGTCACCACCCCTTTACACCCAGAGGTGTTTCTGAACAGATACATACACTTTGTACAAGAAAGGTATTGCTTCTCGTGACTGCTCAAAAGCGGATCAGTTTTCAGGTCGTACGTGACGAAGTTAAGCGGCGAATTGAAAGCCGGATTTGGCCACAAGGATCTCTGCTGCCGACAGAAACGCAGCTTGCTGAAGAATTCAATTGCGCGCGTGCAACGGTAAACCGCGCCCTGCGCGAGCTTGCCGAGCAAGGGTTCGTAGAACGCAAACGCAAAAGCGGCACGCGGGTAAAAAAGGAGCCCAGCAAACACGCCAAGCTGGAGTTTTCTCTGGCCCGTCAATCGGTTGAGAATCAAAACTCAATCTATCGCTATGCACTTGTTGAACGGAATGTCGTATCCAGCCCCGGTTGGCTGGCCTCGCAACTCAGCGTTTCGCCCGACGCGCGGGTGCTGCATGTGATCTGCATGCACTATGCGGACAACCGCCCCTTTCAGCTAGAGGAGCGCTGGATCAACATCGACACAGTACCTGACGTTGAGCATGCGGATCTCAACACGCGGGGCCCCCACGAGTGGCTGCTGAACGTTGCCCCCTTTACCGAGGCTGAGGTTGCATTCTGCGCAATTTCCGCCGACGGGAGACTGGCAGAATTCATGGGCACCACTGCTGGAACGTCGATGATTCAATTGGAACGCACTACTTGGAAAGATGGTGTTCCGATGACCTTTGCCCGGATGACGCATCACCCCGGCTATTGCATCCGTACCAAATATTGACCCGGTTTAGCCGATTGGGCCGGGCAAGCGCTCTTCGCTCAGCAATACGTTTGCCTCGACCTCACCCGCGCCGGGTAAGGTCATGATCCGCCGTCGCAGCACCCGTTCGAAATCGGACAGATCACGTGCAACTACCCTCAGGCGATAGTCGTAAAGACCCAACACATGTTCGACCGTCTGCACCTCGGGGATGGCGCTGACGGCGCGCTCAAAGTCTTCAAGGCTGACTTGTCCCTTGCGCGCCAGTTTGACGCCCAGAAACACGGTCACGCCGAACCCCAATGCCTCGGCATTCAGACGCAGGCGACGGCCCTTGATGACCCCTGCTGATTCCAGCCGGCGGATGCGCCGCCAGGTTGCCGGTTGGGACAACCCCAGCTTGCGCCCCAACGCCCCGGCGCTTTGCGTGGCATCCTGTACCAGCGCACGCAGGATGGTCCGGTCGGTTTCGTCCAGTTCGATCATACCGGCAACACCTCGTTCCGCTTGACCCGCGCGATATGCATCAGCGCTTCGATATCGGCTATGTGCGGCAGGGTAAGAATACGATCGCGATAGATTTGCTGATAGTGCGTCATGTCGCGTGCAATCACCGACAGCCTCACGTCCACACGCCCCAAAAACGTCTGAATTTCAATAACTTCGGAAACACTCCGCGCGGCAACAGTGAATTCGTCAAACGCGCGCGGCTGGGTTTTGTCCAGCGTCACGCGCAGTGAAACCTCGACCGCATATCCCATCGCCGGCCAATCAATGACAACCTCTTGCCCCAGAATGACACCCGAGGCCTGCATCTTTTCAACCCGGCGCCAGCACACTCCCTGACTGATCCCGCAACGCTCGGCCAATTCGGCCATGGTCAGGGTCGGTTCGGCCTGTAAGTGACGCAGAATGCGCCTGTCCATATCATCCAACATGATTTTTCCGGTTAAGTCAGATACCGCGCATAAATTTTCGCATTTCGCTTCAATAGTCGATTGTAAAGCGCTCGCCAATAGCTTTGGACCCTATTAGAACCGCAGCAACCGCATATGAAAGGACCGAAAACATGCGCGTCTATTACGATCGCGATTGCGATATCAACCTGATCAAAGACAAAAAAGTAGCGATCCTGGGCTATGGCTCGCAAGGTCACGCTCATGCGCTGAACCTGCGCGACTCGGGCGCCAAGAACCTGGTTGTCGCTCTGCGCGAAGGGTCGGCATCCGCCAAGAAAGCAGAAGCCGAAGGCCTGACCGTCATGGGCATCGCCGAAGCGGCGGCCTGGTGTGACGTCATCATGTTCACCATGCCCGACGAACTGCAGGCCGAAACCTACAAGAAATACGTGCATGACAACATCAAGCCGGGCTCGGCCATTGCCTTTGCCCACGGCCTGAACGTCCACTTTGGCCTGATCGAGCCGAAAGAAGGTGTCGACGTCATCATGATGGCCCCCAAAGGCCCCGGCCACACCGTGCGTGGCGAATACGTCAAAGGCGGCGGCGTACCCTGCCTGGTGGCCGTGGATAGCGACGCAACCGGCAAGGCGCTGGAAATCGGCCTGTCCTATTGCTCGGCCATCGGTGGCGGCCGTTCGGGTATCATTGAGACCAACTTCCGCGAAGAGTGCGAAACCGACCTGTTCGGCGAGCAGGCCGTTCTGTGCGGCGGTATCGTTGAGCTGATCCGCTGCGGTTTTGAGACTCTGGTCGAAGCGGGCTATGCGCCTGAAATGGCTTATTTCGAATGTCTGCACGAGACCAAGCTAATCGTTGACCTGATTTATGAAGGCGGCATCGCCAATATGGATTACTCGATCTCGAACACTGCCGAATACGGCCAGTACGTCACCGGCCCGCGCATTCTGCCCTATGAGCAGACCAAGAAGGCGATGAAAGAGACCCTGTCGGACATCCAAACCGGTAAGTTTGTGCGTGACTTCATGCTGGAAAACGCGGTTGGTCAGCCAACCATCAAAGCGGCACGCCGCCACAATGACGAACATCAGATCGAGCAGGTTGGTAAGAAACTGCGCGACATGATGCCGTGGATTTCTGCTGGCAAGCTGGTAGATCAGGAAAAGAACTGATCCTGACTGTTCTAATCGAAGGGGCGGCCAAGTGGCCGCCCTTTTTCGTCACAACCGCTTTTGACCCCAAGGCGCTATATGATTGACCAACCCACGTCCCGCGATTGGAGCGGCGTGATCGCTTTAGGCCTCATATGGGGCGGCACGTTTATGGTCGTCGCAATGGCGCTTGAGGGATACGGGCCAGTGACAGTCGCTACGGCGCGCACGACGCTGGGTGCCGTGACATTACTTGGGATGATGGCGTTGACCGGTCGCAAGCTGCCGACGGGCGATCTGAACTTGTGGGGGTTCATCGCCATTATCGGTCTGCTGTCTACCGCCCTGCCCTTCATGTTGCTCAGTTGGGGGCAACAATATGTGGCCTCGGCCTTTGCCGGGCTGTCGATGGCGGCAATTCCGCTGATGGTTCTGCCATTGGCCCATTTCTTTTCAGACGAGCCGCTGAACGCCCGCAGGTTCCTTGGAGTCTCACTGGGATTTTGCGGTGCTTTGGTGTTGATCGGGCCGGGTTTGGCGCAGATCGGACAAGGGGCTGAGCCGTTGGCGCAGCTGGCCTGCATCGGCGCGGCTTTGTGTTACTCCTGCGCGTCTATCTTCACACGGCGTTGCCCACCGATTGATCCTGTGGTGCTGGCGGCGCTGTCCTTGGTGGTGGGCGCCGTTCTTTTGTTACCCATCATGCTGGTGACCGAAGGCCTTCCACGTTGGGAAGGAACGCGCCCCGGTCTAGCCATTGTAGCGCTGGGGCTGGTGCCGACCGCCTTTGCCACCTTGCTGCGCGTATCGATCATTCGCAGCGCCGGGTCCGTCTTTCTGACGCTGGTCAATTATCAGGTGCCAATCTGGTCGATGGTTTTCGGCGCCTGGATCTTGTCCGAGGCCCTGCCCCTGCGCTTTTACATCGCGCTCACCATGATTCTGACCGGGCTGGCCATCAGCCAATGGTTTAGCCTGCGCAAGATGCTGATCGGGCGTTAACCGGCGACCGCCTCGACCTCGGCCACGATACCGTCGACGACTTGTGTCAACAGGGCATCATCCTCGCATTCTGCCATCACGCGGATCAGGGGTTCCGTCCCCGACTTGCGGATCAGCAGCCGGCCTTGCCCGTTCAGGCGCGCCTCGGCATCCGCAATGGCCGCTTTCACGGCGCTGGTTTCCAGTGGGGTTTGCCCCTCGCCGTAACGCACGTTTTTAAGCAGTTGTGGAACGGTTTCGAATTGCACCGACAGCTCGGACGCCTTGCGACCAGAATGCACCATCTCGGCCAGGAAATGCAGACCGGCCATCAGACCGTCACCGGTGGTGGCATAATCGCTCATGACGATGTGGCCTGACTGCTCACCGCCCAAGTTGAACCCGCCTTCGCGCATCCTTTCGACGACATAGCGGTCACCAACGGCTGTGCGTTCCAGACGCAGCCCTTGCGCGGCAAGATGCCGTTCCAACCCAAGATTCGACATGACCGTCGCAACCAGCGCGCCACCTTCAAGACGATCCGCCTTGGCCCAACAGGTCGCCAGCAACGCCATTAGCTGATCTCCGTCAGCCACCTGCCCGTTTTCGTCAACCATCACCACGCGGTCGGCGTCACCGTCCAGACAGATACCCACATCCGCGCCGTGCGCGACAACCGTTTCGGCCGCCAGCTGAGGTTTGGTCGAGCCGCAATTCAGGTTGATATTCTTACCGTTTGGCGCGATTCCGACCGGAATGACATCTGCCCCAAGCTCCCACAAAACCTCGGGCGCCGTGCGGTGGGCCGCGCCGTTGGCGCAATCGACCACTACTTTCAGCCCGTCCAGACGCAGATCGCGGGACAGCGAGGATTTTACCCGCTCACCATATCGGAACCGCGCATCATCCACCCGCCGGGCACGGCCAATGTTCTGTGCTTGCGCCGGTTTGACACCCTCTTCGATCAGACGTTCAATCTCCAGCTCAGCCTGATCGGACAGCTTGTACCCGTCGGGGCCAAAGAACTTGATACCGTTATCCTCAGCCGGGTTGTGACTGGCCGAAATCATCACCCCCAGATCCGCGCGCATCGAGCGGGTCATCAACCCTACCGCCGGTGTCGGTACAGGACCCAACAGCAGCACGTTCATCCCTGTCGAGGTCAACCCAGCAGTCAGCGCGTTTTCCAGCATATACCCGGACAAGCGCGTATCCTTGCCGATCACCACCCGGTGCGCACCGGATCGATCGCGACGGAAATACCGCCCCACGGCAGCCCCAATGCGCAGGGCCATTTCGGCCGTAATCGGATGAGTATTGGCGGTGCCCCGCACCCCATCGGTTCCGAACAGCTTGCGCATTGTCTAACTCCGTAGTTACTCGTCTAGGACGGGATTACCGGACGGCGGCCCACAGACGCAAGGCCTGAGCGGTTTGAGCCACGTCATGAACACGCACGATCTGCATGCCTTGCGACAATCCGGCCAGTGCTACAGCGATTGATCCCGGCGCGCGGGCATCCTTGCGCGGCTCTTGCCCGATTTGCCCGATAAAGCCCTTGCGCGAGACGCCCAGCAGAACCGGGCATCCCAAGCCATGGAAAAGGCTAAGATTTTTCAACAGTGTCAAATTATGCGCCTGGGTTTTACCGAACCCGATACCCGGATCGACCAAGATCTGATCGCGGCCCAGCCCAATCTGCTCCAGCTTTTCAACCTGACCTTCAAGGAAATCATAGACGTCCAGCGACACGTCATCATATTGCGGATCGTCCTGCATCACAGTTGGATCGCCCAGCATATGCATCACACAGACAGGCGCGTTAACCTCGGCGCAGAACGGCGCGAGCTGCGGATCAAAGGTAAAGCCCGATACGTCATTGATCAGCCCCGCACCCGTCGTCCACGCAGCCCGCGCCACGCTGGCCTTGCGGGTATCGATGGAAATCAGAGCATTCGTCTTGGCGCGAATGGCTTCTATCAGGGGTTGCGTCCGGGCGATTTCCTCATCCTCGGGAACATAGGTAGCCCCCGGTCGGGTCGATTCACCGCCGATATCCAGAATGCTGGCACCATGCTCCACCATCCGCTTAGCAGCGGACACTGCCGTTTCAACCGAGTTGTGCACCCCGCCGTCCGAGAAGCTGTCGGGCGTGGCGTTGAGAATTCCCATGATCTGCGGGCGATCCATCGCCACACCAGCAATCTCTGCGCGTGGGCGCGTCAGACGGTTCAGTGCATCGGCTGGAATATCCCGCGCCGTGACAATCGTCGGCGCATCCGTGCGGGACATCCGTTCTGCATGGGTGAACCACAATTCCTGCCCGGCAAGAGAAACCGCCCCGTCCGGGCGTACAGACCCGTGCTGTACCAGCGGTCGAAAATACGCAGTCACAGTTGCGCCTGATCCACTGGAATAGCGCGCAGAGGCGTCTTTGGAGCGTTCGGCAAGGCACCGCCGATCACCATCATTTCGCTGGCTTCAAAAGTGGCCGCAAACCAGGCTGCCAAGGCTACAGCGTCCGAAGGCGCCGCCGAAGGGCCATCAACCGCATCCAGCACAATCTTTGATGGGGCCCAGACACAAATCTGCCCATTCTTCATTGCCCAATCCAATTCCGTCCGCGTCGACACCACCACACAGCGATGATCCCGTGCGGCCAGAACCCAGGCGTTTTGCTCGATCGCCAGCAGATCAATCCGGCGTTGGGTCATCGCGTGACCAGTCTGTGGCAGCGTCAGTTTCGATGCGCCAACACACAGGATCAGCGGGCGCTGACGGTTCTCCAACTGATCAATCCAACCCGTCAGGTTGGCGGATGAAATGGCCTCGTTCGACAGGAATACCAACCGCGGATGGGGGCGTTCTTCTTCGACCACATCGTGGTGGAGCGTGTCCTTGCCGCGCACGATTTCGACACCCAGCGCGCCCGGTCCACGATCAAGTTTTTCGATGCGAACAAAAGCTCTTACAGCCTGAGGCTCAAGCAAAATGCGCTCTGCCACGCGATCCGCCAACGTCTCAAGCAGGTTCAGACGTTCAGCGGCCAGTTCATGGGCAATCGCCTCGGTCACTCGGTCGTATGACAGAATGCGATCAACATCATCGTCAATCGGATCGGTCAGCGGCCGAACCTCTACAACAATGTTGAAGCAGATACGCTGTGTGGTGCCACGTTCGGCCTGAAAGGCACCTATCTCAACTTCAACGGTATGATCCCTGAGCGAGATGCGATCCAGCGGGCCGCGCGTCGCGGTCGCTTCTGACCGTTCAGACGGGTGCGCAAAGGCAAGGCGGATTTCAGAGCTCATTCGGCGAACCTTTTCGGGCTTGGTAAACTAGTCTACCAAATTTATAGGATGCGCGCGCATATAGCATCGCAACAAACGCCATTCTAGTCGTTGATTGCGGCGTCAGGTTACGCGAAACCAGCTCATCATCCCGGATGCGGCGTGCCCCAGCATATGGCAATGCAGCAACCAGTCGCCCGGATTGTCGGCCACAAGGGCGATTTCACGGGTTTGTCCGCGCTCCACCAGCACCGTATCGCGCCATGGGCCAAGGCTGCCGTCGGGCAGGATTAGCCGAAAATGGTGCCCATGTAGGTGCATAGCATGCGGAAAAGCGGTTTCGTTGACGAACTCGATCCGGTGGGTACTACCGCGCTTCGCATCCAGAAAAGGGTCCAACGGGCGTTCAGCATACCCGTTCAAGGCCCAAAACCGGCCCAGTTGCGCCAATTCGCGGCCAGAAAGCTGCGTGTCGCCAAGCTGCGCGGATTCCAGCCACCGCATCGCACCACCCTGCAACGTCATCCGATGAACCGGCGCGCCGTCCAATACCACCTGCGCCAATGGATTCGCGGGCAAGGGCACAACGCCTGACCGGGCAGTCGTTGCCGAAGTACCGGAAACCGGGAACCGCACCAGACCAAAGCCCCCGTCCCGCTCGCGACTGATCAGCCCGGCGACGGTGTCAGATTCCGCTGTTACGTCCACAATCAAGTCCGCGCGTTGAGCCGGGGCGAGTGGAAAACCTTCCTCAACCTCTAACGGGCTTTCAAGCGGCATTCCGTCCAGCGCAACGATCCATCCTGCCACCCCATCCAGAGCCAGATCGTAGATTCGCGCGTTAGAGGCATTGATCAGCCGCAGGCGCAAACGCTCGTGGCGGCGCGCGGGAAAAACAGGATCAAACTGGCCGTTGACCGAGATCAAGTTCCCCAACCGCCCGGCATGGCTTTGATCATGACCGTTGTCGAAATCCTCAACGATATGTCCGGTGTCTGGGTCCAGTCGCCAATCGTCCAGCATCAGTGTCAGGTCTTGGTCGACATCTGGCCCTGTAGCCTCTTCAACGATCAGCGGGCCGTATAAGCCGCGCGCCACCTGCTCGACCGAGCGGTTATGCGCGTGATACCAATAGGTTCCCGCGTCCGGGACGACAAAGTCATAATCGAACCCCTCGCCCGGTGCGATCACATCTTGCGTCAGGCCCGGCACACCGTCCATCGCGTTGTCGATCCGGATGCCATGCCAGTGCACTGTTGTTGGCTGAGGCAGCTCGTTCACCAACCTGCGCTGAACCCGCGCGCCCTGAGGCAAACGGATTTCCGCACCAGGTACACCACCACCATAGGACCAGACAGGCGTTTGGGGAAAACCATTCGGGGCGATCTGCTGCATCGCGGTCTGTGCTATCAGATCAGAGCTTGATGCGCGGGCCGAGTGTGGCAGTACCGCCAGTGCGGCTGCTGATTGCAGAAATTGTCTGCGTGTAAACGTCATTGCGGGCCTCCTGGCCCGCAACATAGGTTATAAAACGCCCCGCGCCAGCAAGGTTCCAGCGCGGGTGCGTCAATCAGTTGCTCGCTGTTCGATAATTATGCCTGTAGAAAATATGAACTCCGATCCGCGCGGTTTCTTTATACACGCGCGACCAGGACGGACGAACCGCCGTGGTGTGATAGTGTGTGGCACCTTCGGTCAGTTCTTTGGTGACACCGTCGATGGCCGCACGCGCAACTTTAGCTACGCGCTCATACGCCTTCTTTTCGCGGATCACTTCCTTTTGGCCATCACAGGTGTAAGTGAACTGGCACTGGTATTTCTTACCGGTTCCCTGCTTGATCACGCCGCACAGCGAGTCCGGGAACCGGCCACTGTCCACGCGATTCAGGATAACCTCGGCCACGGCAAACTGTCCGCGCACGCTTTCACCACGTGCTTCAAAGTACAGCGCCTCAGCTAGACATTTAAAATTCTCGTCCCCGGTTGCCTTGGGCTGTTGGTCCAGCCAATCCTTCGAGTACGACATTTTTTGAGGCTCAAGCTCTTTTCGGGGCTTGAACAGAGTCAGATAGTCGCGAAAATTCTGCCCGGGCACTTCGGTCCGGGTGACAAGTTCGCGTTCGGCAGTATCGGTGGCTTTCTTTTCAGCGAAAGACACACTTGGCAGCATGGTTGCCGCCAACGTGGCAGCAGCCAGTATGTATCGTAGCATCAGATAACCTCGCACAGGCACATATCGCGCCGTACCCTCCCCCGGCGGGCGCGACGAGGCATTTAGCGCAGTCCGGCGCAGACGTCCAGATCAGAAGAAAACGCAAGTGGAAAATCGCCCGTGGCGAAAATTAATTCTGCCACAAGGTTGCTTAAAAACCACTAATCCTAGGGCAAACAGCCTGTGTCAACCCCCAAGTCTGGACGAAATCGCCAGCTGAGCGGAAGCCAGCCGAGCGACAGGCACCCGGAACGGAGAGCATGACACATAGTCAAACCCCAGATCGCGGCAGATGGCGATTGATTCGGGGTTGCCGCCATGCTCGCCGCATACTGAAAGGGTAACATCCGGCTGGGCCTCACGTCCACGTTCCGCGCCGAGTTTCAGCAATTCTCCGACCCCGTCGGGGTCAAGCACATGGAACGGGTCCTCGACAAAAACGCCCTGACGAACATAGTCAGACATGAACCGGCCGGCATCGTCGCGGGACAGGCCATAGGTCATTTGTGTCAGGTCGTTGGTACCAAAACTCAAGAACGCGGTCTGAGGTGCAATTTCATCCGCTCGCAGACAAGCCCGAGGCGTTTCTACCATGACACCCAGGCGGTATTCGAACTCTTGCCCTTGTTCGGTTGCAACCGAGGCCGCGACCGTATCGATGCGGGATTTGACCAGCTCAACTTCGCGCTTGGCCGAAACCAACGGGATCATCACCTCGGGCACGACGGGGGCGCCGTCCTTGCTGGCCTCAAGCGTCGCTTCAAAGATAGCGCGGGCCTGCATGTCGTAGATTTCGGGCACTGTCACCCCCAAACGCACACCGCGCAGACCCAGCATCGGGTTGTATTCAGTCATCGCCGCAACACGCCGTTCGACATCCGACACAGGCAAATCCAGCGCCTCGGCCAGCTCGCGCTGTCCACTGCGCGTGGTCGGCAAAAATTCGTGCAAAGGCGGGTCGAACAAGCGGATACAGACGGGCTGACCTTCCATGATACGGAACAGCTGAACGAAATCCTCGCGCTGCATGGGCAGCAGACGCTCCAGAACCGCCGCGCGACCCGATGAAGTTTGCGCAAAAATCATCTCGCGCATCACGATCAGACGACCGGGATCGAAGAACATATGCTCGGTCCGACACAGGCCGATCCCCTGAGCCAAAAAGTTCCGTGCAGTCTGTGCGTCGGCCGGTGTATCCGCGTTGGCGCGGATGGCGATGTCGCGTTCATCATCCGCCCAGCCCATAAGCGTTTGAAAACAATCGTCCAAAGCCGCCTCAAGCATCGCGGGCTGTCCGGCCAGAACCTGTCCCGAGGACCCGTCGATCGTCAAAACATCACCCGTCTTGAACACCCGCCCATCAGGGGCCGACAGCAGCCTTTTCTTGGTCTGAAACCGCATCTCGGACGCACCAACGATACAGGGCAAGCCCAAACCGCGCCCAATCACGGCGGCGTGGCTGGTCATACCGCCCTTTTCGGTCAGTACGGCAACCGCCGCATGCATCCCGCGCACATCTTCGGGCGAGGTTTCGCGGCGCACCAGAATACACGGCTCACCCCGCGCAGCGCTGGCCTGAGCCTCGGCGGCGGTGAACACGATTTTGCCGGTCGCAGCCCCCGGGCTGGCGGCAATACCGGTGGTCAGAACATCCCGCTCTGCTTCGGGGTGAACCTGCCGGTGCAGCATCTCATTCAGGGAATGCGGGTCGACCCGCATCACTGCTTCTTGCGGCGGAATGATGCCATCTTCGGCCAATCGAACCGCGATCCGCATCGCCGCCCGTGCGCTACGCTGTACGCGGACGCCGTCCAGAATATGCACATGACCATTCTCGATAACGAACTCGACCTGCATTTCCTCGCGCAGCTTGGCGCGCATAAAGGCTGCGTGGGCCTTGAGTTCGGCAAATGCCTTTGGGGCGACTTCTTCCAGTGATTTCCCGCGCGGGTCCTTTTCCAGATACAGCGCTGCCACATCCGCACCCAGCGCATCGCGGCCTTGGCTTTGACTGAGATAACGACCGGTGATTTGCGGCAACCCAGTTGCAGGATCAATCAGTTGCAACACACCCGAGCCGCACTCACCCTGCCCTACGCCGGGGATCATTTCCTGAATGACCAAGCCCAACCCGGCATCCGCCGGCGCCCCCTTGGCCTGTCGCAGCAACCGTGCCGAGGTTCCATCCCACGCCCGCGCCATCGATCGAAGGACGGCAATCAGCTGCTCGCCCCGGTCTTGGGGAAATGCCTCGTCCGTTTCATCCTCATAAGCGCGCAAGGATTGGCTCAGCCCTTCGCTGCCATCCGCGCTGATATCGTCGAAAACATCCGCGTCCAAACGGGCCACATGAATTGCGTAGCTTTGAACAAAGCGCAGGTACAGCGCGGCGGCGGCCTCGGCGCCCATCGAATCCGACAGGTCCACATAGCGCGCGTCGTTCATACCGATGTTCAAGATCGCACCGGGGCCACCCCAATCGGGGTCTTCGGAACTAGGCCGGACGCACAGCAACGCCGTCTGTTCAAACTGCTCCAGAACTGCGGCGATATCCGGTACCTGCCCTTCGGCAATCCGATGTACCGCGTCAAAGGACAGCGCCACCGTTCTCGGCACCGGAAGGTCCAAACGGACTAGACGTTGCAGACATTTCGCTCGCCCGCCGTGTGTATTGGCGGCCACGGGCGCTTCGGTCGTTATCAGAGTGGTATGCGGATTATTCTGCACTGCAGCACCTTTTGGTTTCACCGCAGCATAAGCCCTTGCACCAATGGCGCAAGGGTGTTCTGGATTAACCTTCGATCTTGCTGAGGTCCGCCACGGAGGAGCAGACCTGACGGATTTGGCTCAGCAGGTTCAGACGGTTGCGGCGCAGAATGTCGTTGTCCGTATTCACCTGAACCTCATCAAAAAACGCATCGACCGGACCGCGCAGCGCCGCCATAATGGTCATCGCCTTGGGGAAATCCTCTGACTTCAGCGCCGTCCCGATCTTGCCCCGCGCCTGATCCAAGGCGGCGAACAAGGCCCTTTCGCTGTCCGTCTCAGCGAATTTCACGTCCGCGCCATAAGAGTATTCGACGCCATCCTTCTCCTCGGCCTGCGTCAGAATGTTGTTGGCGCGTTTGAATCCTTGGACAAGGTTCTCGCCATCCTCGGTCGCAATCACCGCATTCAGCGCACGGGCGCGTTTGACCAGCAGGTTCAGGTCATCATTGCCGTCCATTGCGATACAGGCGTCGATGATGTCGTGACGGATACCCTCGTCGCGCAGGAAGACTTTGAGGCGGTCGTGGAAGAAGGAGAGGATGGACGACGACGCGTTGCTAATCTTCTTCGAGATTCCTTGAAGGATGGAACCATCACTCACATCCGGTTCAAATGGATTATCGGCGCTTTCAGGAATTTGCCCAATCACTGATTTGAACGCCGCCTGAAATACCCCGTACTTAGCGATCTCCTGAAGCGTACTTTCAAGTGTGAATAGGTCTTGTTCATCGCCGGATACCCGAAGACCCTCAAGTTCATATGACAGCAATTGGCGGTCTACGACACCGTTAATCGGCAAACGCAGATCATTCTCCAAGACCAACCGAATAACCCCCAACGCCGCACGGCGCAGGGCAAACGGATCTTTCGACCCGGTCGGCTTCTCATCAATCGCCCAGAACCCGGTCAGCGTGTCCAGCTTGTCGGCCAGTGCCACGGCCACCGACAGCGGCGCTGTCGGCACGTCATCTGACGGACCAAGCGGTGAGTAATGCTCCTGCGCAACGGCGGCCACGGTGGCGTCTTCGCCTGCGGCTTCAATATAATACCGCCCCATAAGCCCCTGAAGTTCGGGGAATTCATAAACCATTTCCGAGTTCAGATCAGCCTTGGCCAGACGCGCGGCTTTCTCGGCCTGATCCGCATCCGCGCCCGTCACCGGGGACAGTTCGCGAGCCAATACCGCGATGCGGTCGATCCGCTCGGCCTGTGTGCCCAACTTGTTGTGGAAGGTCACATTCTCCAGCGCGCGGGTCCATTGGGCGATGTCCGATTTGGCGACGCGCAAGTCGTTTTCCCAGAAGAACTTGGCATCCGCCAGACGGGCCGACAGCACCTTTTGGTTCCCGGCCAGAATGGTCGCGCCATTGTCGGCAGTTTCGCGGTTGGCGACGGTAACGAACCGCTCGATCCGACCGGTCTTTGGATTGCGGACCGAGAAAAATTTCTGATGCTCTTTCATCGAGGTCTGTAGCACCTCAGGAGGCAGTTCCAAAAACTCTTCGTCAATCTGCCCCATCAGCACTACGGGCCATTCGACCAGACCGGCAACCTCAGCCAGCAGGCCCTTGTCATCGACCACTTCCAGACCGGCAGCAAAGGCCATGTTCTGGGCGTCGTTCCAGATATGTTCAGCGCGGTCAGAGGGGTTCAGCACCACAAAGGCGCGTTTCAGTTTGGCAGCATAGTCATCGAACGACGTGACCGCGAAGCGATCTGGCGCCATAAAGCGGTGACCCGCAGTGGTGTCGCCCGCTTTGATCCCTTCGACCTCAAGCGGCACGACTTGCGCGCCAGCCTCATCGGACAGAATGCACAAGATTGAGTGCAACGGGCGCACCCAGCGCAGCGAACCGCCGCCCCAGCGCATAGACTTGGGCCAGGGAAAGTTTCGAATGGTGGTTTCAAGCACCTCGGCCACAATCTCGGCCGCGGGGCGTCCGGCTTTTTCGATAGTCGCGAAATAGACCGCGCCTTTGGGTGTATCGCGTTCTTCCAACTGATCGCGGGTCAGGCCCGCACCGCGCAGGAAGCCTTCGATGGCTTTGTCCGGTGCGCCGACTTTCGGCCCTTTGCGCTCTTCGCGGATCGTTGGGCTCTCAGTCAGAAGACCTTCGATCGCCAGCGTCAGGCGACGCGGCGTGGTCAGGGCGGCAGCCCCGGCATAGGTCAGACCGGCCTCAACCAAACCGTCGGTCATCCGTTTTTTCAGGTCCTCACCGGCGCGGGTCTGCATGCGGGCGGGGATTTCCTCGGAAAACAGTTCGATCAGCAGGTCGGGCATTTTCGGTCCTTAGAAATTAACGATCGTCTGAATGACGATGGCATTGGCGATATCCACAAAGAAGGCGGATACAAGGGGCAGCACGATAAAGGCAATAGGCGACGGGCCATATCGCTTGGTAACTGCGGTCATATTGGCGATAGCGGTCGGGGTCGCGCCCAGTGCAAAACCGCCAAACCCCGCAGACAGTACGGCGGCGCGATAGTTGCCGCCCATCACCGGGAACAACACCCAAATCACAAACGCCACAGTAAACAAGGTCTGCGCACCCATGATAACGACGATGGCCAACCCCAGTTCGGCAATGGTCCAAAGCTGCAGGCTCATCAGCGACATGGCCAGAAACGCGCCCAGCGAAAACTCGGATATCAGCGCCAGCGAGGGGGTCCGGGACACCGGCGGCGCGTTGGGGGCCAGAGCTGCGCGAACATTGGCAATGACGATCCCCATGATCAGGCAGGGCACGAACAAGGGCAGTTTCAACCCGGTAGCCGCGATTGCCTCGCTCAAAAAATAGCCGAAGATGATCGCCAGATTCAGATAAAGCAACACGCGCATGATGGTCAGGTGGTCGATCATGGTCTCGGCCTCAGTGGCATCATCCGGCAGCCCAACTGTGTGTTCTTCGTCCGGGCGTTCCGGGGTCAACTTCTTGCCTTCGACCAAAAGACGGGCAATCGGCCCGCCCACCAGCGCAGCCAACACAAGGCCAAGCGTCGCCACGGCCACGCCGAGTTCAGTCGCGCCCTCAAGCCCGGTGACTGCACCAACCTCGGGGGCCCACGCGATGGCGGTACCATGCCCGCCAATCAGAGACGCAGAGCCAAAGAGAACCCCAGCTTGGGCCGGGTAACCAAAGGCAACCGCTCCGGCGGCACCGACGGCATTCTGGGCAACGATTGTCACCAACGTCAGAATGAGCAGCAGGAACAAAGGCTTGCCGCCGGAAATCAAATCGGCAAGCCGCGCATTCAACCCAATTCCGGCAAAGAACACGATCAGCAGAAAATCCCGCGAGGCAAGGTCGAACGTCAGCTCAAGCCCTGCCACGACATACAGAATCAGCAATACAAGAGACGCCAGCAACCCGCCGGTGACAGGCTCAGGGATATTGAATTGACGCAGCGGAGCGACCCGAGAGTTGATCTCGGCCCCTATCAGATAGACCGCAATGCCAAGCGTGGCGGTCAGAAAATTGGGAATGTGAAGCATTTCCTCGACTTCGGGCATCTCAGTCCCCCGGCCGTGGCGGGCATTCCTCGCCCACAACCGTTCCATCATAGGCTTTTTCACCGCAATTGTTCAGCGCGTGCCAGACATAGCCTTTGCCATCTGCCGTCACGGCCACAATGCGGTCCACGCCATAGTGTATGTTCTTGGCCCCCATAAAAGCTTGCGCCTGTCCAGACTTCAGAGCCTCGGCAATGGCAACCGCGTCGTAGCAGTCAAACCAGCCCGGCGCGGTCAGCGGTTCGGGGTTTTCGACCGGCTGAAAAGCCGCAAGTTCATCGCTCGTCATCTCGGTCTCAAAACACGCCCGGTATCGGATCGGAGAGCTGTCCGCATCAATCGCGTGAAACGCCGTGTACGGGATCGGCTGGGGTTCCTCTGCCCCCTCGACAAGCAATTCCACGTCCTTCCCTGGCTGGGGCGCGACGTCATAGTAGAACCCGTACACCTGAAGGTAATACATGCCCACCCCGGCCAAAGCCGCAGAAACAATAAGGATGATTGCAAGCAGTTTTCCGGTCATCTTCTCAACATCCCGATCACGCGGCCTCTTTCAACTTGGCGGAAAATAGGCCAGTTTCCAAACTGATACAGGTCGGAACGAGGCTATTCGAATGGACATGACCCTTGCCGTTGGGTTCTTCGGCGCGCTGTTTGCGATTATGAACCCGATCACCAACCTGCCCGTTTTCCTGAGCGTCACCGACGGCCTGACGCCCGCTGATCAGCGCAAAGTCGCGGCGAAAACAGCCACGTATTGCCTGATCCTGGGCGGAGCCTTCGCAGCTATCGGCAACCAGACGCTTGGCCTGTTTGGGATCAGTGTCGACGATCTGCGTGTCGCGGGTGGTCTGGTCGTTCTTATGATTGGCCTGAACATGCTGAACGGCAACGAAAGCACCTCGCACCACGGAACCAAGGGGGAAAAGCAAGCCTACCCCGAACCCGCGACGGTGGCGTTTTACCCGCTGGCCTTCCCCATTCTGGTCGGGCCCGGCACGATCACAACGTTGATCCTGTACGCTCACCATATTTCCAAGCCCATGGACGCCATCATCTATGCGGGCGTGTTTCTGGTGGTTCTGTTTTTGTTGTTCATCACCTTCTGGAACGCTTCGGCCCTGGCCAAACGCCTGTCCGACAACGCGCGCGTAATCATGAGCCGTTTCATGGGCATGATCCTGTCGGCCATCGCGATCAGCATGATCGCGGATGGCCTGAAAGTGCTGTTGCCGGGATTGGCCTGAGCGCGCCATCAGGCCTCGAACCCGGCTGCCCCGGTCTGTACAAACGCATCGGCACATTGCTTGGCCAGCGCCCGCACGCGACCAATATAGGCCTGCCGTTCCGTGACCGAGATCACCCCCCGTGCGTCCAATAAGTTGAACATGTGGCTGGCCTTGATGCACTGATCATAGGCCGGGTGCGCCATAATAATACGCTTGCCGGTTTTTGGGTCGTCATGCTCCTGCGCCAGAATGGCGGCGCATTCGGCCTCGGCCTCTTCAAAATGGCGCAGCAGAACTTCGGTGTTGGCCACGTCAAAGTTCCAGCGTGCGTATTCCTCTTCGGTCTGTTTGAAGATGTCGCCATAGGTCAGCGGGCTGGGTGATTGCGGATCGTTAAAGGGCATGTCCATCACGTGATCAATGCCCAGCACATACATTGCCAGACGCTCCAGACCATAGGTCAGTTCACCCGAAACGGGTGTGCAGTCATGGCCGCCGACTTGCTGAAAATAGGTGAACTGGCTGACTTCCATGCCGTCACACCAGACCTCCCAACCCAGACCCCAGGCGCCCAGTGTGGGGCTTTCCCAGTCATCTTCAACAAAGCGGATGTCATGCAGGTCCATATCTATACCGATGGCCTGTAGGCTGCCCAGATACAGCTCTTGTAGATCCGGCGGGCTGGGTTTGATCAGCACCTGATACTGGTAATAGTGCTGCAACCGGTTGGGGTTTTCACCGTATCGCCCATCGGTTGGTCGGCGCGAGGGTTGCACATAGGCCGCCGCCCACGGCTTTGACCCCAAAGCGCGCAGCGTGGTGGCCGGGTGGAACGTACCTGCACCGACCTCCATGTCATAGGGCTGCAGGATCGCGCAGCCTTTCGAGGCCCAATAGGTCTGAAGTCGCAGGATAATTTCCTGAAAAGAACGTGGTGCGCTGGACGGTTCGGTCATGACATTCCCTTTGGACGCCCCTGCGCCCGGTTCCGGTCGGTTTTGTCCTTCCTATGCAAGGGGCCAAGGGGCGTCAACGGGCCAATCGGGTTGGGCTGTCACTGCACCGCCACACTGGAAATTCCCCGTATTCCAGGCATGGCTTTCTGCGGTTCAATTCGCGTAGTCTGCCGCAAAGCTAAAACACTGCGAACACGGGCAGACAATGACACGCATATTCACTGCAATTCTGTTTCTATTTTCAATGGGCGCAAGTGCCGTATCAGCGCAACAAGACGCCGGCGTTTGGGTCCAGGTCGAGGCGCGCCCTTCGCTGCGCGAGGCACAAGAGCGCGCGCAGGCTTATTCAAGCCTCTTGCCAGACGTAAACGGGTTTCGCCTGAACTCTGGCTGGTATGCCATTGTAATCGGGCCTTATTTGCGCAGTGACGCTGAGCAGGTTCTGGACGTTTACCGGGCCGAAAGGCAGATACCAGCTGACAGTTACATAGCCTTCACCAGCTCTCTGGGTCAGCAGTTCTGGCCAGTCGGTGCGAATATCCTGAACCGGGGCGTGGTGACACCGCCCGTCGAAAACACTCCACAACCGGAAGCGACCGTTTCGGGGTTGTCGGCTGAGCCCGCAGATGAAACCCGCTCGCAAGCCCTACAGTCCGAACGCCTGCTCACTGCGCAAGAGCGTCGGGATCTGCAGACAGCCTTGCAGGCCGCAGGGTTTTACAACGCCACTATCGACGGCGCGTTTGGTCAAGGCACGCGCCGATCGATGGGTGACTGGCAACGATTCAACGGTTTTGAAGCCACCGGCGTTCTGACCACAGCGCAGCGCAAGTCGCTGATGGATGACTATAACGCGCCGCTGATCAGCGTCGGCATGGCGCGTTATTCAGACCCGCAGGCCGGGATTGATCTGGATCTGCCATTGGATGCTATTGCCTTTGATCGCTATGAGGCCCCATTTGCGCATTTCAAAGGCACCACTGACTTGGATGCTAAGGCGCTGCTGATCAGTCAGAAAGGCGACAAGGCCACCCTGCGCGCCCTGTACGAGGTGATGCAGTCGCTAGAGATCGTCCCACTGGACGGCCCCCGACAATTGCGCGGTGATCGCTTTACACTGGAAGGTCGCGGGAACGGGGTTGTCTCGTACACCCAGGCCGCGCTGAAGGACGGCCAGATCAAAGGCTTCACGCTGGTCTGGCCCGAAGGGGATGAAGCCCGCCGGGCACGGGTTCTGGCCGCGCTCAAGGCCAGCTTCACCACAAACAGCGCCGTTCTAGACGCAGGGGCCGGTGCAAATGCCGAGCAACGGATCGATCTTGTTTCCGGCCTGCAAATCCGCAAGCCGCGCCTGTCCCGGTCCGGCTTTTTCACCGATGCTAGCGGTACAATCCTGACGGTATCCGAGGCCACCGACAGCTGCACCCGGATCACCCTGAACGACGATCAGGAAGTTCAGGTCGCCTGGGCCGATGCTGATCTGGGTGTGGCCGTTCTGCGGCCCCGGAACAACCTTGCGCCGATCAGCGTCGCGGAATTCGGCACCGATCAACCGCGCATCCAATCCGAGGTCGCAGTGTCGGGCTTTTCGTATCAGGGCGCATTGGGGGCGCCGACGCTGACCTATGGCCAGATTACTGACGTGCGCGGCCTGAACGGAGAAGACGGAGTGAAACGTCTGGCGATGGCCGCCCAGCCGGGCGATGCTGGCGGACCTGTTTTCGATGACGCCGGTCAGGTTGTCGGCATGTTGCTACCCACCCCGTCCGATGGGCGCACCCTACCCGCCTCGGTCAGTCTGGCAGCCACGGCTGAGCGGTTGAACGCGGCGCTTGAACAGGCAGGCGTCTCAGGCCAACCGGGTCAATCGACTGCCGAGATCTCACCCAACGAACTTAGCCGCAGAGCCAATGGAATGACTGTTCTGGTGCATTGTTGGGATTAATTTGATCCCCAAAAGTGGAACGCCGCCCCTTTGGGCGGCGTTTTTTTTGTTTACACGATATCAGGCGTTACGCGGATCAGGGTTGGAACCGGCGCGTCAAAGGCCGCGCGCACTGCAGTCTGCATCTCTGCCAAACTGGTAGGCGCGGCAGACAGGGCCCCGAAAGCCTCAGCCAGTTTGCAGAAATCCGGGTTGTGGGCGATCACCGCGTTCGGCGCGATCTGACCTCGGACCATGCTGTCCTCGATCTCTTTCAGCTTGCCGTTGTCCCATAGGATAATGGGCAGTGAAAGACCCAGCTCGACCGCTACACCAAGTTCCATCATCGTATAGTGAAACCCGTAATCCCCGGCGATCACGGCTGTTGGTTTGCCCCGACGCGCAACCGCACCGCCAATACCAGCGGGCAAGCCATATCCCAGCGTGCCAAAGCCGGTCGGGTGATGCCAGTGATAGGGATAGGCCATGTCCCAGACCTCTTTCCCGGCATAGGCGATTTGGGTCATGTCGGAATAGATCATCGTATCCGCCGGCATGGCATCGCGCAGAGCATCAAGCACCGGAACGATCCCCGGCCGCTCGGCATCGACCTCGGCGCGCCAGCGTCTGCGTGCGTCGGTGATTTCTTCCGGCGTCCAACCCGTTGCAGGTTTTACCTTGTCAATCGCACCCCACAAGGCATGCGCAAAGCTTTCCCCATCAGCCTGCAGCTTGATGCCTGCACGATGGTGATCGGACAGAACCCTAGGATCAAGATCGACCCGCACCAGATGAGCGCTGTGCCCCAGGTTGTCGCGCCACAGATCGACCTCGCCCAGTTCGGCACCTACGGCGACTACAAGGTCAGCGGACCCAATCACCTCGGCGCTGCCGGGGCGCGTCAGCATGGCACCAAAGTCCAACGCATAGCCCTGCCCGGCCATCCCACGCCCAGCAAAAGTTGTGAAGCAGGCTGCTCCCAGTTCCGTCAATATCTGCCGCCACAGATTAGACCGCGCGCCACCGCCCAAAATGAACAACGGCCTGCGCGCGATATTCAACAAAGACATGACCGGAGCAATATCGGGCGGCAAAACCTTGGTGCGCAGCCCCGGCTGATTGGGAAACGGCGCGGGGTCGGCATCGGCCTCAAGCTGGGCAATCGGCACCTGAATATGTTTGGGGCGCGGTCGGGACAGTTCGAACTCTTCAAAAGCACGCTCGACCAGACCATAGGCGGCCTGTGCGGAATTGGCCTGCCGCGACCAGTCAGTCACGGTTTCAGCCGCCCCAAGCTGATCCTTCATCTGATGCAATTGCCCATGCACCGCTTGCGTTTCATCCAGACAAGAAGACATCACCAGCAGTGGCACCGAATCCGTATAGGCCTGCCCCATCGGTGTCATGATATTGCACAGCCCCGGCCCGGTGATCACATAGGCGACGCCCGGCTTGCCGGTCGCGCGGGCATAGCCATCGGCCATGAACCCGGCCCCCTGTTCATGCCGGGCCAACACATGTGTGATGCCAGCTTCTTCGATGCCGCGATACATTTCCTGATTGTGAACACCCGGAATGCCAAAAATCACGTCAACGCCCCGATCTTTCAACATATGCGAAATCTGGGCCCCCAAGGGTCTTTTCATTAGTTTCTCCAGAATTGGACGGTGAACAACGCGTAGACGGCCAGCAGTTCCAGCCGTCCGACCAACATGCCGATGGACAACAACCATTTGGCGGTGTCATTCAGCCCGGCGAAATTTCCTGCCGGACCGATCTGGCTGCCCAGTCCCGGCCCCACATTGGCCAGTGCGGTCGCAGCCCCCGAAACCGAAGTGATGAAGTCCAACCCCGTCAGCGCCAACGCCCAGGCCAGCACACCCAGCGACAGCACGAAGAACATGAAAAAACTCATCACCGAAGTCAGGACATCCGTCCCGATCGTGCGCCCGCCATATCGCGGGGCAAAAACGCCATGCGGTGACCGGATACGGCGAATTTGCGTTTTGATCGACGCAAACAGCAGCTGATACCGGAAAATCTTGATCGAACAGGCGGTCGAGCCCGCGCATCCGCCGATCAGACCGATCAAAAAGAACAGCATGACCGGGAAACTGCCCCACGTCATGTAATCAACGCTGGCATAACCCGTACCCGAAATGATCGAGGTGATGTTGAACAGCGATTCCCGGAACGCCTGTTCCCAATGATGTGGAAAGACTACGGTTAGGAACACCGCCATGACCACGACCAGCACCAGGATTGTCGCCAGGAATGTCTGTATCTGGCTGTCCTGCCACAGTGAGTTCGTGTTGCCATTGGCGAATTGAACATAGCGCACGAAAGGCAGCGCCGCGAGGATCATAAAGACCGCAGCCGCATACTCGGTCGGCCCCGAGAAACTGCCGAAGGACGTGTCGTAGTTCGAGAACCCTCCGGTCGCGATGGTTGTCATCGCATGCACCACGGCATCGAAAAACCCCATCCCCAAGCCGGCGTAGACAAGCGCGCAGACAAAGGTCAAAAAGACATAGATCAGGGATATCTGCCCAGCGATCTCTTGCGCGCGCGGCAGGATTTTCCCCATGGTTTCAAACCCTTCCGAACGGAAGATCTGCATCCCCCCCACGCGAAGTTCGGGCAGGAACACCATGGCGACTACAATAATCCCAATGCCGCCCAGCCATTGCAGCAATCCGCGCCACAACAGCAAACCCTGTGGCAGATTATCAAGCCCGGAAATGACAGTCGAACCAGTAGTGGTCAGCCCCGACATTGCCTCAAAATAAGCATCGACAAAGCGCAGCTCGGTCTCGCCGAATAAAAACGGGATTGCGCCGAAAAAGGGCAGCGCCACCCAAACGCCGGTGGTCAGCAAAAAGGTCTGACGGATCGTCAGACCTTCGCCCACTCCGTTCGAACAACTGATGGACAGGATAACGCCCGTCAGCATGGTGATCACGCCGCTTCCCAGAAAAACAGGCCATTCGCCCCGGCCTTCGATGAAATCCGCAAGCATGGGAAGCATCATGGTCGCCCCAAGAATGGCGACCAACAGGCCAATCACATATCCAACCGGGCGCATATCCGTCATGAGGCGCAGCGTTGGCGCGCCTGCACGACTGTGTCAAGCGGATGTCCCGTTTACTCGTCGGTTTTGCTGACGGGTGTGGGCATTGCGGGCGGTTTTGAAGGCGCGCGCGTCCGGTTCTGAGGTGCCGCAGACTTGGCTGTATTCGCCAGAGGCGCCACAGGTTTCGCCTCGGCTTTGGGGGCCACAGGCTTGGCGGCAGGTGCAGCCGTTGGTTTTGCCGTCACCGATTTCGCCGCCTGCACTTTGGGCGCGGCCGGCTTGGCTGTGGCCTTGGGTGCGGCAGGTTTCGCTACTGCCTTTGGAGCCACGCGTTTTGCGGCAGGTTTGGGTGCGGCAGGTTTTGCCTCGGGCTTGACGGCCGCAGGTTTAGGCGCTGCAACCTTGGCCACTGCTGGCTGGGAGGCCGCATTTGCTACAACCGGTTTAGGTGATTCGGCTTTTGGGGTCGCTGCCGTCTTGGCCCGAACGCGCGGCTTGGACTTTGGTGCGACGGTCGTTTTGACCTTGGCTACAGGCTTGGCAGCTGCCGCCTTGGATTTGAATTCCGGTTTCTTTTTGGCAGGTGCAGGAACCGACGAAGACGCGTGCAGAGCATTCACTGGAACGAAAGGCAGCTCCATGGCCGAATTCGCCAAAATCTGCATGATCTTCAGTTGGTTGCTGACTGCATAACCGGCCAGTCGAATGGCCGCCGCCTGAAACTCAAGCGGTTGGGTAATCGGATTCATTAGTCATTTCTCCTGTAAAAGCGAAGCAACCTTCCAAGAAAAGAACCGCTCTGCCCCACCCCGGTATTAGGGGCGAGTGACCAAGGCCTGAAATCCCCGGACATCGCACGTCGCGGCTTCCTTTTCAGAGTGGCCCGAGGGCTGACACGCCCTCACACCATGGCTGCGTTCACGGATAGTTTAACGCGAAACACACTGCGCGTGCAGAAATATTGCTGCAATGCGGCAATTTTTCGCCAATTGGATCAAAATGAGACAACAGGATGCTCTTTTCGATCTACCCGATGTGAAACAGGGTCGAGAACAAGCGTGGATCCAAGCTGGCGGAAACAAAGGTTGGCCCTTCGGTCAGCACCGACACTGCGTCGTGGCTGTGCAGGCTTTCCTGATGGCTGGCCACAACACGGAAATCACCGACATGATGATCGGCCAGAAGCTCGGCACAAAACAAGCGCGCGGCGTCTTCGACAAAGATTGGGTTCGCGGCATTCAGCTCGGCAAAGGCCTGTTCGTCCTCGCGCTTGACCATCACTTGCGTTTCGGTCGGTACTGCGCGGCGGCACAGGGCAATCAGATCTTCGAACCACAGGCAATCTGCTTTGCAATCAACAACAACGGAAATCCGCGCAACAGAACGCTGGGAATGCGGTGTCGCCAGTTGCCCCCGTGTGGACCGCGCATGTTCGCTCAGCTCAAGCGAACATGGACAGGTGGACGAATAGACATAGTCCAGATGGATGATCTTCTGACGTACGCCGTTTTGTTCGACCAGTTCCAACGCGATGTCGTAATACTGATACCCTTGCAAACCCGATCGCAGGCTTTCCACCCGGTCCGGGTAGGAAAACCGCATCTGGATACGCGCATCGAAACTGTCCAGATCGGTCATATAATCGTCCAGCGCAGCCTCCATGACCTCAAAACTGAACGTACGCTCGGCATGTTTGTAGAACGAGCGCATGATGCGGGACATGTTGATGCCCTTCTTTTCGGCATCAAGGCTGACCGTTCCGGTGACCGAGGTTTCAAGCGTGAGATCCTCACCATGTTTACGGTGGAACCGAATCGGCAAACGGAAATTAGAAATGCCCACATGCTGAATTTGTTGCATGGCCCCGCGGATCAGGCTGGACGGTCCGTTTTGAAGGTCCGGCAACGATGCCCGATAGGCCGCGTCAACTGTGAAGTCTTCGGCATATTCTCGCGACAGCGAAGGATAATTCACCGGAACCAGTCCAGTCACGAGGCGCGCAATTGCAGGATCAAGCTGGCTGATCTCAGCTTCACTCGCGGACTCGGCCCATTTGCGCAGCGTTCTAAGCGCGGCGGCGGCGTCTTCATTGTCAGGTGCGTCTTCAATGGTGCGGGGGTACACATTCATCGAACGGGGTTCCTCGATTGGTCGCCGGACTATATACAGGTTCGACGCTTTTTCCAGTTTAACCGTATACGCATCAAAGTACGGCCCGGATGAAAATCCGCAAACATCGCGGGAGTTACGCCGCGTTTACGCAGTTTCACCCAAGGCATAACAGGATATAGAGCGTAGTTAGCGCTGAGAAACGTCCAAAGCGCGCTTAATATCGGCAAGCAGGTCGCCCGCATCCTCCAGACCGATGGACAGGCGGATCAGGCCGGGAGTAATGCCCAACTCGTCTTTCTGCTCATCGCTCAGCCGTTGGTGGGTCGTGGTCGCCGGATGGGTCGCAATCGACTTGGCGTCGCCCAGGTTGTTCGAAATCACCGGAATCTTCATCGCGTTGAGGAACGCAAACGCAGCCTCCTTTCCGCCCTTGATATCCAGCGACAGAACGGTGCCGCCCTTACCGCCCAACTGTGATTGAACCAGCGCATTCTGCGGATGCGTCTTTAGCCCCGGATACAATGTGCGTTCCAACGCGGCGTGACCCTCCAGTGCCTCAGCCACGATCTGGGCCGTCTCAGCCTGAGCATTGACACGCAGGGTCATCGTTTCCAGACCTTTCAGCATGATCCAGGCGTTAAACGGGCTCAGCGCCCCACCGGTGTGCTTCAGATAAGGCTCAACGGTGCCGCGGATGAAGTCCTTGGTGCCGATGATTACGCCGCCCAGCGCACGCCCCTGCCCGTCGATATGTTTGGTCGCCGAATAGATCACAACATCCGCGCCCTGCTCGATCGCACGCGAAAACACTGGGGTCGAGAACACATTGTCCACGACCACCATCGCACCAACCGCATGGGCCAGTTCGGCGACGGCCGAGATGTCGATCACCTCAAGCGTCGGGTTCGACATGGATTCAAAGAACACAGCCTTTGTGTCGGGCCGGATCGCCGCTTTCCATTCGTCCAGATTGGTGCCGTCTACGAAAGTTACATCTACACCAAACCGGGTCAGGATGTTCTCGACAATATACAAGCATGAGCCGAACAGCGCCTTAGCCGAAACGATGTGGTCGCCTGCCTTCAGCATCGAGGTCAGCGCGCCATTGACAGCCGCCATGCCCGAAGCTGTGGCGAAAGCATCCTCGCCCCCCTCAAGCGCCGCGATACGCTGCTCGAACATCGACACGGTGGGGTTGCCATAGCGGGCATAGATGAATTCATCCGGGCCACATTCCAGAAAACGGGCCTCGGCCTGTTCGGCATTCTCATAGACGAACCCCTGGGTCAGAAAGATCGCCTCGCTAACCTCATTGTATTGGCTGCGACGGATGCCGCCATGGACGGCTTGGGTGCGTTTGTTCCAGCTTTCGCTCATGTCATTCCTCTCGACCTTTGCCCGGCAAAGGCATCAAAAAAACCCCAGACGCGGTCAAGCGAAAGGGGCCTTTCATCCTGACCTTTTAGCGGTGTTGTTTAGCGTGGCCCGCAATCCGGTAACAAATCGCCACGTAGCTCTGCGAGAGGCAATACGCTTCGGGCGGTTTGCCGTCAAGCCCGGCGTTCCCCCGGTCACGGTTGCGTAATCGGCTCTTGCCGCCCCGTCAGAAACCCGCATGATCCATTCAACAAAAGGAGGGCACATGGCGGACCCGATTGATCTGTATTTTTGGCCTACCCCCAACGGGTGGAAGGTATCCATCGCGTTAGAAGAGATGGAGTTGCCCTATTCCACGCATCTGATCAACATCGGCAAGGGCGATCAGTTCGACCCCGAGTTCCTGAAGATTTCGCCCAACAACCGTATGCCTGCAATCTTTGACCCTGACGGGCCCGACGGCGCGCCGGTTTCCGTGTTCGAAAGCGGGGCAATCCTGATGTATCTGGCTCGCAAGACCGGGCGGTTTTATGGCAATACCGAGCGTGACCGGATCGCGGTCGAAGAATGGCTGATGTGGCAGATGGGCGGCGTTGGCCCGATGGCCGGTCAGGCGCATCACTTCCTGAAATACGCACCCTACATGGACCCACCGCAGGACCTGCCCTATGCAAAAGACCGCTACCGCACCGAGGTCGGGCGTTTGTACGGCGTGCTGGATCGACGGCTGGCCGACAACGAATATGTCGCGGGCGACTTCTATTCCATTGCCGACATGTCAATCTGGGGCTGGGCCAGCCTATGGGAAGGCCAGCAGCAGGTGTTAGAGGACAAGCCGCACTTTACCCGCTGGCTGGAGACGGTCAGTGCCCGTCCCGGCGTCCAAGCCGGTCGCGCACTGCATGCCGAATTGCGTGGAGATAATCGTGACAAGCAGTCGCAAGAGACCTTGTTTAAGCGATAAATCAAATCGATCCAATGTCTGCTGTGAGCCCAGTTCGACCGATGCTGCAATGCGCATAGATGTCTGGTCATAGATTTTGCAAGGATGATGTTGATTGAGCGTTTTGCATGGTTGGATCTTAGGCAGTCCTGGATTTGTTCATTTTCGGGTGTTGTCGACCTAATAAACAGGAATAGAAAGCATAGCGAATCCGGCGAAATTGGGGGTAACGCAATCCCACGCGGTACAAGCGAAAGGCTTCAATCATTGATTTCTATAACAATAAAAAATGCCCCCAGATTTGGGGGCGAGAGTTATAAGAGGAGCGATTACAAGAGATGCCTTATTGTGGATTCACAACCAAAGTACCGGAATTCATGGCGTCGATCAGTTTGTTAACTTCATCGACAACGTCCACTGGGATGTCTGGGTGGAACGACCCGATCCGCATGGCCAGTTCATTGCCCATATCCGCCCGGTAGAGCGCACCTTCCAGTTTGCCAGCAGCTGCCAGTTCCAGGTAGGACCGCATGTTGCCTCGGACATCCAGAATAGCGGACTGTAGGATTTCCGGCCATTCGTTGATCGCATCACGATAGATGCCGATGCCATAGACGCCTTTTTCCTGAACGGCCTGCATGGAGCCCAGCGTCGCGCTGTCCATTGTCGGCCAGACGACATCGGCGCCTTGGGAAATTTGGTTCAAAGCAGCTTCTTTGCCCTTGGCGATGTCATCCCAGTCGCCGGTCCAGGTAACCAAAACTCTGATGTCCGGATTGGCCGCTTTGGCCCCTGCTTCATATCCAGCAACCGTGTCGGTCGTGAATTTGAACTGTTGCGCCGCGATGATGCCGATGGTGCCTGTGTCTGACATGGAGCTCGCGACGTAGCCCATTAGATAAGCGATTTGGCTGAAGTAGAAATCCGCGTTGGCAATGTTGTCTTTTGTGCCCAGTCCGTTGTTCACCATGAACATGGTTTCCGGGAAGCGTGCTGCGACGCGTTCCACTGCGTCCTGGAATTCTCCGCCGTGACCGATCACAAGGTCATACCCCCTGCGTGCGTAGTCGCTCAGGACTTCGATTTGTTCCGGTTGATGCACGCTTTCGGAAAAAGCGGCTTCAAAGCCAAGCACTTCACCTGCCTTGGTGAGACCTTCGAATCCGGCTTGGTTCCAGCCATTATCAGAAATCGATCCGGGCATAACGATCGCGGCGCGTTCGATCCCGTCAGCGACCGCAGGCCCGGCCAACATCAGTGCCGCAAGCCCCGCCAATAGTTTGGACTTTAATTGCATTGTTGTTCTCCCATATTGGATATGTGTTGTCAGGGTGACGGGAGGATCGCGACGTGAAAAACGATGGTTTCTCACGTCACGGCTGAGATTTATCGATGCTCCCGGTCGTAGGGGAGTCCAACGCTTGCAGGTGCGCTGGCCTTGGCGCCGAGGACCACAAGTGCGATGAGCGATGCGAGGTAAGGCAAGATCAGGAAGAGCTGATAGGGAACCTCTGGCGAGGTGAATTGCAGTTTGAATTGCACCGCATCACAGAAGCCGAAGAAAAGCGCCGCGCAGATCGCGCCGATGGGCGACCAACGTCCTAAGATGATTGCCGCAAGCGCAATGAAGCCTTTGCCCGCACTCATGCCTTCCGCAAACACATAGACTTGCGATAAGACCAGATGCACCCCAGCAAGTGCCGCGAGGGCACCGCTGACTGCAATTGCGAGATATTGCATGCGAAAGACAGGAACCCCAGCCAAGTCCGCGGCCTTCGGGTTTTCGCCAACGGCGCGAAGGTCCAGACCCTTGTGGGATTTCATCAGCCAGAACCAGGCGGCTATTGCCAATCCGATCAAAAGGTAGAACAGCGGATCCTGGGCAAACAGGGACGGGCCAACTACGGGAAGATCTGACAAGTAGGGAATATCGATCTGCGAGAACCCGTTTACCCGCGCCCCTCCGGCCTGAGCTCCAAATATCTGACGGGACAGAAAAGCTGTGAGTCCAGCCAGCAGCAGGTTGAGCGCGATACCGCCAACCAGCTGGTTGATGCGCAGCCGGATCGACATATACCCAAGCAGCAGGCCTGAGATCAGGCCGCAAATGATCCCGCATCCGAGCCCGATCATGGCGGAGCCCGTTGCGAAAGAACCAGCAGCGGCGCCAAGCGCACCGGCGAGGATCTGACCTTCGAGGCCGATGTTGTACAGCCCGCCACGTTCCGCAATCACCCCGCCAAGGGCAGCAAAGGCAATTGGCGTACCCAATCGGGCGGTTCCGGCAAGGACGTCGCCCAGCAAAACAAGATCAATCATAGCCTATGCCTCTTTGTTTTGGCGTTGTGGTTGGCGGCGCAGCCGCAGGTTTTTTGCCAGGGGTTTCAGAACGGATGTTGACTTGGTTCGCGGTGTCACGAGGGCGGCGGCGACCAAAACCACAACAAGCCCCTCGACCACTTCGATGACGGAACTGTCGACCCCGACGGCACGTTGCATCGTTCCCGCGCCGGCAGAAAGCCCGGCAAGGAACAGCGCGGTCAACGGCGCGACAATTGGGTTAAGAGCCGCAAGGAAGGCGACGACAATTCCGTCATAGCCGTAGCCATCGCTAAACAGGTGGAACAGGCGGAACTTCAACCCAATCACCTCGATTGCGCCGGCCATGCCTGCAAGGCTGCCGCCAATCAACATGGCGCGTATGATGGTCTTTTTCTGGTCCACACCGGCATAGGCCGCAGCGCGGGCATTACGCCCCACTAGGTCCAAGTGGAAGCCCGATGGCGTGAAGCGCAGCCAGAAATACAAGATAACCGTCATAGCCAGCCCGAATACAAAGCCCACATGGGTATCAGATCGCGGCATCAGAATAGGCAGGCGATAGGCTTCTGAGACTTCCTCCGAATAAGGATATGGCGCGCCTTCGGCCAATAGCGGCCCGGCCACGGCATAGCTGACGATGTGGATCGCAATGAAGTTCATCAGCAGCGTGACAATGACCTCATTCGTACCCCGATAGGCTTTTAGATACGCGGGAATTGCCGCCCAGAACGCCCCGCCGGCGGCGGCGGCGACAAATATCAGCGGCACGCCAAATAGACCGGGCAGATCGGGGATCGCCAAAGCGAAGACGGCGCCGAACAACCCACCAATATAGATCTGCCCCTCGCCACCGATGTTGAACACACCGGCGCGCATCGGAATGATTACGGCCAGCCCCGCCAGAAGCATCGGTGAGGCTTTGACCAGCGTATTGGAGAAACCCCAGTAATTCAGGAAGGATTCCAGAAACAGAACCTTATAGGCCTCAAACGGGTTGTGTCCGTCGAGCAGGATCAGCACGCCGCCAACGCTCAGCGCTAAAAGTAAAGCAATCGCAATCCGGCGTTGCGTGGTAAATCTGTTCATTGTACCTCCTCCGGCGCTGCGGTCATCAAGAGCCCAATGTCTTGAAGAGTTGTGTTTTCTGGATCGACAACACCTGTGATCCGCCCAAAGGCCATCACGGCGACGCGGTCAGAGATGTCGAGCACATGTTCAAGTTCAGTGGAGATATAGAGAACCCCCACGCCGCTTTGGGCGACGGCGCGGATCTGGTTCTGAACAAATTCCGTTGCGCCGACATCAAGCCCTTTAGTCGGCTGTACGACGACCAAAAGATTGCGCGCCCGGGCCACTTCACGGGCCAAAACGATTTTTTGTTGATTGCCACCGGATAGAGCCGAAGCGTTCAATTTTGGGTCAGGGGGCCTAATGTCAAAGGCCGCGACCACGTTGCTTGCGATCTCGTGCATCGCGCGCCGGGAAATCAGACCGCCAGACATGAACCTGTCTTCGCCAATGGATCGAAATGCCATATTTTCTTCGACACTGAGCGACAGGACCAAGCCTTCGGCATGGCGGTCCTCGGGTACGAAGCCTATGCCGTCTGCAATGCGCGAAGCGATGGAGGCGCTTGATATCTCCGTGCCATTAAGGTGGATGGCGCCGCTGGTTTGCCTTTTGAGGCCAGTGATCACCTCGCTCAACTCCGTCTGGCCATTGCCGTCGATCCCAGCGATTCCAAGAATTTCGCCAGCCTTCACGGAGAGGGTCAGATCCTGCAGGATTTCCGCCCCGCCTGGATCGATCAGGCAGACATCAGAGACAACCAGAGCGTCCGGTGCTGAGCTGATGTCATTGCGCGCCTTTTTGGCCTTGAGCATCACGACCGTTTCGCCGGTCGGCTTGTCTCCCATCATAAGCGCTGACATCTGGGCCATGGGCGTGGTCGCAACCGGAAGAACTCCCTCGACACGCCCATGGCGCATTATCATGACGCGATCGGCAATTTCGCGGATTTCATCGAGCTTGTGGCTGATGAAAAAGACAAGGCAGCCGTTGGCGACCAACTTGCGCACTCCTTTGAGAAATGGCGCGACTTCGGTCGGGGCAAGAACGCTGGTGGGTTCATCCAGGATCAGGATCGATACATCGCGAAACAGCGCCTTAAGGATTTCCACCCTTTGCTTCATGCCCACAGGCATTTCCGTGACACGGATGTCGAAATCGACGTTAAAGTCAAAGTCGCTGCAAAGCTGCCGAATGCGCGCCCGCGCTTCGGCACCCCGCTTTGTGCTGGGCAAGCCGATCAGAATGTTCTCTTCGGCGTTCATCGCGCCGACCAGGCTGAAATGCTGGTGGATCATGCCGATCCCATGCTCAATAGCTTTTGCTGGGCTGGTCACCGAAACAGGTGTTCCGCCCAATTTGATTTCGCCGTTATCGGGCTGATACAGGCCGATCAAAACGCTTGCGAACGTGGTTTTACCTGCTCCGTTCTCACCCAAAATCGCAATGCACTCGCCCTTCGAGGCCAGCAGATTGACATTGTGCAATGCACGAACGGCGCCAAACGACTTGTCGATGCCAGTGACTTTCAAAAATGGATCCAAGACAACCTCCCAACTTTCACGCAAATTCAAGAGAGAATGCCCTATCTTCTCAAATTAGATGTTTTCACCTCACAGCTGAGAATTTCGCCCACATGTGAGCCGGCAATCGGGTTAAAGTGGAGCGACGAATTAGCATCGCATCAGGAGAGCAAAGCCGCGCGTCATGGCGAAGATACCGTCGTTGAAAAGTATTCAGGCCTTCGAAGCGGCCTGCCGGCATCTGAGTTTCAAGGATGCCGCCGATGAACTATGCGTCACTCCGACTGCCATTTCTCATCAGATCAAATCGCTGGAGGATCAACTTGGGGTGCCCCTGTTTCACCGGCTTACCCGCGCCTTGAAACTGACGGAGGATGGGGCCAACTACGCGCCCCACATCATTGAAGCCTTCAAGAACATTGAAGCCGCCTCTCTCGCGCTGGAGGAAGACGACCTTGCGGGCACATTGACAATCTCAACAACCGGGTCTTTTGCCGCCAATTGGCTTAGCCCGCGGCTGCGAGGCTTTTACGAGAAATACCCGGATATCTCGGTAAGGGTTCTGTCTAGTGATCAACTGGTGGATTTCAAATCCAGCGATGTGGATGTGGCTATTCGGTATGGCTTTGGCGATTATCCTGACAGCAATGTGGCTTGGGTCTTGAATGACTGGGTGGCCCCTGTCTGTAGCGTGGAAAAGGCGAAGTCACTGGGTTCCCCCGAAGATCTTCTGAAGTCTCGTCTGATCGAATACCAATGGAGCGGGTTTTCTGATGCGGATCCGAGTTGGGAGCGATGGATGGACGCGGCTGGCTTGCAAACTAGTGACGTCGAGCCCTATGTCACCTATTCCGAGGAACACATCTGCTTGCTGACGGCAAGCGATGGTCATGGTGTGGCCTTGGTCAGCCTTTTGGCCGCCGCGCGTTTTCTGGAACGCAATATGCTGGTCGCCCCCTTTGACGCGGCATTGAAGAACAAGAGCTATTTTCTCGTCTGCCCGGAAACTTACGCCAATCGTGCACGCGTTCGTGTGTTCCGGGAATGGCTATTGGACCAAGCAGATGAGTTTCGCGACAGCGTCGTCGGTCAAAGGTTTTTTGAAGAATAGCGCGTCTGCAACGATCTAATCCGTCGCTTGAATTTTTGTCATTTCTAAATTGCCGAGAAGCATGCGTTTCTGAACCCCTAATCAGGAGTTCTTGCGCATGCATAGTTTTGACCCTTCCCAACCCGATGGTTTCAATCAAACTCTGGACAGCACGGTCTCTGCCGACGGCGTCCCGGTCATTGCAGAACGGTATACAGTGCCAGCACGTCGCGGCGTCGCGGTGCGTTTGACAGCCGAACAAACTTTGACCATCACCAATCCGACCGGCTGGCAAGTCTGCGATTTCTGGGCGTTCAATGCGGCAGAGCTGCATGAATATTTGTCCATGCCGCATGTGCATACGGATCTTCTGTCTGTTTTCCCAAAGATCGGTGACAGGTTGGTCAGCAATCTGCGCAATCCTCTTCTGACGCTGACCCAAGACACATCGCCGGGTGTTCATGACACAACGATCGCCGCTTGCGATGCCAACCGGTACAAGCAAATGGGCGTCACCGATTACCACGACAATTGCGCCGACAACTTGAGGCAGGCCTTGCTTGCTATCGGGAAAAAAGCACCGCATGTGCCAGCTCCGTTCAATCTGTGGATGAACGTACCAGTTCACCCAGATGGCAGCCTTGCCTGGGCTGCGCCAGTGTCAAAGCCGGGGGACAGCATGACCTTCAAAGCTGAGATGCCAGTCTACGTCGTTATGTCGGCCTGCCCGCAAGATATCACTCCAGTCAACGGGGACGAAGGCAAGCCGAGCGCACTGGAATTTGTTGTTCATGACGGCTGATGGCGGCGACATATTTTCTGCCCGCTGGATCATCGAAGATGCCTTTCACAGTCACGACGACTTCGCGCTTTATGTTCTAGACGGCAGAATAGGTGGATTGGCGCCTCTGGCCGTATTGAAGTCACGTTATCCCAGCGCAAGGGTGCACTTGGACACAAACACGGCGATCCTGCCCGGGTTTGTGAATGCGCATCACCATTGCTATGGGGTGAACCTGATAAACCAAGGGATACGGGATGACCTGTTAGAGCCTTGGATTTTCGCCTCCGCTGGCGCAGCCGACGTTGCGCCGCGCCTCGCCACCGAATACGCGGCAATGCGCTTGCTGAAGAATGGGGTAACGGCTGTTGTGGATGCCTGCACCGCGGGTCAGACAGCGGCCATTGCCGAAGCGAAGATATGGGACAAAATCGCCGTATATAACGGGCTTGGCCTGTCTTGCGCCATCGCGCCGGGCGAGAGATGGCACAACCAGCTTGTACATCCATATGGGCAAAGCCAGTCGTTTCTGACTACCTTGCCCGAGGTTCTGCGATGCAAACTGCAGCGCCAGCACGTTGCGCGCGCACGTATTGAACCGCAAAGTTTTGTGCGGCTTCTGTCCCGGATGCATGGCGAATACGCGGCTTCAGAATGCGCTGATGTGTGGTTTGGTCCCACGGCACCGCATTGGACGGGCCGAGAGACCCTGCGCAACATCGCCAGGAAGATTCGCGAAAGTGGCCAGCGCATTCACACCCATGCCGAGGAGTCTCGACTGCAACACCTGTCGGCTACAGCCTGGAGTTTTCAGGGTGCCATTGCAGAATTGGGCAAAGTTGGCCTGCTCACTGACGGCTTGTCTTTGGTGCATATGGTCTGGGCGGACGAAAAAGATCTGGCGCGAGTGGCCGAGGTGCGGGCGCATATCGTGTGTAATCCCAGCTCCAATTTGCGGCTGCGTTCCGGCATTGCACCCGCGCCATTGATGAAGCGGATGGGCATCAACCTCGCACTGGGGATGGATGGGACCAGCCTGGCAGGTGATGACGACATGTTCGCCGAAATGCGTCTGGCGCAAAGCCTTTATTGGTCAAGTGATCGGGCGAACCCTAGCCTGACCGCGAAGGATGTTTTCGACATGGCCACTATGGGTGGCGCGCGTTTGATGGGAATGGATCACAGCATCGGAAGCCTGTCCGTCGGCAAGCGCGCCGACTTTGTGATCCTGCGCCTGGACCGTCTTGAAGGTCCCTGGTTGGACCCCGGCATTGATCCGGTTGAGCTGTTGGTCAGCTCGGCAAAATCTACGGATATCCAGAGCGTCTTCACCGGCGGACAACTGGCCGTTTCGCACGGCGAGACCAAAAAGTGCGACGAAAAGATAATTCTTCAAAACATCACCGACGGCATGCAGCGCGCCGCGGATCAAAGGCTGAGCGCTAGTGAATATGCCGCCGTCAAATCCGCATTGCAGCGCTGGTATGACGATTGGCTGACGAACAACGCCCAGCAATTGTGACAGAGGAGCAAGACCATGCAGAAGAAAATAATCTGGCCAAACGGCGCGCGATGCGCCTGTGCGATCACCTTTGATATCGATGCGGACAGCCTGATCCATATCGCAAGGCCGGTCGATGGGCATGATCGCCTCTATCCGATCTCCATGGGGCGCTACGGGCCGACGGTTGCCATCCCTCGGATTCTAGAAACCTACAAACGTCTCGGGCTGAAACAGTCCTTCTTCGCCCCCGGATGGGTCGTGGAGCAATATCCAGATGCAATGCAAGCCATCCTGAAAGATGGTCATGAAATCGGCCATCATGGCTATTTGCACGAAGACCCGACAAACCACAGCGCGTCTGAACAAGCCTATTGGTTCGAACGCGCGCTGGAGTCGCATAAGCGGGTTCTGGGCAATGTTCCAAAAGGCTATCGCGCACCGGTTTACAATGTGACGCAAGCCGTCATCGACCTGCTGAACAAGCATGAATTCGACTATGACAGTTCGCTGATGGCGGATGATGTGCCATACCTCATGCGATCAGGCGGCCGGACTTTGGTCGAACTTCCATCGCATTGGGGGACCGACGACTGGCCGCAATTCGCCCACTATGAGGAAATTGGTTACATGATGCCCGTCGCCGGGCCACGCGCCGGGCTGACCCCATTTTGGGAGGAATTCGAAGCCCAATACGAAGAAGGTGGCTTCTGGATTGGCATCTGGCATCCCTTCCTGACCGGGCGTTTGGCGCGGTGGCGGCAGGTGGAAGACTGGATGGATTCTGTCTTGAACAGGGGTGACGTCTGGTTCGCTACTCTCGGAGAGATCGCACAGCACGTGCGCATGCAATATGAGGCAGACCGGCAAAGCGTACGGGTTGAAGAACTGCCTTATTATCAGACTCCGGTTCTGACGGCATGAATATCCTTCAACGGACGCGCGACTTTCTGGATTCGCTCGACGCGCATCGCGAGATATTCCTTAGCGTTGCGCCAGATAGACTGTTGCAGGATGCCCGATCCGCCGCCGCGCGGCAGGCCGAAGGAAGGCTGCTTGGCCCGTTGGACGGCCAGTTTCTTGCGGTCAAGGCCAATATCGACGTGCAAACGTTCCGAAGCCATGCGGGATCCTTGGCCATCGATCCTCAACCAGCAGACAATGACGCCCCGATCGTCGCCAGGCTCCGTTCTGCGGGCGCGATCGTCTTAGGCCATGTGAACATGTCAGAGTTCGCCTTCTCGGGGCTCGGAGTTAATCCGCATTTCGGCACCCCTCTGAATGTGTTGGACAGCACAATGGTGCCTGGAGGGTCCTCGAGCGGATCGGCGTCAGCCGTTGCCATGGGCTTGGCCGACATCGCATTGGGCACAGATACCTCCGGCTCCGTGCGCATTCCGGCCGCCTGTCAGGGCCTGGTGGGGTTTCGCCCAACTATGGACCGCTATGAAAGCGCCGGGATTTTACCTCTGGCGCCTTCTATGGATACGCCAGGCTCACTCGCTTTAAACGTCAGTCAGATTTGCGCTGTGGATCGCGCTTTGTCGGATTGCAAAGAAACCGGGCACGCCCGCCGTCAAATTCTGTGCCTGAGGGAAGATGCCCTGGTGGGATTCACCCCGGAAATCAAGGCTATGTACGAACAGGCTCAGCAGCATTTGTCCGAGCATGGCATCGAATTGGAAAGAGTTGATATCCGAAGTTTCACTCGTGTCACGGAGGTCTTCCAAACCTGCGGAACGCTGGTGAGTGCCGAAGCCTTTCGTCTTCTGCCAAGTTTGGTCGGAGACCAGCAGGCCAGACTGGACCCAAATGTGCAGGATCGGCTTGCTCAGGCGGCTTCAATACTTGGCAAAGATCTGCAGGCATTGCTCGAAATCCGGCGGGCCCTCATCCCGGACTTTGGCAGGGAACTGGCAGGGAAGATGCTGCTTTACCCGACATTGCCGTCGTACCCGCCGTCTGTTCAGGCCGTGACCCTCGATAAAGGGGTCTTTGCACGGGAAAACGCCCTTATCCTGTCGGTATCGATGAAAGCTGCTTTCCTCAATGCGCCAACAATTTCCATTCCATTTGGAGAACGGAGACCGGGGGTCAGCCTATCCTTGAGCGGCGGCGCAAACAGGGACGCGGATGTACTTGCGACGGCGTCTTATCTGGAGAAGATTTTTTCAGCGATTAGAGATGGCTGAGGTCATTTCACTCCATTCAGAATTCTCTTCATTTGTACCTGCGCGTCACTGGCTTCACCTTTGAATGGTCCATTGCAAACTGACTAGGTGACAAGATGACCACAATCCTGAGAATTGACGCCAGCGTGCGCCATACCGACAACCCTGTTGCGGCCTATAACTCCATTTCCCGCGCTTTGGCGGACAGTTTCGTGGAAGAGTGGAAAACGGTTGATCCCGACGTTGAAATTATTGTGCGTGACGTCGGAATGACCCCGCCAGATTTCATTTCCAACGATTGGATCGCGTCCGTCTTTACAGCAGAAGAGGAACGTACTCCTGAACAGAGCGCTTTGGTCAGTTTGTCTGACACGCTGATTGACGAGCTCGACCGCTCCGACATCCTGCTGATTTCGACGCCCATGTACAACTACGGCATGCCCGCAGCGCTGAAGGCTTGGTTTGATCAGATCATCCGGATCAACAAGACGTTTACGTTTGATTTGGCGCGCGGCGACTTCCCTCTGGAACCGATCATGTCCGGCAAAACCCTGGTGCTGCTGACATCGGCTGGCGAATTCGGCTTTGAGGACGGTGGGATTCGCAATGACTCGGGTCACCTTTCTGCGCATATCAGCACATTGCGCAAGTACCTGGGCGCAGAACGCATGTTCGAAGCTGCGGCCGAGTACCAGGAATTCGCTGATGAGCGTCACAAAGCTTCGGTCGCCTCAGCTCAGGCCCAAGCACGCCACATTGCGCGTGAGCTTGCCTGAACGTTAGCCAGTTTATGGAAAGGAGAACCTGTTGAAATGAACAGGTTCTACATTTCCAACTTGTCACAACTCAAGGTGTGTGAGGCAGGTGGTTGTGTCTTGCGCTTACTTGAGTGGCTCAAGTCGCTAAAGATACGAAACGACAGCGAATGTAGTAGTAAACCTTCATTTCGGATTGGCAGACAGTTTTAACCAATTTCTTGATTCAACATCCCCGCATTCGAACTCTTGGTTCTAAAGGGGACTTTGCTACGCTGCGTTCGAACGGCAGATTTGTCCGCATTGCAGACCTATCCCCCGCCCGCACCATCACATCCAGCTCCGCGAGATATCCTCAACATCTCTGCGTTCAAATTGGGCACCAAATGCGCACAGCATTTCGACATGCGCTGTGGCAACAAGGGAAAGCCAGCACAGAGCAATTTGTTCAAGCGATGAGAAATCCCTGCTATACTCTGGCTTTGAATAGGAAAAGGATTTTCAAAGCCTAGACTGGTCCACGCCTCGACACCTGCTTTGAGGCTGGTCAGGCGACCATCGGTCGGGCCGGAAAATGAACGAGTTGTTTTATGCGAGTTTTAACCCCTCTGTTTATTTTATGCGCAGGAATGGCGAGTGCCGCGCCAGATTGCGAGGAGCCTGCGCAGGCTCAACCGCATGAACTGGTGGCCTATGACCTGTCCGCTGAATTGGACGTCCTGTTGGAGGAAGACGCCGTCGCAGCCCCCGCCAAGCGCGAACTGACTGTATCACCCAGACCGCGACTGCGACCCTGCAAATTCCGTCAGATCGAGGTTGGCCGCGAACGGATGCGCGATCGCGGTGCGGTGTGTGGTGACTGGACCATTCTCGGCGAGAGCCGAAAACCCTTTAGAGGAAAGTACAGGGGATGCGGCATTGCCGATCCCGTGCGTATCCGCGTGGTGTCTGATGTCTTTCTCAGCCAATTGGCGCTGATGGATTGCGAAACCGCCATCACGCTCAAGACTTGGCTGGAGAACACGGCCAAACCGACCTTTGCGGATCAGGGTGGCGGTTTGAAAGGAATTCGTCTGGCCGGCCATTATGCGTGCAAGACACAGAACAATCAGCCGCGCGCGCGAATGTCGGAACACGCCCGCGGTCGCGCGATTGATATCTCATCTTTCGTACTCATGGATGGCACTGTGATCACGGTACGCGACGGGTGGACAGCTGAAGATACAAGCGACGCCATGCGTGAGCTTCATGCAGGTGCTTGCGGTCTGTTCGGCACAGTTCTGGGTCCGGACGCCGACCGCTATCACAAAGGGCATTTCCATTTTGACACAGCGCGCCGCCGCAGCGGATCTGTTTGTCGCTAGAGGCCTAACCCTCCCCCCGTACCAATACATCCAGCATTGATGAGATATCCTCGATCTCTTCCGCGATCACATGGGTCACCGAATGCGCCCGCTGCATCCGGCCCGTGACCCGCAACAGGCGCCCGGAAATCACCGCGCGGCGGAATTGTTCGTAGATTTTCCGCCAGACGACCACGTTCACGATACCGGTCTCATCCTCAAGCGTGACAAAGATCACCCCCTTGGCTGTCCCCGGTCTCTGCCGCAGAATCACCAGCCCGGCGACAGCCACGCGCGCGCCTTCGGGCGGGTCGTCCAGCCGGTTGGCTGGCAAACAGGTCGGCGGGCGCGGCCAGTTCCGGTTTGAAACCGCAGGATGAACAGGGGCAACAAGCATGAGAACAAAAATAGAACAAACTGCAGGAAAGTCCAGACACGGCGTGTTGAGTCGCAAATGGTACTGGAAAGACCTAAACGCCTTCACTAAGGAAGAATTCGAAAACCGAAAAAGGAAGACGCACGCAATGGCAAAGATCACCTATGTCGAGCATGGCGGTACCGAACATACAGTCGAGGTCGCCAACGGGCTGACAGTCATGGAAGGGGCCCGCGACAACAACATCCCCGGCATCGAGGCCGACTGCGGAGGCGCGTGCGCCTGCTCGACCTGCCACGTCTACATCCACCCCGACTGGGTCGAGAAAGTCCCAGGCAAGGATGACATGGAAGAAGACATGCTGGATTTTGCCTATGAGCCCGACCCGACCCGTTCGCGCCTGACCTGCCAGATCAAGGTCACGGATGAGTTGGACGGTCTGGTGGTACAGATGCCCGAAAAGCAGATCTGATGCTTTCCAAAGCGCCGCGTCTGCCCGCCTGTCTGTGGCAACATCGGGCACGCGGCGCGGTGCTGGCGTTGAGTGTGTGGCTGGCGGAGATGGGACCAGCAGCTGCAGACACCATCACAAGCGCCCGCTTCACTGAGCCAACGACGCGCTATGCCCACGGCGTACTGGGCGACGACATCGAATATGGCGCGCTTGAACTCAAAGTTTCGAATACGTCAACTAAAACGCTCTTCATCCAGCCGGTATACAAACGCTCGGTTCTGACCATCAAGTTGCCGCTTGATCGCGTCTTTGAAGACCTCAGTCCCCGTCTAGTCGATATCAATCTAGATGGATCAAACGAAGTGATCGTCGTGGAGTCCAACGTCCATGCCGGTGCACAACTCGCAATCTATGATGCACGCGGAGAAAAGATCGCAGCCACGCCCCACATTGGGACCCGCTTTCGCTGGCTCGCTCCAATTGGCGCTGCAGATCTGGATGGTGACGGGCTAGTCGAGATTGCTTACATCGACCGCCCGCATCTAGCCAAAACCCTGCGCATTTGGCGATTTCAGAACAACGCACTGACCGAGATCGCAACCCTACCCGGTCTGACCAATCACCAGATTGGAGAGGACTTCATCACCGGTGGCATTCGCAAATGCGGAGGAAACCGTGAAATTATTGTGGTCAACGCTGACTGGAGCAGCATTGTCAGCGTCAACTACGATGATGGCTGGAAAAAACGGGAACTGCTGCCCTTTACCCCATCCGCAATGAAAGGGGCACTGACCTGTCCAAAATAGAACCGACCGCAGCCCGCGCCAACTGGCTGCCCGGCCCAAGGCCTTTGGCGGTGCATCTTTGATGCAGCGTCAGGACGCGGGAGCGTTTTGGATCAAAGCGCCCGCCAGCCAATGTCGCGGCGGAAAAACCCATCGGGCCAGTCAATCCCGTCGACCGCCGCATAGGCCCGGTCCCGTGCCTCTTGCAATGTGCCTCCACGGGCAGTGACATTCAGTACGCGACCGCCAGAGGCCACGATCTGACCCTCCGAAGCCTTGGTTCCGGCGTGGAACACCATATTCCCGCTATCCTCGGGAAGGCCCTCCAGACCATTGATCACACTGCCCTTTTCGTACGCACCCGGATATCCATTCGCCGCCATCACCACGGTCAGGGCATGATCATCCGCCCAGTTTACCCGCGCCTCGGCCAACCGGCCCTCGGCAGCGGCATGCATCAGATCCATCGCCTGCGCACCGAGGCGCATCATAAGAACCTGACACTCGGGATCACCAAAGCGCACATTGTATTCTACCAACCGAGGCTGACCGTCCTTGATCATCAGACCGGCATAAAGGACGCCCTGAAACGGCATACCACGACGCTTCATTTCGGCCACGGTGGGCTTGATAATCTCTTCCATCGCGCGTTCTTCGATCTCAGCACTCAAAACCGGTGCCGGTGAATAGGCGCCCATACCGCCAGTATTCAGTCCGGTATCACCCTCGCCCACGCGCTTGTGGTCTTGTGCGGTGCCGACGGACAGGATGTTCTCGCCATCGCACAGCACGAACAGTGACGCCTCTTCTCCATCCATGAACTCTTCGATGACAACCTCGGCCCCTGCCCCGCCAAAAGCACCGCCGAACATGTCGTCGATGGCGTCCAAAGCGGTTTGGTCATCCATCGCCACGATCACGCCCTTGCCTGCGGCCAATCCGTCAGCCTTGACGACAATCGGAGCCCCTTGTTCGCGAATATAGGCTTTGGCTGGTTCAGCCTCGGTAAACCGCGCATAGGCTGCGGTCGGTGCGCCCGACGCATCGCAGATTTCCTTGGTAAAACTTTTCGACGCCTCCAACTGGGCTGCCGCCGCAGAAGGCCCAAAAACCAGCACGCCTGCTTCGCGCAGGCGATCCGCCACGCCGGCAGCCAAGGGTGCCTCGGGGCCTACAATCACGAAGTCAATCGCGTTTTCCTCAGCAAAACTAACGACGTCCCCACCGTTCTCAATATCCAGCGCGGCACAATCCGCGATCAGCGCGATCCCGGCATTTCCCGGCGCCACGATCAGACGGTCACATTTGGGGTTCTGCATCACCGCCCAAGCCAGGCTGTGTTCCCGCCCACCACTGCCGAGAATGAGGATATTCATGAATGCTCTCCGATCTGCTTGGCCTCGCCTTGCGCGCGTTCTAAGCTGGCCGGGCATTTGACACAAGGCGCTGAAATGTCCGACCTGCTTGACGACCCTATTCCCGGCCAAAACACCCCTGAATACACTGTCTCGGACATCTCGGGCGAGGTGAAACGCACGCTAGAAGGCACGTTCGGCCGAATCCGTGTGCGCGGCGAGGTCGGGCGCGTGTTCAAGGCGCGCTCAGGTCATCTCTATTACGACATCAAGGATGACCGGAATGTGCTGGCCTGCACCACATGGAAAGGCCAGATCTCGGGCTTGTCCGTTGTCCCTGAAGAAGGGTTGGAGGTTGTGGTCACCGGTCGACTGACCGCATTTGGCGCGCAGTCGAAATACAACTTGAACGTCGATGAGGTCGCCGTTGCCGGACAAGGCGCGCTGATGGCGTTGCTGGAGAAACGCAAGAAACAGCTTGAGGCCGAAGGGCTGTTTGCCCCCGAGCGTAAAAAACCGCTGCCCTATCTGCCACAGGTCATCGGTGTTGTGACCTCTCCCTCAGGGGCGGTGATCCGGGACATACTGCATCGCCTGCGGGATCGGTTCCCGCGTAAGGTTCTGATCTGGCCAGTCGCTGTGCAGGGGTCGAACTGTGCCCCCGAAGTTGCAAATGCGATCAACGGGTTCAACAAATTAACACCCGGCGGGGCTCTGCCGCGCCCCGACCTGATCATCGTCGCCCGAGGCGGAGGATCGATCGAAGATCTGTGGGGCTTTAATGAGGAAATCGTGGCGCGCGCCGCTGCGGGATCAGATATCCCGCTGATCTCGGCCGTGGGGCACGAGACGGACACGACGCTGATTGACTACGTCTCAGACCGCCGCGCGCCCACCCCGACCGCCGCTGCCGAACTGGCCGTACCTGTACGGATAGAGCTGCTGGCCTGGACCGGCGAACAAGGCGCACGTCTGTCGCGTGCCGCAACCGATGCGGTCCAACGTCGGTCGCAGCGCCTGCGCGACCTATCGCGTGCGCTACCGCGACCGGACAGCCTGTTGAACACCCCGCGCCAACGGCTTGATTTGATTGCAGATCGCCTGACCCCGGCGCTTGAGCGCGGTGTGCAGAACCGCCGCCTACAAGTGGTTAAACTTTCCGCCCATTTGCGCCCTTCGACCTTGCGCAATCTTGTTTCAAGCCGACAAGAAGCCGTGCGAAGTCTGTCGTCACGCCTGTCCTTGCGTCCCATTCAGCGTGAAATCGAGATACAGCGCCAGTCCATCACCCGGTTGGCCGAGCGTATGAACGCCGCCCAAACAACGCGCCTGGACCGGATGCGACAAAAGCTGGACGCCACCGACCGCCTACGCGAAACGCTCAGCTACAAGGCAACATTGCAACGGGGTTATGCCGTGGTCCGCGCCGAGGATCAGGTTGTCACGACAAAAGCTCAGGCTGCAAAGCATGGCTCACTTGAGATAGAATTCGCCGATGGCGTGCTGACCACCGGTCAAACAGCTGCCCCACGATCAGCTACGAAAAAAACGCCCAAAAAAGACGCGCCAGATCAGGGTTCATTGTTCTGAACCGATCTCAGACACCAACATCCGGCCCATAGCAGATCATCTCTTCGTCGACATCCTCGGCCTCATAAAGCTCGGTTTCTTCCGGGTCGCCTTCGAATTGCGCGATCAGACCACCCCCTGATCGGGTGAACACCCAGCATTGTGGGTCCAGACGGTCTTCGTAGATGAAACAGATCTGGGCATCCTTTTCGTACCAGACGCCATGCTTGCAATCGCCATCCAGAAACGACCAGATGACGCGGCGATTGGGCAAGTACCGTTCGACGCCATATACCTGCCCCTGAAAACCGTAGAACAGGGTTTTCCCCCGCGTGTAGTCGTCAAAATCCGCACCCGACAGGGCTGATTGAGCCGTCGCTGAATACGCGGGCAGCAGAAGAAGAATCACAAGATATCTGAGCATAGCCACATTGTGTCAGAAGCAATTGTCCGGCGCCAATCACCATTTCCGCAGGATCCCTGCCTCAACGTCACGGTTGAGGTGAATCAAAAACCCGTCACAAGCTACTGAAAACGGAGAGGTATCTATGACAACTGTACTGTTCTGGCTCGCGGCTGCTTGTGCTTTGGCCTACCTACCGCTGTCGCCGCGTCCGGCCAGCACATTGCGATCCGTGTTGAAAACTGCATCCGTCGCACTGCTGGCCGTGACTGCCTTGTTGGGTGCAGGTCCGCTTCTTCTGGTGGTCGCGCTCTTATTGTGCGCCATTGGCGACGCGCTGTTGTCGCGCGAAACTGACAGCACTTTCATGTCCGGGATTGGGGCCTTTGCCGCAGGTCACCTTGCATATATCGCCCTGTTTCTCACTCATCCTTCAAGCAATCTTGCCCTGATTTTCGACCAGCCTGGATATTTCTGGTCCCTTATCATTCTAGGCATTGTCGCCGCCACCCTGTTGGCCCCACGGGCCGGGAACCTCAAAGGCCCTGTTCTGGGCTATATTCCGATCATTCTGGGGATGGGCGTCGCCGTACTGACCCTGCCCGAAACCGGCGCCCTGAGATGGGCCTTGCCTGCAGCTCTGGCCTTCATTGCCTCGGATCTTATCTTGGCAACCGAGAAGTTCCTGCTGCCCAAGGGCCACCCCGCCCTGAAGATCACGCCTTATCTGGTCTGGCCACTTTATTGGGGTGCTCAGGCGGGTCTGCTGATTGCGTTCCTCTGACCCTTTGCAACTGCCGCAAATCCGCATTAGGTGAGGGGAACACCTGCGGAGACCAAAAATGGCGTTTTTCTCAAAGCTCAAGGACAAGTTGTTCAAATCCTCGTCCCGCCTCGAACAGGGGCTTGAGGCCATTGTTGAAGATGGGGGCGAGGAAACAGTCGCACCCGACCCGATCATCCCGGACCCCGAGCCGCAGCCGGAACCCGTACCGGAAGTTCCCCAACCAGTCCCAGAGGTGCCCGAACCTACGCCAGCGCCGCAACCGGTTGAGGTACCCGAGCCCGCGCCTGTTGATCCGACACCTGCCCCCCCGCCCCCCGAGGCGACACCTTCCAAAGGCGTGTTGGGTCGATTGTTCGGTCGCAGCGAGGCCAAAACCGCCGTGCGCCGTACGCTGGACGACGACATGCTGGAACAGCTCGAAGAGCTGCTGATCGCCTCGGATATGGGCGTAGATACTGCCTTACGTGTCACCGCCAACATGGCCGAAGGGCGCTTTGGCCGCAAACTCTCGACCCAGGAAATCAAACAGCTTTTGGCGCAGGAAGTGGCCCGCGTAATGGAGCCAGTCGCCAAACCCCTGCCTATCTATGCCAAACGTCCGCAAGTGGTGCTGGTCGTCGGCGTGAATGGCTCAGGTAAAACCACAACGATCGGCAAACTGGCCAGCCAGTTCAAAGCTGCCGGCAAAAAGGTCGTGATCGCTGCGGGAGATACCTTCCGCGCTGCCGCTGTCGAACAGCTGCAAGTCTGGGGCGAACGCGCGGGCGTGCCCGTCCTGACCGCCCCTGAAGGGTCCGATCCGGCCAGCCTTGCCTTCGACGCGCTCACCAAGGCGCAAGAGGACGGAGCCGACCTGCTGATGATCGACACCGCCGGTCGGCTGCAAAACCGCGCCGACCTGATGGAAGAACTGGCTAAGATCGTCCGTGTTATCCGTAAGAAAGACGAAACCGCACCGCACAACACATTGCTGGTGCTGGACGCCACCACCGGTCAGAACGCGCTGAGCCAGGTGGAAACTTTCCGCAATCTAGCCGATGTCTCGGGCCTGGTGATGACCAAACTGGACGGCACGGCCAAGGGCGGCGTTCTGGTCGCACTGGCTGACAAGTTCGGCCTGCCCATTCACGCCATCGGCGTCGGAGAGCAGATTGATGACCTCGCTGCTTTCGACCCCGAAGAATTCGCCGCCGCGCTCACTGGTCTGGATCAGTCCTGAACCGCAGCTTTATCTGGCCTCAAATACCTTCCGGGGGTCTGGGGATGGAAAATCCCCGCCCCCTCCCAGCGAAATGATCTGACACTTGAGCGACTGGCTGATCTCTCTCGAAGGCACGGAAGCAGGCCATCAACTCGCCCTGGGGCTTGCTTTGATGGCCGCCTTTCTGCACGCAGTGTTCGGCGCCCTGCAAAAAGGCCGCCACGATCCATGGCTATCACGCGGTGCGATCGACGCTAGCTATTGCCTGATGGCCGCCCCGTTCGCTTTTTTTGTAGTACCGTGGCCAGAACCCTACATGTGGCCAATCTTTGCCACCGTCTGGCTGATCCATGTCGCCTACAAAGTTCTGCAGGCGATGGCCTATACCAAGGGCTCTTACACTGTCGTCTATCCGGTTGTCCGCGGCACAGGCCCCCTGTTCACCGTCATCGGTGCCTACCTGCTGTTCGGAGAAACCTTCACCGGTACCCAGTGGTTCGGCGTGGCTGTCCTGCTGGCTGGTATCTTTGGATTGGCCGCCTATAACTTTCGGTTTCTCGAAACCAACCGCGACACGCTGGGCATAGCGCTGGTATTGGCCGTTTCGACCGGCTTGTTCGTGGCGCTTTACACCACCTATGACGCCTATGGCATCCGCGCCACTGCCGATCCGTTCACCTTTCTGGCCTGGTTCTTCATGATCGACGGTGCGACCATGCCGATCTATGCCTTTCTGAGATGGCGCGCGATGATCAATCGGCCTACCATTGGGCCTTTGATGCTGCGCGGCCTTGCAGGCGGCATTATCGCCCCAATGTCTTTCGGAGCCATCATGCTGGCCACAAGGCTCGACAAGGTCGGCGAAGCGGCAGTCCTACGTGAAACCTCAACCGTCTTTGCGGCCCTGATCGGATGGCTGGTGTTGAAGGAAACCGTGGGGCCACGGCGGATTGCACTGATGGCATTGATTGCACTCGGCGCCGTAATAGTTGAAATGGGCGGGTAAGCAGCAGGAAACCACTATGTCAGGCAAAAAAGAGATCAACCCGTTTCTGAAACAAGTGCTGGAGCTTGGGCCTCCACTGGCTTTTTTCTTCATCTACCTACGCCTGCGCGACGACAGCTTCCTGATCGGCGGCATCGAGTATTCCGGTTTTATCATTGCCACCATCCTTTTCGTGCCGCTGATGCTGGCCGCGATGGGGGTTCTTTGGTTCCTGACCGGTAAGCTCAGCCGGATACAGATTTTCACCGCATTCATGGTCATCTTCTTTGGCGGCCTGACCGCCTGGTTCAATGACGAGCGGTTTTTCAAAATGAAAACCACGCTGGTCTACGGCTTCTTTTCAATCATGCTTGGCATCGGTCTGCTGCAAGGCAAATCCTACCTCGCCTATGTCCTGGACGAGATGCTGCCGATGCGCCACGAGGGTTGGATGATCCTGACCCGGCGACTCTGCGGTTGTTTCGCGGTTCTGGCGGTGGCCAACGAATTTGTCTGGCGGACGATGTCCACCGACCTTTGGGTCAAGATCGAAACATTCGGCTTTCCCATAGCGCTGATGGTGTTTCTGATGCTGCAATTCAATCTGCTGCAAAGCTATATGGATGACCCCGACCACCAGTAGATGAACCGGTTGGGAAGGCGTTCGCCTCATACGTTTGCGATGGTTTGTCGGCCGATGCCGACAAAAACCTTGGCTTAACGCCGAACCTGTGGAAAGTTGTGTCACCACCAAAACACTCACAGCCGGAGAATCTGGAACTCATGACGGCTTTCCCAGACAGCGGCTTCCTGTCCGAGGCATCCGACGGGTTGAAAGCCATGCTTTCCGCCCAGGCGACTGAAATCGCACTGGAACGTGGTGACGTCCTGTTTGAACAGGGTGACGAGGGTGACGCATTGTACGCCATTCTCGAAGGTACGCTTGAGGTGTCCTTTCTGGCCATGAGCGGCCGCAAGCTGTCGCTGACCCTTATGCGCCCTGGTGAGGTGTTCGGAGAGATTGCACTGTTCGACAGCGGCCCTCGCACAGCCACCATCGCCGCGGCAGAATCCTCGCGCATTCTGCGTGTCCGGCAGGGGGATGTGATGGAGCAAATTCGCCAGCACCCCGATCTGGCGGTTGACTTGATCCGATTGGCCGGTCTGCGCATGCGGTGGATGGGGTCGCAGCTGAATGAGCAGGTGTTCCTGCCGATGCCAATCCGGTTGGCCCGCAAGCTGTTACACCTGTCCGGACTTCAGGATGACCCATCGACCCGGATCACCCTGTCGCAAAGCGAACTTGCCGAATTCGTTGGCGCCACGCGCGAGGCGGTGTCCAAGACGATCTCGACCTGGAAACGCGACAACGTGGTCGAAGCTTCGCGTGGCGGGTTGATGATTCAGGATTTCCAAGCCCTGCGCGAACTGGCAGAATCCGACCTGATCTGATCCCTGTGACCTGCTTCACAGACCTTTTACAACATCAAGACTAATCTCTTAGTTGTTACCGTAGGAGGTCAGAGAATCATCCCCGATATCTGTCCACTGACCTCTCCCTGTATCAGAGCCATGCGCCTCCCCGGCGTGTGGCTCACCTTTTTTCCACCCCCCAAAAACGCAAAAAAGCCGGAGCGATAACCCCGGCCTTTTCGTTTATTTAGGTGTCAGTTACTCGCCCAGGCTCAGCGCCACAAAGCGCGGTTCACCGCCACGGCGTACTAGCAACAACAACGACTTGCGGCCTGCCTCACGCGCTTCTTCCATGCGGGCCTCGAGATCTTCAATCGAACTGACCTTCTGCTGACCGGCTTCGGTAATCAGATCACCGGCGCGCAGCCCCTTGGAATAAGCTTCGGACGCTTCGTCCACCGCAGTCACAACCAGCCCTTCTGCCTCCGCATCCAAATCAAGATCGGTGCGCAACGTATCCGTCAGGGGTGAAATCGTCAGGCCCAGAATATCGGCGTTTTCCTCAGGCGCGGCATCTGGTGTTTCCTCTTCCTCGCTATCCGCGCGTTCCGCTTCCTCTCGACGGCCCAGCGTGACCAAAACGGTCTGAGTGCCCCCGTCGCGATGCACCACAACACGAACCGACTTGCCAACCGTAGTCTCGCCCACCTGACGCACCAGACCGCGCGTATCTTCGACCTCCACCCCGTCAAAGCTGAGGATAACGTCACCCGCAAGCAGGCCCGCATCTTTGGCCGGACCGTCCGGTACATCGCTGATCAGCGCGCCGCCAGGTTTGTCCAGCCCCATCGCCTCGGCCATGTCCTCGGTCACGTCTTGAATGCGCACGCCCAGCCAGCCACGGCGGGTTTCACCGAATTCGCGCAGTTGGTCGACGACCTTAACGACCACGTTGGACGCCATCGAGAACCCGATCCCGATGGAGCCGCCATTGGGCGACAGGATCGCGGTGTTCACGCCGATCACCTCGCCGTTCATATTAAACAGCGGCCCGCCCGAGTTCCCCCGGTTAATGGCTGCGTCCGTCTGAATATAGTCGTCATAAGAACCGCTCAGCGCCCGGTTGCGGGCCGACACGATACCAGCCGAAACAGAAAAGCCCTGTCCCAGCGGGTTACCCATGGCAATCACCCAATCCCCCACACGCGCAATGTCGCTGTCACCGAATTGCACATATTGCAGCGGACCCGAGGCTTCGACCTTGAGCAGCGCGATGTCTGTTTTTTCATCTGTGCCAATCACCTTGGCGGGCAACTCTTTCTTGGGCTGGCCGTCGCCTGGAAAGAATTCCACAAGGATTTCATCAGCTTCCGCAATGACGTGGTTGTTGGTGACGATATAACCGTCCTCGGAAATCACAAAACCCGATCCCAGCGCATTGCTGCGGCGTGGGCGGTCGCCCTCTTCACCATCTCGGTCCTGAAACTCGCGAAAGAAATCCTCGAACGGAGAGCCTTCGGGCACGATCCCTTGCGGGCCAGTTTGCCCTTCGATCAGGGTCGATGTGGTGATGTTCACCACTGCCGGGCTGATCTTTTCGGCCAGCGGCGCCAGGCTTTCGCTCCGCGCCTGCGCGGCGACGGATTGGGCCAGAACAAGCAACATCCCCGCAAAGGCCAACCACATCAGCCGCATGAAACCAACACTGTCGTCCCTTTGGACGGAAATACTGCGCGCTTGTGCCTGCACTTGGGAACTCCTTGTCGAACAACGTCATAAGGGTGCCGCATAGCAACCCCTCTTGGAAACCAATGTAGTCAGTTTACCCAAGCCCGCAACTCGGGATCGCGGGGAATTCACCGGCAATTGGAATCAACGTGTCAAAACCCGAGCTGAAATGCACCCCACAACAACACCAGACCGCTGACAACACACAGCAGACCGGCCAGACGACGGGCCTGTTCAGGCAGTGACCGAAGCGCCTCAAGCACACGTTCAATAAGCGAAGGGGCCAGCGCATAGGCCAGCCCCTCGACAATCAGTACCAGCCCGAAGGCCAGAAGGATCAGGCCCATTACCGACCAGCCTGCCCGGTGGGTGACTTCAGGTAATTGAAGAACTCGGAGTCCGGGCTCAGAACCATCGAACTGTTGCTACCGCCCAACGCATTTTCATAGGCCGACAAAGAGCGGTAGAATTCAAAGAACTCAGGGTCCGCGCCGTAAGCTTCGGCAAAGATCGCGTTACGTTCGGCATCTGCTTCACCGCGGATGATCTCGGCCTCACGACGAGCATCCGACACCAGTTCAACCACAGTACGATCCGCCTGGGCGCGCACTCGCTGGGCCGCCTCGTTACCACGGGCGCGTTCATCGGTCGCCTCGCGTTCACGCTCGGCCTTCATCCGGTCAAAGGTGGCCTCAAGGTTGGCTTGCGGCAGGTCAGTTGCTTTCAAGCGCACGTCGATGACGTTAACGCCCAGCGCCTGCGCTTCGGCAATCGCGCTATTGCGGATGCGCAGCATCAAGGCGGCACGGTCGGAACTCAGGATATCGCGGGACGAAACCGAACCCAGCACTTCGCGGGTTTCGGCGCGCAAGATGCGATCCAGACGATCCTCGGCGACCGGGATACCGCCAACACCGACGGCCTGACGGAAGCGGTTCAGATCGGAAATCCGGTAACGTGCAAACGCATCAACAACCAAACGACGGTCATCCAGTGGCGTTACTTCAAGCGGCTGCACGTCGATCGATAGGATACGGTCGTCATAGCGTACAACTTCCTGAATCAGCGGAATCTTGAACGCCAAACCGGGCTCTTCCTTAACCGCAACGACGCGGCCAAATTGCAGAACCAGCGCACGTTCACGTTCGTCCACGATGAAAATCGAGGACAGGCCGATTACACCCAGGATCACAACCAAAATGAGGATTATAGGTGACTTACGCATCAGTTGCTCTCCTCAGTCTGATTGCGGCGCAGCTCATTGAGCGGAAGATAAGGCACCACGCCCTGCCCCGACCCTGTCGAGTTCTCGTCGAGGATGATTTTATCCACGTCGCCCAGAACCTGCTCCATGCGCTCCAGATACAGACGCTTGCGCGTCACGTCGGGTGCCTTGGAGTACTCTTCCAGAACCGCGCTAAAGCGGCTGGCCTCACCCTGCGCGCCATTGATCTGCTGGGCGCGATAGGCTTCGGCCTCTTCCAGAACCTGTGCGGCTTCACCTCGCGCCTCGGCCAAAACGCGGTTGGCATAGGCATCCGCAACGTTCTGCAGGCGGTCACGTTCTTGCGCCGCCGCCTGAACATCACGGAACGCTGCGATCACGTCCTGTGGAGGGTCAGCCTTGTCAAAGTTCACGCGGACAATGTTCACACCAGAATCGTAGCTGTCCATTGTCAGCTGAATCAATTCCTGCAACCGGTCTGCGATAATGCCCCGGTCCCTGTTCAGAATCGGTGCCAACTCGCTTTGTGCGATGATCTCGCGCATCGCCGATTCAGAAACGGCCCGAATCGTCTGACGCGGATCGCGCAGGTTAAACAGATATTTAGCCGGATCGTTGATGTTCCAGACAACCTGATAGTCGATGTCGACCACATTTTCGTCGCCAGTCAGCATCAGACCATCGTCACTGCCGCGCGCACCGCCCATGTCTTCATTCTGTTCACGGGTTACCGGGATCACCTCGGCGGTCACAAACGGCCAAGGCGCAAAGTTCAGACCCGGATTCCCAACGGCCGAAAATTCACCCAAGAACAACTCAACCGACTGTTCTTCCGGTTTGACCGTGTAGAAGCTTGCAGCTCCCCACAGACCCGCGGCAACCAGCAAACCAATCACCACCGTGCCTTTGGTGAAAACCGGACCACCGCCGCCCGCTCCCTGACCGCCGCCACGGCCACCGCCGCCGCGACCGCCCATCAGAACGCGCAGCTGCTCTTGGCCTTTTTTCATCAGCTCATCGATCTCGGGGATCTGCGGGCCGTCGCCTTCGGGAGGCTTGCGTCCGTCCCCATTATTACCCCGATTTCCTCCGCCTCCAGAAGAGCCTCCGCCCCCCCAGGGGCCACCGCTGTTGCCCGCCATATGTATCTGTTCCTTCGTGTTGGACCGTGTGATCACGGTGTCCCTTGTAACTTGTGTGCGCGCGCTTGCAAATCAAGCAGTGCGAACAGGTTGCCGCATTGTCACCAGTTCTTCGGCCATAACCGGGTGAACGGCAACCGTGCGGTCGAAATCTTCCTTGGTTGCACCCATTTTAACGGCGATTCCTGCCAGCTGGATCATCTCGCCCGCGCCCGGTGCCACGATATGGCAACCCAACACCTTGCGGGTCGCCTGACTGACGATCAGCTTCATCAGCACCCGCTGCGTTCCACCCGCAAACGCCTTTTGCATCGGCTTGAACGAGGTTGCATATACCTCGACCGGTTCTTGCGCGGCAGCGTCTTCCTCGCTCAATCCCACGGTACCGAACTCCGGTTGGGTGAAGATCGCGGTCGGGATCAGCTCGTGATCGACCGGCGTCGGGTTGCCTTTGAACACTGTTTCGACAAAAGCCATGCCCTCGCGGATCGCAACCGGTGTCAAATTCACCCGATCTGTCACATCCCCAATTGCAAAGATCGAAGGCACGCCCGTCTGGCTGTATTCGTCCACAACGATCTCGCCCTTACGACCCCGTTCAACGCCCACTGCCTCAAGCCCTAGGTTGTCGGCATTGGGCGCACGACCAGTGGCGTACATGACAACATCGAATTGATCCTCGGTGCCGTCGGTGGCTTTGACGCGAATTTGGTCACCTTCCTTGGTCATCTCCAACACATTGGTGCCCAGACGTACATCAATACCGTTCTGGCGCATTTCCTCGCAGATCAGGCCGCGTGCTTCCTCATCAAAGCCGCGCAGAATTTGCGCGCCGCGGTAGAACTGAGTGGTCTTCACACCCATCCCGTTCATGATCCCTGCGAACTCGCTGGCGATGTAGCCGCCACCGACGATCAAGATGGATTGAGGCAATTTCTCAAGATGGAAGATTTCGTTTGAGGTGATGGCCAGATCCGAGCCCGGAAACTCGGGCACGACCGGACGACCGCCGGTGGCGATCAGGATGTGCTTGGCCGTCTTACGCGTGCCATCGGCCAGCTCAACCGTATGCGCATCAACCACATGGGCACGCTGATCAAAGCTTTCGACACCGTTGTTTTTCAGGATATTGCGATAAACACCTTCAAGCCGATCCAGTTCCGCGACCAGCTTGTCGTGGAACGTGTTCCAATCAAGCCCGCCGGGTTTAACATCCCAACCATAGGCTTGCGCGTCCTGCATTATCCCTGAGAACTCACTGGCAAAGACCATTAGCTTTTTCGGAACACAGCCTCGGATGACACAGGTCCCGCCATAACGATCCTCTTCGGCCAGCGCCACCTTGGCACCATTCTCACCAGCAGCCACACGCGCTGCGCGAACCCCGCCCGAGCCGCCTCCGATGACGAACAGATCATAATCAAAGCTCATTTACCGTGCCTCTTTCAGTTTTCAGCAAGCGCCATCAAAGCGACGCCACGGGTGTATCTTATTGCTCACCACAGTCCAGACCGTTCTGGTGAGACAGTTGATCTTGCCAGGACGCAAAAAAAAATCGGCCAGTAATGCTCAACCGTCCTTACGAACCGCTCAGATATGGGTTTCGCCATAGATTGCAACTGGAGGGGCATGCTCTCGAATGTGCCGTCCGGTTTTTGGAAACTGACTTCGCCGAATTGTAATGCCGAAAGCTCTGACATTCGTCAGTCAGCCAAATCCGAGAACAGGTTCTCACCACTGTCCACCAATTCGTCCAGCTCGGTGGTACCCGCGTTGATGTCGCGCAGTTCGACCCGGCCGTCCCCGTGGCCAATCACGACCTTGTCACAGATGTCGATGAACAACCCGTTCTCGACCACACCTGGCACCTGATTAAGCACCAGCGCCAACTGGCGCGCGTTGCCGATGCGCTGCAGGTGCAAATCCAAAACGTGGTTGCCTTCATCTGTCACAAAAGGGGCTTCACCATCCATCCGAAGCATGGCCGAAGTGCCCAGAACATCCATCGTGTCCAGCACCTCTTGGATCAAAGTGCGGGTGGTTTGCCAACCAAAGGGGATCACCTCGACCGGCAAAGGGAAGGCGCCCAGGGTTTCGACCTCTTTGCCGGCATCGGCGATGACGACCATCTGGTCGCTGGCCGTGGCGACGATCTTCTCCTGCAGATGCGCGCCACCGCCACCTTTGATCAGGTTCAGTTCGCCATCGAATTCATCCGCGCCATCAATGGTCAGATCCAACCACCCCGCCTGATCCAATGAGACCACTTCGATCCCGACTTCGCAGGCCAGTTGCGCGGTGCGGATCGACGTCGGAACACCCTTGATCCGCAGCCCTTCTTTTTTGACCCGCTCACCGATGCGACGCACCATCCAAGCGGCTGTTGACCCTGTCCCCAGACCTACACGCATTCCGTCTTGCACCATGTCAGCAGCGCGACGAGCGGCGACATATTTGGCGTTATCGATGGGTGACAGATCACGGGTCATGGCAGCGTTTCCCTTTATTACTGCCAGACTTATACGAAATGCGGCCACCAACCGCGAGTGCCAAATCGCCGCCATCACGCGTAAACATGCGTGGAAAATACGCGTTTCCGAAGGGAAACGTCGCAATCGAGGCTTCCGGCATTCGCCCCGCAAGTTACATAGGGGCCATGACCGCGCCCTATCGCCTTCATTATGCCCCCGACAACGCCTCGCTGGTGATCAGACTGGTGTTGGAAGAGATGGGCCTTCCTTTTGAGACCGTACTGGTGGACCGCCGCCGGAACGAACAGGACAGCGCGGCCTATCGGGCCTTGAACCCGAATGGATTGATCCCGGTGCTGGACACCCCGCAAGGACCGATCTTTGAAACGGCAGCCATTTTGTTGTGGCTGGCGGATACGCACAAGCAACTGGCCCCTGCCCCCAACAGCCCGGATCGGGTGGCGTTTCTGAAATGGCTGTTTTTTGCGTCCAACACGCTGCACGCCGATCTGCGCATTCTTTTCTATGCTGAAAAGTACATCGACCCCGTGCAGGCCGAGACCCTGCGTGAAGGCATCCGCCCGCGCCTGCGCCAACATTTGCGGGTACTGGATGCCGAAGCCCAGAAAGCGCCGGATTGGCTGCAGGCCGACACCCCATCGGTTTTAAGCTTTTATCTGGCGTGCCAAATGCGTTGGATGGCGCTGTACCCCGCCAGCGCGGATCGCAGCTGGTTTCAGCTCAGGGACACGCCCCATCTGCAGGACATCCTGACGCGGCTGGATTCCCGACCTGCAACCCAAGCCGCCATCGCGGCCGAGGGGTTGGGGGTTACGCCGTTCACCTCACCACGTTACGCTACACCTGAAGAAGGCTCAGCTACCTGATATGTTTCTATCTGTCTTCGATATGTTCAAAGTGGGCATCGGCCCGTCATCGTCTCATACCATGGGGCCGATGGTGGCCGCCGCGCGTTTTCTGGACATGATGCGCGCGTCCCCGTTCGAATTTGCGGGGCTGCGCGGATCGCTGCACGGCTCGCTGGCTTTTACTGGGGTCGGACACGCCACCGACCGTGCCACCATTCTGGGACTGGCCGGGTTTGTGCCCGACACCTACGACAACGATAAGGCCGAGGCCGCGCTGGCCGAAATTTCCAAGACGCACTCGGTGACGCCCGAAGGGTTGCCGACGCTTCAGTTCAACCCAAAGACTGACCTGATCTTTGACTATGACAACAACCTGCCCGGCCACGCCAATGGCATGATCCTGATGGCCACCGACGCACAAGGCGATGTGATCCTGCGGCAGGTTTACTACTCGGTCGGCGGTGGCTTTGTCCTGACCGAAGAGGAACTGGCCGAAGGCAAGGCAACCGACGAGGGCGACCCGGTCCCGTTCCCGTTCAAATCCGCCGCCGAAATGCTTGAGATGGCAAAGACCAGCGGCAAAAGCATCGCTCAGATGAAGCGCGATAATGAAATCGCGCGCGGCTGTGCCGATAGCTTTGCCAAAGGCACTGCGCGTCTGTGGGAAGTTATGAACAATTGCATCGAGCGCGGCCTGAATACTGACGGCATTTTGCCCGGTGGCCTGAACGTGCGACGCCGCGCCAAAGGCATTCACGATGCTCTGCTGGCCGAGCGGGGCATGAACCTGAACGCGCCGCACACCATCAATGACTGGATGAGTGTCTATGCCATGGCGGTGAACGAGGAAAACGCCGCTGGTGGGCAAGTCGTGACCGCCCCGACCAATGGCGCGGCAGGTACGATGCCTTCGGTGCTGCGCTATTACCTTGATCACGTGCCCGGCGCGTCGGAAAGCCATATCGAGGATTTCCTTCTGACCGCTGCCGCCATTGGCGGACTGGTGAAATATAACGCCTCGATCTCTGGCGCCGAAGCGGGCTGTCAGGCCGAAGTCGGAAGCGCATCAGCCATGGCTGCGGCAGGTCTGTGTGCCGTCATGGGTGGAACACCGGAACAGGTTGAAAACGCAGCTGAAATCGCGCTGGAGCATCATCTGGGCATGACCTGTGACCCGGTTGCCGGGTTGGTGCAGGTTCCGTGTATCGAACGCAACGGACTGGCGGCGATCAAAGCCGTTTCCGCAGCATCGCTGGCGTTGCGTGGCGATGGAAAACACTTCGTACCGCTGGATTCCGTGATCGAGACTATGCGCCAGACCGGCCATGATATGCACGAGAAATACAAGGAAACGTCACTGGGCGGCCTGGCGGTGAACGTACCCAACTGCTGATGCCGCAGTAAGGGGGATATCATGCGGGGACATTGTCTGTGCGGCACCATCCGGTACGAGGTTACGCCTCCGGTCCTGTCCTGCGTTACCTGCCATTGCGACAGTTGCAGACGGCAATGCGCCGCGCCGATGACCACCTATTTCGGCGTGCGCGACGGCCAGTGGCGCTGGACCGGGGACGAGCCGAAAACCTTTACCTCTTCGCCCGGAGTCACCCGCAGTTTCTGCCCCAATTGCGGCACTCCGATATCATTCCGATCACAAGCCATGTCGGACGTGCTGCATCTGTACGTGGCAACACTGGAAGACCCAAACCAGTTGGAGCCAACGTTGCACGTGGCGCATGAGGAAAAGCTGAACTGGCTGATACTGGGTGACGGCCTGCCCACTTGCATCGGTCCAGACTATACCAAGGTTCAACCCCTGCCCTAGACGCTTCCCACCGGGCCCCAAACCCCGTAGCGTCGCCCGTATGACACAGGATCGTCCGGTCTTTGGCATCATCCTGATGCTTGGCTTTTGCATCATCGCGCCGATGGGCGACGCGATGGCAAAGCTGTTGGCCGAAACCACACCTGTCGGCATGCTTGTCTTTGTCCGCTTCGCCGTTCAGGCGCTGGTGCTGGTCCCACTGGCCGTATTGACCGGGCGATCCCTGCGCATGCGTGGCCGTATCCTGTGGCTGACATTTATTCGCACGGTTCTGCATATCCTCGCCCTTTCAGCCATGTTCAGCTCACTGCTTTTCCTGCCGCTGGCCGACGCGATCGCCATCGTCTTTGTCATGCCGTTCATAATGTTGATCCTGGGCAAATACATACTGAAGGAAACCGTTGGCCCACGCCGCCTGATAGCCTGCGCCGTTGGCTTTGTTGGGACCTTGCTGGTCATTCAGCCCAGCTTTGTACAAGTGGGGGCCGCAGCCCTGCTACCGCTTGTGGTAGCTTTGCTCTTTTCCCTGTTCATGCTGGTGACGCGCCAAATCGCCAAAGAAACAGACCCAATCACCCTACAAGCGGCATCGGGCATGATGGCTATAATCCTAATGCTGCCAGTTCTGTTGGCCGGAACAATCGGCGGCAGTTGGGCCGTATCGCTGATCTTACCTCCCCCGGACATTCACCTTTTGCTGATCGCAATCGGGCTGCTGGGAACCGTCGCGCATCTGTTGATGACATGGTCGCTGCGCTTTGCGCCGTCGGCAACGCTGGCCCCGATGCAATATCTGGAAATTCCAATGGCCACCCTATTCGGCTGGCTAATCTTTCATGACCTGCCCAACGGGATCGCGGCCATCGGCATAGCCATCACCATTGCCGCGGGCCTTTACGTCATTCTGCACGAGCGGGCCAACGCCCGGTCAGCTCCGACAGAAACGCCTGCATGATCTGATCCAAGGCGTTGCGCGGAACCATGACCAAAAGGCCGGGCCTGTCCACCTCCAGTTCTACATCAGCCAACGCGCGATTGGAGGTCCCGACGCGACCGCTCGGCTCTAACACCAGATCATCAATCGGCCATTCCAATCCACGGCTGCGCCCCGTTACCCTCTGAAACGGAAACAGCGAAACCACATCGCCGGGTGAAAGGTCAAAAGCGATCCGCGGTGGGGCGTGGAACACGACTTCATGCTCCCCTAGCAAAATGCACGGACGATCCTGAAGTCGGATCAAAGCGCTCAGCACCGCCAATTGGTGATCCAGCCGCCCGCCCAGAAACCCAACCCCTAGCACTAGCGGCGCCTCGACACTGCGCAGGGTCTTGTCGAAATCCGTGCTGTCCTGCTCGCGGATCGGAAACAATCGCTCTGCCGGAATTCGGTCGCGATAGGCGCTGCTCAGCGAATCAAAATCACCGATAACCGCATCCGGCATCCGCCCCGAATCCATCAGCGGGATCGCTCCGCCATCCGCGGCAACAACGGTATTGACGCGAATCAGCGCCAAATTTAGGTCATCTGGACCGATTTCTCCGCCTCCGACCACTGCGATTGGCTCCTCAGACCGTACAATCGACTGATTTTTTTTAAGATTGATCATTTTTCCCGGATTTGGACACATTGAGACCACAAAATGGTAGGTTCATGCAGAGAGTTTCGAGCCATAGGTGTGCCCTCTATTGGGTGGGTGGCTCTTGTAGTTTGTAGAGGACGTGCGTCTGATGGTACAGAATAACAAGGTTTTGACCGTTTCTTATGGAACCTTCTCGTGCACTTTGGAAGGCTTTGATGATTCCTTTGAAACGATGAAAGCGATTGCCGAATACTTCCGCGATCTCGCGGCTGATGATCGCTACTTTGGTTCTGAACCCCCACAGCCTGACACCGAAATGCTGACACGGATCGCGCAGCGTGACGCATCCCGCAGGGTCGAAGCCAGTCAGAACGACTCTGGCCTGCTGATCCGCGCAACCGAAGAAAACGCCCCATCCCCCCAATCCGCCGCCAGCGCTCAGGGTTTGAATGTTATCGACACGCCGCCCTCTTCTCAGCCCGTTTTTTCTGACGCGGAAACCGTAGAAGATGCCCCGGCGCCTGCCGCTGACAGTATTGCCGCCAAGTTGCAGCGCATCCGGGCCGTTGTCTCTCACTCCGAAGAAAACTCGGTCATCTACACGGAAGACGAAGACACGACCTTGATGAAAAGCGCCGCTCCGTCTGATGCAGTGGCTGCGGCCTTCGCAGCTGGTTCGCTTGACCCCGCGGATCTGGACGACACTGAAGAGGCCAGCGCGCACGTCGAAACGCAAGACGAAGCACCGAAAACAGAAGAAGCCGAGGCTGAGATGCCTCAGATCGAAGAATACGAAGCACCTGCACTGGAAGTCGAAGCCGAGGATCTGGATTCAGAGGTGTTTGACGCGACATCGGAAGACCAGACCGAAGCGGAAGAGGAAGACACATCCGACGTGCTGTTCTCGGACCTTGAAGACATTGCGAAAAGCGATTCTGAAGAGGAAGCCAACATTCTCGATGACGGCGGCGCAGATGAAGACGTCGTCGAAGCCACCGACGAAGGTGTGTTGACGGAAGAGGATGAAGTCGACCTGCTGGAAGAGATTTCAAGCGTGGAAGCTGTACTGGCAAAACGCTCGGCCAATACAGACACTGAAACGTCAGATCTGGATCGGGACGTATCGCGCCTGATGGATAAGGCCGGCGAACAGTTGAACGACCCGGACACCAGCGATCAGCGCGAGGCCTACACGCATCTGCGGGCGGCCGTCGCCGCAACCGAAGCTGAACGTGGCGACGGTAAGGCCACAGCACAGGACAGTGAAGAACAGGGCTATCGTGGAGATCTTTCCTCGGTCGTCAGCCCTCGCCGCCCGGAAATTCAGGTCACCAGCATGCGCCCCAGCAGTGACGATGCAGCCCCTCTTAAGCTGGTCGCTGAACAGCGCATCGACAATCAAACCGTAGACGCCGGACCAGTTACCCCTCGCCGCGTAAAATCCGAAACTGAAGCCGAAGACGAAACACCCGAGGAAGGTGGCTTTGCTCTGTTCGCGCAGGAACAGGGCGCGCAGTCCCTCCCCGACTTGCTTGAGGCTGCCGCCGCGTACCTGTCGTTCATCGAAGGTCAGGAACAGTTTTCGCGCCCGCAGTTGATGAACAAAATCCGTTCGCTCAAGCAAAATGACTTCAACCGCGAAGAAAGCCTGCGGTCCTTCGGTCAGTTGCTGCGCGATGGAAAGATTGAAAAAGCGGGCGGCGGGCGTTTCGCGGCCTCGACCCAGATCGGGTTCCGCCCGGATGACGAGCGCGCCGCGGGATAATCCCCCCAACTGGTACAATAGAAAAAGGGCCAGAGGTTACTCTGGCCCTTTTCTCTTCATCACCTGAATTGCCGGTGATCAATCCGAGTTTTGCTCTGGGTCTTCTTTGCCAACACCTTTGAAAACAAATTTGAACGGCAGCGCCCACACGATGCCTAAACCAACATAGACCAGCAGTTCCAACCAAATGGGCGGACGGTCGAGCCAACTCACCACCGTTACAACCGCCACAATATAGATGGGAAGCCCAATCAACAGCAGCACCAGCGACCAACGCCGCCGGGCCTTGTAGCTCAGACCGGATTTACCGTGATCGCTCATCAGTCGGCAAACGGGTCAGTCACCAGAATGGTGTCGTCCCGCTCCGGACTGGTAGACAGAAGGGCCACGGGACACTCGATCAACTCTTCAACGCGACGTACGTATTTGATCGCGTTGGCAGGCAGATCGGCCCAGCTGCGTGCGCCTTCGGTGGATTCACTCCACCCCGGCATTTCTTCGTAGATGGGTTTGCAGCGCGCTTGTTGATCAGCTGCGGTAGGCAGATAGTCCAGACGCTCGCCATCCAGCTCATACCCCACGCAGATTTTCAGTGTCTCAAACCCGTCCAGCACGTCCAGCTTGGTCAGCGAGATGCCGTTTACACCACTTGTCGCGCAGGTTTGCCGCACCAAGCAGGCATCGAACCAGCCACAGCGACGTTTGCGGCCTGTGGTTGTGCCGAATTCGTGTCCACGTTCACCAAGGCGTTGACCGTCCGCGTCATCCAATTCGGTCGGGAACGGTCCTTCACCCACGCGGGTCGTATAGGCTTTGACGATACCGAGAACGAAATCAATCGACCCTGGACCGATACCCACACCAGTCGCCGCCTGCCCCGCGATCACATTGGACGAGGTCACAAACGGATAGGTGCCGAAATCAATATCCAGCAGCGCGCCTTGCGCCCCTTCAAAAAGGATACGCTTACCAGCCTTGCGCTTTTCGTTCAGCACCTTCCAGACCGGAGCGGCAAACGGAAGAATTTGCGGCGCGATCTCTTTCAATTGGGCGATCAGCGCGTCCCGGTCAACGGGCTCGATCCCAAGCCCCTTGCGCAGCGGGTCGTGGTGTTGCAGTGCACGATCCACGCGCGCCTCAAGCGTGGCTTCATCAGCAAGATCGGCAACACGAACAGAGCGACGGCCCACTTTGTCCTCATACGCCGGACCAATTCCGCGACCGGTCGTCCCGATCTTGGTGCCCTTGCTGGCAGCTTCTTCGCGCGCACGGTCCAGCTCGCCATGGATAGGCAGGATCAGCGGCGTATTCTCGGCAATCATCAGAGTCTCGGGCGAGATATCGACACCTTGCGCCCGAATGGTTCCGATTTCCTTGATCAGGTGCCACGGGTCCAACACAACACCATTGCCAATGACACTCAGCTTGCCGCCCCGCACGACGCCTGAAGGCAACGCATGCAGCTTGTAAACTTCACCATCAATGACCAGCGTATGACCGGCATTATGCCCGCCTTGAAAACGCGCGATCACGTCTGCCCGTTCGCTGAGCCAGTCGACGATCTTGCCTTTTCCTTCGTCGCCCCACTGGGCGCCGACAACAACCACATTGGCCATATCCGGTCCTTTTGCGCTGAATTATCAAACTCGGCTCATATAGCGGGGTCAAAGCGGCAGGGAAACCGGTAATTCGCCGCAGTTCAGAACCGCGCAATGTGCGGTGCCTCCGGCGGGGATAGTTTCGGCCAGATAAAGTATGGCTCCCCTGTTCATCCGGCCTCAAATATCTTGGAGGAGTCGCCCAGAACAGGCGGCGGGGGCAGCGCCCCTCCTATTCGCCTGCCGCCAAATGCACCGGTTGACCGTGTGGCGTCGTCAAATAAGCCTCTTCCCAAGCATTTCTCATGCGTTGAATGTCACCTGGTAACGTCGAACCTTGTTCGACCAACAATTGCTCCAAGTTCTCCAGCCACGCGTGAAAATAATCATTCCCGCCATCCAGTTCCTTGTCCAACCCGTGCAATTTCAAAGTATGCGAAAATCGATCGGCCCAATCTGACCACTCGAATTGTCCAGCTTCGTTCAATGCAACTGTCAGGGCGAAGACCTGCGCATGCCAGGGTTCGGCAAAAACCGGCTCTGGTGCGGAATGGGTGGTACAGGTGCTCATACGGGCTCCAGATAGCTTTGCCACAAGTCCAGAACGACCTCGTCTTTGGGATGCTCCGGGTCAGCCCACAACTCGGACGCGGCAAATGCCACCGCATAAAGGGGTTCTGGCGCCTCGCCCAAACCATGTGCATTTGAATCTGGCAACACATGCGTACCGTGCAGCCGCAAAATTCGGCCATTTGCACCCGATGCATAGATTGGCAGTCGCGTATGGCCGCCACTCACTAGACGATTGGCTGCCGGATCCACAGTTCGGACATTCTGCCCGACTTCAAACTGTATCGGCACGTCCGAAGCCCGGTCTGCTGGCCCGCCTTTGGCCAAGGCTCCCGAGACGGTCCCGGCTTTCAGAACACGGGCTGCCAACGGGTGTGGGTCGTCGGTGCCTGCGCCCGACAAATCATCCAAGGTCAGCACCCCCTTTTCGACCAGCAGGTCGGCCAGACCGGATATCCACTTTTCATAGTAAGAGAACCGTGCGTAGTCCTTGGGCGACAGCGTTTCGCGCGCGTGGCGCGAGACATCAATATTCCATTGCCCCAGAAACCCGGCCGCCAGGGTCACGGCCAAGGCACGACCATGCCAGTCCTCGGCAAAGACCGGGGCGCCTTCGGCCTCGGGCGTAACCGGACCGTCCCCAAACCGACCACCCATATCGTGAACACGGGTCATGACGGCACCTTAGGCAGGCCCGTGCCAATCATGCTGTCACGGGTAACAAGCGCAGCAAGGTCCTCTTCTCCCAGCCCTTCTGTGCCTTCCGGGCGCATGGGAAGCACGAGGTAGCGAATCTCTGCGGTCGAATCCCATACCCGCACGGATGATTCTGGCGTCAATTCGACACCGAATTCGGCCAAGACTTTGCGCGGCTCACGTACCGCTCGAGCGCGGTAGGCGTCGGACTTGTACCAACCCGGTGGAATACCCAGCAAAGGCCACGGGTAGCAGCTGCATAGGGTACAAACGACCATGTTGTGCTGTTCCGGCGTATTCTCGACCACTACGATATGTTCGCCCTGCCGCCCGTAAAACCCAAGATCAGCGACAACAGACGTCGCGTCTGCAAGCAGGGCTTGCTTGAACGCAGAATCGCCCCACGCCTTGGCGACAACGCGCGCGCCGTTCTGTGGACCGATCTTGTTTTGATACGTGTCGATAATCTCATCCAGCGCCGCCGGGTCGATCAGACCCTTACGGGTCAGAATCGTCTCAAGCGCTTTAACTCGAAGCGCGGGATCGGGCGGCAACAGGGCGTGCGGGTGGTCGTGATCGTCATGAGGCATGGCCGCAGCCTGCGTTACGTATCATCCGCCTGTCCAGTCCCTTTGCTGTGATCTGGAATATCACCGTTCGTGATGCCAACTCATCCCTTGCCCCCGAAGGCAAACTTGCATAAGTACCACGCGATACACGCCACGCTGTACAGGAACACCATGGAAAACGTCGTTCTCATCATCCACCTCCTCTTGGCCCTGGGCCTGATTGCCGTTGTTCTGATGCAGCGGTCCGAAGGCGGTGGCCTTGGTATGGGCGGTGGTGGCGGTGGCGCCATGACAGGTCGCGCGGCAGCGACCGCTTTGGGCAAGGTGACCTGGATTCTGGCAGCCTGCTTTATCGTGACCTCGATCACGCTGACCATTTTGGCGGCTCAGAAGTCTTCGGGCAGCTCGGTTATCGACCGTTTGGGCGTTCCGGCACCTGCGGCAACTGAAGAAAGCACCCCGGCGGTTCCATCGGCGGATGATCTGCTGCCCCCGGCGCAGGGCGACAACGCGCCTCTGATTCCTCAGGCCAACTGATCCACAAAACCTAGAAATCTGAAAGAGAGCTGCAACAGCATCTTGCGGTTCTCTTGCGCTATTGGCGCGAATCCTTTATACGTGAAGTCCCGTGATGCAGCGGTTTTTCGGAACCGTCGGGCAGCTGATTTTGACGTCTCACGGGAGCAGCCGAAAAACATGGCGCGTTTTATTTTCATCACTGGTGGTGTGGTTTCGTCCTTGGGCAAAGGGCTGGCTTCGGCGGCTCTGGGTGCCCTGTTGCAAGCCCGGGGATACTCGGTGCGTTTACGCAAGTTGGACCCCTATCTGAACGTTGACCCTGGCACGATGTCGCCCTTCGAACATGGCGAAGTATTCGTCACTGATGACGGGGCTGAGACTGATCTGGACCTGGGCCACTATGAGCGTTTCACTGGCGTGGCGGCCCGCAAAACCGACTCGGTCAGCTCGGGCCGGATTTATTCCAACGTGCTGGAAAAGGAACGTCGCGGCGACTACCTTGGCAAGACCATTCAGGTGATCCCCCACGTGACTAACGAGATCAAGGATTTCATCGCTATCGGCGAGGATGAAGTTGATTTCATGCTGTGTGAAATCGGTGGCACCGTCGGCGATATCGAGGGTCTGCCCTTTTTTGAAGCCATCCGTCAGTTTAGCCAGGACAAGCCCCGTGGTCAGTGCCTGTTCATGCACCTGACCTTGCTGCCCTACATCAAGGCGTCTGGCGAGTTGAAAACCAAACCGACGCAGCACTCAGTCAAGGAACTGCGCTCGATCGGTTTGGCACCCGATATTCTGGTCTGCCGGTCCGAGGGCCCGATCCCGACCAAGGAACGTGAAAAGCTGGCCTTGTTCTGCAACGTGCGCCCCGACAGCGTAATTGCGGCGCAGGACCTTTCGACTATCTATGACGCCCCGCTGGCTTATCACCGCGAAGGTTTGGATCAGGCCGTACTGGACGCGTTCCAGATCAGCCCGGCCCCTAAACCCGATCTGACCAAGTGGGAAGACGTCAGCGACCGCATCCACAACGCCGAAGGCGAAGTTAAGGTTGCCATCGTGGGTAAATACACTCAACTGGAAGACGCCTATAAGTCGATTGCCGAGGCACTGACCCACGGCGGCATGGCCAACCGGGTCAAGGTCAAGGTCGAATGGGTGGATGCCGAAGTTTTCGATACAGAAGACGCCGCCCCCCATCTGGAAGGCTTCCACGCAATCCTTGTGCCAGGCGGATTTGGTGAACGCGGTACCGAAGGCAAAATCAAAGCGGCGCAATATGCGCGCGAACACAAAGTGCCGTATCTGGGCATCTGTCTGGGCATGCAGATGGCCGTGATCGAGGCTGCGCGAAATGCGGCGGGGATCACCGAAGCCGGGTCCGAGGAATTCGACCACGAGGCCGGGAAAAAGCGTTTCGAGCCGGTAGTTTATCACCTGAAAGAATGGGTGCAGGGCAATCACAAAGTCGAACGTAAAGTCGGCGACGATAAAGGCGGCACCATGCGTTTGGGCGCCTATGACGCGGTACTGGCCGAGGGCTCGAAAGTGGCCGAGGTGTACGGTGGCACCAATATCGAAGAACGCCACCGCCACCGTTACGAAGTGGACATCAAATACCGCGAAAAGCTGGAAAAGGCGGGCCTGAACTTTTCGGGCATGTCACCGGACGGACGTTTGCCCGAGATCGTTGAATGGTCAGATCACCCTTGGTTCATCGGCGTGCAATATCACCCCGAACTGAAATCCAAACCGTTTGACCCGCACCCCTTGTTCCGCGACTTTGTGCGCGCAGCCAAGGACAGTTCGCGGCTGGTTTGACCTCGGACAAATCACTGTATTGTGTTGGTCGGCGCGAAACATCTTTACGCGCCGACTATTTGCACGGTTAACTGCCGCCATAGCAGCGACAGGAGACCGGCATGACCAACCAGATTACCCAAGCAGAAGAATTCGCCGCCCTACACAAAAAGGGCGAGCCGGTCATCCTGTACAACATCTGGGATGCGGGCAGCGCCGGGGCTGTCCGCGATGCGGGGGCCAAGGCAATTGCGACTGGCAGCGCGCCGGTTGCGATGGCGCAAGGGTTCGGGGACGGGCAGAAAATCTCACTGGATGCTGCCCTGGACAATGCACGCCGGATCGTTGCCGCGGTGGATCTTCCCGTGACGCTGGATTTCGAAGGCGCCTATGCTGAGGATGTGCTAAGCGTCGCCGCCAATGTTCAACTTGCGCTGCAGACCGGTGTCATCGGCTTTAACTTTGAAGACCAAATCGTTGGCACCAGCGACCTCTACGACATCGAAACGCAGGAAGCACGCGTCCAGGCAATGCGCGAAGGCTGCGATGCTGCTGGCATCCCGGCCTTCATCAATGCCCGCACGGATATCTTCTTGAAAGCCAAGCCCGACACTCATGATAATTCGATGCTGGACGATGCGATCGCACGGGCCAAGGCCTATGCCGATGCCGGGGCCAGCGGGTTCTTTGCGCCGGGTCTCAAAGACGAAGGGCTGATCGCTCGGCTCTGCGAATCGACCGAGTTGCCCGTCAACATTATTGCCCTTCCCGGCACCCCCGATACGGCCACTCTGGCGTCACTGGGCGTGGCGCGGGTCAGCTATGGCCCTGTCCCCTATCGGCAGATGCTGGGCTGGCTGCAAGAGCAGGCAAAACAGGCGCTTCAGGCGGGTTGATCCATCCGCAGGTGGATCGCGCTCAGCGTGTTCCTGCCAAATCCGACAGTCTTGCGACCATTCTGCCTATGACGGGTGGTCTGTGCTTGGCGGCCCACAAAATATGGAATAACCTGAGCGCATGTTGAAGAAGTTCTTTCAGGCTTTTCGCCCACCGCAGCACGATAAACTGCCCGACCCGGATGCCGAGCTGGCTCTGGGTGCGCTTATGGTGCGTGTGGCGCAGGCGGATCGTGACTATAAGCTTGAGGAAATCAGCCTGATCGACCGCATCCTTGCGCGGCTCTATCAACACAATGCGATCGAAGCTGCCAAGGTTCGCGCGACCTGCGAAAAGCTGCACGCCGCCGCACCTGAGACGGACACATTCGGCAAGCTGATCCGCGAAACCACCGACCTTCACGAACGCCTTGCCGCGTTGGACGCCCTGTGGGAGGTCGTTCTGGCCGATGGCGATACAGACGAAGGTGAGATTAAGATCGTGGAAGAGGCACGCATCGCCATGGGCCTTAGCTTCAATGACAGCCAGACCGCCCGCGAGCGTGTTCAAAGAAGCTTGGAAGAGCATTAAGCCCCATCTATATCTAACCCATGTTTAGTGATTTCCTGTCCCGGCTGACACAGCCCGCCCCCGACCCGCTTGCCGATGATGATGCCCGTCTGGCCTTGACGGCCCTGCTGGTGCGCATCGCCAGATCCGACAACGACTATGCCGATACCGAGATGGCCCGAATCGACAAGATTTCAGCCGAACGTTATGGCCTGTCCCCGTTCGAGGCCGCCGCCCTGCGCGCCCGGGCCGAAGACCTAGAGTCTGAGGCCCCCGACACGGTCCGTTTCACCCGCGCGATCAAAGAGGCCGTGGCCTATGACGACCGTCTGGCCGTGGTGCAGGCGATGTGGTCCGTCGCTTTGGCCGACGGACAGCGCTCGGGCGAAGAGGATTCGCTGTTGCGGCTGGTGGTCAGCCTGCTGGGCGTCAGTGACGTAGATTCCGCCCTGGCACGTCAAAAGGCCGCCAAGTCGTGATCGCGATGCTGGGCATGTATGACATGCTCGCATTACAGCCTGCGAATGATCGGTTATGGGCGTTGATTCGCGATCACCTGGGCTTTGGCCCGGATCAGCTAACGCGAGACACCGATTTCTGGGATGTCTGGCAACACCCCGACCTGACCTTTGCGCAGACCTGCGGCATGCCTTACCGCACCCGCCTACATGGCAACGTACAGCTGGTCGGCACCCCGGACTATGGGCTTGAGGGGTGCCCGCCCGGTTATTATCACTCCGTTTTTGTGGCCCGAAAAAATGATCCGCGCGATCTGCACGGACTTTCGAACGGCACGTTTGCCTATAACGAGGGCCTGTCACAATCGGGGTGGGCTGCGCCAATGGTTCATCTAGAGGCGCTCAACCTGTGCCCCAAAACCATACTTGAAACTGGTGGGCATGCGCTTTCTGCCGACGCTGTGGCCGATGGCCAGGCTGACTACGCGGCGTTGGATGCATTGACCTGGGAATTGCTCAAGACGCATTCCGACCTTGACGCGTCCCTACGCGAGGTTGGAACGACGCCGCCGACGCCCGCCCTACCCTATATCACGGCCATCGGGCAGGATGCACCAGGTATCGCCCGCGCTGTTCGCGCAGCAATTGATGACCTGAACCCACAAGATCGCGACCTGCTGCATCTCCGCGGCCTGATCACCATCCCTGCCGAGAACTATTTGTCAGTCCCCAATCCGGTCCGAGATTGTGCCATCTGACCCAATCGGTGATCATTTTGGTTAGTACGTTTGGTCAATTTGACGGTTTCAGCACCCGATGATGTCAATTGCGCATTGCATTGCCCCGATTTTTGCGCCCTATTACCGCACCAACACCGACAACACATGGGCCACCCGTGACAGATTCCACTCCCGTTATCGAAATCAAAAACCTCCACAAAAGTTTCGGCCATCTCGAGGTGCTGAAAGGGGTCGATATTACGGCAAGACGCGGGGATGTGGTTTCGCTTATCGGATCGTCCGGGTCCGGCAAATCCACACTGTTACGCTGCTGTAACCTTTTGGAAGACAGCCAGCAGGGCGAGATTCTGTTCAAGGGTGAACCCGTACGCTGGGCCGGTGACCTTCACCATCGCCGCCCCGCCGACCCAAAACAGGTGATGCGCATCCGCACCAACCTGTCGATGGTGTTTCAACAGTTTAACCTGTGGGCTCATATGACCATCCTGCAAAACGTGATGGAGGCCCCGGTAACCGTTCTGGGCCGCGACCCGAAAGAGGTCGAGGATAGCGCCCGAAAATACCTGGCGAAGGTTGGCATTGGCGATAAGTGCGATGTCTACCCGGCGCAGCTTTCGGGCGGTCAGCAACAGCGCGCAGCCATCGCCCGCGGCCTGTGTATGGAGCCCGAGGCGCTGTTGTTCGACGAACCCACTTCGGCACTGGACCCGGAACTGGAACAGGAAGTGATCAAGGTGATCAAGGATTTGGCCGCCGAAGGGCGCACCATGATCATCGTGACCCACGACATGAAAATGGCGGCCGACATCTCAAGCCACGTCGTGTTCCTGCATCAGGGCCTGATCGAAGAAGAGGGCCTGCCAGAAGATGTCTTTACGTCCCCCGAATCCGAACGGCTTCGGGGCTTTCTATCCGCCACTCAGGCGGCTTAACTTCAGGACAGAAAACAAAACTGGGGAGTATCCAATGAAAAAACTGATTCTGACTACTGCAGCACTGGCGCTTGGCGCTGGTATGGCCATGGCAGACACCATCCGCCTGGGCACCGAGGGTGCCTATGCACCGTGGAATTTCGTCAATGACGCGGGCGAGATCGACGGGTTCGAGCGTGAGCTGGGCGATGAGCTGTGCAAGCGTGCCGACCTGGAATGCGAATGGGTCAAGAACGATTGGGATTCGATCATTCCGAACCTGGTGTCGGGCAACTACGACGCGATCATCGCAGGTATGTCGATCACCGACGAACGTGACGAAGTCATCGACTTCACCCACAACTACACCCCGCCGGATCCGTCGGCCTATATCGCCATGTCCGATGGCGTTGATCTGGCAGGCGGCGTGATCGCGGCGCAGACCGGTACTATTCAGGCCGGTTACGTTGCTGATTCCGGCGCAACTCTGGTTGAGTTCGCAAGCCCGGAAGAAACCATTGCCGCCGTACGCGGTGGTGAAGCGGATGCAGTTCTGGCAGACAAATCCTTCCTGGTGCCTTTCACCGAAGATGGCTCGGGTCTAGTCTTTGTTGGCGACGAAGTTCCGCTGGGCGGTGGCGTCGGCATGGGTATCCGTGAATCCGACGGTGAGTTGAAAGAAAAGTTCAACACCGCCATCCAGTCCATGAAGGACGACGGCAGCCTGAACGAGCTGATCACCAAGTGGGAAGTGTCCTCGACCTTCTGATCTTACATTCAGCGGCGCGCCTGATCTTTGGGCGCGCCGCCCATGCGCCCTTGCCAGTCAAAGAGGCCCGCCATTTTCTCGTTCTGCACTGATCCCGAAACACTCGGCACGTTCCGCTGGTTCTCGTGTTATCTGACCAACGGTGTGCATTGGGTGTTCTACCTGTCCTTCTTCAAGGTCTTGCTGTTGCTGGCCATTACGGCGCCGGTCGCGCTGGGTTTTGGTTTTTTGGGCGCTATGGCGGCTCGGTCGCATTTCTTGCCGCTCAGCCTGCTGGGCAAAGGTTATATCGCCGTCGTGCGCGGTGTGCCGGATATTGCCTTCTTCATGTTCTTCGTGATCGCACTGGATCAGGCGTTCGAATGGACTCGTCATCAAATATTGTGCCCGGAATGGACTGATCCGATCCGACAGGGCAATGACTTTATCGTCTGTCAGGCCGCCAAGCTGCCGCTTGGCACTGCCCCCGAATGGGTACACGAAACTTACGGCTTCTTTCTGGCCGTCATCACATTCTCAATCGTTTTCGGCGCCTTTGCCGCCAACGTACTATTTGGCGGTATGCGCGCTGTCCCACGTGCTCAGCTGGAAACGGCCGAGGCCTATGGCATGACCCGCCGCCAGACTTTTTGGCGTATTCTCGTGCCGCAGATGTGGGTATACGCCCTGCCCGGCCTGTCAAACCTATGGATGGTACTGATCAAGGCTACACCGCTGCTGTTCCTGCTGGGCATCGAAGATATCGTCTATTGGGCGCGCGAGCTGGGTGGGTACAAGAACCCGAAATTCACCCAATACCCGCATGGCGACTGGCGCATGTGGTACTTCCTAGCCCTTCTGGTGTTCTACCTGGGCATGACCCGAGTCTCGGAAATCGGTCTTGAACGGCTGATGCGCCGCCTGTCCCACGGTCAGGCGACCTCGGGCGGAGAGCTGCTGCGCAAGGAGACCACCGCATGAGCTGCTTGCAAACGATCCAGGATTACGGCCTGCGCTCGATCGGGATTGGCGAACGTCTGTTGCCACGAAACGATTTTACCCTGTGCGAACAGTTTACCCTGATCGGCTCGGGCATGATCTGGAACATCTATTTCGGGATCATGGCGCTGGTGACCGGGTTCTTTCTGGCCACCGCGCTTGCCATGGGCAAGGCTTCCACGAATAAGTGGCTGCGCAAACCGGCAGAGTGGTTCATCTTCTTGTTCCGAGGCTCACCGCTGTTTATCCAGTTCTTCTTCGCCTATTTCTTCTTCCTGTCGCTGAAGCAGAGCTATCCGTTCCTCGACGCGCTCACCTCGGCCTGGCTTGGCGCGCTGATCGTGCTGTTCTTCAACACCGCCGCTTATTCCGGCGAGATCTTCTATGGCGCGCTGCGGTCGATCCCCAAGGGTGATATCGAGGCTGCTGATGCCTATGGCATGACAGGCTGGGCACGGTTCCGCCGCATCGTGTGGCCAACCATGCTGCGGCTGGCCTGGCCTGCCTATACGAACGAGGCGATCTTCCTGTTCCATGCCACTACGCTGGTGTTCTTCTCGGCCTTCCCGGTCTGGCAGCAACGTGGCGATGCGCTGTACTACGCGGGCTATTTTGCGGACAAAACATTCAACCCGTTCATCCCCTACCCGATTCTGGCCTTCTACTTTATCCTGCTGACCCTCGTGGTCATCTGGAGCTTTGGCCGCGTGAATAAGCACTTGAACCGACATTTGCCCGCAGAAAAGCGGAGCAAAATGAAGCTGAAACTGAACCTGGCGCGCTAATCACAGGCGCGCCAGCCGTCAAAACTGCCAACAACTACAGCAAAAACAGTCACTGCTCCAAGCAGCACATTTTGCACGTTTTTTTCAGACTATATTGAGGGAGATGGTACCGCCTCCCTGGCTTGAACAGGGGACCTCTGGATCCACAATCCAGCGCTCTAACCAACTGAGCTAAGGCGGCACTCGTGAGGGGCGATGTACCGAACGCATCCAAGGAATGCAAGAGGATTAAAGCCGAATTTTCCAGCTTTGTTCGACAAGATCGACACCAAAGGAATGCACTGGCTTACTGTCCAGCAACTGCCATCCATTCGCACGATACAGCGTACAGGCCGCCCTGTGGCTTTCGTGGGTCCAAAGCCGCATTTCCGCGTACCCTGCACCACGCGCATAGCCCATACAGGTGTCCAGCATGCGCTTTCCCAACCCCCTCCCCCGTGCTTCGGGCAGCAACAGAAAGAGCCGTAGTTTTGCAGTTTGTTCGTCCAATGCGACGCAGAATATGCTGCCAAGTCTTTGGCCGTCGCTTTCCGCTATCCAGCCGCGTTCACACGTCGGATCATGGCTGGCCACAAAATCCTCCAGAATGCTCTGCACCAAAGCGCCGAACGAGGAATCAAACCCCTCGTCGCGCGCATAATACCGGCCGTGCTGCTCTACTAGCCAGGGTGCATCAGTGGCGCGAAAGGGTCTGATCTGAATATTCTCCATACCTCATCAGACCGCAAAGGCAGCTTGATTCTCAACCCTTTGCGCGTTAGCACGAACGCCTAGTCCCGGAGGCGAACATGGGCATCAATACCGAACGCGACATTCAGGCAAACCTGCAGATCGGGCCCACTGATCACGGCATGGTGCGGCTATTCATCGAGGCAGACAACATCGAAATCCCAATGGATTTCGACCCCGAAGAGGCCGAGGAAATCGCGGATGAAATTCGCGCTGCTGCTCAGGCCGCCCGCGCTGTCCAAAGCTAATCGCTTAAATCCTGGGATCACGTAGCGCTTGCAACCTGCGCGCCGCGTCGGTTGCGAATTTCTGGATCATCTTCTTGCGCCGCGCCGGTGCAACCTTGTCTTCCGGCGCCATGCGCACAATCTCGGCGTCATAAGCGTCGGCGATGATCAGACCGGTTTCCGCAGGAAGCAGATCGGTTGGAAAGTCGATATCGACGGCCCAGAAGAATCGATCACACCACTCCAGATAGCCCTGCCATTTGGAATCGGACTGATAATCCGCCCGACTGGATTTACATTCGATCACCCAAAGCTCGCCCTTAGGGCCCAGCCCCATAACATCGACGCGCAGCCCACGCATCGGTACGAATTCTTCAACTGAAACAAAACCATGCGCCGACAAATGGCGGGCCACGCCGCGGGCCAGCTTTTGTCCGGGTTGCAGATCGAGTGTCATTTTAGAAATGTGAACAATTCGTGAACAAAAATCAAGAACCACTTCAGGCTTGACACAATACCATTTGGTACTGCATTAAATGTGATACCAAAAGGTATTACGAATGGTGAAGCACATGCAGCCTCAAACCCAAAACGCATTTCGTGCGCTGGCCGACCCTACCCGCAGGGACATCGTTCAGATGCTCGCCGCGCAGGACATGACCATCGCTCAATTGACCGAACGGTTCGACATGACCCGCGCCGCCGTCAAAAAGCATCTGACTGTCTTGTCGGATGGCGGTCTGATCTCGGTCGAGACACGCGGGCGGGAACGTATCAACCGACTGGAACCAATGGGGATGGCCCCTGTTCTCGACTGGTTCAGCTATTTCGACCAGTTCTGGGACGACCGCCTGAACAAACTGAAAGAAGCCATTGAAAGGAAAGACACATGACACATACCGTTCTGCAAAAAACGATCTTTCTACGGGCCGAGCCCACAACCGTCTGGGCCTATTTGACGGACCCCGACCGTCTGGCCGAATGGTTTCACAAACCCGAACGCCCGCTGGCCGCCGGACAAAAGCTTGAGATGTTCGGAACAACCAGTGGTGATCTGTTGATCTGGGGAGAAGTGCGCGTTGCACGCCCACCTGAATACCTGGAATACACATTCACCGTCAAACCCATGGGGGACGCCGTCAGCGTGGTGAAATGGACGCTCGAACCCGTTTCGGGCGGCACACGGCTTGCGTTGCAACACGAAGGGCTGCCTCAGAGTGCCGAAGCCTTTGGTCTGATCCTGTCGCTCGATAGCGGCTGGGATGAGCATTTCGTCAAAATGCGCACCGCCCTGCACGAAACAGTCGATGCCTGACCCCTTGTGCAAACCCGCCGCAACCCCTACTTAGGCGCGTGGCGGGTTCTGCCCTTCTTGTGATAGGTAGCATTCTGGTGGCCTTAAGCAATTCCGAGGGGGCTGGCTCTGTTCAGGTCCTGGCCTGATTACCTGGCGCCCACCTGTACATACAGGTCCTCGGGAATCACACCGCACGGTTGACTGGCGGTCCCGCCACATTTTTCTGAACAAAATTACTTCGGCGCAGGCGCGTTCTGTTGAACTGCAACAGGTTCAAAGCTGTGTACGACGGGTGAGCCACGACGCGGACCACCCGGTTTCTCTGCCATGCTCATGATGGAATAGGCAAATTGAACACCTGCGAAAACAATGCCGTTCATGAACCAGATCATGAACAGCGCCATCAGACCGATATCCGATCCGCCAATTAAACCGCGCAAATTGGCCACGTTAAGCGCCAACAGCACCCCGACAAAGATGGCCGAGATGACAAATCCCCAGATAACCTGAGTGATGTACAATCGGATCAGTTTGGGCATGGCGGACCTCATTGCGCTTGTAGAGTCAGTTTAGCGCGTGTCGGACCATGGTAAAGGCGTCAGAACGCCTCGGGCTGGGCCTCGCGCGCCATGTGATCCAGCACGGCGTTGACGAATTTTGGCTCTTTGCCTTCCGGGAAAAAGGCACGGGCTACATCGACGAACTCGGTAATGACGACTTTGGGCGGAGTGTCGCCCTGAGTCAGCTCCGCCCCGGCGGCACGGAACGTGGCGCGCAATGTCGGGTCGATGCGCGCAATGGGCCATTTGGCGACCAACGCGCGGTCGGTCATCTGGTCAATGGGCGCCTGATAGTTCACGGCGTCCTCGACCAGTTTGCGGAACACGCGGATATCGCCGTCCAACATCTCTTCGCCCTCATAGACAGCGCCGAACCGGTGATCCAGAAACTCATTCACAACCTGTTCGGTCGTCTGACCCGACTGCTCCATCTGGAACAGAGCCTGCACGGAATAAAGCCGGGCGGCGGATTTCATTAGGCGTTTCTGGTTGGCCGGTTTCGGCGCGTCTGTCTGGGTCATGCTGTCGTGGGTCCATTGCTGTCGCCCGCCACAAGGATGGACTCGGACGGGGGCTTGAAGCCAACGCCCTTTTGTGAGGCGCCCCACTTACGGCTGAGCGCGATCAGATGCAAGGCCGCAGCGGCTGCCCCACCACCTTTATTCATCTTTTCTGGATTTGCGCGGACTTCGGCCTGATCGTCATTTTCCACCGTCAGAATACCATTGCCGATGAGCAGACCTTGCAAACCCATCAGTTGGATGGCGCGACTGGAGTCATTGCACACCGTTTCATAATGCGTGGTCTCGCCACGAATGACGCAGCCCAGCGCGACGTAACCGTCGAAATTACACTGACGGTCCGCCATAGCGATGGCGGTCGGGATTTCCAACGCGCCGGGTACTTCGACCACGTCATAAGTACCACCAGCCGCTTCGATCTCGGCTTTTGCACCGGCTACCAGATTGTCGGCGATGGCGCGATAGAACGGGGCGACCACAATCAGCAGTTTCGCCGGTTTGTCAAAGGTTGGTGTCGGCAGGACGCCGTGTTTGTCTTGTTCAGCCACGATCAGTCATCCTTAAGGATTGAGCGGGTGCCGACGATGGACAGGCCAAAAGCGTCGAGCCCCAGGTATACGGTTTCCGGCGAATCTGTCAGAAGTACCAACTCCTGGATACCCATCTTGGACAGGATTTGCGCGCCCAGGCCGGTTTGCTTGATGGTGCGCGGGCCTTCGTCCTCGACCGCGTAGAGCGAGTTGCGCGGCTGACGGAACAGGCACACCACGCCGCGGCCCTCTTCGGCGATCTTTTCCATTGCCCGCGGTAGTTCGCGAGAGGATTTCGGGCCCAGACCCAGAATATCGGGTGCTTCGTGCAGGGCGTGTGTGCGGGTCAGCACCGGGTCGGGTGTGGTGATGTCACCTTTGATCATGACGACATGTTCGATGCCGTGGGTCTGATCGGTGAAAATACGCAGCTCCCACTCTCCGCCATATTCCGAGATAACAGTCTCGCGCGATGTTTCGACCACCAGATTGTCATTGCGAGACCGATACGCAATCAGGTCGCTGATCGTGCCGATCTTCATGTCATGTTCTTTGGCGAATTCGACCAGATCAGGCAGACGCGCCATGGTGCCGTCAGGCTTCATGATCTCACAGATCACACCCGAAGGGTTCAGCCCAGCCAGACGCGAGATATCCACGGCGGCCTCGGTGTGGCCCGCACGGACCAGCACCCCGCCGCGCTTGGCGCGCAGGGGAAAGATGTGGCCGGGGGTGGCGATATGCGCCATCGTGTTCTGTTCGTTAATCGCAGTGGCGACCGTCAATGCCCTGTCAGCGGCGGAAATGCCGGTCGACACGCCCTCACGCGCTTCAATCGAAACGGTGAATGCAGTTTCGTGTCGGGATGAGTTGTTCACCGCCATCATCGGCAGTTCAAGGGCGTCCACCCGTTCGGCCGTCATCGGCAGGCAGATCAGCCCGCGCCCATGTGTGGCCATAAAGTTGATCGCGTCGGCATCGGCAAACTCGGCGGGGATCACCAGATCGCCTTCGTTTTCACGATCCTCGTGGTCGACCAGAATATACATCCGGCCCTTGCGCGCCTCGTCGATGATGTCTTCGATCGGGCTGATCGCGTCGCGCAGCTGGGCTTCGACGGGTCCTGGGGTTTCAAAGCTCATGAGGCAGCCTTTCACAGAGCATGTTTGACCCGGTGGATAGACTACCAGACGGTCAAAGGCCAGAGCACTTGCGGCACCAGGCAATCCCGGCGCGACGTAGTTTCAGGACATTTCGGCCAGGCGCGCGACGTAGCGGGCCAGTGTGTCGATCTCAAGGTTCACCTTGTCACCAACCCCTACATAACCCCAGGTTGTGACTTCCTTGGTGTGGGGGATGAAATTGATGCCGAAATCACAATCATCCACATCGTTGACGGTCAGCGAGGTTCCGTTCAATGCAACCGAACCTTTTGGCGCGATAAACCGGGCCAGTTCTTTGGGGGCACGCAGGGTGACGCGCGTGCTGTCGCCTTCGTCCTGCACGGCGACCACCTCGGCCACACCGTCCACGTGACCTGAAACGATATGACCGCCCAGCTCATCCCCGACTTTCAGGGCGCGCTCCAGATTGACGCGCTTACCGACCTGCCAACTGTCCAGATTGGTTTTCGAAACCGTCTCAGCGCTGATCTGCACGTCATACCAATCATCGCCCAGCGCGATCACGGTCAGGCACACGCCATCACTGGCGATCGAGGCGCCGATATCAATTCCCGCCGTGTCGTAATCCGTTTTGATCCGTGCCCGCAGATCGCCTTGCTGATCCAGCTCGGTGACGGTGCCGATATCGGTTACGATCCCTGTAAACATTCTGCTAACCCTCAGCTCTTAACCTGATCCAGTGTTCCAAGCCGAGGTAAGCGCAAGCGGCGTGACGGGCAAGCCCCACCTTGCCGGGAAAGGTCGAAACAGGCATAATTTCCTGAACAAAAGGCAAGAGCAGTAGTGATGTCACCCGACGCCAAAGGCCTGAACCGCCGTGTTTTCCTGTTTTTGCAGGGACCGCATGGCCCGTTTTTCAACGGGCTCGGGCGTATGCTGCGCTCTACCGGGGCCGAGGTTTGGCGCGTGGGGTTCAACGCCGGGGATCAGGCGTTCTGGTTTGACAAGGCCTCGTACATCCCATTTCTCGACACGCCCGAGCTTTGGCCGGACAGGTTGTCTGAGTTGATCGCAGATCGCGAAATCACGGATATTGTCCTGTACGGCGACACGCGCCCAATTCACGCCAGCGCCGTTAAGATTGCCCAAGCCAACGGCGTCACTGTTCACGTGTTTGAGGAAGGTTACCTACGCCCCTGGTGGGTAACGTATGAGCGGTTCGGCTCAAATGGAAACTCACGCCTGATGTCTTTGGGCGTCGATCAGATGCGACATGCACTGAATCAGTCGACGGCGCAGACACCACCGCCACCTTCGCATTGGGGGGATATGCGGCAGCACATCTTTTATGGGGCGCTCTATCATTGGTTTGTATTGTTTCGGAACCGACGTTATCGAAACTTCCGGCGGCATCGCGACCTACCTGTATCAAAGGAATTTGGCTTGTATTTTAAACGGCTGGCACTGATGCCGTTTCACCGACTTCAACGCCGCTGGGCCACAGCGCGCGTTCTGGGGAGCAGTCACCCTTACCATCTCGCGCTGCTGCAACTGGGGCATGACAGCTCGGTTCAATCCCATTCGGACTATTCCTGCATGTCCGACTTTCTTGCGGATGTAATCTATGGTTTTGCCAACGGCGCGCCCGCGCATCATCGGTTGGTGGTGAAAGAACATCCGCTGGAAAACCACCGCGAACCACTACGCCACCGTGTGTATGCGCTGGCTCAAGCGAATGGAATTGCGGATCGCGTGCATTATGTGCCCGGCGGCAAGCTCGCCAAGCTTCTGGATGGTGCGAGTTCTGCCGTGACGATCAATTCTACTGCCGGGCAGCAGGTTTTGTGGCGTGGCATCCCGCTGCGCATCTTTGGCAAATCGGTCTATGACAAACCCGAATTCGTATCGCGCCAACCATTGGCGGCGTTCTTTGCCGACCCGATGCCCCCGGATCAGGATGCCTATCAGACCTATCGCCGGTTTTTGTTGAAAACGAGTCAGGTGCCCGGAGGATTCTATTCCCGCCGGGGCCGCAGGCAGCTTTTGCGTGGCGTGGCGGATATGATGCTGAACGCCGCAGACCCCTATCAATCTGTCCTGTCCCACAAAGAGGCGCAGACGCCACAGTTAAAGCTTGTTGAGTAAAACTGGCCGGTTGGCGCTAGAAGTTATCGCGCGAACCGGGTAGCCTGCGCCCAACAAAAGACCATAACAAAAACGACCGAGGATTACCGGCAGTGCAGCGCTTTCCAATCCGATGGATACGGGGGTTATCCCTTGTGACCGCAATTGGCCTGTTGGCCGGGTGTCAACTTCCGAAATCAGGACCCAACAAGTCCGAAATTTTGGCGGGCTCCACGGAAAAAGGCGGCAATGCTTTTGTGGTCGAAGTTGATGACCGCGTCGCAAAGGCCACTTCGGCCATCCCTCAATACGGGTTTTCGTCCTCTTTTCGCAGTGCGCAACGCCTGGCGGCAGACACTGTTCGCCCCGGTGACGTCCTTGGTTTGACGGTCTGGGAAAACGTCGATGACGGCTTGTTGTCCGGTGAAATAAGCTCCTCCACTATCCTAGAACAGATACAGGTCGACAGCGACGGTTTTATCTTTGTGCCGTATGCCGGACGCATCCGGGCCTCGGGCAACACGCCCGAGCAACTGCGCCAACTGATCACCAGCGAATTGCAGGAACAGACGCCCGATCCACAAGTCGAGGTCCGCCGTGTCGCAGGGGATGGCGCAACCGTTTCACTTAGCGGAGAAATCGGGGCAGCGGGCATTTATCCAATCGAGCGGCCAAGCCGTACCCTGTCCGGAATGCTGTCGCGGGCCGGCGGCGTTGCCGTGGGTTCGGACATCGCGCTGGTGACGCTGATCCGCGGAAATGACCGCGGGACGGTCTGGTATGACGATCTGGTGCGTAATCCCCAGTTGGACGTCGCGCTGCGCGGCGGAGACCGCATTCTCGTCGAAGCTGACAGCCGTTCCTACATCGCGCTTGGGGCCACCGGGCAGTCGCGCGTGGCATTCGACACACAAGACCTTTCGGCGCTTGAAGCTCTGGCGCAAGTGGGCGGCTTGCAATCCCTGTCCTCGGACCCGACCGGTATTTTCGTACTACGTAAGGAACGGCAGGACATCGCGCGCAACGTCATGGGGCGCCAGGATCTGCAGGGTGATCAGCGTATGATCTATCTGTTGAACCTGACCGCGCCCAACGGATTGTTCGTCGCTAGGGACTTCGTCATCCGTGACGACGACACGATCTATGTGACCGAAGCCCCGTATGCACAGTGGAGCAAATCGATCTCTCTGATCGCCGGTGGCCTGACACCGGTTGCAAACGTCGCCACGCTGACGGGCGGCTGATGCAACTTGACCCAACAGCCGGGGCACAACGGACCCGGTTGCTTGTCTATAACGGTGGTTTCCTGACCCAACGCCGCATACGGCGCATCCTACACTTCAATGGTTACGACATCCGGCTGGGTCTTCCCCGCGACGCAGACGTAGTGGGTGTTTGGGGCAACAGCCCAACTGCGCATCGCGGCTTTAGCATCGCGGCCCGACACAACGCACCGATTCTACGTGTCGAAGACGCCTTTTTGCGCTCGTTACATCCAGGGCGGACGGGTGAGCCGCCGCTGGGTCTGTTGCTTGATCGGTCGGGGGTTCATTTCGATCCTGCGCAGCCTTCGGATCTTGAAACCCTACTGGCCACGCATCCGCTGGACGATACCGCCCTGCTGAACCGGGCCCGGTATGGGACCGAAAGGATGCGCGAATTGCACCTCAGCAAGTATTCTGCCGTCGATCCCACCCTGCCCCCACCTGAACCGGGTTACGTTCTAGTGGTCGATCAGGCGCGAGATGATGCCTCGGTCACGGCCAGCGAGGGTGATGACGCACGCTTCCGCGAGATGCTGGTCATGGCACAAGAGGAAAATCCCGGTGCCCGTGTCCTGATCAAGACACATCCCGAAACCGCTGCCGGATATCGCAGCGGGTATTACTCGGATCAAGATATGACCGACCGGGTTTCGTTTGTAACCGAGCCCATCAGCCCATGGACTCTGCTAGAGGGTGCGGTCGGCGTCTACACCCTGTCATCGCAGTTGGGCTTTGAGGCTATAATGGCTGGCCACAAGCCGCGTGTCTTTGGCCAGCCCTTCTATGCCGGATGGGGGCTGACACAGGATGAGGTCTATTTCCCTCGCCGCCAGCGCAACCTGACCCGGGCACAGTTATTTGCCGCAGCGATGATCCTCTATCCTACATGGTACGACCCATACCGGGACCAGTTGTGCGAGTTGGAAACTGTGCTGGATACGCTCGAGGCGCAAACGAGGGCGTGGCGTCAGGATCATAAGGGGTGGACAGCCTCCGGCATGCGGCTGTGGAAGCGCAAACACCTGCAAGAGATGTTCGGTCGCGAAAAGAAGATTCGCTTCACTCCGACCCCGCCCGATACACCCGACTGTCCGCATATGGTTTGGGCCAACCACGCCCGCGATGCGGAAGACGCGATCAGGATCGAGGACGGTTTTCTGAGGTCCCGCGGGCTTGGCGCCAATCTGGTGCCGCCCCTGTCTTTGGCAACGGACGACCTGGGCATCTACTACGACCCGACACATCCAAGCCGGTTGGAGGAATTGATCACCGCACGTGAAACCCTGCGCCCGGATCAGGAATTGCGAGCCGAACGGTTGGTGGCGCAGATCGTTTCGGGCCAACTCAGCAAATACAATACCGGCGGAGCGCCCCCGGAACTGCCCGAAGGGCATCGCATTCTGGTTCCGGGTCAGGTCGAGGATGATGCCTCAATCCTGCTTGGCACTACGACTGTCCACACAAACACCGACTTGCTGAGGGCCGCGCGTGAGGCGAACCCAAATGCGATCTTGATCTATAAGCCGCATCCTGATGTCGAGGCCGGACTGCGCGAAGGGTCGATTGACGACGAAAGTCTCGCCGACGTGATCGCCACAGACACCGATCCAGCCGCGTTGCTGGCCCAAACACACGAAGTCTGGACGATGACCTCTTTGCTTGGGTTCGAGGCCCTGTTGCGCGGGGTCCGTGTGACCTCGCTTGGGGCCCCGTTTTATGCTGGGTGGGGGCTGACGAACGATTTAGGAACGGTACCGGCGCGACGTGGCGCAAGACCGTCCATCTTGGGTTTGGTTCATGCCGCGTTGATCGATTATCCACGATACCACGATCCGCTTACCGGATTGCCCTGCCCCGTCGAGGTCGCGTTGCAACGCCTGACAGAGGGCAATGAACGCAAGGGCGGTTTTTCTCTGCGCTTGTTATCGAAACTGCAAGGCGCGCTTGCCACGCACGCTCGCCTATGGCGTCGCCGCTAACGCAGCGCCCTCGCCCAGCGATGCAAAACATCCGGCCCGATGGCGCGGGTTTCGATCAGGTCAAACCGGGGGGCGGCGTCCAACTTGTCCAGCCCCATTGATCCAATGGCGGGCAAGCCTTCGGCACCAATTGTCAGCCCCGCGCTAAAGCCCACCAGCTCATCCACCAGATCATCGGCCAGCAAGGACGCCGCAAGCGCCGACCCACCTTCGCAGAAAACGCGCGTCAACCCGGCCTGGCCAAGTTGTTGTAACAGGTCAGCGGCATCTATGTGATGTTCCTGCAGCGCACAGGGGATCAGACGTGCGCCCAGCCCCTCCCACGCGCGGGCCCGATCGGCATCCGGGGACGGACCATGGCATAACCAAACCGGTATCTCAGCAGCCGTACGTGCCAATTGCCCCATCAGCGGAATATCCATGTGGCGTGACACTACCACTCGCACTGGCTGCGCCTCGACCCCCAGATCGCGAACAGTCAGAGACGGATCATCAGCCCTCGCTGTCCCTGCTCCGACTATCACCGCATCATGACGCGCGCGCATCGCGTGGACCGCCCGCCGCGCTTTCGGTCCCGTAATCCACTTGCTGTGACCGGTCGACGTCGCAATGCGCCCGTCAAAACTGCTGGCCAGTTTGAGCGTCACAAACGGGCGCCCCTGTTCGGTCTTCAGGAAAAACCCCGCGTGATCACGTGCGGCTTGTTCCGCCAAAACACCGGTGGTGACCTCAATCCCAGCCTCGCGCAACATGGCAAACCCCTGCCCTGCGACGCGCGGATCGCTATCCTCAATCGCGGAAACCACCCGCGACACACCTGCCTTGATCAGCGCCTCGGCGCATGGCGGTGTTTGACCGTGATGAGAACAAGGTTCCAGTGAGACATACGCAGTTGCGCCTCGCGCGGCCTCGCCCGCTTGGGCCAACGCTTGGGTTTCACCATGCGGTCGACCACCGGGTTGGGTCCAGCCACGCCCGACGATCCGACCGTCGCGCACGATAACACACCCTACCGCAGGGTTGGGCCAACACGTGCCCTGACCGCGCTGCCCCAATGACAAGGCCAGCGCCATATATCGCTTATCTGTTTCGCTCACTCGTCCGTCGAAGGCTGCGGCGGGCGCAGTTCGTGGACAAACTCCTCGAAGTCATCGGCCGCCTGGAAATTCTTGTATACACTCGCAAAGCGAACATAAGCCACGGTGTCGATCCGCGCCAGAGCTTCCATAACGATCTCACCGATCTTGCTGGACGGGATATCGGTTTCACCCATGCTTTCCAGACGGCGGACAATGCCCGAAATCATCTGGTCGATCCGGTCAGGATCAATGGGGCGTTTCTGCATCGAAATGCGGATCGAACGTTCCAGCTTATCCCGGTCGAAATCCTCTCGTTTTCCGTTGGTTTTGATCACCACCAGATCGCGCAATTGTACACGTTCATATGTGGTAAAACGCCCCCCACAAGCGGGACAAAACCGACGTCTGCGGATCGCGACGTGATCCTCTGCCGGGCGTGAATCTTTGACCTGAGTGTCGATATTACCGCAAAACGGGCAGCGCATTCGCCCTCTCCTCGTCCCTTGTTCCGCTTCTTATTGTAAGCGCAGTGGCTTAGTTATCCACAACTATAGGGCAGCCGCTAGGATTTGGGTAGTCGGAAATTTTAACCGCTAGATCATGAATCTACGCGAAATGCGCCGCAACCTTTCGGTGATGCGGCGCAGTTCGATGTTCAAACAGATATATACCCTGCCAAGTGCCCAGAACGGGTTGTCCGGACACCACAGGAATCGACAGGGAAACCGGCAAAAGCGCGGCTTTGATATGGGCTGGCATATCATCGGGACCTTCATAGGTGTGCCGCAGATACGCCATCGACGGGTGATCCGACGGCGGCACCAGCCGATCGAAGAACGCACGCAAATCCGCCTGCACTTCGGGGTCCGCGTTTTCCTGAATGACCAGCGAACAAGAGGTGTGCCGCACGAACAGTGTCAGCAACCCATCCCCCCCGATTGAGTTCAGCCAGTCACGCACATCCGGAGTGAACTCATAAAGTCCGGGACCCCGCGCTGAAATTAAAAACTCGGTCTTCATTAGGTGGACAGGCCTGTATTAGTCAAAGATTGGCCGAGCAGTACACCGGCCATTGGCGGCCGAAACTGACATACTGAAACCCGGCTGAAACCCCGCCGAGAAAACACCACTGCTTTGCTGCTGAACGGTCTCCGGTGCCGTAAGCGAAAACTGCACGGCTGTTCTGCGCCCCGTGGCCTCGCTTGGACCATAACCACGCTTGACGTAAATCCGCTGTTGCCAACTGGCGCCCAGTGTTCTGCGGGCAAAATCTGAGGCGGCACACCAATACCCGTCTATATCGGTCCGTCCGCGCGGGATCACCTCAAAGACTGTGTTACTAAGCGCTACGGTCTGATAGCCAAACCGAGCGAACGTCGCCGACGCCGGCGTGGTCAACACGAACGCCGCGAATACCGCGTAAGTCATAACCTTTTTCATAATCACACTCTTTCCTGTTTCGAGGTAGGTATTGACCTAGTGTACTCTAAATTCAAACAAAGCCGGTTCACGATGAATTCAATCCGGGTCCATCTGTACGTGAACAAGTTTCAACCAGCCGCTATACCGGATCAATACCCCAAGGCCCGGCACTTTGGCCGAGACATCAAAGCAATAATCCCCTGTTTCGCTCTGCCATTCTACGGTTGATGAGCGTGGCAGCAAAAATGCCGGGCAACGAAGACCCAAAATGCTCAGGCCCCGGATGTGGATCAACAGGTGTTCAGCTTCGACCTCGGGCTCCAGCCACAGCGTCAGCCAGCCCAGCTTTTCACGAACGCAATCTGCGCCGTGATCAAATGTCAGGAGGGATCGAGTCGTGTGGCCATCAAAATCACGTACCCACTGCCATGTGTCATCGTCACGGTCTATCCGAACTTGCACCGGTATGTCGTTGGCGCTTCGAGGAAACCGTCCGAGGTGCAAAGCAAGCCTGATCAGCCACCCTCGTCCCTCGACAATATCGCACCGTCCCACGTAGTGACCTGTGTTGGAATGCAACTGCTTAAGGGCCAAGGGCACTTCTACCCCGGCCGGAAGGGATTGCAAAAACGGATCGGGTTCCACTCAAAATCCCTCGGGCAAAAAACGGGATCGCAGTGCGGCATCCGGGATCATACAGGTCGGATTGCGTCCGAATAACTTGTACCTGTTACGTGCAATGGCATGATACAGCGGGTCTTTGATCCAACTGGGCAGGAACCTACAAAAAGACAAGATCGGCCAAATCCCCGGCAGCGCGCCCATCGCCGCGGCGAAGGCATCCAAACGTTGATGTACATTGCCGTTCACGATCACCAGGTTGGTTTCAAAATCCTGCATGGGCAATCCAAGCTCTTGGTACAGCCTTTGCCCTAGCGGCGATTGCGCCGTTGCGAATTTAAAACGCTGCGCTTTATCCCTCATCGTCATGAATTGAAAAAAACCTGAACACAGAACACATTCTCCATCAAAAACAATGATATACTGAGCATCCACCAATTCTGAGACGGCAAAGTTTGGCATATCTGTTGCGCCCGTTAGCTTTCCTACCCGCACCCTTTCACCATGGTCCGGACCGGGCAATGCGACATGAGGCCGTCTGATTCAAACGCGTGAATGTGCCGGGGAGCCACCGGTTTTGGTGGTTTTTTTTCCAGGGCTCTGACCTCATCCCCACAAGGTGCTAACCCGACAACGGACGGGAAATACAAAATGTCTGACCTTGGGTCTTGTGTTTGCCGGCCAAAACCATTCGAATTCCAGACATTGAAGCAATACATGGGATCGACAAACGCCCAATACGCAACAACGGCATTAAACCCGATTGAAAACACGGTGGAACAGCCATGGAAGTTGATATCGCCCGCATTCAGTTATTGACCAAAGCGCTTGATCAACGAACAAACGGCACCGAAGCATCTGACCGTATACTGGAAAAGTGTAAACTCTCACGGGATAGAATTGCAGCGCCGACAACAACGTGCAGCGCCCATCAAGAAGCCCTGTTTGCACGCTATGCCTGCGATACCGTCGGAGATATTACATTTGCCGCGCAGACCGGGTTGCAGTTTTCTTCGTCCTCTAGCCTGACGGCGTATATCAGTAAGTATTCGCGCGACCTGCGGCAGGTGATCGAGAATACCTCGCGCTTTCATATGTTCATCGACCCGGCCATAGCCTTTGCACTGCGCCTTGCCGGAAACTTTGCCACCATTGAGGCCGAATGGAAGGATGCCAGTTTTGCCCGGTATCACCGCCGGACCGAATTCCTCATGTTCGCCGGATTGGCCCGCATGCGCACCCTGACGCAATCGAATTTCCGTCCGATTGAGATACGGTTTCAGCACGAGGTTGGGAAAAACAGAGAGAAATTTCAAAAACTTGCAGGGTTTCCCGTTGTTTTCGGTGCAGAGAGACTGGAAATCGTCTTTGCCGTATCCTCGTTGGATTTGCCGGTTCCGACCTACGATTCAAACCTGCGCGCGCACCTTCTGGAATATGGTGAACGTGTCCTGGCAGAGCGACGCTCGCCCAAGCAAAAACTGCGCGCGCAGGTCGAAGGGCTGATTACCCGCTCGCTGCCCGGCACTGTCATTCACGCCGATGAGGCCGCCGCAAATCTGGGGATGAGTCCGCGCACCTTCACACGGCGGCTCAAGGAAGAAGGGGCAACCTATCGCGATATCGTCGATGACCTAAGGTGCGATCTGGCGCAAACCTTTATCACCAACGGCATGGCGCTGTCCGAGATTGCCTATTCGCTGGGCTACGCCGATCAACCGGCCTTTTCGACCGCTTTCAAACGCTGGACCGGTCAGGCCCCCAGCACTTTCCGCAGTCGTCTGGATTAATCGGATGCGCTATATGGCAAGTGGCCGGGGGTCATCAGCCGCAAAGCCTCACCCCGGCCTGTCCCATGAGTGGACAATGCGGATATAAAGAGGTGCAGGGGTCTTGCCTTGTGACTTCCCGCCAATTTGATCTTTCCAATGGACAATGTGAAAGCGCGTGGGGTGAAAGAAAAAAGGCGCCACTCTCGGGGCGCCTTGGTTTTATTGATCCAGGAAAGACCGCAGTTTTCGCGACCGGCTGGGATGTTTCAGCTTGCGCAACGCTTTCGCTTCGATCTGACGGATACGTTCGCGGGTCACACTGAACTGTTGACCGACCTCTTCCAGCGTATGGTCGGTGTTCATGCCGATGCCAAAACGCATGCGCAGCACCCGCTCCTCACGCGGGGTGAGCGAGGCAAGAACCCGTGTCGTCGTTTCCTTGAGGTTTTCCTGAATGGCGCTGTCCAGCGGCAGCACGGCATTCTTGTCCTCGATGAAATCGCCCAGCTGGCTGTCTTCCTCGTCGCCAATCGGCGTCTCAAGGCTGATCGGCTCTTTGGCGATCTTCATCACCTTGCGAACCTTTTCCAGCGGCATTTGCAGCTTTTCAGCCAGTTCTTCTGGCGTCGGCTCGCGCCCGATCTCGTGCAGCATCTGACGGCCGGTCCGAACCAGCTTGTTGATCGTCTCGATCATGTGGACCGGAATACGGATTGTACGGGCCTGATCCGCAATTGAGCGCGTGATCGCCTGACGAATCCACCAGGTCGCATAGGTCGAGAACTTATAGCCGCGGCGGTATTCGAACTTGTCTACCGCCTTCATCAGGCCGATGTTACCTTCCTGAATAAGATCAAGGAATTGCAGGCCGCGGTTCGTGTACTTTTTGGCAATCGAAATCACCAGACGCAGGTTTGCCTCGACCATTTCCTTCTTGGCCTGCCGCGCCTCTTTTTCACCCTTCTGAACTTGCTGCACGATGCGGCGGAATTCGGGGATATCCAGACCGACATATTGCCCGACCTGAGCCATATCGTTGCGCAGTTCCTCGACTTTGGCAGTCGAGCGTTCGATGAACATCTGCCAACCCCGACCGGGTTTTTCAGCCATCTCGGCCAGCCAGTTCGGGTCCAGTTCACGGCCACGATAAGCGTCGATAAACTCGCGACGATTGATACGGGCTTGGTCCGCCAGCTTCACCATCGCGCTGTCCAGCGACATGATACGACGGTTGATACCGTAAAGCTGGTCGATCAGCGCTTCGATACGGTTGTTGTGCAGGTGAAGACCGTTCACCAGTTCAACAATCTCGGCCCGTAGCTTTTGATAGGTCTCTTCGTCCTTGGCGCTGAACGTGCCATCTTCGTTCAGCGTGGCCGAAATCCGGCTGTCCTGCATTTCCGAAAGCATCGCGAAATCGGTCGAGATTCGCTCCAGCGTGGTCAGCACCTGATCTTTCAGGGCCGCTTCCATCGCGGCCAGAGACATGTTGGCCTGATCATCTTCGTCATCATCGTCATCATTGGCGATCGGATTGCCATCCGCGTCCAGTTCCGGTCCGCTGTCCTTGGCTGGCTTTGCCGCCTGTACGGCTGACGTGTCGACGACCGGTTCTTCGACATCGCCGTCTTCGTCCAACTGGTTGCCAAATGTGGCCTCCAGGTCAATGACGTCACGCAGCAGAATGTCTTCGGACAACAATTCGTCGTGCCAGATGGTAATCGCCTGGAAGGTCAGCGGGCTTTCGCACAGACCGGCGATCATGGTGTTGCGACCGGCCTCGATCCGCTTGGCGATCGCAATCTCGCCCTCACGGCTTAGCAGTTCGACGCTGCCCATCTCGCGCAGATACATGCGCACGGGGTCGTCAGTGCGGTCCAGCTTTTCCGTTGCAGCACCGGACAACGCAACCTCACGGTTGCTTTCCGTGGTGGTCAGTTCGGTCGAGCCTTTGTTCTCTTCCTCTTCGGCCTCTTCATCTTCGATGATGTTGATGCCCATTTCGGACAGCATCGACATAACGTCTTCGATCTGTTCCGAGCTGACCTGGTCAGGCGGCAGCACCTGATTGAGCTGGTCGTAGGTGATGTAACCTTTCTCGCGGGCCTCGGCGATCATCTTCTTGACGTTGGCCTGGCTCATGTCCAACGAGATTTCCTGTTCCTGCTCGTCGGATTTGCGGTCTTCGTTCGTATCCTTGGCGGCCATTCAATGCTCCTGCAGGGATGGGTGATTCGTTTCAACCGAATCATTAGCGCGTAGAAGTGATTCGGCCACCCGTTTACCTGTTTTTCTTTTCCAGTGCCTTACGAAAACACCACTTCACCGGCGTTTCCGTTCAAAATTGATGCCCGACATGATTGCCTTGAACGCATCTTTCTCGTCGCGGTTGATCCGCGCGCCATTGTCGGCGATGTCGAAAACGGCCCTGTCCTCGTTCTGGCTGCGGCTTGTGCGGTTGCGTTCTTCGGCGGCTTGCGCCAATCGGTACGTCAACGCCTCATCGGCCAGATCGGACAGTTCCTCTGCAGCTTCGGCAATCTCAGCATCCAACCCCCGGAGCGCTTTGATCTTTGCGAGTTCCTCGGCCAGCGTCATCTCGGCCTTTTCAACGTCGCCTGGTTTGTACACACAAGGGATTACTGCGACATGGCGAAGGGCCAGCAGGTTTTCAAGGGCCTGGGGCCCCAAAGTTTCGGCAATGTGGTCTTTCAGGTTGTCAGGATCATCAATCGCGTGCCGCAGGATCGCATGGCGCAGGGCTGCATGGTCGGAATCGCGGCACTCCATATCCTCCAATTGATGCTCAAACTGCACAACGACTTCGGGGTTAAGCGCAGCAATTGCAAGAATAGCCGCTTCGCGCAGTTGAATCTCGGCACCTTCAGACGAAGCCAAAAACGATGCCCGCGCGTCAGGCGTTGCTGGCTGTTTCTGCGGTTGCCACTTGCCCCGAGGTTGCCATTGGCGGTTCCCAGATTGCCGCTGCGGGCGGAACAATTGCCACCGCAGATCCTTAATCTCTTGCCCGTAATGAGAGCGGATCGAAGGGTCACGGATCAGTTTGATCTTGTCCCTCAGCACCTTATCCAACGCTGCCTTACGTTCCGGGCTGTCAAAGACCTTGCCTTCGGTTTCGCGCTGCCACAGTAATTTGACCATCGGAATGGCCCCATCCAGCACGGCCTGCACCGCCCCTGCCCCTTCGGCACGCAACAGATCGTCGGGGTCCTTGCCTTCGGGCATCAGGGCAAAGCGCAGGGATTTCCCGGCCTCCAGCAACGGCAGAGCCAGATCAACCGCCCGCATGGCGGCCCGCAGACCCGCCGTATCGCCATCCAGTGCAATGATCGGCTCGTCCGAGATACGCCATAGCAATTGCAACTGATGCTCGGTAATCGCGGTACCTAGCGGCGCGACCGAGGCACCAAACCCAGCCTCTGCCAGAGCAATCACGTCCATGTACCCTTCGGCCACGACCAAGGGCAGCCCTTTGCCCGCAGACTGCCGAGCGGGCCCGTGGTTATAGAGGCTGCGTCCCTTGTCGAACAACTCAGTCTCGGGCGAGTTCAGATATTTGGCGTTGTCGGCCGGGTCCATCGCCCGCCCGCCAAAGGCGATGCAACGCCCGCGCGGGTCGCGGATCGGGAACATGATCCGATTGCGGAACGTATCATAAGGCTTTTTGCCCTTGTTCGACGGCTTAGCCAAACCCGCGCCAAGGATCAAATCCTCGGCCACGTTCTTGCCCCGCAGATGGTCCCACAGCGCCTGCCAACCATCCGGGGCAAAGCCAATTTCCCAGCGCTCCAACGCCTGCGCATCCAATCCGCGGCGTGACAAGTAATCGCGCGCCGCCCCCCCCGCCCCGGTCTTCAGTTGCAGGCGGAAGAATTGCACCGCCTGCTCCATCACCTCGGCCAGTTGCGACCGGCAGTCCTGCTTTTCCTGTGCTTTGGGATCGCGCGCAGGCATCGGCATCCCGACCTCGCGCGCCAGAATCTCAACTGCCTCGATGAACGACACATTTTCGGTCTCCTTCACGAAGCTTATCGCATCGCCTTTGGCGTGACAGCCAAAGCAATAATAGAACCCCTTTTGGTCATCGACATGGAAGGATGCGGTCTTTTCGTGATGGAATGGGCATGGCGCCCACATGTCGCCTTTGCCCTGATTGGACTTGCGGGCATCCCACATGACCTTGCGCCCAACGACCTGAGACAAGCTCAGGCGGGTGCGCAGTTCATCTAGAAATCCGGGGGGCAGCGACATCTTAGTTGGTGATGTTGTTTTTTAAGGCCTGTATCTCATCCCAATTGTCCACACATTGTTGGTAGAGGATTTCACCAAGGTCCTGCTTGCGTAATTCTCGCTTTTTTAGCTCGTAAACCCATGGGGCTAACCCGGGGATCGCGGAATTGTAGTTGGATGGCCATGGCGGATTGCTTGACACAATAGTCTCAGCAACGTCAGCTTCTTTCACCCGATCCAGCCGGGCCTGTTGAATTGCTCGAACGACGTCAGCTTGATACCCACAGCTTTCTTCCTTGGTTTCCTGAGCCATTGCAGGTGTCGACAAAAGGATAAAGGCGAGCAAGGGACGAAACATTGTACGGCTCCGGAATCAGTTGAGTTCCGTAGAGTCTAACCCTCAGAAGCGGCACCTGCTATCACCCTTTTCGACGAAGGAGCCATATTTGATCGGCGGGGCGTCAAAACACCCCACCGACGAAAGTGTTATAGCCCTTTGGCGCGGTAGCTTTTCGAGACGCGATCAATGGCCACGATATAAGCCGCCGTCCGCAGATCTTCGACATCATCACGGCTGTGCCAGACCTCGCGCATGGATTGGTAGGCAATGCGCATCGTGTCATCGAGGCCCGAACGAACCAATTCCAGCTCATCCGCACCTTTGAGGTATTTGGCCTTAAAGTCCGGGGACATCGACCACGCATCGCCCAGATACCGATCCAGCCGCTCCAACTCGCTGACGATCAGCTCGTGGCGGGCTTCTTCCTGACGACGCTGCATCCGGCCAAAGCGGATATGGCTGAGGTTTTTCACCCATTCAAAGTAAGACACCGTCACACCGCCGGCATTCGCGTACATGTCCGGAATGATCACGGTGCCTTTTTTGCGCAGGATTTCATCCGCACCCGCCGTCACAGGACCATTCGCCGCCTCGATGATCAAGGGTGCCTTGATCCGTTCGGCGTTGGATAGGTTGATGACACCTTCAAGGGCCGCCGGAATGAGGATGTCGCAGTCTGCTTCCAGAACCTCGGCACCTTCGGCAGAATGCGTTGCATCCGGATAGTCGCTAACACCGCCATGCTTGACGATCCACTGCCGGACCGATTCAACGTCAATCCCGTCGGGATTATAGAGCGCACCATCCCATTCAACGATACCGACAATACGAGAGCCGTCCTCTTCACTCAGGAACTTTGCGGCGTGATATCCCACGTTGCCCAACCCCTGCACGACAACGCGTTTGCCGTCCAGCTTGCCGGACAGGCCTGCCTTCTGCACGTCCTCAGAGTGGCGGAAGAACTCACGCAATGCGTATTGAATGCCCCGCCCTGTGGCTTCGACACGTCCGGCGATACCACCGGCATTCAGCGGCTTGCCGGTGACACAGGCACGCGCATTGATATCGGTTGTGTTCATTCGTGCGAACTGGTCAGCAATCCACGCCATCTCGCGCTCGCCCGTGCCCATATCGGGCGCAGGCACGTTCTGAGACGGGTTGATCAGATCGCGCTTGGCCAATTCATAAGCAAAACGCCGCGTGATCTGTTCCAACTCATGTTCTTCATACTGCCGGGGATCAATGCACAAGCCACCTTTCGAGCCGCCAAACGGTGTCTCAACCAATGCACACTTGTAAGTCATCAGTGCCGCCAGAGCTTCGACTTCGTCCTGATTCACGGCCAGAGCATAGCGAATACCGCCCTTGACCGGCTCCATATGCTCAGAGTGAACCGACCGATATCCGGTGAAAGTATGAATCTCACCCCGCAGGCGAACGCCGAAACGCACGGTGTAGGTCGCGTTGCAGACCCGGATTTTCTCCTCCAACCCCGGAGGCAGGTCCATCAGGGACGCTGCCCTGTTGAACATGAGGTCCACACTCTCGCGAAAGCTGGGTTCTTTAATGGCCGTCATTTAATCCTCCGTGCCAGCGAACGGTTTACGTTCTGACGTTTTGTCGCACCCATTGGGTAAACGATCAATAATTAAGCAGAAATAAAACTCGAAAAACGCATCAAAAATACTGTGACGGTCGCTGAGTCGCCCAATTCGACACCTAGTATCGAAATTGTCGCCCAACCGAAGACAGAAGCGCTCATCGCCCGCGAATTATCCCGCTTTTGCTTGTAAATCAGTCAAGTCAGCAGCTTTTTCGCCTAAATCCCGCCACGATTCGGCGTTAATTTTTGAGAGTTAATATTTCCTTAGCAGTTTGGATGTCTGCTCAGCGAGGTCATCAAGATGAATAAGCGCGTATTTCAAAGCGGCTCAAAGAGATCTGAAAAAAAGGCTTCGGTCGCCCGCCGTTTCGCCAAAGACGAAGGTGGTGCGGTATTCACGCTTTTTGTGCTTATCGGCCTTCTGATGATGTTTGCGACAACCGGTCTGGGCGTCGACATCATGAAGTTCGAGCGCGAGAGAGCGACGATGCAAGCAACGTTGGATCGCGCTGTCCTTGCTGCTGCCAACTTGGATCAAGTTGATGTAGACCCCAAGCTGGTGGCTGAAGAGTACATCAAGAAATCTGGGTTGGGTGACGTCAACTACGACATCGAGGTCATTGAAGGCATCGGATCTCGGAAAGTGATCGCGTCGGCAGATAAAACCGTCACAACAAACTTCATGAGGTTTGTGTACATCGACACTTTGACCGCCTCAGCGACAAGTACCGCGGAAGAATCTGTTGGTTCTGTTGAAATTTCCCTAGTTCTGGACATGTCCGGTTCGATGACTCGGGCATCCGCCACGGAAGGCCGATCCAAAATTGCGGTTCTGCGCGATGCGGCTAAAAGTTTCGTGGACACAATGTATGAGAAAGAAAATCCGGATAAGATTTCAATCTCGATCATCCCCTACGCCACGCAAGTGAACGCGGGCGAGGATATTCTGGGCAAGTTCACAAACGTAACAAATGAACACAATTACTCGCATTGCCTGAACTTTAGCTCATCAGATTTCCGGCAGGCTGCTTTGGACCCAACCGCCTCGTTTGACCGCACCGCCCATTTTGATCGCTATCGGACAAGCAGAACGCAATGGGAAGAACCCAGGTATCTTACTTGCCCAACGCGGGACGGTAGTGAAATCACCGCTCATACAAACGATATCGATAAATTGCATGACCGGATCGACGATCTTACGGCGCAGGGCAACACTTCGATCGACATCGGCGTAAAGTGGGGCATGGCGTTGCTGGACCCCGATTTTCAGGACATCATAAATGACTTGTCGACACAGAGAGTCAGCTCGTCTTCGACCGAGACCATTGTTCCTGCTACTTTCGGTGACCGTCCGAAAAACTATGAAGACGATGTAGAAAAAATTCTCATTGTGTTTACCGATGGCGAAAATACCTCACAATACAGGCTGGAAGAAGATCTGCGTGACGGGAATTCGGATGTCTGGTTCAACGCTGGATACACGCATTGGGACGGCAAAGTAGGTGAATACAGCGTCAGAATTACGGAACCTGGCGTAGAACCGCCCGTTTATTATTGGTCCCGTCAGCAGGAATACCGTAACCACCGTCATGGCGATCAAGAGGATGGTGATGCCATTCGCCTGACTTATCCTGAATTGTTCAACCGTGCGTCTCTGCGCTGGAACGCCGAAAACAACTACCGCTTTGACAGCAATCGTATCAACAACTGGTATTACGGTGCATATAACTCTATCGGTTCGTCCACTAAAAATATTCGCACCTCGGATATTTGTGCGGCCGCTAAAAATAAGGGTGTGATCGTCTACGGCATTGCCTTCGAAGCACCTGCAGTCGGCGTGACCACCATCGAGGATTGCGCCAGCAGCCCCAGCACAGTTTATGCAGTCAACAGCGATGGGACGTTGGGCAGCGCCAATCTGACCCTTCAACAGGTGTTCGAATCCATCGCTGCTTCGATCAAACAATTGAAGTTGACGCAATGACCCGTGGGTTTCTGAAAAATATACTACGGTTCAGACGGTCCGAGAAAGGCGGGTTGGCGGTTGAGTTCGTCATCCTGTTCCCCTTGTACCTCGTCGTCATACTGTGCGCCGTGGAATATGCACTGGTTTCCGTAAAACAAGTTATGCTGGAACGTGCTGTCGATATGGTTGTCCGTGATATTCGCCTTGGGACCGGATCAGGGCCCACGCACGATCAAATCAAGGATGCAATTTGCGAAAGATCCCTCGTAATTGACGATTGCACGAGTAACTTGCAGCTGGAAATGATCCGTCAGAGCGCCTTCACTGGCGTCACGCTGCCTGTGTCACCGGACTGTACGGACCGTGCGGAACCGACAAAACCCGTTCGGGAATTCACGAATGGTCCGGCAAATGAGCTGATGATCTTGCGCGCTTGCGCACAGATTGATCCGGTTTTCCCCGGATCAGACATGGCAGTCGCCTTAGTCAGTGACGATGGTGTGATCTCTCTAACTTCAACGACCGCTTTTGTTCAGGAGCCTTGATACAATGCGTTTTCTTACTAGAATCCGACAGTATCTGAGAAGCTCCGCACGGCGTGAGAGCGGGAGCCTCACCCTGGAGTCCCTGCTGTTATTCCCGATCTTCGTTATGACGATCTCGCTGACCTACACGTTCTTTGACGGCTTTCGCCAAAGCACTTTGAACGTGAAAGCCGCGTATACGGTCAGCGATCTGCTCTCGCGGGAAAAAGACACTGTTACTGACACTTACATCGAGTCCATGCACACCCTGATGCAACGGATGGTAAACAGCACCGCCGAGATGAGATTGCGTGTGTCATTCATCCGGTATTTCGAAAACGGTGGCGACGACTACTACGATGTGGAATGGTCAACAACCTGCGGATTTCCCGGGATATGGGACAACGGCAATATCGACAGATTGCGCGACCGACTTCCACCCATGGCCGACCTAGAGCCGATGATTATCGTGGAATCGTCAAACGATTATGAATGGACAGTCAAGCCCGCCTGGCTGGATACCGACTATCAATTCGAGAACTACATCTTCACGCGTCCGCGCTTCGAAAATCAGATTATTGGGGTTGTTTCTCAACAGGGCTGCCAGTCGTAACCAGAGCCTGCAGTATTTCGCACATAAACTTGGTTTCGGCGGCCGTTGTTACCCCGCCGACACCCACCCGGCGTCCCAATCGCCACCACAGGCCAGGCGCCCAGCTATTTTCGGCACTTTGCCGTGTCTTTAGAAGAAAACCGTTTGAGGGTTTGAACGCAAAGACACCCCGGTCAATACTCTCGATATCTTCGACTTTGGCAATCAGCCGCCCTGCCCCGGTTCTGAGTTCGGTTTGCGTCAACTCGATCGCATCATCGGTCGCGAACCACATTCGGTAGGCCAACCAGAAAGACGCACCACCCACCACAAGCAGGAAAACCAGCCATATCGGTTCGGATGGATGTGACAACGCGACATATAGAACAAGTACACCGACACAGCCCAACATTCCGGTGCCCAGCCAACGTCTGGCGATTGAGGGCCTGATGGTGGCCAAAACCTCTTGTTGCATGTGACTCCCCGATTTTTTTGCCACGGTTTAACGGTTTTGTTCCGGGAAGGACAGAGGGGTAGATTTCCGCACAGCACCCGTTCTTTTCTGCTGATTGACCAGACTTGCGCTTACCATACATGCAAACCAAAGCTATTGGAGGTCACAATGTCCCTACGACCAGTTTTGGAAACCCGCAAATCCACACCAACGCTTGAGGGCGCGGGGGTCAAATTGCACCGCGCGTTTGGCTTTCAGGACCCATCTGAACTGGACCCATTCCTGCTTTTTGACGACTTTCGCAATGAAAACCCGCAGGATTATCAGGCGGGTTTCCCATGGCACCCTCATCGTGGCATCGAAACGATCACCTATGTTCTGGCTGGCACAGTTGACCACTCGGACTCATTGGGCAACAGCGGGACATTGGGCGCCGGAGATGTACAGTGGATGACAGCCGGGTCTGGGATTTTGCATCAGGAAATGCCGACGGGTAACGCCGCTGGCCAAATGCATGGTTTCCAGTTGTGGGGCAACCTGCCCTCGACACAGAAAATGACTGCGCCGCGCTATCAGGACGTGCAAAGCAAAGACATCCCGGAAATCACCGATGATGACGGAACAACTGTGCGTGTGATTGTAGGAGAGTTCTGGGGCAAGACCGGCCCGGTCGATGGGATCGCGGCCGACCCGCAATATCTGGACATTCAGATCCATGCAGGGGTCAAGAAAACATTCCGGATAGATACCTATCGCCGTGCCTTCGCATATGTGTTTGAAGGTCAGGCTGCGTTTGCCGATGCCTCGCAACCAACCGGCGTTCTGCTGGAAAAAGAGGTTGCAGGGCAAGAAGTTAACATTCGGGACATGTCCGGCGATCGAACCCTTGTGCGCTTTGGCAGCGGCGATGAGATCACAGTGCAGGCCGGCCCTGAGGGTGTGCGTTTCCTTTTGATCTCAGGTGCTCCGATTGCCGAACCTGTAGCTTGGCATGGGCCAATTGTCATGAATACTCAGTCTGAATTGGAACAGGCCTTTCGCGAATTGCGTAATGGCACGTTCATTCGACCGGCTCACTAAGTGGAGACCGACCGACGCACCATGTCCCAATAGACCTGCTCGACTTCGTCCAGCGACAAGCGTCCACCTGCGCGATACCAAGTCATCACCCCGTTCAGCATGGCAATAACGGCGAGGGTGGCGATCTTGGTATCCGCGATATCGAATACCCCGCCCTGCTGCCCGCTGCGCAAGATGGTCTCTAGCGCGTTTTCATAGCTGCGGCGCAAGGCCTCGATTTCCGAGAAGTTTTCCGGTGTCAGGTTGCGCAATTCCATATAGGCAATGAACACCTCATCTGGGCGCTCCAGGTGAAAACGGATATGAAACCCTACGAACTGGCGCAACGCCTCGGACGCATCGGCAGGATGGTCAAGATCGTCATAAGCCAAAAGCAGCTCTTGCATGTGTTCGTGCATCAGACGGTATAGCAGGCTTTGTTTATCCGGCGTGTAGTTATACAGAGCTCCTGCCTGCACCCCGACCTCGGACGCGATCTGGCGCATCGAGACGGCCGCATAGCCGTGACGGGCGAACAAACCCAGCGCCGCTTTGCGGATGCGTGGGCCGGTAATATCGGAATGTGAACCTTGCGTACGTGCCATTCCCACACCGTATCTGAACGTTTGTTCAGATAGAACCCCGCTTGAACCAAACCACTAAAAGGTGCATCACAGTTTCAGTTGATGTTGAAAGAGTTCTGCATGAAACCCCTGCCTTTGCTGATACTGATGCTCGCATGTGCCGGATGCACCGATATTCCAGAATTGGAAGGGCGCGAGTTGCCGGAGCTGGAGTCGGCACGCTATCCTAAACTTATCCCGCTGCAGGAAAACCTGGGCCCCGCCGTTGATCCGGTGAACGAGGCCGCCGTGGTCGAAGAAGACTTGATTGCGCGGCGTGAGGAACTTGAGAAAAAGTCAGAAGAACTCCAGAACGCGGAAATCAACTAAGCCCCTACGATTCAGCCCCGTCCGGGACCAGGACGCATTGCACCCTAGCGCTGAACCCGCTAAGGCAGCGCTGAACGGGCAAACGGCCCGAAACCACGGAAATTTCGAGCGGAAAGGAACCCACGGGATGACACAGGCGCTGCGGCTGGGAATTGCGGGCTTGGGAACGGTTGGCGTGGGTGTCGTAAAGATCATCCGCCGCCACGCAGACCTGCTGCAGGCACGCACGGGCCGATCTGTCGAGATCGTTGCCGTTTCGGCGCGCGATGCGAATAAGGATCGCGGTGTGAACCTGTCGGACTACGCCTGGGAAACCGATCCCGTGGCGTTGGCGAAGCGCAATGACATCGATGTGTTTGTCGAACTGATCGGCGGCGAAAACGGCCCGGCCAAAGCCTCGGTCGAGGCGGCGCTGGCCACTGGCAAGGACGTGGTGACCGCCAATAAGGCGCTGCTGGCGATCCACGGTCAGGACCTAGCCGAAAAGGCCGAAGCAGCTGGTCGTGTCATCCGGTTCGAGGCCGCCGTTGCAGGCGGTATCCCGGTGATCAAGTCGCTGACCGAAGGGCTGGCCGGAAATGAGATCACCCGCGTCATGGGCGTGATGAACGGAACCTGCAATTATATCCTGACCCGCATGCAATCGCAGGAGCTGGGCTATAACGCGCTGTTCGAAGAATGCGCGCAGCTTGGGTACCTTGAGGCCGATCCGAACCTGGACGTTGGCGGCATCGACGCGGCGCATAAGCTGGCGTTGTTGTCTTCGATCGCTTTTGGCACCAAGCCGAACTTCGATGGAATCCAGATCGAAGGCATTCAGCAGATCACCCTGGAAGACATTCATCAAGCCGCCGATATGGGCTATCGCATCAAACTGCTGGGCGTCGCGCAACGCTCGGCCCGTGGTTTGGAACAGCGTATGCAGCCGTGCCTTGTGCCCAGCAGCTCGCCCTTGGGGCAGTTGGAAGGCGGCACAAACATGGTGGTGATCGAGGGCGACGCGGTCGAGCAAGTCGTGCTGCGCGGCCCCGGAGCTGGCGAAGGCCCTACGGCAAGCGCAGTGATGGGCGATGTCTGCGATCTGGCACGCGGGCTGCAAATCCCGACCTTTGGTCGCCCCGCAACCTCGTTGCAAGATGCCAAGCCTGCGGTGACCGGACTGCCCGCCCCCTATTATCTGCGGCTTGCCCTCTTCGATAAACCTGGAGCGCTGGCCAAAGTGGCGGCTATTCTGGGCGATGCAGGTGTTTCAATCGACCGGATGCGCCAATACGGGCATACGGAAAGCACCGCTCCGGTTCTGATCGTCACCCACAAAACCACGCGCGCCACGCTGGACGTTGCCCTGAACGGGCTACGGGACACCGATGTGGTGGCGGATGAGCCAGTTGCATTGCGCATCGAAGAGGTTTGACCCTTGCGGCCTGCCCAAGACGCAGGCTATGCCGAAGAAAACGCCGATACTGACCTGAGGATAGTGAAAAATGAGTGCTGCCAAGATTGATTTCAACGACCGACTGTTGTCTCTGGGCCTTGCGCGGGTCGCAGAACAGGCCGCACTGGCGTCCGCCTCTCTGGTTGGGCGTGGCGACGAAAAAGCCGCCGATCAGGCAGCAGTAAACGCCATGCGCGAACAGCTGAACCTGCTGGATATCGCGGGTGTGGTTGTTATCGGCGAAGGTGAACGCGACGAAGCGCCGATGCTGTATATCGGCGAAGAAGTCGGCACCGGAAACGGACCTGGTGTGGATATCGCGCTGGACCCGCTGGAAGGCACCACCTTGACCGCCAAGGACATGCCAAATGCGCTGACCGTGATCGCCATGGGCCCGCGCGGCTCGATGTTGCATGCGCCGGACGTTTACATGGACAAGCTGGCCATTGGTCCGGGGTTCGCCGAAGGTGTGGTCAATCTGGACATGTCGCCCCGCGAACGGGTCGAAGCACTGGCCAAGGCCAAGGGTTGTGAGCCTGCCGATATCACCGTCTGCATTCTGGAGCGTCCCCGTCACGAAGCGATGATCGCTGAAGTCCGTGAAACCGGCGCCTCGATCCGCCTGATCACCGATGGTGACGTGGCCGGTGTCATGCACTGTGCCGAAAGCGAAGAGACCGGCATCGACATGTATATGGGTTCGGGTGGCGCGCCCGAAGGCGTTCTGGCTGCAGCTGCGCTTAAATGCATGGGCGGTCAGATCTTTGGCCGCCTGTTGTTCCGCAACGATGACGAACGCGGCCGCGCCGCCAAGGCAGGCATCACCGATCTGGACCGCGTTTATTCCCGCGACGAAATGGTCACTGCCGACGTGATTTTTGCTGCCACCGGTGTCACCGGCGGTTCGCTGTTGCCGCGCATCAAGCGCGAACCCGGCTGGGTCGAAACCACCACGCTGCTGATGCGGTCGAAAACCGGCTCGGTCCGCCGCATGTCGTATCGCACGCCAATGTGGCCCCACGACAAAGCGTGATGGTTTGCGCCATTGCCTTCGGCGAGAGTATTTGGAAAAAGATGAAGAGGCCGGATCCGAGAGGGTCCGGCCTTGGCGCATAAGAGGCACACCATGAGTTATCTTGGGGTTGAGCAGTCACTATCCGGGCGACGTTGGGTCGGCCCAGCGCCCGACGTTGAGCGGGCCGCGGAAATGCTGATCCAACAGGCCGGTCTGCCCCGCGCGGTGTGTCAGGTTCTGGCGCGACGCGGCGTCTCTGCTATGGAGGCGTCCGGGTTTCTGGAACCCAAACTGAAAGAACTGCTGCCTGACCCGCGCGACATGAAGGATATGGAAAAAGCCGCAATGCGATTCCTGTTAGCGGTCACGAACAATGAGCGGATCGCAGTGTTCGCGGACTATGACGTAGATGGCGCCAGTTCTGCGGCTTTGCTGCTGGTTTGGCTGCGGCAGATGGGCCTGCAGGCTACTTTGTACGTGCCCGACCGAATTGACGAGGGCTATGGCCCCAACGTGCCCGCGATGCAGGAACTGGCCGCCACGCATGACCTGATCATCTGCGTCGATTGTGGCACGCTGAGTCACGAACCGATTGCAGCAGCCAAGGGCGCAGATGTGATCGTGTTGGATCACCACTTGGGCGGCGAAACTCTGCCCGATTGTGCCGCCGTGGTGAACCCTAACCGGCAGGATGAAAGCGGCGATCTGGGCTTTCTCTGCGCCGCCGGTGTCGTGTTTCTGATGCTGGTCGAAGCCGGACGTCAACTGCGTGAGGCAGGTGTAAAGGGGCCTGACTTGATTGGTCTGCTGGATCTCGTGGCGCTGGCGACCGTGGCTGATGTGGCCCCGCTGATCGGAGCTAACCGGGCGCTTGTGCGACAAGGCCTGAAGGTTATGGCCCAACGGCAAAGGCCCGGTCTTGTGGCGCTGTCGGATGTGGCGCGCATGGACTCGGCGCCTAACAGCTATCACCTGGGGTTTCTGCTGGGTCCGCGCGTGAACGCGGGCGGGCGCATTGGTCAGGCGGACCTGGGCGCGCGGTTGCTAAGCACAGAATCGATGCATGAGGCGCAGGCGCTCTCGCAACGCTTGGATGAATTGAACACCGAGCGTCGTGACATCGAAAACGCCGTACGTGCCGCAGCGTTAGAGCAGGCCGAGGAACGTGGTCTGGATGCGCCGCTTGTTTGGGCTGCGGGTGAAGGCTGGCACCCTGGCGTGGTCGGCATCGTGGCCTCACGCCTGAAGGAGAACGCCAACTGCCCCGCGATTGTCATCGGTTTCGACGGGGATGAGGGCAAAGGCTCGGGCCGTTCGATCTCGGGCGTTGATCTGGGTGCGTCGATCCAGCGGCTAGCGGCCGAAGGGTTACTGGTGAAGGGCGGCGGCCACAAGATGGCGGCGGGGCTGACCGTGATGCGCGACCAGTTGGAACCTGCCATGGCGCGGCTCAGCGAATTGCTGGCCAAGCAAGGCGCGGGTGACGGCGGTCCGGCCGATTTGAAACTGGATGGCACCCTGATGCCTGGTGCAGCCACTATTGATCTGATCGAACAGATCGAAAAGGCAGGTCCGTTCGGGGCCAGCGCCCCAGCCCCGCGATATGCGCTGCCCGACCTGCAGGTGCGTTTTGCCAAACGCGTTGGTGAATCCCATCTGAAACTGTCCCTGTCCGACGGTGTTGGCGGCGGTCTGGATGCAATTGCCTTTGGGGCCTTTGACGGTCCGATGGGCGAAAAGCTGTCAAATCACGGCGGCGCGCGCTTTCATTTCGCCGGGCGGCTAGAGGTGAACTCATGGGGTGGACGCCAAAGTGTGCAACTTCGGCTGGAAGACGCAGCAGAGGCGATTTAAGCCCGATTTCGGGTCTGGGAAAAAACTTTCCCATCCTTGCATTTTTCGGCTTGCGGGGGTCCGGGTGAAACCGTAAAAGGCCCTCCACAAGCCAGCGTGGCCCGTTCGTCTATCGGTTAGGACGCCAGGTTTTCAACCTGGAAAGAGGGGTTCGATTCCCCTACGGGCTACCACTTGTGCTTGCGCCATACCAAATGGCCCGTTCGTCTATCGGTTAGGACGCCAGGTTTTCAACCTGGAAAGAGGGGTTCGATTCCCCTACGGGCTACCACTTCCCTATTTAGACACCAAACTTCTCGCGGCACAGATTTTGTATCTGCCCCCAGATCGACTTGAATTCCGGTGTGTTTTCCGCCGCATAGTGAAAGTTCTTCATCAATCCTGTGAGCTGCGTAAACACCTGCCGAACCTCGGCCTTGTCAGCGAACTCCGCAGTTGATTGGGTCACGTCGTAGACCAGCTTGAAGGTCATTTTCTGACGTTCCAGCGGCACCGTCGCGTCCACTTTGTCAAACGCGTCCTGCTGCAGATAAACCATATCCACAAACAGCGCTTTTTGCTGGGTTACGAAATCTTGGATCGTGACGCCCTCTTCCCCCGTCACCTGCATCATCTGATCGACCTGTTCGCCTTTTTCGATCAGGGCCAGCAAATCCCGGACCTTGCCGGTCCAACCCGGTTCGGCGTTTTTGTCGTACCAGTCGGACAATTGATCCGTATAGCGCGACCAACTGAGCATCGGATCGACCGCAGGATAAAACCGCTTGTAGGCGCGTTCCGAAGACAGGCCGAGGAAACATTTCACTGTGGACAGGGTCGATTGCGTGACCGGCTCGTCAAAGTTGCCGCCGGCGGGGGAGACGGTTCCGATCAAGGTAAGGCTGCCCAAATCGCCGTCATTGGTTTTCATTGCTCCGGCACGCTCATACAGTCCCTTGATCGAGCTTTCCAGATAGGCAGGAAAACCCTCTTCGCCCGGGATTTCTTCAAGTTTTCCGGATGTTTCGCGCATCGCTTGCGCCCAGCGGCTGGTACTGTCGGCAATCAGCAACACGTCATAGCCCATCTGTCGATAGTATTCGCCCAGCGTAATACCGGTGAAGATCGAGGCCTCGCGCGCGGCAACCGGCATGGACGACGTGTTGCAGATGATGATCGTACGATCCATCAGACTGCCACCCGTGGTTGGGTCGGTCATCTTGGGAAACTCGTGGATCGTCTCAACCACTTCACCCGCACGTTCGCCACAGGCTACGACAATGACGATATCCACCTTGGCATTGCGCGCGATCAGGTTTTGCAGAACGGTTTTGCCCGCCCCAAACGGCCCAGGAATACAGGCCGTCCCCCCGCGTGCGATGGGAAAGAACGTGTCGATCAGGCGCTGGGAGGTCAGGACCGGTTCGGTCGGATACAACCGCTCGGACAGCGCGCGTTTCAGAATGCTTTCCGATAAAGGCCGCCGCACTGGCCATTTCTGGCATAAGGTCAGCGTGTGTTCGCCGCCTTGCTCATCTTCCAGACGGGCCACTATGTCGTGGATCGTGGCCGCGCCTTTTTGTACCCAGATGACCTTGTAATCACCCATCCAGTTAAACGGCAGCATGATTTTGTGGGTGAAATGTCCCTCGGGGACCGTTCCGATGCTATCACCGGCCGTCACCGTATCCCCGACCTTGATCGAAGGGCTGAACGACCATTTTGCCTGATCGTCCAGCGGTGCCACATCCGCCCCGCGGGGCAGGAAGGTGCCAAAATCAGCCGCTACTTTGGGCAAAGGCGATTGCAACCCGTCGAACACCTGCCCCAACAAACCCGGCCCCAGCTCGACCGACAGCAATTGGCCAGATTGTTCGACCGGGTCGCCCACGGCAACCCCGTCGGTGCTTTCATAGACCTGCACATCCGCCGTATCACCACGCACCCGCAGCACCTCGGCCTTCAGGCGTTCCTGCCGCCCACCTGGCCCGGGGCGTGTTGGCAGAATAAAGACCACTTCGTTCTTGACCAACTGCCCGGGTTGCCCCGAGGCGTCATGGTTGGCCCGTATCTGCACCAACCCCTCTTGCACCGAGACGACACGGGCGGTGGCGGTCTGTTCGGCAGAGGTTGGGGCGGTCATGCGTTAGCTCCGTCAAAATTGATATCGGCGACATTGGCCATGGCCTGCTGGGCCAGATGCTCAAATCTTTTGGCCGCCTCCTGCGCATTGCTTTGCGCCCAGCGGTCGAAAATGTTCCAGATCAGCACGTAGATCACCACTGCTTCGAAATCGAAATAATGGCGGGCAGCGTGGCGTTTCAGTTGCTTGTGGCTGACCGACAAGAGCAGCCGCTCCAAGCCCAAAGGATCTGCGGCGTCCAATAGTTGCTGGGCCTCCTTGATCCAAGGCATCGGACCTTCCAATCGAAAGCTCGGGTCGTTCCAATTGGCAGGGATATGGCGGACCCAACGCCCCATACCGAACGATCCGGCAGGTGGGCTGACCCCCTGTTTGCGCAGGCGCAGCGCGGCCACTACAGTACGCAAGTCCATCCGCTCAATAAGCATCTTGCGCAAGGTGGGCTGCGAGATATCGTGCAACGCCTCGTTGCAGCGCCCAATGGCCTGCGCGTCGGTTACCCCGATGTCGTAGTCGCCCCAGTTCAAAGCATGCTCCAACACCTTCAAAACGCGCGCATCCTCGGGTGTCAGCGCCGTTAAACGCCGATCCAGCCGCAACCGCGACAAGGGCGGCTGTTTGGCGACAAACAACCGCTCCGACCCCGGTAAGCTGCTGATCAGCGCGATATAGGCGTCAGGGTTTGGCATTCTAACGGATCACCCCCTCCAGAACGGCCCGGAAACGCGGCTGTAGATGCTCCATCAGCAACGAGGCCACCGCTTTATCCGTCAGATCCAAAGCCACGCCTTGATCGTCTGCCCGCACCTGTATGCCACCCTCGGCATCATCCGAGGCGTGCAGTTCGACCTGCTCGCGCAGCATTTCAGCGGTCAGACCCAGTACGTATTTGGTAAGCTTGCCAGATTGGATATCGTCGGCATTCTGTTTGATATCCTCTTGCGTGGCGATCTTCGCGGGCAAAATGACTTCTACCTTTCCGTCCAGATTGGCGCCTTCTGCCGCACGGCCCACAACTTCGAGTATCATCTGCTTCAGCAGGTCTGGATCGGCCATTTCCTTGGTGACCAAACGTTCGACATCTTCGCGAAAGCGGTCCGTCAGGCCGGCTTTCATGGTCAGCACCGCATCCCGCATGGCAGTGTTCAGCGCCTCTTCGCCCGCTGCACGGTAGTTGTCAGAATCCGTGCGGGCCTTCTTTTGATACACGTCCGCCTCGCGTTTGGCGTCGGCCAGAATCTTTGCCGCTTCGGCCTTGGCATCGGCGCGCAGTTTATCTGCATCCGCCTGGCCAGCGGCCACCCCATCGTTGCGCAACTTGTCGATCAGCGCGTCAACACCGTGAGAGATCATGCCATCCTGTGCCATCAGCTTATCCCCGCGCTGATGACCAAGGCAAAGACAAAGGCGAAAACGCCAAAGCCTTCGATAATCGCGGCCGGTGCCAACGACAGCCCGAAGATTTCCGGCTTTTCCTTGGTTGCATTGATCGCTGCTGCACAGGCCCGGCCCTGCCAGATACCGCAATACATCAAGGCGATGCCCGACAAGATGCCGATCCCGAACAACCCGCCCGCATTTTCAGGCGTCACCTCACGGTTCAGGGTGAACATGATGACGATGCCGTAGATAACCATGGTCGACGGAAAGGCCGAAACGCCGACGAACCGGCCATAGCCCCCCTCTGTCTCGGTCATGGCGCCGATGCTGGCCATACCAGCAATGGAGCAGCCAATGGCGCTTGCAGCCGCACCTAGTGCCATCGGTGCGTAAATCCCCAGCCAACCCAATGTAAGAACAAGCTCATTCATTCCTGAACCTCCTTGCGGGCAAACGGGCGAAAGACGATGCCTTCGTCCGGCAAACCCCATTTAAAGAATTCGATGTAATTAAGACGCAGCCCGTGGACGACGCCGCTCATCATCGCTAGGGCGAAGTTCAGGGCGTGACCGACGATCAGGATCAGCAGAGCGAACAGGATCCCGGGTCCCTTCAGCGCGTGCATCACTGACACCGCCAGATCGTTGAATGTGATCGCCAGCGAGGCCGAGGCCAAGCCCAGCGCGAACAGGCGCATATAACTGAGTACGTCACCAAACGCCCCCATCGCTCCGGCCAGGGCTTGGATGCCGCCAATCAGACGCCATAACCAATCGATTGGCTTGTTGATCTGGCGATCGCTGGAAAACCAAAGGATCGCCAGAACGCCCGCGCTAAGGATCACCGCACCGGGTGTTGCAGAGTTTCCCTTCACATAGCTGAGCCACAAAACAAATCCGCCAATCAGTGCAGCGATCCAGCCCAGATTGGCAATCGCATTGCGCTGTCCCCAGGCAGCGTGGGCGGCCAGTGCATTGGCCAGCACCAGATGCAGAACTCCCACAACAATCGAGACCATCATCATGGCACCAAAATTGTTCAGATCGAGCAGTTTCACCTTGGCGAGGATCGACCCTTCCGGCGGTGACACACCGAAATAACTGCCCACCAGAACGCCATATACAATCGTCGCGCCCGAAATGATCAATCCGTACCGACGCCATGATTTCTGCCCGGCAGTTCCGTCCATTCGTTTCCAAAACAGCAGCAAGCCCAGCAGTATGGTCGCGCCGTACCCTGCATCAGCTACAATCATGGCAAAGAAGAACGCGAAGGACACGGCGACGATGACGCTTGGGTCCCAATCTTTGTAACCTGGAACTTGATAAAACAGCGCCAAATCTACGGCAGCGTTACGTTTTTCCGGCTGCTCCAACAGAGTGGGTGGCGAGTCTTCGGGGCCTGGGTCCTCGATCAGAATCGCGGCGTCCTTACCCTTCGCCATGTCCAACACGGCATCAACGCGATCTTCTGGCACCCAGCCCTGAAGGGCAAACATCGCCTCTTCGTCGCGCACTTTCTGCGTCGCATGGGCAAGCTCTGCCGCGCTCTCAGCCACCGAGAGGTTACGCCGCATCAGCGTCAAGTAGCGGGTCTGGGCGACCCGTTCGGCCTCAAGCGCTTCGATGGCAATTTCCGCCTCTTCCAACTGGGCCTCAAGCTCATGAATGGGCAGTGACCCCGTATGGGTGCGCGGTACTGGCAGAATGTCGTCGACGGGCTCATCCGACGAGATCAGGACCGCATAGATAAACCGATGATCATGCTCCAGAATCGCCCAGGGCAGCGTCAGGTCATTCAAAGCATCTCGACGCTTTAACGGCAGTTGGTAGAACCATAGCCGGTTGCCCGCCAGAACGTCATCGGGCGGAAAATCCAGATCGCCCCACGGCCGCACCTTCGCAATGCGATCGGCCAGAAAATCCCGCCTGTCTGTCATGTCGCGGCTGCGTTGCATCAGGTCGCGCACATCCTTGACGAACTGATCCATATTAAAGTCCGTGTCGCGCTGAATTTGGCGGCGTGGCTCAGGTACATCTGTCAGGAATCGCAACGCCTTATAGGCATCTCTTGCACCGCGCGCGCTGATCTTTTCCGGCTCAGATGGTGGCGGGGCCAGTGGCAATACATGCATGCACCCCAGTTCCTGCAAAGCCTCAAGCGTTGCTGTTTTCTGCGCTGCTCGTCCTACCAGCGAGAGCTTTTTGAGGCGGGCGATACTCATGGCGCCGCCTCTTGCGCATGTTTACGCTTGGAGATTTTCGAGCGGACGACGGCCTGCATCTGCTCATCACTCAGGTAGATGCGGATCTTCTTGATATTGGCCTTGGCGCGCGGGATCAGAACCTTTTCGAACAGGTTCACCCGCTGCGTGATCGTGGCAACAGCCTTGTCGAAAATCCTGACCCTCTCCTCGGCTACTTTGACCCGCAGGCGCGCTTCGATCATGTCATGCAGCAACTGCGCCGCAGCATCCACCCAATGGGGTTTTGCCAACAGCGAATAGGGGCGCACTGCAACCTCGATCCGGTCCAGATCAGGCATTTTGACGCCCACCACGTTGACCTCTTTGACCCTGTAGTCTTTCAGTTCCACCAGCCCGTCCAGATCGATGCTTTGCTGTGCCAGCATTGGCAGTTTTGCCCCCACCTGCTGGGCCAGCTCTTGCACCTCGTCCTCTAGCCGTCTCACCTCCTCACGGGCTTTCACACGTTCCGCCATCAATTGCTGGCGCTTGAGGTCCAGTGACGGCAGGAACCGCTCATAGCTTTTCAGCTGCGTCTGCTCGCGGGCGAGCGACGATTTATTCAGCTGCAACCGCGCCATCGGCATCCTTTGGGAAATATTTGTCGACCAGAGATTGCTTCATCAGCAATTGTTCTGGGGCAAAACACTCAGCCAGGGTTTTCCAGCCCAGATCAAGCGCATCCTCCAGCGGGATCGAGACGTTGATATCCATGAAACGCTTACGGAACAGCGCGCCAAACTTCAGCAGTTGGTGATCGTAATCCGACAGGTCAAAGGCCATCGCCTGCTTCTGCGCGGCGTCCCGGCTTTCCGAATAAAACCGAATCATCGTGTTCATAATCTGCCCGTGGTCTTCGCGGGTCGTCTTACCAACTACGTTCTGCTTGAGGCGCGACAGGCTGCCGAACGGGTCGATCACACCCGAATGCAGGTAAATCTGGCCTTCGGTGATATAGCCCGTGTTGTCCGGCACCGGATGGGTCACGTCATTGCCTGGCATTGTCGTCACGGTCAACACGGTGACCGACCCGCCCTTGGCGTAATCACACGCCTTTTCGTACCGGCGCGCCAACTGCGAATAGAGGTCACCCATATATCCGCGCTGCGATGGAACGCGTTCCTGACTGATCCCCACTTCTTTCATCGCATCGGCGAAAGCGGTCATGTCAGTCATCAGAACCAGCACGCGCTTGCCCTCTTCCACCGCGAATTTCTCGGCCACGGCCAACGCCATATCCGGCACCAATAAACGTTCGACCAGAGGGTCCATCGCCTGATTGACGAACATCACGGTGCGCGAGAACACGCCCGCATCCTCAAAGGAGGTGCGGAACGTGTAATAGTCATCAAAGATCAATCCCAGCCCGCCGAACACCACGATATCGGCATCCGCCTGAATACCGATTCGGCTGAGAAAGGCGTTGAACGGCTCACCTGAGACCGAGAAAATCGGGATTTTCTGGCTTTCGACAAGCGTGTTGAACACGTCGATCATCGGCACATCCGTGCGGATCATCTTGTTGGGAACCGCACGCTCGGCCGGGTTTACGGTGGGACCACCGATGTCGATGCGCGGCTCGGCAGTCAGGTCGGGTCCGCCGTCGATCGCCACCCCCGCCCCGTCGAACACGCGCCCCAAAATGTTGGCCGAATAGGGCGTCTGCATTGGGTGGCCAAGAAAGGTCGCCGTCGCCTCGGTGGATATGCCTTTGGTGCCCGAGAACACCTGCAACGTCACCACGTCCCGATCAATTAAGATCGCCTGAGCCAGAGTTTTGCGGCCATCCACCGTCTCGATCACCGCCAGATCGTTGAAGCGAACGGCTGGGTCGCGCGCGCCATCAATCGGCACCCGAACCTTGATCGTGTCACCGACAATTTCCAGAACACGCGTGTACTTCAACAGGCTTCGGGACATCACTTACCCCCATGCGTCAAAGAGATTTTCAGTAAATTCGCCACGGTGGTCAGTGGCATTTTTTGTAATTGTAAGGACAGCTTACAACGAATTCAGAAATTGGCAACCGAGGATAAATCAACCCTTCGAAACCGGCGGAATTTTCATTTACTAAAAATTTAGTTTGACAGGTGCGCAGAAAATCGCTGATGCTGTCGGTCATCCGGTTAGCACCGGACAACCATAATTTTTGGGAGGAGACAGATGCGGAGACATCTACTTTCCGCAGTGGCGGCGGCTGCCGTCATTGCGGGGCACGGTCCCGTTTGGGCCGACGAAGCCGCAGCACAACGTTGGATCGACGACGAATTCCAGCCATCGACCTTGTCGAAAGACGAACAGATGTCGGAAATGCAGTGGTTCATCGAAGCTGCACAGCCTTACGCTGGCATGGAAATCAACGTCCTGTCCGAAGGCATCCCGACACATTCTTACGAATCCGAGGTCCTGACCAAGGCGTTCGAGGAAATCACTGGCATCAAGGTCAACCACCAGATCCTCGGTGAAGGCGAAGTGGTTCAGGCGGTTCAAACCCAGCTGCAGACCGGCCGGAATCTGTATGACGGCTATGTCAACGACAGTGACCTGATCGGCACCCACTCGCGCCTGCAACTGGCCTATCCGCTGACCGACATGATGGCTGGCGATTGGGCGGCGACAACTTCGCCGACGCTGGATCTGGATGACTTCATGGGCATTCAGTTCACCACCGGTCCGGACGGCAAGCTGTACCAGCTGCCTGACCAGCAGTTCGCGAACCTTTACTGGTTCCGCAAGGACTGGTTCGACGACGAAGCCAACAAAGCCGCGTTCAAAGAAAAGTACGGCTATGACCTGGGTGTTCCGGTCAACTGGTCGGCTTACGAAGACATTGCCGAATTTTTCACCAATGACGTGAAGGAAGTCGACGGAGTGGCGATCTATGGCCACATGGACTACGGCAAGCGCGCACCTGACCTTGGTTGGCGTATGACCGATGCGTGGCTGTCAATGGCCGGTGCCGGCGACGTTGGCGAGCCGAACGGCATTCCGGTTGATGAGTGGGGCATCCGCATGGAAGCGGGCACCTGTAACCCTGTCGGTGCATCCGTGTCCCGCGGCGGCGCTGCAAACGGTCCCGCTGCGGTCTATGCGATCCGCAAATGGGATGAGTGGCTGCGTGCCTATGCGCCTCCGGGTGCGGCGTCCTATGACTTCTACCAGTCGCTACCAGCGCTTAGCCAAGGCAACGTCGCCCAGCAGATCTTCTGGTACACCGCCTTTACTGCCGACATGGTGAAGCCGAAATCCGAAGGTAACAACACCGTGGATGACGAGGGCACGCCGCTGTGGCGGATGGCACCCAGCCCGCACGGCCCCTACTGGGAAGAAGGCCAGAAGGTTGGTTATCAGGACGTGGGGTCTTGGACCTTCCTGAAATCGACCCCTGCGGATCGTGCTCAGGCGGCTTGGCTCTATGCTCAGTTCGTGACCTCCAAGACTGTCGATGTGAAGAAGTCCCACGTGGGTCTGACCTTCATCCGCGACAGCTCGGTCAATCATGAGTCCTTCACCGAGCGCGCACCCAAGCTGGGTGGTCTGGTCGAGTTCTATCGCTCGCCTGACCGTGTGGCATGGTCGCCCACCGGCATCAACGTGCCGGACTATCCGAAGCTGGCCCAGATCTGGTGGCAGCAGATCGGTGACGTGAACTCGGGTGCGTTTACCCCGCAAGAGGCGATGGACCGTCTGGCTGAAGAGATGGACATCACCATGGCCCGTATGCAGGCCGCGGACGAAAGCGCCGGTGTCTACGGTGGTTGTGGTCCACGCCTGAACGACCCGCAGGATCCTGCCTTCTGGCTGGAAAAAGAGGGTTCGCCAAAGGCCAAGCTTGAGAACGAAAAACCGCAAGGCCAGACCGTCAACTATGACGAACTGGTTCAGCGCTGGCAGGCTCAATAGACCATTGAAACCCCGGGGGTGCCGGTTCAGGCATCCCCACCCCAAAGACCAGTGCGATGCACTGAAGGACCGGAACTCACGGACATGATCGAATTACAAGATGCCACCAAACGGGTTGGCAACGTCATCCATATCAAACCCACCAACCTGACGCTGCAAACGGGCCATTTCAACGTGCTGTTGGGCGCGACGGGCTCGGGCAAGACCTCTCTGATCAAGATGATGGCCGGGCTGGACCCGATCGCCTCGGGCAAGGTTCTGATGGATGGGCAGGATGTGACACGGCTGAACACGCAAAAGCGTCAGATCAGCTTGGTACACCAGTTCTTCGTGAACTACCCGCATATGAGTGTTTTCGACAATATCGCCTCGCCCCTGCGCGTGGCTGGTATGGCGCAATCCGAGATCGAGGGCCGCGTGGAAGAGGCCGCCGATCTGCTGCAATTGCGCCCGATGCTTAACCGTCGCCCGCATGAGCTGTCGGGCGGGCAACAACAACGTACCGCGCTGGCCCGTGCCATCGCGAAAGAAAGCCGCGCCGTGTTCCTGGATGAACCGTTGGCGAACCTTGACTACAAATTGCGCGAAGAACTGCGCGAACAATTACCAGACCTGTTTGCAGGTCGCGGTGCCGTCGTGGTCTATGCCACCTCGGAACCAGAAGAGGCCCTGCTGTTAGGTGGGTACACCGCTCTGATGGAAGACGGCCACGTTACTCAGTTCGGCCCAACCGCTGATATCTATCGCAATCCCGAAAACATCGCCGCTGCGCGGGTGTTCTCGGACCCGCCAATCAATGTAGCTCGAGTCTCGGTCACTGGCGCTCAGGCGCAACTGGCGGGCGGGGGCGGCTGGACCGTTACGGATATGGCTGATGGAGAATACATGGTTGCTGTGCGTCCGCACCGCGTGACCCCGGTCCGCACCTCGGACGCAGATGTGGAACTGACCGGTCGTGTGATCGTCACTGAACTGTCCGGGTCCGATTCCAGCGCGCATTTCCAACATGGAGATGAAGCGTGGGTCTCGCTGGCTGCCGGTGTGCATCCCTATCAGGTCGGTGAGGATCACAGCTTTTACATGAACCCGGCGCATTGCCGGTATTTCGGCCAAGACGGCAAAAGGGTGGCCTGACATGGCACAGATCAAGCTTTCAAACCTGCGACACAGCTATATGCCAACGCCAAAAGGCCCGGAAGATTACGCGCTGAAGGAAATCGATGTGACCTGGCGCGATGGTGGGGCCTACGCGCTGCTCGGCCCGTCGGGCTGCGGCAAGTCCACTCTGCTGAACATCATCTCGGGTCTGTTGACGCCGTCCGAGGGGCAGATTCTGTTCGATGACCGCGACGTCACCTCCCTGCCCCCCGATCAACGCAACATTGCGCAGGTGTTCCAGTTCCCGGTGATCTACGACACGATGACGGTGGGTGAAAATCTTGCCTTCCCGCTGAAAAACCGCGGCGTGGACCCAGCGACAATCAAACGTCGTGTGGATGAGATTGCCGAAATGCTGGACGTCACGGATATGCTCAACACCCGCGCATCGGGCCTGAGCCCTGACAACAAACAGAAAATCTCGATGGGGCGCGGTCTTGTGCGCGATGATGTAAACGCGGTGATGTTTGACGAACCGCTGACGGTGATCGACCCGCATCTGAAATGGAAACTTCGGTCAAAGCTGAAAGAACTGCACCAGCGCGTGCAGGCCACGATGATCTATGTGACCCACGACCAGACCGAGGCGCTTACTTTCGCGGACGAAGTCGTCGTAATGCAGGAAGGCGAAGTGGTTCAGATCGGCACTCCAGTCGAACTGTTTGAACGCCCCCAGCACACATTTGTCGGACACTTTATAGGTTCACCCGGTATGAATGTCCTGCCCTGCGAGGCCAAAGGCGACCGCGCCGTGTTCGAAGGCCACGAGGTGATGCTGGAAGGTCCCACCCTTGGTGACGGAGGCCGTACACACTTGGGAATCCGCCCTGAGTATGTGGGTTTTGGGGACACCGGCATCCCGGCGCATGTGACCAAAGTGGCCGATATCGGCCGCCACTTTGTTGTCAGTGCGATGGTCGGGAACACGGCCCTTAAGGCTGTGACCGAACACAGTGTACCCGAGCCCGGATCACAAGTCTTTCTGCAATTCAAACCTGAACAATCCCGCGTCTATCGTGACGGCTGGATCGCAACCGAGGAGCGGGTGCAATGAGAACCGAAAACCAAAAGGCATGGTTCTTTGTCTTACCCGTTCTGGCGCTGGTCGCGTTCAACGCGCTGGTGCCGATGATGACCGTGGTCAACTACTCGGTGCAGGAAACATTCGGCAACAACCAGTTCTTCTGGGAAGGTCTTGGTTGGTTTGAACAAATCTTGCGATCTGACCGATTCCAGGCCGCACTGGGGCGGCAGTTTCTGTTCACCTTCCTGATCCTGATCATCGAGGTCCCGCTGGGTATCTTCGTGGCCCTGTCGATGCCACGCAAAGGGTTCTGGGTGCCGGTTTGTCTGGTGCTTATGGCGCTACCGATGCTGATCCCGTGGAATGTGGTCGGCTCGATGTGGAATATCTTCACCCTGCCCCAGATCGGCCTGTTGGGTTACTTTCTGAATGACGTCTTGGGCATCAATTATGACATGACCCAACAGCCAATCTCGGCTTGGATCACTGTCGTCGTCATGGATGTCTGGCACTGGACCTCGCTGGTGGTCTTGCTGTGCTATGCGGGGCTCGTGTCGATCCCTGATGCGTACTACCAAGCGGCCAAGATCGACGGTGCCACCCCGTGGTCGGTGTTCCGCTATATCCAGTTGCCCAAGATGAAAACGGTTCTGACCATCGCAGTCTTGTTGCGGTTCATGGATAGTTTCAACATCTACACCGAGCCATTCGTTCTGACCGGCGGCGGCCCCGGCAACTCGACCACCTTGCTTTCGATCGACCTTGTGAAGATCGCGCTGGGGCAATTTGACCTTGGTCCTGCGGCCGCGATGAGCCTGATCTATTTCGCCATCACGCTGCTTGTGTCGTGGCTATTCTACACTCTGATGACAAAGGATGACGCAGAATGAAAAAGCGTTCCATCATCCCGATCCTCTATATCGCATTCCTGATGCTACCGATCTATTGGCTGGTGGCGATGTCCTTCAAGACCACGAATGAAATCCTGTCGGGCTTTTCCCTGTTTCCCCAGACCTTTACGTTGGAAAATTACATCACCATCTTCACTGACCCAACATGGTATTGGGGCTACATCAACTCGATCACCTATGTGACTCTGAACACGGTGCTTTCTGTCTGCGTGGCTTTGCCTGCCGCCTATGCGTTCTCGCGCTATCGGTTTCTGGGTGACAAACAGCTGTTCTTCTGGCTGCTGACCAACCGTATGGCCCCAGCGGCGGTCTTCGCCCTGCCGTTTTTCCAGCTTTATTCGTCGATCCACCTGTTCGACACGTATCTGGCCGTGGCGTTGGCGCATACGCTGTTCAACGTACCGCTTGCGGTGTGGATTTTGGAAGGCTTCATGCGTGGCATCCCGAAGGAACTGGATGAGACGGCTTATGTCGATGGTTATTCCTTCCCGCGTTTCTTCGTGACCATCTTCCTGCCCAACATCAAAGCGGGCGTGGGCGTCGCGGCGTTCTTTTGCTTCATGTTCTCATGGGTTGAGATGCTGCTGGCCAAAACCCTGACCGCGGTCGAGGCCAAACCTATCGCAGCCGTGATGACCCGCACCGCGTCCAGCGCGGGGTATGAGTTGGGCCTGCTGGCCGCCGCCGGAACGCTCACCATCATCCCTGGCGCCATCGTCATCTGGTTTGTCCGCAACTACATCGCGCGTGGTTTCGCGATGGGTCGTGTATGAGGTTCGAAATGCGAAAATTGCTACTCATCCTTCCCTTCCTGCCCTCGACGGCTTTTGCACAGGCTCAGGCCGGATGGGGCAATGTCGGCCAGCAAGAGGAAAAGGGCTTTTCCTGGACCGCACCCCTGTGGCCCGATTTCTGGATGGCCTGGACCCCGGCCACATTGGCCGTATTCGTAGGCATCTTTTCGGCCATTGCCCTGATCGGCGTTCTCGAAGGTTTCAAGTACCGCGACGGCATCGAACGACGGGGTGTTTTAGGCCTGACAACCACGCTGGGCGACCGGCTGTTCATCACCCTGCTGGGATCAGCCTATATCTTTCTGGCCTGGCTTGGTCTGGTGGGTCAGCCGGTCTGGACACCACTTTTTCTGTCCGTCGGCTGGGGCATCTTCGTCTTCTGGAAAGTTTAAGCTTTGCGAAACAGCGAAAGGATGCTTGTCTGTCAGGCATACTAAAAAATGCGACACGAAAGACCGATGCGAAAGAAAAAAACAACAAACCTGCTGACCGAAGTAGAACTTGAGTTCATGAACGAGCTCTGGGCGCTGGGTCAGGGCTCGGTCCGTGACGTGCTTGATCGCCTGCCAGCCGAACGCAATCTGGCTTATACATCTGGCGCCACCATCCTGCGTATTCTCGATGAAAAAGGATTTGTCGAAAGCCGCAAGGATGGAAAGACGCTGATCTATACGCCGCTGCTGGAGAAGGACAGATATCAGGCGCGGTCGCTGCAAAACTTGTCGCGGACCCTGTTCGACGACACGCCCGCCACACTGGTCGCGCGATTGGTTGACGACGCAGGGCTCAGCGAAGCCGATCTGGAGGAAATTCGAGCACTGGTAGAGAGGAGACTGCAAAATGACAGCGGTTAAACCGGTTCTCGACGCGTATCTGGAATTGAATCTGGTCCTTGGGTTAGCCGCGCTTGTGTGGCTGGCAGCCCGAGGCATTCTGTCCAAAACATCCTTCAGCCACGGATTTGTGGCGCAACTGCGCGCGCTCAAGGCGCTTTGCCTGTGCGTCGTCCTCAGCCCCGTTCTGGCATTGGGTGTGTCCGTGCTGGCCACTCACACCCCGGCAAAAGGCACTGTAGCCATCGGTGACATCGCCGTGGCGGCCTATCTGCGTGGTGATATTGCCATGCCAGCCACCCAGTTCGAAGCCTTGCTGAACACACGCCAGCGTTGGGTCGATGTTTTGTTCAGCGGGGATCACCCCGTTGTTTTGGTGATCCTTGCGCTGTTGGCGCTGGCAGCGTTGATTTATACCCTGCGCGTCATCCGCGACGGGCTGTCGATCCGCGAGACAGTGAACACCAGCTTTCTTTGGCGACGCTCTGCCAAGGTGGACATCCGCCTGTCCGACCGCATCGCCGTTCCCTTTGCTGTACGCGGCCTGCGTCGACGCCATGTAGTGCTGCCCAGCCATCTGCTGGATTCCCCGCACGAAATGCGCTTTGCCCTTGCGCATGAGCTGCAACACATCCGCGCCGGTGATGTAGAGTGGGAGCTGGGGTTCGAACTGCTGCGTCCCCTTCTTTTCTGGAACCCCGCCTATCTGGTCTTAAAATACCAGTTCGACCGCCTGCGTGAGTTGGCCTGTGATCAATCGGTCGTTGCCCGCAAAGGCATCGACACGCAGGACTACACCAGCTGTCTTTTGGACTATTGCGCCCGAACAGTTGTGCGCGGCAGCCCGCGTGTGCTGAATGTTGCTCTGGTTACGGGAGGCAAAGCTAAGCGGGTTCTGCGGCAACGCGTAATCGCCCTGGCCGATGCGCCTGCGGTTAACTCATCTATGCCGTTCATGTTCCTAGGCCTGACCATCTTGTTTGCACTGGTGCTGGGCCTCGGTGCCGCTTCGATCCAACAGACCGAGGATTGGAGCCACGACCGGCTGATGCTGTCGACTGTCGTCAACCTGGAACGGCTAGAGGCGCGCAATCAGGGCAACTGATTGAACTACCAACCTCGCCGCCCAAACAGCGCTTGCAACCGCGTCTGCCCGGCAAACGGGTCCATCGGTTGCGGCGTAGCCAGTTTTGATACGACCCGGCGGACCAGAACCCAGCAGACCCCCGCAAAGATCACGCCACCCAAAGCCTGCCCCAGCAGGACCCCCGGTGCCCCTGCGATATAGGCACCGGCCACAGCAAAGGGCCATGTGCCCAAAGTATGCCGCCCCCAATTCACCCAAGTCGAATACACAGGGTGACCCAGATTGTTGAAACTGGCATTCGCAACAAAGATCACACCGTTAAAGAACGACGCCAAGGCCAGCGGCCCGCAAAACAGGTAGATCAGTGTGCGCGTTTCCCCCTGCGCCTGAAACAGATCGGCAATCGGCGCGCGCAATAAGAATAGGGTGACGGCCATCAGGCAGACATAAACAGCGGTGAATTTGACCCCGGCCAGAAAACTCTGCTTTACGCGGTCGAACTGCCCCGCCCCGAAATTCTGCCCGACAATAGGTCCAATGGCCCCGGACAGGGCAAAAATGACCGAAAATGCCACGGGCAATAGCCGCCCGATCACGGCCATGCCAGCCACCGCATCCGTTCCGAACTGTGCAATCTCGCGAATGACGATGGCATTGCCGATGGGGGTGGCGATATTGGTCAGAACGGCAGGTACGGCAATTGCGCTGACCGGACGAATATCCGCCCCAAGCTGCTGCAAAGAGGGCCGACCAAACCCGCGGTGTACCCGCACCGCCGGTCTGACCGTCGCGATCAACATGCAAATACGCGCAATCACCGATGCGATGGCCGCCCCATCCAGCCCCAGCCCGACAGCAAAAATTAGGATCGGGTCCAGCACGGCGTTTGCCACACCACCATAAATCGTGGCCAACATCGAACGCCGGGCATCTCCGTAAGCGCGCAGAACCGCCATACCGGTCATCGCCACAGCCATCACCCACATGGTTGGCAAAATGATCGAAGTATAGCGGGCAGCCAACCGCAGCACCTCGCCTTCTGCGCCCAGAAGCGACAGAAAGAACGTCAGATTGAACAGGACGATTACAGACACGATCAACCCGACGACGGCACCCAGAACAGCCACACTGGTGCCGAATTGGCGGGCTTGTTCGTGCCGCCCAGCGCCAAGTTCCCGAGCGACCAGGGCCCCTGCCGCAATCGAAAGGCCAACATTGACCGAGTTGGTAAAGAACAAAAGCGTCCCGGCATAGCCAACAGCTGCGGCCAGCGCATCGTTTCCCAACATCGAGATGAAAATCATGTCGACGAAATCAACGGCGAAAATTGCCATAAGACCAATACTGGTGGTCAAGGACATCCGGGTCACGTGCCCCATCAGGCTGCCCGTCAGAAAGACCGCCTTGCTGTCAGATTGTGTCGCCATGCCTTATTAGCCTTTTTAAATGCGGGCACTTCTCTGGTTCTGTTGGGGGAACTGCCCGGTAAACCCCCAGTTCCTCTTGCACTACCTGAGAGCCGTACAGGAACTGCAGGACAAATTCGGACCACACTGACCGTACGGCATTTGCGTCCAAGGCGACAAACCGACCTTCAGGTGACAGTTTGACGATCCCATGAACCGCTCAAAATCTGTTTCGCGCAAGGGGTGAATACCTCCAGCCCCTTGAATTTCGCCGGTTTGCGGTACCCCGGCAACCTGACTAATCTAGACCACAACAAATAGGGGCGTGAGTCATGAAAATTGTCTCAGGTGGACAGACTGGCGTAGATATGGCTGCTTTGGAGTTCGCACGCCAAAACGGTTTTGCATACGGTGGCTGGGTCCCCAAAGGGCGCATGAACGAGGATGGAAGGATTCCGGCCCAATTCGACGGTCTGACCGAAACGCAATCCGAAGACGTTGTAGAACGCACTCGCTGCAATGTCTTATCGAGCGATGCTACCTTGATCTTTGTGGATGGCTCAATCAGCCCCGGCACGCAGCAAACTATTGTTTTCGCAGAAGAAGCTGGAAAGCTACATCTGACCGTCGACGTCAGAAAAGGAATAGCGACCAGTGCCGCGCATGTCAGTGAGTGGCTGCAGGCAAACCCGGTGTCGGTTCTGAACATCGCCGGCCCCCGCGCCTCGGAAGCACCACAAATCGGGGCGCAGGTCCGGGCGGTGCTGGATCGGATTTTGAGTAAACTTAAGAAGTGAAATCCAAGGGTTAGTTTCGTCGCTCATTCTCATGGAAAATACCTGCCAATCTCGGGAAATCGCTGCGCTATGTCGGTTGCTGTTTTTGCCCCGAACACGGGCGTTGAATCACCGGCAAGAATTGCGTCGGTCTGGGCGCGTGCGGCATCGATCAGGCTGGGTGATCCCGCATCCGACCACGCCTGTGGCGTCGTCCGATCCGCAAGTGCGGGATAGTAATAGTCGCTTTGCATACGGCCCAGGGTTTGACTCGCGCCCAGAAAATGCCCCGGACCTTTCAGGCACATGTCGCGGATCACATCGAAGGCGAGCGCATCCTCAGTGATCTCAAACCCGCGCGTCGCACGCATCACCGATCCAATCAGGTCGTTATCCAGGACAAAACTTTCCTTGCTCGCCGCCAGAAGCGAGCCGTACATGCCAGCGGCTTCGTAAATCAGATTGGCCCCCGCCAACGCGCTGAGCAATTCGGTGATGCCCTTTTCATACCCTGCCTGAAAGTCTGGCAGCTTGCTGTCCGTCATCCCCGCGCTCACCGCACAGGGAATGCCATAATATTGCGCCATCTGCGCACAGGCCGCCATCAGCACGCCCTGCTCGGCACTGCCACCGGACATCGCGCCGGTGCGTAGGTCGCTGACAAAGGGCAAGGCACCAAATAACGCCGGGTGCCCGGGATTCAGCAGGTTCAGATAGACCAACCCGGCCAGAACTTCGGCTGTTTGCTGAGCAACGGCGCCCGCCAAAGGCGCGGGGCTTGTCGCACCCGCCTGCCCTGCCGACACCAGTTTTAACGGTGTCCCGGTCTCGGCTGCGCATTCGATTATTCCCAGTGCTTCGGCAGCAAAAGTCAGGGGCGGCACGATAAAACACGTGGAAACACAGCAGAACGGCCTTGCCCGCCAAGCCGCTTCGCCGCCCGCAATCATATGGAACATCTCAATCGCCGCACGCATTGTTTCGGCAGAACTGAAGGACGTTCCGATTGGCTTGGCGGTACCCGCTGCGCAGGCGAAGGCCGTGCTCATCTCCATTGCATGCGTGTCAGGAATATCCCGGGCGACCACGGTGCGCTGAAACATGTGAATGTTGGGCAGCGCTTCGGCCAACCGCGCCATGTCGTGCAGGTCCTTCAGCGTGCTGTCGCGCACCTCACCCGTCGCGCTGTCGACGATATGGACCGCCGCGCCCGAGGTACCAAGGTGGATGCGCGTACCGCTTGGATCAAGGTCGTATTCCGGCCGTTGACCGTACAACGTGAAACCCCGGCCAACCGTTGTGAACACTTGCTCCACCAACTTGGACGGAAACAAGAGCCGACCAGCATCCGAAACCACCCCCCCGGCAGCAACGACGGTGTCGACACAGCGGGGCGTCGCGTTGGCCATGCCAATCTCGGCCAGAATGCGACGTGCGGTTTTGTCGATGGCAGCAATCCCGTCAGTTGTGATTGGGCGATATCGCCCACCTTCGATGCCCGGCCAGATCGCGGTGGTTGGGCCAGTTCCCGCCCCACCCTTTCGCTGAGCCTTGCGGGCGGCCCGTCCTGATCTTACGCGGCTCATGCGTATTCTCCCTGACGGCAGAACAACGAGGACACGGCAGGTAGCTCGGGCCAGATCCGCAACTTTTCGACCCAGCTTTCGGGCACTGGCCCGGTATTGGCCGCAAACTTCTCCCAAAGCTGTGATTGTGACATCGGCGACTGCGGCGCACCTGTGGGAAAGCTGCAGCTTTCCTCGATGATCTGCCCATCTTGGAACGTCACCACAAGCCGGTCTGGGTCCTTGGCCGAATAGTTTTGACCGGACTGATTGGGCGCAAAAGCATGCACGCGAGACTTGCCAATCAGGCGTTCAATCATCGGCTTCTTCCACGCCTGCTGCGTGAGATCGGCATGCGTCAAATTACCATTTACCAACCCCATGACCGCTACAAATGGCAGGCTGAACAGAGCCTCTGGGATGGACCTGGGTTGCACGAATGGCAGCACGGCGGCGTGAAAATCGGGCACATAAAGGTCAATCGCGGTGATCTTCGTCGGATCAATCCGGCCATAAACGCGACGTGCGCAGGTCATGATCCGATGGGTATACCCGCAGCTTGGCCAGGGTTTCAGAACCAGCCCGTATTCGGCCAGAGCGTATCCCGTTCCCAGTTTGCCCAGCGCCGCCTGCAACCGATCAGGCACAAGCCCGCCCATCAAAACCGCCTGCCCCCGCTCATGATCCAGCACATGTGCTTGACCGGTGACACCGGCGCGAGCCAAACAGGCGGCCTCGACCCCTGCTCGTGCAGCGAACCCCGCCTGAACCGGCTTGGCATTAGAGCCGAACTGACAGGTATATCCACCAATCGCACTGATTGAGAGAGACATCGCATGGGTCGTTTCCGATGCGTCCAGCCCCATCAATCGCGCGCAAGCTGCAGCAGCGGCCGGAGCCCCAAAAGTCGCGGTAGAATGCCAGCCAGCGTCGTAATGTTCGAAATTCAACGCCTCACCCAGACGTGCGATGACTTCGAACCCCGCCAGATAGGCTTGCGCCAGATCACGACCCGTTGCCCTGGACCCCATGACGGCAAGCATCGCGGGAAATAAAACAACGGTCGGGTGCGTGTTGCCGGGCAGTTCCCAATCGTCAAAGTCCAGCGCGTGTCCCGCAACTGCATTCAGAAACGCGGCATGCGGGCGCGAGGTTGTCATTTTGGCACCCAACACCTCAGTTCTGCCTTCCACTGACATAGCTTGCACCGCTGCGCGTGTTTTGCAGGCCACTTCGGTTCTTACACCTGCCAGAATGCAGCCCAGCGTATCGATCACCCCATCGCGCAGCACGGCCAGGGTATCCGGGTCGGGCATAAGCGGATCGTCGACCACAAAGCGGGCCAACCGACAAAGGGCGGGTCGGGTCATGGCACACCTTTGTTTAACAGGATGACACCCGTGGTTTTCATTCAGAAAAACCTTCATCCGGCGTCTGGCACGGCGGATCCAATGCTTCGGCCTGCATCCGTGATTGCGGATCACTATGAACTGCTATCTGCACTTTCATGACGCACCTCATTCTTGGAATGCTGTTATTCTTCAAGAATGCTAATTCTGCTTGTTTTTTCCGGAAAGATCGAAAAACCTTATACTCGACATTCCATTGAGGAATGATATGGCCGCGCCAAATTGGAAACTACTTACTGCTTTTGAGGCAGCTGCACGACACCGCAGCTTTACGCGTGCCGCGCAAGAACTGAATGTTCAGCAACCGGCGATCAGCCGCCGCGTTGCCGCGCTTGAAACGGAACTTGGCGTCAGACTGTTAAATCGGACCCGCCCCAACGTCTCATTAACACGCGAAGGCGAAGTTCTGTTCCGCGCCGTTGCCAGCAGCATTCTACAGGTTAGCAGCGCGGCAGAACAGATTTGCCGCCGTCCGGACAAAGATGTTGTCACCGTCAACACCACCATCGGCTTCGCCAGCTGTTACTTGATGAAGCGCCTGCCCGCCTTTCGTACCGCGCATCCCGAAATCTCGGTCGAGTTGATTTCCCGGGACCAAAACAACGCATATGGGCCTGATGCCGACATCATCATTGCGTTTGACCAACCGGACAGGTTGCCGGGGGTCAGGCACCGCCTGATCTTTCAGGAAACCATGGTTGCAGTGGCGCATCCTGAAGTCGCGAACACCATCCTTGACACCCCGACGGCCCTGGCGCAAAGCCCGCTTCTCCATCTTACAATGGGCAATCACACCGACGACTGGAATACGTTCTTCGCAGATACTGGCCTTACACCGCCCCCGCCAGTGTCCGAGCGGAAATTCACTAGCTTCATGGTCTACCTGCAGGCTGCTTTGAACGGGGATGGTGTGATCCTGGGATGGCAAACACTGTTGCAGGACCATTTTGACCTTGGACAATTGACGCCGGTGACGTCACGGCGCCTAAATACTGAACGGGGGTACTTCGTGTGCCTGACAGAGCGCGCGCAACGCAATGCGGCTGCTTTGAAAATTATGGATTGGCTTGCAGACGCCACCCCATAAGCAGCAAGCCGTCTTACTGCAGGCTGCCCAACAACTCGCTTTGGTAACCAAACAGCGCAGGCAATCCTCCGGTATGCAGCATGACAACCTTCTGTCCTTGTTGGATTTTCCCTGTTTCAACCAAATGCAACAACCCCGCAAAGGTCTTTGCGGTATAAACGGGATCAAGGAATATTCCTTCTGTCCGGGCCATCTTTTGCAATGCGGCTTGTGTCATGGCGCTCAACTTGCCGTAGCCCGGGGGCAAGGCCTCGTCCATAACCTCAATTCTGTCTTTCAGAGGGTCCGCTTCGATGCCCAGCAAATCTGCTAGCTTTTGCAGGACAGTTTCCATGCGCGCATGCTGTTGGGTTTTGTCGCGACGCACGCAGACACCGAAGACCGGCGCGGACACCTCTGACAGCGCGACGCCGGTTAGCAAGCCACCATGTGTCGCCCCACTGCCCGACGGCACGACAACCGCATCAAAATCACGCATCTGCTGGCACAGTTCCTGACCCGCTGTAACATACCCCAAAGCACCCAACGGAGGGTGATGTAGCCCCAGATGAATGACGTAAGGCTTGCGCCCCTGTGCCTTTAACTCATCCGCGCGCGCATGCAGGGCTGCATCTGCCCCGGCTTCGTCCTCACCCAGAGGATAGCTCATGTGTTCCGCGCCGAGAATTTTGGCCAACAGAACATTCCCCGAGGTGTAATAGTCGGGGGCCATGTCTGGCACACGCTCTTCCAGTTGCAGGACCGACTGCATGCCCAACCGTGCAGCTGCTGCGGCGGCGGAACGCACATAGTTGGATTGGACCGCACCTGTGATCAGAACAGTATCAGCGCCTTGCTGTATGGCGTCACCGAAATAGAATTCGAGCTGCCGTGTCTTGTTTCCCCCAAAACCAAGCCCCGTCAGGTCATCGCGTTTCAGCCACAGATCAATGCCCAGTTCGTTGGACATTTTGTTCAGGCGCTCCAGCGGCGTTGGGCCGGACATAAGCTTAGCGCGTGGGAATTGGGCCAGTATATCAGTGCGTGTCATCATTTGCCCCTCAGAGATAAGCCATCGCATAGGCACGTTGAAAGAGAACACAGCAGGCAATCAGCGAAACCAGCCGAATTGCAGCAGTGATAAGTGGTTGCGGCAAGTACGGGCCAATGGCGCGGCCGATCAGGCTACCGACCAAAGTAACCGAAGCGAACGCCCATAACTGCGGCCCGAACGGGTTTGTCTGCACCGAAGACAAACTATGCAGCAAAAACGCGGTGCCATAGGCGACCAGAGCAATGGGTTGGACCAGCTTCGCGACTTCCTTGGCCTGATGACCTTTCGCAATCAGACCGAACACCATCAGGGGCCCGGGCGTCGCTGCCCAAACGGTTGCAAGCCCGGATAACCCTGACACGGCTGAGAAACCCGCCGTACCAATGGCGCGGTGAAACGGGATAAGGGTTGTAATCAACCCGATCAGTAGCAAGCAGGCCGTCAGGGTCAGAACGAACACGTCGCTTAGAAACGGGTAGATTGCCAGGCCAGCGATCACACCGACAAGGCAACCGGCAATGCCGATGAGGGTTGTCTTTCGTTCGATCGCAAGGATGCGCCGGTCAGTGGCGACCACGGACACAATGGTGTTCAACAGCAATAAAACGGGCACGGCTGTCGATGTACCCAACATGATCATCATTGGCGGGCCTGCAATGATGCTGAACCCGATCCCTACCCCGACCTGAAGTACTGCGCCTAAGCAGATGGCGACCATCAGGATGGATAGTTCGACAGACACTTCCACACCCCCTTGGTCATTGTCACCCCTTGCAAGGATTGGCATATCCGCAATTGCGGACCGGGGTCCATGCCTTTCCGATATGGCACGAAGCGCCTGGCCTGCAGATTTTTACGTCCAGGGCATGATCCCGGAATACGCGCTGCGCGTGGCAACGGAATGCGCCATCTGAGCCAATGTCGTCAGATCAAATACTGGCAGCTGAAGTTCTTGCTGAATCCGCGCGGCGTAGGGCGGCAGATCGGTGCATTCCAGAACGATGGACCGGATGTCAGGCGACTGCCGTTTCAGGTTGCGCACTGCATCCATCAATTCGGCCTCGATCAGATCGGTGTCCATACGGGTTCTTGTGTTGCGCAGGATCACTTCGGCGAATTCACTGGTGTGCTCCAACCCTTGTACGACCACGGGAATACCAGCCGCTCCGACGCCTTCGAAATGCCGGTCCGTCAGTGCCGATGCATCTGCGGTCACCACGCCCACCGGCGCGTTGGCTCCGGTCATGTGAAAGGCCAGAGGCACCTGGATCAGGCTGGACGCAAATACAGGAACAGACACTGCTGCTGCCAGTTCCTTCTGAAACAGGGCGAGAAAACCACAGCTGCCGGTAATGGCTCGTACGCCTTCAGCTTCTAGCCTCTGCGCACCTTTGATGAATGGGTCAAGCAGCTCGGGTGTGGGGTTGTTCAGCAGGGTCGGGACAGTAACGCCGTCGATCATTTCATAAAGGACCGGAAACGGCAGGCTGGACGGATTCTTGATATGCCCCGGAGGTTTGGGGAAATAGCTCTCAAGACAAAGAACGCCTATTGAGGCCCCACAGATATTCTGACCGCCTTCATAAATCGGCATGGTATTCAAATCCTTTCAAGGTGAGTGTGCCGCAGGTTCAAAACCGGGTCGGTGAAAATGGCGCCAGATCGACGTTGGGCTTGCGTCCCGACACAAGATCGGCAACCAGTTCGCCGGTTTTAGGGGCCATCATCAGGCCATAATGGGAATGCCCGAACGCCGTAAAAAGCCCGGCCTGCCCGTCAAGTTGCCCAATCGCAGGAAGGCTGTCTGGGAATGAAGGCCGCCGACCCATCCAGAACTGTGCCTGGCTGGTATCAAGATCCGGCACCATCGCCTTGGCTTGCTCTGTCAGAATTTTTTCTTTGCGCGGATCGGCCGGTGCGTCGACCTTTGCAAACTCGGCCGTTCCGGCAACCCTAAGCCCATCGACCATCGAGCTGGCAACGACCTTTGCATCCACATCCATGACCGAATTGTTCAGGCTGGCAGCAGGGTTCTGAAACTGAACATGGTATCCCCGCTCGGCGACAAGCGGAACGGTTAGACCCAGCGGTTTCAAAAATTCAGCAGACCATACGCCAGCCGCCAGAATGATGTTGCGCGCGTGCAGCGTTTCTTGCGGTGTGGACAGATGCCATCCGCCACCTTGGGCAAAGGTCAGACCAGTGACCTCGGTCTTTACGATCTCTGCCCCCTGCGTGCGGGCTTTTTCCGCCAGAACCGCGCCAACGCGACCCGGCGAGGTTAAACGGGCCTGACCTTTGATCAGCACCGCCGCTTTGAATTCGGACGTCAGCGCAGGTTCAAGACGCCGCAGTTCGTGCCCGTCAACACGCTCAAGATCACCACCTTTTTCCTGACGGATAAGATAGTCGAGACCTTCCAAATCAGCCTGTTCGGGACGACGGAATGCATGAACATAGTAGCTGTCGGTAATCAGATCTTCGCAGCCGGTGCCTTGCAGATGCCGACGGTACAGGTCAATTGACGGGCGACACAAAAGATCCATCGCATCCGACACTTCGCGAACGGTCTTTTCGCCGGAATTGCCCAGAAAACGTAAACCCCAGGGGATCATCTTTGGCCAGAAATTAGGCCGGACCGAAAGAGCGCTTTTCGGATCCAAAAGCATCTGGGGAAGTTTCTTCCAGATCCCCGGCATCGCCTGCGGGATAATCGACCAGGGCGAGACCACACCCGCATTCCCGAACGATGTTTCCTGACCCGGCTCGCCCCTATCGACAAGCCGGACCGGAATGCCACGTTCCTGCAGCGACAGGGCGCAGCAGATGCCGACGATGCCAGCACCGATGATGGTGACTTGTTCTGTCATTTCATCAAGCCGTTGAGTGACTGCGATTACGCGCGATTAATTGTGTGACAATGACGGGTGAAGCCACGGCCAGCGCGACCAAATCGGCGGTCAGCGTCGGAGCCACGAAAATGATCCCGGCAACCGCCATCAGGATACGCGACACCATGTTCAATGGGGTCAGCCAATATCCCACGACAGCGGCAGACAGAGCGATAACCCCGGCGATACAGCTGGCGGCGGTATATGTGAACTCCCACAGATCAAACCCGGTCGAAGACACGAACAGAAGAACCGGTGCGTACACAAAAGCCATCGGGGCGATGACCTTGCCGAGGCCAAGAGTAAATGCGGACAGTCCGGTACGGAACGGGTTCGAATTGGCAATCGCCGCCGCCGCATAGGCCGACGTACAGACCGGTGGCGTGATTTCCGAGACCACCCCGTAATACAGCACGAACAGGTGGCTGGCGATGGGCGGCACACCAAGCTGCGCCAACGCAGGCTGCGCGACGGACACCAGCATGATGTACAGCGCCGTGGTGGGGATACCCGCGCCCATCAGGATGCAGACGATGGCGATGAAGACCAGCGAGATGAACAGTTGCAGGTCTTCCATCGCAAACAGTTGGAAGCTGCCGAACGAGATCATGTTGTACAGATCCGACGCCAGATTGCCTGCGCCCTGCGTCACCATAAACCCGATGCGGAACCCGATGCCGGTAGTGTTGATCACTCCAACCACGATGCCCACGGCTGCGGCAGCGGCACCCACGGCCAGCGAATATTTCACGCCCAACTCGACCGCCTGCAGCATCTCCGGCACTTCGATCCGTTTTTGCGGGTTGAGCGTTGCGACAACCGAAAGGCCGCACAGAATGGCCGTCATGGTCAGATCAAATCCGCCATCCGAGAATTTCCAAAGGACAAAGGCCAGGAAGGCGGCTGCGTAGATCAACGTTGGAGGTTGCTTGATCCGCGACATGCCCGCAATCACTGCCAGCGAAATACCACAGAAGGCCGACATGAACGGCGTGTAACCGGTGAACAGAACCACCAGCAAACCGATCAGAGGCACAATGTTCGCCCACCCTTCGGCCCACACAGCCTTGAGCTGCGGCAACTGCTCTTTGGCCAGACCCTGCAGGTTCAGTTTACGCGCCATCAGATGCACAACGGCGAAGACGCCGACATAGTGCAGGATCGCTGGGAAGATCGCCGCAATCACGATGGTGGTGTACGGAACCTCAAGGAACTCGGCCATGATAAACGCCGCAGCGCCCATGATCGGCGGTGTAATTTGACCACCAGCCGAAGACGCGGCCTCGACCCCGCCTGCAAAATGGCCGGGGTATCCTAGGCGCTTCATGTTTGGGATAGTCAGCGCGCCGGTTGATACGGTGTTGGCCACCGAAGAACCCGAGATCGTGCCGAAGAAGGCCGAGGATACCACCGACACTTTTGCCGGACCGCCAGTATAGCGGCCCGCCAAAATCGTGGCGTTATCGATGAAAAGCTGTCCCAGACCTGTGCGCTGCGCAATCACGCCGAACAGGACAAAGTGAAACACGATTGTTGAGACAACCCACAGAGTGACGCCATAAATACCCTCTTGCGGGAAATACATCGACGACACGAAAGTTTTGAAGTTCACACCGGGATGTTGCAGCAGACCGGGGAAATACGGCCCCAGCAGCGCGTATGAAATGAATACACAGATGATCAGCGGCAAAACCCAACCCAGCGTGCGGCGCGCGATGTCTAGCACCAGCAGAATGATGACGACGCCCAGGAACACGTCATAGCCGTTTGGGTTGCCCATTCGGAACGTCTGCTCCTCGATCCCCAAAAAGGGAATGCCACGCCAGGCGAAGCCGACGTACAGCGCGGCAATGATACCCAGCGCCATGAAGACCAGATCGTAAAGGGGGATGTTGCCGATGCGGAACCGGCTGACTTTGAGCGCATACAGGCTTTGCGATCCGATAATCGGAATGGTCGCGTAAACCAGAATGAACAGCAGGGCGAGATAGATGCCCATATGCCAGTGGTCGGCAGGCAGGCCGAACCCGGCAGTAAAGAATTCGTAAAACGCAAAGATCAGGGCAACAACGCGCAGGACCTTACCGGTGGTTGGTGTGACCTGCCGAACAGCGGCGCCTTCGTCGAACTGTTCTTCGATGGCCGCAAGTTCTTCGGCCGTCAGTTCGTGGTCATCAAGTTTCTGGGTCTCGGTCATGATGGCCCCCTGATTTCGCATAATTCAAGTGTGCGGTGCCCCGAAATGGGGCACCGAACGATAGGTTACGGTGAGATTTGATTATTGAAGAAGCCCAGCTTCTTTATAGAACTTCTCGGCACCCGGATGCAGCGGAACGCCCAGCGCTTCGACGCCGTCCAGCGCGGTATCCGGCGTGATCTGCTTGCCTTTGGCATGGCCATTGTCCAGCAGCTTGCGTGTGTTGTCGTTCCACATCGCCTTGGTCAGTTGATAGACCAGATCATCCGACAGGTCCGAGGACACAACCAGCATCGCGCTGACCGCCGGGGTCTTGGTTTCGCCATCGATACCTTCATAAACACCACCCGGAATGGCCGAGGGGATATAGGCCGGAATGATCTCGTTGATCTTGGCCAGATCTTCGTCACTGAAGGAATGCAGGTTCATACCCTTGGTCGAGGACAGCTGTACCATCGCGGCAACCGGCCAGCCTGCGGCATAGAAGTAGGCGTCCAGCTGACCATCGGCCAAACGCTCGGCGCTTTGGCTGTTGTTCAGCTCGGCTTCGTCCATGTTGTCGCGGTTAACACCCCAGGCGTCCAGCATCTGCAGCACGGCAACCTGCGTGCCGGAGCCAGCCTGCGCGATACCGACACGCTTGCCTTCCAGATCACCCAGATCGTTGATCGTCGATCCGGCGGGCAGCACCAGGTGCAGGTCTTCGGGGAACAGATTGGCGACAATGCGCAGCTTGGGGTGCGGTTTGCCTTCGAACTTGCCCTCACCCAGATACATCGAGCGGGTGACATCCGCCGCCGCAAGGCCAGCTTCCAACTCACCGTTCTGAACAGCCGCGTTGTTGAACACCGACGCGGTGGTCGATTGTGCAATCGCGATCAGACCAGGAACACCGCACTGGCCGCCTTCTTCACAGGGGCGCGAACCCGGAGGGGCCGAGATACCGTTTGCGATGGTGCCGCCGATGGGGAAGTAGGTTCCGCCAGCACCGCCGGTGCCGATGCGGAAAAAGGTCGGGTCCTGCGCCAACGCCGGTGCGGCCAGCGCGCCAGCCAAAGCCAGTCCAGTCAAGCATTTCACTAGTTTCATTGTCATCTCCCAAGTTGGAACGTCGGATTCGGTTCGCCCGACTTCGATCCTGCAAGCGTAAAGGCAATTCTCATAAATACAAATTTGTTATATTTCACAAAATTAAATTTTAACTTATACATTGAGCATGAACCTCACCCAACTCACCGTTTTTCGCGAGGTGATGGAGTCCGGCTCCATCTCTCAGACTGCCAAGAAATTGCATCGGACGCAGCCTGCTATCAGCCTTGCCCTCAAGAACCTCGAAAAATCTTTGGGCCTGACATTGTTTGAACGCAAAGGACGTCGGCTGGTTCCGGTCCCCGAGGCGCATTACCTTCTGGCCGAGACCGCAGGCATTCTGGATCGCCTGTCAACGATCTCAAACACCATGGAGGGTTTGATCAAAGGGCATTCCGGCAGCCTGAATATCGCAACGATGCCGGGCCCTTCGGCCTTTTTGTTCCCGCGGTTCATCAGTCAGTCGGTGGGTGAAAACCCGGACATTCAAATCACGTTGTCCTCGCGGAGCTCTCCGCAAATTATGGAACTTGCGGGAACGCAGAATATCGATTTCGGCTTTGCTGATTTCGAGCATTCAGCCGGACGAAAAGCACAATATTCGGTCGAACTGATTCAGGCAGACTGTTTCTGCGCAATAGATTGCGATCATCCGCTTGCGTCCCAGGACAGCATTACGATTTCCGATTTGGACGGAACGCCGATGGGCGGGCTATACGCAACCCATCCGTTTCAGCGCAAAGTCCGGCGAGAGTTTCAGGACATATCCGCCAACTATAACCCGACCGTGACCTGTCAGTATTTCCTACCGCTCATTCCGTTTGTAAGTTCGGGCCAGTGCTGCACGATAGTTGATCCGCTGACCGTTGCAACGGAACGTGAGATGAACCTGTCCAACGACAAGGTTGTGTTCGTGCCTTTGGGCAATCCGCTCAGGTATGAATATGCGATCCTTGAACCCGCTCACCGCCCGCCGTCTCAGTTGGCCTTAAAGATCAAGGCTGGTTGGAAAGCCGAAGTTCTAAAAATGCTCGAGGAAGTGAAGGCCAACCCCCACACAGAATGGGTTGGTGACGTGCGTGGCCAGAAGGTTTAACTGTCTTTGAAAGACGGGCAATGGTTTATCCGAAACCGCCCAAATCAGCGAATTTCAAGCACCTGAAAAGCCTAATATCTTTAGACTTTTCATGCGGCTAAACAGGATACTTATATCGCCAGATACTCTTCCCGAAGATTGGTATCTTCCAGCACCTCGTTCGCAGTCCCGTCAAACACAATGCTCCCAGTATCCAGAATAATCGCCCGGTCCGCCAGTTCCAAAGCACGAACGGCGTTCTGTTCGACGATGATCGTGGTCATGCCCTGTTGCTTGACATGAATAAGCGTTTTTTCGATCTCGTCGACGATGACAGGGGCCAAACCTTCATAAGGCTCATCCAAAAGCAAGACCTTGATGTCTCTGGCCAGTGCTCTGGCGATTGACAGCATCTGTTGTTCGCCGCCGGACAACGTAGTTCCCTCTTGTTTGCGGCGCTCGCCCAAGCGCGGGAACAACTCGTATAACCTTTCCAACGACCATCCAATCGGCGGCGCGATTTGCGCAAGCTGCAGGTTTTCTTCGACAGTTAGGCCCGGAATAATTCGCCTATCTTCCGGGACAAGACCAAGACCCGCAGCAGCCGCTTCGTAGCTTGTCATATTGTGCAGCGGTTGGTGATCCAGCCAGATTTCGCCATGCCTTACTTCCGGCTCTCCGACCCTTGCGATGGAACGGAGCGTCGAGGTCTTGCCAGCGCCGTTTCGCCCAAGAAGAGCTAGAATCTCACCTTCATGTACATTGAAGCTGACGCCCTGAACTATGTAGCTTTCTCCGTAGTATGAATGCATATCCCACACCGAAAGAAACGCAGGTGCGGTACTGGCCCTGTTCGCGTTTTTCGAAAAGTCAGGTTTCTCGTTCATAGCTTTTCCTTACGCTGCTTCGCCCAAATAGGCCTCTCGGACCTTTGGGTTGCCACGAATGTTTTCAGGCGTGTCTTCAACCAGGGGTGTGCCTTGCGCCAAAACCGTGATGCGTTCGGCCAGGCTGAAGACCACGTGCATGTCATGTTCAATGATCGCGATGGTGATGTCGCGCTCGTCCTTGATTTGCTTCAGCAGATCAATGGTATTGTTGGTATCAGCCCGCGCCATGCCCGCCGTGGGTTCGTCCAACAGCAGCAAGCGCGGGTTCTGACTGAGGCACATGCCGATCTCTAGCCGCCGCTTGTCACCACGAGACAGCGAAGCGGCGTGCATTTCGCGTTTGTCAGCCATGTTCATCTCTTCCAGCATCGCCTCGGCCTGTTCCACAACCGCCTTTTCATTGGCGATGGTCTCATAGGCATGCATCCGAAAAGCCCCATCCCGCATTGCGAAGATCGGGATCAACATGTTTTCCATCACCGTCAGCTCGCCAAATATCTCGGGCGTCTGAAACACGCGGCTGATGCCCATCTGGTTAATCTGGAACGGCTCCAACCCAAGTACCGAATTGTTGTTGAACAAAACGGACCCGGTGTCCGGCATCAGCTTGCCCACCAAACAATTCAACAGCGTCGACTTACCTGCACCGTTGGGACCGATGATGGCGTGGACCGAGTTCTCTTCGACATTGAGGTTTACATCCGTCAGCGCCTTGAGACCACCGAAGCGCTTGCTGACATCTTTGACTCTTAGAATTGCCATGGTTCGCCCCCTACTCGGCCGGTTCTGTTTTGCCCGACGTTGCATCGTCGGTATTAGATTTCTTGCGCTTAAAGCGGTTGAGCAATCGTTGGCCACCTTCGACAAGACCGCCTGGCAGATAGATGACGACCAGCATAAACAGGATGCCCAGCGTCAAATGCCAACCTTTACCGATGAACGGATGGATCACGAAGACAACCGCATCCTCCAGCCCATCAGGCAGGAATGCGAACCAGCTGTGCAGGACGTTATCGTTGATTTTCGAGAAGATGTTCTCAAAATACTTGATAAATCCAGCACCCAGAACCGGACCGATCAGTGTTCCAGTGCCGCCAAGGATAGTCATCAGGACCACCTCTCCCGAGGCTGTCCATTGCATCCGTTCAGCACCAGCCAGCGGGTCCATCGCGGCCATCAGACCACCGGCCAGACCGGCATACATGCCCGAGATTACAAAGGCCGCCAGCGTGTAAGGCTTCGAGTTCAAACCCGTGTAATTCATCCGCTGTTGGTTCGATTTCACCGCCCGCAACATCATGCCAAAGGGCGACCGGAAGATGCGGATAGACAGGTAGAACACCACCATCAGGACAACCGCGCACAGGTAATAGCCCGCGTTGAAATCAAAGCTCCACGCGCCCACGTCCATTGTGTAGGTCGCACGCATCGGCAAGCCGAACAGGTGCGGCAGGTCCGGCGCATTGGCGCCCTGCAGGATCTGCGGATCATCTGCATAGACTTGCAGGCCGGTTTCCCCGTTCGTCAGGTTAAACTTGGGGTTCGATAGCACCGAGTAAGCCAGCGCAAAACTCATCTGCGCGAAGGCCAGTGTCAGGATTGAAAAGTAAATTCCTGACCGGCGCAGGCTGACAAAGCCGATCAGCAGCGAAAACAATCCGGCGACGACCACACTTAGCGCAATGGCCGGAATGATGTTGTAGCTGAGTAGCTTGAACATCCAAACGGCGGAATAAGACCCCACCCCCAGAAAGGCCGCGTGACCGAAAGACAGGTATCCCGTCAAACCGAACAGGATGTTGAAGCCGATGGCGAAGATGCCAAAGATCACGAACCTCTGCATCAGATCCGGGTAACCCGCATTGAACTGCGCCATGGCGCTGCCTTCGGGGAACGGGTTCAGGATGAAGGGGGCCAGCAATGTCAGGATTGCAACGATGATCAGCAGGCCGGTGTCTTTTTTGTTTAGTCCCAGCATGGGCTTATTCCTCCATCACGCCCTTGCGGCCCATTAGACCGCGTGGACGTGTCAGCAGCACGATGATGGCGACAAGGTAGATGATGATCTGATTGATGCCCGGGATCGTAGTGGTTGCCCAGGTTGTCGAGGCAAAGCTCTCCAAAATACCCAGCAAGAACCCGGCCAGCACCGCGCCTGGCAATGAACCCATGCCGCCCACAACGACCACAACAAAGCTGAGAACCAGAAAGTCCATGCCCATATGGTAATTTGGCGGATTAAGCGGGCCGTACATCACCCCGGCAAGGCCGGCCACGGCAGCGGCGATGCCGAACATAATGGTGAACCGGCGGTCGATGTTGATACCCAGCAGACCGACAGTTTCGCGATCCGCCATCCCGGCACGCACGACCATACCAAACGTAGTGAATTGCAGGAATGAGAACACCGCACCGATGATGCCCACCGCAAATCCGAAATAGACCAAACGCCAGATCGGATAGATGATCGCGTTGGGGTCGAACCCAACCATGATGCCCAAATCGACCGACCCGCTCAGCGCATCTGGCGGCGGGGTCTGGATCGGATTAGCGCCGAAGAAATACTTGACGATTTCCTGCAGCACGATAGCCAGTCCAAAGGTCACAAGGATCTGATCCGCATGAGGGCGCTTGTAGAAATGCTTGATCAACCCACGCTCCATCACATAGCCAACCAGCAACATGATGGGGATCGCAAAAAGGATCGCCAGCGGAACGGACCAGTCAATGATGGTGGCTCCGACCTCGGGGCCGAACCAGGCCTCGACATAAGGCGTTTCAACTTTCAGCGGGTTGCCCAGAAAGTCCTTCTGGGTTTCGTCAAGCGTTTCGAAACTCAGGTTAAGAAGCTTCTGTAAGGTCACCGCACAGAACGCTCCGATCATGAACAGCGCCCCGTGGGCAAAGTTCACAACACCCAGCGTTCCGAAAATCAGCGTCAGGCCCAGCGCGATCAGCGCATAGGCCGAGCCCTTGTCCAGCCCGTTGAGAATTTGCAGTAGGATGGCGTCCATCGGCCCCACCTCAAGATTGGTCAGTGTAATTGAGTGGTCGTGACCGGGTTTTAGCGCCCGGCCACAAGGGGTCTGGCCGCCGAGACCGGCGGTCAGACATCAGCCAAAGGCCTTAAGCGCCCGGGTTGCACTTACCCAGTTCACCACCGGCGAACATCGGGTGTTCCGGATCGTACTCGACCTGCGCACGCGGCGTGATCTCGACGATTTCCAGCGTGTCGTACTCGTTGGTCGGGTTCTCGTTGCCCCGCACGACCAGCACGTCCTTGAAACACTGGTGATCCGCACCGCGATACCAAGTCGGACCATTGCCCAGCCCGTCGAACTCAAAGTCTTCCAGAGCTTCGACAATACCGCATGGATTGAAGGTTCCTGCCCGCTCACACGCATCCGCATAAAGCAGAACTTGCGCATAGCAGGTCTGGGCCGAGTTGGACGGAGGCTTGCCGTACTTCTCGCCAAAGGATTTCACGAAGGCTTTGGTGCCCTCATCCTGCAGCTGCCAGTTCCAGTTCATCGATCCAAGGACGCCTTTGATGTTTTCACCCGCACCAGCGGCCATCAACTCAGAGTACAGTGGCACGACGATCTTGAAGTCCTTGCCATTGGCGACCTTATCCAGCAGGCCGAATTGAATTGCGTTGGTCAGCGAATTCACCATGTTCCCGCCGTAATGGTTCAGAACCAGAACATCCGCCCCCGAGTTCAGAACCGGGGCGATATAGGACGAAAAGTCCGTTGACGCGAGTGGTGTCTTAACCGTGTTGACCGTTTCCCATCCCAAGGCTTCGGTCGAGGCGACGATCGACTCTTCCTGGGTCCAACCCCAGTTATAGTCGGCCGTTAGGTGATACGCGCGACGTTCCTTGCCCATCTCAGCTGCCAACACCGGTGCAAGCGCTGCACCCGACATGTAAGCGTTGAAGAAATGACGGAACCCGTTGGCTTTTTTATCCTTGCCCGTGGTGTCGTTCGCGTGGGTCAGACCCGCCATAAAGATCACGCCGGCCTCTTGGCACAGGCCCTGAACCGCGACAGCCACGCCTGAAGACGAGCCACCGTTGATCATGATCGCGCCGTCTTTTTCAATCATCGATTTGGCAGAGGCACGCGCGGCGTCCGATTTGGTCTGCGTGTCACCCGTAACAAATTCGACTTTCTTGCCAAGGATGCCGTTCCCCTGAAGCGCCTTGGATGTGAAGGTATTAAGGCAACCCCCGTCCCCTTCGCCGTTCAGATGTTCGACCGCCAGTTGCTGAGCAAGCAGTTCGTCATTGCCTTCTTCGGCGTAAGGTCCGGTTTGCGGAACATTGAAACCCAAAGTGACAGATGCCCCTGTCGGCTCGTTGGTGAAAGCAGCAGCCGACGAAGCCGTAAAGATTGTAGGCAGGGCCAGACCGGTACCTGCAACGGCACCAGACTTCAGCACGCCGCGGCGTGTGACAGATTTGTTGGTCATTCATTCCTCCCATTTTCGTTCTTTCGCCCTCTGGCTCCTCTTCCAGCGGACAAAAGCGCACTTTTGTGCATCTCAATAATGGAAAGCGGAATGAAAATTCCTCAATAAATTCCTATTTTTGAAACATAATTTTGTAAAAAAATTCACGAATAATAATATTTTTTGTAAATAATATGGTGCGCCACCATTTAGCATTGCCGATTTTCATATGCTTAGGTGTGAATTTCAGTGGCAACAATTTTCGGCCTTCACCACCCGATAGATCCGCAATCATACATCTCGGCTGAACGTCCAAACCGGCCTCGCCCTAAGATTGCATCCAGTGGACACATGACGTTCAAAGATCGGGATTTCAACACCTGAATTTCTACGCCAGAAGCGCTAAGCCCCAATCCGGAAATGAAACCTGGCTTTAGAAGTCACAGCCGCTCGGGCCAGCAACCCCAGCGGCACCAAACTGGGAAAGGTTCGGTAAAACGACTGCGTGTCTGGCTGCGTCCGAGACTGTCGGATCAGCTTGTGCGTTGCTTATAATACGTGTCTTTGTGAACGATCAGCCCATCGCGGTAGGTCAAGATGTCGACGCTTAGAAACTCTTCCTTGGTACCATCCTTGTGCGTGGCCGTGCGGCGATATTCACAACAGGCTTTGTTTCCAGAAATGGTGCAGTCAAGTGTTTCCCAATGCACGTTCGCAACCTTTTCAAACAGGGTTGAAAAGGCGTTGCGAATGGCCTCGGCACCTTCCAGACGTATGCCATGTTCTTCGGGGCCAACGGCATGGTCAAATGTCGCGTCGTCTGCAAAATGCTTCATCACAGCGTCAATGTCGTTCGCGTTAAAAGCGTCGCCGACCGAGTCGACAAGGTCACGGGTCAAAGCGGTCATGATTGCAGTCCTTTTCCTTGAAGCATGTCGCAAGTGTGTTTGAAGAAGGGGCTTGCCGGGTCGACAAGCACATTCAGTTCGTCAAAGTGATCCACGCCCGGCACGAAATAGAGACCCACCTTGCGATCTGCTGTTTCGTATTTTTCGACATACATGCATGCCTGTCGGTGGAATTCCTCGGTTTCCGCACCGCCGACCACAACCAGTTGAGGCGCATTGGTGACCGGGGGGTGGTTGGTCATCGGGCTTTCAGCCTCGGCTTCTGTTGGATCCATGCGGATGCCCGCATTCAGCGCTTCGGTCAGACGGACCGGTTCGAGATAGCTGAGCGGTGACACCGGGATACCGGATTTTATCAAGTCCGCGGGAAGATCATCACCAAACGCAGGCCAATCAGTCGCCATCATCATCTGGGTGATATGTCCGCCAGCGGAATGACCCATCACGGTGATGCGGTCTGGATTGATGCCCAGATCGCGCGCGTTGCGCCAGATATAGGCCATGGCCTCACGCGCTTCTTCTGAAATACGCGTAATGGTCACGGATGGGCAAAGATCGTAGCCAACGACGACAACATTGAACCCCGCGGCAACAAAGGGTGGCGCTATGAAACTGTAAATCGATTTGTCACCACGCTGCCAATAGCCGCCGTGGAAATAGACCAATGTCGGCGCAGCCGCGTCCAAGCAGCGGAAGACATCCAACCTTTGCTTCTCGCCTTCCCCATAGCGGAGGTCCAGGCTGCAATCGCAGGTGGCGCGCGCTGTCTCGCTATCGCTGCTCCAACCGGGAATGACGGTCACTTCATAGTCCGGTCGCCCTGCCCTTAGATTATATTGAGCGTCGAATTCATCAGGGCCGAAGCGTGTGTGAAAGGTCAGATGATCGCTCATGATGAAGCCTCGGGTTGGGGCGCGGAGAAGAACGCGCCGCGGCAAAAGACAAGGGGCGGAGCGGGCGCGTGGGCGTAGTTGATGACGCGGCCCAAGAGGATCTCGTGATCGTCTGCGTCGACCCTGCTGTGAACCGTACACTCCAATTGCGTCGAGGCACCGGGGATCAAGGGGGTCGCGGTTCCGGGGATCCAATCGGTGTCGGTAAATCGGTTTTCGACATCGCTTGCAAAGTGCATAGCAAGGTCTTTCTGCTCGGCCGACAGGATATTGACCGCAAAATGATCCGATTGCGACAGCGTTGGGAAGACCCGGCCTGACTTTGCAACACAGACCGAGATCACCGGCGGCTGCAATGAGACCGAAGTGAATGAGTTGGCGGTCAGGCCCCACGGTTCTCTGTCCGCGTTATAGGTGGCTACAATGGTAACACCCGTCGGAAAGGCGCCAAGTGCGCGGCGATATTCTCGGACGTCCATCATAGCACCCCTTCGCTGGCACAGGCTTTTTCCAAGGCAGCCCATTCATCGGGGTTGGTCCCGAACGGGCGCATGACGTGATCCTGATAGGCGGGGCGTTCCGCCAGTCGCTGATACCAGGCCTCGACATTCTGCAAGGACGGGCGGTCGACCTCGACGTTAAAATAACGATAGGCCACACATCCCAAGGGAATATCCGCCATGGTGAAGCTGTCGCCGCAGACATAGGTGCGCTCCGCAAGGTGCCGGTCCAGAAGGGTCAGGGCCTCGTGCGCCTCATCGCGCAGCTTGGCGATCTTTTCAGGGTCACGCTTGCCCGGTTGCGTGCGCACCGTTGCGAAGAACAGATAGATCACCGGCCCAAAGGCGCGGCTTGCCGACCACTCCATCCATTGATCCGCAATCGCGCGGGTCTGAATATCGGACGGGCTCAGCGTTCCTGCCCCGTATCGATCACAGAGGTAGCGTACGATGGCAAGGCTTTCCCACAGCGCAAAATCCCCGTCGCGGATCGCCGGGATCATCTTGTTGGGATTGATCTGCGCATACATCTCGGTGTCGAGCTTGCCAAAGCTGCCCCCGGCAAGTTGCAGCGCGTAGTCCAACCCCAGTTCATTCGCTGTCCAGATCACCGGAATGACGTTCGACGAATAGGGTCGCCCCCAAATCTCAAGCATGTTCCAGCATCCTTTTTTGCGCGATGGACTGCGTGCCGAACCTGGGAACGACATGCTCAAACAGACGATGCCAGCTGGCCAGAATTTTCTCGTAAGGAACGCCGGTATATTGCTGCATCAGCATGAGGTGATCGAGGCCGATGGTTTCCTGCCGTTCTGCAAAACGATCCGCAACATATTCGGCATCTCCCACCACAATGATCCCGCGTTTATTGAGGAAATCAAACCAGTCCATGTCCTCATCTTCGGGGGTCATCTCTTCGCCGACATCCAGATAGCCGTGCTTGGTCCATTCCCCCTTGGGGCGCGACCCGCCGAGAAATTCGTAATAGGCATTGATCGGACCACGGATTGTGTTCACCGCTTCTTCCATGCTTTCACCGACATAAAACGCTGTGCAGACACCAACGCCCTCGCCAAGACTTACCTCGCGCCCTTCGCGTTGCGACAGGGCCTGGCGGTAGGGCTCCCAACAGGCCAGCGTCACCTTGGGGCCAGCCGCCATCGAGATCACGCCCCAACCGCGTTCCCCGGCCAGTTTGAATGTGGGCGGTGCATTTGACATCAGCCAGACCGGAGGGTGAGGGTTGGAATAGGGGCGCGGATGCACATACATCGCTTTGTATTCGCCATCTTTATCGTGATAACGCGGATCCAGAGGGTCAAAGAACCGGTTGCTCTCTTTCCAGCCGGGAACAGGGAATTGATAGAACTCACCATGATGGGTGAACGCTTCGTTGGTCCAGGCTTTCAGGATAATCTCAAGGCTCTCCTGATACAGCCGCATAACCTTGGCATTGTCGCGCCGGTCCGCATCTTTATTGAACTGGAGGGTCGAGCGTTCATTGATGCCCTTGGCGACGCCGAAATCAAAACGGCCCAGCGTCATATTATCCAGCATCGCGGCATCTTCAGCCACGCGCAAAGGATGCCAGTCAGGCAAAATGATGGGCGCTGTTCCAACCCGCAGCGTCTTGCAATGCGCGGCAACGTGGGTCCCCATCTGGATCGGGTTGGGCGGCGCATTCATGTAACCGTTATGGGCAAAATGATGCTCGGTGAACCATGCGGTCGTGAACCCTGCCTGCTCGGCCAGCGAACACTGTTCGAGGATCATCTCCAGCGTGCGCGTCCATGGAATCGTCTCACCGGGGCTAAAATTGGCAATCAAATCAAAGCGCATAACTTTCTCCCAGCCGATGGAAAATCAGTTGATTTTTCCCCTTCTTTTCAACTAAGTTGATTTGAGCTCGAAAAGTCAACTAAAATCATTTATTCTGAAGTCATGAATAGTGACGTGTCTCAGACCGACGCCCAAAGGCTCGGCAGTGAAATTCGCGAAGTGCGCAAAGCGCGTGGATTGACCCTACAACACCTGTCCGAGGTGGTGTCGTGCTCCAAAGCCTATCTCAGCCGAATTGAACTTGGGGCGGCCAAGGTGTCGAACGACCTGCTTGGCGAAATCAGCGATGCGCTTGCAGTAGAACCCAATTGGTTCTTTCCCAAACAGGAAGGCAACGGGCCTCTTGAGCGAAAGCACGTCGTGCGACGCGAAAACCGTAGGGCGCTGTCCGCGATGTACACGCGCTCAACTGATGAATTAGGTTTTGAGGACGAGTTGCTTTCAAGCACATTGTCCGGCCATTGTTACTTGATCCTATCACGGTTCCGCCCCGGCGCAGGAGAACCACCCGAGCCACTCAAAGGCTATTCTTTTGAAGGTGAGCAACACGCCATAGTTCTTAGCGGTGAAGTTGAGCTACGTCTCGGGGACGAAATCATTTCATTGCGCGAAGGAGACAGCTTTTCCTACCCATCCATGATCGCGCATCGCTTTCGCAACAAGACGGAGAAAGAGGCAACAATGGTTTGGGCGATGTCACCGATACGCATCACGTGGTGACTGTTGGCCGGAGGTTGCCAAAGCCAGAAATTTTCAATTGTATTGTGAAAAGTCGGCACACTGGCCGGTTCAAAAGGCAGTCAGAAGGTGGTCGATTTCGCCTTTTTTATGGCGGTGCTGTCAGATGAACTCTAACCAGTCTCAGTTTGCCGTGGAAACCGCGAACCTATCCGGAACAAAGTTGACGCCACTCTCTAAGAGCGGCGGTGCGTGTCAGCTTGAAGGTATCTCTGCTGGCTAGCGATCTTTCCTGGTTGAAGTGGTTGTAGACGGAGGAATGGACGGAGACGAATTTTTGCAAACTTCGCATGCGCCTGAAACGTTGCATCGCGCGTTCGTGTCGTCGGAACGGCAGGTGCGAGTTCTCAACCCGGATATTGAGCCACCTGCCCGTCTGCTGTTTTTCGGTAGCACCAAGCTCTCTGAGAGCAGCCCGATACGATGCGAAGCGATCCGTGACGACGTTTTCCGCTTTACCGTGTCGCTTCATCAATTTCTTGAGGAATTTCAGTGCTGCAGCTTTGTTTCGGCGTTTTGTGACAACGGCTTCCAGCACCTCACCTTCGTGATCAACAGCCCGCCAAAGATAATGCCGTTTGCCATTCACCTTCACGAAAACCTCGTCCACGCGCCACTTCCATTTGGAGAATGCGCGCAGTTGCTGAACACGCTTTTTTCGGATCTCAGCAGCAAACATCGGGCCAAACCTGTTCCACCAATACCGGACAGTTTCGTGACTCACGTCGATGCCTCGCTCGTGCAACAAGTTTTCGACATTCCGAAGCGAGAGCGGGAAACGGATGTACAGCATCACCGCAAGGCGGATGATCTCAGGACTGGTTTTGAAATACTTGAAAGAGGCAGGATTGGTCATGGGCAAAAGCTACGAAAGCCCCCTGCCCGCCTCAAGCCAAGTTCTTCTGACAAGACCTTACTTTGGGCTCCTTCGCAGTCATTGGCGGACCTGCAGCATTACGCCAGCCGACGTCGGCCCAGAGCCGACTTTGACTACAGGTTCTGATTGCGGCTGTGCGGCCCTTCGAAGCTGCCATTCGCTGCCGCTGCATGATCAACGACAGAACGAATTCACACAACGCACAACATAGCCGCCAATCTCGCGGAATACCCTGCCGCAGTTTAAGACCTGCCTTTCGGCCAATGATCCTGCAGCAAAACTATGGCAGTGCGTCCGGCCTCCAGAGCTCGGTCCGCCTCGTCTTCAGTTCCTGCCAAACGAGCCAGAGTGATCGTACCCATCAGGAGTGCCATCGCAGCCAGGCCCTGGTCCGAGCCGGTTTCCGGCGTGTCCCGCAAAAGGGCCGCCATGCGATCCGAAGCTTGAGCGCCCGCGTGCCTAGATGCGCCCTTGGTGCGGGCAAGCTCGGTTCCCATCGCCGCCAACGGGCATCCATGCCGACTGTCTTGAACATGAGCTTGGGACAGGTACTTGGCTATGTAGTCCTGACGTTCCTTCCCTCGCCCTTCGCTGGATTCCTCGCGTTCCATGCCTGAAACAACATCGTCGATCGCGTGCCGGAAGGCTGTCGCGATCAAATCCTCTTTCGACTCGAAGTGCCGGTAGAAACCACCATGTGTCATTCCGGCTGCCTTCATGACGTCAGCGACGCTTGTCGCTTCGACCCCGCGTTCGCGGAACAACTGTGCTGCAGCATCCAGTATCCTGTTGTGACTGCGCTTTTTTTCCGCTTCCGACATTCTCGGCATTTTCGCGCTCCTAGGCGGGGTTGACAATTAAGATTACATGTATCATCTAAATTATAGATTGCAAGCATCATCTAAAGGAGTGCGCCCGTGCCTGCCAAGCCTAAGATCCTCGTCACCAGCGCAAGCGGTAAGACCGGGCTGCAAGTCGCGCTTCAGCTCAGAGCCAAAGCCTATCCTGTCCGCGCTTTCATACGGCAGAGGGATCATCGCTCTGATATTCTCGAACGCGCGGGCGCTGAACTATTCGTGGGTGACCAGTATTCCCTGAGCGACATGCGCTCGGCGATGAAAGGCGTGCAGCGGGCGTATCAATGCGCTCCCACAGCACCCAATGGGCTGCACTTCAGTGCGGTCTTCACCGCTGCGACTTACGAAGCAAAGGTCGAACACGTCGTTACACTTAGCCAATGGCTTTCGAGCGTAGATCACCCATCACTGTTTACACGTGAAGTATACCTGGGCGATATCCTGATCGGCATGCGTCCCGAGATGTCTGTGACCACGGTGAATGTCGGCTGGTTTGCCGAAAACTACCTGATGGTACTGGGCATGGCGGCCCATCTTGGGACGTTCACGATGCCGCTCGGCGACGGCGACGTGAAGAAGAATGCCGCCCCCTCAAACGAAGACATTGCCCGCGTGGTTGTCGGTGCCTTGACGGATCCGGCACACCATGCAGGCAAGACTTATCGTCCCACGGGTCCAACGCTGCTGTCGCCCAACGAGATCGCCGAAGCAATGGGCCGCGCGCTGGGGCGGCGGGTACGCTATGTCGATATTTCCGAACGAATGATGATCAAAGCGCTGAAAGCCCTTCGCCCTGCAAACTATTCGGAAGCGGCAGTCACCCAGCTTGCAATCTATTCAGAAGAGTACAGGCGAGGCGCCTTCGCGGTGAATGCCCCAACCGAAGACGTGTTCCAAGTCAGCGGGCACGAACCAGAAGCCTTCGAAAGCATTGTACGACGCAAGGTTGCTGAACAACCCGACCTGGTGCGCAGCCTGTCCGGCAGCATTGGCGCGATCGGCATTTTCCTGAAGATTCTCACGACGCGCCCGTTCGATCTTGATCACGCTCAGAAGCAGCGAGACTACGTGCAACTCTCATCCGCTTCGTACTGTCAGGACAATGCGGCCTGGACAGAAAAGCACCAACCCAAGGACGTACAAACCGAACCGAAGCGTGTTGCCTGAGACCGCAAACGACGAAGGATTGTCTCCCAAGACGAAAGGACCTCTAAATGAACATTCAGGACGAACTTATCACTCGAAACCAGGAATTCTCTGCGGGCTTTGACAGTGCTGACCTGCCGATCCTGCCAAAGTTGCGAACGGTTGTTCTGACCTGCGGTGATGCCCGGGTCGATCCCGCGCACATCCTCGGACTGGAGCTTGGCGACGCGGTTGTGATCCGAAACAATGGCGGACGGGTTACGCGCGCCGCAATCGAAGAAATCGCCACCCTCGCCTTTCTGGTGAGCGCTATGACGGAGGGCCGCGAACAGGGGTTCAACGTCATCCTGATGCAGCACACACAATGTGGAGCCGAGCGGCTGTCCAATCCGGACCTTCAGGACGCGCTGTTAAAAAAGCTTGGGATTAACGTATCCGAATACGCAATCACGGATCAGGAAAGCGACCTTTCGGCAGACATCAAGCGTCTAGCGGCAGCACCGGAGGTACCGGACGCGATCACCGTCTCGGCCTTGCTTTACGATGTCGCCACTGGAAAAGCCCAAGAGATTACTCCAGCCGCTTCACTGGGGACAATCCGGGCCGAGGCGAGCGTATCGCAAACTGCGGCTCGAGCATGACGGTCTGCCCACCCCCAATTCACGTAAAAAGACGCATATCGAAAGGATCGATCAGATGACCCCCACAGTGATATTCCTTCTTCAATTCGCGATGAGTCTCTTTGTCGTTGCTCTGATCGCGGCATGGTACGTTGCACCTTGGCTTGCACGGCTGTCGGTGGCTGCGGCGCTCTCAATGCTGCTGCTGCCGCATGCTTTCCGACACATCGGAATGAGCTTCATGGTACCAAATCTCAACAACGGAGGTTTGCCCGAGGTGTTCGCAACCAGCGCCAGCTATGGCGATCTACTCTCGGCGTTTCTGGCAATCGCCGCGCTTATCGCTTTGCGATGGAGATCAGTGGTTGCCCTTCCGTTGGTGTGGGGTTTCAACATCCTTGGTACTGTCGATCTGGTGAACGCCTTGCGCCAGGCCGAGGCAATTAACTACTTTGGCCCCACTTGGTTCATTCCAACATTCTTTGTGCCGGTACTTTTGGTCACGCATGTGATGATCTTTGCACGGCTGTTGAAGGCAGATGGCCCCAAGACAGCCTCGGCATGAGAGGACAGGTATTGTTCCAGGGCAGGCAGCGCTGCTGCCCGCCCCAACTGAGTCTCACGGCCCTTTCCGGACCTTCGTCCCACCCTCACGATGTTGCAGCCGCAATCCGGTTACCGGTCTTTCGCTGCGATTGCGCGCTATGGTGCTGTCCGAACTCACAGTTTGGGGGACGAAGCGTAAATTCGCTACAGTTGACGCAAAAGTCAGCTTAGATGCCCAGTGTGCTGTCAGCGACCAGAAAGCCTGAGTCAACATTCAACAGAATTGTATCGCGCGCGCTCCTTACCTGTGCGGACCGCCTCTTCGTGCATCGGTTTCAACTGTGGTGCACTCCGCATGAAATCCACAGCCCTGGCCGCGATCATCATCGTAGGTGCATTGAGATTGGCGCTTGTAATCTCTGGCAAAACCGAAGCATCCACTACGCGCAAGGCTTCAATTCCGTGCACACGAAATTTGTTATCAACCACCGCCAGTCCATCATAGCCCATCCGACAGGTGCACGACGGATGAAAAGCGGTTTCCACTCTCTCGCGCAGCATGGCCTCGATATCCTCACTTGTTCGACAATCGGCACCCGGAGTCATTTCCGCGCCGCGAAATTCGTCAAAGGCCGGTTGCGCCACAAGCTCTCGCGCGCGGAGCACACCTTCTCTCATTTCGCGCAGGTCGTCGGGGTCGGCAAGATAATTGAAATGCAACCTTGGTGGCCCCCGAGGCGTGGTGCGGTTAAGTTCGATGTAGCCTTTCGTTCGTGGTCTTGCATGATCTACGTTGACTGAGAACGCCTGATTGATCGTGATACGATCCCCTTGAACCGTAAATCCCAAGGGGCCGAAATGGTACTGAAGATTGGGATGGGAAACATCATCATTGCTGCGTATGAGGCCACCCGCTTCCCATATATTGGACGTAGCGATGCCCTGGCCGGTCAGGGCCCATTGCACCCCTGCGGTCGCCCTGACCAAAGGATTGCCGATGCGGTGAAATGCAAGCCGTTTGCGGCAGGCAAACTGCAGCTTTATCTTGGCATGATCCCGAAGATTTTGGCCAACGCCAGGCAAATCAGCAAGAACTTGGATGCCGCAATCACGCAAGTGATCCGCCGGACCTATACCGGACAACATGAGCAATTGAGGCGAGTTGATCGCTCCGCCACACAAGACAACTTCTCGTTTCGCCCTTACAGTCTTATGCTCCCCAGCCAGCTGGAACGTCACACCCTCAACGCGGTGACGGCGAATTTCCAGTTTTTCGACATGGGCTCCAGTTTGCATTTTGAGGTTCGGGCGCCGTAACGCCGGGGTCAGGTAAGCTGTTGCGGCGCTGCACCTGCGATTGCGGCTTTTCGTAGCGTCATAGCGCGCCACGCCCTCAGGATGCTGACCGTTCAGATCATCACTTGCTCCCTGTCCGGCTTGTGCGCCAGCCTCAAGAAAAACGTCGTATAGTGGGTCAGTGTTATCTGTGCGCGTTACTTTTAGAAGGCCCGAGTTTCCTCGCCAATCATTGGCTCCTTGATCATAGCTTTCGGCTGCCTTGAAATAAGGAAGGCAGTCGGCATACCCCCAACCCGCAAGTCCATGATCGCGCTCCCAGCGGTTAAAATCATCTGGATGGCCACGCATATAGACCATTGAATTGATCGAAGAAGACCCTCCCACAACTCGCCCTCGCGGGGTTGGTATCCGGCGGCCATTCAACCCGGCTTCGGGTTCCGATACGTAATTCCAATTGATCCGTTTGTTTCGGAAGGCCCGATAAACTCCGGCGGGAATTTGTATCATGACGTTACGGTCAATTGGCCCGGCTTCGAGAAGTAAGACAGAAACTGACGAATCGCGACTCAATCCTTCGGCAACGACACAGCCGGCCGAACCGGCGCCAACAATGACAAAATCGTATTCGTCTATCTTCATGCAATCCTCGAAACATGCTCATGCACAATGCATTAACTCTGTCAGAGAAGAAAGAAGTCCATACACAGCCTGAAGTTTAGACCAGTGTCTGCTTTAGGTCAGATTGCAGCAGTTGGTGCTGTCAGACTAATTCGAACCAGTCTCAGTTTGCCGCGGAAACCGCAAACCTATCCGGAACAAAGTTGACGCCACTCGCTAAGAGCGGCGGCGCGGGTCAGCTTGAAGGTATCTCGGCTTGCGAGCGATCCTTCCTGGTTTAAGTGGTTGTAGACAGAGGAGTGGACCGAGACGAATTTCTGCAAATTTCGCATGCGCCTGAACCGTTGCATCGCGCGTTCGCGTCGTCGGAAAGGAAGGTGTGAATTCTCGACGCGGTTGTTGAGCCACCTGCCCGTCTTTTGTGTTTCGAGCGCGCCCAGCTCTCTGAGCGCGGTTCTGTATGAGGCGAAGCGATCCGTGACGACGTTTTCCGCTTTACCGTATCGCTTCATCAATTTCCTGAGGAATTTCAGTGCAGCCTGCTTGTTTCGGCGTTTGGTGACGATTGCTTCCAGCACCTCGCCTTCGTGATCAACGGCCCGCCAAAGATAATGCCGCTTACCATTTACCTTCACGAAAACCTCGTCCAGGTGCCACTTCCATTTAGAGACTGCGCGCAGCTGCTGAACACGCTTTCTTCGGATCTCAGCAGCAAACGTCGGGCCAAACCTGTTCCACCAATACCGGATAGTTTCGTGGCTCACGTCGATCCCGCGTTCGTGCAGCAGATCTTCGACATTCCTAAGCGAGAGCGGGAAACGGATGTACAGCATCAGCGCCAAGCGGATAATCTCGGGATTGGTTTTGAAGTACTTGAAAGAGGCAGGTCTGGTCATAAGAAAAAGCTGCGCAACACCCCTGCCCCGCTCAACCCAAGTTCTTCTGACAAGACCTTTTGAATGATCCACACGAGCGTGAAAGCGTACTCTTCCCGCACACATGGGCAGCCGAAAAGGCGCTGCCGCAGTTGCAGGAGCACATTGCAACCTTCGAGGAACACCCTCCAATCCCACCGGGAACGCCTGATCCGTACGAACCACCCAAAAACTGAACGGCGGCTTTGTCCGCAAAGCCGTCATCCGACATTTTTTGTCAGATGACCGCGTTGAGCCCAAAACGAAAGTTTACTCGCCTAAGGCGAAGCGAGTGGTTTTGGACGATTTTGCATTAGCCTGATCCCAAGTAGCAGAGACAAACATCCAAACGCCAATCCCATAGCGAGGGCATTGGCAACGAAGATACCGCCAAACAGGGATATCGCTGTTCTTCCCGCCTGCTCGATAGACGTGTCTACTACGATCGATACCCAGTCTTTCAGGTATAATGCGAACAGGATCGAAAGCCCTACGGGCGAAATGATAAGCGCTGCACCGAGAGAGGCCAATCCTCGCCCAAGGACGGCTCGCAGTGTTGATCCTTTCAGTACTATTGCGGCTGTGGAAGCAAAGACGACAAGCGCAGAGAGCAGGACGAGCAATATGTGGACAATTGGGAAGAGGTCTTTCGTAACAGTTCCTGTAAGGGCCGAAGTGAATGGCAATAGAACGAAGGTCGCAAACCCTGCTGCAAGGAGCCCTGTGAATAGCTTTGGCAACATGCCAGACGAGCGGCTATCGCCCAGCTTTTGTTGCTTAGGTAGAGTGGGCAGAGCCGGGTCAATCTGATCCCACTTCACAGACATTTGTTTTTGACGAGAAAGCATTACAGCCCCCTTGCATTGTTGAGTTTGAGACGGCCCAGCCAGCCGCGTGTTATTGAAAGTCTGGTGAGCTGGAACGGGGTTTCTTTCGGCGCTTGGACTAATGTTTGCGCGAGCTGGACATGCCGACGCGCGAGCATTGGTATCTTTGCAATTTTAGGTGATGAACAACCTGATAACGTAAGCGACATTGGCTAGGCACAAGACGCTGCCGAACCATATCGCGCCGAACCAGAAAACTTGCTTTATCAGTTTCAATGGAAGCTCTCCTCTGGATCGATCTTTCCGCGGAATACCCAGTACGTGTAGGCGGTGTAAGCAAGGATCACAGGCAGCAGAATGACGGCTCCGACCAGAGCGAAAGCCAAACTGCTGTCAGGTGCTGCGGCTTCGGCAATCGTGAGGCTTGGGGGTAGCATATAGGGATAGAAACTGATCCCAATGCCAATGAAGCACACGACGAACAAGGCAATGGCGCAGAAGAAGGGCTGATAGTCGCGCTGTGTCTTCAGGCCGCGATGAAGCATCCAAGTAATGAGAGCAACAACAGCCGGCACACACACAGAGAAAACTACACCGGGCCACGAAAACCATCTGATCAGATAGATCGGATCTTGGAACGGGGTCAAAAGACTGACGAGGCCAATCAACCCGAGCGTCATGAGCATCAGTGGACGTGCATAGGAACGCATCTGGTGCTGTATTCCGCCCGTTGTTTTCATATTGAGCCAGGTCGCGCCCAGCAAGGCATACCCGATCACCAAGGCCACACCCGATAGGACAGAGAACGGCGTCAGCCAATCCCACTGTGCACCTGCGTACAGCCGATCTTCGACCGGGATGCCCTGAACCAGCGCGCCAAGCGTGATGCCTTGGCAGAAGGCAGCCACGGTTGAACCGCCGTGAAACGCGACATCCCACAGCCAGCGCCCACGCACCGTTCGCCACCGGTATTCGAAGGCGACACCGCGGAAAACAAGCGCAAGAAGCATGATGATAACGGGCAAATAGATCGCGGGCATCACCACGGAATAAGCCAGCGGGAAAACAGCAAACAAGCCTCCGCCGCACATGACCAGCCAGGTTTCGTTCCCGTCCCATACCGGAGTGACTGAGTTCATCATAACATCCCGATCTTTGTCGGTTTTCGCGAATGGAAAGAGGATTCCAATTCCAAGATCGAAACCGTCCAGGATCACGTAGGTTAAAACGGCAAATGCTATTATGCCTGCCCAGATTGTCGAGAGTTCAAGCATTACGCTGCCTCCGCCAAAGTAAAGATTTCAATGGGTTTGTGACTTTGCTGGATACCTTCGACAGGTGGCTTTCCCATGAGGCGCAGTATGTAGAACGTGCCCGCTCCAAACACGGCGAAATACACTACGATGAAGGCTATCAAAGACGCGGCAACAGAAGGTGCATCCACTTGTGAGAGTGAGTCCGATGTCCGCATCAGCCCGTACACCGTGTACGGCTGGCGCCCCACTTCGGAGGTAATCCAACCGGCCAGTACCGCTACAAACCCGCTGGGCGCCAATAGAACGGATGTCCGGTGCAACCAGCGATCTTCGTTGAGGCGGCCGCGAACCCGCTGAACAAGCGACCACAAGCCGATGCCCAGCATGGCAAAGCCGATGGCGAGCATGATGCGGAAGCTGTAGAATACAATCGCGACCGGGGGTTCTTCGTCATCGGGGATAGTGTCCAGCCCGTCAAGCGGCGCGTTGGGGTCATGTTTCAGGATCAGCGATGATAGTTTCGGGATTTCGATGGCGTAGTCCACGCGCTTCTCATCCTCGTTTGGAATACCAAACAGGATCAGTGGGGCACCTTCGGGATGGCTGTCGAAGTGACCTTCCATCGCCATCACTTTCTGCGGTTGATGCTCCAGCGTGTTCAAGCCATGGAGGTCGCCGGCAACGATCTGCAGAGGCGTGACCAGAACGGCGATCCACATTGCCATCGAGAACATTCGGGTGACCTCGGTCGTGCGATTGCGGCGCAGCAAGTGCCATGCCGCAACCCCGGCCACCACAAATGCAGTGGTGAGATAGGCGGCTAGAACCATGTGTGTCAGGCGGTAGGGGAAGGACGGGTTGAATACAATCGACCACCAGTCAACGGGAATGAACTGCCCCAGTTCATTGACGTCAAACCCAGACGGGGTTTGCATCCAAGAATTGACCGACAAGATCCACGTAGCCGATATCAGAGTGCCAAGAGCGACCATCGCTGTGGCCATCATGTGCAAGCTCGGACCGACGCGTTCGCGACCGAACAGCATAATGCCGAGGAAGCCTGCCTCCAGGAAAAAGGCCGTCATGACCTCGTAAGCCATCAATGGCCCGATTACAGGGCCTGCGGTATCCGAGAATGTGCTCCAATTGGTACCGAACTGGTACGACATCACGATTCCGGACACGACACCCATCGCAAAACCAACTGCGAAGATCTTTTTCCAGTAGTTGAACAGGTTGAGGTAAGTCCTGTCCCTGCGCCATAGCCAGAGGCCATTGAGCACGGCCAAGAAGCTTGCCAAGCCGATGGAAAAGGCCGGGAAGATGATGTGAAACGACACAGTAAAGGCAAACTGGATGCGTGCCAGGGTCTCTGCGTCAAAGTTTGCGAATAAGTTCATTGCCGTTTCCTTTGGCATTGGGTTGCAAAGTGCGGCAGTGAACAGAAGTACCTCGGCTGCCAGCTCATCGATGTCATTCAGATGAGCCGGATTTGGGTTGTTGCCTGTTTCAGTTCATTTGGGTTCTGGACGGTTGTTTTTGGGTTTTGGACAAAACCCAGTTCCCCTTGGCTGGGACTGAGGCTGAAAGTCAAAACCGCGCCTTCAGGAAACAATTGCGTTCGAGGGCTCAAAACAAAGTTGCCACCCGGCTCGTTTGTGAGCTGGATGGCAACCTATCAGAAACTGTGCGAGTTCTGTGCGGGATGGTCAGTCAAACTGCGTCTGGATGCTAACAGCGCATGCTGACCGGTCGGGTTTGTTCGGCTGTGTTTCTCCTTGTTTGCTTCACTTGGGGTGGTGTCTTAGTCGTTCCAGTCTTTGTGTTCTTCTTTAAAGTCGTCGCGACGCTCCTGGGCTTCGTCCTGCGCGTCTTCGAAATTGTCCTTTTGGATCGCGCCGCCTACGGCTCCGACTGCGGCACCAGCGGCCGCGCCACCTACGATGCTTTCGCCTGCGATACCGGCGACAGTGGCGCCGACAACTGCACCCTTGATCGCCTTGTCGGTGACGTAGTCAGCATGAGCTGTTGCCGCCATGGTGATCAGAAGTGCGCCTGAGATCGGGGCGATAATGAATTTCTTCGAGGTCTTCATAGGGTTCATCCTTGTTCTGGGTTAGCAACCACCGCGGCTGCTGTGTGCCATTGAACTAGGTGACCCGATGGCCCGCTTTCTTTTGGAGACGGGACAAGGTTTTGTGGATCTTGGACATCTTTCGATCCCCGGTGCCAGCCCCTCTAGCGACCAGCTTTACGGAATCTGGCAGGCGTTTCACCTGTCCAGCGCTTGAACGCCACCGAAAAGGCGGCCTGATCCGCAAATCCAAGCATGAAGGCAACACGGGCAACACCCTCACCGCTACGCAGCATGCGTTTGGACAGGTCGCACAGCACACCTTCCAGAAGAGCCTTAAAGCTTGTTCCCTCGGCCGACAGGTGCCGTGTCATGGTCCGACGCGTCAGGCCAAGTTCTCCGGCTATATCGTCGCCGTTTGGTATCGGTCCGGGAAGACGTTCGCCGAGCATATCCATTATGCGGTCGGACAGACTACGGACTGCATCAGGCTGCGCCTTCAGTTGCTCTTCTCCGTGCCTTTGTAAATGTCCCAATAAGGTGGGGTCTGCCGTTGGTATCCGAAAGCTCATGCCGTTAGCGGGCAGAGCCAAGGCGTATCCGGACTTGAAGCCTACGACTTCACATCCCGCCAATTCGGCCAGCCGCCGGCAGTGCTCGGCATCGTCCGTTTCCAACTCGATAGAGATCGGGGCAAGCCCGCCAGAGGTGATTTGTTGAACTCGCTTATAAAGGCCGAATATCAGCATTTCGCGATGACGAGGATATTGATGTGCCGGGATTACATTGCTCTCCAGAGTGATCCTTGGCTCGTCGGGCGCCCCCACCACGTCCAGACTCAAGTCAGGGTCTTGCATTGCGTAAAAACGTTGCGTAAGCGCCAGCGCGTCTTCGATCGTTTCGGCTGCACGAACGATGTAAGCCAAAAGCGTTCCGGGACCTTGCGCCGAAAGCCCAACGCGCGCGGCAAAAGTTTTGTCTTCCAAAACCCGGCAGGCAGTTTCAACTGCGCCCGCCTCATGTAGCAGCTCGACAGTTGCGTCGGGGCTATCGCCGATATCAACGGGTGCCCCCGCCATTTCCAGGACTTCGGGAAACGGAATGCGCGCGCCGGGTTCTTGAGAATAACGCAGCCCGACGTTTCGCAGTCTGTAAGTGCTGATGCGTGGCACTTTCGCGTCCTCCCCTGAATGGCACGCAACTCCCTGCAGTCACAGCAATTGTCCAGAAGCCAACAACAAATGTCCAGAACCCTCAGGATTGCAGGCGCGACGACGGTTAGGTCCGGGTCATCAGAAAGGAAACGACCATGATCTACTTCGCAAGGTACTACCGCGTACTGAAGGCAATCCAAAACTCCGCCAAGCAAGGGTGGTCCGGGGGGAACATCCACGGTCTGCGCAGTTCGCCACTTGGCGAGAAAACACCGAACGGACGTCGTTGGGATCCACCCTACTCCCCGCAGGAACAGCCCTCAGAACCCGCACAACAACCCACCGAGAATTGACGTTCTCCAAACACTGAAAATCTACATGCGCAGCGTGGCTGCGTAACAAAAGGACTGAAACATGAAACCACCCGCGTTCCTGATGGCGCCCTTAGTTGGCGTCATTTCAACTCCGGCCTTTGCCGCTGGCGGCGATCCCAGATGGTGGGTCGCGCCCAACCAAACCGACACCTATGCATGGGTAGGCTTGGTCGTTCTCGCCCTTGCGATCCTGCTGGTCGTACATCTGTACGCGCGCTTTGAACGTTACACCGAACACAAGTCAATCGGCACTCCGCTGCGCACAACTATTCCGACAATGCTCACTGTCGCCTTGGCGTATGAGCTGATGCCTGCCCTGAGCCACTTCAGCAGTCTACTGCCGGGTGCCTTAATCCTGACCGCAATCGCTCGCGACTTCATGTTGTGGTGGCGTCCATCGAAAGAGGAGTTGGCAAAATGATTGAGCTTCTAGTAACCTCTTTTCCGTTTGTCCTGCGCGTGATTTATCTGAAATGGCGCGGGCTACCGGTCACCCTCTACAATGTTCACCGAGCGCTCTTCATGTGGTTCGTTCTCGCCCTGATCGTGTTCTTTGCTGTATTCTACTACTATCCCAAGTCCTACACCGGCCTCGTGCCATTCAGAACTGTTCCGGTCGTCGCCGAGAACGGCGGAACCGTTACGGACATCTATGTAAAGGGCGGCGATCGTGTCGAACCGGGCGATCCACTGTTTGCAGTCGAGAATGCGTCGGAACAAGCCGCTGTAGATTTTGCGATGCGCAAAGTTGAAGAGATTGAAAGCGCGAAACTGGCCGCTGAGTTGCAGGTCCAGACCGCGCAGGCCGTGGTGGATGCCGCAGTTACCGCTAGAGAACAGGCTGAGCTGGTGCTGATGGATCACGAGGCACTTCAAGCAAAGGGCTCTGCAGCATTTCAAGTGAGCCAGCTGGAGCGCGCTCAAGCAACTTTGAGCACTCGGGAAGCTGAGGTTGAGGCTGCTGAAACGCAACTTGGTGTGGCGCAAGTTCAGGCGACGGCTGTTCTGCCCGCCCAACTTGCATCGGCGCGTGCATCGTTACAGCAGGCTCAGGTGGAACTCTCAAAGACCCTGACGCGCAGCTCTGTCGATGGTGTAGTTGAACAAGTTACCCTGAATGTTGGTTCACGCGCAGCGCAAGCCGCAATGAGCCCCGCCATGCTGATTGTACCCGACCGAAAAGATGTAGAGAAAGGACGCGTCGTAGCCGGCTTCTCACAGGTTTCTCGCACCGAACTGTACGAAGGTATGGCCGCAGAGGTGGCATGCGAAAGCAACTTCAACATCTCGATGCGCAACACCGTTCTTCCTGCAAGGATCGTACGTATTCAGGAGCAGATTTCTTCGGGTCAGCTCGCGCCAAGCGGTCGCCTGATTGAGCCGAGTGAAAAGGCGAAACGGGGTCAGATCGTTGTGCATCTCGATCTGGTGCACCCAGAACACCGCGAACTTTTGGTGCCAGGTAGTGGTTGCATCGTCCAATCCTACACCACCAAATTTGAAGGTGACATGGAAGGAACACTTGTTGCCCACGGGATCCAGGCTATGGGTATCATCAAGGCAGTCGGTCTGCGGGTTAAAGCTTGGTTCGGTCTGACTTCGGGTATCGGCTTGATCGGTGGTGGACACGCCTGATTTTCCAAAGACCCTCCTATTCAGTAAATGCGGCTCCCGATAAACGTTGGGAGTCGTTTCTTCTGTTTTGTAAACAGATCACATGCCAAAAAAATGTGAATTCTGTTTCGGCTTTCTGATACCCGGCGAACGGTAGGTAGGTCCGCTCAGGTAATCTTTTGCAGGAAAATGACGACCACATACAGTAGACCGGAATGTCAGTTTTGACCGCATAGCCGCCGTCGGTTGATCGCGCAGCAGCAGTCACTATGGGCTCGAAGCGGCCATTCGCTGCTAGTTGCTCGTACGACTGCTTTGCGGACAAAGTGGTCGTTAGACTCCGGCGATCCAAGACCTTTTCTTACACAAAGAAGAAGCATTAATCCTCATTTTTTAAGTTAGCAAATTGTGTACTCAACCAGCGAGGCGAAGTGAGGTTGTCGCCATAGCGCTCCTCAATTCGGCTTTCAATCTTTTAGATATCTCGCGATCTTTGAAGTATTCAGTTTGAATGAATGTAGAAGGTCTAAAGTCCGGATCGTGAAGCAACAAATCGCGAACTGCTCGTTCAAGCTTGCAGTCATTATTCAAGTGAGTTGCGGCCGCAGTCCGATAAGCTGCCGCCCGCCGAGTGAGCCTCGCAAATTCATCCACGGTGTTAAAACAAGCCTCAAAATCATGCATGACATAGTAGGCAATTGCCTCTAGTTCGCGGCAATATTCGGGCAAAAAGGGATCAAGCATCTTTGCACGCTTTTGGTACTCAAGAGCAGTCTTTCCATCTCCGAGAAAGTTATGGAGTTCACCGGTTCGTCCGACAATGAACGCGTGATTGGGGTTTAACTCCAGAGCGCGATTGAAGTGGAACTTAGCCCGTTCAAAGTCACGAACATAGAGCGCCAAGGAACCGGCAATTCGATGGCTTTCAGCGTCCGTTTCATCCAGCTCGACAGCTAGGTTCCCTGCTTCGACCAACTCATCCCATACATCTTCACCGGTCCATTCTGCTACTGTAGCGACAGCGCACGCCCTCCACGCATGAACTCGACCATATCCTGGATCTCGTTTCAGCGCTTCGTCAAACCAATGAACTGCTTCCTGTGCATTCTCCTTTGTGACTCCACCAATCCGGTGATAGTACAAACCGCGGATTAAACATTCATAGGCTTCCAGGTCACCCGGACGTTTGCGCTGTGCCGTGGCTTCCATTTGCCGTTCGATCTGGCCAGCCACACTAGCGACGATTTTGGCAACAAGGTCATCTTGGAAATCGAAAAGATCCTCCAGATTGCAATCCGCCCGCTCTGCCCAAAGCTGTTCGCCTGACACTGCATCCGTCAGATACGCGTTGATCCGTATGCTATTTCCCAGCTTGCGAACCCCGCCCTCAAGACAGAAACGCACACCGAGTTTCTGTCCAAGTTCACGAGCGTCCGCCGCAACCCCTTTTAACCCAAAACTAGTATTCCTGGAGATCGTGAGAATGTCAGGGAACCGGGACAACTCTGTAATGATGTCTTCCGTCAGGCCATCGGAAAAATACTCCTGCTCGGGATCATTGCTCATGTTCTTGAAGGGAAGCACAACAATTGAGTTGGTGGACTTTTGAAGTTCCGCCACGTAGGGAAGGCTACTGTCCTCGATAAGGGCGGTTCCGCAACTGTGCGTGCCAAGCTCGCCTGCAACAGCGTAGACCGTAATTGGTTCGGAAATATTTTTAAGCTTTCGGGTGCCCTTGTTCTCAAATTTTAGCTGGGCCGACCGCTTGGCGTGATCGAACACAGCATTGCTTACGAGGACCGTACCCGGCTCGGCTTCAGACTCAATACGACTCGCTACATTTACCCCATCGCCAAGCAAATCGTCGCCATCTACTACGACATCGGCAAGATGGACCCCAACCCTGATTTCTAGTCCAATCTCTCGCTTGGTTACTGGTGCAGCGAGTTGAAGTTGTAAGTTGTAAGCACAGCGAACAGCCGCCACCGGGCTAAAAAACTCCAAAAGAAAGCCATCACCCGCGCGGTTGAAGACCCGCCCATTGTGCGTGGACGCAACAGTTCCGATTAACTCGTTTAACAGGGTAACACGATTTATCGTGTCGACTTCATCTTCACGCATTCGAGTGGAATAACCGACAACATCAGCGGCCAAGATCGTAGACAATCTCCTATTCATATTGAAGGTTCCTATTGCGCATAAATTTTAAGCCCTAATGCACGATTGCCCCATAGTAAGCCATTTGACTTCAAGAGTCTGCAAGGGGTGCTGTCAGACGAATTCTAACCAGTCTCAGTTTGCCGCGGAAACCGCAAACCTATCCGGAACAAAGTTGACGCCACTCGCTAAGAGCGGCGGCGCGGGTCAGCTTGAAGGTATCTCGGCTTGCGAGCGATCCTTCTTGGTTGAAGTGGATGTAGACAGAGGAGTGGACCGAGACGAATTTCTGTAGACTTCGCATGCGCCTGAACCGTTGCATGGCGCGTTCGCGTCGTCGGAAAGGAAGGTGGGAATTCTCAACGCGGTTGTTGAGCCACCTGCCCGTCTGTTGTTTTTTGAGCGCGCCCAGCTCTCTGTGCGCGGTTCTGTATGAGGCGAAGCGATCCGTGACGACGTTTTCCGCTTTACCGTATCGCTTCATCAATTTCTTGAGGAATTTCAGTGCTGTCTGCTTGTTTCGGCGTTTGGTGACAACGGCTTCGAGTACCTCGCCTTCGTGATCGACGGCCGCCAGAGGTAGTGTCTCTTGCCATTCACCTTCACGAAAACCTCGTCCACGTGCCACTTCCATTTGGAGAACGCGCGCAGTTGCTGAACACGCTTCCGTCTGATCTCAGCAGCAAACATTGGGCCAAACCTGTTCCACCAATACCGGACAGTTTCGTGCCTCACGTCGATGCCTCGCTCGTGCAACAGATCTTCGACATTCCTAAGCGAGAGCGGGAAACGGATGTACAGCATCACCGCCAAGCGGATAATCTCGGGATTGGTTTTGAAGTATTTGAAAGAGGCGGGTCTGGTGATGGGCAAAAGCTACGCAACACCCCTACCCCGCTCACGCAAAGTTCTTCTGACAAGACCGGGCCGACAACGGATTCGTTTTCTGCAACCCTACGGGTGAGATTCTGGTATTAGAAAACGTGACCAAAATTGCAGGGTCGATCCGTGACGCTGCTGGGGTATCGCAGGACGTTTCGCCCTTCCACGGTACACGGCACTATGCGTTGACCCAGTTGCACAAGGCTGGTGTTGATGGCCTGACTATCCGTGCGCGGGCCGGTCATGCCGACATCAGATCAACGCAAGGATACATCACTGTTGACGATGATGATGACCGCAAAGCAGCCGCTGCGGTCCGTGATTCACTGCTGTAATGCAAATGAAACGCAAATGGTGACTAGCTGGAAGTGGTGTGGCCGACCTGTAAATCGTTGATAAGTGGCGGGGAGACAGGGATTCGAACCCTGGGAACGCTCTCACGTTCAACGGTTTTCAAGACCGCCGCATTCGACCACTCTGCCACCTCCCCGCGTGGGGCTGGGTCTAAGGCCAACTGAAATCGGTGGCAAGAGCAAATAGGGAATTCTCGCCTAAGCATGTGCAGTGGTCTTTCCATGACACCTCACCCACGTTATGCTTTGCAGGAAAGACCGTAACAGACCGGCAAGACAGAACCGGCAATTGGCGGCGGGGTTCAGGAAACGAGACCCCTTCAGGCAAGGGATGACAAAATGAAGCGAGCGACTGAGACACGCTTAAAACCGCGATCGTGGGCGGTGCTGGCGGTGACATTGGCAATTCTGGCGGGGTGTGACGAGACACTGTCGACCGAGGAAGCATTGTCGGACGCACCAAGTGACGGCACCCAGACCAGCGGTACCGTCGAACTGTTTCCCGGTCATTCAGACAAATCAGGCGCAACGGTCGAAGCGCCAGAGGCCTTCAATGTGACCGAAGCCGCTCTGTGGGATGGGCGTCCGTCCTTGGGCGGTATCTGGGTTGCCCACCCGGATGTGACCCAACCCGAACGTGTTGTCATCAAGAATCCGAAAAACAACAAATCTGTGAATGGCGCCTTGTTCCGGCGGGAAAGAAACCTGCCCGGCCCGGCTTTACAACTGTCCTCTGCGGCCGCTGGCAAGCTGGGTATCCTTGCAGGTGCGCCGACCAAGGTTCAGGTTACTGCCCTGCGGCGCAAACCCGTAGAAAAAGAAGAACCCAAGCCCGAAGAAACCGCGACAACCGAGAATAAATCGGTCACCGATGAAGCAAAATCAAAAGACGCAGCCATAGAAACGGCTACGGCAGATGCCGAAAAGCCCACAAAGCGGAAATGGTGGCAAAAGAAAGAAACGGTTGCCGCAGCAGGTGCAGCCGGAGCCGCTGCAGCGGCAACAGGCGATGCCGCAGCTGAAGCAACCGCCGATGCCGCGGAAGACGTGGTTGAAACCGCAGCTCAGGCCACACCGTCCTCTACTCAATCTGAACCCGAAGTCAGCCCGTCCGAGGAAAAGCCCGCCAAACGGAAGTGGTGGCAAAAGAAAGAACCGGTTGCCGCAGCAGGCGCAGCCGGAGCTACCGCGGCGGCAACAAGCGACACCGCAGCTGAGGCAACCGCTGATGCGGTGGGAGAAGTGGTAGAAACCGCAACTCAACCCACCGCGGCCCCCTCTCTGTCTGACCCCGAAGTCACCCCACCCGAGGACAAACCGGCCAAGCGGAAGTGGTGGCAAAAGAAAGATCCTAACGAGATCACTGAAACGCCGCTTGACCCCGTTGCAGGTGCTGCAGCCGCGATTGAAGCGGCCGACCCCACCCCGGTAAGCGCGCCTGCTCCCGCGGCTCAGGATCCAGCACCACGATCTCTGACCAAGCCGTTTGTTCAGGTTGGAACCTTCAATGTCGAAGCCAATGCCAAGAGCGCGGCGCAAAAAATTGAGCGGAACGGAATGACTGCCAATGTTCGCGAGCTGAAGACCGACGACAAAACGGTCTGGCGCGTGCTGGTTGGCCCGGCAAAAACCCGCTCGGAACGCAACGCATTGCAAAGCGACGTCAGAGACCTTGGGTTTTCCGACGCGTTCTCTGTCAAGAATTGAAACAAAGGAGGCCCCTCGTGCTGTCCTCACTGCGACCATCCGTTTTGACCCTTGGGCTGGCTGTGTTTGCCCTGCCCGCCCAAGCCTTTGATACAACAGCCCGCGCGGCATATGTGGTAGATCAGACTACAGGTACGGTTCTACTGTCCAAAGAGGCCGATCTGCCCCTACCGCCTGCCTCTATGTCCAAGCTTATGACGCTTTACGTGGCGTTCGAGGCACTGCGCGATGGCCGCCTGACACTGGATGAAACACTGCCGGTTTCGGAACACGCCATGAGCTATGGCGGCTCAACCATGTTCCTGAACACGCAGGACCGCGTCCGGGTCGAGGACCTGTTGCGCGGCATTATCGTATTGTCGGGCAACGACGCTTGCGTGGTGATCGCCGAGGCGCTCAGCCCTGACGGAACCGAGGCTGGGTTTGCCCGATACATGACGCAACGTGCGCAGCAAATGGGCATGAACAATTCCAACTTTGCTAACTCGAACGGCTGGCCCGCTGCTGGTCATATGATGTCCACCCATGACCTGGCTGTGTTGGCAAATCATCTGATTTCGGATTTCCCGGAATACTACCCCCTGTTCGCCGAGGAAGAGTTTGAATTCGATGGCCGCGCGCCGTCGAACAAACGCAATCGCAACCCGCTGCTCAAGCTGGGGATCGGCGCCGACGGTCTGAAGACCGGCCACACGCAAGAGGCCGGGTATGGCCTTGTCGGGTCGGCCAAACAGGGTGACCGTCGGGTGATTTTTGTACTCTCAGGTCTCGACAGCACTGGCAAACGGGCAGAGGAGGCTGAGGCCGTGGTTAACTGGTCGTTTCGAAATTTTGTCGAGAGGACAGTTGCCAACGCGGACACGCCAATAGCCGAGGCCAAGATCTGGATGGGCGCGCAAAAGACCGTGGGTCTGGTCCCGGAAGAGGACCTGTCGCTGCTGTTCCCAGTTCTGGGTGACAAGAATATCGAGGCCGAGGTTGTCTATGACGGGCCGGTCAACGCGCCAATTGAAAAGGGCCAACAAATGGCTGAGCTGGTTATCAAACCGGAAGGATTGCCGGAAATCCGCCGCCCATTGGTGGCGTCTGAAAGCGTCCCGGCCGGAGGCTTCGTGGTGCGTATGATGACCGTGGGCGGTATCTTTCTGACCGATGTGATCGGCAATCCACTGGACGCATTGTGACAAAGCCCGGGTTGTTTCTGACCTTCGAAGGCATTGATGGATCAGGCAAATCATCGCAGGCACGCATGCTGGCCGAGCGTTTGCGCGATCTTGGTCATGAGGTCGTGCTGACGCGCGAACCCGGTGGCTCGGTCGGGGCCGAAGAGATCCGCCGCCTGGTTTTGGAAGGCGACCCCGACCGCTGGTCGGCCGAAACGGAATTGCTGTTGTTCACTGCCGCGCGGCGGGATCATTTGGAACGCACAATCGAGCCCGCTCTTGCCGCTGGCAAAGTGGTTATCTGTGACCGATTTGCCGATAGTACTCGCATGTACCAGGGCCTGTCGCGCGGCGATTTGCGCGGGGTGGTTGATCAATTGCACAGCTTGGTGATTGGGCGCGAACCCGATCTGACACTGCTGATCGACATGGACCCACAAACCGGTCTGGCCCGCGCCAAGGGGCGACAGGGCACAGAAGAACGGTTCGAAGATTTCGGCATCGATCTGCAGCAAAAGATGCGCGCCGGATTTCTGGCGCTGGCCGATGAGTTTCCGGACCGCTTTCGCGTGATTGACGGCAACCGCGACATGGACAGCGTTGCACAGGATGTGACAGATATCGTTCTGCAAGCTTTGTGACTGACGATAGATGAGCGACGATACCCCAACCCCGGATCAGGCCCCCGGTGCCCCGCACCCGCGCGAAACCCAGCAACTGTTTGGGCAAGCTGCGGCTGAACAGGCATTTCTGAGCGCCTACACCTCGGACCGGCTGCACCACGGCTGGCTTTTGACTGGCCCGCGCGGGGTGGGCAAGGCAACCCTGGCCTGGCGGATTGCACGGTTTTTACTGGCAACGCCGCCGGTAGAAGAGGATGGGCTGTTCGGTGCCCCTCCGCCACCTGAAACCCTTGCGATTGATCCCGAACATCCGGTCGCGCACCGCATTCTGGCCGGGGCCGAGCCGGGGCTGGCCGCCATCACCCGATCCGTGAATGATCAGGGGCGGTTGCGGAACGAAATCGTCGTTGATGATATTCGCAAGCTGGGGAAATTCTTCGGACTGTCCTCGGCCGATGGCGGGCGGCGTGTCGTAATCGTCGATTCAGCGGATGAGATGAATGTCAGCGCGGCTAACGCCCTGCTGAAAATGCTCGAAGAGCCACCTGCGCGCACGACATTACTGTTGGTTTCGCACCAGCCGTCACGCCTGTTGCCAACGATCCGATCCCGTTGTCGAACCCTGCGCCTTTCTCCACTTGGACCTGAGGATATGCAAGCCGCCCTCGTGCAAACGGGTGCGGACCTGCCCGCGCAGAACGACCATTTGGCGGCGCTGGCCGCCGGGTCGGTCGGCGATGCGGTGCGGTTGATCAATCTGGGTGGGTTAGAGATCTATGCTGAACTGATCGCCATTCTCGGCACTCTGCCGCGCATGGATCGCCAGCGCGCGCTGGCCCTGGCCGAAGCCGCTGCCCAACGCGGTGCGGCAGAGCGGTTCGAACTGCTGCTGACCCTGATCGACGTCGTCCTGTCGCGCCTGGCGCTGACCGGCGCAACCGGTGCGCCGCCACTCCCCGCGGCTGCGCCGAATGAGGCGGAAACGCTGTCACGTTTGTCCCCATCTCCGCATCAGGCCCGTCAATGGGCCGAGGTTGCGGCGACAATCACGGCCCGCGCGCGCCATGGTCAGGCGGTGAACCTTGACCCTGCCGCTCTGGTCCTAGATACGGTGTTCAAGATACAGGAAACCGCCGGTCAGAGCAGATGAGCGACACCCCCCAGATCACCGACAGCCATTGCCATCTGGACTTCCCCGATTTTGAGGGGCAGCTGGACCAGATCATCGCCAATGCCGCCGAAGCAGGCGTGACCCGCATGGTCACGATCTGCACCCGCTTGCGCAACGAACCCACCATTCGTGCCATTGCCGAGGCACACGCGCCGATCTTCTATGCCGCAGGCACCCATCCCATGAGCGCCGCGGATGAGCCGATGGCCACGGTCGACGAACTGATCGCGCTGTCCCGGCACCCGAAATTTGTCGGCATCGGCGAAACCGGTCTGGATTACCACTACACCGCTGACTCAGCCTCGGTGCAAAAGCAATCGCTGCGCGTTCATATCGAGGCCGCCCAGCACACCGGTCTACCGCTGATTATCCACGCCCGCGCAGCTGATGATGACATGGCGCGCATTCTGGCCGAGGAACACCGCAATGCGCCCTATTCCTGCGTAATGCACTGTTTCTCATCCTCGGCGGAACTGGCCCGCGCCGCGCTGGATCTGGGCTTCTACCTGTCCATGTCCGGCATCGCCGCCTTCCCCAAAAGCCAGGAATTGCGCGATATCTTCGCTGCCGCGCCGGTCGACCGCGTTCTGGTGGAAACTGACGCCCCCTATCTGGCCCCACCGCCTTATCGCGGTAAACGTAACGAACCGGCCTATACCGCCCACACCGCCCATAAAGGGGCGGAAGTGTTCGGGTTGGACTATGCCGATTTCGCTGCCCAGACGCAGGCCAATTTCGACCGTCTGTTCACCAAGGCCGCAACCTACAAGGCGGCTGCATGACCCAGCTGCGCTGCACCATCCTTGGCTGCGGCTCGTCCGGCGGCGTACCGCGACTGGGCGGGCATTGGGGGGATTGCGATCCGCAGAACCCCAAGAATATTCGCCGCCGCTGTTCGATGCTGGTTGAACGTGACGGGCCGGATGGCACGACCACGGTGCTGATCGACACCACCCCCGACATGCGCAGCCAATTGCTGAGTACTGGAACAGGGCGTTTGGATGGCGTGGTTTATACTCATTCCCATGCCGATCACGTCCACGGCATCGATGACCTGCGCATGATCGTCTATAACATGCGCGAGAGAGTATCGGTCTGGGCCGACGGTGATACGCAGAACGCCCTGCTGGGGCGGTTTGGGTATGCCTTCATCCAACCCGAAGGCTCTCCCTATCCGCCGATCCTTGACTTGAAATCCATCGACGGCCCGTTCGAAATCGACGGCCCCGGCGGTTCGATCCCGTTTCACCCCTTCAAGGTCAATCATGGCTCGATCGATTCTTTGGGTTTTCGGATGGGTAAGCTGGTGTATCTGCCGGACGTCGCCGAACTTTATGACGACGCATGGCCTATGATGGAAGGGCTGGACTGTCTGGTCATTGACGCCCTGCGCCGCAGCCCTCATCCCACACACGCCCATCTGGATAAAACGTTGGAATGGATCGATCAGCTGAAACCCAAACGAGCGGTTCTGACCAACATGCATATCGACCTCGACTATGTCACGGTTGACGCCGAAACCGCCGATCACATCACCCCTGCCTATGACGGTATGGTGATCCTTCAGGATTTATAGGGCACTGCCGTTGCAGCCCGCGAAACACTCTGGGGCGGCTGGATGCTGCAAACTCTGATCGAAGTTATCCTGCCGGTATTTCTTGTGATCGGTGCCGGATACACCGCGACCCGTCTGGGGTATTTCAAAGAAGCCCATGTCGAAGGGTTGATGAAATTCACCCAGGGCTTCGCGATTCCCTGCCTGCTGTTTCTGGCCATCGCACATCTGGATCTGAGCGCCAGTTTCGATCCCCGGCTACTGGGCAGCTTTTATGCCGCCGCAGCCCTGTGTTTCACCGCCGGGTTGTTCGGCGCCCGCCTGATCTTTCACCGCGAGTGGGAAGATTGCGTCGCCATCGGCTTTTGCTGTTTGTTCTCGAACTCGGTTCTGCTGGGCCTTCCGATCACGGAACGCGCCTTTGGGTCCGAGAATTTGGACGGGAACTACGCCATCATCGCCTTCCATGCGCCATTTTGCTATGCCATCGGCATCACGGTGATGGAAGTTGTCCGAAACCGGGGGAATGGCGGCAGGCGCATGATCCGGTCGGTGATGTCGGCAATGTTCCGCAATGCGCTGATCCTCGGTATCGCGCTGGGATTTATCGTTAACCTTTCAGGAATTGGCGTACCTTCAGTTTTGGACGAAGCGCTTGGCCTTATTACTCGTGCCGCCCTGCCCGGCGCCCTGTTTGCGCTGGGCGGAGTTCTGGTCAAATACAAGCCCGAGGGCGATCTGCGCGCGATTGCCTATGTCTGCTGCATTTCATTAATCCTGCACCCCGCCCTGGTTTGGCTGTTTGGGACCTCTGCTGGTCTGCCTCAGGATTTGTTCCGCTCGGGCGTTCTCACAGCGGCGATGGCGCCCGGCTTCAACGCTTATATATTTGCCAACATGTACGGACACGCAAAACGGGTGGCAGCCTCATCCGTTTTGATTGGAACGGCGACCTCGATTCTGACGGTCTGGTTCTGGCTGACACTTTTAGGTTGATGGCACCTTAGTTTGGATTGACTCTGGCGCGGCGGGACGCACCTATCGGTAAAGCTAACAGGACAATTCGAATGCACCACGCCCTTATCGTCGCCCATGGCCAACCGTCGGACCCGACCCCGGCCGAACAGGTCTTAGCCGAGTATGCCGCCGAGGTCGACGTACTGTGCGCAAAGGTGACTGTGCGGTCGGCAACGCTGGCGGCACCGGGTATATTCGAAGAGCGTGTTTCAAAGCTGACAGATGACGCAGTGATTTACCCGCTGTTCATGGCAAAAGGGTGGTTTGTCACCAGCGCCCTACCCAAACGCCTTGCCGGGCGAAATCTACGCATTCTGGACCCGCTTGGTGTCGACCCTGACCTACCAGAACTTGTGGCCGGGGCGCTGCGCGACAGGTTGGTGGAAAACCAGTGGACGGCGCAGGAAACGGATCTCGTTGTGGCGGCTCATGGCTCAGGTCGCAGTCGCAACCCGTCTGCCGTTGCCCTTGCTTTCGCCAGCACGTTAGAAAAATATCTGGCATTCAGGTCCATTCGTGTGGGTTTTGTCGAAGAACCCCCTTCCATCTCCGAGGCCGCGTCAGGTTTGTCGGAGCAAGCTATTTGCCTGCCCTATTTTGCCTGCACCGGCGGTCACGTTCTTGAGGACCTGCCGCAAGAGTTGGCTGAAGCCACGTTCAAAGGACAACTCATGCCAGTTGTCGGAGAGCTGCCACCGATCAAGCGCCATATTGCAAACACTCTGAGCCGTGTGTTCGATTAGGCTTGATCGCATCTAAGCCGGGTCCGCGCGATTTTAATCCAAACGAACCCCGGATGCCGGGTCGCCTTGCCGACGCCCCACCAGTGTCGAGTATAAGCAATGCCGAGATCTGCCTTTCCTCTTCGCCTCATACAGCGCCAAATCAGCCGCGTTCAGAATTTCCGCAGATTTGGGGGGCGAAAACTGCGTGGACAACGCGGTCCCGATACTGGCTGATATCCGACAGGGGTTTTTTTCGAACACCATTGGTTTTTGCAGCCGGTCAATAAGACGTGACGCAATTGCTGAGAGGACAGATTCATCCATCAAACCCTTGATGATAATAACGAACTCATCCCCGCCAATGCGAGCCACTGTGTCATCGTTGCGGGTTTCCTCTACCATGATCCGGGCGGCCTGCTGCAACACGTGATCCCCCGCTGCGTGCCCATATTGATCATTGACCGACTTGAAGAAATCCAAATCCAGATGCATCAGGGCGAAAGGCGAATTCCCGGATATCAGATGGCCCAGAACCACGTCCATGGCCCGACGGTTCTTTAACCCGGTCAGCATATCGGTAAAGGCTTGTTCTTCGGCGGCCAACATCGCCCCTTGCAGCCGCAGGTTAAGCGACCGCGAAGCCTCCATCGCGGCCGATTTAGCCTCGACCAGGTACAGCAGTTCGATTGCAAGGTCGGTGCCAGAAAAGTCCGCACTGGTCAGCGCATAATCGCGTACAGCATCCAAAATCGAAATGCCGAAGGACAGGTTAATTACTGCGCCTTTTCCGTTGGGCAGTGGCGCAACCAATCCCTTCAACACCGTTCGTGGCGTATCATGGAGTTTCAGGTGCAGTTTTGCGCCAGCCAATGACATCAGAGCCGAAAGGGTTGTGACAGCGCGCGGGCGTATCAACTCGAATACATCCAGAAATTCTTTCCCCTCCATCGGTTGATCCGGGCGAAGTTTCTGCAACGTCGGCCCTACGCGTGTTATCCGCCCAGTTTCGCTCACCAGAACGAACATTGGACATAGTGTTTCCAGCAAAGAACCCAGATCGCCAGTATCCATCATGATTTGCGCGCCCCAAGATCGAAATGACGCCCTTCGGCAAAAGCGCTTTCCACAAGTACGACTGAGATGACTTCGGCCTCGCCCTCTTGCCCGTCATGGGACAACATGGCCAAGGCACCGTAATCGTCGGCCATGGCGCGCAAAACCCCGACCATAACGCTGGAATATCCGGCCAATCCGGGATGACAATACAATTGATATTCTGTTGGGCTCACCTCAATAAGCTCCAACATTGGCAGACAAAGGTCGGAAACTGCCAAACGGACGCGGTCGGACAAGTCATCCAGGGAATGCAGGAACTCTACATAAGTGACGCCGCCAAAGCGCAGCAGACGGCGCAGATCCTCCATATTCGGGTGAGACACCAGATATGTTCCCAAGTCCTCGAGTATTTCGGCACGTGGGCGCATTAGTTCGCCGCACAGTGCGTCCAAAACCCGGGCAGTCATGTCGTCATCGTAGACGAGCATGGCCTCGAACTCGGTAAATCCCAGCTCAGCCATCTCGGTCACGTGCAACCAGCACGTCTGCCCGTAGGTCGCGCATACGAAGGATTGTACCGCCCGATTGATCAGACCATGCATAAAATGCCCCAGATTGGTTACTTCTCCAATCTGGCCCGAGATTCCTTAACAAACCCCCAAGATAGGACGTTGGATTCCAACAATCTGAACAAATATCACAGTGGAAGTCTTTGACAGAGAACTAGAAATCCGTCGGCGCCCCACCTTCGGCCTTGCGACGGGCGACAAAGTCGGCAAGCTCATCCCGGATCGCATCATCCAGCGCCGGTGGTTCAAAGCTGGTGATGATCTCTTTGAACATGTGATGGGCCCGCTCCGCCGTCCAAATGCCACCCGCAACATTCCACCCCTCGAAGTTCTTCCAATCACTCAGAAAGGGTTGATAGAATGCGGTGGTGTAGCGGTCCTGAGTGTGCTGAATACCAAAGAAATGTCCGTCATTGCCCACCGACCGGATCGCATCCAACGCGATTTCATCTGGACCGGTCGCGGTAATTTCAGGCTGCATATAGCGCTGAATTTGCTGTAATATTTCACAGTCCATGATGAATTTCTCGGGGCTGGCGATCAACCCTCCCTCAAGCCAACCTGCTGCGTGGTATACCATATTGGTACCCGACTGAACGGACGCCCACAGAGAGTTCGAGGTCTCCCAAACTGATTGGCCATCGGGCACGTTTGCGGCACACACCCCCGACGACCGCATCGGCAGGTTGTAGAACCGTGCCATTTGCCCAGTCATCTGGGTGGAACGCATGTACTCCGGTGTACCAAAGGCAGGTGCGCCTGACTTCATATCCACATTGGATGTGAACGTCCCGATTACGCAGGGAATCCCCGGGCGCACGTATTGGAACAGAGCGATTGCGCACAAGGCTTCGGCCAGCGATTGCGCCACAGCCCCCGCCATCGTTACCGGAGCCATTGCACCAGCCAACGTGAACGGCGTCACAACAATCGCCTGCCCCCGCCGCGCCAAACGCAAGCAACCGTCAATCATCGGGTGGTCGTGTTTCAGCGGTGAGGTCGAGTTGATGTTGGAATACATCCGAGGCGTTGCCTCGAACTCCTCGTGGCTCAGCCCGCCAGCGATGCGGACCATCTCCATCACATCTTCGACCCGTTCCTTCCCGAGGCAATAGGCATGCATCGCCTTGTCGGTCAGGGTCAGCTTGTCATAAAGCACATCTAGGTGCCGGACACTGGCATGTATATCGACGGGTTCAACCGGATACCCGCCCGCAAAGTGAATGCAATTGAAATATTGCGTCAGTTTCAACAGGTTGCGGCACATATCTCGACTGCCGGGAACCTTGGTACCGATCTCCATATCCCAGTAATTCGGCGGCGATGATACGTTGCCGAACACCATGTTCTTTCCGCCGATCTCAATCGTGCGGTCCGTATTTCGTGGAGTAATCGTAAAGCTTGAAGGGGCTTTGCCCACCATCTCCATGACAAAGTCCCGGCCCATGCGAACATTGTCGCCCTCGACCGTACACCCTGCCTCGCGCAGAATGCCTTTGGCTTCTTCGTTGTAGAACTCGATCCCGATCTCTTCGAGGATGCGCATGGCCCCTTCATGGATCGCCTCGATCCCGTCCTGATCCAACGGTTCAGTCGGGCGGTCGATATTGATTGGCGGGCTCCACGGCATCTGGTCGATTACCGCAGTACCTCTGCGTTCAGCAGCCCCGGCACGTCCACCACCACGACGCCTACGAGTTTTTGTGTCTGCCATCTGATCCTCCGGAGCTTGCTCTATCACAAGCAAGCCCCGAAGGTCGGGGGCTGGCCGCTCTGTCTGCGACAGACTTTGTCGGTTTTTTATCCCGAAGCGACGAAATTGGCTGGAGCGTGATCAGTTTTTCGCCAACCAGTCGGGAATGTGCCCGATATCCGGCAACACGACATCCGCCATGGGCGCCAGTGCTTCGGCCGGGGCCATGCCCGTGAGAACGGCAATTGTCGTCATCCCGGCAGCGCGACCTGCTTGCAGGTCGTGCAGGCTGTCGCCCACCATGGCCACCTGTTCAGGTGCCACGCCTACATGTGTCGCAAAGGCAAGCAACTGCCCGGGCCCTGGTTTGTACCCGTGGCCGCTGTCATAGCCCGCGACAAAGTCGAAATGATCGCGAATCCCGACCGAGGATAAATGCTGTTTCGCTGGCATCTCACCGTCATTTGTGGCCACGCCCAGCTTTAGCCCAGCCTGTTTCAAACCTTCCAGAAAGGGGGCCAATGGCACGGCCTGCGCCTGCGGAGCCGACGCCGATTCGGTGTTCAGAACATCGACCAGATCTTCCTGCGTCATGTCGGGAAGATGCGGAACCAAGGCTTCGGCTATTTCATCAACCGTACCGGCGATGACGATGCTGTCCTCGGAATAGGTGGCCTTTTCCAGGTCAAAGCCGATAACACGCCCCAATTCTGAAGCGCGTGCAGGGTCTCCGTCGGCCAGGCGCGACACGACATTGCGCCCGAAAGCCCCCCAGGTGTTGGCAAAGTCAAACAAGGTGCCGTCCTTGTCGAACAGGATCGCGTCGATAGGCATTGCATGCTCCTGCAAAGTTGTGGGTCAGGTCCAGTGGACGTCAGCGCCACCGGACAAAACCGCGCGGGCCTGTCCAGGCAGGTCATAGGGCACGGAATTCGCGTCACAGAAGGCGATTACCCACGAGTCGTCAAGCATAAGAAACTCCAGCACCGACCCCAGAAACTCGGGCTCGCCTGCTCTTTCGCGCAGGTCCTGTGTCGATGCACCGGTTGAGCCAAGGAAAATTGGCAGCAATTCTTCATTGCCCACCAGCCAACCCAGAACATTGAGCGCCAGCGTTTCGGCAGATTGGGCGTTCATTGACATAAAATAGCCCCGGATCAGGTCTTGGAAAGGGTTTGTTAACCAGACTCATAAACACTTTAGCAACGCATGCAATCAATGGTGACCGATATGTCCGTGCAGGGAACCATCCTTGTCCTCGACGAGGCCTCAACCAATCGCATCATGCTGAAGGTTCAGCTAACTGCGGCTTGGTATCACGTTGTTCAGGGTGAACGGCTTCAGGGTCTGCCCGGGCTTTTACGGCGTGCCAGGCCCGACCTGGTACTGACCTCGCAAACCTTGCCGGACGGCACTGCCGCTGACGTAAAGAAGCTTGTCATGGCAGACCCGGATTTGACCGATGTGCCGGTGGTTGCGATCGCACAGCAAAACGACAAGGCCGCGCGGTTGAAGGCGCTGGCTGACGGCTTGGACGATGTTCTGGCCCACCCGTTCAAGGATACGTTCCTGCTTGCGCGGGTTCGCAGCCTGTTGCGCGCGCGCGCCGATACCCAAGAATTGCAGGTTGGAACCAGTTCGCACCCCATCGGATTTGCCGAACCCAGCTCTGCGCTGATCATGCCTGCGAAAACCGGTCGAGTCGCTATTCTGACACAATCGTCATGCACCAGCGCTTTGTGGAAAAAGGCTCTATTCAAGCAAACACCGCACAACCTATCCGCTCATACAACATCCAACCTTCGGGGTATTCTGTCGGGACCTGTCCCTGATGCCATCGTGTTCGAGGTCAGTGCAAACCCGTCGGACCTCAAACTGCTGGCCGATCTGAAATCGCGAAGCACTACGCGGCATACGGTTCTGATTGGTGTTCTTGAGGAAGAGAATACCGAATTGGCATCCGAAGCGCTTGATCGGGGTGCCGACGCGATTTGCATGGGTAGTTTCTGCCCCGAAGAAACGCTGTTGCGCCTGGAAAACCAGATTGCGCGAAAGGCCCGGCTGGACCAGATGCGCGCGTCGCTCAGGCGCGGGTTGGAGGATTCCTGGGTCGATCCGTTAACCGGCCTGCACAATCGCCGATATGCGATGCGCGCGATGAATCAGATCATGCACAAGGCTGCGCGGACCGAGCAAGGTTTTGCGGTGATGCTGGCTGACCTGGATCACTTCAAGTGTATCAACGACACCTTCGGCCACACCGGCGGGGATCTGGTGCTGGCCGAGGCAGCGGCCCGGATGAAACAAACGATTGGCTCGGCCGGGTTCATCGCACGAATCGGTGGCGAAGAGTTCATGGTTGGCCTCGCCGAAACAACGCAGGCCAAAGCACTGAAATTAGCAAGAAGCTTGTGTGATTGCATCCGTGACAAACCTTTTGAGCTGCCAGACGCTCCTGCCCCAATACCGGTCACGATCAGCATCGGACTAATCGCAGCCCAACCAAACGGGTGGTCGCAATCTCATCAACTACCCCGGTTGGAGGGGCTGATCAAATCGGCCGACACCGCGCTTTATGCTGCCAAGTCGGCTGGGCGCAACCAGGTTCGGGTCCGGCAGAGCGCAGCCTGAACCGATCAATCCTTGTGCTTGCGCCCATGCGCCTTGCGCTCGACCACTTCCTGCAGCCGGTCCGCGTAAGCCTGACGTTCCGCGTCAGTCATCGCGGTGATGCGGCCCAGCCATTTATCCTGTAATGCGCTTTGCAATTCGGCCATGGCTTGCGCCTGTTGCTGCAGCAGCGCCTGTACCGCCTCGGGATCGAACGGTTCCGCGCGCAAGGCTGCCTCAAGCGCGGCAAAGTCCTGCGACCGCATCTTCGCCCCCTTGGTATGCCGCTCAGACAACTCACCGCGCAACGCTTTCCGTTCTTCTTTGGGCAGCGCCCGGTACAACGTTGGGGCAAATCCGGGCGGACCCTTGCCGTGATGCCCGCCTTTGACCCTGTAAACAGTGCCCAAAGCGACCCCGACAACCAAAAGGTTCAGCGCCAGCGATACGGTCAAAAGAACCGTCACCCACCGTCTTTTGGGTTTGGCATTATCGCTCATTCGGCGTCCTCCAGAAAAGTTGTGTCCAGGCCAAGGTCAGCGACCACAAAGCTGGTGTCCTGCGGAAAAATAATCGTTGCCGGGTCAGGTAAAAAGTCGGGCGCGGCAAATCCGATCCAAACCCCTGCGGCACTGGCCGCGACCAAACCACCCATGCTCTGCCAGCCTCCGATCCCGTCCAGCAGCCGCGCCCAGACAGAACGCGGTGGATCTGCAGGTTTCATCCGGTCAAGACGCACCGTTTCGGCGTCCGTCAGAATGCGAACCGCCAGATCATCGGGCAGTTCCGGCCGGGCTTGCCGTGCCTGAGCAAACAACTGGTCCAATTTCATGTCATCTTCAGCCATCTTCGTACCCCAGTTCATCTTGCCGTCCTGCCAGTATTGCCGCCAAGGCACGCTTTCCACGCGCGGTCAGGCTTTCTACCGCTTCAGTCGAAATGCCCATGATCCCGGCGATTTCAGGGTTGGGCAGTTCTTCGATATGCCGCAAAATCACCGCTTGCCGTTGGCGGTCTGGCAATTGCGACAACGCTGATTGCAGCGCATCCTTACGCGCCGCTTCTTGTAGCCGCTCGGTAGCGCTCAGGTCTTCATCCTCGGGCTCGGGCACATCGTCCAGACGGTCCGGCCTTTTCTTGCGCTGCACATCCACACACAGGTTCAGCGTAACGCGATAGAGCCAGGTGGACACCTTGGCCTGCCCCGGCACCCATTTGGGGGCCATCTGCCACAGCCGCATCATGGCGTCCTGCGTTACGTCTTCGGCCTCGGCGCGGTTGCCCAGCATTCGCATCGCGACTGAAAAACAACGCGGCCCCAACCGGTCAGTCAACTGACGGGCAGCCGCCGCGTCGCCGCCCGCGAACTGCCGCAGCAACGCATCATCTGTCGTATCCGCGGCACATTCTGCGCCGCGGACATCTTGAAATGGAGAGGTCAGATCCTCCATCCTTCATCAGCTGTCGTCAGAGTCCGCCTTGCCGTGTTTCTTGTGCTTGCGACCCATCCGCTCTTTCGCATCGGCGTATTCCTGTTCCGAGATCGTTCCGCTGTTATCCGCGTCGATACGGTCAAACATCTTGCCAGCGCGGCGCGGTTTGGGCAACTCGTCTTCACTCAGAAAGCCGTCCTGATTGGCGTCGTGTTTTTCGAACATCTTGGTCACGCGGTCATTGGCGCGTTTTTGGCCAGCGGCCTGCATTTCTTCGACGCTCAGTTTGCCGTCGCCGTCAGCGTCAGCGTTCGAGAATCGCTGCGTGCGGTGGGCCTCCAATTCTTCCTGCGTCAGTTGACCGTCACCATTGGCATCCAGTTCTTGAAAGCTTGCAGGTTCACGATCCTTTGGTCCGGCCGCCAATACGGACGTGCCTGTGATTGCAATAGCCGAGATAAGGATGGCCGGAATGAATTTGGCGCTTTTCATGTCGTTTTCCCTTTGTTTGGCGGCCCCATCGCCGCTGCTCACATAAGTTCAAACGCAGGGCTGGATGCTTTCCGTCGCAAAAATCCAAAAAACTTTGCAGGCCTTTACCAAAACCCCACGCCACAAAGCGACGCACCCCTCTTTTTTTCAGGGCAAAACAAGCGCATTATCCGGCTCAAACGAACGCGCGAGTTTTACAATGACAGATCAAACGATCGACACCACGACTGAGAATGACCGCCCCACTTGGCCTGCTTTGGTCAAAGGCTTCCGCTGCCGCTGCCCCAAATGCGGCGAGGGCAAGGTTCTGAAAGGCTATCTGAAGGTCAAGGACAGCTGCGACTCTTGTGGGCAAGAGCTGTTTCACCATCGGGCAGATGACGGTCCGGCGTACCTGACCATTCTGCTGGTCGGACACCTGATGGCACCGGCCCTTCACGTGTCTTATGTAGAGTTTCGCCCGGAACCGATGACCATGTTCCTGATCTTTGCCATCGGTTGTACGGCCCTGTCCTTGTTCCTGCTGCCTCGGCTGAAGGGTGCGGTTGTCGCGTACCAATGGGCACGTCGCATGCACGGATTCGAAAAAGCGCAATGACCTCGCTCATCGGCTCGCACAGAACATGACAGTCGACAAATCAGCGATACGGGACGCGGCAACGGTCATCGTTCTTCGAGATCGTATGATCGAGCCGTCCATCCTGATGGGGCAACGCGGTGCAAAGGCCGTATTCATGCCCAATAAGTTCGTGTTTCCCGGCGGTGCCGTCGATGCCGAGGACAGCTCGGTACCTTTGGCCACGCCCCTGCCCGCGTTGTGCAGCGATAGGCTGGACGAAAAGTCCGAACCGGGATTGCAAAACGCACTGGCCGCAGCCGCAATTCGTGAATTGTGGGAAGAAACCGGGCTGATCCTGGGGGATCCCGGCGGGTGGAGCGGCACAGTTCCGGAGGATTGGCAGGGCTTTGCCGACTTGGGTTACCGCCCATCGGCCAGCGCGCTGCAATTTGTGTTCCGTGCTGTGACCCCTCCGGGGCGCCCACGCCGTTTCGACGCACGGTTCTTTCTGGTCGATGCCAACGCCGTTCAGGGGGATCTGGATGATTTCAGCCGCGCGTCGGATGAGCTGTCCCATTTGCAATGGGTCCCGCTGGACCGCGCGCGCGAACTGGACCTGCCCTTCATTACCGAGGTCGTTCTTGCGGAAATAGCGGCCCGGGCTACAAATCCCGAACCACCCGCCACCGTGCCGCTATATCTGCATACCGAAGAGCAAAGCCTGTTCTTGCAGCTCAAGGGTTATCCCATGCCCGACGCGGACTAGGCGTCACCTCATCCGGCTGATAACCGTCGTCACCTCGGGCTTTTTACCGATTTCTGACTTGGCGGTCTGGCGCACGATGCGGCGCAAAGCTTCCTCCAGCTTGTCATCGTCGCGCAACGTCTTGGCATCGGCCCGCATCAGGAATTGGTTCAGGTCCTCTTCCAACACTTCAATCAGCGCCGCCCGCGACGTCCCGATTTCAGGCAAGCCCATCGTGTCGCACCACGGCTCACCCAGCGGCTCGTCCTCTTCGTCCAAAATGACCGTCACGGTCACGTGCCCGTTCAAAGCCATGCGAATACGGTCACGCACGATCCCGTCCAGAGCCCCGACCTTGACGGTGCCGTCCAGATAGGTGCGGCCGGTTTCAATATAATCCACCACCTGCGGCGCATTGCCTGTCAGGTCAACCATCGTTCCGTTGACGGCCAGAATGCCCGTACGCCCACCGGCCTCGGCCAGTTTAGTGTGTTCACGCAAATGCCGATGCTCGCCGTGCATCGGGATCACCATCTGCGGGTCGATCAGGGCGTGAACTCTTTCAAGATCCGGTCGGTTGGCATGGCCGGACACGTGGTACAGACCTGAACTGTCATCCACCACATCCACACCCTTTTCGCTGAGCTGGTTCATGATGAAAATCACGCCGCGCTCATTTCCGGGGATGGTTTTGGATGAGAACAGGAACAGATCACCCTCTTTCAGCTCCAGCCCGCGGTATTTGCCCCGCGCCAGTTGGGCACTGGCGGCGCGGCGTTCGCCCTGGCTGCCGGTCACGATCAGCATCAGGTTCTGGCGCGGCATGTCCACGGCCTCTTCGGCACTGACAACCTTGGGAAAATCCGTGAGGATTCCAGTTTCAGTCGCGGCTTCGATCATCCGTCGCATGGCACGACCCAGCAACACAACCGAACGCCCGGCGCGCTGGCCCGCTTCGGCCAGTGTTTTCACCCGTGCAACGTTCGATGCAAAGGTGGTCGCAACCACCATACCTTCGGCGCTTTCAACCAGTTTGGTGATCTCGGGGCCGACCTCGGATTCCGAACGACCTGCATGTCCAGAAAAAACATTGGTGCTGTCACAGACCAGCGCCTTAACACCGGATTTCGCGACCTCGGCCCACAGATCGGGATCAAAGGGCTCACCCACCACGGGGTTTTCATCCAGCTTGAAGTCACCAGTATGCACAATCCGCCCCTTGGGCGTGTCGATCACCAGCGCAGCACTTTCGGGGATCGAATGCGACACAGGCAGGAAGCCAATCGTGAAGGGACCGACCGAGACCTGCTCGGGCCAGGCCGATACCGTGCGGACCGCGTCCTCGGGGTGGCCATGTTCCTCCATCTTGCGACGGGCAATGTTGGCGGTGAATGCGCGTGCATAGACAGGTGCGCCCAGTGCCTCATAGCAATGGGCCACGGCGCCGACGTGGTCTTCGTGCGCGTGGGTGACGAATACGGCCTCAAGCCGGTCCGCCCTTTCGCGCAGCCACGAGATATCGGCATGGATCAGATCAACGCCCGGCGTCGTGTCCATATCCGGAAAGGTCACGCCAAGATCCACCAGGATCAGACGCTCTTTCCCGGGCTTTCCATAGCCATAGACATACGCATTCATGCCAATTTCGCCGGCACCACCCAGCGGCAAATAGATCAGTCGTTCACTGCTCATGTCGAGCCATTATCCTTGTTATAGCGATGGATCACGGTCAGCCCGTGCATCGTCAGATCTTCTTCGATCGCATCAAACCCGACATCCGCCTGATCGAACAAAGGCGCAAGCCCACCGGTGCCGACCACTTTCATCGGCATGCCGTATTCTGCCTTGATCCGGGCAATCAGCCCCTCGATCAAGCCGGAATAGCCCCAATACACGCCGGACTGGATACATCCAACCGTATTCGTACCAATCACCTTTTCCGGGCGGGTAATGTCGATATGCGGCAATGCAGCCGCGCCTTGGTGGAGTGCCTCAAGGCTGAGGTTCACACCCGGTGCAATGATGCCGCCAACATAGGCACCGTCGTGGGCCACTACATCGAAATTCGTGGCCGTCCCGAAATCGACCACAACAACATCGCCGCCATGGCGGTCAAACGCGCCCACGGCATTGGCCAACCGGTCCGGGCCGGGGATTGTTCCTTCGTCAATGCGCGGTGCCACGGGCAACAGGCATTCAGGCTTGCCCACAACCAGCGGCCGACACCCAAAGAAGCGATCAGCAAAAATACGCAGGTTAAAGACCACACGCGGCACGGTCGAGGCGATCACCACGTCAGTGATCTCCGCTTCGATCCCGTAATGTTTCACCAGCGTCGAATACCAAGTGAAATAGGCATCCGCCGTACGCGAATGATGGGTCGAGGTGCGCAGGGTACACAGGAACTTTTCGCCGTCCCAGATCGAGAAAACGGTATTGGTGTTGCCGCAGTCGATAGCCAGAAGCATCTGAGCCCCCTTTAGAAGTACACGTCCGCCGCAGGAATGCTGACACGGCCTTTTGCGGTCTTTAGGACAAGGTTGCCGCCCGAGTCCACGGTTTCAAAGGTTCCAACCGTTTCAGATGTCGAGGTTCGCGCTGTGATCACTTCACCCAAGCGAGCGGCACGAGACAGCCAGGCAGTGCGGATCGGCTCGAACCCGTAGGTCACGAACTGAGTTTCATATTGTGCATAAGCCGCGGCCAATTCGGTCAGAAAATCCTCGGGCAGCACTGCGGCACCGGTTTCCGACAACAGAGAGACTGGCCGCACCGCGCTTTGTTCCACCGCATAGGCTGGGGGCGCCTGGGAAAGATTTACACCGATGCCAATCGACAGATACGACACGCCCCCGCCCTTTCCGGTGCTTTCCAGCAAGATGCCCGCCAGCTTGCCCCCGTTCAGCAGCACGTCGTTGGGCCACTTCAATGACAGCCCGTCGGCGCGACCGGTGACCGCGACACAGGCGTCGAACAGCGCCAAGGCCGCCACAAAGCTGCGCAAGGCCGCTTGTTCCGGATTACCCTGCGGTCGCATTAACAAGGTCGCCGCCAGGTTGCCCTTGGGGTTGGCCCACGCCCTACCCCGTCGTCCCCGCGCCGCCGTCTGGTGATGCGCCATGATCCACACAGGGCCCGGCGCCGTAGGGGCAAGCCGGGCAGCCTCATTCAATGTACTGTCGACTTCCTGCACGATGTGCAGTCCGTATCCTTGCGGCCAATCAGTCACGTCAAAAAGGCCCGGCCTTTTGACCGAGCCCCCTGAAATTGGATGTTAAACACGTCAGTTGACAAGCGTCGCTGCCGCAGCTGCAGCCGCGCCTTCGATGCCGAACTGATAGAAAACGCCCACCAGCATCAGCGCCGCCGACCCCATCAGCGCGACCCACAGAACCGGGGTCGAGTGGGTTTCGATCGGATCCTCGTTCTCGGCCCCGAAATACATGTAGAACACGATCCGCAGGTAATAGAACGCACCGATCACAGAAGCGATGGCCGACACGATCACCAACCCGGTCAGACCCGCGCTGATACCAGCCTGCCAGACGCCGAACTTGGCGAAAAAGCCCAACATTGGCGGAACGCCAGCAAGGCTGAACATTAGGATCAGAACAGCCAGGGCCTTACCCGGATCGCGTTTGGAAAACTGGCGAAGCGCATCGATATCAGTGACGGGTTTGCCATCGCGCTCCATCATCAGGATGAAGGCAAAGGTGCCGATATTCATGGTCACGTAAATTGCCAGATACATCAGCATCGCTTTGATGCCCATTTCCGTACCCGCTGCCAGACCGATCAGCGCATAACCCATATGGGCAATCGATGAAAACGCCATCAGCCGCTTGATATTGCGCTGACCAATCGCGGCAACCGCACCCAGCAGCATCGACAGAACCGAAAGCAGTACGATCACCTGCTGCCAGTCTTTCACTACGCCACCAAAGGCGTCATGCATCAAGCGGGCAAACAGCGCCATCGCCGCCACTTTTGGTGCGGTAGCAAAGAAGGCGGTGATCGGCGTGGGCGATCCTTCGTACACGTCCGGCGTCCACATATGGAAGGGCACAGCCGAAACCTTGAAGGCAAGGCCCGAGATCAGGAAGATCAGGCCGAACAGCAGACCAACCGAGATGTCGTCATGGTGGACCGTTTGGATGATGCCCGAAAACAGCGTCGTGCCAGTAAAGCCATAAACAAGCGATGCACCATACAGCAGCAGCCCCGAACTGAGCGCACCCAGTACGAAGTACTTCAGACCGGCCTCAGTTGATTTGGCGCTGTCACGACGCAACGCAGCCACGACGTACAGCGACAGGGATTGCAGCTCCAGCCCCATATACAAGGACATCAGATCGCCTGCGCTGACCATCATCATCATACCGACAGCAGCCAGTGCCACCAGCAACGGGTATTCGAACCGCAACAGATCGCGGCGGGTCATATATTCCTGGCTCATCACCAGAACAGCCGCAGCCGACAGCAGGATCGCGACCTTGGCAAACCGCGAGAACCCGTCATCGACGAACATCCCGTTGAACGCCACGTTGGTGCCATCGCCATTGGTTGCAATCCAGAAGGACAGCAGCGCCATTAGCCCCGCCGTCGTCCACACCAGAATTGGCGCCAGCGCGTCTTTCGTCGTGTAAACTGCCCCGATCAGGGCGACCATCGCATACACGGCCAGAACGATTTCCGGCAGGATTATTGTCAGATCAGCCTGGATCATGTCTCCAAAGCTCCCTTAATGCGAGGCGGCCGTCTGGGTCGCGGCCTCAGCCGCGGCCAGAGCCGAGTCATAGTTCGAAATCAGCGCGGCGGTCGAATTGCCGATCACATCGGTTACCAGCGACGGGTAAACGCCCAACAGGATGGTCATCACAATCAGCGGTGCAAAGATCAGCCGCTCGCGCGAGCTCATGTCCGTCATTGCCTTGAGGCTTTCCTTGATCAGATCGCCAAACACGACCCGGCGATACAGCCACAGCGCATAGGCAGCCGAGAAGATCACGCCAGATGCAGCCACAGCCGTCACCCAGGTATTGACCTGGAACGCGCCCATCAGCGTCAGGAATTCACCGATGAACCCGGATGTACCCGGCAGGCCGACATTGGCCATTGTGAACAGCATGAAGACCAGCGCGTATGCGGGCATGCGGATCACCAGACCGCCATAAGCGTCGATGTCACGCGTGTGCATCCGGTCATAGATGACACCGACACACAGGAAGAGCGCGGCCGAGATAAACCCGTGGCTGAGCATCTGGAAGATCGCGCCGTCAATACCCTGCTGGTTCGCAGCAAAGATACCCATAGTCACAAAGCCCATATGAGCAACCGAGGAATAAGCGATCAGCTTTTTCATATCCTCCTGCACCAGCGCCACCAGCGAGGTGTAGACTACTGCGATGGCCGACATCCACAGGACCAGATCGGTCATCACCGCTGACCCGACTGGGAACATCGGCAGACTGAACCGCAGGAAGCCATAGCCGCCCATCTTCAGCAGGATCGCCGCCAGCACAACCGAGCCTGCAGTCGGCGCCTGAACGTGTGCGTCAGGTAGCCAGGTATGAACCGGCCACATCGGCATTTTCACCGCAAACGAGGCAAAGAAGGCCAGGAACATCAACGTCTGCATACCGCCGACGATATAAACGCCCAGCACGCTGAACCCTTCGGACGAGAAATGGTGGCTCATCAAGGCTTCGATATCGGTGGTGCCTGCATCGGAATACATCGCAACCATCGCCACCAGCATCAGCACCGAGCCGAGGAAGGTATAGAGGAAGAACTTGAAGCTTGCGTAAATCCGGTTCGCCCCACCCCAGATGCCGATGATCAGGAACATCGGGATCAGGCCGGCCTCGAAGAACAGATAGAACAGGACCAGATCCAGCGCCATGAATACGCCCAGCATCAGCGTTTCCAGCAGCAGGAAGGCGATCATGTATTCTTTGACGCGGTCGGTGACCTGCCAGCTGGCCAGAATGGTCAGCGGCATGATGAAAGTGGTCAGCAGTACGAACAGAACGCTGATACCGTCTACACCCATCTTGTATTTCAGACCCAGCAGCCACTCGGCCTCTTCCACCATCTGAAAGCCGGTATTGGACGGATCAAACCCTGTGTAGATACCGATCGAGACAAGGAAGGTCACCGTGGTCGCCACCAGTGCAACCCATTTCGCGTTGCGCTGCGCAGCCGCGTCCTCACCATGCAGGAACAGGGCCAGGATGCCTGCCGCCACTGCCGGAATAAAAGTGACGATCGAGAGGATATTATCCATTAGTGTGCGCCTCCGCCGATCGACATCCAGGTGACCAGGGCAGCGATACCCAGAACCATCCAGAAGGCATAAGTAAAGATGTAGCCCGTCTGTGCCTTGCCTGCGAGGCGGGTAAAGAAGGGAATAACGCCCATCGAAACTCCGTTCAGGAAGCCGTCGATGGTATTGCCATCACCGCGTTTCCACAGGAACCGACCAAGCGCAACGGTGGGTTTGACAAAGATCGCATCGTAGATCTCGTCAAAGTACCACTTGTTCAGCAGGAACAGGTAAAGAGGACGCTGGTTCTGTGCCAGACGCCCCGGCAGGGACGGGTTCACGATATAGAACCAATAGGCCATGACAAAACCCAGCGCCATCGCGACAAAGGGTGAGACCTTGACCCATTTCGGGGCGGCATGCGCATCGTCCAGAATATGGTTGTCCGGCGCGATATAGATCGCGCCCTCGCCCGGCTCACCCGCGAAGACATAGTGGTGATCACCGCCATGCGCATCCTTCTCGCCGTGCCCATCATCGGCATGAGTATCTTCTGCGTGCCCCTCATCAGCGTGTGCATCATCCGCATGTGAATCCGCAGTGCCATGATCGCCCGCCTCGGCATGCTCCGACGCCTCGGCCACCGGAATGCCATAGAACTTGCCGACCTTGTCCGCATGACCAAAGAAGTTGCCATACCAGATCATCCCGGCAAAGACCGCGCCCAAGGACAGCACGCCCAAAGGAATCAACATGGTCATCGGGCTTTCATGCGCATGCTCATGCGTATGCTGATCACCACGCGGCTCGCCATAGAAAGTCAGGAAGATCAGGCGCCAGCTATAGAACGAAGTGAACGCAGCCGCGATCACAAGCAGCCAGAAGCCATAGGCCGACCCACCAGCATAGGCACTCTCGATGATGGCATCCTTGGACAGGAACCCGGCGAACCCGATGGTGGTCAGCGGAATACCAACGCCGGTAATAGCCAGTGTCCCGATCATCATCGCCCAGAAGGTATAAGGGATTTTCTTACGCAGACCGCCGTATTCGGTCATTTCCTGCTCGTGATGCATCGCGTTGATCACCGACCCTGCACCAAGGAACAGCAGCGCCTTGAAGAACGCGTGCGTAAACAGGTGGAACATCGCCGCCGAATACATGCCCACACCAGCGGCCACGAACATGTAGCCCAGCTGCGAACATGTCGAATAGGCGATGACGCGCTTGATATCGGTCTGAACCAGACCCACGGTCGCCGCAAAGAACGCGGTCGAGGCGCCCAGTACGGTGATGAACCCGGTCGCACCCGGTGCGAACTCCATAAGCGGCGACATGCGGCAGACAAGGAAGACACCTGCAGTCACCATGGTCGCAGCGTGGATCAGTGCCGACACCGGTGTCGGGCCTTCCATCGCATCCGGCAACCAGGTGTGCAGGATCAGCTGCGCCGATTTACCCATCGCACCGATGAACAGCAGCACACAGATCACCTCGATGGCGTTCCACTCACCCCACAGGAAGTGCAGTTGCGTTTCCGCTAGTTCAGGGGCCGACGCGAAAATGTCGGAAAAATTGATGCTGTCCGTCAGGAAGAACAGCGCAAAAATTCCCAGCGCAAAGCCAAAGTCGCCCACCCGGTTGACAATGAACGCTTTCATCGCCGCCGCGTTGGCCGATGGCTTGCGGTAGTAGAATCCGATCAGCAGGTAAGACGCGACACCCACACCTTCCCAGCCAAAGAACATCTGAACCAGATTATCCGCTGTCACTAGCATCAGCATGGCAAAGGTGAAGAAGGACAAATAGGCAAAGAAGCGCGGCTTATAACTCTCGCCTTCGCGCCATTGCGGATCATGGGCCATATAGCCAAAGGAATACAGGTGCACGAGCGCCGATACGGTCGTCACCACGATCAGCATGATCGCGGTCAGCCGGTCCAAACGCACGGCCCAGCTTGTCGAGAGCGAGCCGCTCTCGATCCAGCGCATGATCTCGACCTGCTGGGTCACCCCGTCAAAGGTGAAAAACACGATCCACGACAGCAAACAGGCCAGAAACAGCAGGCCGGTGGCGGTCCACATCGCGGCCTTTTCGCCAATGAATCGCCAGCCGAACCCGCAAAGCAGCGCGCCCACCAGCGGGGCAAAGAGGATGGTAGTTTCCATGTTCTCTTACCCCTTCATCATATTGACGTCTTCAACCGCGATGGTGCCGCGGTTGCGGAAGAAGCAGACCAGAATGGCCAGACCAATCGCCGCCTCGGCCGCTGCAACGGTCAGCACGAACAGCGTAAACACCTGCCCGACCAGATCGCCGAGGAAACTGGAAAACGCCACAAGGTTGATATTCACTGCCAGCAGCATCAGTTCGATGCTCATCAGCAGGATGATGACGTTCTTGCGGTTCAGGAAGAGACCGAAGATGCCGATGACGAACAGTGTCGCCGCGACCGTAAGATAGTGTTCAAGTCCGATCATCGTCTCAAAGTCCCTGCCCCGGTTTCACGTCCTTCAACTCCATCGCCTTGGCCGGGTCGCGCATCATCTGGCCGATGATGTCCTGACGCTTGATGTCCTGACGGTGGCGCAGCGTCAGAACAATGGCGCCGATCATGGCCACCAGCAGGATCAGGCCCGCCAGCTGGAACAGAAGGAAGTATTGATCATAAAGGATGACACCCAGCGCCTCGGTGTTATGGCGATCCACAGGCACCGGCTGAGCCAGATTGGCCGCCGCACCCTGCGCGCTGTCCCATGCGCCAAAGGCCATGACAAACTGCATCAGGATGACCAGACCGATCAGCAGGGCCAGCGGCATATAGCGCGCCATCTCGGCCTTCAGCTCGGCAAAGTCCACGTCCAGCATCATCACCACGAACAGAAACAGCACCGCGACCGCGCCGACATAGACGATGATCAGCAGCATTGCCACGAACTCGGCCCCCAGCAGCACGAACAACCCGGCCGAGGAGAGGAAGGAGAGGATCAGCCACAGCACCGAATGCACTGGCTGGCGGCTGATCACCGTGAACAGCCCGCCGGTGATGGCACTGATGGCAAACAGGTAGAAGGCAAAGACGGTCATTGATCCTCATCCTCGTTGTCGCCCATGACCTCTTGCGCCAGATCCAGCGCGCGGGTCATGGCCGGGATGCCGGCAAAGACCGACATCTGGCCGATCGTTTCCACGATCTCTTGTTTCTTTGCGCCCGCTTCCAGCGCGTGACGCACGGTCTGACGCACCGCTGAATCCGCCTGCGCGCCCTGACAGGTCAGCCCGGCCAGCGTCAGCAGCAGGCGGGTCTTGGCGTCCAATCCGTCCTTGTTGACGGTGTTGCCGAACATCATCTCCATGACCTCTTTGGGCATGGTCGGCCACAGCGCTTCGAACCCCTTGGGCGAGAAATTCTCGAGCCCCGGGTTCATCGCCTTGGCCATGTCCTGTGCCTGTTTGAGCATTTGCTCGAATGGGTTTGTGGGCTTGTCACTCATCTGTACGGCGCATCCATTTCCAGGTTGCGGGCAATCTCGGCTTCCCAGCGTTCGCCGTTATCCAGCAGTTTTTGCTTGTCGTAGAACAGCTCTTCGCGGGTTTCGGTGGCGAACTCGAAATTCGGGCCTTCGACGATTGCATCGACCGGGCAGGCCTCCTGACAGAAGCCGCAATAGATGCACTTGGTCATGTCGATGTCATAGCGCGTGGTTCGACGGCTGCCGTCCTCGCGCGGTTCGGCGTCGATGGTGATGGCCTGCGCTGGGCAAATCGCCTCGCAGAGTTTGCAGGCGATGCAACGTTCCTCGCCGTTCGGGTAACGGCGCAAGGCGTGCTCGCCCCGGAACCGCGGGGAAAGCGGACCCTTCTCGTGCGGGTAGTTGATGGTAGCCTTGGGAGAGAAGAAATACTTCAACCCCAGCTTCATACCGACCCAGAAGTCCTGCAGCAAAAAGTACTTGGCAGCGCGAGTGTAGTCGATTTGGGTCATATCAGCCTCCTACGCTCCAACGGGCAAACGCGCCCCAGAACCAGTCGAATTTTGCCGCAAAGGCGACGAATACTACCCAAGCCAAAGAGAATGGCAGGAACACTTTCCAGCCCAGCCGCATCAATTGGTCATAGCGGTAGCGCGGCGTGATCGCTTTGACCATTGCGAAGAGGAAGAAGAAGAACGCCATCTTGGCGACCATCCACAGTACGCCGTCCGGCAAGCCCGGGATCGGTGATAGCCAGCCGCCAAAGAACAGCAGCGTGGTCAGGGCGCACATCAGGAAGATGGCGATGTATTCACCAGCCATAAAAAGCAAGAAGGGCGTGGCCGAGTATTCGACCTGATATCCGGCGACCAGTTCCGATTCCGCCTCGGGCAGATCGAACGGCGGGCGGTTGGTTTCCGCCAGTGCCGAGATGAAAAACAGGAAGACCATCGGGAAGTGCGGCAACCAGTACCAGCTGAAGAAGCCGAAGCGGCCATCCTGAGCGTGTACAATTTCGCCGAAATTCATTGAACCGGTCGAGATAATGACGCCAATGATGATCAGACCGATGGAAACTTCGTACGAAATCATCTGCGCCGCAGATCGCAGTGAACCAAGGAAAGGGTACTTTGAGTTCGACGCCCAACCGCCCATAATCACGCCATAAACTTCCAACGAGGATACGGCGAAGACATACAGGATGGCGACATTGATATCCGACAGAACCCAGCCATCGTTGAACGGGATTACCGCCCAGGCGATCATCGCCAGAACAAAGCTGGTCAGCGGTGCCAGAATGAAAACCGTGCGGTCGGCCCCGGCGGGGATGACCACCTCTTTCACCACATATTTCAGCGCATCTGCCACCGATTGCAGCAGGCCATAGACGCCCACCACGTTGGGACCGCGGCGCATCTGTACCGCCGCCCAAATCTTGCGGTCGCCATAAACGAGGAACAACAGCGAGATCATCACAAAGGCGACAACGGCAAGCACTTGCGCCAGAATGATGATGGCTATTCCGCCTGGGGTGTTAAAGAAATCAGCCATTGGTCCTCACACCGTGGGTATTCCGTTTTCCGCGTAAATTGCGAAGGCCATTTGCCTGCGCAAACTGCGGCTGGGTCGGCGCGTTGGTGTAAACAGCATCCGCCGCACTTACGCCACCCTTATTGTTGCGTCTCACGCGCATTTTCACAGCCACCGTATTGCAGGCGCCCAAAAGCGATATGAAACAGGTCTGTTTCATTCCGCCGCGATCTTCCCGGTCTTGCGTGCCTGTGCCTGCGCCGACAACTCAGCCATCAGTTGCGAGGCGCGGGCGATTGGATTGGTCAGGTAAAAGTCCTTGATCGCATTGCGGAAAGTGGCTGTACCTAGGGGGCCAGCCTCCATCAATTGCACTTCGTTTTCGATCACCTCGTCGATGCGCGTCAGATGCGGCACTGCTTCGATCAGCGCACTGCGCAATTGCGCCAGCGAGTCGTAAGGCAGCGTCGCGCCCAATTCGGCCGACAAGGCCCGCAGGATCGCCCAGTTTTCCTTGGCCTCACCCGGCGCAAAGCCTGCGCGCATGGCCAGCTGAGGACGGCCTTCGGTGTTAACGAACAGGCCGTTTTCCTCAGTATAGGCGGCACCTGGCAGGATCACATCGGCGCGGTGTGCGCCCCGGTCGCCATGGCTGCCCTGATAGATGACGAACGCGCCCTCACCGATCTCAACCTCGTCCGCGCCAAGGTTGTAGATTACGTCCGCCGCGCTGATCGCGTCCATACCACCTTCGTTTGTCGCATCCACGTCCATCGCGCCCACGCGCGACGCTGCTGTATGCAGAACGATCAGACCGCTTTCTGTATTTGCAGCAATGGCTTGCGCAGTGGCCAAAACAGCGGCACCGTCAGCCTCTTGCAGCGCACCCTGCCCCACAACAACCAGAGAGGCCTTGCCTTTGATCACATCATCGCCGCCCATATCAACGACTTTTTGCAGTGCTGCGCGGTCATCACCCATGTGGTGATACTTATAGGTCAGATCGACAGCCGGACCGACCAGAGCAACCTCGGCCCCGTGCGCCCATGCCTTGCGGATACGCGCGTTCAAAACCGGAGCTTCCTCACGCGGGTTGGTGCCGATCAGCAGAATACGCTCGGCTCTGTCGATATCCTCGATCGCAGCAGTCCCGGCATAAGCCCCACGGTTGCCCGCAGGCAGTCGGGCACCGTCGGTGCGACACTCGACGACACCGCCCAGGCTTTCGATCATCTGTTTGAGCGCAAAGGCCGCTTCGACTGGCGCCAGATCACCCACGATACCCGCCGGTTTCTCGGCACCTTTCAGCGCCTCAGACGCTTTGGTCAGCGCCTCGGGCCACGAGGCCGGGCGCAGCTTGCCGTTTTCGCGAATATATGGGCGGTCCAAACGCTGACGCCGCAGACCGTCCCACACAAAGCGGGTTTTGTCGCTGATCCACTCTTCGTTCACACCGTCATGGTTGCGCGGCAGGAAGCGCATGACCTCACGCCCCTTGGTATCCACCCGGACGTTCGAGCCCAAAGCATCCATCACGTCGATGCTCTCGGTCTTGGTCAATTCCCACGGACGAGCCGTAAAGGCGTAAGGTTTCGAGGTCAGCGCCCCCACCGGACACAGGTCGATGATGTTGCCCTGCAGGTTCGAATCCAGCGTCTGGTTCAGATACGAGGTGATCTCGGCATCTTCTCCGCGCCCCGTCTGACCCATCTGAGTGATCCCGGCAACCTCGGTCGTGAACCGCACACAACGGGTGCAGCTGATGCAGCGCGTCATCGCTGTGCCAACCAGCGGTCCCAGATCCAGATCGTCCACCGCGCGCTTGGCTTCCTTGAAGCGGCTGCCCGACAGACCATAAGCCATCGCCTGATCCTGCAAGTCACACTCGCCGCCCTGATCACAGATCGGGCAGTCCAGCGGGTGGTTGATGAGCAGAAACTCCATCACCCCTTCGCGGGCCTTTTTGACCATGGGTGAGTTCGTTTTGACCTCCGGCGCTTGCCCTTCGGGGCCGGGGCGCAAATCGCGCACCTGCATCGCGCAGGACGCTGCAGGTTTGGGCGGGCCGCCCACAACCTCAACCAGGCACATCCGGCAGTTCCCTGCGATCGACAAACGTTCGTGATAACAGAAGCGCGGCACCTCGACCCCGGCTTGCTCACAAGCCTGGATCAGGGTCATCGCACCATCGACTTCGATTTCCTGCCCGTCGATATTGATCTTACGGAGGTCAGACATCGTCTAGTTCGCCCTCAAATACACGCCAATGGCGCTGTTTCTTTCAATCTCTGCCCGCCCCAGCGTGCAGAAGGAATTGGGGTTTTCGTAGGTGACACCGTGTTGGGCCAGATACGCCTCGCCCTTGGCGCGCATCCGGTCCTTTTCGGCATCCGAATCCACATACGCCCGGATTTCATTGTCCGAGTATCCCAGTTTGTTCGCTTGCGACTTCAATCCCCACAGCACACCGATCGCTTTCAGACGCCGCCCGCTGATCGAGGGGCAATACTCTGAAATCTCATTTGCAATGGCGATGTAATAGAGTTCGTTGTCGATCTCTTTGACTTCGCGCAAGGGCGGTTTCGCTTCAACGATGGTGGGCAAAGCCAGCACAGACAGCAGCGTCAGCATTTTTACACTGGACATGACAATTCCTTTCGTCTTGGGAAACCCAAGACGACCGGCAGTCGGGGTGCTATGCAATAACATCCCCCGTGTCATCGAGTGATATGCGAACACGCGCGTCATGGTCGCTGGCAAGCTCCTGCAAAGGTCAACTTGTCGTCGCTGACACGCAAGTTCTGGGGTTCAGTATCCGGGCCGACCTTCCACGCGATGCTGGAAGAACCGAAGTTCTTGATGCAGAATTTCGTCCCCTCGTACCGTCCCGCTTCGCGCGCACCGTCCAACGAGGCAGAAACCCCATTCACAACCACGGTAAATTCGGTCGGCATCTTCTTTTTATCGACGGGCTTTGCTTTGGCCCGAAAATACTTACCGTCAAAAAGGACACGATCACTGGACGACGTGATGCCGCCGCACGCCGAAACAAGTGACAACGTAAGGACGCCGGCCAACATGGACACGCGACCGGCAACACTTTTACGTCCTAGCATCTGATTTTTTCCCCAAGTCTTCATCAAAACGCCGCCACTATTGCCATAATCCCCATCACGACCATGCAGGCCCAGGCGATGACATACAGAACCGAGCGCAAACCAGCAGACGGTTTACCGATACCTCGAATATGCACCACCATCATTATCAGGCGCGCCAGCAACGCGACCGAAGCCAGCAAATTGACCCAAAATGGGCTGACCCCCATGAGAATGGCCGCAACAATAACCGTCAGATAGGCGGGCAGCGTCTCGGTCCCATTCAGGTAGGCGCGATTCAGGCGATAGGCCTTGTCAGCATAGTCTTGTTCGGGTGTGGCCCCCGGCGCCAACCCTTTGCTTTGTTTCGCCAAAGCCGTGAATGGCGACATGAACAGAAGCACGAGCGTGAAGATCACTATCGAAGTAACTGCGTGGGAGTAGTCGGTTAGAAATTCCATCTAGGTCACTCCTTTACCAGAAATCGCCCGATAGCATCTTCGGTTCCTGCCACGCCTCGTCCAAACGCACAAAGAGATTTTTTGTTTGAAATTTCTACATTTCTGTCGTCGAGAACCTTCCTTACTTGCCCCTTAAGCCAATCGGATCTCCCATAGAATAAGAACTTGCGCATTTTTTGCCGACGCAATCCCTGAACCGCAGTCAGTTCTGTCGCAGTCAGCACGTAACTCTGGTAATCAGAACCGCCAACAGTGGCCAGACCGCTACATCTGTCTTTTATGAAATGAGCCGCAAGAACCTCACCGACAGCCTGATCGTATGCCGCACGTTTCGCAGCTGCGGCTGGGGCTGCTACAGCCCCGATAAGCAAGAGTGCGACACAAGTTGTTCGAAAGCTCCGCATCTCGATCACTCCGCCGCCATCGCACCCATCCGACCCGTTTTCTGGGCCTTGATGCGATCTTCAATCTCTTCGCGGAAGTTACGGATCAGGCCCTGGATCGGCCAGGCAGCCGCATCGCCGAGGGCGCAGATCGTGTGACCTTCAACCTGTTTGGTCAAATCGAACAACATGTCAATCTCTTCCAGCTCGGCCTCGCCGCGCACCAGACGGTCCATCACGCGCATCATCCAGCCGGTGCCTTCACGGCAGGGCGTACACTGACCGCAACTTTCATGTTTGTAGAATTTCGACAGCCGCCAGATCGCCTTGATAATGTCTGTGGACTTGTCCATCACGATCACCGCCGCCGTTCCCAGGCCCGAGCCCAGATCGTTGCGCAGATGATCAAAATCCATGATCGCATCGCGCATGTTCTCACCGCGCACACAGGGTACCGAAGAACCACCCGGAATAACCGCCAGAAGATTGTCCCAACCGCCGCGAATGCCGCCGCAATGGGTTTCGATCAGCTCCTCAAAGGGAATAGACATTGCCTCTTCGACCACGCAGGGGTTGTTCACGTGACCCGAAATGGCAAACAGCTTGGTTCCCGCGTTGTTCTGTCGACCGAATCCCGCAAACCAGTCCGCACCACGGCGCAGGATGGTCGGCACAACCGCGATGGATTCTACGTTGTTCACCGTGGTCGGGCAGCCATACAACCCCGCGCCCGCCGGGAACGGAGGCTTCATCCGCGGCATACCTTTCTTGCCCTCAAGGCTTTCGATCAGGGCGGTCTCTTCTCCGCAGATATAGGCACCGGCGCCGTGATGCAGGAACAGATCGAAATCCCAACCCGAACCGGCGGCGTTCTTGCCTAGCAGACCCGCGTCATACGCTTCGTCAATCGCGGCCTGCAGCGCCTCGCGCTCGCGGATGTATTCGCCGCGCAGGTAGATATAGCAGGTGTGTGCGTTCATCGCGAAAGACGCGATCAGGCAGCCTTCGATCAACGTGTGCGGATCATGGCGCATGATCTCGCGGTCTTTGCAGGTGCCGGGCTCGGATTCATCCGCATTCACCACCAGATAGGCCGGACGACCATCACTTTCCTTGGGCATGAACGACCATTTCAGACCGGTTGGGAAACCCGCGCCACCGCGCCCACGAAGGCCCGAGTCCTTCATCGTCTGAATGATCCAGTCGCGCCCATTGCCAATCAGGCCAGCTGTGCCGTCCCAATGCCCGCGGGCCTGCGCACCTTTCAGCGTGCGCTCGTGCATCCCGTAGATGTTGGTAAAGATCCGGTCCTGATCCTTCAGCATCGCGTGTTACCTTCAGCTATCCTGACGCATGCGCCAGAGTTGAAATATGTTGACGCCCGCATAGACGAACGCCGCCAGAGCGGCGAGATCAAACAACAACGCATGGCGCGTCGTCAGTTCCAGTGCGGGGCCAATGAACAGGTTCATGGCAAGCCAAATGGTCATCGTCACTGCAATGACGATACCTATGTGACGACCCTTGCGGGCTATGGCCTGTTCTTTGTCCTTGTCCATCTCATCCTTCATGCCCCGGATGGGCATGCGTCCTAGTCTTCGTAAGTGCCGTCTTCCTTGGCACGTTTGGCGAACTCGGTTTCCTCGCCCGCCGCCAGCTTACCGGCCTGTTCGATCCAGCCGTCCCGCTCGATCCGACCTTTGAACTTCAGCCGCGCATCAACCCAAGCCACCTGTTCCGATGTCCAGGCCGCAATCTGGTCGTAGTGGTAAAAGCCCAACTCGTTCAGCGTTTCTTCCAACTTGGGTCCGACACCTTTGAGCATCTTCAGGTCATCAGCTTTTCCATCGCGCGGCGCGGTCAGGGTTTCCGGCTGGTCTTCTTTCGCCTTCGCCTCTTCGGCCTGTTTCACCGCAGGCTTGCCCGGTGCCGGCGCTTTCGGAGGTTTCGGTGCTGCCTTGGTCGCTGCAGCCTTACCGTCCTTACCCAGCCAAGGGGTCAGGATGGGCACTTCGGTCCCATCAATCCGCTTGACTGTATCGCCCAGATCATTCGCCAGTTCGACACTGGCGTTAAACTGGGTTCGACCACTGTCATATTCCGTCAGACTGGTCAGACCCTTGAGAGGTTCTGCCGCATAACGCCCATTCTGCGGGCCCGGTGTCGGAACTTTGCCCGCAACCAGATCGTCGAGGATTTTGCCAAAGCTCTCGGTGGTCAGGTCCTCATAATAGTCCTTACCAATCTGCGCCATCGGCGCGTTGGTACAGGACCCGAGGCATTCCACCTCTTCCCAGCTCAGCTTGCCATTGGCAGATAGTTCATGCGGCCTGGCAGCGATCTTGTCCTTGCAGACCGCAATCAGATCCTCGGCTCCGCAGATCATGCAGGACGTCGTGCCGCAAACCTGAATATGCGCAACAGAACCAACCGGCTGCAACTGGAACATGAAGTAGAAAGACGCGACCTCAAGCACGCGGATGTAGGCCATGCCCAGCATGTCGGCGACGGATTCAATCGCCGGACGACTCAGCCAGCCTTCCTGCTCCTGCGCGCGCCACAGCAGCGGGATAACCGCGCTGGCCTGGCGCCCTTCGGGGTACTTGGTGATCTGCGCTTCGGCCCATTGCTGGTTGGCAGCGGAGAAGGCAAAGCTTTCGGGTTGTTCGGGGTGGAGGCGGCGGAGCATTAGCGGTCAATCTCTCCAAATACGACGTCCATGGTGCCGATGATGGCGGCAACATCGGCCAATTGGTGGCCTCCGGCGACGTGGTCCATGGCTTGCAGGTGCAGGAACCCCGGTGCGCGCAGTTTGGCGCGGTAGGGTTTGTTGGTGCCGTCGGCGACAAGATAGACGCCGAACTCGCCCTTTGGGGCCTCAACGGCGGCGTAGACCTCACCGGCGGGAACGTGGAAACCTTCGGTGTAAAGTTTGAAATGGTGGATCAAGCTTTCCATCGAGGTTTTCATGTCCGACCGCTTCGGCGGGGTGATCTTACCGCGCGCCAGAACATCACCCGGGCATTCGCGGATTTTGGCGATGGCCTGCTGGATGATCGACAGTGACTGGCGCATCTCTTCCATGCGGACGAGGTAGCGGTCATAGCAGTCGCCATTCTTACCGACAGGGATTTGGAACTCGAACTCGTCATAGCATTCATAGGGCTGCGCGCGGCGCAGGTCCCATGCCAGACCAGACCCGCGCACCATCACGCCCGAGAAGCCGTATTTCTGGATGTCATCCTCGGTCACGACGCCAATATCGGCGTTGCGCTGTTTGAAGATGCGGTTTTCGGTCAGCAGACCGTCAATATCATCGAGAACTGCGGGGAATTCGTGGCTCCATGTCTCGATATCGTCCAGCAATTCCGGCGGCAGGTCCTGATGCACACCACCCGGGCGGAAATAGGCCGCGTGCAGGCGGGCACCACAGGCACGCTCATAGAACACCATCAGCTTTTCGCGTTCCTCGAACCCCCACAGAGGCGGGGTCAGCGCGCCCACATCCATCGCCTGCGTGGTCACATTCAGCAGATGGTTCAGGATGCGCCCGATCTCGGAATAGAGAACACGGATGAGCGAGCCGCGACGCGGCACTTCAACCCCTGTCAGCTTTTCGATGGCCAAACACCAGGCGTGCTCCTGGTTCATCGGTGCCACGTAATCCAGACGGTCGAAATACGGCAGGTTCTGCAGATACGTCCGGCTTTCCATCAGCTTTTCGGTGCCACGGTGCAGCAGACCGATATGCGGGTCACAGCGTTCGACGATCTCACCGTCTAGCTCAAGCACCAGACGCAAAACCCCGTGTGCCGCAGGGTGTTGCGGGCCAAAGTTAATGTTGAAGTTGCGGATCTTCTGTTCTCCGCTCAGCGCGTCCGTGCTGCCGTCATCGTATCTTGAGCCGTCCATCAACGCCCCCGTTTTTTCTTTTTCGCTTCGGCCCGAACCAGAACCTTTTCAGCTTCGGCCGCTTTGGCAGCGGCTCCTGCCAGCAGCACCCCCAGCGCACCCAGAATGATAAGTTCACCCATCATCTCAGCGGCGCTCCAACTCTTGCAGTTTCAGCCCAACCCACCACAGCAACGCAATTGTGCCAAATGGAACCAGACAAAGAAGGCACCAGAACTTGTTGATCCCGAAAAACGGCAAAATCTTCACCATCGGAATGATGGTCAGTGCAGAAAGGATCAGCCACCAGATGCCACCCATTATTCAGTCTCCTGTTTTTCATCCCCCGGAAGAATGTAGTTCGCGCCTTCCCACGGGGACATGAAATCAAACTGACGGTATTCCTGCACCAACGACACGGGCTCATAGACAACGCGCTTTTGCGCTTCGTCATAGCGCACCTCGGTATAGCCGGTGGTCGGGAAATCCTTGCGCAGCGGGTGGCCGCGGAACCCATAGTCGGTCAGGATGCGGCGCAGGTCCGGGTGGCCCGAGAACAGGATGCCGAACATGTCGAACACCTCACGCTCGAACCAGTTCGCCGAGGGGTGAACGTCAACGATCGAGGGCACCATGTCTTCTTCTCGAATTGAAACCCGCAGGCGGATGCGCTGGTTCTGGTACATCGACAGGAAGTGATACACCACATCGAACCGCTTGGCCCGTTCGGGGTAATCCACGCCAGTGATGTCAACCAGCGACGAAAACTGGCAATTCCGGTCGGATTTCAGGAACTCAACGAATTCCACAAGGTTCGACGGCGCCACATCCACGTTCAGCTCGCCATGGGTCACATCCCAGGACAGAACGCAATCGGCCCGTTTCAGTTCAAGCTGCGCGCCGAGTTCTTTGAGTGCTTCGCTCATCAGCTCTCTCCTCAGCGTACGATGGTGCCGGTGCGGCGGATTTTGCGTTGCAACTGCATCAGGCCATACAGCAACGCCTCGGCGGTTGGCGGGCATCCGGGGACGTAAATATCCACTGGAACCACGCGGTCACAGCCGCGCACGACCGAATAGGAATAGTGGTAATACCCACCGCCATTTGCGCAGGACCCCATCGAGATCACATAGCGCGGCTCGGGCATCTGGTCGTAAACCTTGCGCAGCGCCGGAGCCATCTTGTTGGTCAGCGTTCCCGCCACGATCATTACATCGGACTGACGCGGGGACGCCCGCGGGGCGATACCGAACCGTTCGGCATCATAACGCGGCATCGAGGTGTGCATCATCTCAACCGCGCAGCAGGCCAGACCGAAGGTCATCCAGTGCAGCGATCCGGTGCGGGCCCAGTTGATGATGTCTTCGGTCGAGGTCAGCAGGAACCCTTTGTCCTGCAACTCGGCATTCAGGGCCTGGGTTGCAACTTCTTTGTCGACACCGGCAGTGTTTGCACCCGTCATCACTCCCATTCCAAGGCCCCCTTCTTCCATTCATAGGCAAAGCCGATGGTCAGAACACCCAGGAACACCATCATCGACCAGAACCCTACATCGCTGATGTCCTTGAAGCCGACGGCCCACGGAAACAGAAAGGCGATTTCCAGATCGAAGATGATGAACAGAATCGAGACCAGATAGAATCGGACGTCGAATTTCATCCGCGCATCGTCGAAGGCGTTGAAGCCACATTCATATGCGCTGACCTTTTCAGGGTCGGGGTTGCGGACTGCCAGAACCACAGCCGCCAGAATCAGGACGATTCCAAGGCCGACAGCAACGGCCAGAAACACCAGAATCGGGAGATACTCCCGTAGCAGGTCTTCCACGAATAGCTCCTTTCCTGCGCAACCCGGTCGGGGGGCGCCGTCAATTGGCGTGTTGACTGGACATTCTCTATCCGCGCGGGGTCAGAGGGTCAACCGAACACAGTCGCAGACAGGAGTAATAATCCACTTGTCATGCCCTGTGATCCGGGAAAGGTGATTCCTACTGCAACTGCAATGAAATTAAGGCCTAAACCTAACTTTTCCATACAGGTTTTCGCTTTTCAAAGAACGCACCGATTCCCTCAATCGCCTCGTCGGTTTCCCACCGATCCACCAAGGCTCCGATCGTCTGGTCAATCACAGCATCGTCAATATTGGGTCCCAGCTTGCTGACCAAGTCCTTGGCCGAGGCAACCGCGCCTGGCGCACAGGAAAGATAGGGCAGAACTTCGGCTTCGACCGCATCAGCTAAATCGGTTGCCGGAACGGTTTTGGCCAGCAGCCCAAGCTCGACCGCCTCGACAGCATCGAACAACCGGGCCGACATGAACACGCGCCGCGCCCGCGCCTCACCCATCCGGGCAATCACATATGGGCCAATCGTGGCGGGGATCAGGCCCAGCCGCGTTTCGGTCAGGGCCATCTTTACGCTGTCCACACCAATGGCCACGTCGCAAACGGCAGTCAGCCCAACACCACCGCCAAACGCATTGCCCTGAATCGCACCGATCAGCGGGCGGGGCATGGTGTTCAGCGCCTGCAGCATCTCGGCCAGCTTGCGCGCCTCGGCAAACCGCGTTTCGGGGTCGGCGGCCATCTGGTCCTGCATCCAGCCCAGGTCACCGCCCGCACAGAAACTCTTGCCCGCCCCGGTCAGCACCACCACGCGCACTGTGTCATCTGCACCCAATTGCGCGGCCGCTTGTGTCAGTTCGGCAATCATCTGCGCCGACATCGCGTTGTGTTTTTCCGCCCGGTCGAGCGTCAAAGTCGCAACTCCACGCGCGTCTGTGATCACCGAGATCGTTTCAAACATGCCCGCCCCTCACTCTGGCCGCATGGCCCGCGCCATTTGCGCGGCCTGTTCTACGATTTCCAGATCAAGTCCGGTTTCATAGCCCAACCGCTCCAGATGGGCGGCCACGGCCTCGGTCGCAACATTCCCCGCAGCTCCGGGCGCATAAGGGCAGCCGCCCAATCCACCAACTGCCGTATCAAAGGTCCGCACGCCCAGCGCCAGGGCAGCATCAATATTGTCGAGCGCCCGGCCATTGGTGTCGTGGAAATGCCCAGCCAGACGGGTTACCGGCACGCGTTCTCGTACGGCTAAGAGCATATGCGCGATGGTATCTGGCGTCCCCTGCCCGATTGTATCGCCCAATGAGATCTCATAGCAGCCCAAGCCAAACAGCTGATCTGCGACCTCGGCCACCTTCTCGGGCGGTGTTGGGCCATCATAGGGGCAGTCGGTCACGCAAGAGACATAGCCACGCACCGGCAGATCAATGTGGCGCGCGGCCTCGAGGATCGGTGTAAACCTCTCGATGGATTCGGCAATCGTGGCGTTGATATTGGCTTTCGAAAATCCCTCGGAGGCCGAGGCGAATACTGCAATTTCATCCGTTTTGGCCGTCAGGGCATCCTCATATCCACGCATGTTGGGCGTCAGCGCGGCATAGCGCACCCCATCTGTCCTTTTTATTCCGGCCAAAACTTCCGCACTGCCGGCCATCTGCGGCACCCATTTGGGCGATACAAAACTGGCCACTTCGATCCGGTTGAACCCGGCGCGGCTGAGGCAGTCGACCAGCGCCACTTTCTCGGCCACCGGGATCTCACACTGTTCATTTTGCAGGCCGTCACGTGGACCTACTTCGAAAATCTCGACCCGCTCACCCATGGCTGCGCTCCTCCCGGTTTTGTTTCGTGTCCTGTTCGGATGGCCTGACTGTGCCACGCGATGCGGTGCGCGAACAGGTCACTCTTCTTTCAATCTGATCAGGGCCGCTCCGGCTTCGACCTGCGCGCCGTCCTCAGTCAGCACCTCGGCAATGACACCGTCGCGGGCGGCCAGAAGGGAATGTTCCATTTTCATCGCCTCCAAAATGGCAAGCCTGTCTCCCTCACTTACCTTTTGACCCACGGTGGCAAACACCGCCTTGACCAACCCGGGCATGGGGGCTTCGATCACGTTAGTATCGCCTGCAGCGCTGGCATCGCGGTCCAGCGGATCAACAATGTCAAACGCCTGCCCGTAGGTGTCAAAGACCGTGATCCGCGCGCCCGAAACCGACACCTGCGGCATTGGGTTGCCGTCAATGGACCAGATACCGTTGCTGCGCTCGGCAATGACAGTATCTTCCCCGACCTGCCAAACCTGACGATTTGAACCTTCAACCTGAACATCAAGATCAAGGGTGTCATCTGCCTTTAGCTGAACTGCTCGGTGCAACGGAGCCCACAGGGAAAACCCAGTCTCTTCCTTCGTATCGACCAAGTCCAACGCCATCATCGCAGCCGCCACGCATGTCGCTGCCGAAATCGGAGCTACCAGTGTCAGCGCATCAATATCCCGCCCGATCAGCCCGGTATCTACATCACCTGTGGCGAAACCGTCATGCCGGGTCAGCGCGCCCAGAAAGGCGAGGTTGGTCACGGTGCCTGCGACCTCGGTCTGCTGCAGGGCACGATGAAGCTGTTCCAATGCAACCGCGCGCGTGGGGCCATGGACAATGACTTTAGCGATCATCGGGTCATACCAAGGGCTGATCGTATCACCCGCACGCACTCCGCTATCGGCACGGCAGGCCGTAGGGAATTGCAGATGCGTCAGGGTGCCCGTTGCAGGCAGGAAGCCCTTGGGCACGTCCTCGGCATAAAGACGGGCCTCAAATGCGTGGCCAGTGATGGATAGATCGTCCTGACGTTTCGGCAACGCCTCGCCAGCGGCGACCCGCAATTGCCATTCGACCAGATCGACCCCGGTGATCGCTTCGGTCACGGGATGCTCGACCTGCAGGCGCGTGTTCATCTCCATGAACCAGAACCTGTCCGGACGCAGCCCGTCCGAAGCATCAACGATGAATTCAACCGTCCCTGCGCCCTTGTACCCGATCGCCTCGGCGGCCCGCACGCCCGCCTGCCCCATCGCCTCGCGCATCTCAGCCGTCATACCCGGGGCCGGAGCCTCCTCGATCACCTTCTGGTGTCGGCGTTGAAGCGAGCAGTCTCGTTCAAACAGATGCACCGCATGGGTGCCGTCGCCAAACACCTGCACTTCGATATGGCGGGGTTTGGCGACAAATTTCTCGACCAGAACGGCGTCATTGCCAAAGGCTGTTTTGGCCTCACCCCGTGCGCTGTCCAATGCTGAGGCGAAATCCTCGGGACGTTCAACCAGCCGCATGCCCTTGCCGCCGCCACCTGCCACGGCCTTGATCAACACGGGATAGCCGATGGTTTCAGCAGCGCCCGCCAGATGTTCGGGGTCCTGATTGTCACCATGATATCCCGGCACAACCGGCACGCCTGCCTGCTCCATAAGAACCTTGGCCGCATCCTTGAGACCCATCTTGCGGATCGCATCCGCCGAAGGGCCGATGAACGTCAAACCAGCCGCATCGACCGCATCCACGAATTCGGGGTTTTCCGAGAGAAAGCCATACCCCGGATGGATCGCCTGAGCTCCGGTATCCAGCGCAGCCTGAATGATCACGTCGCCCTTCAGGTAGCTTTCAGCGGGAGCCGCGCCGCCGATACGGACAGCCTCATCGGCCATCTGCACATGTTTTGCCGAGGCATCCGCGTCGGAATAGACCGCAACACAGAAGACGCCCATTTTCTGAGCCGTTTCCATGACGCGACATGCGATCTCGCCCCGGTTGGCAATCAGGATTTTGTTGAACATGTCTTACCCCTCAACAGCCAGATCTTCGACAAGACGGAAACGTTCGCACAATAACTCCATCTCGGGATCGAAACCGCCATTGCGCTCGAAGTAACAACGGTGATCCTCGCGCCATCCTTCAAGCGTTTCATTCTCACCCTCGGCCAATGCAAAGTCCTCAGTCACATCGCAAAAACAACAGATCGTGACATCGACCGTTTCGATCACCAAAGCCGGGGTGTCATCCCATTCCAGAGCGATATCGCGTCGCCCGACAACTGGTGTCTCAGGGCTTCCGCCCGGATAGTCGCGCAGCGCCCCACAAGTTGCTTTTTTTTGGCCTGAGCGCACCAATGCCAGCAATTCAGCACTCAAGGCAGCGCTATCGCCGAACTTAAAAGTCTGTGCGTCCGGGTAGCGGGTCATTACTTCTTTCAGGTCCATGCGCATCACATCCTGAACACGCCGAAACGTGTCTCTTCAATCGGGGCATTCAGCGCGGCTCTCAGCGACAGCGCCAGCACATCGCGGCTTTTGCGTGGGTCAATGATGCCATCATCCCACAACCGAGCAGAGGCATAGAGCGGATGCGACTGTTCCTCGAACATCTCCAGTGTGGGGCGTTTGAACTCGGCCTCCTCCTCGGCAGACCAGGTGCCGCCCTGCCGTTCGATCCCGTCGCGTTTGACGGTGGCCAGAACACCCGCCGCCTGTTCGCCTCCCATCACGGAAATCCGCGAGTTCGGCCATGTCCATAGGAAGCGCGGCTGATAGGCCCGTCCCGCCATGCCGTAATTCCCGGCCCCAAAAGAACCGCCGACCAGCATCGTGACCTTCGGCACGTTCGTCGTGGCAACTGCTGTCACCATCTTGGCCCCATGCCGTGCGATGCCTTCGTTTTCGTATTTCCGACCAACCATGAACCCGGTGATATTCTGCAGAAACACCAGAGGGATTTTCCGCTGCGAACACAGCTCGACAAAATGCGCGCCCTTCTGCGCAGCTTCGGAAAACAGCACGCCGTTGTTGGCAATGATCCCGACAGGGCAGCCTTTGACATGGGCAAAGCCAGTCACCAGCGTCTCGCCAAAGCGCGGTTTGAACTCATCGAAACGCGAGCCGTCGACCAACCGCGCGATCACCTCGCGGATGTCATACGGCGTGCGCAGATCGGCGGGCACTACACCCAGAATTTCCTCGGGGTCATAGGCCGGGTCCTCGGGGGTGGCCCAGTCCACTGTCTGCGGCTTGCGCAGGTTCAGCGATCCGACCGCGCGGCGCGCCAAGGCCAGCGCGTGGGCGTCATCCTCGGCCAGATAGTCGGCTACACCAGACAAGCGAGTATGAACGTCGCCGCCACCCAAATCTTCGGCGCTGACGATCTCTCCGGTCGCGGCCTTGACCAGAGGCGGCCCGGCCAGAAAGATCGTGCCTTGGTCACGCACAATGATCGTCACATCCGACATCGCAGGCACATAGGCCCCACCCGCCGTACACGAGCCCATTACCACGGCGATCTGTGCAATCCCTTTGGCGCTCATCCTTGCCTGATTGTAGAAGATGCGGCCAAAGTGGTCGCGGTCGGGGAAGACCTCATCCTGATTGGGCAGGTTCGCGCCGCCGCTATCGACCAGATATATGCAGGGGAGGTTGTTTTCCTCAGCAATCTCCTGCGCCCGCAGATGTTTCTTGACCGACATCGGGTAATAAGTGCCGCCCTTCACGGTGGCGTCGTTGCACACCACCATGACCTCGCGCCCCTGCACCCGGCCAATACCCGCGACAACCCCAGCACAGGGCGCAGCATCGCCATACATCGCATGCGCCGCCGTCGCCCCGATCTCAAGGAACGGAGACCCCGGGTCCAGCAAGTTCGCCACCCGACGACGTGGCAGCATCTTTCCCCGGGATTCATGCCGCGCGCGGGATTTCTCACCACCGCCCATGCGGGCTGCTTCGGCGGCGGCAGCGATTTGTGCCAGCGCATCGAGATGAGCGGTGCGGTTTGTCTTGAAGCCCTCAGAGGCGGGCGTGGCTTTGGATGTGAGTTTCATTCTTTGCTTTCCTGGTCCATCAGAAAACCCGCCGAAATAAGAAGCATCATCTTTCCTCCAACAACGTCTTTAACCAAACCACTCTTTGGCTCGTTCGCTCCAAGCGACACCCGGCCCCAAGGAGTTTCGCACCTGTTCCCCCTCTCCACTGAAGATACTCCACCAAGCAGTCCGCCTCCCGCATTTCTTCCCAACGTTCTTGTGCTTCGGTTAAACTCGGCACTCTAAAAGGTAGAGAGGAAGCTTTCTCAGCGTCTCCTTCATCAAGCATGCTGTAATGAACCAGCAGGTCTGCGGCACTCTCGTCCACCAGCGTGTCCCAGACCGCTGTTTCAGCTTCGACGCAAAAGTAAATTCCCAGAGTGCTTTGCCCCCAAGAAATATCTTCATTCATGCAATCGCCCGAAAAAGCACCAATACAGTCGGAAAGGTCTGTTGGTGCTCCAGCACTTTCGACACACCCACGGACTTGAGCATCCATGTAGGCTTGGTCCACGGTAGTTTGTCCGTGCTCATCTTGAACTTGATAGTTCTGTGCCCAAAGGTCTTGGGGCAGCACAAAGGTGAGAACTGAAACAGTGCCTAGAGTAAGCAAATCAAAGCTGTGCAACTTATTCAGCATTGTTTGTCCTCCGCCGCCGCTCGCACTTTCAATTCCTTCCGGATCACCTTCCCCGTCACCGTCATCGGCAACTCCTCCAGAAATGCGACCTCACGCGGATAGGAATACTGAGCCAGACGCGCCTTGACCCAGTCCTGCAACTCCGACCCCGAAGCCTCAGCCCCCGGTTTCAGCACCACATAGGCCTTCACGATCTCGGTCCGTAGTGGGTCGGGCTTGCCGACCACGCCCACGGTCGCCACCGCCGGGTGGGTTAGCAGGCAATCCTCGATCTCGGCCGGGCCGATGCGGTATCCGGCTGAGGTAATCACGTCATCATCGCGACCGACAAAGCGTAGATACTCGCCCTCCCACACGCCGCGATCTCCGGTGATCAGCCAGTCGCCCCGGAACTTCTCAGCCGTCGCCTCGGGCCGGTTCCAGTATTCCAGCAACATCGAGGCCGAACCGCGCCGGATGGCCACGTCACCTTCTTCATCGGTCGGATTGGCGTCCTCATCGATTACCGCTACCTCGTGCCCGGGCACTGGTTTACCGATGCAGCCGGGTTGCACCGGGAAATCCTCGGCGCAGGAGGATACGACCATGTTGCATTCGGTCTGGCCGTAGAATTCGTTGATCGTCAGGCCAAACGCCTGTTGCCCCCATGCCAGCATCTCGGCCCCTAGCGGCTCACCGCCCGAAGCGACCGAGCGCAGGTCGGGGATACTTTGATCCGCAGCCTTCAGCATCCGCAGCGCCGTCGGGGGGAAGAACACGTTCCGCACCCCGCCGCGGGCGATCACGTCGGCGCAGGCTTCCGGCGTAAACTTTTCCAACCGCGCCGCGACCACAGGAATACCCAGCGCAAGCCCGGGCATCAATACGTCGAACAGACCTCCGATCCAGGCCCAATCCGCAGGTGTCCATAGGCAATCGCCTTCGCGCAGGTAATTGTGGCTGATCGAGACACCCGGCAGGTGGCCGGTCAGAACCCGGTGCCCATGCAGTGCGCCCTTGGGGCTGCCCGTGGTGCCCGAGGTATAGATTAGCACCGCCGGATTATCGGGGCCTGTATCTGAGCAGGGGAACGGATCATCCGATGGTGCAATATGTTCGACCAGAACCGGGTGGGCCAGATCGCCCAGCACCGCGGCTCCTTCGGCATCGGTCAGCACCAGACGCGCACCCGCATCCCCCACGCGCGAGGCCAACGCATCCCGCTTGAACAGCTTGAACAGCGGCACCGAAACCGCCCCAAGCTTCCAGATCGCCAGATGCGCCGCCGCACACCAGGGCGACTGGCTCAGCAACACACCCACGCGGTCGCCGGGCTGCACCTGCTGCTGCAGTTCACGTGCAATCCCGTCCGTCATGCGCGTGAGTTGACCAAAGGTAACGGCTTCGCGGTACCCGTCTGTCAGATCAACGATGGCCACATTGTCACGAGGATGCGCCAGGCATTGTCGCGCCATATTGAGTTGATCCGGAATATCCCAGACGCCCGACTTCCGTATACCGGGTATGCACCTATCGGGATGCATGCGCAAAACCCCTTGTTTTTCTTACCCTTGGCGGGCGCGGACGCCCCCTTGTTTTCACAGGAACTTGATGCAGATCAGAGTTCGCAACGGTCCGGTCCTGCACAAGCGACTCATCAACAAATTCAAAGGCCATAAAATGACCAAAACACTCGCCGCTTTGACGCTCTCGACTGCGCTTGTCGCACTTGCCGCCCCTGCAATGGCCCAGAACCAAGGTGACTGGACCGTGGGTGTCGGTGTTGGTTATCTGGACCCGAAATCCGACAACGGAACCCTGGCTGGTCTCGATACCGACATTGACGCAGACACCAGCGCGATCTTCACAGTAGAGTATTTTGTCCAGGACAATCTTGGCATCGAACTGCTGGCCGCGACCCCGTTCAGCCACAGCATCGCGCTGGGGGGCACCGATCTGGCCAGCACCAAACACCTGCCGCCCACCCTGTCGCTGAACTATCACTTCGCGACCAACAGTGCCTGGAAGCCCTATGTTGGCGCCGGTCTGAACTACACCATCTTCTTTGACGAAAAATCCGCGCTTGGGGATCTGGACATCGACAACTCCTTCGGTGTGTCGCTGCAAGCCGGTTTGGACTACATGGTCACCGAAAAAGGAGCCGTGCGTCTGAACGTGCGCTGGTTCGACATCGACTCGGACGTCAAACTGAACGGCACCGATATCGGCACTGCAGAAATCGATCCCTGGCTGGTCGGCGTATCCTACGTCCATCGCTTCTGATCCTTGTCTTTAACGCCCCGCCACCCTTTGGCGGGGCGTTTTTCTCAGCGCATTTCGCTCATCAACTCGCGCCCGATCAGCATTCGGCGAATTTCGCTGGTGCCCGCGCCGATCTCCATCAGCTTGGCGTCTCGGAATATCCGGCTGACCGCTGAATCCGACAGGAACCCGGCCCCGCCCATCGCCTGCACAGCCTGATGCGCCTGCGTCATCGCCTGTTCCGAGGCGTAAAGGCAGCACGCCGCTGCATCCTGACGGGTCACGTCACCCCGGTCACAAGCCTTGGCAACTTCATAGACATAAGCCCGCGCGGAATTCATCGCGGTATACATGTCGGCAATCTTGCCCTGCATTAGTTGGAAGCTTCCGATCGGTTTGCCGAACTGCTTACGCTCGGCCAGATAGGGCATGATCTCGTCCAGACAGGCAGCCATGATGCCGGTGCCGATCCCAGCCAGCACGACGCGTTCATAATCCAGACCTGACATCAGAACCGCAACGCCCTTGCCCTCTTCGCCCAGAACGTTCTCGAACGGCACTTCGACATCTTCAAAGATCAGTTCGGCTGTGTTCGACCCCCGCATCCCCAGCTTGTCGAAATGCGTAGAGGTCGAGAATCCCCTCATCTCTTTCTCGATCAAAAAGGCCGTGATCCCTTTTGAACCCGCCTCGGGGTCAGTCTTGGCATACACGACTAGCGTGTCCGCGTCCGGCCCATTGGTGATCCAATATTTGTTGCCGTTAAGACGGTAGTGATCGTTACGCTTTTCCGCGCGCAGCTTCATCGACACAACGTCTGATCCGGCCGAGGCTTCGGACATTGCAAGCGCGCCAACATGGTCACCCGAGATCAGGCGCGGCAGGTATTTCGCCTTCTGCTCGTCATTGCCGTTCAGCTTGATCTGATTGACGCACAGGTTCGAATGCGCCCCGTAAGACAGCGAGACCGAAGCCGAGGCCCGCGCCACCTCCTCCACCGCTACGGTGTGGGCCAGATAGGACATCCCCGCCCCGCCATACTCTTCGGGCACGGTGATGCCCAACAGCCCGAGGTCGCCCATCTCTTTCCACAGTTCATTGGGAAAGGCGTTCGATTGATCGACCTCGGCCGCCATCGGTTTGACCCGATCCTGCGCCCAGCGATGCACCATCTCGCGCAGAGCGTTCACATCCTCACCCAGATCAAATTGCATTGTGGCCGTGAACATGTTGCGACCTCCTCATCGAATTAATGAACACTTGTTCAATAATTAGGTAACAGCGAATCCTCCACGGGTCAATGAGAAGGCTAGCACTAAAGAAAATGCCACCCCGAACAGGGTGGCATTTTTCAAGATTAAAGCGTGCGCCAAAGGCGCACTCAATTGGATCACGATTGAAACACAGCCCCAACTTCGGCCCGGATGATGCGCGCGATCAGGCGGCAGTCGTCCAGCGAAAAAGTCAACGGCACGCGCATATCCATCACCCCGGCAAGGATACGATCACTTGCGGGCAATGGCGTGCTTTCGGCATAGCGCCAACTGTCATAGCGCGAGGTGAATCCCGTCGGCTCCGCCCCACCAAACCACTTAATCTCAACCCCCCGTGCACCGCAACGACGGATTACCTCGGCAATGCGTTCGGGCGTCCAGTCGAGCAGCAAGAACTGGATCGACGAACCGACATAGGTCTCTTGCTCGGGACGCTCGACGATGGTCAGGCCGGGGGTGTCCCGCAGGCCGGTCGCGATCTCGTCATAGCGTTCGTTCCAGCGCTGCACCTGCCGGTCAAGATCACGCAGTTGCGGGCGCAGGATCGCAGCGCGCAGATTGTCCATGCGGCCGGACACATTGGGCGTGGTGTATTTGATCTTTTCAAACACCTCGGGCCCCGGTGCGGCAAGGTGGCGTTCATACAGCATGTACGAACCCGACAGCATCGTGGCCTTGGCCGCAAGCACTTCGTCATCGGTGATCAGCAGACCGCCTTCACCGGAATTGACGTGTTTGTACGTCTGGCAGGAATAGCACCCAATCGCCCCCTGACGCCCCGACAATTGCCCGCGCCATGCGGCACCCATTGTGTGGGCGCAGTCCTCGATCACCGCAACGCCCGCCGTATCACACATCTGCATTAGCCGGTCCATATCGCACAGATGTCCGCGCATGTGGCTGAGCATCAGCACCCGCGCCTGATCCAGCTTGGCCTCAAGATCATCCAGATCAATCGTCAGATTCTCAGTCACGCCCACAAAAACCGGCCTTGCCCCGACCGAGGCAATCGACCCCGGCACCGGCGCAAGCGTGAAGGCGTTGGTCAAAACCGGATCACCCGGCTGCACCCCCACGGCCCGCAATGCGGTGGCCAGTGCATAACCCCCAGAAGACACAGCCAGACAGTATTTCGCCCCCATTTGCGCCGCGAACTCCTGCTCCAGCAGCGCGGTTTCGCCCAACTCTCCGGGGACGACGTTATAGCGATGCAGACGCCCATGGCGCAGAACGGCCATGGCGGCGTCGATCGCCTCTTCTGGAATAGGTTCCTGCTGGGTGAAGCTGCCAGTGAATATTTCGGTCATGGGCTAGTTCTGATCCTGCAAAGGGTTGGGGTCAAGAATTTGTGCCGCCGCACCAATCAGTCCGGTGACCAGCTCTGGCAGATCATCAAAGTGATGCAGCAGTGCTTCGGGTTCCAATGCGGCCATATCTTCCCCGGACGGGCCAAACGTCACCAGCACCGAGGGCACGCCCGCTGCCCGCGCCGTATTTCGGTCGGTGTCGGAATCGCCGATCAGCACACACAAATCGGGGTGTCCCCCGGCCCGGCGCGCGGCTTCGCGCAGTGGTTCGGGGTCCGGTTTGCGCACGGGCAACGTATCTGCGCCCACCAAAGACGCAAACTGATCCCGAACGCCCATCTGGGTCAGCAGCTGATGGGCCAGAGCCTCGGGTTTATTGGTGCAGATACCTACGCCATAACCTTGGGATTTCAGCATTTCGACAGCCTCAAGCGCACCGGGATAGAACCGAGTGTGGGTGTCGATGTCCTTCGCGTAAGCCTCAAGCAGGGTGGGATAATAGGACAGAACAGTATCCTCATCATAAGCACCGACCCGCTTCAGCCCATGGGTCAGCATCATCCGTCCACCCCGCAAGGCAACGGCTGCGTCATCATCGTGAACCAAGACATCCCCATGCCCCATCTGGCGAAAACAGTGGTTGGCCGCCGCGAGCAAATCGCCCGACGTATCGGCCAAAGTTCCGTCCAGATCGAAGATTACTGTGCGCATTGTGCCTCCTGCCTCGGCGGTTTATTGCCGTCTCGTGTTGCAAACGGCAATCTTGTTTGATCCGTGAACCGCTTGCGCCTTTGCCCTCAGCGGATAAAACGGAGCGCAACAAAACACAAAGAGAAATCGATTTCATGAGCACTGCCCTTGTCATCCTTGCCGCTGGAAAAGGCACCAGGATGCATTCGGATATTCCCAAAGTTCTTCATCCCATCGCGCAGGTCCCGATGCTGGTGCACGCCATGCGCGCCGGGGCCATATTGTCGCCCGAGCGGACCGTTATCGTCACCGGGCACGGGGCTGAAGCCGTAGCCAAAGTTGCAACTGCCGAGGATGAAGCGGCGCAAATCGCTGTTCAGGACGAGCAGTTGGGCACTGCCCATGCCGTCGCGCAGGCACGCAGGGCTTTGGACGGATTCACCGGCGACGTCGTGGTTTTGTATGGCGACACGCCGTTTCTGCAGCCCGATACGCTGGAACGCATGATCGCGGCGCGGGCAGAAAACGATCTTGTCATTCTGGGGTTTGAGGCCGGCGATCCTGCGCGTTATGGTCGCCTGGTGATGAACGGTGACAGTCTTGAGCGGATCGTCGAATTCAAAGACGCATCGGATGAAGAGCGCGCGATAACCTTCTGCAACTCTGGTCTTTTGGCCTGTGATGCGCAGGCGTTGTTTTCCCTGATCGACACGGTAAGAAATGACAACGCGGCAGGTGAGTATTATTTGACGGACGTCGTGGAAATCGCGCGCGCGCGCGGTCTGAAAGTCACCGCAGTCGCCTGTGACGAAGCACAGACATTAGGTGTGAACTCCCGCACCGATTTGGCTGCGGCAGATGCTGTGTTTCAGGCCAGTGCCCGTGCCGAGCTGTTGGATCTTGGCGTCACCCTGATGGCACCCGATACTGTTTATCTGGCCGCTGACACCGTCATCGGGCGCGACACTGTGATTGAACCCAACGTGGTTTTTGGCCCCGGCGTCACAGTCGAAAGTGGTGCTACAATCCGGTCGTTTTCGCATTTGGAGGGCTGCCACGTCAGCCGCGGTTCTATTGTTGGGCCCTATGCCCGCCTGCGCCCAGGTGCCGAGTTGGCCGAAAACGCCCGCATCGGCAATTTTGTCGAGATAAAGAACGCCGAGATCGCCGAAGGGGCCAAGGTTAACCACCTCAGCTATATCGGTGACGCGTCGGTAGGTGCGGCGTCGAATATCGGCGCTGGAACAATCACCTGCAACTATGACGGTGTGATGAAGCATCGCACGACAATTGGTGAGAATGTTTTTGTCGGCTCAAACACAATGCTGGTGGCCCCGGTGACGGTGGGCGACGGGGCGATGACCGCGACAGGAACGGTTGTAACGCGAGACGTCGAGCCCGACGCGCTGGCCGTGGCCCGCGCCAAGCAGGACAACAAGCCGGGTTATGCACGTAAATTGTTTGATATGTTGAAGGCGAAGAAGGCTCGCCGCGACAAAGGAGCCTGATCTATGTGTGGAATTGTAGGTGTACTGGGGCAACACGAAGCCGCCCCTATTTTGGTTGAGGCGCTGAAACGGCTGGAATATCGCGGCTATGACAGCGCCGGTATCGCGACGATCAATGACGGTGAACTTGGGCGGCGTCGGGCTGTGGGCAAGTTGGTCAACCTCAGCGATTTGCTGGTGCACAATCCTTTGCGCGGAAAATCGGGCATCGGGCATACCCGTTGGGCCACACATGGCGCACCATCAGTCACCAACGCGCACCCGCACAAGGCAGGCCCCGTGGCCGTGGTGCATAACGGCATCGTCGAAAACTATCGCGATTTGCGGGCTGAGTTAGCCGAACATGGCGTCGATTTCGTCACCGAGACCGATACCGAAACCGTGGCTCTGATGGCCGAGTATTATCTCAATATCGGCCTATCGCCCGTTGATGCGGCGTTCAAAACCATCGACCGGCTTCAAGGGGCGTTTGCACTTGCATTTCTGTTTGACGGGCAAGACGACCTGATCGTCGCGGCGCGTAAGGGCTCACCTTTGGCCATTGGGCATGGGGAAGGCGAAATGTATGTCGGTTCGGACGCCATTGCGCTGGCCCCGCTGACGGATCGTATCACCTATCTTGAAGAAGGCGACCGGGCGGTCCTGACCCGCACTTCGCTTGAAATCCGCAACGAAGCCGGAGAACTGGCCAACCGCGAAACCCGCCAGATCAAACTGGATCAAACACGGGCCGACAAGGCGGGTCACAAGCATTTCATGGCAAAGGAAATCGCCGAGCAACCCGTGGTGGTTGCCGAGGCAATCCAATCCTACCTACCCACTGGCGGCAACGAGATAACTCTGCCGTGTGAGCTGGATTTCAGCAAGCTGGACCGCCTGACCATGGTCGCCTGCGGAACTGCCTTTTATGCCTGTCTGACAGCAAAGTACTGGTTCGAACAGTTGGCCAGAATGCCCGTCGAGGTCGATATCGCCAGCGAGTTTCGCTATCGCGAACCTCCGATCCCCGATCGCACGGCGGCCTTGTTTGTCAGCCAGTCGGGTGAGACCGCCGACACGCTGGCCGCGCTGCGCTATTGCGAGGGCAAGGCCGATAAGATCGTTTCGGTGATCAATGTCCCCGAAAGCTCGATCGCGCGCGAAAGCGACATCGCCCTGCCGATCCATGCTGGGGTTGAGATCGGTGTGGCCTCGACCAAAGCTTTCACTTGTCAGCTAAGCGTATTGCTGATGCTGGCGCTCAAGGCGGCTGCGGATCGGGGCACCCTAAGCGATGAGGAACTGGCTGATCATGCCGCCGCATTGCGTGGATTGCCGACCGCACTAAATGCCGCGCTGGATCAGAACCAGTCCATCAAGGCCTCGGCCCAGCGCTTGTCCGAGGCGCGCGATGTGCTGTTCCTAGGCCGCGGCCTGATGTATCCACTGGCTATGGAAGGTGCGCTGAAACTAAAAGAAATCAGCTATATACACGCCGAAGGTTATGCGTCGGGTGAACTGAAGCACGGCCCCATCGCCCTGATCGACAAGCACATGCCAGTAGTGGTCATGGCCCCGCGCGACACAGTGTTCGACAAGACCGTGTCGAACATGCAAGAGGTCATGGCGCGCAAAGGCAAGGTCATACTGGTCTCGGATGATGACGGCGTTACCGAGGCCGAGGATGGGGTGTGGAGCACTATTCGCATGCCCCATATTCATCCCAGCCTTGCCCCGATCCTGTATTCGGTTCCGGCGCAGCTGCTGGCCTATCATACGGCTGTCGCCAAAGGTACCGATGTGGACCAGCCCCGCAATCTGGCGAAATCCGTCACCGTCGAATAAGCCAAGATCGGGCTGCACCCACGGCCCGTTTCACCAGCAGGGCGACAAACATTGAATTTCTATCTGGATCAGATCAAAGCTCATGCCGACCCCGTACGCGCGAGCCAAATGGCGGCCTATCACAAGGTTGACCGCCCCTATCTGGGTGTCGCGAACCCCGTTCTGAACGACCTGACGAAAGATTGGCGTCAAGACCTGGATGTATCTGAGCGCGTGGAGTTGGCGGATGCCTTGTGGCAGACCAATATACACGAGGGCCGTCTGGCCGCGGCCAAACTACTGACCCAGGCCCGCATTCGGCCTGATGGGGCGGTCTGGGATTTACTGCACAGCTGGTTGCCCGATTTCGACGCCTGGGCTGCGGCCGATCACGCCTGCATGGCGATGCAAAAACGTCTGTCAGCCGACCCAACCCGGTTGGATCAGGTGGAAATCTGGACGACTTCCGATCATATGTGGACACGGCGCGCAGCGCTGGTGGCCACCCTTCCCTGGACCAAGCAGAATCACCCCAAACCCGACGATCTGGCACGGCGCGACCGCATTCTTGGCTGGGCGGCAAGCTATGTGCCGGACCGGGACTGGTTCATTCAGAAAGCCATTGCTTGGTGGCTGCGTGACCTGTCCAAACACGACGCTGAACGCGTCATCGCCTTTCTGAAAACCCATGGTGACGCGATGAAGCCTTTCGCCCGCCGCGAAGCCGGAAAATACCTGAAAGATCAGTTGGAATAGACCTCAAGTTCAACCAATTCGTCGAATGGCAACAACAAGGCCCGCATCGCATCCAGAGACAACCGACTGCCGCCGCTTTCGGGCCCTGGCGCTGGAACCAGCGTAATATAAGCCTGCGAGCCGGTTCTGGGAACGACCACGCGACCGGTGAATTCGACGTCGACCAGCGGAGTTTCCAACCAACGACCCGGCGTGGTCGGATCGCCCAATCCGGCTATGGTCGTCTTTGCGCCCACCCAGCCGGCAGCAGTGGCCGCAACGGGTTCTGGTTCAACTGCTTCCTCTGCCACAACCTCTTCGACCACGGCGTCTTCAGGTTCAGAAGGCGTCTTTTTGCCCCCAAAGACCCGATCTGTCGTGGACCGTACGGTGTCGCATCCGGCCACCAGAATACACAAAGCGAATAGCATATATCTCATGCCATCAACCTATCGCCCTGTGCGCATCTGTACCAGCGCAAAGGAAACTTCGCCCTTGTCGCAGGCAGGTCGCGGCTTTACCTATGTCGCATGACTGCTCCGCTTATCGACCCATTCGCACGTGCGATCACCTATCTCCGCGTCTCTGTTACAGACCGCTGCGATTTCCGCTGTGTTTACTGCATGTCCGAAGACATGAAGTTTCTGCCAAAGAAAGACCTGCTGACGCTGGAAGAGCTGGACCGCATGTGCTCGACCTTCGTGAAGTTGGGGGTTGAAAAGCTGCGCATTACCGGTGGTGAGCCGCTTGTGCGCAGAAATATCATGACGTTTTTCAACAGCATGACCCGCCATCTGGACAGCGGCGCGTTGAAAGAGCTGACGTTGACCACCAATGGCTCGCAGCTGCACCGTTTTGCCGATGACCTTTACGCAGCCGGTGTGCGCCGGGTAAATATCTCGCTGGATACGCTGGACGAAGATAAATTCGCCGCGATCACCCGCTGGGGCCGTCTTAAACAAGTGTTGAACGGCATCGACGCGGCGCAGAAAGCCGGGCTGAGGATAAAGATCAACGCGGTGGCCCTGAAGGGCTTTAACGAAGAAGAGTTGCCAACGATCACGAAATGGTGTGCGGAACGCGATATGGACCTAACCTGGATCGAGGTCATGCCCATGGGCGATATCGGCAATGAGGATCGTCTGGATCAATATTGGTCGCTCAAGGATGTTCGTAAGGAATACGAGAACCACTATTCCGTGACCGATCTGGCAGAACGCAGCGGCGGGCCAGCGCGTTATGTTCGCCTAGAGGAAACAGGCCAAAAGATCGGCTTCATCACCCCTCTGTCGCATAATTTCTGCGAAAGCTGCAACCGCGTGCGCCTGACCTGCACTGGTGAGCTGTTTATGTGTCTGGGCCAAGAGGACATGGCTGACCTGCGTGGTCCACTACGCGATCACCCCGATACAGAGCAACCGCTCGAAGACGCAATCCGCGCGGCGATCAACCTCAAGCCCAAGGGACATGATTTCGACTATTCCCGCCAGGCGGTCGACGGCAAGATGAGCCGTCACATGAGCCACACAGGCGGCTGACGTGCCGGACCAGATGGGCCGACCGACGCTGCTGTATCATCTGTATTGCGGCCTGACCTCTGTTGCGGAGCCGTTTGTCTGGCGCACCGTACGGAACAAGCTGCAAGCCGCGGATGTTTCCGTAACCCGACAACAGGAACGCCAAGGCCGTGCCAGCCTGCCCCGCCCCGACGGCCAGATGATCTGGTTCCACGCCGCCAGCGTTGGTGAAACCCTTTCGGTCATCAGCCTGATCAAACGGTTGGGGGAACGTCTACCGGATGCCGAGTTTCTGATCACCTCTGGCACGCCAACCTCGGCTGCGCTGATCGAAAAACGCATGCCACCACGAACGCGGCACCAGTACCCTCCACTAGACACCGCAAGCCCCGTGCGGCGCTTTCTGGACCACTGGCACCCAAATGCCGGTATTTTCGTCGAAAGCGAAATCTGGCCCCGTCTGATTGTCGAAGGTGCCAAGCGTGGCATGCCCTTGGCTCTACTCAACGCACGCCTGTCGGACAAATCCGTCGAAGGCTGGAAGAAACGCCCGGACACAGCCCGGTTCATTCTGGATCGTTTTCGCCTGTTCCTGACCCAGAACAACAAGACCGCGCAAAACCTGATCGTGATGGGCGCGCCCGCTGATCGTGTACAGCCGGGCACGAACCTGAAGGCCATGTCTGACCCCTTGCCGATTGATCAGGCCACGTTGTCCGAAATCCGCGCACAGATCGGCGCCCGCCCCGTCTGGATCGCCAGTTCGACACATGCCGGTGAAGAGGAAACCGTTCTTGCCGCCCACGCAGAGCTGCTCAAACGCTGGCCCGACCTGCTGCTGTTGCTGATCCCGCGCCACCCTGAACGCCGCGCCGAGGTCGCCAGTCTGGCAATCCAAGCGAGGCAAACTGTGGCCATTCGATCGAATGACGACAAGATCACCGACAAAACGCAGGTCTACATGGCAGATACGCTGGGTGAAACCGGCACATGGTACGCGCTGTGCCCTATTGTGTTCCTTGGCGGATCACTGAAAGAGATCGGCGGCCACAATCCGTTCGAACCGGCACAGGCGGGTGCCGCTGTAATCACCGGCCCCGGCTATTTCAACTTTGCCGAAACATTCGCCCCGCTGATCGAATCCGGCGGGGCGCTACAAGTTCAATCTGCTTCCGAACTGACCGAGGCCGTGGAAAACTGGCTATCGGACCAAACCACGCTGGACACAGCCCGTACGGCTGCGAAATCCTGCGTAAACACCCAACAATCGGCACTAGATGCAATCGTCGAGACGCTATGCACCGAACTAAGCTTATCTGGGTCGGGTTCAACGTCATCTGACTAAGTACGTACCGGGTAGCGCGAGGGGCTGGCCCCTCGCCACCCAACGCCAAGATCAGGCCGCCGGCATCCGCTGTTCGACAATCTCAGCCCACCAGCTGCACCCTACCGGAATGGCCTCGTCGTTAAAGTTGTACTCAGGGTGATGCACCGCCGCCGTGTCGCCATTGCCAACCAGAATATACGCCCCCGGCCGTTCTTCGAGCATAAAGGCGAAATCCTCGCCGCCCATGATCAACGGCGCTTCGTCGCAATTGCCCGCCACTGAACGCGCGACATCCGCTGCAAAGTCGGTCTGCTCGTCGCTGTTCACCATCACCGGATAGCCCAAGTAATAGGTGACATTGGCCGTTCCGCCAAATGTCGCCGCGATACCGTTGCAAATCTCTTTGATGCGCTTTTCCGCCATTTCCCGCATTTTTGAACTCATCGTTCGGACGGTACCTTTGATCTGTACCGTTTGGGGGATGACGTTAAAGGCGGTGGTCGAGGTTTCAAACGACGTAACTGAAACCACGACCTGATCCACCGGATCTGCATTGCGCGACGCCACCGTCTGCAATGCCAGAACCGCCTGCGCCGCCATCACGGTTGTATCGACTGTCTCATGCGGTTTGGCCGCGTGACCGCCCTTGCCCTCAAAGGTGATATCAAATTGATCTGTGGCCGCAAAGAACGCACCGGGACGAATGGCAAAACTGCCTACCGGGCGACCCGGCCAGTTGTGCATGCCATAGACCTCTTGGATGCCCCAACGGTCCATCATGCCGTCCTCGCACATCTCGCGGCCTCCGCCGCCACCCTCTTCGGCGGGTTGAAAGATCACCACGACGGTGCCGTCGAAATTCCGCGTTTCCGAGAGGTATTTCGCCGCTCCCAGCAACATCGCCGTATGCCCGTCATGACCACAGGCATGCATCGCCCCATCGGTCTTGGAGGCATACTCCAGACCCGTCGCCTCATGTATCGGCAGTGCATCCATATCGGCCCGCAGACCGATCACCTTGCCCCCCGTGTCGACCTTACCTTTGATCACCCCAACGACCCCGGTGCGACCAATTCCGGTGACAACCTCATCACAGCCGAATTCCTTCAGCTTCTCAGCAACCAGTGCGCTGGTGCGGTGCGTTTCGAATAGAATCTCGGGGTTTTCATGAATATCGCGCCGCCACCCAGTGATTTCACTCTGCAATTCGGCAAAACGGTTTTTGATCGGCATAGTCTTCTCCCATCTTTTTTCTTTGCCCCGGCTTTATCCCGGCGCGGAATTCTCAAGTCAGTCCAAAGACGCAGGCCGCAGCGCGCCGGACAACAGGACAATCAGGATGGCCAAGGGCAACAAAACCATGAATGCCAATCGTAATGTAAGCATCTCGGCCAAAATCCCAATAAGCGGTGGGCCGATCAGTAACCCTCCGTACCCCAGCGTCGCCACACTGGCGATGGCCTGCCCCGGCGGCACATGCGGATCATTGGCTGCCCGGCTGAAGGCCAGCGGCATGATCACAGCATAACCAACCCCCATCAGGGCAAAACCCGCCAAGGCCAATCCCGCCTCTGATGCCGAGACCACTCCGAACACGCCAAGTGCCGCGCAAATGCCTCCAAAACGGGCCGTTGCGACAGGACCAAACCGCGCGATTGCAAATCCGCCAGCCAGCCGAAACGCCACCATCGTCACCGAAAACAAGGCATATCCCAACGCAGCGACGCTTTCGGCGGCACCGGTCACATCGCGCAGGAATATTGCACTCCAATCCGCTACGGCACCTTCCCCCAAAGCGCCGCACAGCGCAGTGAACCCAACCAGGATCAACGCACCGGACGGCAGGGCAAAGACACTGCCGTCATGTGAGACAGCTCTTCGCGACGTCCACTTAACCCAGGACAGGGCCAGCGCCAGCGCCACGACAACTCCGCCAGCCAGTAAAAAGTGCTGCATCACTGTCAGTCCCAGCTGCACCGCCCCGTATCCGCTAAGCGCCCCCAACCCGGCGCCCAAACTCCACATCGCGTGGAACGAGGACATGACGGGCTTGTCATAGGATTGCTCGACCTCGGCGGCCCAGGCGTTCATGGCCACATCCATTGAACCGTGAAAGGCACCGAATACGAACAGGAACCCCGCCAGCGCCCAGAACCCATCGGCCACGGCCAACAGGATCAGAGACAACGTGTACAGCACCGCAATAACCCGCGTGATGGCTACGGCCCCGAACCGATCAGACAACCGCCCCGTCACCGGAAAGGAACACACAGCCCCCGCTGCCATGAACAGCAGACCATAGCCCAATGCCTCATGCGTCAATTCCAGCCTGTCCCGCACGGCTGGAATGCGAGATGCCCAAATGCCAAACAGCGCACCGTTCAGGATGAACATGGCAGCCACCGCCCGCCATGCAGACATAATTCCGATCACAGAAAACTCCCACGCGCAGTTTGCTGTTCCTAAAGCGCCCTAGGTAATTCGCAATTGCGGGCTATTGCAAACGCTTTCGAATCTGACGGATGGCAACCCAGACGCACAGAATGACAGGGATCGTCACAACCGAAGTCAACCGTCCCTGACTGATCCCATCCTCGGTCAGCGGGTAAAGAAAGTCACTGACCAGCGTCACCGCGTAGAAACTGATAGCTACCACAGACAGCCCTTCGACGGTGTGCTGTAGCCGCAGCGCAATCTGGGCACGCCGATCCATGCTTTCCAGCAGCGCCTGGTTTTGCGCACTGCGTTCCACATCGACCCGTGTACGTAACAATTCTCCAGCACGGATCGCCCGATCGGACAAAGCCTGCAGGCGGCGCTCGGTGGATTTGACGGTTCGAATGGCCGGATCGTACCGGCGCATCATGAAATCGGCGAAACTCTGACGGCTCTCAAACCGCTCTTCTCGCAGCACTTCGATCCGCTGGTTCACGATAGCCTCATAGGCCCCCGTCGCCCCAAACCGAAAGGAACACTGGGCGGACAGCGTTTCCAGCTCGGTCGAGGTGGACAATAGATCGGGCAGCAGTTCATCTGGGTGGGCCGTGTTGTCGGTCATTTGCCCCATCAACTCGGTCAGCCTACCGTCCAATTCACCGATACGTGGGGTCAGCTGTTTGACGCGGGCAAACCCAAGCATTGACATTGCTTTATAGGTCTCGATCTCACACAAACGCTGAATGATCCGCCCCGTCCTGCGTCGCCCTGTGCCCTTGCTGACAAACAGCGCAAAGCGCATGTGCCCGGCCGGATCGATACGGAAATCACTGGCACAAATGGCGGTATCGTCCAGCACCCGGGCCACGGCAAGGCTTTCAGGCTCGAACCAGTTCCCCAGAGAGGACCGGACCGCTTCGTCGTCCTGGCGTTCAACCACGCGGAGCATGGCCGACGTCACCCTTTGCCCTGGGCTGGCCATCAACCAATCAGGGGGAAAGACTTCGAAATCTGCCGGGTTAAAGGGGCGATCGCTGACATTTTGTGTAATCGCAGTGTAAGTGACGAATTCGGTATGCTGTTCCCATTTCAACCAATGACGGCCAATCTGACCAGCGTAATGCGTCGCCTCCGGCTGCGGATGTTGTGCGCCGTGGCGATCCAGCAGATTGATCAGATGGGCCAGATCCTCATCCCGGTCCCGTGCCACGGCTGCATCTGGCTTCTTGATCGCCAAGAACACCACCGTGCACGGCGTCGCGGCCACCGGAAAGGGGCGCGCGTGCAGTTCATTGGCCAGCGCATAGCGCAGCGGGTGATCATCAATGGGCGTCATGCAGGGCTCCGTTTTGTCCGGGGCACTATACGCCACCTCAAAAATACATCAATTCTCTTTTTATTTCATATACTTAAGTGGATACGGCTGTATACATTCCCTCTATCTCATTGATTTGGCTGCCACAGCTCGATTGGATTGCCCTCGGGATCGTGAATGCGGGCAAACTTTCCCACCTCACTGTCCCACTCAGCACGTGTTTCTACGGTGATCCCGGCGGCCTCAAGCTGCGCTATCAGTGCCGCCAAATCGTCTACTCGGAAATTGATCATCCATTGCTGATCTGCGCGGCCGAAGTATTCCGTAATTTCGGCAAATGGGGCAAAGACAGTAAACCCTTCGCGCTGCTACCAGGGCAAAGGATCGTAATGATTGACGCCCAAGTGTTTCTCATACCACGCGCTCAACGCGTTTGGGTCGCGGGCACGAAAGAACACACCACCTATGCCGTTTACTTTCTGCAAGGCTACTCTCCTGACACCCACCACGTCAGACCAGTCTATCACAATCCGCCTGCTTCATCTGGCTACAAATATCCCCAAGGTCCGGAGGCAGAGCCTCCTTCACTACAATTAAGAAAAGGGCGCCCGAAGGCGCCCTTTGCAATTTGGTTACACCCCAAGCTCAGTCGATCATGGGCAGCAGTTTGTCGAGGCTGGCCTTTGCGTCGCCATAGAACATGCGGGTGTTTTCCTTGAAGAACAGGGGGTTTTCGATGCCCGAATACCCGGTGCCCTGGCCGCGTTTGGACACGAACACCTGTTTCGCCTTCCAGCATTCCAGAACCGGCATGCCGGCGATGGGGCTGTTGGGGTCTTCCTGTGCCGCAGGGTTCACGATGTCGTTCGAGCCGATGACGATGGCCACATCCGTTTCGGGGAAGTCGTCGTTGATCTCGTCCATCTCCAGCACGATGTCATACGGCACCTTCGCCTCGGCCAGCAGCACGTTCATGTGGCCCGGCAGACGGCCCGCGACCGGGTGGATCGCAAAGCGCACATTTTTGCCCTTGGCGCGCAGCTTGCGAACCAGTTCCGATACAGACTGCTGCGCCTGCGCCACGGCCATGCCATAGCCGGGGATGATGATGACACTGTCAGCATCGTTCAGCGCTGCGGCCACACCATCGGCCTCGATAGCGATCTGTTCGCCCTCAACGGCCATCTGCTCACCCTGTGGGCCGCCAAAGCCGCCCAGGATCACGCTGACAAAGTGACGGTTCATCGCCTTACACATGATGTAGGACAGGATCGCACCGGACGAGCCCACCAGCGCACCAACCACGATCAGCAGGTCGTTGCCCAACGAGAAGCCGATCGCCGCCGCGGCCCAACCCGAATACGAGTTCAGCATCGACACAACCACGGGCATGTCGGCGCCGCCGATGCCCATGATCAGGTGATAGCCGATGAACAGCGCCGCCAGCGTCATCAGGAACAGCGGGAAGAAGCCACCGGTCGAGGTGTACCAGACCAGGCAGATCAGCGAGAGACCCGCAGCCGCCGCGTTCAGCGCATGACCGCCGGGCAGCTTGGTCGCCGCAGACGTCACCTTGCCCGCCAGCTTGCCATAGGCCACGACCGAACCGGTAAAGGTGATCGCACCGATGAAGATGCCCAGGAACAATTCCACATGCAGGATCGCCAGCTCGGCCGCATCCTTCTTGGCGATCAGCTTGGCGAATGCGCCCAGATCGCTCAGATCCGCTTCTTTCGCTGAATCCGCAATGGCCATGACCTGCGCCACGTTGCCAATCTCAAAATGCGCGTTGAAGCCCACGAACACAGCCGCCAGACCGACCAGCGAGTGCATCGCGGCCACAAGCTGCGGCATCTCGGTCATCTGCACGCGCTGCGCCACATATTGACCGATCAGACCACCGCCTGCGATCAGCAGCAGCGACAGCAGCCACAGACCCGAACCCGGACCAACCAGCGTAGCAAAGACCGCCAGCGCCATACCGACAATGCCATACCAGACCGCGCGTTTGGCGCTTTCCTGGTTCGACAGACCACCCAGCGAAAGGATGAACAGAACAGCCGCAACAACATAAGCGGCAGTAGTGAAGCCAATCATCTACCCGGCCTCCTTAAGATTTCTGGAACATGGCGAGCATGCGCCGGGTGACAAGAAAGCCGCCGAAGATGTTAATCCCGGCCATGAAGACAGACAGCGCCGCTAGCAGAATGACCAGGAACGATCCCGACCCGATCTGCATCAGCGCCCCAACGATAATGATCGACGAGATCGCGTTGGTGATCGCCATCAGCGGTGTGTGCAGGCTGTGTGCAACACCCCAGATCACCTGGAAGCCCACAAAAATGGCCAGCACAAAGACGATGAAGTGCTGCATGAAGCTGGCCGGGGCGATCAGCCCCACCAGCAGCATCAGCGCGCCACCAACACCCAACAGGGTGAACTGCTGTTTGGTCTGCGCCTTGAAGGCCGCAATTTCCTGCGCCTTTTTCTCTTCCGGGGTCAGTTCCTTGACCTCGGGTTTTTTCTGTGCCGCAATCGCCTGCACCTTGGGCGGTGGTGGCGGGAAGGTGATCTCACCCTCATGGGTCACGGTCGCGCCGCGGATCACGTCATCTTCCATGTCGTGGTTGATCTGACCATCTTTCTCAGGGGTCAGGTCCGTCATCATGTGGCGGATGTTGGTTGCATAAAGCGACGAGGACTGCGCCGCCATCCGGCTGGGGAAATCGGTATAGCCGATAATGGTCACGCCATTATCGGTGACAATCTTCTCATCCGCGACGGTCAGCTTACAGTTGCCGCCCTTTTCTGCTGCAAGGTCGACAATGACCGAGCCGGGCTTCATCGCCTCGACCATATCCTTGGTCCAAAGCTCGGGCGCTTCGCGGTTGGGGATCAGCGCCGTGGTGATGACGATGTCCATCTCCGGGGCCAGTTCACGGAACTTGGCCAGCTGTGCCTCGCGGAACTCGTCCGACTGGACGCTGGCATAGCCGCCGGTGGCCGCGCCGTCCTGCTGGTCTTCTTCAAAATCCAGATAGACGAACTCGGCGCCCATGGATTCGACCTGCTCGGCCACTTCGGGGCGCACGTCGAACGCGTAAGTGATCGCACCCAGCGAGGTCGAGGTCCCGATCGCCGCCAGACCGGCAACACCGGCCCCTACGATCAGCACCTTCGCAGGCGGCACCTTACCGGCCGCCGTCACCTGACCGGTGAAGAACCGGCCAAAGTTGTTGCCCGCCTCGATCACCGCGCGGTAACCGGCAATATTGGCCATCGACGACAGCGCATCCATTTTTTGTGCGCGGGAAATACGCGGCACCATCTCCATGGCGATGACGTTGGCGCCCTTGGCCTTAGCCGCTTCCATCCCTTCTTCGTTCCCTGCCGGGTTGAAGAACGAAATCAGCGTCTTACCCTTGGTCAGACGCTTCAGCTCGGTTGCGTCGGGTTGACGAACCTTGGCAACAATGTCGGCCTCTTTCCACAGCGCAGCCGCCGTCTTGACGACCTCAACGCCTGCAGCCTCATACGCCGCATCCGAAAAGCCCGCAGCAGCCCCAGCGCCTTTCTCAATCAGGCACTCATAGCCCAGTTTCTGCAACTGCACCGCAGAGTCCGGCGTCATCGCAACCCGGTTCTCGCCCTCATATTTTTCCTTCGGTGTGCCTATCTTCACTGGCAGTCCCCCTAGTTCTCACTCAAGCTGAGCGGGTGGTCGGTATTCTTCGTTAAGCAAACATGTATCTTGCGCAACATTATTTCGCAAGTGCAGCATTCACGATATGATATTATCGGTCTGTCCATCCTAAACCCACCGTCGGGTTTTACGTTCATAACGGGCAAAATCCGCGTGAAAAGTACGGCGCAGGCGGTCTTCTTCGGGCAGAATGAACCGGCGCTCAAGCACCCAGACGAAGATTGGGATAAGGATCAGAGACAGCACAGCATCAAACCGTAAAACCAAACCAGCCAGAATCAGAACATCGCCAACATAGATCGGGTTGCGGCTGCGTTTATAAATGCCTGACTGAACCAGCGCCGAAGGTGTTTCGTGCGGGATAACGGTTGTTTTGTGACGGCGAAACTCCATAATCGCCAATACGGCGAGCAGAATGCCGCCCCCGATCAGCAACCCGCTTAACAAGTCAGTCAGTCCACCGTCCAGCGACAAGCCCAGGGGGAAATGACGCGCCTGCAGCCAGGCCAGAAAAGCGAACCCAACAAGCCAGACGGGCGGTATGTCGATCCGGTGCATGCGCATCCCCGCAACTGACAACATGCACAGGCATGTCGTTTCTGGCCGATGTCCTACCGCTTTCGAACCGAATTGGCAAAAGCTCAGGTTGTCGCATCAATGGACAGGCCGATACGGATCGGCTAGGCCGAAAGAAAGCAACACAACACAAAGTAGTGAGCCGCCCATGACCGACTTTGCCGCGACCAAAGCCATGTTCGATCTGCCCGAGGATGTCATTTATCTGAACGGAAATTCGCTGGGTCCGTTGCCGCTGGCTGCCAGTGATCGTGTCAGTGACATGATGGTCAAGGAATGGGGCCAGATGCTGATCACCGGCTGGAACAAGGCCGGATGGATGGGTTTGCCGACCGGCCTGGGCGACCGCATTGGCCGTCTGATCGGCGCGGAACCCGGGACGGTTGTGACCGGCGACACCCTGTCGATCAAAGTGTATCAGGCCGTGGCATCTGCGCTGGAACTGTGCCCGGACCGCAAGGTGGTCCTGTCGGATAACGGCAACTTCCCGTCTGATTTGTATATGGTGGACGGGCTACTACGCTCGCTGGGGCCGGGTTATGAACTACGCGTTGTCGCACCCGAGGACGTGGCCGCTAACATAACCGACGACGTCGCCGTGTTGATGCTGACCGAGGTGGACTATCGCAGCGGGCGCATACACGACATGAAGGCGCTGACCGAACTGGCACATGCAAACGGGACGGTCACTGTCTGGGATCTGGCCCATTCCGCCGGAGCTATCCCAGTGGACCTGTCCGGCTGCAACGCCGATTTCGCGGTGGGCTGCACATATAAATACCTTAACGGGGGCCCCGGTGCGCCAGCCTTTATCTATGTCGCGCCACGCTTGACAGATCGCGCCCGTCCGGCCTTGTCAGGTTGGCTGGGGCACGAGGCACCCTTCGCCTTCGACCTGGACTACCGCCCCGGCAGCGGGATCGAGAGGATGCGGGTCGGCACCCCTCCGATCCTTCAAATGACCGCCCTGTCCGCCGCGATGGACATCTGGGACATGGCGGACATGGCTGATGTGCGCGCCAAATCCATCGACTTGACCGAGTTGTTCATAGCCCGTGTCGAAGGCACCTGCCCTGAGTTGGAACTGGCCAGCCCACGTGATCCGCAGCAGCGCGGCAGTCAGGTCTCGTTTCGGTTTACTGAAGGTTACGCCGCCATGCAGGCTCTGATCGCGCGCGGCGTGATCGGAGATTTCCGTGCGCCGGATATCATGCGCTTCGGGTTCACGCCTTTGTATATCGACGCGAGGGACGTCGAGCGCGCTGTCGAAATCTTGGCTGACATTATGCAAAACCGTTTATGGGATGCACCGGAATTCAAAGTGCGGCAGCGGGTTACCTGACCTCAAGCCCCGCACCGATCAACGCCGCGATCTGCGCAACCTGCTGTTCATAGACCTCTGCACCTGCACCGATCAGCTTGAGCCCCTTAAGCGTGGCCGTAATCGTCCGACCAGTCTCGGCCGCACCGGCCAGCAGGCGCACCCGCCCGGCCCGTTCTTGCTGTGTCAGCCAATCCGCGTATAGCCCTGACAGTTTAGCCTCACCCTCCGCGATGATCTCGGCGGATAAGGATTTGGTGTTGTCCAGCATCTCAAGCCCATGAGGCGAGGCCAGTATCGCGGCCATCCCTGCCGTCTGCGCCTGAATCGCACTGGCTAGAACCTCGGACACTGAACCTGACGTTGCCAGCGCCTCGGCAACAGCCGCGCATTTTTCGACATAGTAGATCTCGGTCAGTTTACTGACGATCGCCTCTTTGTTCTTGAAATGCAGATACAGCGCCGGCCGGGACATCCCCGCCCCCTGCGCAATGTCATCCATCGAGGTTTTTCGGTACCCATAAGCGGCAAAAGCCTGAAAAGCCGAGTTCAGGATGGTTTTTTGCCGTAAATCTTCAACTGCTTCCGTCATACCAGAACCTTTGACATTTTTTGTATATTTTGTCAATTGACACACTGACACTTTGCGCTAAATATGTCAGCAACCAGCCACAGCCAGATGAGGTGCGCCATGGCGACCACCCTGAAGATTAACGGTAAGCAACATCGGGTTGACCTGCCCGATGACGTCCCCTTGCTTTGGGTCTTGCGCGATGAGGTCGGCCTGACCGGCACCAAATTCGGCTGCGGCGTGGCGGCCTGTGGTGCCTGCACAGTTCATATTGATGGCGAGGCTGTGCGCTCGTGCCAGGTGAGCCTGTCGGATGTTTGGGGCGATGTCACCACCATTGAAGGTATCGGGACGCCGGGTACGATGGCTACAATCCAGCAAGCCTGGGTCGATCATCAGGTGGCGCAGTGCGGATATTGCCAGTCGGGCCAGATCATGCAGGCCGCTGCGTTGCTGGCTGAAAACCCTGCACCTTCGGACGCCGATATTGATGAGGCGATGCAGGGCAACCTGTGTCGTTGTGGCACCTACCCCCGTATCCGCGCTGCGATCCATGACGCGGCTGGCAAACTGAAGGAGGCGTAACTCATGGCTTCTGTTGGTAAAATCCTTCGCCGCACTTTCCTGATCGGCTCGGCCGCAATTGTCGGCGGCGTAGCATTCGGCGCCTATTATGTCAGCCGCCCCGCCGCGAACCCGCTAAAACCTGGCGAGGGTCAGGCGGCGTTGAACCCGTTTGTCCTGATCGACCAAAACGGCGTAACCCTCTTTGCACCGCGCGCTGAAATGGGTCAGGGCGTCAAGACCACATGGGCCGCGCTGATTGCCGAGGAATTGGACGTGGATCTGAACCAGATCACTGTGCTGCACGGTCCGGCGGCAGCGGCCTACTATAACTCTGCCATGCTGGGGGAAGGGTTGCCCAACAAGGGTTATGACATCTCGGACTTCCAGCACAATCTGGGCGAAGCGCTGGGTGTGCTTGGCAAAGCTCTTCACCTCCAGGTCACGGGTGGTTCGACATCGATGAAGGATGGGTTCGAGCGGATGCGTCAGGCCGGTGCCTCGGCCCGAGACACGCTCAAACGCGCTGCGGCCCTTCGTTTGGGTGTTGACCCGTCGGAACTGGGAACTGCCGCAGGGCATGTCATCGCGCCAAATGGCGACAAGATTGCCTATACGGACTTGGCCGTAGACGCCGCCGGGCTTGAGCCGGTTGAAGTGCCCCTTCGCGATCCGTCCGAATGGCGTTATCTGGGCCAAACCCAGCCGCGTCTGGACATGGTCGAAAAGGCAACTGGTACCGCCGAGTTTGGCGTCGATGTTCGCCTGCCGGGGATGAAATTCGCGGCCGTGCGCATGAACCCCAAGCTGGGCGGCGCGATGAATGGTTTTGACGACAGCGCCGCGCAATCCATGCCGGGGGTCGAGAAAATCGTTGATCTGGGCACAGGTGTCGCCGTGATTGCCAACAACACGTGGCTCGCCAATCAAGCAGTCGAGGCCATCGACGTGGATTGGGGTGACGCCCCCTACCCGCCCGAGACGGATGGCATTTTCACCAAGATCGCCGAGGCGTTTGATGACTCGGCGAATTCGACAATGCGCGACGATGGCGATGTCAGCGTCACACCCGAAGGCGCAACCGAGATTACCGCAGAGTACCAAGTGCCCTATCTGGCCCATGCCACGATGGAGCCGATGAACGCCACCGCGCTGTATACCGGCGATGCGTTGGAGCTGTGGTGCGGCAATCAGGCCCCAACCCTGATCCGGTTTCGCGCGGCCAACACCGCTAATCTGGACACCGAAGCGGTACAAATCCACACCACATATCTGGGTGGTGGGTTTGGTCGCCGGGGTGAACTGGATTTCGGCGAGATTGCCACCAAGGTTGCCATGGCCATGCCCGGCACCCCGGTTCAGACGACCTGGAGCCGCGAAGAAGATATGCGCCACGACTATTACCGCCCCGGCGCCATTGCCCGGATGCGCGGGGCAGTGCAGGACGGCAAGGCAGTTCTGATTGACGGCAAAGTTTCGGCGCAATCCTGCACGCAGCAGGCCGTGACGCGATACACTGGCATGCCTGGTGCCGGCCCGGACAAGGTTCTGGTCGAAGGTTTTTTCAACCAGCCCTACGCGGTGCCGAACTACCGCATGAGCGGCCACATCCCCAAACTTGACGTCCCCGTCGGGTTCTGGCGGTCGGTCGGCAACAGCCATAACGGCTTCTTCCACGAAACCTTCATGGATGAGATGGCTTATGCCGCGGGCCGCGACCCGCTGGAATTCCGGTTGGAACTGATGAAGGGTGAACACGCCCCCTCGGCCGGTTGCCTCGAAGCAGTGCGCGAGATGTCCGGATGGTCCGGGCAGACACCGGACGGCGTGGGGCGCGGCGTGGCGTTCACCTACAGTTTCGGTACTCCGGTCGCACAAGTGATCGAGGTGGTAGACGAAGACGGCACCTTCCGCATCAACAAGGCGTGGATTGCCTGTGATATGGGGCTGGCTCTGGACCCCGAGAACGTCAAAGCGCAGATGTTCGGCGGAATGATGTATGGTCTGTCAGCAGCCTGCTACGGCGAGATCACCTTTGCCGAAGGTGAGGTCGAGCAATACAACTTCCCCGACTACGATGCGATCCGAATGCATACTGCTCCGCAGGTTGAGGTGCGTGTGCTGGAAACCAACCGCCACATGGGTGGCGCGGGCGAACCCGGAACGCCGCCGTCAATGCCGGCGCTTGGCAATGCGTTGTTTGATCTGACCGGAGAACGCGCCCGAAAGCTGCCTCTGAATCAGCAGTTTGATCTGTTGATTTGATTGAAATGCGCCGGTCCCCTTTGTGGATCAGCGCGACATTCACGCCCGTTGCTGTACCAGACTGGCATCCGAACTGGTGGCCCATGCCCGTACGGCGGCACCGAATGCCTCGAACAAAGGTCGGGAAACGGGATCGTTCATTGCATCCCATTCAGGGTGCCATTGCACCGATAGAGTAAAGCCTGGTGCATCCTTGATATAGATCGCCTCGGGCGTACCATCAGGCGCGTGGCCGTCGATGACAACACGGTCACCGACCGTCTTGATACCCTGCCCGTGCAAAGTGTTAGTCATCACTTCGGGCGCGCCGAATAGTTGGTGGAATACGCCACCTTCGTCCAGTGTCACCACATGTCGCAAGGCGAACTTCTCTTCCAAAGTCCCGTCCGGGGGCATGCGGTGGTTCATTCGACCCGGCAAATCGCGTATTTCAGGGTAGAGCGTGCCGCCCATGGCGACGTTGACCTCTTGAAACCCGCGACAAATGCCCATGAAGGGCTGACCACGTTCGACACAGGCGCGAACCAAAGGCAAAGTGACCGCATCCCGCGCCCGGTCGAACTCACCATGCGCGTCAGTGGCGTCCTCGCCGTATTCTTCGGGATGTACATTCGGGCGCCCACCGGTCAGCAGGAACCCGTCGCAGACCTCAAGCAATTCCTCAACCGTGACAAAGCGCGGGTCGGATGGAATCAGCAGCGGCAGGCAATGCGAAACATTTGCCACGGCCTCAGAGTTCATCGTTCCACCCGCATGGGTAGGGTATTCATCGTTCATAAGGTAAGAGTTGCCGATGATACCGACGACAGGTCGAGACATTCCGCATTCCTTGCAGTTTCTGTAACTAACAGGGAAGCTATCCTCAGCAGAAAGAACGTGCAACAGAACACGTCCTGCATGACGGCGCAAGGACGTGTTCAACTGCGCACAAAACGTTCGGGCTATACGGCAAATGTCGGAACAGAATTACAAATGATACCAAGTTTTTGAGAGTTTTTCCCTATTCTCTGGAAAAACCGGCACCACAGGCTGATCGAAATCAGGCTTCTCCGGTCAGGCCTGCCCCCTCGACCCCGGTCATACCCGCAACGACATCATTGTCCGATGTGTCGCCTGTCACACCAATGGCCCCGATCACCGCGCCCTTGCGATCACGCAGCAAAATTCCCCCCGGAACCGGCACAACCTGACCACCATAAACGCCGTTCACCGCATTCATGAAATAAGCCTGAGCTTCGGCACGTTGCATTTGCGCAGTGCCCGCCATGCCCAGCATAACCGACCCATAAGCCTTACCATGCGCTAAAGCGAAACGGCCGGGCGCTGCGCCATCTTCGCGTTCAAACGCGATGACGTGCCCACCCGCATCCAAGACCACGACCGAGAGCGGCTTCAGCTCCATCTCGCGGCCTTTTTCAAGAGTTTTGCGAATGATCGTGCGGGCTTTGCGCAGAGAAATGGTCATGGTGTGTCCTAACGTTTTTGCGAAGTTAAAGGCTGGCTTTCAGTTCAAGACGGCGCGCATGCAGAACCGGCTCGGTATACCCCGAAGGTTGAATACGTCCCTTGAATACCAGATCACACGCGGCCTGGAAGGCGATCCCGTCGAACCCCGGCGCCATCGGCGAGTATTCAGGATCATTTTCGTTCTGACGGTCCACCACGGCAGCCATTTTTTGCATCGCAGCCATCAATTGTTCTTTACTGACGACACCATGATGCAGCCAGTTGGCTAGTGCTTGCGAGGAAATCCGGCAGGTTGCCCGATCCTCCATCAGACCCACATCGTTGATATCCGGCACTTTCGAGCAGCCCACGCCCTGATCAATCCAGCGCACGACATATCCCAAAATGCCCTGAGCGCTGTTTTCGATCTCACGCGTGATCTCATCTTCGCTGAGGTTGCGGCCATCCAGCAGCGGTATCGTCAGCAAATCCCACAACGTGCCACGGGCGCCACCAGCGGCCAGTTCGTCCTGACGGGCCAGAACGTCGACCTTGTGGTAATGCGTGGCGTGCAGGGTCGCAGCGGTCGGTGACGGCACCCAGGCGCAGGTCGCGCCGGATTGCGGATGGCCGATCTTGACCTCAAGCATCTCACCCATACGGTCGGGCATCGCCCACATGCCTTTACCGATCTGGGCCTTGCTCTTCAGGCCGCAAGCCAGACCGATATCGACGTTACGGTCTTCGTAAGACGCAATCCAGGGCGTGTTCTTGATGTCGCCTTTGGGCAGCACCGGACCTGCTTCCATCGAGGTATGAATCTCGTCCCCCGTCCGGTCCAAAAAGCCGGTATTGATGAAAGCCACGCGCGATTTCGCAGCTCGGATACATTCCTTGAGGTTGGCCGAGGTGCGGCGTTCCTCATCCATGATGCCCAGTTTTACGGTGTTGCGCGGCAGACCGAGAATGTCTTCGACCAAGTCAAAAATCTCGACCGAGAATGCCACCTCTTCCGGCCCGTGCATCTTGGGTTTCACCACGTAAACCGACCCGTTGACCGAATTGCCGCCTTCGCGCTGCAGATCGTGCATTGCGATCACAGTGGTGCAGAGCGCATCCATTAGACCTTCACCGGTCTCATTGCCGTCGGCATCCAGTACGGCGGGGTTGGTCATCAGGTGACCCACGTTACGCACCAGCATCAGCGAGCGGCCTTTCAGCGTTGCCTGCTCTCCATCTGCGGTGGTGTAATCGACATCCTCTGCCAGCTTGCGTGTGAAGGTATTTCCGCCTTTGGAAACCTCTTGCGTCAAGTCACCTTTCATCAGGCCCAGCCAGTTGCCATAGGCCACAACCTTGTCTTCGGCATCAACACAAGCAACCGAGTCTTCGCAGTCCATGATCGTTGACAAGGCCGCTTCGACGACCACATCGGCGATGCCTGCCGGGTCGGATGCGCCGATCGTGCTGGACGGATCGATCACGATTTTGACGTGCAGACCGTTGTTCTTCAGCAGTACGAATTCGGGGTTTTCAGCGGCGCCGCCATATCCAACAAAACGCGAGGGGTCCGCCAGCGCGGGCACCAGTACCCCGTTTTCCACACGCAGTTCCGAGACATCCGCCCACGAACCGCTGGCCAGCGGTGCAGCGTCATCCAAAAAACCTTTGGCCCAGGCGATCACCCGTGCGCCGCGGGCAGCGTCATATCCTATGCCAGTGGGAAGATCACCCATCGCATCAGTGCCATACAGCCCATCATACAAACTGCCCCAACGGGCGTTCGCAGCGTTCAGGGCAAAACGGGCATTGGTAATCGGAACAACCAACTGCGGCCCGGGGATTGCTGCGATTTCGGGATCGACATTTGCCGTTTCAATCTGGAAATCGGGGCCTTCTTCTACCAGATACCCGATTTCTCGCAGGAATGCCTCGTATGCGGCGGCATCATGGGCCTGCCCCTTGCGTTCCAGATGCCAACCATCAAGACGGCTTTGAATTTCCGACCGCTTAGCAAGCAGTTCCCGATTTTTTGGGCCAAGCTCATCAACCAAGCGGGCGAAACCGGACCAGAACACCTCGGGCGTGACACCTGTTCCAGGCAATGCCTGATTTTCGATGAAATCCGCCAGTTCCCAGGCAATCTGCAGCCCTTTCCGGGTTTCTCTGCCGCTCATAAGTCAATTCTCCCGCATTGTGTACGTTGGCATGCAGGCGTCAATTAGTGCGAAAGTTTCCGATAGGCAACAGACCCCTCAAGTTTCCGGTGGAATTTGAAGACTAAATTGACCTGCCTGGCGGCTCGGAATACCCAGCATCGGCTTGCGGCTGACAAGTGATCCCCATAACGTCACGCCAGAACTCAACCGATACGAGGCCCCCGATGCGTGACGCTGCCCCCACCACGATCTATCTGAAAGATTACACGCCTTTTGGCTATCTTGTGGACAGCGTGCATCTGACCTTTGATCTGGCAGATCATGCCACACGCGTTACGTCTCGTATTGCGTTCCGCCCCAACCCCGAGGCAACGGATCGTACGTTTTTTCTGCATGGCGAAGACCTGACCCTGATCCGGGCGGTTGTTGACGGGGTCGAAGTCACCCCCAATGTCACCGACAAGGGCCTGACTGTTGAAGTCCCCAATGCGCCCTTCATCTGGGAGGCCGTCGTCGAGATCGACCCCGGTAACAACACCGCGCTTGAGGGCTTGTATATGTCGAACGGCATGTATTGCACCCAGTGCGAGGCTGAAGGTTTCCGCAAGATCACCTATTACCCCGATCGGCCCGACGTGATGTCCGTGTTCACCGTACGCATCAACGGTGACTTGCCGATCTTGCTGTCCAACGGCAACCCCTCGGGCAAGGGAGAAGGCTGGGCTGAATGGACCGACCCGTGGCCCAAACCCGCCTATCTGTTCGCGCTGGTCGCAGGCGACCTGATCGCCCATCCCGGTCAGTTCACCACCATGTCGGGCCGTGACGTGGAACTGAACCTCTGGGTGCGCCCCGGAGACGAAGGCAAATGCGCCTTTGGGATGGAGGCACTGAAAAAGTCGATGAAATGGGACGAAGACGTCTACGGCCGGGAATACGATCTGGACGTGTTCAACATCGTGGCCGTTGATGACTTCAACATGGGCGCGATGGAGAACAAGGGGTTGAACATCTTCAACTCCTCCGCCGTTCTGGCCAGCCCCGAAACCTCGACCGATGCCAATTTCGAGCGGATAGAGGCAATCATTGCGCATGAATATTTCCACAACTGGACCGGCAACCGAATTACCTGCCGCGATTGGTTCCAACTGTGTCTGAAAGAGGGCCTGACGGTGTTTCGCGATGCGCAGTTTACGTCCGATATGCGCTCGGCCCCGGTGAAACGCATCCATGATGCGATCGACCTGCGCGCACGGCAGTTCCCCGAGGATAACGGTCCGTTGTCACACCCGGTTCGCCCTGAAAGCTTTCAGGAAATCAACAACTTCTATACCGCGACTGTTTACGAAAAAGGCGCCGAAGTCATCGCCATGCTCAAGCGGTTGGTGGGAGATGAGGCCTATGCGCAGGCGCTGAACCTCTATTTCGACCGTCATGACGGGCAGGCCTGCACCATCGAAGACTGGATCAAGGTGTTCGAGGATACGACCGGTCGCGATCTGACCCAGTTCAAGCGTTGGTACAGCCAATCCGGCACGCCGCGCATCTCAGTTGCCGAAGACTGGCAGGATGGCACCTATACCCTGACCCTGTCACAAAGCACCAAGCCAACACCCGGCCAGCCCAAGAAACTGCCGCAGGTAATCCCCGTCGCCGTGGGCCTGCTGGGCCAGAACGGTGACGAAGTGCGCGCCACCGAAGTGTTGGAACTGACCGAAGCCGAGCAAAGCTTTACTTTCACTGGACTGGCAGCAAAACCTGTGGCCTCGATCCTGCGCGATTTCTCGGCCCCGGTCATTCTGGAACATGACCACACGGATGCCGAACGCGCATTTTTGCTGGCCCACGACACCGATCCATTCAACCGTTGGCAGGCAGGGCGGTCGCTTGCGCAAGATACGCTGCTGCGCATGATCCGCGAAGATGCAGCGCCGGGAACGAACTATCTGGATGGTATGTTGGCCGTGCTGCGTGACGGCGATCTGGACCCAGCCTATCGCTCTTTGATGTTGGGTCTGCCAACGCAATCCGAACTGGCTGCGGCCTTGTTTGAAAGTGGTAACACCCCTGATCCGATGGCGATATGGACCGCCGTCGAAACCCTGCGCCAAGCGACCGCACAGCATGTTCAGGACCTGCTGCCAAGGCTGCACAGCGAAACACTGATCGACGCGCCGTTCAGCCCTGATGCTGATCAGGCCGGCAAGCGGGCGCTTGGTGGCGCAGTACTGTACTTGACTTCGCGGCTGGATGGCGGTGCCAAAGCGGCCGAGGAATACGCAGCAGCCGACAACATGACCCGCCAACTGACCGCCCTGTCTTGCCTGTTGCGGGCGGGCGCGGGCCAAACCGAACTGGCGGACTTTTACAGGCAGTGGCAGCATGACCGGCTGGTGGTCGATAAGTGGTTCGGTCTGCAGGTGACAACGGCCTCTCCTGAAACTACGCCGGATGTTACGCGCACATTGACCGAGCACCCTGATTTCAATTGGAAGAACCCCAACAGGTTCCGGGCAGTCATGGGGGCGTTGGCGATGAACCACGCCGGGTTCCATCGTGCGGACGGGGCAGGATATGCGTTGTTGGCAGACTGGCTGATCAGGCTGGACCCGGTTAACCCCCAGACCACCGCCAGGATGTGTTCTGCCTTCCAGACCTGGAAACGCTATGACACCGACCGTCAGGACCTGATGAAAGCTCAGCTGACGCGTATCGCCGACACACCGAACCTGTCGCGGGATACAACGGAAATGGTGTCTCGTATCCTCGGCGTATGACCCCGTTTACTTTCCAACGCCACAACAGGACCCCACGCGCCGTCGTGATCCTGATGTGCGTCTACGCGGGGCTGATCGCGTTGGTGATTCTGTTCGATGCGGCGTGGTGGCTGGTTGGTTTGCTGAGCTTGCCTACCCTGCCCGCCCTTTGGGACATTGCGCATGGCACAAGTGCCGGACTAACCCTGGATCACCGCGCAATACGATGGTTTTCAGGCAATCGCGAGGCCGAGGTTGCCTTGGCCGATATCGACCATGTCCGGCTCGACACGCGCTGGGACTTTTCCGTGCGCACGTCACTGGTTCTGGCCTCGGGCAAGCGGATTCGGCTGCCGGATGAAGCCACACCACCCCACAAGACCCTTGAAACTGTCCTGCAAGACGCCGGATTACGGGTTGAACGGCACCATTTCACCGTTTTCTGAAACAATCAGTCGGAAAAGGACCAATTCCCCCGGCCTGTCACGCAACACCCCCCAAAAAGCTTGAATTTGAGGCGATTTTCGGTCAAAGTTTCAAGCTAACTTACCAGTTTTTTACGGTTTCGAGTTTTACCATGTTTCGGTTTTTCAGGGCACGAGAGGCCCTTTCTTCTTTATCCAAGGGTCATTCCACGCAAAACGTGCGGGTAACCGACTGCGCGGTGACGGCATCACTGCCGGATAAAGGGCAATTGAACATTCCAGTGGCCGATATCAGGACCGAAGACCTGACCGCCCGTAACACCATTGAAGAAGGGCGCACACTGGCCAGACAGGACCGCTGGGCCAAGCTGTCCAAAATGATGCATGCCGCCGACAAGGACCGCGCAATCGCATCGGACGCAACACCGATTGCCGATCTGTTGGCCTTTGGCGCGCGTTCCGACGTTGTATTGGCAGTGGAACATGCCCTGTCGGATGGCAGCGCGCTGTGCGAATATGACTTGCTGGGCGGTATCTCAGAGCTTGAAGACGAAATGCGTGAGCATCCGAGTGATCCGATGATTACGCTGGTGGTCGCCTTAACACACATTGACCTGGCCTGGGCATGGCGCGGAACCGCAACGGATGCCACGTTGCCGCCCCTTCACCGGTCGCGTTGCGCGGCCCATTTCGACCGGGCCGCAAACCTTTTGCCGACATGCCGCGCTGCGTTGCCAGACAGCCCCATTGTCGCAGCCGCAAGCTGTGCCCTGTTGGCAGGTCAACGGAAGACTAACCAGCGTGTAGCCGAAGAATACGAACGCCTGATCTCCCTGGACCCGCACAATCAGCGGCCTATGCGGGCGATGGGCACGCATCTGCTGCCGCGTTGGTTTGGCAGCTATGAAAAGCTTGAAGTTCAGGCACTGCGGAACGCCGCGCGGACTGGCGACATCTGGGGCGCTGGCGGCTATACTTGGGTCCAGTTTGACGCCATCGCATTGGACGAAGAGGCCTGCGCTCGTCTGGATGTCGAGTACTTCCTGGAAGGGTTGGATGACATTTTGCATCGCCGCCCCGATCAGCAGACTGTCAACATGCTGTCGGCCTATTGCGCCATCACGATACAGAACGGTCAGGGCCTGAACGAAAAGGCCGACCTTGTCCGCTCGCAAATTCACGAAGCTGCAAACAGGCTGATCCGCGACCACATGACTGAACTGCACCCGCTGATCTGGGCGCATGCCGCGAATGGGTTCAACAACTCGGTTCGCATCAATTCTGCCGAACGGTTTGCAGCCCGCGGCAAGCGCGATGCGTTGCGTGCCATCCGTGATCTGTTCCGCGAGGAACTGCGCAGCGGCACGGACGTGACCTTTACACCGTCTGGTCTGCGCCTGTCTCAACACTGATTCCCCCTTGCCCCTCGCCCCTGCCGGGCCTAATACGCAGGCTTAGACTTCTGCGGAAATGAGGCGCGCCATGCTCGACCTGACATATGAAATGCCCAAACCCAAAACCATTGCCGGGGCCAAGCACGATTGGGAACTGGTGATCGGGATGGAGGTGCATGCGCAGGTCTCGTCCAATGCCAAACTGTTCTCGGGCGCATCGACCCAATTTGGGGCCGAACCGAACGCGAACGTGGCCTTTGTGGACGCGGCGATGCCGGGGATGCTGCCGGTGATCAACGAATACTGCGTGGAACAGGCGGTACGCACCGGACTGGGCCTGAAGGCGGATATCAACCTGAAATCGGCTTTTGACCGCAAGAACTATTTCTACCCCGACCTGCCGCAGGGCTATCAGATCTCACAGCTCTACCACCCCATCGTGGGCGAAGGTGAAGTGCTGGTTGAAATGGGTGATGGAACCGCGCGCAACGTGCGGATCGAACGCATCCATATGGAGCAGGATGCGGGCAAATCGATCCACGACATGGACCCGCATATGTCCTTTGTCGATTTGAACCGGACCGGTGTCTGCCTGATGGAGATCGTCAGCCGCCCCGACATTCGCGGACCCGAAGAAGCGGCGGCCTATATCGTCAAGCTGCGTCAGATTCTGCGCTATCTGGGCACCTGTGATGGCAACATGCAAAACGGCAACCTGCGGGCTGATGTGAACGTCTCAATCTGTTTGCCGGGCGCGTATGAGAAATACCAGGAAACGCAGGATTTCTCGCATCTGGGCACCCGCTGCGAAATCAAGAACATGAACTCGATGCGCTTTATCCAGCAAGCGATCGAGGTTGAAGCCCGTCGTCAGATTGCCATCATCGAAGCCGGCGGCAAGGTCGATCAGGAAACCCGCCTGTATGACCCGGACAAGGGTGAGACCCGCTCGATGCGGTCCAAGGAAGAGGCGCATGACTATCGCTACTTCCCCGACCCCGACCTGCTACCGCTTGAGATCGAGCAGGTATGGGTGGACGACATCGCCGCCAAACTGCCGGAACTGCCCGACGACAAGAAAGCGCGCTTCATAAGCGAATTCGGCCTCACCGATTATGACGCGTCCGTGCTGACCGCCGAGGTGGAATCGGCCGCCTATTTCGAAGAAGTTGCCAAGGGCCGCAACGGTAAGCTGGCCGCAAACTGGGTCATCAACGAACTGTTCGGTCGTCTGAAGAAAGAAGACCACGACATAACGGAATCGCCCGTGTCTCCGACACAATTGGGTGGGATCATCGACCTGATCGCATCGGACGCGATCTCGGGCAAGATCGCCAAGGACCTGTTCGAGATTGTCTATACCGAGGGCGGCGACCCGGCGCAGATCGTGGAAGAGCGCGGCATGAAACAGGTGACCGACACTGGTGCGATTGAATCTGCACTGGATGAGATCATCGCCGCCAACCCGGCGCAGGTTGAAAAGGCCAAGGTGAACCCGAAACTGGCGGGCTGGTTCGTCGGCCAGGTGATGAAGGCCACGGGTGGAAAGGCCAACCCCAAGGCGGTGAACGAACTGGTCAGCAAGAAGCTGGGCTCGTAAAGCCTTCGAGATATCGAACAGTCGCGGCGGGGTTTGAACAAAACCCTGCCGTTTTTCTTTCCGCCACGTCCATGCGATGATGACTTTCCCAAAATCGCCAACATGTTAGATTGCCGGAACCCGGCAACCAGGAAAATCCGATGCAGCGCTACGAATACAAAGTTGTCCCAGCCCCGCAAAAAGGCACCAAGGCCAAGGGCGTCAAAACCGCCGAAGGACGGTTTGCAGCATCCGTGGAACAGCTGCTGAACGAGATGGGGCAAGACGGCTGGGAATATCAGCGGGCCGAATTGCTGCCCAGCGAGGAACGCACTGGCCTGACCGGTTCAGCCGTGAACTGGCGCAATGTGTTGGTCTTTCGACGCGAGGTCGAGGCGTCTTTTGTCTCGACCCGCAACCCAACCGAAACGCCGGACAGCGTGCCGCTGGCGCAACCCGTACCTGGACCCGAAACAGTTGCTGCCCCGGCTCCGATTGCCGAAGAGGTGAATGACCCGCCCCTGTCGCTGAAAGGGTCCGAGGCGAAATCCGAACCTCAGGAAAAGCCCTGATCGCGGCGAGCCTCAAGTCAAGCGCAGCACGTTTTTCCCTGTTGTATCGGAGGGCAAGGCACCGTTGCGTATGAGCAATAGACGCAGCAATCGCCCTCCAGAGGCTTCAGCACTTGGTGGCAGGATTTGCATTCATAAAACCACTGACACGCGTCCGTGGGCATGGTTTCCGTTTCGACGTGCCCACAGGATGGGCAGGTCAGGGTGGACTCGAGCGTAAAGGCCGTCTCCGTTCTGGACATTTGATCCCTCCCCTCAAAGCACTTTGGGCCAGCTACCCCCCAATATCCAGCGCCAGAGCATGGATGCGCGGCACGATATCGCCCAGCGCCTTGTGTACAGCGCGGTGGCTGGCGACGCGGGACTGGCCCTCGAACGCGCTGGCGCGGATGCGGACATTGAAATGGCTCTCGCCTCCGTCCTGATACCCGGCATGGCCGCGGTGGCTTTCGCTGTCGTCGATGACCTCCAGCTCACGCGGATTGAACGCGGCTTCAAGGCGCTGATGGATTTCGTCACTCACGCTCATTTTTTCGCTCAGCGGCAAAAAATTTACCGCTCCCCCTCTTCTACTTTCGGCTGCTTAGACTAAACTGCTGCCTCCGAGTCGAAAAGATGCCTTGTCGAGGATCAGAGCATGGTAAAATCAGACCCCTTCGGATTCGATATGTCCGTTTCCAGCGCAAAGAAAAAAAACCCGCGCGGGCGCCGGGGGATGTCGGGCGCATCTGAGACCTCGACGCGAATCTGCGATCACGAGGGGTGTGAGGAGGCCGGTAAGTTCCGTGCGCCCAAGGCGCCGGATGTGCTGGACGATTTCTACTGGTTCTGCCAGCAGCACGTCCGCGAATATAACAACAAGTGGAACTTCTTCGACGGCACCACCGAGGCCGAGTTGAACGCTCAGCGCTCAAAAGACAAAGTGTGGGAGCGTGAGACCAAGCCGATGGGCGACCCCGAAGCGCGTGCTTGGGCCCGTCTGGGCATCGAGGACCCGCATCAGGTTTTGGGCGAGAACGCTACTAAGAACCCCGGCCGCGCCAATTCCGGAGGCCGCCGCCTGCCCCCAACCGAACGCCGCGCAATCGAGATTCTTGAAGCGCAGGACAGCTGGTCCAAGGCTGAGGTGCGCAAGGCCTACAAAAAGCTGATCAAGGTATTGCACCCGGACATGAACGGCGGCGACCGCTCCCAAGAGGAACAGCTGCAAGAGGTCGTCTGGGCCTGGGATCAGATCAAGGACAGCCGGAATTTTAAGTAAGCTCTACTACGCTGAAAACGTACCCCGCAGCGCCTGCGCTTCGGGGCGTTTCAAGCAACGAAGTTTGGTTTTTGGCACCTGCGCGCTGTCACTGAGTTCGGGAAATAGCGCGCGCAGTTCGTCAACATCTTCGCGGCTGAAAGAATTCAAAGACTGACCGCCGACATACAGGCTTTCACTTTGCAGGCCATGCGAGGACAGGATGGCATGCTGCTCGCAGGCAATGTGAAAGTAGGTGACGGGCTCATCCGTTCCTATCTGACGGATCGTATCATCGTTGACCAGATGAATCGCGGCCGAGAAGACCATCGGTTCCCCAAATAGCAATTCGGCCCGCCAGCCTTCAATCACAATCCGGTGCTGCGGGGATACGTACAGATCGCGGTTGGGCAGACCTTTGCCTAACGCGTTGCGCTGAATTCTCACTGGGCGAAACCTTGGCTGGAAGCGCAAAGTCTGAGCGCTGAGTGTTCGTTTCCCGATCCAAACAATAGGAAGGGTTTGACCATCAGATACGCAAACCCTGTCGCCCACCGCCAAATCCTCGACCGGTCGCGGGCCTGCGGTTGTTTCGATTAAGGTACCGGCAACAAAACAAGGCGGGTTCGACGGATCGAGATCACTCTGAGTGATCTTCCAATTGCCGGTGCTCATTGGTCCGGTTGGGTCGTTTGTGTCCCAAGCGAAAATCTGTGTGCCGACCTGAATAAATTCGCCGGAGTCGCCGTTGCTCACCCTGGTGCCTTGCCCAAGGTAGGTATAAGGCTGAAACGTAAGGCCCCCGTCGAATGAGATCGTTTGACCATCAACAATCGCTGGCTGAGTCGTGTTTTGAACGACTAAGTCGCCCGGGCCAGTTGTGTTTACGGTGTGCAGTAGGACATCAAAAGCCATCGAATTCGCCCTTTGCGCCAGCAATGGTCAAAACGGGGGCGCCATCATGCGACGGGTGGATGGGCACTCTTTCGCGACTGCTAGTCTCGTTCAATTACGCCTCACAAATTAAGACAATCGGACTATTCCCTTAAGCTCAGTCTACAAGATTCTATTTTAACCCAAATTAAATATTTCGATATTTGTATTTGATTGAGAATATTCTTCCTTACAAGCACCCTCCTTGATCGCTTTAGCTATCTGTGCGCATTCATCCCGATAAGGCCAGTTTCGAAGAAACATCCTCTCAGCCTCCGCGCGGCGCCTCTTTCCCTTGCCCTTCCCGGCAATATGTTGCACCACACACGGGTTCAAACCCGGCAAAACGGGCCAAAGGATAAGGACAAGGCGAATGGCTGACGGATCGATTGATATCAACGCAAAACCCACCGAAGAAATCTCGGTTCGCGATGTTTTTGGCATTGATACCGACATGGCGGTCAAGGGCTTTGCAGATCGCAGCGACCGGGTTCCGGCAATCGACCCGACTTATAAGTTTGATCCTGAAACCACGCTGGCGATTCTGGCAGGCTTTTCGCATAACCGCCGTGTCATGATTCAGGGCTATCACGGCACTGGTAAATCGACCCATATCGAACAGGTTGCCGCCCGTCTGAACTGGCCCGCTGTACGTGTGAACCTGGACAGCCACATTAGCCGGATCGACCTGATCGGTAAGGATGCGATCAAACTGCGTGACGGCAAACAGGTCACTGAATTCCACGAGGGCATCTTGCCCTGGGCGCTGCGCAACCCGGTAGCCATCGTGTTCGACGAATACGATGCAGGCCGCGCCGACGTGATGTTCGTGATCCAGCGCGTACTGGAACATGACGGCAAGCTGACCCTGCTGGATCAGAACGAGATCATCACGCCGAACCCGAATTTCCGCCTGTTCGCCACTGCAAACACCGTGGGTCTGGGTGACACCACTGGCCTCTATCACGGGACGCAACAGATCAACCAGGCGCAGATGGACCGCTGGTCGCTGGTCTCGACCCTGAACTACCTGAGCCACGACGCCGAGACGATGATCGTCCTGTCGAAAGCGCCGCATTACAATACCGAGAAAGGCCGCAAAACCGTCAGCCAGATGGTGACCGTTGCTGATCTGACCCGGACCGCCTTTATGAATGGCGACCTGTCCACCGTGATGAGCCCGCGAACCGTGATCAACTGGGCCCAGAACGCCGAAATATTCCGCGACGTGGGCTATGCCTTCCGCCTGTCCTTCCTGAACAAATGTGACGAACTGGAACGCCAGACCGTTGCCGAGTTCTATCAGCGTTGCTTTGACGAGGAACTGCCGGAAAGCGCGGCCAGCACAAGCCTGGGATAAGTAGGTGCAATTTGCCGCGCAAAAATGCGTGTTCATCCACGTACCGAAAACCGGAGGAAACTTTTTTACGCGTTGTTTCCTTCGGTTCTCAGACGATGCCATCGTCACCAGCGGCCACCAAGACGGTACAGACCGGTTCGAACTAAGCGGTGACGCAACCAAGTCCAAGCATCAGACACTTGCGGAATACAGCCAACTGATTGGCCCGGCCTTTGCCGAGTATACCGCTTATGCCTTTGCCCGCCCTCCGGTCGAGCGGATGATCTCGCTGTACTATTCGCCCCACCGCTGGATGCGCGCGCAAGAAGGGGGTGGTTTCGGCCTTGATCCCCGCAACGAACCAATAAACCTTGAGGAATTTGAGACACTTGTGTCGGCTAACAAATCCATCTCGGACTTGCTGGATATCAAAAATGTTTCAGGTAGGTTAACTGTCAACAAAAGCGCCCGGCATGCGTCAGGGGCGCGCGTGTCGCTGTTGGATTTTGCCGATTTACGGCACGGGCTTGAGACATTTGGCCGGGAAAACGGCTTTGACCTAACCGACATGCCCGGCAAGAAAGTGAACTCCAGTGCTGTAAACGATCCCATGAAGCTCAACACCGGACAGATGCGTGACTTGACGAATATCGTTATGCGCTCGCACCACGGCAAAGATCAGAAACTGTTCCGGAAAAATGGGCTTAAGGGAGTGCTTGAGGGTCTTGTAGGATGGTTCAGGTAGGAACCGCCAAGTCGTTTTGGGGCGCACAAGGCTGGGCAATCTCCCTGGCCTGTAGTTTATAGTTAGTTTGACGCACGCCACCCATCGAGACACCCCATGATTTTACCATAGGTCCCGCTCTGGTTTCATGCGAAAACGGGGTTGGCCCTATGGTCAAGGCCCTGAATTGGCACTAGGTTGCCGGGACAGAACAAGACCGGACTGCCACCGATGAGCAAACCCAACGACAACCCCGCTGATCCGTTCAAGAAGGCTTTGGCCGAAGCCACCAAAGTTATGGCCGACGACCCTGAATTGAACGTGACCTACACAGTCGACCCTTCTGGTATATCGGGCGAGTCGATGCGTCTGCCGCAAGTCAGCCGCCGGATGACGCGCGAAGAGGTTTTGCTGGCACGCGGTACGGCGGATGCTCTGGCGCTGCAGCGGAAATACCATGACGACGCCACCCATGCGCGCTACGCGCCTCCGGGTGATATGGCGCGGGATTTGTACGAGGCGATGGAAGTCGCGCGATGCGAGGCGATGGGTGCGCGGGATATGCCCGGCACTGCCAGCAATATCGACGTCAAGATTGGGCATGAGGCCCTGCGGCGCGGATACGACCAGTGCAAGCAGCCAGCGGATGCACCGTTAGCGGTTGCTGCGGGCTATCTGATCCGGCACCTGGCCACGGGGCGGGACCTGCCCCCGGCGGCCTCTAACATCATGAACCTGTGGCGTGGATTTATCGAAGAACAGGCCGGTGGCACGCTGGAAAACCTAGACGAACTGCTCTCGGACCAGGCGGAATTCGCCAAGTTTGCCCGCCAGATGATCAAGGATCTGGGTTACGGCGACCAACTGGGCGATGACCCTGATGAGTTGGACGACGAACAGGAAGATCAGGCCGAAGACGACGCCGAGGAACAGCCCGATCCCGACAGCACCGGCCAGGATGACCAAGAGGAGCAGGACGCCGACGCCACGCCCGAGCAAACGCAGGAAGAACAGCAGGACCAGTCTCAGGCTCAGGTCTCGATGGATGAGATGGCCGAAGATGAGATGGGCGATGAGGCAGAGATGCCCGAAGGTGAGGCTCCGCTGGAACCCCCTGCCCCCCCGCCGGCATCCGAAGCTGATCCCGATTACAAGGTCTATCTGAACACCTACGACGAAGAGATCGCAGCCGAAGATCTGGCCGAACCGGCCGAACTGGAACGGCTGCGTGCATATTTGGATCAACAGTTGGAGCCCCTGAAGGGCGCTGTTAGCCGATTGGCCAACAAGTTACAGCGTCGCCTGCAGGCACAACAGAACCGCAGCTGGGAATTCGACCGCGAAGAAGGCATTCTGGATGCGGGCCGTCTGGCGCGAGTTGTGGCAAACCCGACCACGCCGCTCAGCTTCAAGGTTGAGAAGGACACCGAATTCCGCGACACGGTGGTAACGCTGTTGCTGGACAACTCGGGCTCGATGCGCGGGCGTCCGATTTCTATTGCGGCGATCTGTGCGGATGTTCTGGCGCGCACACTGGAACGCTGCAATGTGAAGGTTGAGATTTTGGGCTTTACCACCCGCGCGTGGAAAGGCGGATTGGCGCGCGAGGCGTGGCTGAACGATGGTCGCCCGCAACAGCCGGGGCGTCTGAATGATTTGCGCCACATCATCTACAAGGGCGCGGATGCCCCTTGGCGGCGCGCACGGCCCAATCTGGGCCTGATGATGAAAGAGGGGCTGCTGAAAGAGAATATCGACGGCGAAGCGTTGGAATGGGCGCATCGCCGAATGCTGGCCCGGCGCGAAGCACGCAAAATCCTGATGGTGATTTCGGATGGTGCGCCGGTCGACGATTCAACGCTCAGCGTCAACCCCGCGAATTATCTGGAAAAACACCTGCGCGACGTGATCGCTATGGTGGAAAAGCGCAAAATGGTGGAACTGCTGGCTATCGGCATCGGTCACGACGTCACCCGCTATTACGACCGCGCGGTGACGATCACTGACGTCGAACAACTGGCAGGCGCAATGACCGAGCAACTGGCAGCCCTGTTCGATAGTGATCCTCGCGCACGTGCGCGGGTGATGGGGATGAAAAGGGCCAGCTGAGGCTGGCCTTGCCCCGGGCCAAAGAATTTTCCAAAAGAATAAGGGGTGAACCCCCGCTTGGGAGAGGTATGTGATGTTTCAGTCCTTTGAGGTGACGGCGCGCCCGGAACAGGGGCCACCCCGGTTGGCGGCTCTGCGGGGTGAAATTGCGAACGAAGGGCTGGACGGATTTCTGATCCCGCGCGCAGACGCGCATCAGGGCGAATACGTGGCCGCTCGGGATGAAAGGTTGGCTTGGCTGACAGGGTTCACGGGATCAGCAGGGTTTTGCGCCGTGTTACCAGATATAGCGGGCGTGTTTGTCGATGGCCGGTATCGAACCCAGGTCAAGGCGCAGGTCGCCGCCGAATTCACTCCGGTTCCGTGGCCCGAGATCAACCTGAGCACCTGGTTGAAGGAACACCTTCCCGATGGCGGCAAGGTAGGTTTTGATCCGTGGCTGCACGCAGCAGGTCAGATCACAAGCGCAAAGAAAGAGCTGACCGACAGCGGCATCGAACTGGTGCGCTGTAACAATCTGGTGGACCGCGTGTGGTCCGACCAGCCCACTGCCCCGATGAACCCGGTCAAGACCCATCCGATTGAGTTTGCAGGTGAAACCGCGGACAGCAAAATCACCCTTCTGGCCGAAGCCCTGCGCGAGGCAAATTGCACAGCTGCAGTAATCACGTTGCCGGATTCGATCATGTGGCTTTTGAACATTCGCGGCTCGGATATCGGGTACAACCCGGTGGCGCATGGCTTTGCTATTCTGCATGCCGGTGGCCGGGTGGATCTGTTCATGGATCAGGAAAAACTGTCCGAGCCGTTGACGGATCAGGTTTCCGTCCACGCGCCGGGGGCATTTCTGGACGCCGTTACAGCGCTTGAGGGGAAGATACAGGTCGATTTGGGAACGCTACCTCAGGCTGTGGCCGATGTGTTGCAGGATCGGATGGTGGATGGCGGAGATCCCTGCGCCTTGCCCAAGGCCTGCAAGAATGCGGCTGAGATCACGGGCAGCGCCGAAGCGCATCTGCGCGATGCAGCGGCGGTTATTGAAACGCTATGCTGGTTGGATGCACAGGCTCCGGGTACCCTGACCGAGACGCAGGTGGTGACCCGCCTTGAAGAGAACCGGCGCAAGGACAATGCGCTGCAGGATATCTCGTTCGACACGATTGCCGGCACTGGTCCGAACGGCGCGATCATGCATTACCGCGTGACCGAAGAAACCGACAGCCGCCTTGAAGATGGTCATATTCTGGTTCTGGACAGTGGCGGGCAATATCTGGACGGCACCACTGACATCACGCGAACTATTGCCATCGGTAAAGTCGGAGATGAGGAAAAATCCTGCTTTACCCGCGTGTTGAAGGGCATGATTAACCTATCCATGCTGCGCTGGCCTGTCGGGCTGGCCGGGCGTGACATCGAATGTATCGCACGGGCCCCGCTGTGGGCCGCGGGTCAGGATTTCAATCACGGTGTCGGGCACGGTGTCGGTGCCTACCTCAGCGTTCACGAAGGCCCCCAGCGCCTGTCCAAAGTCAGCCATGTGCCCTTGCAACCCGGCATGATCCTTTCCAACGAACCGGGCTATTACCGCGAGGGTGCCTTTGGTATCCGCATCGAAAACCTCGTAGTTGTTCAAGAAGCCCCAGCCCTGCCCGGTGGTGACGCGGAACGCGCGATGCTGAACTGGCGGACCCTGACATACGTCCCAATTGACAGAAGGCTAATCGTGACTGACATGTTGACGTCGGCAGAGCGTGACTGGCTGAATACCTATCACTACGACGTTGCGAAAAAACTGCGCTCAAGGCTGGGCGACGACGCGCAACTGTGGTTGGATGCCGCAACTGCGCCGATCTGACACTGACCTGTTACATACACAGAGCAGAAGAGAGGCCGAAAATAAGTCGAGGGAAGAAAAATGGTTGAGATCACAATCCGCAAAGCTCCGGGCAAATGGAGCGTTCGTTCCGGTGGTGCCGTACTGGGTGAAAGCACTGGCGCGCTGGAACTGATCGAAGGTGATCTGACTCCGGTGATCTATTTCCCCCGTACCGATATCGCGATGGCCTTTCTGGATTGCACAGACAAGGTCACCCACTGCCCACACAAGGGGGATGCCTCGCATTTCTCGATCGTCAACAAATCCTCGGTGACCGAAAACGCCGCGTGGAGCTATGAAACCCCCGTTCCCGCCATGGCCGAGATCAAAGGTTATGTGGCCTTTTACCCGGTTGAATCGGTGAAAGTAGAGCAGATCTAGCGAAAGACCTTTCAGAAGCTCTACCTACTGTTCAATCAGGTACTCTTCCCAAAAAGCTTATGGTCGGGCCTCATGAATAACTCGACAGGTTGTTTGCGATTTTGGAGTTTTGTCACGTACTTGTTTCTTTATGCTCACCAACCACTTGGCCACATCGGATTCGCACGCTAAAATTGCGTTTTCCTGCGCTTCAATCGGATCTGGAAACCCCCATGAATACCCAACGGAGCCGTTTTCTGCGATTACGAATGCACCCGACGAAGATGCAGAGTTTTTCTTTTGGTATTCCCGGAAACTGGAATTTCCGTACTGGCTAAGTGTTGTTCCTCCAAAATTCGGGTCATAGTCTTTTGGCACTATAACAGCATAAACCGCGCACGTATCCGGGTATTCAGAAAGCAAACGGCAATCTCTTAGGCTTTGCTCTTTCGCGACAGCAAGCGAGTGACGGTTGGCAACCCAACCACTGCTGTTTTGTCCAGAAACAACAAATGCCGCAAAATACTCTTTGGTTTTAAACTCTCTGAACCTGGATTTTTGTCGTTTCGACAGTTTTAGATCCATCAAAACAGAAGTTTTCTTGGAAGATTTGTTAAGCTTTATCTCAGCAGAAACAGCCGGGACTGTGACCGCATTAACCGCACCCAGCAAAGCAGCCAACCTAAAGTAAAATTTCACGCACAGGCCTTTCCGATTCTCACGTAGGAAATTCTAATATTGATGGTTTCGAAGCTTCTTTCCAGAAAGAATGCTTTGTTGCTCGCAAGGTAAGATGAAACGAGATTTTTCTTAAAACGTTGGCACCAATTTAGGTATGCTTCTTTCCCTCACGCACCTGTTGCATGCATGTGAACAGCGGCCGATGCACACTGGACATGGACACCATCGGAGGATGCCATGTCGATCACGCGCCGCAGTTTCACTGGTATGCTGGCCGCAGCCGCATTGCCCAACGCACTTTCAGCACAGCAAGACCCCGTGCTTGAGGCCGTGAGGTCCACCTTGTACGGCAGCAGTTCTGAATTCAAACAGGGCATGGCCTTTCTGGTGCAGCGTGGCAACCCGGATGTAGTCCCGGCCCTGCTGACCGGAATGCGTTACGGAGGGCGACGTACCGACGAAATCGCCGAAGTGATGCAGACCCTGACCGGTCAGAACCTTGGCACTGACTGGTTCGATTGGATGTTGTGGCAGGAAAAGAACCCGCAGGTGGTCCCGCACTCTTCGTTGATTCCGTTCAAGCGTGAGGTTCTTCTGGGGATTGACCCGAATTTTGACGACTTCTTGCGCCCAAAATACCTGCAGCGCGACAAGATGAAGATCCGGCTAGAGGAAATCACCTGGGGCGGCGTTAGCAAGGACGGCATCCCGTCGCTCGACAATCCGGCACTGATCTCGGCCTCAAAAGCCAGCTACATGAAAGACGACGATCTGGTCTTTGGCGTCTCGATCAATGGGGATGAGCGCGCCTATCCGCTGCGGATCATGGGGTGGCACGAGATGTTCAACGAGGTGATCGGTGGCGTCCCCGTAGCGCTGGCTTATTGCACGCTGTGCGGGTCGGGTATCTTGTTCGAAACACAAGTGGCGGGACGGCGGAAACCGTTTGTCTTTGGATCATCTGGTTTCCTGTACCGTTCCAACAAGCTGATGTTTGATCGCGAGACGCATTCGCTGTGGAACCAATACACCGGAAAGCCGGTTGTGGGCCCGCTGGTCGGCAGTGGAATCACGCTCCAGCAGCGCCCGGTAGTGATCACCACATGGGAAAGCTGGAAGTCCTCACACCCTGGCACGCGCGTCCTGTCTCAGAATACCGGCCATCGGCGCAACTATGGCTCCGGCGTGGTCTATCGTGAGTATTTCGCCTCGCCCGAACTGATGTTTCCAGCACTGGTTGACCAATCCGAACATCGGCAGAAAGACTATATCTTCGCTATCCGCCAGTTCGGTGCGGCGCGGGCCTGGCCTTTGGATGCGTTTAGCAAGACGCGCGTGATCAATGACGCGATTGCCAACCGGCCGCTGGTTCTGATCGGCAATCCCGACAAGCGCGCGGTACGGGCGTATGAACGCAGCTCGCACCGGTTCACCGCGTCCAACGGCGGCCTGGTGGATCAGACCGGACAGAAATGGACCATGACCGAAGAGGCGTTGATCGGACCAGACGGAACTCGCTTGCCGCGTGTGGCTGGACATATCTCTTACTGGTTTGCATGGGACAATTATCTGGGCGACGCGGCAACGGTCTACGACGGTTAGGAATGTTCCTCGGCCGCCGTGGCGGCCAGCGCCCGGTTATAGGCCTTGAGCGCGTCGATATGAAAGAGCGCACCAACCGGGGATTCGTTACCCTCGTCGTCAATCACCACAACCGGGATGCAAGGGATGTCGTCGTGGTCGAAATAGGGCATCGCCGCCTCAAGCGTGGCACTGGCCTGTACGCATAGCCCCTGCTCTATCAACTCCTGTGCCTTTTCTTTGGTGATCGAGCGCGGGCCCCCAATCGGGCGCATCACCGCCCCGGTGCGCAACATCGCCAACAAATAGGCCTGTGGTCCTGCGGCCAGATGAACATCGCGGCGCTCCAGCTGAGTCAGGAAGAACGACCGGTCCACAAGACGCGAGGCCAAGGCTGTCGACATCGAAACCGAGACCATCACCGCAATTCCGATCTGCCAATCTCCGGTCAGCTCAAAAACGATCATCGTGGTGGAAATCGGCGCACCCAGCACTGCGGCGGCCACGGCACCCATGCCCGCAAAGGCATAGAGCGTATGGGTCCCGGACACATCCGGCAACAGCCCGGTGGCGATTAACCCAAAGGCCAATCCGGTCAGAGCGCCAACCATCAGCGAAGGAGAAAACACACCACCGCCCATGCGTCCCCCCATGGTGATCGCCAAAGCAACTGTTTTTATCACGGCAAACAAGATCGCGACGGTCAGGGTCAGATCGCCAGTCAGGGCACGGATTGTCGTTTCATATCCGACCCCGATGATATGCGGAAACCAGATCGCTAGCAGTCCCAGCATCGCACCGGACACGGCGGGGCGCAGCCAACGTGGCAGCGACAGGCGATTTTGAACGTGAGTGCCGATGTCCTCGGCAAAGAAGATCGAGCGCATCAACAGCAACGACACCAGCCCGCAGATCAGCCCAAGGATCAAAAAGGCTGGCAGCTCCACATAGAATTGCAGCGAGCCCGGGGTTTCCAGAACGAACTCGGTTACATCTCCGTATTCCAGCCGGTTGATCACCGTACCCGCGACCGAGGCGATAACAATGGGTGCAAAGGCGTGCACAGCAAAGTGGCGTAGCACCACCTCAAGCGCGAATAGCGCCCCAGCGATGGGTGAGTTAAAACTGGCTGAAACCGCCGCCGCCACAGCGCAGCCCAACAGATCGCGGCCGGTGATGCCATCCGCGTGGATACGGTCACTGACCCAGGTCGAGATTACCCCGGCCATATGCACCACCGGGCCTTCCCGCCCGGTTGACCCGCCAGTGCTGAGCGTGATCAGCGAGGCAAAGAACGAGGCGATCCCCGCCTTGCCCTCGACCCGGCCATTGGTCAGCGCCGAACCCTCGATCACGTCTGCGACCGAGCGTACGCGCCCGTCATCGGTGAATCTGTGCAGGATGACACCAACAATAAGACCGCCGATGATCGGCGTAATCAGGATCAGGAACCACGGCAATTTCTCAGCATGGCTGTGCAGCAACAGGATATCGTCTGTGTCGTAGACATAGGCCTGCAGCGACCGGATCGCCTTGCGGAACCCAAGGGCCATAAACCCTGCCGCAATCCCAATTGCCAACGCAATGAACCAGAACTGAATCTGGCTAGGCCCACGTCGCAACATAACCCGCCATGCATCCTTCATCGCGGCCAGAGCCTGATTGAGCTGGTTGCGCAGAACGGTGCGGGTCGTTTGGGTCATTGGCACTCGGGGATCAAGGTATATTCCTTAGTAAGCCACGGAGCCCCCTTATAAAAGTAGGATCGCGACGGTTTGAAAACCGGAAAGCGGCAAATTTAACTCAGGCGTCCAACAATGCGCGGGCGGCGGCGCGCGCCTCATCCGTGATGGTGTCCCCTGCGACCATCCGGGCGATTTCATCCACACGGTCTGGTTCGGCCAGCGGGATAACGGTGGACAATGTCTGCCCGCCAGTTACCTGTTTTTGAACCCGCCAATGATGCGCCGCGCGGGCGGCAACCTGCGGCGAGTGGGTCACGACCAGAACCTGCCCCCCCTGTGCCAAAGAAGCCAGACGGCGACCCACCGCATCAGCAGTCGCCCCACCGACACCCCGGTCGATTTCATCAAAGATCATAGTTCGCGCGCTATCGTCGCCGGTCAGACACACTTTGAGCGCCAGCAAAAACCGGCTGAGTTCCCCGCCCGAAGCGATCTTATTCAGTGGGCCAGACGGAGCGCCGGGATTGGTGGCAATGGTAAAGGCCACCGCATCCACCCCCTCAGGTCCGGGATCGGCGCCCGTGATTTCGGTTTGAAATACCGCACGCTCCATCTTCAACGGTGCAAGCTCGGCCATCACGGCCGCATCCAATTGTCCGGCCGCCTGTTGGCGCGCGGCGCTAAGTGCGGCGGCGGCGTTGTCATAGGTTTCCTGTGCAGCCGCAACCGCAGCACGCCGATCCGCCAAGTCGGCGTCACCTGCATCCAGCCGGGTCAGTCGATCACGCAGCGTGTCGGCAAAAACCCCCAAATCGTCAGGCACCACATCATGCTTACGGGCCAACGCTCGGATGGCGAAAAGACGTTCTTCTGCGGCTTCAAGCTCAGCCGGGTTAAAATCCAAAGCTTGAAGGCAGGCGCTCACCCCGTCCTGCGCTTCACCCAATTCGATCAAGGCGCGCCCCAATGCGGCTATCGGGGCCTCAAGCTGCCCGCCCGCATTGTCGGACACGCCTTCCAACCACCGCACCGCGTCAGACATCGCCACCTCGGCCCCATCTGCGCCCAACAGGTCAAAAGCACGGGCAACGTCATCGCGAATGCGTTCAGCCCCTTGCATCATGCGCCGACGGGCATCCAATTCAGCATCCTCACCGGGCTGAGGGTCCAGCTTGTCCAACTCGGCAACGGCGTGGCGCAGAAACTCCTCCTCGGCGCGCATGGCGGCCAGCGTCGCCTCGGTCTCGGCCAAATCCTTACGCGCGCGGGACATATCCATCCACGCCGCACGCACAGCTGCCAGAAGGTCCTCTACCCCCGCATAGTCATCCAGCATTGCCCTATGCCCGCGCGGGTTCAGCAACCCGCGATCATCATGCTGGCCGTGCAGTTCGATCAACGTCTCGGACAGGGCGCGCAGTACCTCACCGGAACAGCGCCGGTCATTGACCCAAGCGGTCTTGCGTCCCTCGGCTGTATTAACCCGGCGCAGGATCAGTTCCTCACCACCAGGCAAGCCTGCCTCGGCCAGAATCGCATGGGCGGGGTGGCCATCTGGCAACTCAAACTCGGCTACAACCTCCCCCTGCGCGACGCCTTGCCGAACCAATTCAGCCCGCCCTCGCCAGCCCAGCACGAAACCCAGCGAATCCAGCAAGATCGACTTGCCCGCCCCGGTTTCACCGGTCAATGCGTTCAAACCCGGCTGAAACGTCAATTCCAGCCGGTCAATGATCAGCATGTCGCGGATATCAAGGGCGCGCAGCATCGGGTCTTAGCGTCCCACGCCTTTAGCCATGACGATTACAACCACTCACCTTTGATGGTCTGACGGTAGATGGTGCTTAGCCAATTGTTTCCACGGCTCTTCAATTCCAACCCACGCGAGGTCAGCAATGCATAGCCCGCATCGTACCATTCCGACGATTGATAGTTGTAACCCAAGATAGCACCGGCTGACTGCGCCTCATCCACCAAGCCCAGCGACAGATAGGCTTCGATCAGACGATACAGCGCCTCAGCTGTGTGGGTTGTGGTCTGGAAATCTTCGACCACGACACGGAATCGGTTGATTGCAGCGGTATAGTGATCCTGACGCAGATAATAGCGCCCGATCTCCATTTCCTTACCAGCAAGATGGTCGAAGGCCAGATCGAATTTCAGAACCGCCGACGTGGCATATTCGCTATCAGGATAAACCTCGATCACTGTGCGCAGAGATTGCAGCGCCTGAAAAGTCAGCCCTTGGTCGCGGCCAACCTCGTCAATCTGGTCATAGTAGCTCAGCGCCAAAAGATACTGCGCATAGGCTGCATCTTCGTCTGTTGGATAAAAGTCGATATAGCGCTGCGCCGCCGCCCGGCTTTCTTCATAGTTCTTGTCCGTGTGGAACGAGAACGCCTGCATGATCAGCGCGCGCTTGGCCCAATCCGAATAGGGATACAAACGCTCAACTTCCGAGAAGTACCACGCCGCATCATCCGAGCGATTCTGCGACAGCTCAAACTCGCCGCGTGTGTAAATCTGTTCTGGCGTAAAGCCTTCCAGGTTCTGATTGCGGTCTGCGCCTTTTCCGCCGCATGCCGTCAAAACTGCTGTCAGAAGAATCGCGCCTGCGAGCCTGACTGCCGCTTTGGTGCCAACCATTCCGCCTATCCTCGTCGTATTGCTTATCGGGGCACGCCCCTGATTGGCCTTTGGTCTAGCATAGATAATTCCGGGGCAAAACGCCTTAGTACACTCACTAGCGGAATTGTCGGCAGAGTTGATCCAATCAGGCGACTTCGGGGATTTCGTCCCAAACAAGGCCCTGGCCCGGCAGACGCGCGGCCTGTTCGGGGGTACACAGGACCGGACGCACCGCACCAGGTGTTTCAAACAGCTTGCGCAGCAGCGTGTTGGTCATCGCGTGGCCGGATTTGTCGCCAGTGAAGTGACCCAGAATCGGGCCTCCCGCCAGGTAAAGGTCGCCCAGAGCATCCAGCATCTTGTGGCGAACAGCCTCATCCGCATGGCGGAAACCGCCAGGGGTCAGAACTTCGTCACCCTGTACAACGACAGCGTTTTCCAGCGTCCCGCCCAAGGCCAGGCCGTTTTCGCGCATCGCTTCAACGTCTGTGCGGCGGCAGAATGTGCGGCAATCGCTAAGCTCACGCGCGAACGAGCCGTTACGCATGTCCAGCGTTTTGGTCTGATTGCCAATTGCGCCGTCTTCGAAATCAATGTGGAAATCGATGATCAACCCATCCGCAGGCGCGATTGAAGCACTGGCGCCTTCGCGCGTAGCTGTGACGGGCTTGAGAACTTCGAACGCAAGAACGGGGCTGGCCTGACGACGTACACCCTTGGCCATGATACCGCGCACGAAATCAATCGACGACCCATCCATGATCGGAACTTCGGGTCCGTCAATCTCGATCAGCGCGTTATGCACGCCGCATCCGGCGAGCGCGGCCATGATATGTTCGACGGTCGACACCGAAACATTTGCATCGTTCACCAGACGGGTGCAAAGCGGCGTCCGCTCGACCACGTCATAGATCGCGGGGATCAGCGCATTGCCCAGCTCGATATCCGTCCGTTTGAACCAGATGCCGTGACCGGCGGCTGCCGGTTTCAGGACCATCGTCGCAGGCTTGCCGCTGTGCAGCCCGACGCCTGTAAACGTGATCGGAGATTTGAGCGTATGTTGCAAGGTGAACCTCGGTGAGTGGTGTCCGGCCTTTTCGGTCCGTGTTGGACACTCACCTAAGGAAGCAAGCGTCAAGGCTCAACTCACTCTTTGTAACTGAATGAAACATGAATGTAACAGATCGGCAAAAGCCTGCTTACATACAGTTAAAGCCGTGTATTTCAAAAGAAAAGGGTCGCCAAAAGGCGACCCTAAGTCGTTAATTTGTTACCGTGATCAGTTGGCCTGACGACGCAAGAAGGCGGGAATTTCGATCCGATCCTGATCGGGGTCGGCCTCATCATGCGCAGGTGCCGTAGCGTCAGCTTGGCGCATCGGGGGCTGCTGGCGCACCGGCTGTGCCGGCGTATCGGCGGCGTGGCCGGTCATCCGGTCGATCAGGCGGTTAAAGCCGAACCGGGAACGATCCTGCCCTTCAGCCTGCGGTGCGGGGTCCGGTTGCGGTGCCTGTGGGCGCGGCGCCGCATACCCACGTTCAGAGGCCGGGACATTTTGTACAGCGGCCTGCAAACGCTGCAGCGCTTCGGGCGACGGTGTGCCTGCGGAGTGCTGTGGCTGCGGTGCTACAAAGCTTTCCGCCGCGGGTTCAACCGGTTCAGGTGTCGGCTCGAACTCAGCCACGCGGGGCTGATAGGCAGGGGGTGGCAGACCGTCATCGTCACGCTCCACCTGCGGCTGCGCCGGTTCCTCGGCGGTTTCGAACAGCGAAGGTTCACGGTTCACTTCTAGCTGGGGCGCGGGCTCCGCCACTTCGGCCACAGCAGCGGGGGTCTCATCCTGCTGCGCCTCTTCCGCAGAAACGGTACGGGTCAGCGGCTCGGACATCGAGCGACGCGCAACCGGAACGTCGACGGGCTTTTCGCTGGCGTCGATACCAGTGGCCACAACCGACACACGCATACCGCCTTCCATCACGGTATCCAGGGTCGAACCGACGATGATGTTGGCCTCGGGGTCAACTTCCTCACGAATGCGGTTGGCCGCTTCGTCCAACTCGAACAGGGTCAGGTCGTGCGAGCCGGTGATGTTGATCAGCACGCCCTTGGCACCCTTGAGGCTGATTTCGTCCAGCAGCGGGTTGGCAATCGCCTTCTCAGCCGCCTGAACCGCGCGATCTTCACCGGTGGCCTCACCAGTGCCCATCATCGCCTTGCCCATCTCGTCCATCACGGCACGAACATCAGCAAAGTCGAGGTTGATCAGACCCGGACGGACCATCAGATCAGTCACACCTTTAACGCCCTGATACAGAACGTCATCCGCCATCGAGAATGCCTCGGTGAACGTGGTCTTTTCGTTGGCCAGGCGGAACAGGTTCTGGTTCGGAATGATAATCAGCGTGTCGACAACCTTTTGCAGCGCCTCAACGCCGTCTTCGGCCTGACGCATCCGCTTGGCGCCTTCAAACTGGAAGGGTTTGGTGACAACGCCAACAGTGAGAACGCCAAGCTCCCGCGCGGCCTGCGCGATGATCGGCGCCGCACCCGTACCGGTGCCACCGCCCATACCAGCCGTAATAAAGCACATATGTGCGCCAGCCAGATGGTCGACGATCTGCTCGATGCTTTCTTCGGCCGCCGCAGCGCCCACGGTCGGACGGGCCCCTGCCCCCAGACCTTCGGTCACTTTCACGCCCAATTGCACCCGCGCCGAAGACTGGCTTTGCTGCAGCGCCTGCGCATCAGTGTTGGCGACGACAAAATCAACGCCGTCCAGCTGTTTCTCAATCATGTTGTTGACAGCGTTGCCGCCCGCGCCACCAACGCCAAATACTGTAATCCGAGGCTTCAGTTCGTCGTGCCCGGGCATCGAAAGATTCAATGTCATGCTCTGTCCGCCTGTTTTATTGACCCGCCAAAGCGGTGTTTTTCTTACCTATCCGCTTACAATCCTACCGGTCCAAACAGCAAAGGTCACGCCAAAAATCGCCGAATCCCACAAAATATGGAGGAAATAAGGCAGTCGTCAGCGGTATTTTGCATTCATTGCCAGATGTTGCGGATTGAACTCAATCCACCACAAAGCAAGCGACACACGCGCCGCAGTCAACATGCACGCCACTTGAGGGATTCACTGATTTTTAAGATGCGGAAAACTGCTCAGGTCCTGCCGCAGGGCCTCTGACGGGCCTTGTGGATATCTTGCGGGATAAGGCCGCTGGCTGCAACCCATTTCTTTAGCTAATTGGGGTACTTGGGCAATTCAAACCGTCTTCGGTAATGCTGCGCACCTCTTGAATTTCGCGTCGGTTGAAGTTGGCAAGTCGCACCATAAGGCGGCCTTCGTGCTGAAAGGTCCACCAGCACACCGGCACGTCATCCGGGTCATCATCGTACAAAAAGCAGATCTGACCATTGGGTGTAGTGATCTGCCCATAGACACAACCCCGCCCCTCCATCCGCCAGACAGACAGTTTGGGGCTGAGAAATTCCTCGGTCCCCACCAGAAGGCCGCTGGGATAGTCGTGAAACGTAACGGTTTTACCCTGGACAGCAGCCAGAAATGCCTCAGGCGGTATCCGTGTCTGGGCGTGTGCGGCAAGCGGGGTTGCAACGACCAGCGCCGCAACGCCGACCGCTTTACCAATTGTCACGGAACCAGCGCATGGCGCGCTTGAAAGGTCGCGCGGCATAGGTATCGACCGGAATTTCGAAATCCCACCATTCGTCCTGCGGATGCGCAGCGAACAGGCTAAGCCCCACCGCTGACGAAAAACCTGGGCCTGTCGCCGATTGCGGCAGACCGTGAACGCGCAAGGGTCGACCCAAACGTACGCGCTGACCCAGAATGCGGGTAGCGAGGCCATCCAGCCCCATGATCTGACTGCCACCACCTGTCAAAACGATCTGCTGGCTGGGCATATGCTCAAATCCGGCGGCATCCAAACGCACACGCACTTCTTCCAGAATCTCTTCGACGCGAGGGCGCATGATACCGATCAACTCGGCCCGACTGACGGTGCGGCGGTCGTGTTCCCAATCACCGGTATCACCACCAATATCGATCAGGTCGCGGTCGTCAGCGCCAGTCGCGTGGACACCTCCGTTAAAGGTCTTGATCCGTTCGGCCACAGCCGCCGGAACACCCAGTCCCATCGAGATATCGGCGGTCACGTGGTCGCCGCCCATACGCACGCAATCGGCATAGATCATGTGTTTTTTCATGAAAATCGACACGCTGGTTGTACCGCCACCCATATCGATACAGGCGGCACCCAACTCTTGTTCGTCCTCGACCAGTGCCGAGACGCCAGACACGTAGGCCGAGTTCGCGATCCCCGCCAGTTCCAGATCGCAGCGTTTGATGCAGCGCACGATGTTCTGGATCGCGACGGCATCGACGGTCAACATGTGCATGTCGACCGCAAGGCTTTGGCCCATCTGCCCGCGCGGATCGATCAGCCCCGAGCGGTTATCTAAGGCAAAATTCACCGGCTGGGCATGCAACACTTCGCGCCCTGCCCCGTAATCGGGCACGTCGCAAGCGTTCAAAACACGGCCAACCTCGGCCTCGGACACAACCTGACCTTCCAGATCAACCTGAGCGTCCAGACCATAAGAACGCGGGTTCGCGCCCGAGAAACAGGCGATTACGTGATCCACCCGGATATCAGCCATCTTCTGCGCCGCCTGCAACGCGGTACGGATGGCGCGTTCGGTTTCCTGCATGGCAGTGACTTCACCAAACTGCACACCACGCGACCGCGTGGTCGCAGCGCCAATCACCCGAAATCCGGTCTGACCGGCCAGGGACCCGATGCTGTTATCTTCGCTCAAGCGGTTTGCGCCATCGAAGCGCAGCACAAGGCAGGCAATCTTGGAACTGCCGACATCCAGTATGGCGACAACACCGCGTTGCATCGCCTGCCTGCGCATTTGCCGCATGGCCCGTTGGGACTGATAAAGATCGGTCATCATGTTCGTTACTGCCCGTTACCCACTGTCACTTTTGTATTCCACCAGTCTTCGCTGGCAGCTTTGGTCATTCTTATTGTCGGGCGCTGCCCAAGCCGCATGTCCACCACGGCCACGTCACGCTCCAACAGGTCCTGCACTTCGTTCACGGCAAGCACACGTTCCAACGCGCGCACCGGGCGTTCGGTTGGCAACATGATGCGTTGGCCGCGATCCAGAACCAGATCCCAACGTCGCTCGCCAATCCGCACCAGACCGCGAACCCGGCCACCCAAGCTGCGGGCAGTGGTCACCAGTTGCAACGCCTCGGCCACATGGGCATCCGCACCCTTGCCTGCGATCAGCGGCAGGTTGGTGTGTTCCTTACGCGAAGCGATGCGTTCCACATGCGCGCCGGTTTCATCCAACAGTTCGATCCCGCGGCGCGTGCGCCAGACGATGACGGGCTGACGCTCTTCAACATCCACTTGCAAAATACCACCTGGGCGCACCCGGACCGAGGCGGATTTGACCGGGTCCAGCCCGGTGATTGTGTCGCGGATCTGTTCGACATCCAGATCCCAGGAGCTTATCGGGAAGTCCAACGGCACCACTTCGCGGATGTCTTCAGACAGATTGGTGCCCGCGCCATCAATCGCCATCAGATTGACCATGAATTCAGGCCGCTGCTGGATCGAGGTCTTGATGTCGGCCACATAGGCCACCACAGCCTCGCGCCGCTCGGCCGAGCCGAAATAGATCCCGGCCGCAGCGCAGAGCGCGAATATGGGCAAGCCAACCCGCAAACCCCGGCGCACACCCGGCGTCAGCATCCAACGCTGCAATCGGTAATTCAGCCGCGACGGAGCCGGATCAAACCGTTGCGATTTGCGACCGAACAGCTTGACCCCACTCAGCCGCAACTTTGGCTCCGACTCGGACCGCGCGCCCGAGCCAAAATCCGCATCCGGTCCGGCCAGCGGCTTTGATCGGTGGATCACCGGCGCACGAGTGGCCCTTAGCGGTCGCATGAGGCGTCCTCCACCATCCACGCGCAAAGCTGGCCAAAGCTCATGCCGAAATGCTCGGCCTGTTCTGGCACAAGCGACGTTGGCGTCATGCCGGGCTGCGTGTTGGTTTCCAGCAGGAACAGCCCGTCAGCCCCCATGCCGTCATCCCAACGAAAGTCAGTGCGGCTTACCCCCTTGCACCCCAACGCATCATGGGCGCGCAATGCGTAATCCAGACAACGGTCAAAGATGTCCTGTGGGATTTCAGCTGGCAGCACATGCCAGGACCCGCCCGGCTTGTATTTGGCGTCATAGTCGTACCAACCGCCATCGGTCATGATCTCGGTCACGGTCAGCGCGCGGTCACCCATCACGGTCACTGTCAATTCACGACCTGCGATGTATTTCTCGACCATCACGAATTCAGGCATATCCTCGGACAGTTGCGGCGGGCCGTTTGACCCTTCATGCACGATATAGATACCGACGCTGGAGCCTTCGTTATTGGGCTTGGCGACGTAAGGAGGTTCCATAACGTGAACCTCGATCACCTCGATCTTTGGAACGATCACGCTGGGCACTACGGGCAGACCTACGGCCTGATACACCTCTTTGCTGCGTTGCTTGTCCATCGCCAGCGCCGAAGCCAGCACGCCGGAATGCGTGTACGGAATGCGCATCCACTCCAGCAGACCCTGCACGCAACCATCCTCACCCCAGCGGCCATGCAGGGCGTTGAAAACCACATCTGGTTTGATGTCTAAAAGGCGCGCGTAAAGGTCGGGACCTGCGTCCAGCTCTACTACTTCAAAGCCTTCTCCCCGTAGGGCGGCTGCGCATTCGCGCCCAGAGCTGAGAGACACCTCGCGTTCCGCCGAGGGGCCACCCATCAATACCGCCACTTTGGGGTTTGTCCTGCTCGACTTACCCACTTAGCGCCTCAATGTCCCAGGACCTTATGTAGTGGTCCGTACTGCGTTATGCCTTTGATCCGTCGCCTGAATTTGCCTGTTATGGTCTGACGGTTGGGGCTTTATTCTGTCAGCGGATCACCGACCCGCATGATTTCCCACTCTAGCGTGATGCCGCTTGTTTCGTAAACCTTTTTTCGCACCTCTTCGCCCAGACCTTCAAGGTCAGCAGCCGTGGCAGTGCCGGTATTGATCAGGAAGTTCGAGTGTTTGGGGCTCATCTGAGCGCCCCCTCGCAACGCCCCGCGCATACCCGCATCGTCGATGACTTTCCATGCCTTGAGGTCATGCACGTCATCAGCGCGACCCGTGGACGAAAAGCCCGCCGGGTTGCGAAAGGTCGAACCGGCGCTGCGGTCTTTGGTGGGTTGGGTCTCGTCGCGCTTTTGCAGTTGCGCCGCCATGCAAGCGTGCAATTCAGCGGGATCACCTAACGGACCCTCGAATGTAGCGGAAACCAATACCGCCCCGTCGGGCAGATCGGACTGACGGTAGCGAAAGTTCAGATCCTCTGGGCTCAGGTCCAGAACCTCACCCTGTCGCGTGACGATGGTGGCCTTGCGCAGCACATCCGCTGTGTAGCTGCCATAGCATCCCGCATTCATCCGCACAGCCCCCCCGATCGAGCCGGGAATGGTGCGCAGAAACGTCAGGTCCACACCCGCATCCGCCGCCTTGCGCGCCACATGCGCATCCAGCGCTGCCGCGCCAGCGGTGACGGTGTTGCCATCGACCGAAATACCGTTGAACCCGCGCCCAAGCCGGATCACCACCGCGCGCAACCCGCCATCCCGAACAATCAGGTTCGAACCAACACCCATTGGGAAGACGGGAACCTCAGCAGGCAAGTCGCGCAGGAAGTGCTGAAGGTCTTCGATATCTGCAGGCTGGAATAAATAATCCGCAGGCCCACCGACCCGAAGCCAGGTTAAATCATTCAAAGGTCGGTTTTCAGTGAGTTTGCCACGAGGCGCAGGAAGTGTTTGAACCATGGCTCTCTGGTAGTTCGATTCTGTTCGCTTGTCATCTATCTGGACTAAGTTTTGCATACGCTTTGACCGCTGTCGGCTACGCAAACCTGTACTGAATCCCAAAACCAACCCGGTTCCCAAAGGAAAGGCTGTGAACATAACGAAAAGATTATAGAAGTCTTCGGCCCGCCACCACATCGGCTCTAGCAATCCTACGTTGTCCGAAGCCAGAAACCCATAGGCACTGGACAAGACAAGAAACAACAAAAGATAGACGGGCCCACGAAAACGACCCCGTTTAACAAGATTGTGGGATGCCAGCCCGGACAAAAATACCGGAAGCGCCATCGCCAACACGACAGCGGCTACTACTTCAATTATCTCCAATCCGTGTCCTCATCTGAAGGTTTGGTCAAAATGGTTCAGCTGTCCTCAACCAAGCGTTTCTTTGGAGCACAGCATTTTAACCTCTTGGGTTATTACACGGGCGCAATACTGGCATCAGACTTCAACTTCCTGAGCAAAATCCGGTGCAATCCACCAGTCAAAATTCCAAGGGTAAGACCTGGCACGAATTGGACGATCACGCTCGAGGTATAAGCGACTGAAAATAGCACAACGAACCCCTCGGCGCTCTGACTGGCGTACGCGCTAACAGGGGTCCAATACCACGCGGCAAACGAAACAAACAAAAATAATAGAAGATAGATCGGTCCTCTGAACTTCCCTTTAATAATAAGAATGTGTGAGGCTATCCAAATCAAAAACAGGGGCAGAAAGAATGCGAGAGTGTAAAAGACGTATTCGATCATGTCAGTGTCCAACAAGCCGTCGCACCCAACGCCCCAGATAAATCACCGGCCAGCGCAGCACCGACATGCCTGCTGCCATTACAATCAACCCGATCCACGGTCCGTTCTGAAGCGTCACGTATCCCAAAATCGGAATCCCCACCGCAATCAGGATATAGGCGCGGGTCCAGTGATTGTCTTTGCTGGGGATCATCGCCAACACATTCGCAGCAATTCCCCAAAGCGCGGCAAGGGCGATGGACAAGTTCATTTCTGAACCTCCGCACCGGTCCAACGGCGCCAGTAAAACCGGATGGGATTGCGGAACAGGGATACAAAGGCAGCGCTAGCCAACAGCCCAAACACCCAGCCATAGTCATGGCCCAGCCAGACAATCAGAGCAGGCGCAGAGATGAATAACACAACTCCAGGCGGGAACTGCAGACGCATCGGCAACATGGCCACAATCGTCGAGGCCACGACCCACAAGGCTGCAAACATTACCGAATATGCCATATGCCCCTCCGAGGACATCCCGTCTGCGATTGCGACGTCACACTTTATAGTTGCAATGGGCGAGAGTCCATTGCCTCAGACCACCTGTTTTTGCTGCAATCGAGCGGGCAATCCGTTGGCCCAGGCACTGATCGTACCAGCCCCCAGGCAGACGACCATATCTCCGGGACGCGCCTGTTCGCGAACCAGACGTTCAAGATCGCCTTCGTCCAGCAATGCGCGGGCGTGTCGATGGCCGTGGCGGATCAGGCCCTGCACAAGATCATCGCGGGATGCACCCTTGATCGGGTCCTCTCCGGCGGCAAATATGTCAGCGATGGCAACGACATCGGCGTCGTTGAAACACGTGCAGAAATCATCAAACAGGTTGGACAGGCGGGAATACCGGTGCGGCTGATGCACGGCGATGACCCGTCCCTCAGTGGCCTGACGGGCAGCTTTCAGCACAGCAGCAATTTCCACAGGGTGATGGCCGTAATCGTCAATGATGGTGACCCCATCAACCTCACCCACCTTGGTAAAGCGGCGGTTCACGCCACCGAAATTGGCCAGCGCATCACGAATTTCCGAGGTCTTCATGCCCAGGTGCCGGGCCACTGCCGCCGCAGACAAGGCATTCGAGACATTGTGATCACCGGGCATCGGCAAGGTACAGCCTTCGATCACCGTGTCTTCGTATTGCAGGTGGATGTCGAAATGCGCGATGCCGCCTTTGTAAGTCAGGTTAACTGCACGTACATCGGCCTGCGCATTGAAGCCATAGGTCCGCACGCGCCGGTCAGTGATGCGGCCAACCAGCGTCTGCACCTCGGCATGATCGGTGCAGCACACGGCCAGACCGTAGAAAGGCAAGTTCGACACGAACTCGTAGAAACCGTCGCGCAATTTGTCGAAGTCGCCCCAGTGTTCCATATGCTCGGGGTCGATATTGGTAACAATGGCAATGGTCGCAGGTAGACGGTTGAACGAGCCGTCGGATTCGTCGGCCTCGACCACCATCCATTCGCCCTGTCCCATCCGCGCGTTGGAGCCATAGGCGTGGATGATCCCACCATTGATCACCGTCGGGTCGAAATCACCGGCCACCATCAACTCGGCCATCATGGTGGTGGTGGTTGTTTTGCCGTGGGTTCCGGCAATCGCGATGTTGGACTTCAGGCGCATCAATTCGGCCAGCATGTCAGCCCGGCGTACAACCGGCAGTCCGCGCGCGCGGGCACCGTCCAATTCCGGGTTGCCCGGTTTGATCGCGGTCGACACCACTACTACGGCGGCGTTTTCCAGGTTCTCGGCGCGTTGGCCGACAAAAATCTCGCCCCCCAAGCTGGCCAGACGGTCAGTGATTTTCGAGGCCTTCAGGTCCGACCCCTGCACCCGGTAGCCAAGGTTCAGCAGCACCTCGGCAATGCCCGACATCCCGATCCCGCCGATCCCTACGAAATGGATCGGCCCTACATCTTGCGGCAGTTTGGTTGCAGGATTCATGCGGTCTCCTTCTGCGCCAGTTGCTCGACAAGGGCCGTCAGACGCTCGGTTGCGTCCGGAGCTCCGGTCGAAAGGGCGGCATGGGCCATTTTTTGCGCGGCTTCAGGGTTAGTCAGAACTGCGGTGATTTGCTCGGTCAGCGAGGAAACGTCAAGGGCGTTTTCAGGAATCATGATCGCCCCACCCGCCTGTACCAGCCCGCGCGCATTGGCGGTCTGGTGGTCGCCAGCGGCAGCCGCAAACGGGATCAGGATCGAGGGTCGCCCGATGACCGAAATATCGGCAACGCTTGACGCCCCCGAGCGCGAGATAACCAACTGTGCATCCGACATGCGGCGGGGAACGTCGTGAAAAAACGGTTTGACCTCGGCACGGATTCCATGGTCGGCGTAGAACGCCGTGACCCGTTCGCCATCTTCGTCACGTGCCTGATGGGCAACGCGGATTTGGCCGCGCAGCAATTCGGGCAAAGCTGCAATCGCGCCGGGCACCACATCGCTGAGGATGCGCGCGCCCTGCGATCCCCCCATCACCAGGATCGACATCGGGTAATCTCCGGGCGGAATGTAACCCGCCGCCGCGCGTTCAAGAACGGCGGCCCGAACCGGATTGCCAGTATGGATGCCCTTTGCCCCCTCGGGCAGATCCGTGGGCCAAATACCGCAAGCTACCTGAGACACGCGGGTCGCAAACAACTGGTTTACCCGTCCCAGAATACCGTTCTGTTCATGGATCATGCGCGGGATTTTCAACATCGTCGCCGCGCCGAGCGCCGGGATCGAGGGGTAACCGCCAAATCCCACAACCACATCCGGCCGGTCGCGCATCATCTGCAATGACATGCTGGTCACGCCACCCGCAATCTTGGGTCCGACCAGCGCCTTTGCGGCCAAACCACCACGCGCGAAAGTGGCCGAGGACGCCTCGACAATTTCGGTCGAGTGCGGGAAGCCACTGGTATACCGTGCGCCGCGCGTATCGGTAGACAGGCGCACGCGCCAACCTTTTTGCAGCATCGCCTCAGCCAGCGCTTGTGCCGGGAACATGTGCCCCCCGGTGCCGCCAGCTGCAATCAGAAGGTAGGGTTTGTTCATTAACCTCGTCCGCGCAGTATATCGCCAAGCTCGCCCTGTGGGCGGGTGCGGGTGAAGGCCAACAACATGCCAACCGCGATGCCGCCCGCAATCAGGGATGAACCACCATAACTGACAAACGGCAGCGTCATGCCTTTGGCGGGCAACAGCCGCACCGCAACGCCCATATTGATCATCGCCTGCACACCGAACATGCAGGCCAGACCGGTGCCTGCCAGACGGATGAACATGTCCCGCTCGCGCATCAACCGCAGCAGCGAGCGTACAACGATGATCGAATAGAGCGCGATGATGATCAGCACCAGGATCAGGCCGTATTCCTCAGCCGCGACAGCGATGATAAAATCGGTATGCGCATCGGGCAGCGACCATTTCACCTGCCCCTCGCCCACGCCAACACCGAACAATCCACCTTCGCGAATGGCGTTGGTAGCATAGCCCAGCTGCGTGGTCGGATCGACCTCTTGGTTCAGGAACCCGTCGATGCGGCGGGCAAAGTGTTCCGAGTTCGAATAGGCCAGCATACCGCCCAGCACGACCGCCCCGGCCATACCCAGCAGAAGCAGCATAGGTGCCCCTGCCACAAAATACATCACGCCCCAGCCAAACAGGATCAGACAGGCTTGACCGAAATCAGGTTGCAACACCAGCATTCCAACGATGGCCATGCACAGCGCAAAGGACCACAACCGCCCCGGAGGACCGTTGATTTCCTGCGACGCGGCCAGCAACCATGCGGCCACGACAATAAAGCCGGGCTTTAGAAACTCGGATGGCTGCATCGAGGCAAAGCCCAGCGAATACCAACGGACCGCCCCCTTGCCGAAATCGGTGCCAAAGATCGGCAGAAACGCCAGCGCCACAAACGACGCAAGAAAGCCCAGCACTGCCAGACGCCGCACCAGTGTCGGGGACATCATCGAGGTCAGCAGCATCGCAACCAGAGCCAGCCCGCCAAAGATCGCCTGCCGTTCGACATAGTGGAACGGGTCAAACCCGTTGCGCCCGGCCAACGGCGGCGACGAGGCCAGCCCCAGCAACAGCCCAATGACAAACAGGATCAGCACACAGGACATGGTCCAGCGATCAATCGTCCGCCACCACTTTGGTAGAATCGGTTCTCCGCGCTGGTCCTGGACCGCGCCATACACCATCTCAGTCATGAGATACCGCCACTTACTGCCTCGTTCACGCCCCGTTTTCGGGATCTGATTGAGAGTCTACAGACATTTTTGCGTTTGGGCTAGCGGAATGAGCGGGTATGCGGAAAACGGCCCGTCAGTGGCGGTGACCTTAGCAATTGGACAAACGGCCCCAATCCCATCGCGGTGTCAAAGGGGCTGAATAATGCCCGCGCAGGACAGCGCAGAATTTACGTCACTCTTTGATTGGATACCGATCCGGCTCTTCAAACACGTCGATCACACGGGTCCCGGCCTTGATCTGCCCACCGTGTTCCACCCCGGCCGGAATCGAATAGCTGTCACCGGGACGGTAGGTTTTGGTAACTCCTCCGATAGTCAGCTCGACCTCACCTTCGATGACCGTTCCCCATTGGGCCCCATGTGAATGCAATGGAAGCTCCATATCCTGAAGAAACGTAAAAAACGCCGCGAGGCCGGCGTCAGATCTTATGACCGCCGTCTGCACGACATCCTCGGGGAAAGGCACGTCCAATTTGGGAAATGCAGTAATAAAGGCTGGAAATCGCATCGATTTATCCTTTTTTGAAAACGCGCGTCAAAAGGGCAGCATGTCAGCGCGTTGGGCAGCTTGCAATCTGTATTTCTACTGACCAAAACGCCTCACGATGCAATGACCCATGAAGTCTTTTGCAGTGCGCCGAAACCGCGCTGGCTCTTGCCTTCCTTCCAATTCCACGCCATGCGCAGCCCATGACATATGACACGATCATCCTCGGTGCCGGTGCAGCCGGTATGATGTGCGCGATCCATTGCGGTGGGCGCGTTCTGGTGATCGATCATGCCAAAGCGGCCGGAGAGAAAATTCGCATCTCAGGTGGCGGGCGTTGCAATTTCACCAACATGTACGCCGGGCCGGGCAACTTCCTGTCGCAAAACCCGCATTTCTGCAAGTCGGCCTTGGCGCGATATACGCAGTGGGATTTCGTTGACCTGGTCGGGCGCCACGGCATCGCGTGGCATGAAAAAACCCTTGGCCAATTGTTCTGCGACGGGTCCTCGAAACAGATCATTCAGATGCTGTTGACCGAGATGGAGCGCGCCGGGGCCGATCTGTGGGTGCGTACCGAGTTGAAAGATGTGCGCAAGACCGAGGCCGGTTTCGCGCTGGAGGTCGACCGCGAAGGGCAGCGCCTCAGCCTGACTTGCACCAATCTGGTTCTGGCAACGGGCGGTAAGTCGATCCCCAAGATGGGTGCAACCGGCTTGGCCTATGATATCGCCCGCCAGTTCGGTCTGCGGATCACCGACACACGCGCAGCATTGGTGCCGTTCACCTTCTCGGACGGGAAATTCAAGGACCTTTCCGGCGTGTCCTTGCCCGCACGCCTGTCAAACGAGCGCACCAGCTTTGACGAGGCGCTGCTGTTCACCCATCGCGGCCTCAGCGGGCCATCGGTGCTGCAATTGTCTTCTTATTGGCGCGAGGGTGAGGCGATCCGGGTCAACCTGATACCCGATCTTCCCCTTTTCGACCTGCTGCGCGATCAGCGGCAAAGCGGAGGCCGCAAGGCCCTGACCACCGAACTTGCCCGCCACTTGCCAACACGGCTGGTGGAGTACCTAAGCCAGCATATTCCGATGCAGGGCAACCTGGCCGACCAATCCGACGCGGCACTGACCGATTTAATTACGGCCCTGTCCAATTGGCCACTGACCCCTTCGGGCACCGAAGGTTATCGCACCGCCGAGGTCACCCTGGGCGGGATCGACACTGATGATCTGTCGTCAAAAACGATGGAGGCCAGGGATGTCCCCGGCCTCTATGCGATTGGCGAAGCGGTGGATGTCACCGGTTGGCTGGGCGGTTACAATTTCCAATGGGCGTGGTCCTCGGGCCACGCTGCTGGAGTTGCAATCGCAACCCGTTAGCCGACGACGTTATAGCCACGTCCGCGCATACAGTTGCGCACGATGACTTCTTTATTCTGGTTCTTGTTGATCACGTCCGCACCGGCACCGACCAGAGCGCCAGCGACCGCTGCACGACCCAGATTGTCGCTGCTGTCCTGAACGATCCCCGTGACCGCGGCAGCACCGGCCGCGCCAATTGCGGCGTTCCCGGCGGTCGTGCCATCAACACTGGCCTGAGATGCCGCCAATTGCTGGCATTGCTGCAGATCCACGTTGTAGTTCGGGCCAATCGGACCATCGACAATCGGCTGATAATTGGCACCAACATTCGTGCAGGCTCCGACCACCAGAATGGTAGGAAGAATCAAAGAAAACTTACGGTATGGCATAGTCATTACCTCGTGTTGAATTTGCCCGGAGCCAAACGTAATTGTCACGGCGCGTCAAGCTGATAGCACTGTAGCTTGGCCCAACTGGCGGTCTATTGCAAATGACTATCCCGCCAACCGCTGCCGAACCTGTTCAGCGAAGTCCTCTCCGCGCTGTTCAAAATTGTCATACTGATCGAAACTTGCCGCTGCAGGGGCCAGCAGCACCGTCTCTCCCGGTTGCGCATCTGACATGGCCTGCGCCACGGCTTCCGCCATTGTGGTGCAGACCTGCGCCTCGGCTTCAAGTTGAAGCGCGAAATTGGCAGCTTCGCGCCCGATCACATAAGCCTTGAGCACCTGATCCGCCGCGCCGTTCAACGCTGAAAGACCACCCTCTTTTTCCAGTCCCCCACAAATCCACCGGATCTTTTTAAACGCGCTCAACGCCTTCAGCGCGCTGTCTACATTGGTGGCCTTGGAATCGTTCACATAGGTCACGCCGTCCACTTCGGCGATAATCTGGCTGCGATGCGGCAAGCCGGGATAGCTGTGCAGCGCATCCTCAATTACGCGCGGCGCCAGCCCCAACGCGCGGCAGGCAGCATAGGCGGCACAAGCGTTCTGATGGTTATGAACGCCGGGCAGGCCCTTGATCTGACGCAAGTCGATTGACCCAGCCTGCCGCCCCTTGCGGTACTCCGACAAGAACCCCTTGCGTGCAAAGACCTGCCACCCCGGCCCGGTCAGTTTGCGCGCCACCGAGACACGGATGACCCGGTCGTCAGTCGGCCCTTCGGACAGCTGGCCCGCCAGAAACGCGCCTTCGTTTTCATCCACACCGATCACTGCGCGATCCGGTCCGCCCTCGGCAAATAACCGGCGTTTGGCTGCGAAATAGCCCCCCATCCCGCCATGCCGATCCAGATGATCAGGCGAGAGGTTGGTGAACACCGCCACATCCGGCGTCAATGCGCGGGCCAGATCGGTCTGATAGCTGGACAACTCCAACACAACCACCGACCCGTCTCCACCCGGATCAATATCCAGCACCCCGCGCCCAATATTCCCTGCCAGCTGTGCCTCGCGCCCGGCTTCGGTCAGGACGTGATGAATCAATGCTGCAGTGGTTGACTTCCCGTTTGACCCGGTCACCGCAATAACGCGAGGCGGGGTGTCATAGTTGTTCCATTCCGACCCGGCAAAGGATCGGAAGAACAGCCCAATATCGTTGTCCACCGGCACTCCGGCGTCCAGCGCAGCAGCCACAATCGGGTTCGGTTCGGGATAGAGATGCGGAATTCCCGGCGACACGATCAGCGACGCGATGTCGTCAAACGCCCCGTGGCGGTGCAAATCGGCGCAAGTGAAACCTTCTGCCTCGGCTGTTTCGCGAGCGGCGGGATTGTCATCCCAACAGACAGGCTCAGCCTTACCTGCCCGCAATGCACGGGCCGTGGCCAGACCCGATCGGCCAAGCCCCAGAACCGCAACCTTTTGCCCTGAAAACCCTTTGACCGGGATCATGCCGCCCACCTTCTTCTGACGTCCAATTGGCCGTCACACTGCACAGAAGAAAACTCTATTGGCAAGGGCAACAAAAGGCTCGCGCGTCAGCGCGAGCCGGGCTCAACAGGTGGCAGGTGGACCGCAGGTCCGCCGAACCTGGCGGGAGCGTTACCGGACTTTCAAAGTCGCCAGACCAATCATCGCCAGGATCAGCGAGATGATCCAGAACCGGATCACAATGGTCGGCTCGGCCCACCCCTTTTTCTCATAGTGGTGATGGATTGGTGCCATCAGAAACACGCGGCGACCGGTGCGTTTGAAGTACAAAACCTGAATAATCACACTCAGCGCTTCCACAACGAAAAGCCCACCGACAACGGCCAGTACCAGCTCGTGCTTAGTGGCCACCGCAATCGCGCCAAGCGCGCCGCCCAAAGCCAGCGATCCGGTATCGCCCATGAATACGGCCGCAGGCGGAGCGTTATACCACAGAAACCCAAGCCCCGCGCCAAACAGTGCCGAGGTAAAGATGAAAATCTCCCCCGTACCCGGCACATAATGCACGTCCAGATATTCGGTAAAGTCGACCCGCCCGACCGCATAAGCAATTACACCCAAGGTCGAGGCTGCAATCATCGCAGGCATGATTGCCAAGCCATCCAAGCCATCAGTCAGGTTCACAGCGTTGGCCGCCCCCACAATCACAACAATTGCAAAGGGGATGTAAAAAACTCCCAAATTGACCAGCGTATCCTTGAAGACCGGCACGGCCAGCTGGTTCTGCAGCGCCTCGGGATGATGCAGGGTGGCCCAAAGCGAAGCCAGAACCGCGATGATCACCCCCAGCGCCATTCTCATCTTTCCAGACACACCCTTAGTGTTCTGCTTGGACACCTTGGCATAGTCATCTGCAAAACCGATTGCCGCATAAGCCAGCGTCACAAACAACACCATCCAGACATAAGGATTGTCCCACCGCGCCCAGACCAGCGTTGAGGTCACCAGCGCACCAACGATCAGCAACCCGCCCATGGTTGGCGTGCCAGCCTTGGAAAAATGCCCCTCAGGACCGTCGTCTCGGATTGGCTGACCTTTACCCTGTTTCCTGCGCAATACGTTGATCAGCGGCTTGCCGAAGATAAAGCCAAAGATCAACGCGGTCAGAAAGGCTCCGCCCGCACGGAAGGTGATATAGCGGAAGAGGTTAAAGAAATCCCCCCCATCCGACAGGGCGGTCAACCAATAGAGCATGTCAAAACCTTTCTCATGCGGAGGTCATGGGTCAAGCGCGCTCCCTTGCCCCATTTTCCGCAAACCGTCAACAATCTGAGCCAGCGCCATGCTCAGCGACCCTTTGGCCAGAACCGTATCGCCTGCCCGGATCAAATCCGGCAGATGCGCGGCCATTTCGGTGCTTGTTTCACTCCACAACCCGCGCTTGCCCTCGGGCAGCGCTGCATGCAGAGCCTTCATCAACGGACCGATACAGTGAACCTGATCGACCTGCGCCATTGCCGCGACATCCGCCATTCCGGAATGCATGGCGATTTCCTGCGTGCCCAACTCTTTCATATCACCCAAAAAAGCGACCCGGCGTGTGCCCTCGGCCGCAGCCAGCACATCCAACGCTGCCTCCATCGAAGTAGGATTGGCATTATAACTGTCATCCAACAACTCAATCTGCCCGCCCGCCGCCAGCGGCAGCACCTCGCGCACGCCCCGCCCTTTGACCGGAGACCATTGGCGCAGACCTGCGATGGCTTCATCAAGATCAACACCCATTTCAACACAGGCCGCCAATGCACCCAACGCATTCATGGCAAAATGCGTTCCAGCCGATTGCACGTCATAGGTGATGGTGGCATCCCCAACCGCAGCTTCCGCACGCACCGAGTCGCCTCCTTGCGAGACATCATTCAATGCGTAATCTGCAGCCTTACGGCCAAAACCAACGATACCGGCCCCGTAGTCCTGCGCGATCTGACGCAAAATTTCTGCGTGTTCGATATCTGCATTTACGATGGCCACTCCGCCGGGCTCGAGCCCTTCGAAGATCGCGGCTTTTTCCTGAGCGATACCCGCAACCGAATCGAACGCCTCAAGATGGACCGCCGCAACTGTCGTCACCAACGCCACATGCGGGCGTGCCTGACGCGCCAACGGGGCAATCTCTCCGGGGTGGTTCATGCCGATCTCGATCACGGCGAATTCAATGTCGCGCGGCATTCGAGCCAGCGTCAGAGGAACGCCCCAATGGTTGTTATAGCTGGCCACGCTGGCGTGGGTTTTTCCCTGCTTTTCCAATATGGTCACCAGCATTTCCTTGGTCGAGGTCTTTCCGACGCTGCCGGTAACACCCACGACGCGCGCGTCAGTTCGGGCGCGGCCTGCTTGCCCCAATGCCTCTAACCCGGTCTGAACATCATCGACTATCAACAGCGGGGCGTCTTTCGGAACACCTTCGGGAATGCGCGACACCAATGCAGCACCCGCACCTTTTTCCAACGCCTGCGCCACAAAATCATGCCCGTCACGCTCGGCTTTGAGAGCAACGAACAAGTCGCCCGGCTGAATGGTCCTGGTGTCGATCGATACGCCATTTACCATCCAATCGGTCGTGGCGCGCCCTCCGGTGGCCTCGGCCGCCTCGGCTGCTGTCCAAAGCGTCATGCCACCCTCCCGTCCAGCGCGGCCACACTGATACTGGCCTGTTCCACATCATCAAACGGCAACACCTGATCACCGACGATTTGCCCAGTCTCATGGCCTTTTCCGGCGATCAACAGCGCGTCACCGGGTTGCAGAGCGTCAATGCCGCGCAGGATGGCTTCGGCCCTATCGCCCACTTCGGTGGCCTCCGGCGCACCCAGCAGAACAGCGGCGCGGATCGTGGCCGGGTCCTCGCTGCGTGGGTTGTCGTCGGTGACAAAGACAAGATCCGCATGATCGGCGGCTGCCTTACCCATCAGCGGGCGCTTGGTGGCATCCCGATCCCCACCCGCGCCGACAATGGCGATCAAGCGACCCATGACATGCGGCCGCATCGCCTTGAGCGCCGTTGCCACCGCGTCCGGCGTATGGGCGTAATCGACAAATACCGCCGCGCCGTTGTCACGGGTCGCAGCCAGCTGCATTCGGCCCCGAACGGTTGTCAGGTGCGGCAAGGTTTCGAACACACGCTCGGGCTCTTCCCCGGCAGCGATAACCAACCCGCAGGCCAGCAGGATATTCTCGGCCTGAAACCCTCCGATCAGGTTCAGACGGGTTTGGAGTACCTTCCCTTGCCACGAGAACCGCAAATCCTGCCCCGTCGCGTCAAAGCGCTGACCGATCAGACACAGATCGGCATCGCCCAGCCCGACAGTCAATACACTTTGACCCCGCGCTTCGGCAATTTTGCGAACCTCGACACCTTTTGGGTCGCTCATGTTGATTACCACGGTGCCGTCCTGTGGCAACACACGATCGAACAATCCCGCCTTGGCGGCGAAATAGGCCTCGAAGGTTTCGTGATAGTCCAGGTGATCCTGCGTGAAATTCGAAAAGCCCGCAGCGGCCAGATGCACGCCATCCAGACGGCGTTGTTCGAGCCCGTGCGAAGACGCCTCCATCGCGGCATGGGTCACGCCGTTTTCCGCAGCTTCGGCCAAACAGCGGTGCAAGGTAATCGGCTCGGGCGTGGTATGCGCCAGCGGTGCGGTCCACGCACCCTCAACCCCTGTTGTTCCAAGATTGACGGCGGCCAGTCCAAGCTCCATCCAAATCTGGCGTACAAATGTGGCCACGGACGTTTTTCCGTTTGTCCCAGTGACAGCCACGATGTGCTGCGGCTGGGCCCCAAACCAAAGCGCGGCACATCCGGCCAGCGCTTGACGGGGGTCTTCAACCACGATCAAAGCAGCGTCCGATGCGGCCAGTTCCTCCGCCGCTATTTCAGCGCCTTCGGCATCTGTCAGGATCGCAGCGGCCCCCATACGCAGGGCGAATTGTATGAACTCTCCACCATGTACGCGGGTGCCGGGAAGCGCAGCGAACAGATAGCCATCCTTCACCTCACGGCTGTCAACGGCCAGTCCGGTAATGTCGGGATTCGCCCCGCCCCGCGCAGTCAGGGCCAGTTGGCTAAGTGTTTTCGTCCTTGTGCCCATGACCCACCTCTGCTGGACAGCCTAATTTGAGGTCAGGGTTATAGCAGCGCGCGCCTCAGGCTCAAGCCGGGGACGCAACCCAAGTAGCGGGGCAATCCGTCCGATCAGCTCGGCAGCCACGGGAACTGCCGTCCAACCCGCCGTCCGCCGCTTTTCGCCGTAGGCCACGATGGACGGTTCATCCAGAGTGACGATCAACACATATTTCGGATCATAGGCCGGGAAGATCGTCGCGAACGTCGCGATTACCTTTTCATCATAATACCCACCGCGCGGCTTGGGCTTATCCGCCGTGCCGGTCTTACCCGCCACGTCATAGCCTGCAACATCGCCAAAGCTGGCAGTGCCATCTGTCACCACACGGCGCAGCATGTTCTGCGCCTGTTTCGCGGCGCTTTCGGACATGACTCGCGGCCCGTATTGAGCACCATTTTTGCGCAGAATGGTCGGGCTGACATAATGCCCGCCATTGGCTATCGCTGCATATCCGGCTGCGAGATGCATCGGGCTGGTCGATAGGCCATGACCGTAAGAAATGGTCACCGTACTCAGCTCGCCCCATTTCTTGGGCTTGAGCGGTTCACCGCCTGCGGCCTCGACAATTTCAAAGGGGGTGGGTTCGAACATGCCCAGCGCCTCAAGGAAATCCTGCTGACGACGCGACCCGATCTGCAAGGCCAATCGGCCCGTGCCACGGTTCGAGCTGTGGACGATCACATCCGCAACGCTGATCTTACCATAGTTCTTGCCGTTGAACTCACCAATCGGGAAACGCCCGATCCGCATCGGACCAGAGGTGTCGATGATTGTCTCAGAATTCACTAACCCCAACTGAACAGCCTGCGCGGCAGTAAAGATTTTGAATACCGAGCCCAGCTCATAAACGCCCTGCACATAGCGATTGAACAATGGGCTGTCCGACGGATCAAATCCCGAGGTTGGCGGGCGCGGACGGTCGTTCGGATCGAAGGACGGCAGCGACGCGGCCGAGATGACCTCGCCCGTGTGTACGTTCATCAGCACCGCCGAGGCCCCTTTGGCGTTCATGATCTTCATGCCGCCATACAAAACCTGCTCAACCGCTGCTTGAATGGTCAGGTCCAGCGAAAGTTGCAGCGGTTTGTTGCCGTTGGCCGGGTCACGCAGATAATCGTCGAATTGCTTCTCGACCCCCGCCACGCCGATAACTTCGGCGGCGCTGACGCCTTCGCGGCCAAAGCCCGAACCACCCAGAATATGCGCGGCCAGACGCCCATTCGGATACAACCGCATCTCGCGCGGGCCAAATAAGATGCCGGGATCGCCGATATCATGCACCGCCTGCTTCTGTTCCGGTGAGATACGTTTCTTGATCCACAGGAACTTACGATTACCGGTGAAATCTTTGACCAGACGCTCTTTTTCCAGATCAGGGAAGATCGCCACCAGCTGATCTGCAGCGGCGACTGGGTCGATCATTGCAGGCGGCTGGGCATAGACAGAATAGGTGTCCAGATTTGTCGCCAGAATGCGCCCCTCGCGATCCACGATATTGGCGCGCTGCATCGCAATCGCAGCACCGGGGGCGCTTGCCAGCGGCTCTTGTGCCTCGGACGTCGCAAGCATGCCCATTCGGACCCCGACCACCGAGAAAGCGCAGAAGAAGAACAGGCCCAGCACCAGCAAACGCCCTTCGGCGCGGGCGCGGGCGCGATCTTTCATGTCTTCGTGACGCTGACGGATGTTTTCCCGCTCGATCGCCTTTGGGTTTTCGCCGCGGGCGCGAGCGTCAAGAACACGGGCCAGGGGGCGCAGAGGGGTACGGGTCATGGGATCTGCACCTCGCCCAGCGCCTGAGTACTGGTGATGGCCTGCAACTCGACCGGGTCGACGATAGGCAGGTCCGGGTCCTCGGCGTAAGAAATCTGATCAGCGCGTCCGAATTGTTCGGCGCGCAGCGGCAACAGGCCCAGACGTTCAAAGTTTAGGTCGGCCAATTCGCGCAGCCGGTCGGGACGGTTCAGGTAAGCCCATTCGGCGTTCAAAACGGCCAGCCGCACCTGCGCCATGCCAATCTCGCGCTGTAGATTCTGTGTTTCCTTCACCACTTGCTGGGTGCGGTAGTTCTCTTGATACGCCCAAAGCGCCAGTCCGAACACGGCCAGAGCAGTCAACACATACAAAACACTCTTCATTTTGCCCTTCCCCCCAGTTGCGGCATCCCAATGGCGCGGGCATCAATTTCCCCAGCCGGAGCCTCAGTCCGTACCGCCACACGCAGCTTGGCCGAGCGCGCACGCGGATTTTCCTGCAATTCCTGTTCATCCGGACCCACAGCTTTGCGGGTCTTAAGCGTGAACTGCGGCAGTTCTTGTTCCATTTCAGGTGCATAGCGATTGGCACGCCCGGTCTTGCCTGCGCGGGACTGAAAGAACCTTTTGACCATCCGATCCTCGATGGAATGGAAAGTCACAACAGCCAGTTGCCCGCCTGGCTTCAACGCGCGTTCGGCAGCCATAAGCCCCTGAAACAGCTCTTCATATTCCGCGTTCACTGCAATCCGCAGCCCCTGAAAGCTGCGCGTTGCCGGGTGCGACTGCCCCGGTTTGGGGCGCGGCAAGCAAGATTCGATGATCTGAACCAGACGCAGGGTCGTCGTAATCGGCTCATCCGCCCGCGCTTTCACAATCGCCTTAGCGATCCGTCGGCTGGCGCGTTCTTCACCATAGTGGAACAGAATATCGGCCAGTTGGGCCTCGGTCGCCGTGTTCACCAGATCGGCGGCGCTCTCACCCTCCTGGCTCATTCGCATGTCCAGCGGGCCGTCCTTCATGAAGGAAAAGCCACGCTCGGCCTGATCCAACTGCATGGATGAGACGCCGAGGTCCAGCACCACGCCATCCAGATCTTGCGCGTATTCATCCATGCGGGAAAACACCCCGGGCTGCATAACCAACCGGTCGCCATAGCCACCCGCCCAGTCTGCCGCCATCGCAAAGGCCAACGGATCACGGTCCACGCCAATGACTTTGTCAGCCCCGGCCTCCAGTAGGCCACGTGTATAACCACCCGCCCCAAACGTCCCATCCAGCCAAGCACCGGACACCGGCGCCACAGCGGCCAGCAATGGGCGCAGCAGAACAGGGATATGAGGTTTGTCGGAAGGGGTGTCAGCGCCGGCCATGCCGTCACGCGTCCCCGACGCCATCTAGGAACTCCAGAGGATCGAAATCCTCGGGCTGTTCGTCCAGCCAATCTTCGGCGGCTGCCAGCTCTTCAGACTCATATGTCTCAGGCTTCCAGATCTGGAACGTATCACCCGCGGCAATAAAGAACGCCTCGTTTTCAAGGCCGATCTTGGTGCGCAACTTGGCTGGCAGCACAAGGCGACCCGTCTCATCCACGGTGGTTGGGAAGGACTGACCGTGGAACATGCGCTGCAACATCTTCCGCTGCATCGAACCACGCGGAAGCGCGTCAATCTTGTGATCGACCTCGTCAATCGCCTGCATGGTATAGCATTCAAGGAATTTGCGGCGGTGATCTCCATAGACGATCACCAGTTCGGGGGTATCACCGGGCTGCCAGTTCGGGTCCGAAGCCTCAAGCACACGGCGAAACGAGGCCGGGATCGACACCCTGCCCTTCGTATCCACCTTGTGGTGGCTTTCACCTCTAAACCTGCGCGCCAAGACGACTGTCCCTTTCGCTTGCGCCCCACCCAAAATTCACGTTCCCCCCGGATGAAAAACGGCGGGTTGATCTGCTGCCACTGATCAACCCGCCGCATTGACCCGCTTTGCGGGATGTCCAGCTGCGCGCGCCACCTGGGGGGATGTCTGCTCGCCCGCGCGCCGGATCTCTTGATTGATGAAAGCGAGATGCCTGTATGAAACCTGTTTTTATTGGTTCGGGGTCGTTTGGCGCCCCATGTGCCTCGTCCTCATCGGATAAACAAGGGATGCCATGGGAATTCATGGAAATCAATAGGAAACTTCAATGTACTTAAGCAAGAATCGCAATATAGACGCATGGCAATCAATTGAAAACCACCCGCATTACACCATAATTAGAACTGAAATCGAGGCCAAATACCATATATAGCTAAAAACTTGCACTGAACATCATGTCCCATGAATTCCCAAAAATTCTCCAAATTCTTGAAAATTCAATCACCCAGAGGTCAATCTCACAGCTTCCACCGTACGAATCACCTTCCATTTGCGGCTCCCCATGCAAATCGCGAAGGCATTCCCAGGCGTCGCCCATGATTTCCCATGCACACCGGAACACTCTTTTAGTGAGGCAAGAGGCGCACCTTAATTTAAAGATGCTCAACTTAGAAACATCGCGCTTAAAGAAGCGGCAATTTTTACTAACCAGTAAAATTCGGAAGATTGCCACCGTGGGCAAGGCACTCATAAAACTCCTGTTTTTAAGGCCCAAATGACAACAGCACACCAACACGTTGATATCTATGCATTTGCTGCATAGCAGCATTGACAAGTTCACCTATTGTGCATGTGCAGCATTTCCTTATCTTCATCCTCAAGCAAACGCCGAGACACAGCGGCAAAGACAAAACATATCGGGTAACACAGATGGCTGTAGCAACACATCAGACCGCGCTCAAAGGCGCTCCGGCAACCGGCCTGGCATCACTGATTGAGGCTGCAAAAACCAGATTCGTTCGGTACCGGGTCTACCGCCGGACTGTGAATGAACTGTCCGAACTGTCGAACCGAGAGCTGGCCGACCTGGGCCTGCACCGTTCGATGATCCGCCGCGTGGCAATGCAGGCGGCCGAAGAATACGTCGCGCACTAAGCGCGCACTGACATAACCGAGATCAGGTCCTTCCTCCTCCCTTTAGGATCTGTATTTCAGCGGCGATATCTCTCCTCCTCCCTGATATCGCCGCACCTTATACCGGCCCTGAACGCCGGACACTGACACACCGGGTACTTCTCCTCCCTTTCCCGGTGTTGAAAGCGCGCGGCGACGTCTTCCTCCTCCCTGACGTCGCCGCGACTTACACATACCGGGATCAAACCCGGATTCGGATACATCAGGGCTCTTCTCCTCCCTGCCTTGATGTTGAAAGCCCGCGGCGATACCTCTCCTCCTCCCTGGTGTCGCCGCGACTTACACATACCGGGATCAAACCCGGGTTCGGATACATCGGGGCTCTTCTCCTCCCTGCCCTGATGTTGAAATGAACGGCGGTTCCCCTCCTCCTCCCTGGGAACCGCCGTTTTTCTTTTTTCACAAATGAAACAAGGCGCCGCAGCAATGGCCGGGCGCCCCCAAAAAAACCGAGCATATGCCGTCAGGCACATTCCTATTGATTAAAAGGGTATGTCGTCCTTGGCCGACAGGAACCGCGAGACCACCTTTTTGGTGCCCGCCTTTTCGAAATCCACCTCGACCTTGTCGCCTTCGATGCCGATCACCGCGCCATAGCCGAATTTTTGGTGAAACACGCGCTCGCCCAGGGTGAAGCTGGCGACCGCGGTTGCATCGATCACCGTGTTGCGGGTTTCGCGTGGCTGAGACATCCCGTACTGCCCCTGCCGCGCTTGCATCCGCTTCCAACCGGGCGAGTTATAAACATTTGCCTCAGCCGCGCGGGTTTCAATTCCCGCCGCAGGCTGACCGCCGCCATAAAGCCCCGGAGGTGTCAGCACCTCAACATGATCCTCGGGCAGTTCGTCGATAAACCGCGACGGCATCGAATTTTGCCACTGGCCGAACACGCGTCGATTGGCGGCGAAGGATATCGTACAAACTTCTTCCGCGCGGGTGATGCCCACATAGGCCAGCCGTCGTTCTTCCTCGAGACCCTTAAGGCCGGATTCGTCCATCGACCTTTGCGACGGGAACAACCCGTCTTCCCACCCGGGCAGGAACACGGCGGGAAACTCCAGCCCCTTGGCCGCGTGTAGGGTCATGATCGAAACCTTGGCCCCGTCACCCTCCTGCTCGTTATCCATAACCAGGCTGACATGTTCCAGAAACCCTTGCAGGTTCTCGAAGTTGCCCAACTGGTTCACCAACTCCTTGAGGTTTTCCAGTCGTCCTGGCGCCTCGGGCGTTTTTTCGTTTTGCCAATGTGCGGTATAGCCGGATTCATCCAGAACGATCTGCGCCAGTTCGATATGTGAAACTTCTGGCTCGCCGAACCGCATGGGCGCAGTGCCGTCATCAATCACCGAATCGTCGTCGACCTCGATCCGAGGCCCACGCGTCATCGCATTCCACCGTGCCAGGCCGTCGATCAACTCGCGCAGCGCCTTACCGCCCTTGCCCTTGATCAACCCATTGTCGACTGCAATCCGCGCGCCTTCGACCAGTGACACACCATGCTCGCGCGCTGTCATCTGAATCGTCTGCTGTGCCTTGTCCCCAAGGCCGCGTTTCGGAGTATTCACAATCCGCTCGAACGCCAGATCGTCACCGGGGCTGACCACCAGCCGGAAATAGGCCATGGCATCGCGGATCTCCATCCGCTCATAGAATCTGGGGCCGCCAATCACCTTGTAAGGCAGGCCAATGGTCAGGAACCGGTCCTCAAACGCCCGCATCTGGTGCGAGGCCCGCACCAGAATCGCGATCTCGTCCAGGTTCATCGGCCGCACACCCCGCGTCCCGCCCTGCATCGCGTCAATTTCCTCGCCGATCCAGCGCGCCTCTTCCTCGCCATCCCAATGGCCGATCAGACGCACCTTTTCGCCCTCTTGCGTGTTAGTCCAAAGCTCTTTGCCCAACCGGCTTTCATTGCCCCGAATGACATTCGACGCCGCCGCCAGAATATGCGGGGTCGAGCGGTAGTTCTGTTCCAGCCGGACGACAAAAGCGCCGGGAAAGTCTTTTTCGAACCGCAGGATGTTGCCCACCTCGGCGCCGCGCCAGCCATAGATCGACTGGTCATCATCGCCCACGCAACAGATGTTCTTATGCGCCCCGGCCAGCAACCGCAGCCAGAGGTACTGGGCAACGTTGGCATCCTGATACTCGTCGACGAGAATATAACGGAAGCGTCGCTGGTACTTCTCCAGCACGTCCGGGTGGGTCTGGAAGATCGTGACCATGTGCAAGAGCAGGTCCCCAAAATCCACCGCGTTCAGCTCACGCAGGCGGGTCTGGTACTGGGCGTAAAGTTCGATACCCTTGTTGTTGTAGGCTCCCGCGTCGGCGGCGGGCACTTTGTCCGGCGTCAGGGCTCGGTTTTTCCAATCGTCGATAATCCCGGCCAGCATCCGAGGAGGCCACCGCTTCTCATCTATATTGTTTACCTTAAGCAGCTGCTTAAGTAGGCGCAGTTGATCGTCCGTATCCAGAATGGTGAAGTTTGAATTTAGCTCGACCAGTTCGGCATGGATGCGCAGCAGCTTGGCACTTAGTGAATGAAAAGTCCCCATCCAACGGACTGGCTCTTCCAAATCAAACGGCGTTTTCCTTAGTCGCTCAGCCATCTCACGCGCGGCCTTATTAGTGAAGGTAACTGCAAGTATCTGATAAGATTTGGCGTGATGCTGAGAAATAAGATGTGCCACTCTGGCCATCAGTGTCTTGGTTTTTCCAGTCCCAGCACCCGCAAGGATTAAAACCGGACCTTCAGTTTGCCTTACCGCTTGTTCCTGTGCTGGATTAAGTCCTTTAAAATAATTCCCTCCCCCGTCTCGCGGACGGGCCATAGCACGTTGGGAAAGCGATGCGCCCTCGAAGGCGTCCATTTCGTCGAAACTGCTCATCCTCACAAACTACGCCGGATGCGCGGCAAGGGAAAGGCTTTGTTCACGGCTTGTTCGCTTAAAAAGAAACAAATCCTTAGCTACAGCTCTGAGCAATTCGAACTTTTTTGTCTGCTCCTATGCCGGTCTCGTTAACTCTCTCTCAAACTCTGGCCTCAATGCTGATGTCAGATTGCGGGAGGACGGGATATGAAACTCACGGCTCGGGGGCGGCTTGCCCATCGGGTAAAATGGGCAGGGATAACCGTTTTGTTGATAGCGCTGGCGGCAGTCGCAGGTTGGGGAGTCTATTCTCTTCCGGCACCGGTTGTGGACGGAATGCTGAAAACTGACATATTGAAACAGTCCGAACTGTGAAAACGCCGCGTTGTTCTGCATCTAAAAGATCCCGAAACGGCGCTGCAAACCGGCAAGATCGACCCGCATGATGCCGAATTTCTTTCTTCGATGCCCGAAGCGTCGGATGTGTATCGGTTCAAAATGTTCGACACGGCCGGGCGCGTTGTCTGGTCAACACGTCCCGAGGAAATCGGATCCTACGAAACGCGTGCCTTTTTCCGCAGTGATGTTGCACGCGGAATGACGCATTATATTCAGGAAGCGCTCCCACTGTCTGAGATCGACGGACTCGACCTGCATTCCGAAAGCACGCGTACCGCCCTGCAACATCAGGTGGCTGAGGTGTTCGTTCCGATCACAAAAAACGGACGCTTCATCGGCGCGATTGAGTTTTTTACCGATTTCACCGATCTGCGCACAACATTTATTACCCGACTGAGGGTTTCACTTTCGATCCTTTGCGGCATTGCGCTGTTCGCTTTGGCCAGCGTCTCATTGGTGACATATCGCACCAACCGTCTGCAGTTACGCGCGCTGCAACGGCAATCAGCCAAAGAACGCAACCTGATGGATGAACAACTTAGGTTGGCGCGTGAGGTACGCCTGTTGGGCGAATTGAATGAATGGCTACAGTCGAGCCGATCTCTGGATGAACTGTTCGACATGGTTTCAAGGTTTATGACCCACATCCTGCCTGAGGCAGAGGGCAGCGTGTATGTCTACTCCAACTCGCGCGATGTTCTGGATGGCTGCGCAAGCTGGAACGGGGGCACTCACAAGGCGCATATCCACCCTGAAGGATGCTGGGGTCTGCGTCGCGGTCGCACATACCAATACGGCGCGTCTGAGATTGATTTTGTCTGCGAACATGCCGAACCCCATGATGGCCGCCCCTATTTCTGTTTTCCCATTCTGGCGCATGGCGAAACAGTTGGCCTGCTCCATCTGCGGGCGCATGAAGGCAGCCAAAAAGTGTTTCATTCCAATAGAAAACTGGCCCAACTGTGTGCAGAACAAATCAGCATGGCGATTGCAAACGTGCGGATGCGGGACCAATTGCATGACCAATCGGTCCGTGATCCGCTGACCGGCTTGTTCAATCGTCGGCATATGACCGACACGTTGCGCAAATCCATTAGCCGCAGCCAACAGACAGGCGCACCGCTGAGCCTGATCGCTGTGGATGTGGATCACTTCAAGAAATTCAACGACACCTATGGTCATGATGCGGGCGACATGGTGCTGCGCTCGGTGGGCTCGGCCTTGGAACAGGGCTGTGACCGGGACGAGGTTGCCTGCCGCATCGGAGGTGAGGAATTCATGCTGATCCTGCCCGACAACACCCCCGAAGACGCCATGACCCGGGCCGAACAATTGCGGCAGGCGGTCGAGGCTGTCTCGGTCCGCTATGGTGAGAAATCACTGCCGCGCATCACGATTTCCGTTGGCGTTGCCCATTATCCTGCGCACGGTTCTATGCCGCAGGATTTGATGCGTGCATCAGATGACGCCCTGTATGTGGCCAAAGACAAGGGTCGAAATCAGGTGCAGGTCGCCAATGGCGCTGATCCGGCACAGGGTAATAAAAGCAAGCCCGAGCAACCGACCAAATCGACAACTCAGGCATCAGCGGCCTGAAAACCTTGCAGAATCACTGTGTAGGTCGGATCAATTCGTATGGACCTGTACAGCTCATTCCCCAGCATTGGCGATCTGAAACGCCACGCACGGCGCAAGGTTCCGCATTTCGTCTGGGAATATCTGGATAGCGGTACAGGGTCCGAGGTCACGCTGCACAAAAACAGGGCCGCACTGGATGATGTGGAGTTTTTACCCTCAATCCTGCACGGTCCTATCGAATGTGACACCAGAACACAGTTTTTGGGCCAAGACTTTCCCTTGCCCTTCGGTATTGCGCCGATTGGAATGTCGGGGCTGATCTGGCCGGATGCTGAGAAACTGCTGGCCCTCGCCGGTGCCAAGGCAGGGTTGCCGTATACTTTGTCGACCGTCGCCAGCCAAAGCCCCGAGGATCTGGCTCCTCATCTTGGTCAAAACGCCTGGTTTCAACTTTACCCTCCAAAGGACCCGGACATTCGCGCGGACATGTTAGGTCGCATCAAAGCCGCCGGGTTTTCAACGCTTGTGCTGACAGTTGACGTCCCGGTTGCATCGCGGCGCGAACGGCAGGTGCGATCTGGCCTGACCCATCCACCCAGACTGACGCCACGTTTGCTGGCGCAGATCGCCCAACGCCCGACTTGGGCCTTGGGCATGGCGCGACATGGTATGCCGCGAATGAGGACGCTCGACAAATACATCGATGGCAATAGCGCGCTGTCCCCCACGGCGCATATCGGATACCTGCTGCGCACATCGCCAGATATGGACTATGTCAAATGGTTGCGCGATGCATGGGATGGGCCGTTCGTTGTGAAAGGCGTGATGCGCGCCGAAGACGCGGCTCGCCTGAAACAAGCCGGTGTTGATGCGCTCTGGGTCTCGAATCACGGTGGGCGGCAGTTCGATGGCGCCCCGGCTAGCATTCGCGCGCTTCCCGCCATACGAGCGGCCACAGACTTGCCGCTAATCTTTGACAGTGGCGTTGAAGGCGGGCTTGATGTTCTGCGAGCTTTGGCGCTTGGGGCGGATTTCGTCATGCTGGGGCGGGGTTTTCTTTATGGGTTGGCTGCCCTTGGGTCACGCGGCCCGGCCCATGTCATCGACATTCTGCGACAGGACATGCTGGCGAATATGGGCCAGATGGGTTTGGCAAAGTTGGATCAACTTACGCAGCGTCAACACAGCAATTGATGCTGCAGCGCAGAATTGCTAGTAAGTTTGCGCCACCAAGCGGCGTTTGCGAGCGTTAACATGCCGGTTCTACCCAGAACGACTGATATACGAGCGCGTATTGTCCGCCTATGAATACGGCCAAACCAATAAGACCGGGACCTGATATGACCAACTTCAACAAGATCCTGATCGCCAATCGCGGCGAGATAGCCATTCGCGTGATGCGCGCAGCAAACGAGATGGGCAAACGCACCGTCGCTGTCTTCGCCGAAGAAGATAAGCTGGGCCTGCACCGGTTTAAGGCGGATGAGGCCTATCGCATCGGCGAGGGGATGGGGCCGGTTGCCGCCTATCTGAGCATCGACGAGATCATCCGTGTGGCCAAGGAATGCGGCGCGGACGCGATCCACCCGGGCTATGGCCTGCTGTCCGAGAACCCCGATTTCGTGGATGCCTGCGTTCAGAATGGCATCACCTTCATCGGCCCCAAAGCTGAAACCATGCGCGCGCTTGGTGACAAGGCCAGCGCTCGACGTGTGGCTATCGCGGCGGGCGTACCCGTCATCCCGGCGACCGAGGTTCTGGGCGATGATATGGACGCGATCCGCAAGGAAGCTGCCGAGATCGGTTATCCGCTAATGCTCAAGGCCAGTTGGGGTGGCGGCGGGCGCGGGATGCGCCCGATCGAATCCGAGGACGAGCTGGAAGAAAAGGTTCTGGAAGGCCGCCGTGAGGCCGAGGCTGCGTTCGGCAACGGCGAGGGGTATCTGGAAAAGATGATCACCCGCGCCCGCCATGTCGAGGTGCAAATTCTCGGCGACAAACATGGCGAGATCTATCACCTCTATGAACGCGACTGTTCGGTCCAGCGCCGGAACCAGAAGGTCGTGGAACGCGCCCCTGCCCCGTATCTGTCCGAAGAACAGCGCACGGAAATCTGCGAACTGGGCCGTAAAATCTGCGCCCATGTGAACTATGAATGCGCGGGAACTGTCGAATTCCTGATGGATATGGAAACCGGCAAGTTCTACTTCATCGAAGTGAACCCGCGCGTGCAGGTGGAACACACCGTCACCGAAGAAGTCACCGGAATCGACATCGTGCAGGCGCAGATCCTGATCGCCGAGGGCAAAACCCTGGCCGAGGCCACAGGTGCCGCCAGCCAGGCCGATGTGCATCTGAACGGTCACGCGCTGCAGACCCGGATCACCACCGAAGACCCGCAGAACAACTTCATCCCCGATTACGGCCGCATCACCGCCTATCGCTCGGCCACGGGTATGGGTATCCGTCTGGATGGCGGCACGGCTTATGCGGGTGGCGTGATTACGCGGTACTATGACTCGTTGCTGACAAAGGTGACCGCCAAGGCCCCAACGCCCGACGCGGCGATTGCCCGGATGGACCGGGCCCTGCGCGAGTTCCGTATTCGCGGCGTCAGCACCAATATCGACTTTGTCATCAACCTGCTGAAACACCCGACCTTCCTGTCGAATGAATACACCACCAAATTCATCGACACGACGCCGGACCTGTTCACCTTCAAGCGTCGTCGCGACCGCGGCACCAAGGTTCTGACCTATATCGCGGATATCACCGTGAACGGGCATCCCGAGACCGCAGATCGTCCCGCCCCGCGCGCTGATCTAAAGGAAGCCAAAGCCCCCGCGCCCAAGGCCGAGCCGCAAATGGGCACCCGCAATCTGCTGGAGCAAAAGGGCCCGCAGGCTGTGGCCGATTGGATGAAGGCGCAGCGTCAGCTGCTGATCACCGACACCACTATGCGTGATGGCCACCAGTCGCTGCTGGCCACCCGGATGCGCTCAATCGACATGATCAAGGTGGCACCGACCTATGCGGCCAACCTGCCACAACTGTTCAGCGTCGAATGCTGGGGCGGCGCAACTTTCGATGTGGCCTATCGCTTCTTGCAGGAATGCCCGTGGCAGCGCCTGCGTGACCTGCGCGAAACGATGCCGAACCTGATGACCCAAATGCTGCTGCGCGGGGCGAACGGGGTTGGCTACACCAACTATCCCGACAATGTAGTACAGGAATTCGTACGTCAGGCGTCCAAGAATATCGACGTGTTCCGCGTGTTCGACTCGCTAAACTGGGTCGAGAACATGCGCGTTGCGATGGATGCAGTGGTCGAGAATGGCAAAATCTGCGAAGGCACCGTTTGCTATACCGGTGACATTCTGGACCCGGATCGCTCCAAGTACGACCTGAAATACTATGTCGGCATGGCGAAAGAGTTGCGCGATGCAGGGGCACACGTTCTGGGCCTGAAGGACATGGCAGGTTTGCTGAAACCGGCCTCGGCCAAGATTCTGATCCGGGCGCTGAAAGAAGAGGTCGGGCTACCGATCCACTTCCACACGCACGACACCGCCGGCATCGCCAGCGCCACCATTCTGGCCGCATCCGAGGCCGGTGTGGACGCGGTGGATTGCGCGATGGACAGCTTCAGCGGCAACACCTCGCAGGCAACGCTGGGCACTGTGGTCGAAGCGTTGCGCCATACCGAGCGCGACACCGGGCTGGATATCAAGGCAATCCGGGAGATCAGCGATTACTTCGAGGCAGTGCGCGGCCAGTACGCGGCTTTTGAGTCCAGCCTTCAAGCCCCCGCGTCTGAGGTGTATCTGCACGAAATGCCAGGTGGTCAGTTCACCAATCTCAAGGCACAGGCGCGCAGCCTCGGCCTTGAAGAGCGTTGGCACGAAGTGGCGCAGATGTATGCGGACGTGAACCAGATGTTCGGTGATATCGTGAAAGTAACCCCGTCATCCAAGGTCGTCGGTGACATGGCGCTGATGATGGTCAGTCAGAACATGACACGTGACGATGTGGAAAGCCCGGATTCTGACGTGGCCTTCCCCGACTCGGTCGTCGACATGATGCGTGGCAATCTGGGTCAGCCTCCTGGAGGGTTCCCGGACACCATCATCAAGAAGGTGCTAAAAGACGAGGCCCCGAACACCGACCGCCCGGGCAAGGACGTGCCGGCGGTTGATCTGGAAGCCACCCGCGCCGAGCTGTCCAAGCAATTGGAAGGCAAAGAGGTCGATGACGAGGATCTGAACGGCTACCTGATGTATCCCAAGGTCTTCCTGGACTACATGGGCCGTCACCGCGTCTATGGTCCAGTCCGCACCCTACCCACGCGCACGTTCTTCTATGGCATGGAGCCAGGCGAAGAGATCACTGCCGAGATCGACCCGGGCAAGACACTGGAAATCCGCTGTCAGGCCATCGGCGATACGGATGAAAAGGGCGAGGTCAAAGTCTTCTTCGAACTGAACGGCCAGCCCCGCGTGATCCGGGTACCGAACCGCATGGTCACTTCGACCACGCAGGCGCGGCCCAAGGCCGAGGCGGGCAACCACGACCATGTCGGCGCACCGATGCCAGGTGTTGTGGCCACTGTCGCCGTCACAGCTGGTCAGCAGGTCAAGGAAGGCGACATGCTGCTGACCATCGAAGCGATGAAAATGGAAACCGGCATCCACGCCGAACGCGACGCGACGGTCAAGGCCGTTCACGTGCAGCCCGGAGGCCAGATTGACGCTAAGGACCTGCTGGTCGAACTGGAATAACCGGTTTAGCTTTCTAAATTAACAAGGGCCGCGCGGGGAACCGGGCGGCCTTTTTTACGCCAAGGAGGATCAAGATGCTGTCCGTCACCCCAATCTACGCCGCACTGCTGGCGATTTTGTACGTCGTCTTAAGCGCCAAGGTTATCAGCCAACGTCGCAGCGACAAGATTTCCTACGGGGACGGTGGCAATCAGGACATGCTCAAAGTGATGCGGACGCATTCCAACTTTGTCGAATACACACCCTTTGCCCTGCTGCTGATAGCGATGGTCGAACTGCAAGGCGCGGGTGGGCTGCTGCTGAATCTGCTGGGACTGGCGCTGCTGACTGGACGGGTGATGCATGCCTATGGCTTCGGTCGCAGCCCGCAGATCGTGATTCTGCGCCAGATCGGGATGCTGCTAACCTTCACGGCCATTCTGGTGGCCGCAATTGCAAATCTCGTGCTGGCGCTCTGATCCGGCTGGCGGGGGCTTATCCCGCCAATATCTGCGTCTCAATCAGTGGTGCTTTCATTAGGACCGGCTCAACCTCGACCAGTTTGTCCTCATCTTCCGCACAGAACACGGCCATCAACACGATCAGTGCAGCCAGCAGTGCCATTTTCATATCTGCAACCCGTATCATTTCCTCTCCTCGAACCCTCTTGTTTTATAATGCTCTGTGGTTTGAACGTGCGGCGGCGGGGTTTCCGTCGAAAGATTTTTCCGCCTTTTTGTCTTTTTCTGCTTGCAGGCCCGCGTGGGAATTTATACATCCCTCCTCACTCAACGGCGCGGGCGTAGCTCAGGGGTAGAGCATAACCTTGCCAAGGTTAGGGTCGGGCGTTCGAATCGCCTCGCCCGCTCCATTGAGAGGTCTTCGGACCAACATATGTATCTGATGCGGGCGTAGCTCAGGGGTAGAGCATAACCTTGCCAAGGTTAGGGTCGGGCGTTCGAATCGCCTCGCCCGCTCCAGATACAAACCCATTCAAACACACTGGTTTCTTCGTAAGCGTTGCGCCATTCTGGCCGTGATTTCAATCATGCACGGAATTCGCCAATGTCGGACTATGTCATTCGCCCCCTTACTGCCGCCGAAGTCGAACACGCCGTGGATTGGGCCGGTCGCGAAGGGTGGAATCCGGGCAAACATGATGCCGAGTGCTTTCGCACGACAGACCCGGATGGGTTTCTGGGTGGGTTTCTGAATGGCGAGATGATCGCGTCGGTATCAGCGGTAAATTACGACGAAACCTTCGCATTCCTGGGGTTCTATATCGTCAAACCCGAGTTTCGCCACCATGGCCACGGGCTTGAGATCGCTCAGCATGCGTTGGCCCATTGTACCGGGCGCAATATGGGGCTGGATGGCGTGGTCGAGCAACAGGACAATTACCGCAAGTCCGGCTTTACCTTTGCCTATAACAACTATCGTTTTGCCGGCACGAAAAGTCGGATGTTGGCTAAGCTGGGAACCAGACAGAACGATCAAATCACCGATCTGACCCAAGCATCCGACGCCTTGAAAGACTATGATCGCGAACTGTTTCCCGCGCCACGCGACTTGTTTCTGGGCGACTGGCTGAGTGCCTATAGCCACGTATCGAAAGTCTTTACCGAGAACGGCAGAATCAGAGGGTACGCAACACTTCGCCCCTGCCTCACTGGGTATAAGGTTGGCCCCCTGTTTGCGGATAACTCCGACATCGCAAGGGCTTTGCTGGCCGCAATTCTGACTGCAATCCCTGAGGATCACAATGAGCATGAGGTCTTCGTGGACATGCCTCAACCCAACCCATCAGCGTTCGCGCTGGCCGATGAACTTGGGTTGGACAAGGTGTTCGAAACAGCCCGGATGTATTCAGACTACGAACCAGACATCGATCTGAGCCGCATCTTTGGCGTCACGACCTTTGAGCTTGGTTAAAACGCCTTGAACGTCATCGTGGTCAGCGACCGTTCGATGTTGGGAATCACCAGCAGGTTTTCATTGATGAAATGGCCTACATCTTCGGTCTCGGGGATGTAAAGCTTCAGCAGCAGGTCAAACTCACCGCTGGTCGAATACAGCTCAGAATGGATTTCGCGCAGGGCGATTTCCTCGGCCACCTTGTAGGTAGAGCCGGGTTTGCAGCGAATCTGGATGAAAACGCAAGTGGACATGGGCCGTGCCTTGTTGGTTCAGTTTCCTGCAGGCTGGCATGGGCCGCGACCGGGCGCAATCCCCTGCAACAGTTTGCGGTGAATGCCACGCTTGGTCTGGATAAGGCGGGCCATCCCCGTCTATAAGCGCGCCTGTAGCAAAAGGAATTCGCCCATGCGCAGCGCAAAGATCAGCCGTCAAACCGCCGAGACCGAAATATCGGTCGAGGTCAATCTGGACGGCACCGGCACCTATGACAACCAGACCGGCGTCGGTTTCTTCGATCATATGCTGGACCAGCTGGCGCGCCATTCGCTGATCGACATGACGATCCGCGCCAAGGGTGATTATCACATCGACGACCACCACACGGTCGAGGATACCGGCATCGCGCTGGGTCAGGCGTTGACCCAGGCCCTAGGCGACAAGAAAGGTATCCGCCGCTATGGCGAATGCCACCTGCCCATGGATGACGCCCAGGTGCGGTGTGCGCTGGATCTGTCGGGCCGTCCGTTCCTGATCTGGAACGTGGACCTGCCGACGCCCAAGATCGGCGCGTTCGACACCGAACTAGTACGCGAGTTCTTTCAGGCGCTCAGCACCCATGGCGGCATCACGTTGCACATCGACCAGTTGCACGGCTTCAACAGCCACCACATTGCCGAGGCCGCGTTCAAAGCCGTCGCCCGCGCCCTGCGTCTGGCGGTTGAGACTGACCCGCGCAAGGCCGATGCGATTCCGTCGACAAAGGGCGCGCTGTAAATGCTCACGGCCATTATCGACTACGAAAGCGGCAACCTGCACTCGGCCGAAAAGGCGTTTCAGCGCATGGCGCGCGAAATGGATGCCGGTCAGGTCGTAGTGACCTCGGACGCGGATGTTGTGGCGCGGGCCGACCGTCTGGTTCTGCCCGGTGACGGCGCCTTTCCAGCCTGCGCGTCTGAACTGCGCGGCCACAAGGGCATCTATGACGCGATGGTCGAGGCGGTGGAACAAAAAGGTCGCCCGTTTCTTGGCATCTGCGTCGGGATGCAGCTGATGGCCTCAAAAGGTCATGAATACACCGAGACCGACGGCCTGGATTGGGTGGCCGGTGATGTGCTGCGGATCGAACCCTCGGACGATGCGCTGAAGGTGCCCCATATGGGTTGGAACGATCTGGTGCTGGAAAGCGATCACCCAGTGTTCAGTGGCGTCAAAACAGGTGATCATGTCTATTTCGTCCACTCCTACCATTTTCGGGTAACAGACCCGGCAGAGCGGTTGGCTTTTGTGGACTATGGCCAAGAGGTCACGGCCGTGATTGGCCGCGACACAATGGTTGGCATGCAGTTCCACCCCGAGAAAAGCCAGGACGTGGGCCTACGCATGATCGGAAACTTCCTGACCTGGATGCCCTGAACGGTTACTGAACCCGCGTCCAGGTCTGCCCACGGCAGACCAGACCACCAGCAACACAGCCTTTGACAGTCAGCTCATTCTGACTGTCCAGTGTCATTTTCGAGTTGTAGGTCTTGTCGCGGTCTGGCGCCCAGATTTTTCCGCTGTCGTACTGACCATCCCCCTCGGGCACCATATCCCAGATGATCTGTTTGCCTAGGTTTTCATATTCCAACTGCTGGTTGCCATCACCGTCGAAGGCGCTGTCAATTGTGCCGCAAATCGCACTGCCACATTCCGCAATGGTTACATGCAGATAGCCGCCCGTATCCCCCGGCTGGGTCTTCCACAGCCCATCAACCGGGTCAGCCGCAAAGGCGGTGGTCGCCATGGTGGCTAAACCTGCTGCAAGTAGAAATTTCTTCATAATGCTCTCCCTGTGTTGCGATCACTCTGGCCCGGTGACCGGCTTCGGGCAAGAATGACTTTGCGTCGCGTTGCATCCCCTGCCCTGACTGTGCGATATCCCGCGCGACTGACCAAGATATAGGGCCGCCCGACATGATCCTCTACCCCGCCATCGACCTCAAAGACGGCCAGGCCGTGCGCCTGCTGCGCGGTGAAATGGACAAGGCCACCGTGTTCAACGACGATCCGGCCGCGCAAGCCCGCGCCTTTGTCGAGGCCGGGTGCGAGTGGCTGCATCTTGTCGATCTGAACGGCGCTTTTGCGGGTGAGCCAGTCAATGCCGCGCCGGTCGAGGCCATTCTGAAAGCCTGCAACGTGCCCGCGCAGTTGGGTGGCGGCATTCGCGACATGGCCACAATCGAAACCTGGATCGAAAAGGGCCTCGCTCGCGTAATTCTGGGTACGGTTGCAGTGGAAAACCCCGATCTGGTGCGTGAAGCAGCAAAGGCATTCCCCGGCAAGGTCGCTGTGGGCATTGACGCGCGGAACGGTATTGTCGCCACCAAGGGTTGGGCCGAAGAGACCGATGTTCAGGTCACCGATCTGGCCCGCAGTTTCGAGGATGCAGGCGTCGCAGCCATCATCTACACAGACATCAACCGCGATGGCGCGATGCAGGGCCCGAATATTGAAGCAACCGCCGATCTGGCCCGCGCCGTCTCAATCCCGGTCATTGCCTCGGGAGGTGTCAGTTCGCTGGATGATCTCATCGCCCTGCGCGATTGCGGAGTCGAATTGAACGGGGCGATTTCTGGTCGGGCGCTCTATGACGGAGCCCTCGATCTGAAAGAGGCCCTGGCCACCCTGAGCAACTAGAGCGGGCCCAAATGCGCCAGCAAGAAGTGCAGCTGGCGCATTCCTGATGTTATTGAGCCGCGACCGAAGTCAGTTTGGCCAACGCACCGCGCATCTTTTCGATGACCGGAGAATTCTCGACGGCGTCAAGCTCATCCATGGTCTCTTTCGGGTCTTCATAAGCCAGCCAAACCTGACCGTTTTCATCCTCATAGGCTTGAACTTTCAGTGGCAGGAACAATCCCGCCCGCGGGTCGATCTGCATCGCGGGCGTTCCCAGCGCCGGGTTGCCGAAGATCAGCACCTGATTGGCTGGGATACTCAGCCCGACCTTTTCCGCACCAGCCGCGTGATCGACGCGCGCAAATACGGTCGCGCCTGCATTGCCAACGGCGGCTTCAAGTGCATCCATTACCTCGGGCACGGATTTAGCTGTGTTTACCTTGATGATATCGTCTGCCATCGCTGCGACGGTCCCCCCAAATACAAAAGCGGCTGTCAAAAAAAGTTTACGCATCTCATTGATCTCCTAATGAATTTGGGCGCAGTGTTCACAGTTTTGAACCGGGTGGCAATCACATCTCCGGCATCGGCGAGGCTTTGCCGGTAGCGAATTAAATGGGTTTCAATGGGCCCGCCGCGACCGATGACAAATCGTGAACAATTCCACGTTTCCGGTAAGAGTTTGCACATATCAGCCGCAAAATAGTCTTATTCCGTCGCTAGGGCTGAACCGCAATCTAATGCCGGAGTTTCATTGTGTCCGTTTCAAACGTATCTCAACCGACTGAAAATTGGCGCTATTATGCTCCGGTCATCAGTTTTTGCGCGACAATTTTTGTCAGCGCCAGCCTTCTGTTTTTTGTTCAACCGCTTTTCGCAAAACTCGTCTTGCCCAAAATCGGCGGTGCTCCGGCGGTTTGGACAACAGCTATGCTGTTTTTCCAACTTATGTTGATCATGGGATATCTGTACGCCCACATCCTGACCCGGTGGTTTAGCCTGCGTTGGCAACTTGTTACACATCTGGCCCTTTGGCTGATCGCCCTCAGCTTTTTGCCCTTGGCCACGCAAGAAGGCTGGAGATTCGATTCTTCGCAATCTATTGCCCTTCAAACGCTGATTCTGTTTGCGGCAGGGGTCGGTGTTCCATTTGCAGTGCTGTCCGCAAATGCACCGCTTCTTCAGGCCTGGTATTCGCGCTCTGGCGGTCCATCAGCCAACGATCCATATTTTCTGTACGCAGCCAGCAATGTTGGATCGCTGCTGGCCCTGTTGGCGTTCCCACTGATGGCCGATCCATTCTTTGGTGCGCAAGACATCAGCCTGTTCTGGTCCGTCGGATTTGTCGTGTTTGGTATTCTTATGGCCGTCAGTGGTGTGTTTGCCCTTCGGGGTGGAACCGAACCTGTCGCCGTACATGAACCGCAAACGACAGGCAGCGCCCTGAGCATCAAGACAATTTCCACTTGGGTGTTCATTGCATTCATTCCGTCATCCCTGATGCTGGCCACAACAACCAAGCTCAGCATCGATCTTGGTGCCATCCCGCTAATCTGGGTTCTGCCACTGGCGACATATATCCTGACCTTCATTCTCGCTTTTACCAAATGGCGTCGCGTCACCCTGGATAGTCTGAAAGTTCCGGTTTTGATCGCGCTGGCAATCGCCGTGGTCCTGCTGTCCAAGGTTGCACCGACGCACAAGGCCTTGGCGTTGATGATGCTGTATGTTCCGATCCTCTTTCTGGTAGCCCTGTTTGCGCATAGGCTTCTGTATGAACTTCGGCCACCAGCCGAGCATCTGACCGTCTTCTATCTGGCGCTTTCGGTTGGAGGGGCTTGTGGAGGCCTGTTCAACTCGATCATTGCGCCGGTCTTCTTTGACCGCGAGATCGAATTCGCCCTGACACTCATTACGACCGGTGGACTGTTTCTGCTGCACGCAGGTACTTTCAGTATCCGTCACGTTGCCATGGGAATCATTGCGTCGATTCCGCTGTTGTTCGTGACAGGCGCACTGCGCTTCAGCCTCGTGTTCGACTCTCGCACACTTGGTATCTTGGTGGCGTCCTCACTTGTTGCCGCAGTGCTACTGGCCTTTAGAAATGCCCCGACCCGATTGGCGACAGTTTTGCTGATCGTTTTGGCACCGAACTTGATCTCGAAGACTCAGGTCTATTTCCGCGATCGCAGCTTTTTCGGAACCCACGCCGTCTATGATTTTAAAGAATTCCGGGTCTACAAGAACGGAACCACCGTACACGGCTGGCAAAGGCAAACACCGCCTGGTACGCGGCCGGTTGGGTCCTCGTATTATCATCCGAACGGGCCAATGGCCGAAATCCTGACATCGGAATACGGCCAGAACTCGGACAATATCGCAATTGTCGGCCTTGGGACCGGTGCGTTGGCTTGCTATGGGCAACCGCATCAGACGTGGGATTTCTTTGAGATCGACCAAACCGTTGATCGCATTGCACGCGACCCTGAACTGTTCACCTATATGTCCACATGTGCGCCGGACACGACCACCCATCTGGGCGACGCCCGGATCGTTCTGGAATATCAAAAGTTCGACTTTGATATCATGGTGCTGGACGCCTACAGTTCCGACGCGATACCGCTCCACCTGATCACGCAGGAGGCAATCGAGGTCTATCTGAACCATCTGGATCAGGATGGCACGTTGGTCTTCCATATCTCGAACCAGTATTACGATCTTTCACCGCAACTGGCGCGAGCCGCAGCAGCGCTGAACCTGCACGCGGCACTTCAAATGGACGATGCCACCGAGGAAGAAGAAAAAACCGGCGCGTCTGACACGCATGTCGTCATCCTGAGCCGAGACAAAAATCGCATCGAATCGTTCATCGATACCGCCAAGTGGGAGCCTTTGGTCACCGACGGTCAGGTTCCGTGGACGGATGACAAGGCGAACCTTCTGTCTGCCCTCAAGATACTGCACACAAACTGATTGCACATAACGCAACCTGTGCCCCGCCAAAGTCAGGCTGTTCAGCACTGGCATCGGCGGGGCTTTGTAGGTAGAGGTGCGGCAACAAAGGATGCCGACATGCTGAAAACCCGCATCATTCCCTGTCTGGATGTCGCTGATGGCCGTGTGGTCAAGGGCGTGAATTTCGTTGGCCTGCGTGATGCCGGTGACCCGGTTGAATCGGCCAAGGCCTACGACGCCGCCGGCGCAGATGAGATCTGCTTTCTGGACATCCACGCCACCCATGAAAACCGCGGTACAATGTTTGACGTGGTACAACGCACCGCCGAGCAGTGCTTTGTGCCCCTGACCGTGGGTGGCGGCGTGCGTACTAAAGATGACGTGCGCGCTCTGTTGCTGGCTGGTGCGGACAAGGTCAGTTTCAACTCGGCCGCCGTGGCAAACCCCGATGTGATTGCGGAATCGGCTGATCAGTTCGGCAGCCAGTGCATTGTCTGTGCCATCGACGCCAAGACCGTCAGCCCCGGCAAGTGGGAGATTTTCACCCACGGCGGCCGCAAACCCACCGGCATTGACGCGGTGGAATTCGCCAAAACCGTCGTCGCCAAAGGTGCCGGGGAAATCCTGCTGACGTCAATGGACCGCGACGGCACCAAAGCCGGGTTCAATCTGCCCCTGACCCGCGCGATTTCCGACGCGGTGGACGTACCAGTGATCGCTTCGGGCGGGGTTGGCAACCTTGACCACCTGGTCGAAGGCGTCACTGAGGGCGGGGCAAGCGCGGTTCTTGCCGCCTCGATCTTTCATTTCGGCGAATACACCATCCGCGAAGCCAAGGAACACATGACCGCCGCAGGTATCCCGATGAGGCTGACATGAGTATTCTACACGATCTGGCCGCCACAATTGAGGCCCGCAAAAACGCTGATCCTGACTCCAGTTGGACCGCCAAGCTATTGGCAAAAGGGCCCGAGAAATGCGCCGAAAAATTCGGCGAAGAGGCCGTCGAAGCCATTATCGAGGCCGTCAAGGACAACAAGGCCGCGCTTACGGCAGAGGCGGCGGATGTGCTCTATCATCTGCTTGTCATGCTGGCTGCGCGGGATGTGGCACTGGATGATGTGCTGGCGGAATTGGAACGTCGTCAGGGCATCAGCGGCATCGCCGAAAAAGCCGCGCGCCCCAAGGGGTAATCGGCAGGGTTTCGTCATACCGCTCAACCCTTTATCATCGTGTTTCATGCTTTGCAGATCGAAGGGCACGCAGATGATCAAAGCTTTGGCCTTGGTGCTGGCCCTTCTAACGCTGGGGGCATGCGCGTCCCCTCCCCCTTCGACCGGAGATGAAGTTCAACGGCTGGCCAGCGAAATACGCAGCCTAGGCCCCGATATCGACCCAGAGGAGGCTGACCGCGCCGCGCGCATTGCCTATTCCTATACGGCGCAATTGGTGCAGGAATACGAAATCACCGACCCCCCGTTGATCCACAACGCCAAGGTCAACAAGGGTCTGCGCCCGCGCGGGCTGTGCTGGCACTGGGCCGAAGATATCGAGCGCCGCCTGAAGCAGGAAAACTTCCAGACGCTTGACCTGCACCGCGCCATCGCCAACGCCGACAACCCGTTCAGAATCGATCACAGCACGGCCATCATCAGCCGCAGAGGGGAAACGATGTATGATGGTGTGGTGTTGGATCCGTGGCGCTATGGCGGAGTGCTGTTTTGGTCGCCGCTGATCGAAGACACAAAATACGAATGGGTGCCACGCGACGTCGTTTTGGAGAAGCGCCGCGTGGAACAATACGGCGATCTCTTGCCCTATACCGGCGGCTAGATTTTGGACGAGATGACACCAGTGGTAAATCCGCCCATGCGCAACTCACCAAACAGGCGCTGATATTCGATCTTGGGGCAACGGTTCATCACCACATCCACCCCGCGCGCCTTTGCCTTGGCGGCAGCATCAGCGTTTTCGACACTGATCTGCATCCAAATGGTGCGCAGGTTCGGGAATGCGTCCAATGCCTCATCCACAATCGGCGGCACGGATTCGGAGCGGCGGAAGATATCGACCATATCTACGGGTTCATAAATCTCGGACAACGATGCCCTGACGGTCTGACCAAACAGCTCTTTGCCTGCGTGGCCCGGGTTGACCGGAATGACCGTAAAGCCCTTCAAGGAAAGATATCGTGCCACATAATAACTGGGGCGTACTGAGTTCATTGACACACCCACAACAGCGACAACTTTGGTGCGCTGAAGAATCTCTTTCAGGTGCTTATCGGAATAGTCGGCCATCTGCGCACCCTATGCCGTCCTTAACAAAGAAAAAAGCGCCCAGGTTGAACCTGAGCGCCAGTTGTTGGAACGAGGGACAGTGAAATGACCCGCGGCAGTTCCGTTCCGCGGTCACTGTGACATTTAGGCATAAATTGAGAGAAAAAAAGAGGGGATGCGCATTTTTGTGATGACAGATCACGAAAAGCGAAAACCCGCCTATTGCTCGTAAAGAATTACAGGCCAATGCGCCTCGGCCATACGGATATATTCCGTCCTGGCTTCACGCCACATCGCTTCGATTTCGGGTGAGTGGGTCAGATACAGCCGACCGTCCACGACCTGCCATGCCTTGGGATCGGTGCTAACAAGCGATCCATGCGCCATGGCATAGGCGCAATATCCACCGAATTGAGGGGCAAAGGCACGTGGATCACGTTCAAACGCGTCACGGTTCTCAGCGGTTGCAAAGTGCCATTGGGCCCCTTTCCAGACGACGGCGTATTTCGGCTGACCATGAACCGGAGCATCGCCATTGAAATACGACACCACGTCATACCCGGACATCGCGGTGCCATCGGTCACGTAGAAGACAGGTATCTCCTGCGCTGTTGCGGCAGGAGTGATCAAAGCGGCGACAATCGCGCCCAGAAGAAAACGTCGGGTCAACATCACAGAAATCGGAACAAGGTCATCAGGGTCTCAAGATGCAAGTTTTATGACCAAGTGACACCCCACTTAACGGGCTTGTGATCACCTGTGTCGCCCAGGCGCCACATCAATCAAAGATGTCTTCGATGACATCCCATGCCTCATCCAACACGTGTGAGAAGACACTCTTTTTCTTTTTCTGCTTCTTTTTCTTGTGGCTTGCAGTCGGCTTTGCCGCACCACGCCTTGATTGGCTTTCGGACAATTTACGCTTGGGCATCATCTTGAGGTTATGCAATGGCGCCCCGCAGCTGGAACAGCTCAGCTCATGACGGTCCTGACCTTTCAGAACCAGCGCAGCGCGGGTCCCGCAATAACAACAGGTGGCGATTTTGGACGGGCTGGGAATGGCACTCTCCTGTCTATCTGTGCCTTGAGGCATATAGGGCAATTGCGGCAGCATTTGAGACGTTAAGTGACCCAAACCCGCCCGCTGCGTCGATTTTCACCAGTTGATCAACTGTTTCTTTGGTTTTTTGCCGCAAGCCGGGCCCCTCGGCCCCCAATACCAACGCAACCGGCTGATCAAGTTTGCCGCCCAACGCTGTCTCGATGGTTTCTTCGGCCTCACCATCCAGACCAAGAACCAGAAATCCCATGTTCTGAAGCTCGACGATGGCGTCGGCCAGATTGCGAACCCGCAAATACGGCTGACGTTCCAACGCGCCGCTAGCGGTTTTGGCCAGCGCCCCGGTTTCCGGCGCCGAATGGTGCCGCGTGCCGATCACCGCACTGGCCCCCAAAACCTCGGCTGAGCGCAGAATCGCCCCGACGTTATGCGGGTCGGTCACCCGGTCCAGCAGAATCACGCGAGGATGCTCGCGCCCGATGCAATTCTCGGCCAGCCCACCCCAATCCAGCGGTTTAACCTCAAGCGCTGCGCCTTGATGGACAGACCCCGGATCAATCGGCGCGGTGAATTTGCGCGGATCGACCATTTCGGCCTCAATCTCTGCAAAATCAATGGCCTCTGTCAGCTTGTCCTGCGCATTTCGCGTCACGATCAAACGCAGTTTTTGCCGCTTCGGATTCATCAACGCATCGCGTACAGCGTGAAGGCCAAACAGCCAGACAGTTTCGGACGCAGCCGCTTTACGGGCTTGTTCTTTCTCAACGACCCACTTGGGTTTCTTCATTTCTTGGGCCTCCGAGCCGGGAAGTCGGTTTCCTGCGTCAAAGCGGTATTTTCCTGTTGACGCTCCTTTAAGGCGCTAGTAATCACGCCTCCACGTCAGGTGCAACGCCTGACAGTGGGCGACAGGCCGCAAGGTGTGGCAGGGGACTGTAACTCCCTCGCGGAGACGCACGCCTGGTTCGATTCCAGGGTCGCCCACCATCTTCTTCTGATGGTGACAAAGTGCAAGGGGCCGTTAGTTCGGCAGGCATTCCCATTCGTCTACCACCTGACCACCCCTAACCGCCAATACGATCCCGAACTGGTTCAGCACAGCTTCGCTCTGGCTTGGGTGTAGCAAGGCGATGTCGCCGGGTTTGACGGGCGCATCTGGTGGGCCTGTCCAGACCTCCTGATTGGTTGAACGTCCGAAAATGGAGGAATAGCCAAAGCCGTTGGGAAATACCGGTTTAGCGCGGAAATACCCCCCGAAAATCGCAAGATCGGTTTTGCGCCGGGCCAGAAAATCCAATCCCGGCAGCGAATTACCGGGCATGGTTTTCAAAACCGGAGTCGCGATGAACGCTGCGGGTTGAAATCCCTGTGTCGTTTTGTGGTCGAAATCTGTGGGTTTCACGAGGACCGACCCAAAAGCGATCTCGGTGGTCTTACCTGTTGTGCGGTAGGACTGAAAAGTCAGACTGCCACCCGTGTTGAGGCACAGCCCTTTGGCCTCATTCGGCAGGTTGGAAACGGCGTGATCGAACGCATCCGCGCTGGCCCGAATGGCACGTTTGCGCAAGAAATGCGGCAGTTTGGCCAGATGCGCCTCGTACCCCATAACACCGGACAACCGCGCATTAGGGTTTGTCTCAATTTCTTGCGCAATGCGCGCAACTTGATCTGGTTGAAAGCCACCGCGATGCAGGCCGATATCAACCTCAAGCGACAGGCGCAGGGCTAGCTGACGCTCCGCTGCAAGGGCCAGATAGGATTGCAACCGTTCCGACGAGTCGATCAGCCATTGAACCCGCGCAGCAGCGTCTGGACATTCGCTCAGAACCCGCGCAGCTGACCGGACCGGCAACGGTTTGCCGATCAAATTGTCGGCTTTCGGCTCGGCCTTCAAAAGCGCCAGCAGCATGGGCTCGGAAAACGTCATCAGGCCCGAGGTCTGAATCAGGCCCCGAACATGATCCAGCAGCGGCAAACAAGGCAGGGATTTGGCGACCAATCGACGGTCCAACCCATCATCCGACCTGTCCACCGCCAAGGCACAATTTGCATCGAGCCTGTCCAGATCAACCACCGCGACCGGCTTGTCCACGCCATACGCACGCAGCGTTTCAGAGAGGGATTGCAGATAGTTCGTCATGGTCGAAACAGCCTGGCAAGCGCGGGCATGAGAAACTTGCCCGACGGGTCCAATTGTTCCCGCAGCGCGCAAAAACGGTCGAAATCAGGATACATGGTGGATAGTTCTGTGAAGCCCAAGCTGTGCATTTTGCCCCAATGCGGTCTTCCTCCAGCTTCGACAAATAGTGACTCAATGGCGTCAAAGTATCGCTGGTGATCCTCGTCCGCATCGGTGTGGATTGCGATTGAAATGCGCGGCCCGCCCTGAAATGGGGATAGGCAGGCCGAGTCGCCCGCAGTTTGGCGGACTTCAATTGGAAAATAGATATCCTTGTGGTCGCGATGCAGCCGGGTAATGACCTCTTGCAGAACATCTTGGGCGACGTCAGGCGGCAGGTGGTATTCCATTTCCTTGAACCGAATATGCCTGTCACTGCACAGTACCCGCCAGCTTTCGCCCACATAATCTTCGTCCGATTGCGCCATGGTCAGTAGTCGCAACAGCAAATTGCGTAGCCCACTGCTGAGCCGACCAACATTGCGCGCCAGCTTCAGCACTTTGACGGCAATCATGTCCAGATCACGTGGTGCCCTGCTTTCGGCTGCGTCTGAAATTTCATGGCGCAGCTCGACAGCCTTACCGGTGAAAGGGATATAGAAGAACTCGAAATTTCGGTTCTGTGCCCAGTTCTGGTGCATGTTGGCGATGCAGTCCTGCAGATCAGCCAATCGTACCCTTCGGCGCAGGTTGTATTTCGGCACGACCGAGATTTGGGCCTCGGTCAAAATGCCCAACATGCCCAAAGTGACTTGCGCCATCTCAAGCGGAAGGTCGTCGGTTGTCAGAATATCCCCACCCGCGCTAACCAGTTTTGCGGCGGTGATTTCCGCTGCCAGACAGGGCAGCGAGCGTCCGGTGCCGTGTGTGGCGGTTGATACTGCACCGGCCAAAGACTGTGTGTTGATGTCACCGAGATTGCGAAAAGCCATCCCCTGCCCCGCCAAGGCCGGAGACAAGTCGCGCAGCCGGGCATTTGCGTTCACCCAAACCTTGTCTTCCCCGACTTCTCCGACCACTGGCAAGTCGATATCCGACAAGTCCAGTATCCGATCCCCACCGGCAACAATGGGTGTGAACGAATGACCGGCCCCAACGACCCGCAGCGTGCCTGACTGCGCCACGGCTTGCTGCAACTCGGAAATCGAGGTTGGGCGTTTGATCGGCGTCTGCGTACGCTGGTTTCCGGCCCAGTTGGTCCACATGTGCAATCTCCTCCGAAATCGAAGATTGCAGCACAGGTGGAACGAAACAAGTCAGGATTACAGAGGTTTACCCAACGAGAGGTTAACTCAGGCCGCAGCCGCGCGTTGCGCGTTGACCCGGTCGAACCAAGCAGAGATGGCTTCGAGGTTCGGCTCCAACTGCTCGGCCGCGCCGCCGGTGAACTCTTGAAACTTTTCCTTGTTCAAACCGTTCACGCCGACCAGCACGGGGATATCCAGTGTCAACGCTTCGGCGATCACCGGGCGAAAACCGCGCCCGTCAGCCTCATGCTTGCCGAACTTGTTGATGATCAGCAACTGCGGCGCATCCTCAAGCGAGTTGGTGACATACCCCACAGCCCGCTCCAACGCAGCCGGGTCCAGCCGACAACCGCGCGAATGCTCGCCCAGAGATTGCGAGATGCGGATGGTCTCGCCATCTGGCAGCACACGGACATCCATGTCGCATTTGCTGCTGTCGGCGCATTCGGTGTTAGTTTGAACCACGCCGACCAGACGGGCATCGTTGGCCAGAAGATGTTCGGCAACGGCGCTCAGCAGGCGGTCGGTCGCGCCGCGATCGGTGGTGGTAACATAGGCCAGATACATTGAAAGACCCTCATAGTCCTAAAGTGTGACTTTCCAGATAGCACGCATGACCCGGTCCGGCCACTCCTTGCGTTATGGCAGGGGCGAAAGGCCGATCACAGGCGCGTGCAGGTGAAGCAGAACCACAAATGCGGCCAAGGAAATCAGCGCGATCCCCAAGCCAGGCCAGGGTTGCGGCGCGCGCAGGGAAAACCGCGCCGTATTGCGGGATAGGCGTACCCATTCGATCCCCATATCGCGCGCCTTGCGCTGATCGATCAGCGCCATGCCCCACGCCGCAAAACCTGCAAAAAGACCAAATAAGATGACATGCGACAGGCTGCCATTCGCCAGAAGATGCGCCAAGGCCCACAGCATCATGGCAGCAAGAAGCGGGTGACGCGTGGCGCGCAGGATACCGGGGTTTTCGGGGTCGAACCGACGGTGACCCAGGCCGCCAAAAGAAAACGGATTTTGGATTGTCAAACCTGCCACCGCCAACCAGCACACCACAGGCATGGTCAACAGCGGCACCCAACGTAGGATGGGAAGCGGTGGAATTACTTCAACATAGGGCGCTTGCGCTGCGGCGACGATCAGCCAGCCCAAAACTAGCAGGGACAACGCGGAATAGGCCATAAAATACCCCCTGCGTCCCATCACGTCGATCAACCGCCCGCGCACGACGGGTCGGGCGGGGATGGCGTGGGTCAGCAGAAAGGTGATCAGTGCGGCAAGGAAAAGGGCCCAACCCAGCATGGTATTCTCCGTCAATGTTGGCCCCTATTTAGGTCCGTGACGCGGCATGATCCTTGTCCGAAATCAAGTCGGGTGCGGCGCATGGGGTTTCCGCGCATGTTCTGGGCATATTGTTTCAACGCTTGCAACCCGACAATGAACAGGCAACCCTGCCTGCGGAGGACACCGATGCACCATTTCGATGAGATCTACACCATGGCTGCCAATCGCCACGGTGGGCCCGACGCGTTGCGGGCCAAGCTGAGCAAACCTAAAAGCGTGGCTGAGTTGACCGCCCTGCCCGATGATCGCTGGCTGTCGATCATCACGAAATGCGTCTTTCAGGCCGGGTTCAACTGGAAGGTTATCGAAAGCAAATGGGATGGGTTTGAAGCTGCCTTTGATGGTTTTGACGTCGGTCGCTGCGCCTTTATGGATGATGAGAAGTTCGACGCCCTGCTGCAAGACACCCGCATTGTCCGCAATGGCACCAAGATCGCCACGGTCCGCGACAATGCCGCGTTTCTGCTGGAACTGCGTCAGGAAGGTGGTGTGGGAAAGGTGCTGGGCGGCTGGCCCTCGACTGATTACGTCGGCTTGCTGGCGATGCTAGGCAAGCGCGGGTCGCGTCTGGGTGGGGCCTCGGCGCAATACGCCATGCGATTTGCCGGGCGCGACAGTTTCATCCTGTCGCGGGACGTCACCGCCCGATTGATTGCTGAAGGCGTGATCGACAAAGCGCCAAGCTCCAAGAAGGCGATGGCTGCCGTTCAAGACGCATTCAACACCTGGATGGACCAATCCGGGCGGTCGTTGACGGAAATCAGCCGGGTTTTGGCGATGAGCCTGTAAAACCGGTTGCAGTGCGGGTGCTTCACACTAGGCTCACTTCATGACCTGCCGCATTTTGATGATGGTTCTCCTTCTGCTTGCATCCTGCGGTCGCCCGCTGACCGAGCAGGAACGTGCTTTTGCCACCGCTGTTCAGGGCGAGTCGCTGAATCTGGATCGGGTGCGCCTGGTCGAGGGGGCTCCGGTCGCGCCAATCACGTTTTACCGCAAGGAACGGCCCCGTCTGGCCTGCCGTGAACGCATATTGCCAGCCCCGACCGAAGGGGTCGTCACAGCAAAGCCCGCCGCCGTAGCCCTGTTCAACAAGGTCTATTTCACGCGTGAGTGGTATCTTGAGGACTATATGTCCGACTTCCCCGAGCAGATGAACCTAATCGCCGGAATGCTGCTGGCGCATGAGCTGACACATGTGTGGCAATGGCAGAACCGGAAAACCACAGGCTATCACCCTTTGCGTGCAGCGGCCGAGCATGGTGGCAACAAGGACCCCTATCTGTTTGATATCGAAACCTCGTCCGACTTCCTATCCTACGGGTTTGAACAACAAGGCGCGATTGTCGAGGAATATGTCTGCTGCCGGGCGCTGGACCCTCAAGCCCCCCGCACCCAACGCTTGCACGACATGCTGGGCGCGCATTTCGACATTTCACCCCTGCCGAACCAACCGCGTGAGCGCGATATCGTCATCCCCTGGAGCGGCGCAAAGACCGAAGGCATTTGCCGCTAGACGTTACCCGCCTTGCAATGTTTCAAGATAGGCGATCAGATCCACGATCGGCTGGCTGGTCAGAATCGGCTGCCCCTCGGGTGTTTTCATCGAGGTGTCCTGCCCGTCGAAATAAGGACCATAGACTGGCATCGGGCTGCCGTGGCTGACCAACGGATCGCGCCCGTCAATCCGCGCAACGACGCGCGCAGTTGGGAAAACACCGTCTTCTCCGGCCAGCTTGGTCAGATCAACCGGCTGAATGACCAATATCCCCGCCATCGGCCCATGCCCGGTCGCATCGATTCCGTGGCAGGTTGCACAATAGTGCTGATACAGCTCGGCCCCGGTATCCACATCCTGTGCCGCGACCTGTGCAGCGGTCACAAGCACTCCGAACGAAACGGCAGTCATTAGGGGTCTGGGCATCGCATCCTCCTGTCAAGATTGACATATACAGGCTTGCCCGAGGGCCGGCTTGGCGCAATGATCCAGATCAACGAAGCAGATGGGTACGGGCAATGACACAATATGCAGTTATCATGCTGGCCGCCGGGATTGGCGTTCCAATCCTTGCCGCTCTGAACGCGGCGCTTGGAAAGCTGATCGGATCACCGACCACCGCCGCCGTCATCCTGTTCGCCATCGCGTTCGCAGCATCCGCGCTGGTGATGGTTCTTTTTACCGGCACGGGCGCGCTGCCCAAAGTCACGCAGGCCCCGAAACACCTGCTATTGGCCGGTGTCCTGATCGCCTTTTACGTCCTATCCATCACCCATGTCGCACCGCATTTCGGTGTCGGTAATGCGGTGTTCTTCGTTTTACTCGGGCAACTGATCAGTACGGCAGCCATCGACCACTTCGGACTTTTCGGCGCGCAAGTCACGCCACTGACATGGATACGCGCAGGTGGGATCGCCGTGATGGCCGCGGGCGTTGCGATCACTCAACTGGCCTGAGTACACCGCCCTCCAACCGCAGCTTGCGGTCCATCCGCGCGGCAAGTTCCATGTTATGCGTGGCGATGAGTGCCGACAGCCCCTCGTCCCGCACCAGTGCCATCAGCGCGTCAAACACCTGATCCGAGGTTTCGGGATCCAGATTTCCTGTCGGCTCATCCGCCAGCAGAACGCGCGGCCTGTTGGCCAGCGCCCGGCAAAAAGCAACCCGCTGTTGTTCTCCACCTGACAGCGCCGCCGGGCGGTGATCAGCGCGCGGTGCCACGCCAACGCGGTCCAGCAAAGACTTCGCCCGCGCCTGTGCCGCCGCCTCGGACACCCCGTTGGCCAGTTGCGGCAAAGTGATATTCTCCAGCGCCGTGAATTCGGGCAGCAGATGGTGGAACTGATAGACGAACCCCACGTCCTGACGCCGTAATGCGGTGCGGGTCCGGTCGCCCTTACCTTTGACATTCTGACCCGCAATCTCGACCGAGCCGTCATCCGGCGTGTCCAGCAAACCGGCAATGTGCAAAAGGGTCGACTTGCCCGCGCCGGATGGTGCAACCAGCGCCACCGCTTCGCCCGCGTGCAGTTCCAGATCGGCCCCACGCAGCACCTGAACCTCGCCCGGTGTGCCCTTCAGATAGGTCTTGGTCAGACCGCTCAATCGCAATGTCACATCATTCATAGCGCAGCGCCTCAACCGGATTCAGCCGCGCCGCGCGGCGGGCGGGGAAATAGGTGACGAAAAAGGACAGGCCCAGCGACAAGCCGATTGCCTTCAACACGTCCGACAGGTGCAGTTCGGCGGGCAGGGCATAGATGCCGCGAATGGAAGGGTCCCAGACACCGCCACCCATGACGTAGTTCACGAACGAAAAGATCGGGTCGATATAAATCGCGAACAAGCAACCCAGAACAACACCCATCACGGTGCCTATGATGCCGGTGAATGCACCGCAGATGAAGAACACCCTCAGTACGGATCCCTCGCTCAGACCGATGGTGCGCAGGATGCCGATATCGCGCCCCTTGTTCTTCACCAGCATGATTAACCCCGAGACGATATTCATCGCCGCAATTAACACGAGGATCGACAGGATGATAAACATCACGTTGTCCTCGACCTCTAACGCGCGCAGGAACCCGCCTGAGGCGTCCTGCCAGGTCCAGATCTGACTTCGTTCGCCGGCGGCCTCAAGAATAGGGATCAGGATCGGTGTCAGTTCTTCAGGGCGGTCAACCATCACCTCGATCTCATCCGCAACGCCCTCGCGGTTGAAAAAGCCCTGCGCCTGTTCGAACGGCATATAAACGCGGGTGCGGTCGATATCATAGCGCCCGGCCGAGAAGACATAGACCACCCGATAGGCATTCACACGAGGTGAGGTACCAAAGGCCGTCTTCACCCCGTTAGGGGACGTCAGTTTGACCGTATCCCCCACAGTTGCCCCAATACTGCGCGCCACGCCCGAACCGATGGCGATAACGTCCTCTCCATTCTGGAATTCGGAAAGATCCCCAACCGCCTGTTCGCTTTCGGCGACGCCGGGCAGGTCCAGCAGGTCGTCAGGCTGAATGCCAAAGACCTCAACCCCGCTGCTGCGCTCGCGATTGGTAATCAGCACCTGCCCTTTGACCAAGGGCGCGGCGCGTTCAACGCCGGGCACCTGAGCAACGCGTTCAGCCACTCCGTCATAATCCGCGATGGTGCGGTCCAGGTTACCCTGCGCGTCAAAATTACCCGCCGAGTAGACAGTGACATGCGCATTGGCCCCCAGAATGGTACCCACGAACTCGGATCGGAAACCGGACCGAACGGCCAGCGTCGCGATCAGGGCAAACACCGCCAGTGTAATTCCGATCAGTGAAATCCAGGTCATCACGCTGACACCGCCCTCGGCACGGCGTGCGCGCAGGTATCGCCAGGCGATCTTCCATTCGAATGGGGCAAAGGGCGGGGGCGTCTTGGCCATGTCTGCTCCGGGGCTTTTTGGTTTGCGCGACCCTTTCGGCATTTGCCGGGATGGTCAAGGTGGTTATGCGCGTCCCGCCCGGCGATAGGCAATCCTGCGACTTTTATTGGCATGGCCTAATACGAATCACCCTAGGTGTCGGGAAGGCCACTCTGGCGAAAGGAGAGAGGAAAGATCCAGATTACACCCTTGGTTGTGACCCCCTTCACAGACAACCCCCAATTGTTTCAGCTATGAAGTCAATAGTGCCGTTGCGTGAGTTACTGAACTCAAAATGCAACATTGATTAAGCAATATTCTTTCGCCTTTTGCTTATTTTTTAAAACTTTGTCACCCTAGATGTAAGGGGGATACCATTTTAAGAGCGGGGGTCGCTCATGTTTGTAAAGAGTAATAAGGAATTGTTGGACCCGATTTTGGTCCGAAACGCATCTTCAGAACTGGATTGTGAAACAGCAGCATTGTTGCGCGCAGTCATTCGCCCTGTTTTCGATACAGCGGCAAGCTGGGCAAGTTTGACCGATATCCTGAAAGACAAAGGATACCGATTGGCGTTCCGTCAGGGGCGGCTGTGCATTACGGATCGCACGACCGATCAACGGGTTTGTGGGATACGCTTTCTAGGGTTCGAATACAAAGATCTGGTTAGACGTCTGGGCCGTCCGATGGTCGTTGCACGCGGCAACAGTGCGGATGGTGAAATTCTGACGGAACGACCGGAACCGCAGTGAACCTAGAAAGACCGCCAGAACTGAGCCTTGCGACGTAACGTCTTTGTCAGGCTGTAAAGCGCGGCACGCGCGATAGCGGGCTGCGATAGCGATTTCAGCAAAATGGCGCCTGAAACCCGAACAGGCAAATGGCCTTGCTTGTACCACCCAAAGCGCTGCGCGTCCGAGTACCCGGACAGATCGCAGAACTGACTGTAGTTTTTCAGCCAACATGCGGCCATTTCGGCCCCGGCAGCGTCTGTGTCTGCTGATACTCCACCGATCCGAAACAGTGATATTGGGGCCTGCAACCGCTGGCCGGAATGGCCAGACAGGATCATTCGCAAAACCATGTCATAGTCCGCGGCGATACGGAATTGCAGGTCGTGACCGCCCAATTCCTGAAACAACGCCCGTTTCAGGACCATCGCATTGTGACCGAATGGTAAGCGCTGCAAGATGGATTTCGGGGTTAGCCGACGGGCATGACGGCGGTTGCCCTCATCATCGAAAAAGACGGTTTCACCATACACAAAATCGGGCTTATCGGGCTCGATAGCTTTTTGCACCCTCAACAGGCTGTCAGGGTCTGCAATCAGATCGTCCGAGTTGAGAAACAAGACATACTCGCCGCGACACCGATCAACCGCCTGGTTCATCGCGTCATACAGGCTTTTGTCTGCCTCGCAGAAGTACCGCACCGGAATGGGGTCGCCCGACTCCGAGAATTTCTGAATCGTGTCTTTCAGCAGGTCCTGCGTTCCGTCATCGGATTGGCCGTCCCAGATCACATGCTCGATGTCACGGAGCTTTTGCGACTGCACGCTGTCCAGGGCGGCGAGGACTTGCACCTCGCGCCCTGCTTCGATCAGGTTCCGCGTAACGGTGACGACCGAGATCAGCGGCCGATGATCCTGTTCAGGCGATTTGCTCATAGATTTCGGCAACTTTCGTGACGGCAGCTTCGGGGCTCAACTCCTCGCTTTCACCGGTACGGCGGCAGGTCAGCTCAACGACGCCGTTTTTCAGACCCCGCGGCCCGACGGTGATACGCCACGGCAAGCCGATCAGGTCCATGGTGGCAAACTTGCCCCCTGCCCGTTCGTTGCGGTCATCATACAGCGGCTCAAGACCCAGAGCGGTCAGCGCGCCATAGAGTTTGTCGCAGGCGGCGTCAGCCTCATCATCACCCTGCTTGAGGTTTACGATACCGCAATGGAACGGTGTTACACCCTCGGGCCAGATGATGCCCTTATCGTCATGGCTGGCTTCGATGATCGCACCGATCAGACGACTGACACCGATGCCATGGCTGCCCATATGGACCGGCGTTGGTTTGCCATCGGGGCCCTGAACGGTAGCGCCCATCGCCTCGGAATACTTGGTACCGAAATAGAAAATCTGCCCCACTTCGATCCCGCGCGCCACACGGCGGCGATCTTCCGGCACCTGATTGAACAGCGCCTCGTCATGGGTTTCATCGGTACGGGCGTATTTCGAGGTGAACTCTTCCAGAATGGCCTGACACTGCTCTCGGCTGTCATAGTCGATCTGACGATCACCAAACGTCAGGTCGGTGACGGCGCTGTCATAGAACACTTCGGATTCACCCGTATCGGCCAGTACGAGGAATTCATGGGTGTTGTCGCCGCCGATCGGGCCGCTATCAGCACGCATCGGAATAGCCTGCAGGCCCATGCGCTCATAGGTGCGCAGGTAGGTAACCAGATGACGGTTATAGGCGTGCAGCGCGTCCTCTTTGGTCAGGTCGAAATTATACCCGTCCTTCATGTAGAACTCGCGCCCCCGCATCACGCCAAAGCGCGGGCGGATCTCGTCACGGAACTTCCACTGGATTTGGTACAACGTCAGCGGCAGGTCCTTGTAGCTGCTGACGTGGCCGCGGAAGATATCGGTGACCAGCTCTTCGGCCGTGGGCGTGAACAGCATATCCCGGTCATGCCGGTCCTTCATACGCAGCATTTCCTGACCGTAGTCATCATAGCGCCCGGATTCACGCCATAGGTCTGCCGATTGGATAATCGGCATCTGGATCGCGATATGACCTGCGCGCGCCTGCTCTTCATGGATGATATTTTCCAACTTACGCAGAACTTTGAAACCCAGCGGCAGCCAGGAATAAATCCCGGCCGATGCTTGCTTGATCATCCCGGCGCGCAGCATCAGCCGGTGGCTGACGATCTGGGCCTCGGACGGGTTTTCCTTGAGAACGGGCAGAAAGTAACGGCTGAGGCGCATTGTATGACCTTCACGGGTGAGAATTCGACTTCAAAGGTCCTTATTCCAAAGCCCCGCCGGGGGCAATCGGCCATTGGTTATTTTGCGACCTCGGGACGGTCGGAATTTTGATTGACCCGCCAGCCAAGGTTTTCAATGGTGGCTAAAATGCAAACCCATGAGGCGCCGATGCAAACCATTCAGGAACCCGCCCGTCAAATTCCCGTCGTTCACAAAACCGACGTTCTAGTTGTGGGCTCCGGCCCCGCGGGGCTGGCCGCTGCCTTGGCGGCAGCGCGCGCAGGGGCCGAAGTGTCTCTGGTCGACCGCTTTGGCTGCATGGGTGGCAATATCACCGCCGTGGGTGTCGAAGGATTTGCTTGGTACCGCCATGAGAAAACCGTCGAAGCAGGCGGCATTGGTCTGGAATTTGAAACCCGCGCCCGGGACATGGGGGCAGCGGTGCCAGAAAGCCAGTCGCTCAGCTATGAGTTGGACAGCGAAGGGTTCAAACTGGTTGCTGACAAGCTGGTCGAAGAGGCCGGGGTGCATCCAATGTTGCACCGTCAATTCGTTGCTCCAATCATGGATGGTGACCGGATCACCGGCGTCATCACCGAATCCAAAGCTGGGCGTGAGGCGATTTTGGCCAAGGTAGTGATCGACGCCACCGGGGACGCGGATGTAGCCCATCGCGCAGGCGCGCCCACCTACAAGACCGCGCGCGAGGATATGATGGCCGCTTCGGTCATGTTCCATCTGGCAGGCGTCGACAAGCGCGCCTTTATGGAGGGCGTCAAGGCCGACCCGCAGACCTATAAGGACTGGGGCGGCGGTGGCGAGTGGAACATTGAAACCAGTGGCAAAGAGGACGACATGTTCTCACCCTTCGTCAAGAAACCGTTCCAGCAAGCCATCGAACAGGGTCTGATCCCACCGCATCTGAACACCATCGCCGGCACTTGGGGCGCGGTCCACGATACGGGTGAGCTGACTTATATGAACCTGATCCATATGGACGGGATAGACGGCACCGATCCCGATAGCCTGACCCGTGGCGAGATCGAGGGCCGTCGACAGTCAATGCTAGCCATCGAGGCGCTGCGCCGTTTCATGCCCGGCTGCGAAAACGCGCGTCTGCGGAATTTCGGCATGACCATCGGCATTCGCGACACCCGCAAGATCGATGCGATCTACAATATGACCGAGGACGACGCCCGGCATCAGGGTCGGTTCGAGGATACGATCGGCATCTACCCTGAATTCATCGACGGCTATGGCATCCTGATCCTGCCGACCACGGGCCGGTATATGCATGTGCCCTACCGTTCGATGCTGCCGAAAGGCGTTAAGGGTCTGCTGGTTGCAGGCCGGTCGCACGGGGCGGACAAGGTGGCCCATGCCGCCACCCGCAATATGTCCTGCTGTGCGGTCATGGGTCAGGGTGCCGGGATTGCAGCCGCCCTGTCTCTGAAGAGCAATCAGGACTTGCATGGGCTGAACCTAGCCCCGGTTCATGCTGAACTTGACCGCCAAGGCGTCAGGGTTCACTGATGGGTGGCATTCCCACTATAGACATCGCCCCGCTGTTTAATGCGTCCCATGCGGATTATGAGCAGACCGTTCAGCAGGTCATCAGCGCCTGCACTGACATCGGTTTTTTGTCGATCACCGGAACCGACATACCCACTGACACGGTTCAAAACATGCGCGCCTGTGTGCAGGCCATCTTTGACGTTGAAGAAGGTGCCAAGTGGGATCAGGCCATCACCCGCGACAATTATCGCGGGTTCATCCCGCTGGGGTTCTTCACCCCAAATGACGGGTCTGGCAAGGCGGACAAATACGAAGGCTACAAGTTGCACCATGAGGTCGCCAGCGATGCGCCGATCCGCAACGATTGTGCCTTGTACGGCCCGAATGTCTGGCCGTCACAGGTGCCAGACGCTCGCGGAATGATCCTTGACTACTGGTCCCAACTCGACCGCGTTGCAGATGCCTTGCTGGGTGCGTTGGAAACAGGACTGGGCCTGCCCGCGCGCCAATTGCGGGACGCTTTCCGCGATCCCATGACCAACATGACTCTGCTGCACTATCCGCCTCAAGCCCCCGATGAGGGCGGCTATGGCATTCATCCCCACAAGGACACCGATGCCCTGACCATCATCGCCCCTGATCCCGTCGGCGGGCTTGAAGTGCAAACCCGCAACGGCGGCTGGATCAGCCCTGATTGCCCGCCGGGAGGATTTGTCGTCAATATCGGAGACATGCTGGAACTATGGTCCGGCGGGAGGCTGAAATCTACGCCGCATCGGGTGGTGAATCGCTCGGGACAGGAACGTTACTCGTTTCCTTATTTTGCCGTGCCCCGCCATGACGTGGTGGTTTCACCTCTGGTCGACCCCCTGCCCGGCTTTGATCGGCCTGCGGTACATTGCGGCCATTGGTCTGCGGAAATCTGGCGCACCAACTGGCCGGACGAGGCCGCCCATGACGCCACGCCTGAACTGGGCACGCTCAGCGATTAGCGCCCGGGAATTGTACGGGCGATGAAGCGCTTGCATCATGGGGCTTCATGCGCCAAGAACACTGGCAAGAGCCGAAAACAAGGGGACAGCCATGGCTTTGCCGGTGAAGGATCAGCTCAGGTACTGGGGCATAGCAGCTGTAGTTTTTGTGCTTCTATTGTGGGCACTTGGCGACGTTCTTTTGCCCTTTGTGATTGGCGGAGCAATCGCTTACTTCCTTGATCCAATTGCAGACCGGCTGGAAAACATGGGGCTGTCGCGAATGGCCGCAACTGGGATCATCACCATTGTCGGCGTTCTGGGATTTGTGCTGATGGTGCTGATGGTGGTGCCCGCGCTGATTACCCAGTTGATCGATCTGGTCGAAGTTATGCCCAGTCTGCTTAAAGAACTGCGCGGCTTCATCGAAAAACAATTCCCATCCCTGCTGGATACCGAATCCAGCTCTCACCAATTCCTTGTGTCGCTGGGCGAGACGTTGCAATCCAAAACTGGAGACGTTCTGCAATCCGTCGCCGCTTCGCTGGGATCAGCCATCAACGTGGTGGTTCTGCTTGTCATCGTGCCGGTGGTCGCCGTGTATCTGTTGTTAGATTGGGATCGTATGATAGCCCGCATAGGAGAGCTGCTACCTCGTGACCACGCCCCAACGATCAAGCGGCTGGCGGGTGAGATTGACGATGTTCTTGCCTCATTCGTCCGCGGCATGGGAACCGTCTGTCTGATCCTGGGCACCTACTACGCCGTTGCGCTGATGATCGTTGGTCTGCAATTCGGCCTGATCGTGGGCTTCATCGCAGGGCTCGTGACATTCATCCCCTATCTGGGTGCCCTGATTGGCGGCACGTTGGCTATCGGCCTTGCGCTGTTTCAGTTCTGGGGCGATTGGCTTCATATCGGCCTGGTGGCAGGCATCTTCGCGCTGGGACAGGTGACCGAGGGCAATTTCCTGACGCCCAAGCTGGTTGGCAGCTCGGTCGGGTTGCACCCTGTCTGGCTGCTGCTGGCCCTGTCCGTCTTTGGCGCGCTGTTCGGCTTTGTGGGTATGCTGGTTGCTGTTCCGGTTGCCGCAGCGCTGGGCGTGGTCGCCCGGTTCCTGACCTCAATCTATCTGGACAGCCGCCTGTATACCGGCCTCGACGGGTTGAAGCAGGAAGACGAATAAATGGCCCAACAACTCAGCTTTGATCTACCGGCCAAAACCGCACTGGGCCGCGGAGATTTTTTTGTCTCGCCCGCCAATGCGCTGGCCGTTGCGATGATCTCGGCGACGTCGTGGCCCGGCAACAAGCTGGTCCTCAGCGGCCCTGCCGGGTCTGGCAAAACGCATCTGGCCCATGTCTGGGCTGCCGAAACCGGCGGGCGGATCATTCAGGCCCGCGATGTGCGGTACGAAGACGTGCCCGCCTTGGCCAGCACTCCGATAGCGGTCGAAGATATTCCGATGGTCGCAGGCGACCTCGATCAGCAGAAAACCCTGTTTCACCTGCACAACTTGGTGCTGGCAGAAGGCCATGCGTTGTTGATGACCGGGCGGTTGGCGCCAAAGCTGTGGGAACTGCCACTGCCCGATCTGCAAAGCCGGATCGAAGGGGCGCATCACGTGGCGCTGGACCCACCGGACGATGCCCTTTTGGGGGCCGTTCTGGCCAAGCTGTTTGTCGACCGCCAACTGAATCCCGGACCAGACGTGATTGCCTATCTCGTCAAGCACATGGATCGGCGGTTCAAGACCGCAGCCGAGGTCGTAGCCCGGTTGGATCATCTGGCTTTGTCGGAAAAGCGGGAAATCACCCGCGCTCTTGCGATCCGGGTGCTAAACGCGGACATGACAGATGTCGCATCCGACAATTGACCCGCACACTGCGATTTCGCATTCTGCCACCCGAATATCTGGAATAGACATGGATCAGATTGCAGAAGCCAAAATCCCGGACTGGGGATCGTTCGGCAAGCCCTTGTTCGACAACCCCGAGGCCCGCGCCCTGTCGCGGGTGGGCGTGGTCGACGTTGGATCGAACTCGGTCCGGATGGTAATCTTTGACGGGGCCGCGCGATCCCCGGCTTATTTCTACAATGAAAAGATAATGTGCGAGCTGGGTGCGGGCCTGTCGGAATCCGGGTTCCTTAACCCGCGCGGGCGCAAGCGTGCGCTGTCCGCTTTGCGCCGGTTTCAGCAATTGGCCAATGATCTGGACCTACCGGGCCTGCATGTCGTGGCAACCGCTGCAGTGCGCGAAGCCAAGGATGGACCGGATTTTTGCAATCAGGTTCATTCGGAAACCGGTCTGACCGTTCAGGTCATAGACGGCGGCGAAGAGGCGCGCTTGTCCGCGCAGGGTGTGTTGCTGGGCTGGCCCGGGGCTTATGGCCTGATCTGCGACATTGGCGGTTCATCCATGGAACTGGCCGAGATTGGCGACGGTCAAGTCGGGCGCCGTCTGACCTCGGCCCTGGGGCCATTGAAACTACGCGATATCAAGGGCGGGCGGCGCGCGCGCAAGGCCCATATCAAGGCCACCATGGAAGAACTGCGGGATCAGCTGGGGCCGCAGCGGGATCGCCTGTTTTTGGTGGGCGGCAGCTGGCGTGCTTTTGCACGTCTGGACATGCTGCGCCGGGGTTATCCGCTGAACGTGCTGCATGAATACCGCATGACCACAAAGCAGGTCCGTGAGACCATAAAGTTCATCGAAAAAGGTGATCCGGATCAGCTGCGCAGTCAGGCGGGCGTGTCTAGTTCCCGCATGGCGCTGATCCCCTATGCGATGGACGTTCTGGCGCGGCTGATCCGCACTTTCAAACCAAAGGACATCGCGATCTCAAGCTATGGCATCCGCGAAGGGTTGCTGTACGAACAAATGCCGCAGATTCTGCGCGACCGTGACCCGTTGATCGAAGCCAGCTACTTCTCCGAAGCCAAAGATGCCCGTCTGCCCGGATTTGGCAAACACCTGTTTGATTTTGTCATGCCGTTGTTCAAATCCGCTCCAGAGGCACGCGTGCGCCTGATCAAGGCTGCCTGCCTGCTGCACGACGTCAGCTGGCGCGCCCATCCCGATTACCGGGCCGAGATTTGTTTCGACAATGTCACCCGCGCCAATCTGGGCGGATTGAAACATTCTGAACGGGTTTTTATCGGCCTTGCGCTGCAACACCGTTATCGCAATAAACGCGAGGGCAACCGGTTCGAGCCGCTTTACAAACTGCTGGACGAGAAAGATCAGAAACAGGCTGAAATTCTGGGCAAGGCCATGCGCTTTGGCGCCATGCTGTGGATGCACCACGATGTCAAAATGGGCACGCTGCGATTCTATCCCAAAAAGCGTCAGCTTGAACTGCGGCTGCCCAAAGCCGCAGAGCCATTGTTCAGTGAGGTGGCCGAAGCGCGCCTGAATTCCTTGGCGAATGCCCTAAAGTCAGAGGTTCACGTCACTATCCGAGGTTAGATTTCCGTCGCTCCGTCAGCTTCTTCTTCGATTTGCTCGGGCTCTTCTGGTTGATCCTCAGGCTTTTTGCGGATGATGATATCCCCATTGGGCAATATCTCAGGCGCTTCATAGGCGCTCCAGTCCTCGATCTCACCCGCCAGTTCGGCCAGGGCTGGGCCCATCTCTTCAAAGAATGACTGCATTGCCGGGCCAAATTGGCTGACCAGCCCCTGCAAGTCTTCCAGCGCGGGTTCCATTTCCTTGCGCAAACCTTCAAAAAACAGCTCGGCCCCCTGCTCCATCAAGGATTTGCCGGTATCTTCCTCGGCCTGTGCGGGCAAGGCCAGCGCGACCGATAACGCGCAGATCGCAATGAGATGTTTCATGTCAAAGAATATAAGCAGAGCCTTCCGTCGATAAAAGGTCACAACGCGATATCCAGAGTAACGGGGAAGTGGTCGGACGCGGTCAACAAGGCCTGATGCAAGTCCTCTGACGCACGAAGGCCTGCGTCTTTGAAAGGGTGCCAGATACGCCACGCCGGACGTTTGGCGCGCAGGTTTTCACTGACCATGATGTAGTCCAGCAGCGCCTCAAGATACCGCCCACCCTCGCGGGCAAACCGGGCGGTTGACGGCTCTGCGTCCGTCCCCGCGGCATGCGGGTCAAACAATCCGGCCTGCAGCAGAATTTCGACCGAGGATCGGCCAAACAGGTGTTCAAACTCATCCAGCCCCGGCCCATCGTTCAAATCGCCCAGCAGGATGACCTGTTCCTCGGCCTCGACATGCGCTTTGACACGCCGAGACAGCCACACGGCCTGCGCCAGTTGCTTGCGGCGATTCGCGATCGAGATGCGGATCGCCTCATCCCGCGATCCCGCCCCGTGCGGGGCCTTGGATTTCAGATGCGCCCCGATCAGGCGAAGCTGCGCGCCGGATCGGATCTGCACCGCCAGTTCCATCGGGGGTTTGGAAAAACGCACAAGATCCTCGGTCGCATCGATATCGAGGTCGATATGGAACACGTCGTCGAACCTGGGGGCCGCATCGTTGCCCGCAACCGGGTCGTGCCGCGCTTGCAGCACATTCTGATCGTAAAGCAGCGCCAGCTCTTGATGGGTATCGTTGGGAAACCCCATCACCGCGTGTGTGGTGCGCAGATCAAACGCCTCGGCAAAATTCTGCAAAGCACGGATGGTGTCCTGCGATTTCCCGGAATTGGGGGCTTCGACGATCAAAACTGCATCCGCGTCAATTGCCGTCAGAACCTTGGCGATGGCCTCGACCTGCTGCGCTTTGGTGACGTTGTGACGACCGGACCAGCGATCATTGACGACCAAATTATCATTGCGGTCGAACAGGTTGGCGAACCATTCAATATTGTAGGTCGCCAACCGCATTCGCCTACGCCTGTGCGCCGTTGATCTCGTCCCAGGCGCGGTTGATGTCGATCATCTTTTTCTCGGCCAGACGGATGGCTTCCTCGGGCACGCCGCGGGCCATCATCGCGTCGGGATGGGTATCACGAACAAGTTGCCGCCAAATCTTGCGGATTTCAGGCAGCGGCATGTCGTGCGGCACTCCCAACACGGTATAAGGGTCATTGGGTGCGTCAGGCACAAACCGCGCGCGCAAGGCCATGAACTGCGCGTCGGTCTGACCGAAAATGCGGCTGACCTGTTCCAGAAATTCGTTCTCGTTTGGGTGATAGAACCCGTCGGCCATGGCGATGTGAAACAGCCCCTCCATCAGGTCGCACAGCGTGGTGCTGTCATCGGCAAACATACGGGCAATCTTGCGGGCATAGTCCTGATAACCGGCAACGTCCGTCCGGGCCATGTCGAAAACACGTGCGGCACCGGCCTCATCATCGCGGGCAATCTGGAAGACATCGCGAAAGGCGGTGACCTCATCCCGCGTCACCTGCCCGTCAGCCTTTGCCATCTTCGCACCCAGCGCGATCACGGCAATTGCAAACGCAACCGAGCGTTCCGGTGGCGTGCGCAGTTTTTCAAATACGTCCGTAAGGCTTTCACCCTGGGCAAGCGCACTTAGCGCATCGGATATGCGGGTCCAGATCGACATGGGCGCACCCTAGCGTCCGAAATCGCGACTGTCAGGTACGACAGGTGGGTCAGAGGAAATAATTTTCTGCATCAGCACAAGATCCAACCGTTTGCCCCATTTGAATCCAACCTCTGGCATGTGCCCGACTTGCTTAAACCCCAGCGCCGCGTGGAATGCGACCGCCCCAGGATTCGCCGAGGAGATCCCGGCCACCAGCACATGCACACCTTCCACCCGGGCGGCGGTCTCAAGCGCCGCCATCAATGCCCTCCCACCCCCCTGCCCCCGCGCATCAGGTGCCAATTGGATCGTAAGCTCGCGGCACTGCGCGTAACCTGGCCCGGAGCGGTATGGGCCGTAGGTGGCAAAACCCACAACTTGCTTGCCTTTTCCCGCAACCCAATAGCCGTCCCCACGAGAAACGATTTCCTTGGCGATGCTTTCGACGCTGCGCTCATCCGTGGTGAAGGTCACAAGCGTATCGCGGATGATCGTGTTGGTGATTTCCGCGATTGAGGCGGCGTCCGCGACCTTTGCGCGCCGTATTTTCATTCCAGCACGCGGGGGCCATGCGGGGTTTCGAACTCGGCCCGCAAGGCGGCCGGACCGGTATCGAACACCACGGTTTCCAGATTACCCAGCAACCGCGCCAGATCCAAAGCGTCAGGATGAAAAACCACCAAACGTCTCAGGCGGCATCCACTGCCTTGCAACATACGCGCCGGGTGTAGATCGCCGTGCCATTGAATGAGCGCAGGAAACAGATTGTCGAATGGCAGCCGCCCGTTGGGCGGGACCGCCATTTGCCACCTCAGCGCGCCTCGGGTCAGGTCAATTGGTTGGCCTACGCCATCTGGGAATATGGACAGTGCGGCCTGGATATCTGAGACCCGGCATATCCAGTTTGTTAGGCGCGGCTGGCCAGAAAATCGATCCAGATCGAACCACCGTGTGCGCTTTAGTTTTGGTGCCTGCGGATCAATCGCGATGGCCTCGAGATAAAGCTCATCCCGCAAACCCAGTAACCGGTTGTGCGTGCCGAAAGCATCATGTTTACCGCCCGCCTGCAGTGGCACTCCCAATGCCTGTTCGATATGGGCCGAGGCTTCTTCCAATGTTTCGCCCGCAACGGCCAAATGATCCAGTAACACGTGCGCTGCCTCCAACAAAAAACGACCAGATCCCGATGGATCTGGTCGCATGTTTTCGCCAACGGCGGTGAATCACAAGATTTTTCGGCGAAAAATCTTGGCTGGCCTCAGCCTTTTGCTTCTCGGATCAGACGCAGGATATCCTGCGCGGCCTCGGGGATATTGGTTCCCGGACCAAAGATCGCCTTAACACCATGGTCATAAAGGAACTGATAATCCTGCTGCGGGATCACGCCGCCACAGATCACAATGATGTCCTCTGCCCCGGCTTTCTTGAGTTCCTCAACCAGTTGCGGCGCCAGTGTCTTGTGCCCCGCGGCTTGCGAGGAAATGCCAACCACATGCACATCGTTATCAACTGCGTCTTGCGCAGCTTCGGCAGGTGTTTGGAACAACGGGCCAACGTCCACGTCAAACCCGATATCGGCAAAGGCTGTGGCGATGACTTTGGCACCTCTGTCATGCCCGTCCTGCCCCATCTTGACCACCAGTAAACGGGGGCGACGGCCTTCGGCTTCGGCGAACTCCTCAATGGATTTCTGGATCGCAGCAAAGCCCTCATCACCTTCGTAAGCCGCGCCGTAGACACCGGCCAAAGTCTTCACCTCGGCGCGGTGGCGGCCGAATTCTTTCTCCATTGCCATGCTGATCTCTCCTACGGATGCGCGGGCGCGGGCGGCCTCGACCGCAGCAGCCAGCAGGTTGCCACCCTCGCGGGCGGTCTTGGTCAGTGCGTCCAGCGCTTGTTGGCACGCAGCTTCGTCGCGAGTGGCGCGAATGCGTTCCAGACGTGCCACCTGAGCCTCACGCACGGCGACATTGTCGACGTCCAGGATGTCGATCGGGTCTTCCTGTTCCTTGCGGTATTTGTTGACCCCGACGATAACCTCGTCACCCCGGTCGATCATCGCCTGACGACGGGCGGCGCTTTCTTCGATCCGCAGTTTCGGCATACCCGAGGCTACGGCCTTGGTCATACCGCCCATTTCCTCGACTTCTTCCATCAATGCCCAGGCCTTTTCGACCAGTTCATTGGTCAGGCTTTCGATGTAGTAGGACCCGGCAAGCGGATCGACCACATCGATCACGCCGGTTTCTTCCTGCAGTACCAACTGAGTATTCCGCGCTATGCGTGCCGAGAAATCGGTGGGCAGCGCAATCGCCTCGTCCAGCGCGTTGGTATGCAGCGATTGGGTACCGCCCAGAACCGCACTCATCGCCTCATAGGCGGTGCGGATCACGTTGTTGTAAGGGTCCTGCTCTTGAAGCGACACACCAGAAGTCTGGCAGTGGGTGCGCAGCATCTTCGACCGCTCGGATTTTGCTCCGAACTCGGTCATAACCCGGTGCCACAAGGTGCGTGCGGCACGCAGTTTGGCAATCTCCATGAAGAAGTTCATGCCTATGGCAAAGAAAAACGACAGGCGTCCAGCAAATTTGTCCACATCCATCCCGGCCTGCGTTGCGGCGCGTACGTATTCACGCCCGTCCGCCAAAGTATAGGCCAGCTCCTGCACCAAGTTCGCTCCGGCTTCCTGCATGTGATAGCCGGAGATCGAGATCGAATTGAATTTGGGCATCTCATTCGACGTGAATTCAATAATATCCGAGATGATCTTCATCGAAGGATCGGGCGGATAAATATATGTGTTGCGCACCATGAACTCTTTCAGAATGTCGTTCTGAATGGTGCCCGACAGGACGGATTTGTCGTGCCCCTGCTCTTCGCCCGCCACGATAAAGCTGGCAAGGATGGGGATCACCGCACCGTTCATCGTCATCGAAACCGAGACCTTGTCCAACGGGATGCCATCGAACAGGATTTTCATATCTTCAACGCTGTCGATGGCCACACCAGCCTTGCCGACATCACCAACCACGCGCGGGTGGTCACTGTCATAGCCCCGATGCGTCGCCAGATCGAAAGCAACCGAGACGCCCTGTTGGCCCGCAGCCAGATTGCGGCGGTAAAAAGCGTTCGATTCCTCGGCCGTCGAAAACCCGGCATACTGGCGAATTGTCCACGGCCGCCCCGCATACATCGTCGCCTTCACCCCGCGCGTAAACGGACCGAAACCGGGCAACGATCCCATATGCGGAAGATTTGCAGTGTCCTCCTGCGTATAGAGCGGTTTGACGTCGATGCCTTCCAACGTCTCTTTCGTCAGGTCCTCCAACGGACGCCCGCGCAGCTCTTTTTCGGCTAGCGCGCGCCAGTCTTTCGTATCGGTCATAGCGATATCCTTTTTTCAATTCGGGTCGCGCTGGGGCCTGGCCTGCGCGTTGTGGTGTTCGGACGGGTTGGTTCAGACAGCGCTTTACGCAAAATTTTGAACCTTTGATGCAATTCGCCGGTCGCATTCACCGACGCAGGGGCTATATTCAATTCAACAGGAGGCCCCATGATACGAACGCTTGCCCTTGTTTTCTCGGCACTATTCCCGCTGGCCGCCTTGGCTGCCGACGGGTCCGCACCGGTGGAAGACGAATTTGTTCGCCCTACTGGTGACAGCGATCTCAGTGAGTTTCTTTGGGTCAAACGGCCCATCGTCGTTTTTGCCGACACGCCAGCCGACCCGCGGTTCCAGCAACAGATCGATATGCTGACCGAAGGCGAGGCAGCGATGCGCGACCGTGATGTGGTCGTGCTGACCGACACCGACCCTTCGGCGCGGTCTCCGATCCGGTCGCAGCTGCGGCCTCGCGGGTTCCAAATGGTATTCGTAGACAAGGACGGCGTGGTCAAACTGCGCAAACCGTCCCCATGGAGCGTGCGTGAAATCGGCCGGTCCATCGACAAAACCCCCCTGCGCGAACGCGAGATTCGCGAGCGGCGCCAGGGCGGCTGAACGCATTCGCCACGCCCAAAGCACCCGGCGCAAAACGCCGGGACCATTTGGATATATGACGAACGCGCGGACATGATCACTCGAACTCGATGATCACGTCGTCCACGGCCAGACTGTCGCCGGGGCCTGCGTTGATCTTGGCTACCACGCCTTTCTTCTCGGCGCGCAGGATGTTTTCCATCTTCATCGCCTCGACCGTACAAAGCGCCTGACCTTCCTGAACCTCCTGACCTATTTCGACGTCGATCTTCACGATCAGTCCTGGCATCGGGCACAGCAGCATTTTCGAGGTATCAGGTGGCAACTTCTCGGGCATCAGTTTGGCCAGTTCTGCCTGACGCGGTGTACGGACATGAACTTTCAGGTCAGCACCTCGATTGCGAATACGGAAGCCGCCAGAGATTTTGCCGACCTTCAGAACAAGCGGAGCGCCGTCTACGTCTAGCAACGCAAGCTGATCGCCCGGTGTCCAATCTGATGCAACACGCATCACCGCACCGTCAGTGAACGTAACCGTTGACCCGTCATGATCCGCCTCGATGGCAAGTTCGAAATCCTGACCTTGCAGGGTAACGGTCCAATCGGTTCCGACCTTACGCTCGTGATTATCCATGCGGCCCGAAACACGGGTGCGGCGAATCTCAGCAACACGATGCATCGCCGCGCATGAGGCCGCGATGCGACGCAAGTCGGCCTCGGGCAAGATTACACCTTCAAACCCGTCGGGATATTCTTCGGCGATGAAGGCCGTTGTCATATCGCCGCTGACGAATTTCGGGTGATCCATCACTGCGGACAGGAACGGCAGGTTGTGACCGATGCCTTCGACCTCGAAACTGTCCAGCGCTACACGCATCGCCTCAATCGCGGCTTCACGGGTCGGAGCCCAGGTACACAGCTTGGCGATCATCGGGTCGTAATACATGCTGATCTCGCCGCCTTCATAGACGCCGGTATCATTGCGCACGGCGGCCTCACCATTGGGCGCGTCACCCTGCCACTTGCCGTTGTCCAACATCGGGCCAGCTGCGGTTTCCTGTGGCGGGCGATAGCGGGTCAGACGGCCAATCGACGGCAGGAAGTTGCGATACGGGTCTTCAGCATACAGACGGTTTTCGATGGCCCAGCCGGTCAGGGTCACGTCGTCCTGCGTGATGGATAACGGCTCACCCGCAGCAACGCGGATCATCTGTTCAACCAGATCGACACCGGTGATCAACTCGGTCACTGGGTGTTCCACCTGCAGGCGTGTGTTCATTTCAAGGAAGTAGAAGTTCTTGTCGCCATCCACGATAAATTCCACCGTACCCGCGCTGGCGTAGTTCACAGCCTTGGCCAGAGCGACAGCTTGTTCGCCCATCGCCTTGCGGGTTTCAGGGTCAAGGAAGGGCGACGGGGCTTCTTCCACCACTTTCTGGTTCCGACGCTGGATCGAACATTCACGCTCGCCCAGATAAATCCCGTTACCGTGGCTGTCGCACAGCACCTGAATTTCGATATGGCGCGGCTGGGTCACGAATTTCTCGATGAAAATCCGGTCATCGCCAAACGAATTCGCGGCCTCGTTCTTGGAGGACTGGAACCCTTCGCGCGCTTCTTCGTCGCTCCACGCGATCCGCATGCCTTTACCGCCGCCACCGGCGCTCGCTTTAATCATGACCGGATAACCGATTTCGTTCGAAATCTTTACTGCCTCATCCGCGTCTTCGATCAGGCCCATATAACCGGGAACAGTCGAAACACCCGCATCCTGCGCGATTTTCTTCGAGGTGATCTTGTCACCCATGCTTTCAATCGCACCAACCGGGGGACCCACAAAAGCCACGCCTTCGGCATCCAATGCCTCGGCGAATTTGGCGTTTTCAGACAGAAAACCGTAACCCGGATGCACCGCCTGCGCCCCGCTCTGGCGGATGGCATCCATCACCTTGTCGATCACAATATAGGACTGGTTCGCGGGCGGCGGGCCGATGTGTACGGCCTCATCCGCCATCGATACATGCAACGCTTGTCTGTCCGCGTCCGAGTATATGGCAACTGTGCCGATACCCATCTTGCGTGCAGTCTTGATGACCCGGCAGGCGATCTCACCCCGGTTGGCGATCAGGATCTTGTTGAACATGGAACGTCCTTTGTCTTGATGTTCTGGAAACGCAAAACGCCGCCGCAGGGCGTAAACCCTGCGACGGCGTGATGCGCAATGGCAACCGGAGCGGCGGGCGCCCCGAATTCTTGGTTAGTAACAGTTCTTCTGTGTTTTGCAGTACAGCACGTTGCCCGCAGCCCCGACTGCTGCGCCGACAAACGGATCCGCTCCGATGACCGCCGAACCCAGTGCCCCTGCGCCGCCGCCAAGCAACGCCTGTTCACCGAATGAGTCGCCGCAGGCAGCAAGGCCCGCGCAGGTCGCAACGGCCAGGAAGAATTTTGAGATTCGCATGTGTTCTGCCCCTTTAGCTTTCTTGATGCATTGGGGCGCAGATGCCGGAACCAAGCGCTGTTATTCAATAACAAGCGCTGGAAATGGATGTTTTGCGCAGATTTATGCCGCATTAAGCCTGCATTGTGCGCAAAGAAAAACGCGGGCAGGATTTTGTGGGTTTCACAAACCTGCCCGCGGAAGGAAGGGGTACGGAATAGTAGGTGCTTGTGCGGCGCAGGCAAAGTAGAGCCGCACGGCCCGATCACATTGCACGGCACAAATGAGGCCGCAAACAAAGTATTGTTTCCACCCAAATTTCCGGCCAGAATTCGCCCATAAGGCGAATTCCCGCGCAAAATCGTGCCGACACCGGGTCGTCCCGACTGGAAAACGCCATCCTCTGAATCAGTCACACTTCCGTTACAATTCGCGCTTCCGAGGCAGTTTTCTGCATGTGCAACATCACGTCTCAGTTCGCTGTTCCCATTTGAAAAAGTCTTTGCGAACGTATGGTTGACAGATCTGTTCACTTTGCTGTGAAAAATATCGACTCTTTGCACAATTTTGCTTGAGGAAAACGGCGCTTTCTTTGCCGTTCTCGTGATTTCCCCCACTGACGTTTGCGTGAAACTTTGCGTGGGCACACTCGCACACAAGGAATCAACTGCATGATTACAAATAGAAAAAAGGCACTCTTGCTTGCTGCCTCTGCGCTTAGCGTCACGGGCACGCTCGCGCTCGCTCAAGATGCCGGAACCCAGGCTGAACTGGATGCGCTGCGCGCCCGCGTCGAGGCGCTGGAGACCGCAAATACCGGCTCTGGGGGCGGAGACGGAGACCTGAGGATCGGAAACACCACCTTGGATCTCTATGGCTACGTCAAGGCCGACTTTTTCTACGATACGGATTTTGAACTTGGCGATTTGGCCGATACGTCGCGGATTGGTGAGCCCCAATTTGCCACGGATGGAACCTTTGGCGCCACGGTTCGCCAATCTCGGGTCGGATTGCGCACGACGACGCCAAGTGCGTTGGGCGATATCGGTGGTCAACTGGAACTGGATCTTTTCTCCGGCGGTACGGACGGTCCGGCCGAATTGCGTCTGAGACACGCCAACATCACAATCGGTGACCACTGGTTGATCGGTCAGTACTGGACCAACTTCCAGCCGCTGGATACCTACCCGACCTCTGTGGAATTCAACGGCCCCGTTGGTATCCCCTTCGCGCGTGTCCCTCAGGTGCGCTTTACGAATAAGATTGGCGGCAACGCAACCTTTGCCCTGTCGGTTGAAGAAAATGTCGGCGCTTCGAATTCCGACGATCCGGTTCTGACGGCGTCGGCGGAATACAATGACGGGAAATACATCGCCCGAGCCTCGGCCTTGTACGGCAGGGCACAATCCGGTGATGTCGAAGTTGATCAAACCGGCTTTACTCTGTCGGCTGGTATCCGTCCCTGGGAAGGTGGTCTGTTTCAGGTCAACTACGTCGACGGCGAAGCGCTTGGCCCCTATCTGATCGGCTTCGGGGACGCCATCGTCAGTGGAGAGGCCAACGACGTTGACGGCTTTACCGTCGAATTCCGGCAGCAAATTAGCGAAAAGTGGAATGTCGGCATTGCCTATGGCGAAGAAGATTACGACCTGCCCACCTCGACCGGAACTCTGGCTTTTACCGAGCTTGAGACAATCCACGTCAATGCCTTCTACAAGGCAACCGACGACCTGACGTTCAGCGCCGAATATTTCTTTGGCGAACGCAACGACGCGTCTACAGGCCGGACATTTGACTCGGACCGAGTTCAATTCGCGGCCCAGCTGAATTTCTAGGCACACAAATCCACCCTGCCCGATCCTGGGCAGGGTTTTTTCCGAAGTTTCCCCCGAATGGATATGCGCGACAGCGGGTTGCACGGATCAGCGTATCCCGTCGAAGATATCGGGGAACGACATGCGCGCCGCGTCCACATCAATCACCAGCAGCGCATCATAGCTGGCCGGATCGAACGGATCTTCGGCCGCGATCACCTCACGCTCGAACAACCAACTTAGGCGACCGGCGTCCAGGTTGCCACGCTCGAACGGCTGGTCTCCGAAATTCTGCCACAGCGCTTCCATAAACGCCGCATCCGCACGGCGATCGGCGGGTTTGCGGTCACGGAACCGCTCGCGCCGGGCAATCGGGGTTACGCCCTTGGGATTGGCGCGGCGAATGGTGAACTGAAAATCAGTTCCGGCCAGACGTCCGGGGAATCCGCGGTGCTTTAGCATGCCAGCACCTCATTGTTCGATGTATTCGGGGAAACAAACTCGTACCCGATTGCAGACGGGGTCATTTCGCGCACCTCCAAAGTCGCTTTGGTGTCTAGGAACGCTCGGACGTGGTGAAAACGGGGTTTCATGGTCAGAGCCCCTCCCAGATACATTGGGATTGCTCCAACCGGTAGGCTTCAAAATACTGAGTTGCATCAGGTGAAGATCGCCCGAATTCAAGGGGTCGATCAGAAAGCGATATCACGACCCGCGCCGGATTAAGCTCGTATTTCGCGACATAAGCCACCGCAAGGGTTTGGCACAGATGTTCCATGTCCACCGAGGCCACATCATACCCGATCCGTCCAACGTCCGATCCGATCTTGGGCGCGATAAAACGGAACCTGACCCACAGCTCGCCCGGGTTGTTGTCCAGCAGCACATCACTCAGATGCACCGGCTGACCAGAGGGGACAGGCAACAGGTTTTCGGATTGAGCGATTGCAGGGGAGGTCCATGCCAGAAACGCCAGTACAAAAGCGCGATCCCAGACCCACAAGTGGGCTCCTCTCTCCGGGATCGCGCGCGCATGGCTTTCGGCCCGCGCGTGTATGTATCTGGTAAGACGTCTCATCTAGCAGCTTTGGCCTCAAAGTCAAACGTACCGACAGTTACCCTTGCCATGACCCGCCCAAGGAGCATTCTGCAAAGGGCAGGTCATTCAGCGCAGTCCGTTACAGCGGAATGTTGTCGTGCTTTTTCCACGGGTTTTTCAGCTGCTTGTTGCGCAAGCTGGCAAACGCGCGCGACACTCGGCGGCGGGTGGATTGCGGCATGATCACCTCGTCGATGAAACCGCGCTCAGCCGCAACAAAGGGGTTGGCAAAGCGATCTTCGTAGTCCTGCGTGTGCTGCGCGATCTTTTCGGCATCGCCCAGATCGGCACGGTGGATGATCTCAGTCGCGCCCTTGGCACCCATCACCGCGATTTCAGCTGTGGGCCAAGCATAGTTGAAATCGCCGCGCAGGTGCTTGGAGGCCATAACGTCATAGGCGCCACCATAGGCTTTGCGAGTAATCACGGTGACCTTTGGAACCGTCGCTTCACCATAGGCAAACAACAGCTTGGCGCCGTGCTTGATCACCCCGCCATATTCCTGCGACGTCCCCGGCAGGAATCCGGGCACGTCCACCAGCGTCAGGATCGGGATTTCGAAACAGTCGCAGAACCGCACGAACCGTGCTGCCTTGCGCGAGCTGTCAATGTCCAGACATCCGGCCAGAACCATCGGCTGGTTCGCCACGACACCCACAGTCTGTCCTTCCAGCCGGATGAAACCGGTGATGATGTTCTTGGCGTAATCTTCCTGAATTTCGTAGAAATCGCCCTCATCCGCCACCTTGGTGATCAGCTCTTTCATGTCGTAGGGCGTGTTGGGATTGTCTGGGATCAGAGTATCCAGCGAGGTTTCAACCCGTTCGGGGCTGTCAAAGAACGGACGAACGGGCGGTTTCTCTTGGTTGTTCAGCGGCAGGAAATCGACCAGACGGCGCACCTCGGCCAGTGCTTCGACGTCGTTTTCAAACGCGCCATCAGCGACCGAGGACTTCTTGGTGTGGGTCGACGCACCACCCAGTTCCTCTGCCGTGACAACTTCGTTTGTCACGGTTTTCACCACATCGGGGCCGGTCACAAACATGTACGACGTGTCTTTGACCATAAAGATAAAGTCGGTCATCGCCGGGCTGTAAACCGCACCGCCCGCACATGGCCCCATGATCACGCTGATCTGAGGAACGACGCCCGAAGCCATGATGTTGCGCTGAAACACTTCGGCATAACCGGCCAGCGAAGCCACGCCTTCTTGGATTCGCGCACCCCCCGAGTCGTTGATTCCAATTACAGGCGCGCCGTTTTGGATCGCCATATCCATGATCTTGCAAATCTTCTGCGCATGGGTTTCCGACAGCGAACCACCAAACACGGTGAAGTCCTGACTAAACACATAGACCATGCGGCCATTGACTGTGCCCCAGCCGGTGACCACACCATCACCCGCAGGCTTTTGATTTTCCATCCCAAAGTCAGTGCAACGATGGTTGACGAACATGTCGAACTCTTCGAAACTGCCTTCATCCAACAACAGTTCGATCCGCTCGCGTGCTGTCAACTTACCGCGGCCGTGCTGCGCGTCGATACGCTTTTGCCCACCCCCAAGACGGGCGTCGTTGCGGCGGTCTTCAAGCTCAGTCAGGATGTCTTTCATGGCGCTAATTCCCTGTGAAATTTAGGCGAACACTATACGCACGGATGCCGTTGCCAAAGTACATTTCGGCAAATTTGCAAACCTTTGGCAACAAAGTTATGGAAAACTGTAAAATTGCTAAGTTTCATACTGAAACACCGTCTTGGATAGCATTCCCTGAAACGGTCATTATACCTGTGAACCATGCAGTTTAGTTCACCTATGGCGCGTCGGTCGCCACCCACCATTTTCACGCTGGTTTTGCTGTCGGGGCTGTCCGCCCTCAGCCTGAACCTGTTCTTGCCCAGCCTCCCAAATATGGCGCTGCATTTTCAGACCGACTACAAGGTCATGCAACTTTCCATCGCGCTGTACCTGCTGGTCAATGCGGTGCTGCAGGTACTGATCGGCCCGATTGCGGATAAAGCGGGGCGTCGCCCGGTTTTACTATGGGGATTGGCGCTGTTTCTGATCGCCACGCTGGGCTGTATCTATGCGCCGACGGCCGAGGTTTTTCTAGCCTTTCGAATGTGCCAGGCCATCGTGGTGGTCGGCATGGTGCTGAGCCGAGCAGCCGTCCGGGATCTTTATGATCAGGATCAGGCGGCCTCGATGATCGGCTATGTGACCATGGGCATGGCCATCGTACCGATGATCGGCCCTGCCATCGGCGGCCTGCTTGAGGAAAGCTTTGGATGGAAAGCTAATTTCTGGCTGCCTTTCGGCCTGGGCGCTTTGACGCTGGCATTGACCTTTGTCGACTTTGGGGAAACCTCCGCCAAAAGCGGTAAAACGCTGGTACAGCAATTCCGAGAATATCCAGAGCTGCTGCGCTCACCTCGGTTCTGGGGCTACTCCTTGTCCTCTGCCCTGTCTTCGGGCGCGTTTTTTGCCTATCTGGGCGGCGCGCCCTTCATCGGTACGGAATTGTTCGGCCTCAGTGCCGCGCAGGTCGGCATCTATTTCGGCGCTCCTGCTGTCGGGTATTTTGTCGGCAATTTTCTCAGTGGTCGATACTCGGTCAGATTTGGCGTGAACCGAATGGTATACTGGGGATGTTGGCTGAACGCGATGGGTGTTGCCTTGTCGGCCATCCTGTTTCTGGCAGGTTTTGGCACCGCGCTCAGCTTCTTTGGCCTCATGACCTTTGTGGGCCTTGGCAACGGCATGACGATCCCCAACGCCACCTCGGGCGCCCTGTCGGTTCGTCCGCATCTGGCCGCCACCGCCTCGGGCCTCAGCGGCGCGATCATGCTGGGCGGTGGTGCGGGCCTCAGCGCACTGGCCGGGACGTTGCTGACCCATGAAACCGGCGCCATGCCCCTGCTTTGGCTGATGCTGGCAACATCGGCGCTGGCGATCTGCGCGATTGCGTCCGTCATCCGACGCGAGAGGCAACTGGGCTTGTAACACAGCTTGCACCGCATGGTTTGCAAAGTTAGCTTGCCACAACGGAAAAGTTGCAAAGAAACGCCATGGCCACTCAAAAGCTATATGCCGGTGCGAAACTGCGCGAAATGCGCACGCGCCTGACCCTGACGCAAAAGGAATTCGCCACCAAATTGGGCGTCTCTTTGCCCTACTTAAACCAGATGGAGAATAATAACCGGCCGATCTCGACCACAGTTGTTCTGGCTCTGGCACAGGAATTCGGTATGGATGTGACCGAGCTGAGCACCGGCGACAGCGAGCGTCTGGTCTCGGACATGCGCGAGGCTTTGGCCGACCCGGTTTTCGATGACGCCATACCACCACTGGCCGATCTGCGCCTGACGGCCTCGAACGCCCCTGCGCTGGCGCGCGCGTTCATCGCACTGCACCGCACCTATCGCCAAACCCATGAACGGCTCGCTTCGCTGGACGAAGCTTTGGGTCGCGAGGACGCGCAGATTCAGGCCAGCCCCTGGGAAGAGGTGCGTGACTTTTTCCATTATTGCGACAACTACATCGACGCGGTCGACCGCGCGGCCGAACATTTTTCGACCCGCGCTGGTAAGGCCGATGGCATAAGGGCGGAAGCGATCAACAGTCTTAATGAGCGCGACATTCGGGTGCAATTTGTCGATATCCCCGAAACACGGAAATACGACGCTGACAGCAAGACACTGCAACTCTCGTCCCGTATCGCGCCGCAAACACAAGTGTTTCAACTGCTGCTGCAGTTGGCGCTTATCAGCCAGGACAAACTGCTCGAAGCCACCCTGGACTTCGCCAAGTTCCAAAGCGAGGAAGCCCGCGCCATCGCCAAGATCGGTTTGGCCAACTATTTCGCCGGGGCGTCCTTGATGCCTTACGACGCCTTTCTGACCGCAGCGCAGGATTATCGCCACGATCTGGAACTGCTCAGCAACCGGTTCGGCGCGTCAATCGAACAAGTGGCACACCGGCTTTCGACACTGCAACGCCCCGGTGCCAAAGGCATCCCGTTCTTCTTTGTCCGCGTTGATCAGGCTGGTACGATTACCAAACGCCATTCGGCCACTCGCCTGCAATTTGCACGTTTCGGCGGTGCCTGCCCCCTGTGGAACGTCCACCGTGCTTTTGAAACGCCCGGCCATTTCCTGCGGCAACTGGCGGAAACACCCGACGGCGTGCGCTATATCTCTCTGGCCAGGGATGTTTCGAAATCGGGCGGTTCCTATGGCGCGCCGGTGCGTCGCTATGCCATCGCGCTTGGTTGCGAAATCCGCCACGCCGAAGCGCTGGTCTATGCCGACAATCTCGACATCAATAACGCCAGCGCCTATGAGCCCATCGGCATCTCGTGCCGTATCTGCGAACGGCAAACCTGCCACCAACGCTCGGTCCCGCCGCTGGAACGCCGCCTGTCGATCGACGCCCACACCCGTGGAACCCTGCCATATAAGGTCACCTGATCTTCACCTGGCCTGAAAATACTTCGGGGGAGTCGCGGCCTTCGGCGACGGGGGCATCGCCCCCGCCTTAAGGTTTAGGCTTTCGACAAGATCGCCCAGATCTCATCCTTGAGCGCCGCGCGCTTCTTGCGCATTTCACCCTCGGTCAGATCTTCGACTGGTTCGATGTTGGTCTCGGCCCGATGCACGATGCGGTTGATCTCGTGATACTCATCCGCCAGCCGGGCAAAATGTGCATCCGATTGCTTGAGCTGGCTCATCAGCTCGACCTTGTCCGGAAACTCTTCGGCCAGTTCATGCGGGGTGTGGGACATTCCTGTTCGCTCCTCAAAATATGTCGTTGCGATTCAGGTCTATACGTCTTTTCCACACCCTGCTTTGACGCGGATCAAATCACCGCTGCGCTGTTGCCCATGCCGGATGAATCCACGGACGGTCATTGGCTTTCGGCAGGGCTTCTTTACCCAACAGATGATCCGACATTTTCTCACCCACCATGATCGACGGCGCGTTGAGGTTGCCGTTGGTGATCTGCGGAAAGATCGAGCTGTCGGCGACGCGCAGGCCGTCCACACCAATTACACGACCCTCAGGATCGACCACCGCATTCTTGTCATCGGCCCGACCCATGCGACAGGTGCCGCAGGGGTGATAGGCGCTTTCGGCATGTTCGGCGATGAAGCCATTCAGCTCTTCGTCTGTCTGCACGTCGGCACCCGGCTGGATTTCCTTGCCCGCATAGGGTTTGAACGCATCTTGCCCGAAAATCTCGCGGGTCAGGCGGATACATTTGCGGAAGTCCTCCCAATCCGTTTCGTGGCTCATGTAGTTGAACCGGATCACCGGCGCGTCCTCGGGCTTGTTCGAACGCAGCGTGACAGCTCCGCGCGAAGGCGAACGCATCGGCCCTACATGCGCCTGAAAGCCATGCCCCTCGGCCGCCGCCTGCCCGTCATACCGGACAGCAATCGGCAGGAAGTGATACTGGATGTCCGGGTATTCGACACCGGGGTTCGACCGGATGAAGGCCGCGCTTTCGAACTGGTTCGACGCGCCAAGGCCGGTTTTGGTAAACAGCCACTGCGCCCCGATCAAGCCCTTGCTGATTAGGTTCCAGTGCTTATACAGCGTGATCGGCTGCAGCGAAGCCTGTTGGATATAAAGCTCCAGATGGTCCTGCAAATTCGCCCCCACACCGGGGCGATCAGCGACAACTTCGATCCCATGTTCGGCCAGATGTGCCGCCGGACCAATGCCCGACAACATCAGCAGCTTGGGCGAGTTGATCGAGGATGCGGCCAACACCACCTCGCGCCGCGCACGGATAATTTCCTTTTTACCACCACGCACCAGCTCAACACCCGTCGCACGGCCGTTCTCTATCACCACGCGCGCGGCCAGCCCGCGCACGATATCGCAGTTTTCACGATTGAGCGAAGGCTTCAGGTAAGCATTCGCAGCCGACCAGCGCCGCCCTTTCCAGACGGTCTGCTCCATCGGGCCAAAGCCTTCCTGTTTTTCGCCGTTATAATCTCCAGTAACTTCATAGCCAGCTTGCTGACCAGCATCGACAAAGGCCTGAAACAGCGGATTTTCACGGGGACCGCGCGAAACATGCAGCGGCCCATCAGTGCCGCGCCATTCAGGATCACCACCATGGCCACCATCATGCCAGGTCTCCATACGCTTGTAGTAGGGCAGCACATCCGAATAGGACCAGCCATCAGCCCCCATCTCGGCCCAGGTATCAAAGTCACGCGCATGACCTCGCACATAAACCATGCCGTTGATCGAGGATGACCCACCGATCACCTTGCCACGCGGACAGGCCAGACGGCGGTTATTCAGGTGCGGCTCGGGTTCAGAATGATAGCCCCAGTCATAGCGCGACATATTCATCGGATAGCTCAGCGCCGCGGGCATCTGGATGAACGGACCGGCATCGGTGCCACCATGTTCGATCACCAGAACCGAGGCCCCAGCCTCGCTGAGGCGATAAGCCATCGCGCATCCTGCGGATCCTGCGCCAACGATGACGAAATCTGCTTCCATTATTTGGTCTCCATGCCCCGCCGAACCAAGTTGCGAATTTTCGGCGAGGTATCTTCGATTAGGTTGATAAGTCTATTCGCCACGCGGAAAACGGGCGTTTTCCTCGACGACATTCAGATCCATGTGATTGCGCATGTAGCGTTCCGATGCCTTCTGCAGCGGCTGGTAATCCCAAGGGTAATAGCCACCCTGCCGCAGCGCCTCGTACACCACCCAGCGGCGGGCCTGGCTGGCGCGGACATCCGCGTCGAACTGATCCAGATCCCAACGGGCGTCGGACTTGGCGCGCAGCGTTTCCAGTGTTCCGGCATGCGACGGGTCTTCGGCCAGGTTGCCCTGTTCGTGCGGGTCGGCCTCAAGATCGAACAACTGGTCCGGGTCCAGCGCGCAGCGGTTGTATTTCCACTTGCCATAGCGCAGCGAAACCAGCGGGGCATAAGATGCCTCGGCCGCGTATTCAATTGCTACGGGCGCGGTGCGCTCAACGCCCTTGGCCAGCGGCACGAGGTCTTCCCCATCGGTCCAAGGTTCGATCTCGGCCATATCGACACCTGCCAACGCACCCAATGTCGGCGTCACGTCGATTGTCGAAACTGGCGTGTCGATCCGGCCGGCAGGCAAGTCAGGGGCCGAAATCATCAGCGGAACACGGGACGAGCCCTCGAAGAAGGTCATCTTGAACCACAATCCACGCTCACCCAGCATATCGCCGTGATCCGAGACAAAGAGGATGATCGCTTCTTGCCGTGTACTTTCCAGCACTTCAAGAATCTCGCCTATCTTGTCGTCCAGATACGAAATATTGGCAAAATAGGCGCGGCGGGATTTGCGGATATCTTCTTCGGTGATGTCGAAGCTGCGCCAGTCATTGGCGTCAAAAATCCGTTTGGAGTGCGGGTCTTGGTTGTCATAGCCAAGGTCTGCGACCTCGGGCAGCAGATGTTCGCAATCCTCGTACAGGTCCCAATACTTGCGGCGCGCCACATAGGGATCATGCGGATGGGTAAAGCTGACGGTTACGCACCAGGGTCGGTCATCCTTACCGCGTGCCAGATCATACAGCTTGGTTTTGGCGTTATAGGCGACCTCGTCGTCGTATTCCATCTGGTTGGAAATCTCGGCCACGCCTGCGCCCGTCACCGAGCCCATGTTGTGATACCACCAATCAATCCGTTCACCCGGTTTGCGGTAGTCGGGCGTCCAGCCGAAATCGGCCGGATAGATATCGGTGGTCAGGCGATCCTCGAACCCGTGCAACTGATCGGGGCCGACGAAATGCATCTTGCCGGACAGGCAAGTGTAATACCCCGCACGGCGCAGATGGTGCGCATAGGTGGGGATGTCGCTGCGGAACTCAGCGGCGTTGTCGTAGACGCCGGTCCGCGACGGCAACTGGCCGGACATAAAGCTGGCCCGCCCCGGCGCGCATAGCGGCGAGGCCGTATATGCATTGGCGAACCGTGTCGACCTTTCCGCCAATTTCTTCAGATTGGGTGCATGCAGCCAGTCTGCGGGACCATCTGGAAAGAGTGTCCCGTTGAGCTGATCCACCATCAGGATCAGAATGTTCGGTTTTGTCATTTTTCAGCCTCGAGCAGAGTGTTGAGGACACGCAATGCGTGATTAACCGCCAGTTGCGGCTTTTTCGGCGCGCTCAGCGCGGCGCGGATATACAGCCCGTCAATCAGAGCAATCATATTCTCGGCCGCTTCGACCGGGTCGCTCATCAACGGGCGCAAGGCATCAATCAGATTGGAACGGATACGCGCCTGATAGATCTGCCACAGGCGCAGCGCGTCATCGTTGGTTTGGGCCAGAACGTAAAACGTCATCCATGCGGCAATGACATCGGGCGTAAAACACGAGGGCGCAAAACAGGCCCGGATGATGGCCTGCGCCCGCTCCTGCGGTGCGGCTGCCTTAAGCTCGCTGCGAGCCTCGGCACCGAAATCGGACAGGATGCGTTGCATCGCCGCCAGAAAAATCTGGTCTTTGCCACCGAAATAGTGATGCGCAAGGGCGCTGGACATGCCGGCCCGCTTGGCGATTTGGCTGACGGTCACATCTAGGGATTTCTTCGACCCAAGCTCGGCAATCGTCGCCCGGACGATTGCGTCACGGCGGATCGGCTCCATTCCGAGTTTCGGCATAGCTGTCCCCTCCCTATGACTGGTAGGAAAACGCTACGGTGTTTTTATTGACTCGTCAATCAATAACCATTTCCGCACGCTGAAACCTGCTAGAGTTTTGGAGCTATACTGGGCGTGGTCAGGTTGCTGCGGTTCAGAACCGCTTCGCGCCAGGCGATGAAGCTGACGGCAGACAGGATCAACGTACCCCCAGCAACAACCCAGATGTCAACACTTTCGTGAAAAACCAAAGCGCCCAGCAGTGTGGCCCAGATCAATTGCAGGAAGGTCACCGGCTGCGTGACCGCCACCGGAGCCGCCTGCAAGGCCAGCGTCATGAAATAGTGCCCCGCGGTGGCAAAGCAGGCGACCAGAAACAAAACCCAGATGTCACGCAAGCTGGGCGGCTGCCAAACGGCGATGGCAAAGGGGATCAACGCCAGTGTCACCCAAATCGACAAATGCGCCACGACCACCGATGGTGGAATATCGCGCACCAGCAGTTTGGCCAGCAGGTAGGACCCTCCAAGCAGCAGAGCAGTTCCTAACATGGCCAGGTGACCGGTCGAAACCTCTCTGAACCCCGGGCGCAGGATGATCACCACACCGACCAACGCCACCATTATCGCCGCAATCCGGCGAAAGGCCAGCGGCTCACCCAAGAACAGCGCCGCACCCAACGTGACATAGACCGGCGTCATATAGTTCATCGCCGTGACCTCGGCCAAGGGGATCTGGGTCATTGCATAGAACCACAGCATCACAGCAAAGGCGTGAATGATCCCACGCAGCCCGAACAGGGTCAGATGACGCTTTGTGAGATGAGTCGACAGGATCAAACGCAGGGCCGGCAACAGAAATACCAACCCCAGAGCATAGCGTATGAATGCCGCCTGGATCGGACTCATTGTTGTGCCCAGCGATTTGACCAAGGCCGTCATCACCACAAAGGACAGCCCGGCGGCAAACATCCAGAACATGCCCGCAAGGGGCCGGTATGAGGTGGCAGACGTTTTCATGCCGAAACCTGAACACTGAAAGCTGCGCAGGTACAACCCTTCACATGGCAACAAGTTTCAGTGCGATCCCCAGCATGACAATACCGATGACCACATCCAGAATCTGCCAGGCACGCGGTCTTACAAAGACCGGGGACAGCACCCTGGCCCCATAACCGAGGGAAAAGAAGAACACAAAGCTGGACAGCATCGCACCGCTCGCAAAGGCCAGACGGTCATCATACTGGGCCGAGATCGATCCGATCAACACTACCGTATCCAGATAGACATGCGGGTTGAGCCAGGTAAAAGCCAGCACCGTCAGCAGCACCGACCGAAGGCTGGCGCGTTGGCCTTTGGTCACGTCCATCGCCGCCCCGCCCTGCCACGCAGATTGCAGGCTGCGCAGCCCGTACCACGTCAGAAAGATCGCCCCTCCGTATCGCATGACGGTCTCAAACCAAGGTGCCGCTTCGGCCAGCGCACCAAACCCCGCGACACCTGCGGCAATAAGGATGGCATCCGACACTGCGCAGGTCAGACACAGGGGAAAAACGTGTTCGCGCCGCAATCCCTGACGCAACACAAAGGCGTTTTGTGCCCCGATGGCTAGGATGAGGCTGAAGCCCAGTAAAAAACCGGCGAAAAGGGATGCGGACATAATGCCTCCTGTGCGTTCAGGGGCATTGACTATGCGCATTTTGGCATCCTATCAAATTAAAGATGTTGATCCTAATTAAGTCTAGCTAATGATACTCGACCCCAACCACTTGTCGGCTTTGTCGTCGATTTTGCGGCACGGCAGTTTTGAGGCAGCTGCGACGGAACTTACTGTGACGCCTTCAGCCATATCCCAGCGGATCAAGGCACTGGAAGATCGCGTGGGGGCAGCATTGATCAATCGCGGACCGCCTTGCACCGGAACACCGGCGGGGCTGCGTATTGCCCAGCATGCTGAGGATATCGGTTTGCTCGAAGCGAAGCTGGCCCGCGAACTGACATTGGATCAAGGCACCGGCCCGGCCCGTGTCCGCGTGGCAGTGCCTGCCGACGTTCTGGCCACGTGGTTCATTGATGCCATGGCACAGGTGGATGGGTTGTTGTTTGATCTGGTGGTGGATGATCAGGATCACTCGGCCGAGTGGTTGCGGCGCGGCGAGGTCAGCGCTGCAATCACGGTAGGCGGTCAGCCGGTTTCGGGGTGCGACTCCTATGCCTTGGGCGCGCTGCGCTACATCGCGACCGCCAGCCCGGCCTATATGCAACAATGGTTTGCCGAGGGTGTAAACGAACGCTCGCTGGCCCTTGCCCCTTGCTTGACCTTCAACCGCAAGGACAACCTTCAACGAACGTGGATCATCGAACAGATGGGGTGCCGGATTTCCCCACCCTCGCATTTTCTGCCGTCTCCGCAAGGGTTTGTGGATGCGGCCATAGCTGGGTTGGGTTGGGGCATGAACCCTGTCGGGCTGGCGAAGAGCGCACTAAATGATGGACGACTACGTCCGCTGCTGCCTGAGGCCCCTCTTGACGTGGGTCTGACTTGGCAGGTGGGGCGCGTTCTGTCCTCTGCGCTGGTTCCGCTGACCCGCGCGGTCAGACAAACCGCGGCAAAGGAGCTTCTTCCGTCGCAATCATGACTGTCCCGGTTGCGCGCCCTTGGCCTGTTCCGCGTTGGGAAGAACCACGCGGTAACAGGTGAGGGCAGCAAACAGACTAACCATAGTGATGAACACAATGGCCCACGCAACCTCATGCATATGGGCGACCCCGGCCAATGCCGCCGACAGGATCACCGCCGTGATCCGGCAAATACTTTTGATCGCCGCCGCGCCTTTAACACGTTGATCCTTTGGGGCCACGTCCAAATAATACAACTGCCGCGCACCGCTTATGCCAGTTACGGCCACGGTCACAACGAACAGCGCGATAGCATGCAGATGGACTGCGTGATCAATACCCAGAAAGTGGACAGTGACCAACGTGGCACCTGTCGCGGCAACCATCAGGTTTCCGGCCACCATGACGGCGCGGTGGGATTTCATGTTTACCAGCTGCCACAGCGGCGCCGAGACCAAATATCCCGACGCGGATGAGATGATCATGGCCGTCAGTCCCTTGGCTGAGGCATGATGCGCCTCGGCCGCGATCAGGGCAAAAAATGGCACCGACAGGGAGACCACGACCAAGGGCAGCCGCATGACCAGATACCGACGGAACCAAGCCTGGTCGAACATGGCGGCAATATCGGTAAAGTTCTCTGAGAATTTCCGTTTCCGCACCCTTTGCGGTGTGCCCTTGACCTCATCCCCTCGTGCGATTTCCGAGATCGCAAGAATGGACAGGCCAGACAGAACGAAAAAGGCCACCGAAACCGCAATCACGGTGGAATGGCGGGAAAACGGTGGGTTTTCCTTGGTGATCTCATGGACCAGCAGCGCCAATCCGATGGCTCCCAACCCGCCTATACCTAATTGAAGATAGTGCATGATCATCCGCGATTTGGATTGCACTTGATCCCCTATCAGATCCGTTAACATCAACGACTGGATCTCTTCGATCAGACCAATCACGAAGAACGCTGCGACAAAGGCCAACGCAATCGCAGGGACAAACCCGGTCGCGGCCACCAAAACAGCCATGACAAGGCAGGCACCGATACAAACCTCGGTCAGGGCAATCCCGCGTTTCTTCTGCTGTCGCGCCGAAATCGGCTGTGCCAGAAAGATATCCGAAATCATGCTGCCGACCATCCGAATGGACACCAATGCGCCCGCGATGAACATGGGCAATTCAAAAGAAACGGCCAGAAACGGCAGCACGATAGAAGGGCTGCCAAGCGTCCACGCGACCTGAGACAGGATGCTCTGACCGGTCAGAACAGGAATGTTGCGCTTGGGTTGGCTGGCTGGGCTGTCCGTCATTCGCTCAATCAGATTATGTGCCGTTTGGGCACAGATATTCTGGTCAAGCCTATCGGGTTCTGTCCAACCGGCCAAGAACCCGCAATGCAAAAAACCCGACCAGAGGCCGGGTTTTCCAACAGAAATTCAAAACGCTTAAAGCTGTGCCATGACCTCGTCCGTTGCCTCGAAGTTCGTGGTCACGCGCTGTACGTCATCGTCATCTTCCAGCGCATCGACCAACTTCATCAGCTTTTGCATGTCTTCCAGCCCCAGCTCGGTTGTAGTGGTGGGTTTCCAGATCAGCTTGGTAGATTCGGATTCGCCCAGCGCGCCCTCCAGTGCGTTCGACACATCATTCAGGTCGGTGTCAGCACACCAGATGATGTGACCGTCTTCCGAGCTTTCGACGTCTTCGGCGCCGGCATCGATGGCGGCCTCAAAAACGGTGTCCGCATCGCCTGCAGTGGCCGGATACACCACCTCGCCCTTGCGGTCGAACATGAACCCTACCGAGCCGGTTTCACCCAGATTGCCGCCATTCTTGGAAAAGGTTGAACGCACGGTCGAGGCGGTGCGATTGCGGTTGTCAGTCATCGTCTCGACGATCACAGCCACACCGTTCGGGCCGTAACCCTCATACCGGATTTCTTCGTAATCATCGCCTTCACCCGCAACCGACTTTTTGATCGCCCGGTCGATCACGTCCTTGGGGACTGAGTTCGACTTGGCCTCTTTAACTGCCAAACGCAGGCGTGGGTTCTTTTCGGGATCGGGGTCGCCCATCTTGGCGGCGACGGTGATTTCTTTCGACAGTTTGGAAAACAGCTTGGACCGCGCGGCGTCCTGACGTCCCTTGCGGTGCTGGATGTTGGCCCATTTGGAGTGGCCTGCCATGGTGCGTCCTCGTGATAGTGATTGCGTATTCGGCGCTCATATAGACGTTTGCAGGGCATGGGATCAAGAGAGCGGCTTGCGAGACGCCCCCTTGCGGGTATGGTGGCGGGATGACGACAGATCAGATTATTCTTTTCACCCTTTTTGCCACTGTATTCGGAATGCTTCTTTGGGGGCGGTTTCGCTATGATCTTGTGGCGTTTTCTGCGCTGTTAATCGGGGTCGTTCTTGGCGTCGTGCCGGTGGAAAACGCCTTTGCCGGGTTTGGACATCCGGCAACCATTATTGTGGCGTTAGTTCTGGTTGTCTCAGCAGGGCTGGTTCGGTCGGGGGCGGTGTTTCTGATCACGCGCACGCTGGTTGATGCCTCGCGCGGGCTTGGCGCGCATATCGCACTGATGGGCGGGATCGGAGCTGTTCTGTCGGCTTTTATGAACAACGTGGCCGCACTGGCCTTGTTGATGCCGGTCGACATTCAAACCGCGCGCAAGGCGGGGCGGTCGGTAGGCCTGACCCTGATGCCGCTGAGCTTTGCCACCATTCTGGGCGGTATGGCCACCCTGATCGGGACGCCGCCTAACATCATTATCGCCTCAATCCGTGCCGAAACCTTGGGCGAGCCGTTCCGGATGTTCGATTTCGCCCCTGTCGGCGGGTTAGCGGCCATTGCCGGGCTGGCCTTTGTGTCTTTGATCGGATGGCGTCTGATCCCGAACCGCGGCCCGCAAGAGGAAACGTCCGAGGCGCTGGCGGAATACATCGCCGAACTGACCATCCCTCCGGAATCAGCGCATATCGGCAAGCGGGTCAGCGAATTGTATGAGGCCGCCGAGAAATCCGACGTCGCCATCATCGGTTTGATCCGCGATGGCAAGCGGCGCTATGGACGATCGGCCCATGCTACCTTGAAACCGGGCGACGCGCTGGTGCTTGAGGCGCGGCCCGAGGCACTGGATGAATTCCGTGCAGCGCTGAATCTCGATTTTTCGGACACGCGGAGGCAGGAGTTGCTGACGGCCGAGGGCGACGGGCTGGAAGTGATCGAGGTTGTTGCCACCGAAAGCGCCCGCATCACCGGACGCACCGCGCAAGGGTTAGGGCTTGCCTGGCGGCAAAGCACTGTGTTGATGGGCATCTCGCGCCAGGGTCGCCGTATCACCGAACAGGTCCGCAAGACCGAAGTCGAGGCAGGCGATATTCTGCTGCTGCTCTGCCCTCGTGACCGCAGTGCCGACGTGACCGAATGGCTGGGCTGCCTGCCGCTGGCCACGCGTGGCCTGAACGTCACCGCTAATGACAAGGCCTGGCTGGCCATCGGGCTGTTTGTCGCTGCGGTATTGGCCGCAAGTGTCGGGCTGATCTACCTACCGATTGCTCTGGGGTTTGTCGTAGTCGCCTATGTGCTGACCAAAATCTTGCCGATTGCCGATCTCTATAACCATATAGAATGGCCGGTCGTTGTGCTGCTGGGATCGATGATCCCGCTGGGCAGTGCTCTGGAGACATCAGGCGGCACCGAATTGATCGCCAATGCGCTAGTGCAACTGACGGATGGCCTGCCCGCATGGGCGATCCTGACGGTATTGATGGTTGTTACAATGACCCTGTCGGATGTGCTGAACAACACCGCCACGGCCATCGTTGCGGCCCCCGTTGGCATCCAAATGGCGCGCACGCTTGAAGTCTCGCCCGATCCGTTTCTGATGACGGTGGCCGTGGCGGCCTCAGCCGCGTTCCTGACGCCCATCGGGCACAAGAACAACACGCTGGTGCTGGGCCCCGGGGGCTATCGGTTCGGGGATTACTGGCGCATGGGATTGCCGCTGGAAATCCTCATCGTTGCAGTTTCCATTCCTTCCATCCTTGTCTTCTGGCCGCTTTGACGGGTAAGGGCACTGCATGAAACGATTTCTGATCCTGCAACTGCGCCCGGAGACCGAAGCCTCGGACGCCGAATACGCCTCGATTCTGGACAAGACCGGCCTGTCGACGGACCAGACCCACCGTATCCGGCTGGATTGTCAGGACCTGCCCGCGGGTCTGGATGTTACAGACTATGCCGGTGTGATTGTCGGCGGAGGCCCCGGTTGCGTCAGTGATGATCCGGCGACGAAATCCGAGATGGATGCAAGTATCGAAGCGGCCATCATGGGTTTGATGCCGCAGATCACCGCGAATGATCACCCTTTCATGGGCTGCTGTTACGGATTGGGCATTCTGGCGGCGCATCTGGGCGGCGATGTCAGCAAGAAACAGTTCGGAGAACCCGTCGGCCCCTCGACCTGCCAACTGACAGATGAAGGCGCGCTTGACCCGCTGACCGCCGGGCTGGGCGACAGTTTCGAGGCTTTCGTCGGCCACAAAGAGGCTGTGCAGTCCCTGCCCGACGGATGTGTCCACTTGCTGGCCTCGGACCCCTGTCCGTTTCAGATGATCCGCTGGGGTCAAAATGTGTATGCCACGCAGTTCCACCCCGAGGCCAACGCGCAAGATTTCGAACAGCGCATCAATATCTACAAGGATTTCGGCTATTTCCCGCCCGAAGACGCCCAGCGTCTGATCGATATCTGTCACGCCGCCGAGGTCACCAAGCCCGGCGAAATCCTGCGCCGTTTCGCCCAACGCTATATGTGACCTAACGGCGCGGTTGCCTGCGCCTTGAACACTCGCTTAGGCTGATCCGAACGGCTGAGGGAGGAGTTGTTCTTGGATTTGCTAATAAACGTCGGGCTGCCGTTGTCGCTGGCCATTATCATGCTGTCCCTTGGTGTTGGGCTTCAGGTATCTGACTTCCAACGGGTGCTGCGCCGGGGTTATCCTTTTGCCATAGGCGCGCTAAGCCAAGTTGTTTTGCTGCCCGTCGCAGCCTTCATCATAGTCAAACTCTTCGCTTTGCCGCCCGAGATCGCGGTGGGGTTCATGCTGCTCAGCTTTTGCCCCGGAGGGGTCACCAGCAACATCCTGTCCAAACTGGCCAAGGCCGATGTCGCGCTGTCGGTTAGCCTGACTGCCGTGATCAGCCTGTTGTCCATGATTACCGTTCCCGTTTTGGCGGCTTGGACCATCGCTCACTTCATGGGCGAAGACGCGCCCGACGTGTCGATCACCGGGCTGGCAATTGCAATGTTCCTGATCACCACACTGCCCGTCGCCATCGGTGTCAGCCTGCGCCATTTCGCAGCCGGATTTGCCGAACGGATCGACGCGCCGCTGTCCAAGACGGCTACCGTTCTTTTCGTTTTGATCGTGATCGCCGCGCTTGCCGGGAACTGGCAATTGTTCGTCGACAACCTTGGGATCATGGGCGCGAGTCTGATCACGCTGAACGTTGCGCTGTTGGCGATTGGATTGGGAATTGCCCGTGCCGCGAAGCTGTCGTGGACGGAAAGCAAAACGGTCTCAATCGAAACCGGCATTCAGAATTCGACGCTGGGGATCACGTTGGCGGCGCTGATCACCGGGACAGACAGCGGGTTCAGCCCGCTGGCTCTGCCCTCGGCCGTCTACGGGATCATGATGTATGTCGTGGCCCTGCCCTATATCGCCTGGCTCCGCGGCCGCTGAAAGGACAAGACATGACCAACACTACTGCTGACGCCATTGTCGTGGGCGCCGGACTGGCCGGGCTGGCCGCTGCGGCTGAGTTGGGGGATCGTGGCAAGAAGGTGATCGTGCTGGATCAGGAGCCTGAGCATTTTCTGGGCGGGCAAGCGCATTGGAGTTTAGGCGGTCTTTTCATGGTCGACACGCCAGAACAGCGCCGGATGGGCATCAAAGACAGTCAGGACCTTGCGCTGCGCGACTGGATGGGCAGCGCGCAGTTTGACCGCGAAGAAGACGCATGGCCCCGCAAATGGGCCGAGGCCTATGTGGAATTCGCCGCAGGTGAAATGCGTCCGTGGCTGTATGAGATGGGCCTGCGCTGGTTTCCTATCGTTGGCTGGGCTGAACGCGGTGGGTCCTATGCGGATGGTCATGGAAATTCAGTGCCGCGGTTTCACATCACATGGGGCACCGGACCGGGCGTTCTGAAGAACTTTGTCCGCCGCGTACGCGAACTTGTCAGCGCCGGTCTGATCGAGTTGAAATTCCGCCATCAGGTCAGCCACATCATTATGCAGAACGGGCGCGCCAAAGGGGTCTCGGGCGAGGTTCTAGCCGATGACACGGCACCCCACGGTGCCAAAACCAACCGCGATGAAGTGGGTGAGTTCGAGGTCTATGCGCCCTCGGTCATCGTTACCTCGGGTGGGATCGGCGGCAATTTTGAGATGGTGCGCAAAAGCTGGCCCCGCGATCGGCTGGGTGAGCCGCCCAAAGATATGGTGGCGGGCGTTCCGTTTCACGTGGATGGTCGTATGATTCCCATAAGCGAAAAGGCCGGCGGGCACGTCATCAACGGCGACCGGATGTGGCACTATACTGAGGGTGTGCGGAACTGGAAACCGATCTGGCCCGCGCATGGCATCCGTATCCTGCCCGGCCCCAGCTCAATGTGGTTTGACGCGCGTGGCAATCGGTTGAAACCGCCTTTCATGCCGGGGTTCGATACGCTGGGCACGCTGCAGGAAATCCTGAAAACCGGGTATGAATACAGCTGGTTTGTGCTGACTCAAAAGGTGATCAAAAAGGAATTCGCCCTGTCGGGCTCGGAACAGAACCCAGACATGACAGATGGCGGCTGGCGCGAGGTGCTGTTCCAGCGCGTCCTGACCGGCTCAAAAGCCACCGCGCCTGTCGAGGCATTCAAGGAACATGGTGAAGATTTCATTGTCGCCAACACTCTGACCGAACTGGTCAGCGGTATGAACCAGATGGGCGGTGGTCTGATCGACGAGACCCACCTGCGGGCGCAGATCGAGGCGCGAGATTCACAGGTCGACAACCCCTTTACCAAAGACGCGCAGATGGCCGCCATTCTGGCTGCTCGCAACTATCGTGGCGACAAGCTGATCCGCACCGCCAAGCCGCACAAGTTTCTTGATCCCGCAAACGGCCCGCTGATCGCCGTGAAACTGCACGTGCTGACACGCAAAACGCTGGGTGGATTGCAGACCAATCTCGACAGCCAGATGATCGGCGCGGATGGTCAGGTTGTGCCCGGCCTGTTTGCGGCAGGCGAAGTCGCCGGGTTCGGTGGCGGTGGCTATCACGGCTACAACGCGCTGGAAGGCTCGTTTCTGGGCGGCTGCATATTCTCGGGCCGCAATGCCGGGCGATCAAGGGCCGTCGCCTGACGGCCCCGCCTTACCGGGTGCGCACGAATTTGATAACCGGTTCGCCTGCGGCATCCAGAAAGGCCAGCGCATCGCCTTCAACCGCGTAAGTGGTGACGCTTTGCAAGGCTTGAAAGAATTGCCGCTCAACCTCTTCCAAGGCCGGAGGACACGCCATCAGCGTGGCAGCCATATTGTCAGGGAATGTGATAGTCGCACCGGAAATGTCGGCCTGCCCGTTGAACCGGTTGCAGCCACCGCTGCCTGAAAAGGCACCATCTTGGGCAAAGTTAATCTCTGGGCGGCGCTCTGCTTCAATCGGTGCGCCGTTCAGGGCGGCGGCCGTCCACTGCGTGTTGTCCAGCATGTTTCCCCCCTGCACTTGCACCAGCATAAGGTCTGCGGAATTTCCTGCCCCATCGGTCAGAACCGGATAGGCCGTATCGGTGGTGAACAGCAGGTCTTGCCCCTGGCTGATCGAGGCCCGCACCACATAGCGGTGCCCGTCCTTGATCAGCGCGTCATCGAATGTCAGCTCGAACTGCGCGGGAACGCTGTCCATTGCATAGCGTTTAGCAGCAAGAGACACTGCCGGCGCATCGGCCAGAGAGACATCCTGAAGCTCGACATATAGCGTCGCATCGGGCGGCACGGCAATCCGCTCGCGATAGGCAGCGGTTCCCGTTACGGTTCCAGCATGGCTTTGGCTGCCCAAAATAGTCAGGACAAGAGCGCAGACAACGATGGCCTGGCCGAGCTTTGGAAACGGCATGACACAATCCTTTCACTTCCACTTTGGTGAAAAGATCGTGGCCAGATCAGTATTTACAAGACCTAGTGATCCAAATCGGCGATTCCACGCCTGACTTACAGGGGCCAGATCAGCGGGATCAGCAACGACGCCAGCAGCCCAACAGTCAGGTTCAGCGGAATGCCGACCTTCATGAAATCGACAAACCTGTACCCGCCCGGACCATAAACCATCATGTTGGTCTGATACCCGATCGGCGTCGCGAACGAGGCTGAGGCCGCCACCATCACCGCCACCACCAGCGGGCGCGGGTCAATCCCGACCGCCTGAGCCAACCCGATGGCAATCGGTGTCACCACCACGGCCACCGCGTTGTTTGATACCAGTTCGGTCAGCACCGAGGTCAGCAGGTATACGGCCCAGATGATCAGGAAGGGCGGCAATGAGCTGAGGCCGGGGGCAATCGCCTCGACAATCAGCGATACAGCACCGGATTTATCCAGCGCGGCCCCTATGGCCAGCATCGAGAAGATCAACGCCAGCAAGCGGCCCTCGACAAAAGAAAATGCCTCATCCGCGTCGATGCAGCGCGTGATCAGGACCACCGCAACTGCCAGAACCGACAGCAACAGGATCGGCGCGACACCCAACGCGGCCAAGGCGACGATACCGACCAGCGCGCCAATCGCAATGGGGGCATGGCTTCGCCGGAACGCACGTGCCGACGGTTGCGAAACGTCGACCATGTCCATGTCGGCGGCCAGTTTCTGAATGTCAGCGGGCGATCCTTCCAGCAGCAGCGTGTCGCCGACCCGCACCACAAGATCATCCAGTTGACGCCCGATATTCTGGTTCCGTCGGTGTACAGCCAGCACATAGACACCATACCGACGCCGCAAACGCAGCGTGCCCAGCGTCCGACCCACCATGCGGCAACCTGGGGTGATCAGAACCTCGACCGTCTTGGTCTCAACGGCCGAGACCTGATCGACGCGCTTTAGTTCCTTGTTGCTTTGCAAGCTCAGCAATTCGGTCATTTCGGTTCGCAGAACGACACGGTCGCCAAGTTTCAGCTCAACACCTTTCAGATTACGCCGCAGCGACTCATCCCCGCGGATTACGTCGATCAGCCGCACACCGGGGCGCTTGAACAGCTGAACCCCTGTGACCTCTCGACCGATCAGGTTGCTTTCAGGCGGAATGACAGCCTCGGTGAAAAACTTCATTTTGGATCGGTCAGACAACAACGTCGCCATGCTGTCCCGATCCGGCAGCAGTCGCGGCGCGATGAAGCGCAGGTAGACCATACCGTAGATCACCAGAGCGATGCCCAACGGGGTCACCTCGAAAATGGTGAAGGCAGTCATCCCCTGCGCACGGGCCACACCATCCACCAACAGGTTGGTCGAGGTTCCGATCAACGTCAGCGTGCCGCCTAAAATCGCTGCATAACTCAACGGGATCAGCAGTTTCGAGGCCGGAACATTCAGCGTGCGCGCGATCTGCACAAATACCGGGATCATCACGACAACCACCGGCGTATTCGACACCACGGCCGACGCCAGCACAACAAACGCCATCAGCAACCCGATGGCGAAACGCGGGTTTACCTGTGCCTGCTTTTGCGCGGTCGAGGTAAATGCGTCCAGCGCGCCAGTGCGCACCAGAGCCCCCATGATGATGAACATCGCCGCAATCGTCCACGGCGCCGGGTTGGAAAGAACCGCCAGCGCGCTTTGATACGGCAAGATACCCGTCACCAGCATGATGGCGACACCGCCGATGGCAACGACTTCGGTCGGGTAGACCTCACGCAGGAACATGACGAACATGCCCGCGACGACCAAAAGCGCCAGTATTGCGCTGCCTGTTTCTGTCAGTTGAAGGAGTTGCATTCTTGGTATTCTGTCCGAACCCTAGCCTGGCTTACGCGCCCGGCAGCCAGTTTCACGCATTGCGCGCGGCAGAGCAAGCCTGACATCGCCTTATTGCGGCCCGGCCTGCTGCAAACGCCCACCGACGCGCACCATTTGCACAGATTTTGCCCGCCCGTCGCGGTCATCGGTTTCAACGAACACACCGCTCAGCGTTGCTTCGCCATTGGCCGGGGTGAACCGCGCCTTTGGCATGCCGGTGATAAAGCGGCGCATCGGCTCGACCTTGTCCATCCCGATCACTGAGTCATAGTCGCCACACATCCCCGCATCGGTCAGATACGCCGTGCCACCCGGCAGGATCTGTGCATCCGCAGTTGGAACATGCGTATGAGTGCCGACCACTAGGCTTGCACGTTTGTCACAATAATGGCCCATCGCCATCTTCTCAGACGTGGCCTCGCAATGCATATCGACGATGATCGCCTGGGCCTGCCCGCCACGCGGGTGGGACTTCAGAATGGGCTCAACCGCCGAGAACGGATCGTCAAAGGGCCGTTTCATAAAGACCTGCCCCAGAACCTGCACCACCAGAACCTTGCGCCCGCCCGGCGCGGTGTACAACCGATGCCCCCGCCCCGGCGCACCCTTCGCAAAATTCACCGGGCGCACGATACGCGGTTCGCTCTCGATGAATTGCAGCATATCTTTCTGATCGAACGCGTGATCGCCCAGCGTTAGACAGTCCGCGCCCGCGTCCAGTAGTAGCTTGGCATGATCGCCGGTCAGACCCATCCCGTTCGAGGCATTCTCGCCATTGACCACAACGAAATCCAGCCGCCATTCGTCGCGCAAACGCGGCAAATGTTGCTGAATGGCCATGCGTCCCGCACGGCCCATGACGTCACCCAGAAAAAGTATCCTCATCCAACCTGTCCTAAGTGTGGTAATGACCAAGCACAAGTGATTAAGCTGCCTGCATAATCTGCCAAAGCCTTTAAAGCAGGAGAATCTTGATGACTCGCATCCTTTTGGCCGTTGCTGGCCTATTCGCACTTGCCGCCTGCGACGAAACCCCAGCAACCGATTCCACCACGCAACTGGCGAACCCCGCGGCGACCTATTGCATCGACAGCGGCGCACAGTACGAGATACGCGACGGTGACAACGGCCAAACCGGCGTTTGCATTCTGCCGGATGGGCGCGAGGTGGATGCCTGGGAGTTCTTCCGTGAGAACCACTCGAGCTAAGGCGATCAGCCCGAGAACGTCAGAACCCGGCTTTCGGTAATCACCATATCCAGCGGTTGATCCGTGGGCTCTAACGGCAGCTCTTTGGCCTCTTGCGCGTCAAAGGCAAAGCCAATGGCCAGTGTCGGGCGCTTGGCACGCAGACCCTGCAACGTGCGGTCGTAAAAACCGCCGCCATAGCCCAGCCGCCCGCCCAGCGCATCGAAAGCAACCAATGGGACAATCAGAATTTCGGGGTCGAAGTAATCGTCGACCTCGGGCACCTTGGCCCCAAACGGGCCGTCCTTCAGCGTGCCTTCAGGCGTCCAGCGCGAAAACTTTAGTGGCTGACCGGCAGCCTGAATGACCGGCACACCAACCGGACCATAGGCCGATGCTTCTGCCATCGCCGCCACTGGATCAATCTCGGTACGGATCGGCATATAACCGGACAGAGGCACGCCACGGTGTCCGGCCAGAACCTCGGACAAGCGCCCCGCAGCACCGGGCAGGCGGGTGTCAAAAGCAACCTTGCGGCGTGCAAAAGCCGCCTTGCGCGCAGCGGCTTTGATTTCGGTCAGATCGGTCACAGTAGCACCACGCTGGCAAGCCCAAGGAACAGGAAGAACCCCATGACATCCGTTGTGGTCGTCACGAAGGTGCCGGAGGCAAGCGCCGGGTCAGCGCCCAATCGGTCCAGCACCACAGGTACTACCGTACCGATGAACCCAGCGATGATCATATTCACGACCAAGGCAGCGCCGATCACGACACCCAGCATCGCAGAATCGAACCACATCATCCCTACGGTTCCCAAAACGATGGCGAAACACAGGCCGTTCAACATCCCCACCAGCAGTTCCCGCCGGATCACGCGCAATACGTTCGACCCCGTAAGGTCGCGCGTCGCCAAAGCCCGCACCGCAACTGTCAGCGATTGAGTGCCCGCATTGCCGCCCATCGACGCCACGATCGGCATCAGAATGGCCAGCGCCACCAACTGATCAATCGCCGCCTCGAACTGGGAAATCACCAGCGAGGCGCAAATCGCCGTACACAGGTTCACCGCCAGCCAAGGCAGACGCCGCTTACTGGTCGCGGCAACGCTGTCGGACAGCGAACTTTCGTTGCTGACACCCGCAAGGTGCAGCATGTCCTCTTCGTATTCCTCATCCAGAACAACCATCGCGTCGTCGATGGTGATCACACCGACCAGTCGCCCGTCTGCATCGACCACGGGCGACGAGATCAGGTGATACTGGTTGAACGCATATGCCACGTCCTCTTCGTCCTGATCGACAGGAATAGTGTGGAACTCTTCTTCGGCGATGTCGTGCAGCGGCACCTCACGCCGAGCGGCCATCAGCTTGCCCAGCATGACCTGCGCTACCGGCTTCAACCGGGGATCGACCAAAACAACGTGATAGAACTGTTCCGGCAGGTCGTCATTGGCCCGCATGAAGTCGATGGCCTGCCCAACGGTCCAATGTTCGGGGGCCATGACAACCTCGCGCTGCATAAGGCGGCCGGCCGAGTTTTCGGGGTAGGACAGCGCCTGCTCAGCCGCGATCCGTTCGGAATCCTCCAGCGCGTCAAGGATGGCCTCTTGCTGCGGTTCTTCGAGGTCTTCCAGAAGGTCGACAACATCGTCGCTTTCCATGTCCCGTACAGCGTCGGCCAGAACGTCCGGGCGCAGAACCTCGATAACCTCTTCACGAACGGCCTCATCCAGTTCCGACAAGATATCGCCGTCGAATTCCTTGTCGTACAGACGGATCAGTTGGGCGCGTTCCTGAGGGCTGATCTGTTCCAGAAGGTCGGCGATGTCCGCAGCGTGCAGCGGATCCATCAGCTCGATCAGTTTGTCGCGATCATCCACTTCGACCGCGTACAGGATATCCGCCACAGTCTTGCGATCCAGCGCATAGACGTCTTCGTCACTTGTGGACTCGGTTACGGGTTCATCAAAGCCTGTTGTCATGTCTGCCCCCGTTTCGCGCGCTCATTGCCCCCTAATTAGAAGAAGCAGCTACCGGAAAACAATGACAATGCGCCGATTTACCGGCAAGTTTCGCCCGCCTATGCTGTTTCACAGTCCTATTCAGGCGGAGATGGATGAAAATGGCGCAAAAAACGCTGCTGAAAGGTCGTGTTCTGAGCTTTACGGGTTCCCCTTTTGAAGGAGATCCGACCGAGGCCGTGAAAATCAGCGGGGCCGTTCTGGTTGAAGACGACCGAATATCTGCTGTTGGGGATGCCGAAAGCCTGCGCGCCGACAACCCCGAGGCCAACGTTGTGGATCACGGCCAGAACGTGATCATGGCAGGTTTCGTCGATGCGCATGTCCACTATCCCCAAACCGCAATGATCGCCAGTTGGGGCAAACGTCTGATCGACTGGCTAAACACCTATACCTTCCCCGAAGAGATGAAGTTCAGCGACCCGGTCTATGCCTCTGAAATCGCCAACCGCTATCTTGACCTGACAGCTGCGCATGGAACCACGACCATGTGCAGTTTCTGCACCATTCACCCCGAAAGCGTTGATGCATTTTTTACCGCCGCGCAAAAGCGCAACCAACGGGTTGTGGCGGGCAAAACCTGCATGGACCGCAATGCGCCCGAGGGGCTGCGGGACACGGCGCAAACGGGTTTTGATCAGTCCCAGAAGCTGCTTGAGAATTGGCACGGCATAGATCGCCTGTCTTATGCCATCACCCCACGTTTTTCGCCCACGTCCACGCCGGAACAACTGGAAGCCATGGGCGCGCTCTGGGCCGATTACCCGCATTGCCTGATGCAAACCCACCTGAGCGAACAAACCGATGAGATCGCCTGGGTCCGCGAGCTATTCCCCGAGGCACGCGATTATTTGGATACCTATGAAAAATTTGGCCTATTAGGGTCGAACGGCCTGTATGGCCACGTTATCCATCTTGAAGCACGCGAACGCGATCGCCTGCGCGAGGTCGACGCGGCGCTAATCCACTGCCCGACCTCGAACACATTCATCGGCTCTGGCTTGTTCGATATGGCGGGGTTGATGCGTGACGGCCATCGCGTCGGGTTGGCGACGGACACCGGCGGCGGGTCCAGTTTTTCGATGCTGCGAACGATGGCAGCAGCTTATGAAATCGGACAACTGCGCGGGGCGCCGCTGCACGCCGCGCAACTTTTGTGGCTAGGCACGGTTGGCTCAGCACGCACGCTGCGGATGGACGATTGCATCGGCAACGTTGCACCGGGGATGGAGGCTGATCTGATCGTGCTCGACCTCGCCTCGACCCCCGCCATTGCCCAGCGCGAAGCCTGCGCCGAGAACCTGTGGGAGGCCATCTTTCCCACCATCATGATGGGCGATGACCGGGCGATCGCAGAGGTCTGGATCGCCGGTCAACGCGTTTCCAACTAGACTTGCAGGGCGCGGGCCAGCTGGTTCTGCCGCTCGATCACGCGGGGCATGTCCAAACTGGTGACATGCCCGTCACACACGATCTGGCGGCCCTCGACGAACAGGTGCTTGACCTTCACCGGTCCGGCCAACAGCAAAGCCGCCGGGTCCCAACTGCCGGCGCTTTCGATACAGCTTGTGTCCCAAATCGCGATGTCAGCGCGTTTTCCGGGCTCCAGACGTCCGCAATCAGGACGGTTCAGCACATCTGCACCACCGCGTGTCGCAATCTCTAGAACTTCGCGCGACGACATGGCATCCGCGCCGTTGGCTACCCGTTGCAACAGCATGGCCTGACGCGCCTCGAGGATCATGTTGCCAATGTCATTGCTCGCTGAACCATCCACGCCCAGTCCAACAGGCACGCCGTGATCCCGCATCTCGCGCACCGGCGCGATGCCCGAACCCAGCCGACAATTGGAACAGGGGCAATGCGCGACGCCGGTTTGTGTTTTGGCGAACAGGTCTATTTCCACCCCATCCAGTTTGACGCAATGGGCGTGCCAGACGTCCGTGCCGGTCCAGCCCAAATCCTCGGCATATTGGCCCGGACGGCAGCCAAACTGGGCCTGCGAATAGGCGATGTCCTCGTCATTTTCCGCCAGATGAGTATGCAGCATAACGCCCTTGTTCCTAGCGAGAAGCGCAGCATCGCGCATCAGGTCACGGCTGACGGAAAATGGCGAACACGGTGCAAGCCCTACACGGCACATTGCGCCCTCAGACGGGTCATGAAACGTATCGACCACACGGATCATGTCGTCCAGAATCGCTTGCTCTTTTTCGACCAAGGCGTCGGGCGGCAGACCTCCGTCGCTTTCCCCGATACTCATCGCACCGCGCGTCGGATGGAATCGCATTCCGATCTCGGCGGCGGCAGCAATCGTGTCATCCAGCCGGGCACCGTTGGGGTACAGGTAAAGGTGGTCGGAACTGAGTGTACACCCTGACAGCGCCAGCTCGGCCAACCCGATCTGGGCCGAGACAAACATTTCTTCGGGCCCAAAGCGGGACCAGATGGGATACAGCGTCTTAAGCCAACCAAACAACAGCGCATCCTGCCCACCGGGCACCGCACGGGTAAGGCTTTGGTAAAGGTGGTGATGGGTATTCACCAGACCCGGCGTGACGACACATCCTGTGGCGTCATGCACCCTTCCGGTTGTTTGCAGTCCGTGGCCGATCTGGTCGATCTGTCCACCGCGGATCAGGATATCCGCGCCGGAAAGCTCGCGGCGTGTGTCATCCATCGTCAGGATGGTGTCTGCGTTCTTGATCAGGATTTCGGTCATGTCGCCCTCCTTGCATCCGCCCGTTTCGTGCAAGAAGGTATGGGCTGGCGGAAAACGGGCATAAGAACCAGCCGGGCAGAGATTACCTGACCAGCCTTAACCCGACAAGCTGTTTCAGTAGTTGCGCAGAAGCTTTAGCGCCGCCGCATGTAATTCGGCATTTGCCGCAGCCAACACCCGTCCGCCCTCATGGGCTGGACCACCTTGCCAATCTGTCACGATACCACCTGCGGCCTCGATCACCGCAATGGGGGCTTGAACATCATAAGCATTCAGGCCCGCTTCGATCACCAGATCGACCTGCCCCGCCGCCAGCAAAGCGTAAGCGTAGCAATCCATGCCATACCGGGTCAGTTGCACCTGTTGGGCCACAGCCTCGAACCCGGCGCGTTCTTCAGGGGTGCCGACCTCGGGGAAGGTCGTGAACAGAATGGCCTGATCCAGACTGGAGGTTTTGCGAGATTTCAGCGGCATAGTTCCGGTCGGCCCAGTCGCCTGTGCAACATCCGCTGATCCAAGGAAACGTTCGCCGATATAGGGCTGATCAATGACGCCCAAGAACGGCCCGTTCTGGTTGCTCAGCGCGATCAGCACGCCCCATGTCGGTGTGCCGCTGATAAAACCGCGGGTGCCATCGATTGGGTCCAACACCCACGTCCGGCCGGAACTGCCCTGCGTCTGGCCGAACTCCTCGCCGAAAATGCTGTCATCGGGGCGGTGCTTGGCCAGAACCTCGCGCATGGCCTTTTCCGCGTTCCGATCCGCGACCGTGACCGGATCAAAGCCGTCGACCAGCTTGTTCGACGTCTCAATATTTGATTGTCTAAAAAACGGAAGAATGGCCGCGCGCGCCGCGTCGGCCATTTCTTCGGCTACATCCAGATCACTTAAAGTTGTCTCTTGCATGCGCTACCCGTGCGGATCACACGTGCCAGAGTCAACCCCGGTTCTCTCAGGCGACGTCGCTCAGGACGCGGGCAAGTTCGAACAAGCGGCGGCGCTGGTTTTCCGGAATCGCATAGTAAGAGCGCACCAGATCCAGAGCTTCCTTGTCCCCCATCAGATCGGCCGGAACCGATTTTTTGCCGGCTGTTTCCTTTTCAGATTCTTCCAGACCTTCAAAGAAAAAGCTGACGGGAACATCCAATGCCTCGGCAATGTCCCAAAGGCGCGACGCGCTGATCCGGTTGGCCCCGGTCTCGTATTTCTGAATCTGTTGAAACTTAATACCAACCTGCTGCGCCAACTGCTGTTGGGTCATGCCAATCAGCCAGCGGCGATGCCTGACGCGTTTGCCCACATGGACATCGACGTGATGGGTCATTGGTATTCTCCTCTTAACTACACACACAACTAATTCGGGTGTGCGACATGCATGTACTACCGCAACACTAGCGAGCCGCCCTTAACCACTCCCTAATCAGGAACATGCCCCCCAAATCAGCACCTGGGACAATATTGCTCTTTTTGGGTTTTTTTTCAAGAAGGTTGAATCTGTTTCACCATGCACAGGACTAAGGTTGTGCCCTTTCGATCCCGCACACGCAGTTACCGTCGGCAAGCCTGAGACGTCATCCACACAGTCCTTTCCGCCCCGCCGGGTAAGCGATTGACATTCCCCGGTCAGCACGAACCTATGCGCCAAACCACAGGAGCCCGACCATGCTGGCCTATAGAATTTCATCTACGGACGCCGCCGCCCAGCTTTGCGACATTGACGTGCCGACCCCACAAGAAGGCCAGGTCCGTATCGCGATCAAGGCATGCGGTCTGAACTTTGCCGATCTGCTGATGCAGAAGGGAACGTACCAGGACACGCCGCCCGCGCCGTTCACACAAGGAATGGAAATCGCTGGCGTGGTCGAAACAACAGGTCCCGGCGTTTCGCATCTGAGCACCGGTGATCGCATTGCGATCTATTCAGGTCAGGGCGGCCTGGCAGAATTCGGGGTGTTTGACGCTGAACGCGCAATTCCCCTGCCCGATTCGGTCAGCTTTGAGGATGCCGCCGCGATTCAGATCGCTTATGGCACCAGTCACATCGCCCTGGATCACCGCGCCCAATTACAACCCGGAGAAACCCTGCTGGTCACTGGCGCGGCTGGCGGTGTTGGGCTGACCGCCGTCGAAATCGGCAAGCTGATGGGGGCAACCGTAATTGCGCAGGCGCGCGGCGCAGACAAACTGGCGGTCGCTCAGGCAGCGGGGGCGGATCACCTGATTGATGCGTCCGAGGATTTACGCGCGCGTGTAAAGGAACTGGGCGGAGCGGACGTGGTGTATGACGCCGTTGGCGGCGACGTGTTCAAAGCCGCCTTTCGCGCCACCAACCCCGAAGGCCGCCTGCTGCCTATCGGTTTTGCAGGCGGAGATGTGCCGCAGATTCCGGCCAATCATCTGCTGGTTAAGAACCTGACGGTGATCGGCTTTTACATCGGTGGCTATCTGACCTTTCGGCCGCAGATCGTTCAGGACAGTTTTGACACGCTGTTTCGGTGGTGTGCCGAAGGGCGGATCAAGCCGCATATCAGCCACGTGCTGCCCCTGTCGGATACCGAGAAAGGCCTGCAATTGTTGCGCGACCGTGCGGCAACCGGCAAGGTCGTGATTACGCCCTAACCGACCACAGCCTTCAAGGGCGCACTGCCGAGCATGCGGAAATTCTGTCGAACCAAAGCTGCAAGTGCCTCAACCAACGGCCCGCGTCCGGTATCGCCTCCGTACAGGTTGATCATATGTTCGGGCAGCTCAGGCAATACACCGCCATCATCGATTTGAACCAAATGCGCAGCCTCGGTTCCGTCGAGCATGGCGTGGACGGCCAAGTCAGCGGCAACGGTCGCCTCGATGGTGCGATCATTTTCGGTTTCAACCGACAGCTCCCACGGGATGCCAGCCTCATCCAATGCCGCGATGACCTGTGGCCGGAACATGCAGCGACGGCCAAGCGCTATTGGGATCGGCCGCTTGCGCCACGCCGACCCACCCGGCGCCCCGATCCAGCGCAACGGCAATTCGGCGATGATTTCGCCCCCCTCGCCCGCACTTGCCTCAGTTGTGAGGATCAAATCGCATTCGCCGCGTTTGAACATTTCCTTCAACTGCATCGTGTACGAAGAAATCAACTGCACCCGCACCCGCGGGAAATCCACGTTGAACCGCTGCAGGACACGCGGAATAGCCGGGTAAACGATGTCATGCGGCACACCCAGAACGACTTCACCCTCAAAGGCTTGGTCAGTGAGTTTCGAGATCACCTCATCGTTCAACGCAATCATCCGGCGGGCATAAGCCAACAGTTGTTCTCCGGACGCTGTCAGCGCGATGGTTCGGCCACTGCGATCCAGCAGTTCCAGTCCCAGCAGCTCTTCCAGACGCTTCAGCTGCATTGAAACGGCGGATTGCGTCAGGTGCAGGAACCCGGCGGCACGTGTCACTCCACCCTGATCCGCCACCGCCACAAACGATCGCAATGTCGTAATGTCCAAATTCCGCATGTTCACGAATCCTTATGTATCACTTCAAAAACATTCATTTTTAAAATGTGTCATAGTGCGCCATATAAATCAAGGAACTTGATGAGAGATCGAAAACTCATCTAGGATCGATGAAAGGACATACATTATGACCCAAATTGCAATTCACAGACCTTGCCCGCCCCGTCGTCGTTTTGGCCTGACCATGTTGTTGGATGCGTTCTCGCTGCGTCGCCAGCGTTGCACGCTTGCCAGATTGGATGCGCGAGCACTAGAAGATATCGGAATCACCCGCGAACAGGCCGATGCCGAAGCCGCTCGCCCCTTCTGGGATGCACCGGAATTCTGGCAAAAATGACCCTGACACTCATGTTTTCCTACTGAATGGCGGCCCGCAGACGCAGGTCGCCATTTTGTTGCATGTTTTAACCGGTTTCCCACTCTAAACTCTTGAAACACGGCCCGCAGTTGCCGATATTTGCTGGGAACGGGGTCCGGGTTTCGGACCGCGAAAAGAATTATGTGAAGGGAGACCCTTTAATGGCACAATTTGACACGATCCGGACGGCTGCCGGTACGCGCGCTGCCCAGATTGACGAGGGCCTGCGCGCCCATATGAACAAAGTCTACGGCACGATGTCTGTGGGCATGCTGATCACGGCGCTCGCCGCATGGGCGATTGCCGGTCTTGCTGTGACGTCTGATCCGACCAACGCAGTAGCCCAGATCGGCGCTGACCGTTACCTGACCAGCCTGGGTGGGGCACTATTTATGTCGCCGCTGAAATGGGTTGTGATCTTTTCGCCTCTGGCCTTCCTAATCTTCGGATGGGGCGCACTTATGCGGCGCGGATCGGCGGCAGCCGTACAGCTGGGCTTTTTCGTCTTCGCCGCCGTAATGGGCGTGTCGATGAGCTCGGTGTTCATGATCTACACCCCCTACTCGATCGCGCAGACGTTCATCGTGACCTCGATTGCCTTTGCTGGCCTAAGCCTCTTTGGCTACACCACCAAGCGCAACCTGAGCGGCATGGGCACGTTCCTGATGATGGGCTTGATCGGCCTGCTAGTGGCGATGGTCATCAACATCTTCCTGCAATCGCCTGCAATGATGTTCGCAATCTCGGCAATCGGTGTACTGATCTTTGCTGGTCTGACCGCGTTCTACACGCAGGACATCAAGAACACCTACATTGCGCACGCAACCCATGGTGATCAGGAGTGGTTGAACAAAGCCGCAATTGACGGAGCGCTGAGCCTGTACATCTCGTTCCTGAACATGTTCCAGTTCCTGCTGATGTTCATGGGGCAGCAAGAATAACGCGCTTCAACACTGCACCAATTAAACAGGGCGGGTCCAAAACGACCCGCCCTTTTCTTTTGCCTATTTAGCCGTTTCACAGCCCGGTTGACACCTCGACCGGTGCCCCAAAAAGACAAAGGCCCCGCTCAAATGGCGAGGCCTAGGAAGATAGAATGAACGGGGTCTTAGCTGCAGTTCAGCGGCACCGCAAAACCCGAGCTGCTGTCGGAAGAGCCCTTGCGGTAGACGTCACCCGCAGGCAGACAGCCGGTAAACTGTTCCGCGTTGCGACCAAAGTTGGCACCGATCTGATTATCGACGCGCGTGCTGTTGTTCGGGGTGCGCAGAACACCATAGAGGGTGCCGTTCACATTGACGGTGCTGAGGAACAGATTGGTGTCCTGCCCGGTCAGAACCACCGAGTCCGTATCGCTGCGTCCACCATTTTCAATTGCAACTCGGGCAACTTTCTCTGCCTCAGTCTCATCCGTCGTGACGGCCACGGCAGGCAGAACAGCCAGTTCAGCCGGCACATTCGTTGCAGGCGGAAGGATGCCCACTGCACCGGGTACATCCGAAAGCGAGCGCGGTTCACCATCGATACCCGTGAATCCGATGCCTTCGCGGTTATAGGGATCTTCACAGGCTGCAAGGGCCAGAATGATCGTAGAGGAAAACAAGATTTTTTTCATGACGGCCAACATTTTGGAACGAGTTGTTGAAGCGTATGAGTAAGACGTCAAAAAAAGCAACCCATCGACGATCCGATTGCCCCAATCGCTGATGCTTCGTTGCAACGGCGCGAAACGCCACAAGCGCGATCCCATCGGGATATGCGCAAAGAAAAAGGGTCCTGCCGCGGCAGAACCCTTTAAAAAACTGTCCAAGCTGGACGGCAGATTACTTAATCTTGCCTTCCTTATACTCGACATGCTTCCGAACGACCGGATCGTATTTACGAATGGTCATTTTCTCGGTCATGGTGCGCGCGTTTTTCTTGGTCACGTAGAAGTGGCCCGTGCCCGCGGTCGAGTTCAGACGGATCTTGATTGTCGTCGGCTTCGCCATGGTTATCTCCTGCGTCCGGAAAGGCAGGGGCCTTTCGGTTGAATTCCTATGAGCGTGCGCTTTTACTCGGTCGCGCAGCCGAGTCAACCAGATTCCGCGCACAACGCGCACAATTCCTGCTGTCGCTCCCTGCCCCGGTTTGGCGCGATCACGGTTCTGTGATAAGGTCCCGCCGTTCTATCCCACAAAGAAGCCGACGACAGGCTCGTATTTCGAAACGGCAGCAACAGGCGAAACCCTCTGCGAGCAGAGGTTTTAAGCATGTTTTTGGGGGGCTATCATGACGGAATGGAAACTTCAGGGTGAAGAATTGGCCAATTGCAACTGCAACTTTGGTTGCCCGTGTCAGTTCAGCGTCCTTCCAAGCCATGGCAATTGCGAGGCTGTTGTCGTGTTCGATATCGAGTCCGGGAACTATGGCGACACCGATCTTGCCGGAGTACGCGCGGCTGGCGTGTACCACTGGCCTGGCCCCATTCACGAAGGCAACGGCCAGATGCAGCTGATCATTGACGAAGCCGCCAGCGCCGACCAGCGCGCCGCTATTGAGGCCATCATGAAAGGTGAAGACACCGACGAAATGGCGACCATGTGGTACGTCTATAGTGCCATGGCCCCTACAAAACATGAGACTTTGTATGCCCCGATCGAATTGAAGTGGAACCGGGATGAGCGTGCTGGATACGCCAAAGTTTCGGGTATCTTCGATGTAGAGGTCAGCCCGATCCCGCATATCGTCTCGGGCATGCCGCATCGTGCTTCGATACAGTTGCCCAACGGGTTTGAGTATCGCCACGCCGAGGCAGCCTCGGGGACTGCCAAGACTACGGGCGGCGCGATCAATCTAACCTTTGATGCTACACACGCGCATTTGGCGCATCTCAACATCTCAGGCCACGGAGTCCTCGGCGCATAGCGTAGGCTGACATGAGCACGTTCCCTCCCCGACCCGGAGTCGTAGATCGGGTGCTGCGGCGCGACAGCGGCATCGTTGTGTTCTGCGTTCTGCTGATCATTCTGGGCGCGTCCTGGTACACGGTTGCGGGCATCGGTATGAACATGTCCGCAATCGACATGACCCGAATGGCTGGCCCGATTGGCGAGCCGATGAGTATGGCGACTGAAACACGCTGGACACCGATCTACGCCGTTCTGATTTTCCTGATGTGGTGGGTCATGATGATTGCCATGATGACCCCCAGCGCTGCCCCCACCGTTCTGTTGTATACGGCGATCAAACGAATGGGGCCGGACAAGTTGCGGGCGTCGCGTCTCAGCCTGCTTTTTTTGACGGGCTATCTGGTTGCCTGGGCGGTGTTCAGCATCATTGCAACCGGGGCGCAATGGGCGATGGAAAGCGTCGGACTGTCCGATGGGCCGATGATGACGATCCACTCGAAATTTTTTGCCGGATGCGTACTGGTCGCTGCCGGTTTGTACCAGTTGTCCAGCTTGAAAACCGCTTGTCTGCGCCACTGCCGCAGCCCCGCCCAATTCCTGGCCGACCACAACAGGCCCGGTGCCTATGGCGCGTTTCGTACCGGCGCGCTGCATGGTGCGTTTTGCCTGGGATGTTGCTGGGCGTTGATGTTGCTGCTGTTCGTGGGCGGAGTGATGAACCTTTATTGGATTGTGGGCATTGCCGTTTATGTCGCGTTGGAAAAGCTGATGCCGCGGGTGCGGTGGTTCGTTCCGCTCACTGGTGTTGCGTTGATCGTCGTGGGCGTTTGGCTGATCGCAGTCTCATAGATCGCGACAGACTGAAACGTTCATAAGGGCTGAAGGACCGGCCAAATTTCGGGTTCTGCATTAACTTTTTTGACAGGAGGTAGTCATGCCTATTTTTATCACCTACGCGTCCTATTCGCCGGAAGGCGTTAAGGGAATGCTCAAGAAACCCGTGGACCGTTCGGGCGCGGTCAGGGCATTGCTGAAAAAAGCCGGCGGTAAGCTGGTGGCGTTTTACATGACCTCTGGCGACAATGACGTGGTGGTTGTCAGCGAATTGCCGGAAAGCACGGATGCAGTTGCTATAGGCATGGCCGTTGCAGCATCAGGCGCGGTGTCAAAAGTTGAAACCGTGCGCGCATGGAAGGCAAAGGACTTTGTCGCTGTGACCAAAAAAGCCGCAAAACTGACCGGAGCCTACAAGGCGCCGGGCCGTTAATCGGGATCTACGCGCGGAGGGCCTGTAAGCCGGATCTTGTTCCAGGGTTACCCCCTTCGATGACCATTCCTCTAGGCCGTGCATTGCTGCGCGGCTCAAGCTGCCAACCCGGTCCCTCTCGGCCAAGACGCGCTTAGCGGCGGTATCGGCTGACGCCGACCGGCCCGCGCGAGGACCCTATTTGGCATTGCTCCCGGTGGGGCTTGCCGTGCCGCCGCTGTTGCCAGCGGCGCGGTGGGCTCTTACCCCACCGTTTCACCCTTACCGCGTATTGCCTGAGGCGAACCTCTGCAATGGTGCGGCGGTCTGATTTCTGTGGCGCTTTCCGTCGGGTTGCCCCGCCCGGGCGTTACCCGGCACCGTTGTCTTGTGGAGTCCGGACTTTCCTCTCGGGCATACGCCCCAGCGGCCATCCGTCCCTCCGCGCGGGGTGTGGGTATGCTCTGGGTACGGCGGCGTCAAGTGCGGATCAGGTTTTCTTGATCAAGGGTATAAGGTCAGCTGGTTCCAACGGGCCGTCACCCCATGGACGATATCTGAGGCGTACCGCAGCCAGAAGCGTGTCATGGTCCGTCTCCGCCGAGTAGCCTGCGGCGCGCGCCAACGCATTGAACGTATTTAAAGGGGTTTTGCCAGGGTCGTGTTGAGAGCGCTTTCCGGCAAGGGCCATGTGTTCCAGCCGCTGCCAAGGGAAGCGCGGACCGGGATCGGACTTACGGCCCGGTGCCATGTCGGAATGGCCAATTACATGTTCAGGGGGGATAGCCCACCGGTTCATGATCTGGTGTAACAGGGTTTCCAAAACGTCCAACTGCAGCTCGGAAAAAGGGTGCGCGCCGGTGTTGTCCAGTTCAATTCCGATCGAACGGGAATTGATATCGCTCTGGCCATGCCACTCACCCGCCCCGGCATGCCAGGCCCGATCCTCCTCGCGCACCATCTGCCAGAGTGTACCATCCCCACCGATCAGGTAATGCGCGGATACTTCATGGGCAGGGTCGCACAGCCGGTCCAGCGCCTCGGTTGCGCTGTCCATCGCGGTATAGTGCAGCACGATCAGCGACGGGGTCAGCCCATCCCTGCGTTCGCCAAAGTTAGGGGACGGGTGCCAGATAGGCTTCAGCGGCTCAGTTGTTGACGGCACTGCGGAACGGGCTGGGGTCCCAGCCACAGGCGTAGCCATCGCCATCCGGGTCAAGTCCCTTGCGGTCGCGTTGCGGGCCACCGTTGGACAGGAACTCAATCTGAGCTTGATCCGGGGATGGAAAGCGGGCGCAATTGCGCTGCGCCTTGGCCTGAAGGTTCAGACCTGCACGGCTGTATAGCTGGGTCCCGACCGGGTTCGATGTGTTCAGCGCGTATTGCACGATATTGGGCTGACCATCCGTTCCACGTTCCGGAACGGCGGTGGGCGCGACCACCTCATAGGTTTGACGGTTCTGTTCGATCAATGCGGCGTCGGATTCGATGGTGCGACGGTCAGAGACCGCTCCGAAATCCTGCTCATCGGAAATCGCGTTGTTGATGGGGTCTTCGACGGGCGACGGTGCCGGAGTGATCGCGGCTTGCCCTGAGGTGCCAGCCAGCGCAGCCGCGGTCGCCGAAGCGATGTCGGCATTTTCGCCGGTTGGCAACGGGGCTACTGTGCCAGGAGCGCCCAGCTGCTGTTCTGACACGTCGGGCGGGCCAAGCAGCGGGTTACCAGTATATCCCTGCCCCGCCAGCTGTGCCTCACGCTGTGCCTGATAGGTGGGGGTGTTGAAATCCGTGCCACCTATCGGGGCCACCGAATTACAGGCGGCCACGAACCCGATTGCGGGGATCAGAAGCGTAAAGCGCATCCAGCTGCTCCGTATTGCGTTGTCTTGCCTGACTTGAGGATTACCACCATTTGCCAGGCTTGGCCACAAACCCGGCGGCGTTTTCCAGCGCATAGGCCGTGTTGAGCAGATCGCCCTCTTCCCACGGGCGACCAATCAGCTGCAGACCCAGTGGCAGGCCCTGTTTGTCCAGACCGGCAGGCACAGAGATGCCCGGCAAACCGGCCAGGTTCACTGTCACCGTAAAGACGTCGTTCAGATACATCTGAACCGGGTCCGCCTCGGTCATTTCACCCAGGCCGAAAGCGGCCGACGGCGTTGCCGGGGTCAAGATTGCGTCGACACCTGCGGCGAAGACATCTTCGAAGTCTTTCTTGATCAGGGTGCGGACGCGACGCGCGCGATTATAGTAAGCGTCGTAGAAACCTGCGGACAGCACATATGTACCGACCATGACGCGGCGCTGCACTTCGTGACCAAACCCTTCGGCGCGGGTCTTTTCGTACATCTCGGTGATGCCGTCGCCCTGCGCCAACTGCGCGCGGCGGCCATAGCGGACACCGTCATAGCGCGCGAGGTTCGACGAGGCCTCAGCCGGTGCGATCACGTAGTACGCAGGCAGCGCGTATTTGGTGTGCGGCAGCGAGATATCGACGATCTCCGCTCCTGCCGCTTTCAGCATTTCGGCCCCTTCAGACCACAGCTTTTCGATCTCGGCGGGCATGCCATCCATGCGGTACTCTTTTGGGATACCGATTTTCTTGCCTTTGATGTCACCCGTCAGCATCGCCTCGAAATTCGGAACGGCCAATTCGGCGCTTGTCGAATCCTTGGCGTCGTGGCCGCACATGGTTTCCAACATGATCGCCGCATCACGTACGTTCTTGGTCATCGGACCGGCCTGATCCAGCGAGGATGCAAAGGCCACGATACCCCAGCGCGAACAACGACCATAAGTCGGCTTGATACCGGTAATGCCAACAAAGGCGGCAGGCTGACGAATCGAGCCGCCTGTATCGGTGCCTGTTGCGGCCAGGCACAGGTCGGCTGCAACAGCCGAAGCGGACCCGCCCGACGAGCCACCCGGTGTCAGCTTCGCGTCATCATTACCGCGACGCCACGGGCTGACCGCGTTGCCATAAACCGAGGTTTCGTTGGACGAACCCATGGCGAATTCGTCCATGTTCAGCTTGCCCAGCATCACGGCACCCGCATCGGCCAGTTGCTGCGACACGGTGGATTCGTATTCAGGCTTGAAGCCATCCAGAATCTTTGACGCGGCCTGCGAAGGCACGCCCTTGGTGCAGAACAGGTCCTTGATACCAATCGGTAGACCACACATTGACGGCGCGTCGCCACCCTTGATCCGCTCATCCGCCGCTTTGGCGCGTTCCAACGCAATCTCGGGCGTTTTATGGACAAAAGCGTTCAGCGCGTCCGCGTCATCAATAGCCTTAAGGCAGGATTCGGTCAGCTCGACCGAGGTCACATCACCCTTACGCAGCGCGTCGCGGGCCTCGGCCAGGCCAAGTTTGTTCAGATCGCTCATGTCTTACTCCACCACTTTGGGGACTGCGAAAAAGCCTTCGCGTGCGTCGGGGGCATTGGCCAGAACCTTGGCCTGCTGATTGCCGTCGGTGACCACATCCTCGCGACGTTTAAGGCGCATCGGCTCGACCGAGACCATCGGCTCGACGCCTTCGACATCGACCTCATTCAGTTGCTCGATGAACCCAAGGATTGTGTTGAACTCGGATGCCAGCGCGGGCAGCGCGTCATCCTCGACCTTGATCCGGGCCAGTTTGGCCACCTTGGCGGCGGTGCTTTGGTCAATCGACATCGGAAAACCTCATATGCGTTAGGGGGCATTTACCCGTCTGATGCCCGGGTCGCAAGTCCGCCGAAGAGCGGATGTGACGCTGTTTCCGTCGTCGGCGCGTCCAGCCATTCAAAACTGAATAACCAGTATACGCAAAAGTAAACCAATTAGTTCAGTTTTCGACTTGAAAAAGTGAACCAAACTGTTCACCTCATGATCCATGGCACAGCCAGAAACCGGAGAAAGAAAATGAAAACCTTCATTACCACAGCCCTTTTGACCGCAACCATTCTGAGCACCCCCGCCATGGCCTTCGGCCCTACGACGCAAACCCTGATCCCCGACGTCTCGTTCCCGACCCCCTCGCCCGAGACGGTGACACAGGATAGCGCCAAAGTCGGCAAATAAGGTGCCTTTTGCCGCCGGGCCAGAATCCCCCCGACTGGCCCGGCCAGGGTGCAATTGACTGCTGCATCCGATGAAACCAACCGCTACGATGGTGCGAACTAACCGGTCGGATTGCATCGTAAATCCGGCGAAACCCAACGGAGCGGAAGATGAGCGCACGCAAGCAAGCGGTTCTGGACGCAATAGATGCGGCCAACAGGCAAGACCCCACAATCGAAGATGGCCAACCCGCTGCCCTGCTGTACGGCCAGAGGATGAGCGCCGAGTTGGACCGGCTGTTTCCAGACGCGTCGGACCCATTGCAGATCGCGGCACGCGGTCAGCATGTGGAACGCTGGAAGCTGGCTCGCAGCGAATACCCCGAAGGCCGAACCGGATACCTGACCTGGCGCAAGGCACAGGCTGAACATCACGCCGAGATTGTCATGGGGCTGATGGAGCAAGCTGGATACAGCAAAGACGAGGCCGAATCCGCCGGTCGCATGCTGCGCAAACAGGGCATCAAGCGCGATGACGAGGTTCAGGCGCTAGAAGACGTCATCTGTTTCGTTTTCCTCAAGTGGTATTTCGCGCCTTTCGCGGAAAAACACTCGGCCGAGAAAATTCAACGCATTGTGGAGAAAACCGCGCGCAAGATGTCAGGCGACGGACGGACGCGGGTGCTGTCCGAATTTAACCTCCCGGAACATCTGGCCGCCGCGTTTCAGGTCTGAGACACGCGCGCCAGATGCCTACGATAGACCTCGATCATCCATCCCAGCATGGTGGCGTTCAGGATGTGCCACATAAAATGCGTGCCCAGCGGCACCTGCGCACAAATGGGGTCATCGAGCGCACGAAATGCAATCGAGACGATAAGGATCACCGCCCCGATGGCCAGTCCCTGCGCTGTATCCGGCGCCCGATTGCGCAGCAGGAATGCATAAATCAGGATCAGCAGCGGAACCGGAGCGTAAGCCGCTGATCCGCCCAGCCCCGGAACAAGTTGGAACACGGGCACGGTCAGCGCCGCGTAAGGTATGAACAGGGCCGTCAAGATTGCAGCGATCATCGGTCTAAACCGCCAGACATCCCGGTTGATGGCAAAGATATAGACCAGAATGTACAGCAGGATCGGCACGACATCCGCCATGGCCGCCCAGGTCTGCGCATGGGTATGGAACAGAAAACTGCCAACACCGATGGTGGCCAGAACGACCACAAGCGCCATTGCCAGCGGCATCCCCCGCCCCTGAACGCGCCGCCACATAACAAACGCCGCGATCAGAAACGCCGCGTTTGTCACAGCGTTGATCGGCTCGGCCCAATAGGCGGGCGACAGACGCTCGCAATAGCCGTCAATTTCCTGAATCCAGTCCATGCACTTTTACATAGCCGATGCTAGGTTGATGCCAACAGTATGATCAGGAGGATTTTTTCAATGAATATCATCTGGCTGGGCCACGGTAGTTTCCGTATTGAAACCGGTGGGCAGGTGCTGTTGATCGACCCGTGGCTGACCGGTAACCCGGTGTTGTCCGAGGACCACCATGACAAAGCGCTGGATGGTGCGACGCACATTCTGCTGACGCACACACATTTCGATCACGTCGCAGACGTGGTGTCGCTGGCCAAGCATCTGAAGGTTCCCGTGGTCGGCCAATACGACCTGATGGGGTATTGGAGCGAGACCGAAGGGCTGGAAACCGTCGGCTTCAACAAAGGCGGCACAGTGGATTTGAACGGGGTCAAGGTATCCATGGTGCCTGCCTCGCACAGCTCGACCTTTTCAACGCCGGACGGCCTGCGGACCGGAGGCAGCGAGGTCGGCTTCATGATCGCCTCGGAAGATCACATGCTTTACGTGTCAGGGGACACCGACATCATGGCGGATATGGAGTGGATGGGCGATTACTACAAACCCGACATCGGCATCCTGTCAGCAGGCGGACATTTCACCATGGACATGAAGGGCACGGCCTATGCGGCCAGACGGTATTTCAACTTCAAGACGGTGATTCCCTGTCACTACAAAACTTTCCCAATTCTGGAACAGTCTGCTCAGGCGCTGATTGATGGGTTGCCGGGGGTGGACGTGATCGAACCTGAGTTGATGAAACCTATCACTCTTTAATATCACGGCGTGCAGCGAAGAAGGCTCTCAGAAGATCGGCGGCTTCTTGGGCTGCGATGCCATCGTAAATCTCGGGGACATGGTGCGCCTGTGTGTGGGTGAAAACCCGCGCTCCATGGGCCACACCGCCAGATTTCGGATCGGCAGCCCCAAAATAAATGCGCCGGATACGCGCCGCGGCCAAAGCTGCCGCGCACATGGCGCAGGGTTCCAGCGTGACGTAAAGGTCGTGATCCGGCAGCCGTTCGGACCCGGCCTCGGCGCAGGCTGTGCGCAGGGCCAAAATCTCGGCATGGGCAGTGGGGTCGTTCATTTCGCGTGTCCGGTTGCCCGCCGCAGCCACGATCCGGCCGTCAGGCGCGACAATTACGGCCCCAACCGGAACCTCTCCGCGATCTGCCGCAGCGCGCGCCTCGACCAACGCCTTATCCATATGTGATTTGAACGTCATGCCTCTGACTGCATCAGAAACCTGTCTTTCGCAAGCGGGCGGGATGCGCTATGGGCTGCGGATGACAAAAACCCCTCCTCCCGGCGACCGGATCGCCAAAGTGCTGGCCCGCGCGGGCGTTGCCTCGCGCCGTGAAGCGGAACGCATGATCGAAGCTGGCCGCGTGGCAGTGAATGGCAAGCTTATTGATAGCCCAGCCCTAAACGTAACCGCCAAAGACAAGATCGTCGTCGACGGCAAACCTGTGTCGGAACCTGAACCCTCGCGTCTGTGGCTGTATCACAAGCCGTCCGGTCTGGTGACAACGACCCGCGACGAAAAAGGCCGCGCCACCATTTTCGACAACCTGCCCGAGGACATGCCCCGCGTCATGAGCGTGGGGCGGCTGGACCTGAATTCCGAAGGGTTGCTGCTGCTGACCAATGACGGCGGCATCAAACGCAAGCTTGAGCTGCCTTCGACCGGTTGGCTGCGCAAATACCGCGTTCGTGTGAATGGCCGCCCCAAGGACGAAGACTTTGCACCGCTGCGCAGGGGGCTTGTGATCGACGGAGAACGCTTTCTGCCGATGGACGTGTCTCTGGACCGCCAGCAAGGCGCAAACGCATGGCTGACCATCGGCCTGCGCGAAGGCAAGAACCGTGAGATTCGCCGCGCAATGGAGGATATCGGCTATGCCGTGAACCGCCTGCTACGGGTATCTTACGGACCGTTCCAGCTGGGCAGTCTGAAACCCGGCGAGGTTGAAGAGATCCGCCGCCGCGTTATGCGCGACCAACTGGGTCTGGACGCTGAGCCCGAATCCAAACCCAAACGCCCTGCTCGTCCGCAACGAAAACGACCGCCGGTCGGCAAGAAATCTCGCAAGTGACGCGGGTTTAGCAACCTTCCCCCTAGCGCCAAGCCCACGTATCGCCTAAATTTTCCGTAAGTTATTCCACGGGGGAACGCCATGTCAGGGACCGGAGTGCAAAAACTGGCCTATGCGGCCCTTCTTGTGCTGATGTTTGGTGTTTGCTCCGGCGTGCTGGGGGGCCTGTAGCGCATGGCTAAGCGGTATGGCGGAAAATTCAGCCCCGAAGGCGGCAGCTCTGACGACGACCAACCGCAGCGCGGGCAATTTCATGGCGCGCGCGTCGAACCGGCAGGTGCGCGGGCCAATATCCTGTTTCTGCCTGCCATTCCCCTGGTGTTTCTGTCGCTGAACGATGGTGCAGTCGGGATGACGATTGGGCTGGTCGCCGCTGGCCTGCTGACCGCCGCTGCCTTTCTGTTGCGCGAAGGGTTGCGCGCCGAGGCCGAATTTAACACACGTCGCACCGCGCGACGCCCGGCCTTTCCACGCAAGATTTTCGCTAGCGTGTTGACCGGTATTGGTGTCGCTGTGGCCGCGTACCGGACGGAATACCTAGATGCCGAAACTGCTGCTCAGGCCGGCCTGCTGGCCCCGATCCTGTTCGGGGTGGTGGCAACGGTCCTGCATTCAGTGTCCTTCGGTCTGGACCCGATGAAAGACAAGGGCATGGAAGGGATCGATACCTTTCAGCAAGACCGCGTGGCCCGTGTGGTTGAAGATGCCGAAACCCATCTGACAGAGATGACCGACGCCATCAAACGTGCGGGCGACCGCCGGATCGAGGCGCGCGTCGAACGGTTTCAGGACACCGCCCGCGATCTGTTTCGCACGGTCGAAGAAGACCCGCGCGATTTGGCCGGTGCCCGCAAATACCTGACTGTCTACCTGCAGGGTGCCCGTGATGCGACCGTGAAGTTTGCCGATGTCTATGCACGCACGCGGGATGCGCAGGCATTGGCTGACTATTCGTCCCTGCTGGACGATCTGGAACAGAATTTCGCGGCCCGCACCCGCAAGATGCTATTGGATGACCGCAGTGATCTGACGGTTGAAATTGACGTGTTGCGCGAACGGCTGCAGCGCGAAGGCGTCCGGTTGGACTAACCGGCCCATTTTTTGAGAAAGGATTACTCCATGTCCGATGAGATCAAGAACAAGGCGGTCGAAGCAGAAACGCTGGTACAGGAAGTGACCGCCGTTGCGTTGCCTGAACCCACGGCCGAAGTCATCTCGCTGGAAGACGCAGACGACCCTGTCGGCGCTGAAATCCGCAAACGCATGGACGAGCTGGATATGAGCAACACGAATTCGATCGTATCATTCGGTTCGTCCGCTCAGGCAGAATTGCAGGAAATCAGCCAGGCCATGCTGGCAGATGTGCGCAACAAGGATGTGGGGCCCGCTGGTGACAGCCTGCGCGATATCGTCACCTCGATCCGGGGCTTTTCGGTCAGTGAACTGGATGTGCGCCGTGAACGCAGCTGGTGGGAAAAGCTGATCGGCAAAGCTGCGCCCTTCGCCAAGTTTACCGCACAATACGAAGAAGTTCAGAGCCAGATCGACAGGATCACTGACGACTTGCTGGGTCATGAACACACGCTGTTGAAAGATATCAAGTCACTGGACTTGCTGTATGAAAAGACCCTTGGGTTTTACGATGAGCTGGCGCTTTATATCGCGGCGGGTGAGGAAAAGCTGACTGAACTGGACAGCCAGGATATCCCTGAAAAAGAGGCTGAGGTTCAGGCTGCGCCCGAGGATCAACAAGTGATGAAAGCGCAGGAGCTGCGCGACATGCGCGCTGCGCGGGACGATCTGGAACGCCGCGTGCATGACTTGAAACTGACGCGGCAGGTGACAATGCAATCGTTGCCCTCGATCCGGTTGGTTCAGGAGAACGACAAGTCGTTGGTGACCAAGATCAATTCGACGCTGGTTAATACTGTACCACTGTGGGAAACCCAGCTGGCCCAAGCCGTGACCATCCAACGCAGCGCCGAGGCCGCCTCGGCCGTGCGCGATGCAAATGACCTGACCAACGAATTGCTGACTTCGAATGCTGCGAACCTGCGTGAATCGAACAAGATGATCCGCGAGGAAATGGAACGCGGCGTGTTCGATATCGAAGCGGTCAAACAAGCCAATGCCGACCTGATCGGCACCATCAATGAAAGTCTGGCCATTGCCGACGAGGGCAAGGCCAAGCGTGCCGCCGCCGAGCAAGAGCTTCAGAAGATGGAGGCCGAACTGCGCGATACGCTGGCCGCGGCCAAAGCCCGCAAGGATGGTATTGGCGATAATGCCGGTACGGCAGTACCGGGTTGACGGCGGGCGAAGGGTGCGGTTTTCGGGATATCTGAAGCCGGTCATGGGCTTTCTATTGCTATTGGCTCTGGCCAATTGCGATGAAACGCTGACATCCTCTGTCGTTCCGCAACCGCGCCCAGAGGCACTGGCGCCTGCCGCCAATGCCTATGTCCCCCCATCCGCTGCCAGTCAGGACCTGGCCCGGTTCTATCAGCGGGTCGAGCGAGATCTGCTGACCCGCGGTTTGCTGCGAACGGACGGAGGAGGCCCTGACACACCGTATGACGCTGATGATTTAGCCCGCAATTTTGGCAAAATTGCTTTCATCAACGAACACTCCGGCAAATCCGCCGCATTTGTCAGCGGCCCGAGCGAGATTAAGTTAAATCGCTGGAAGAGCCCGATCCGTATCAGGACTGAGTTTGGTCCGAGCGTTTCTATGGAAAGCCGCGAAGCTGATCGGCAAACCATTCAAAACTATGCCAAACGGCTGCAAAAAGCGACCGGGCACAACGTTCGAAGTGTAAATGGTGACGGGAACTTTCTTGTTTTCATAGCAGGTCAGGACGACGTGGCTTACGCTCAGGATAGATTAAAATCACTTGTTCCGGGTATCCCTGACGACAGGTTGAATTTGCTGAGGACGCTGGACCGGCCGTTTTATTGTTTTGTCTTTACGTTTTCCGGCCAAGAGGACACCAATACCGTAATCCGTGCCGTAGCTTACATACGTGCAGAACTACCCAATCTGCTGCGGTTGAGTTGCATCCACGAAGAAATAGCGCAGGGACTTGGCCTTCCAAACGACAGCCCCGCAGCGCGGCCTTCGATTTTCAACGACGATGATGAGTTTGCGCTGCTGACCAGCCATGACGAAAAACTACTGACCATGCTTTACGACCCGCGCCTTCAGCCCGGGGTGACGGCGGATGACGCCCGCCCCGTGGTGCGGATCATTGCACGCGAATTGATGGGCCAGCAGCTCTGAGCCCAAGGAAAGGAGACCCCAAATGGGTATTTTCGATTTTCTGACCGGAGAATTTATTGATGTCATTCACTGGGTCGACGACACCCGAGATACGATGGTCTGGCGGTTCGAGCGTGAGGGCCATGAAATCAAATACGGCGCTAAGCTGACGGTGCGCGAAGGTCAAGCCGCCGTGTTCGTGCATGAAGGGCAGTTGGCGGATGTGTTCACGCCGGGTCTCTATATGCTTGAGACCAACAATATGCCGATCATGACGACCTTGCAGCACTGGGATCATGGCTTTCAGTCGCCCTTCAAGTCCGAGATCTATTTCGTCAATACGACCCGGTTCAATGACCTGAAATGGGGCACCAAGAACCCGATCATGCTGCGGGACCCCGAATTCGGCCCAACGCGCATCCGGGCTTTTGGCACTTATACAGTACGGGTAAAGGATGCCGCGAAGTTCCTGATCGAGATCGTTGGCACCGACGGTGAATTCACGATGGATGAGATCAGCTTTCAGATCCGCAACATCATCGTGCAGGAATTCAGCCGAGTGATCGCCGGATCAGGCATTCCGGTTCTGGACATGGCCGCAAACACCGCCGATCTGGGCAAGCTGATTGCAGCCGAGGTTTCCCCAGTGCTGGATGGCTACGGTCTGGAGATGCCGGAATTCTACATCGAAAACATCTCACTTCCGCCTGCAGTTGAGGCGGCCCTGGACAAACGGACCTCAATGGGGTTGGCGGGCGATCTTGGCAAATTCACTCAGTATTCCGCCGCCGAGGCGATGACAGCCGCGGCCAACAACCCCGGTCAAGGCGGCGGCATGGGCGCCGGGCTTGGCATGGGTATGGGAATGGCGATGGCCCAACAAATGTCGAACATGGCAGCGGGTCAACCCAGCGGCCCGTGGGGCAGTTCCGCCCCCGCTGCACCGCAACCGGCAGCACATGCCGCACCGCCACCTCCACCTCCGGTCGAACATGTGTGGCATATCGCGGTGGACGGGCAGACCAGTGGGCCGTTTTCGAAAGCCAAGATGGGACGTATGGCAACGGACGGAGAGATCACCCGCGACACCCATGTCTGGACCGCCGGTCAGGACGGTTGGAAAAAGGCCGGAGACGTGCAGGAACTGGCGCAGCTGTTCACCATCCTGCCGCCGCCACCGCCTGGAGCCTAATGCGCCAGTCACCGGCGTAAGAATAAGGCTACACGATGAACGAAGAACACAGATTTCCCTGCGAGCAATGCGGCTCAGACTACCGATTCAACCCCGGCGACGGCAGCCTGACCTGTGACCATTGCGGGCATTCCGAAGCGATTGGCGCAGGCCCCTGGGGCGGTGCCAGTTTGAAAGAACTGGATTTCAACGCCGCCATCGCGGAACAGCTTCCGGACAGCGAGATCGAGGAAACGCGTGTTCTGTCCTGCCCCAATTGCGCGGCTCAGGTCGAGTTCGACCCCGCCACCCATGCCGCCGAATGCCCGTTCTGCGCGACACCCGTAGTAACGGATACCGGCGTCAACCGGCATATCAAACCGCGCGGTGTGCTGCCCTTTGCGCTGGATGAACGCACGGCGCACAAGGCGATGGGGGATTGGCTGGGACGGCTCTGGTTCGCGCCCAACGGGTTGAAAGAATATGCCCGCAAAGGTCGCAAAATGCAGGGCATCTATGTGCCGTATTGGACCTTTGATGCGGACACCACGTCCAACTATCGCGGTGAGCGGGGCGTTGTTTATTACGAGACCCGCACCGTTATGCGCGACGGAAAGCGCGTACAACAGCAAGTGCCCAAGGTGCGGTGGTCTCCGAAATCCGGGCGGGTCGCGCGATTCTTTGACGACGTGTTGGTGTTGGCATCACAGTCTTTGCCCAAAAGCTATACCGACGCATTGGAGCCCTGGGACCTGCCGGCGTTGGAACCTTATCAGCCAGAATATCTGGCCGGATTCCGCGCCGAGGCCTACACCTTGGAACTGCAGGAGGGTTACACCGAAGCCCGCGGGTACATGGCGCGGGTGATCGAACGCGACGTGCGCTTTGATATCGGTGGCGACCGTCAGCGGATACACGCGATTGACACCGATGTGCGAAACGTGACCTTCAAACATATCCTGCTGCCGGTCTGGATGGCCGCCTACAAATACCGTGGGCAGACCTATCGGTTCGTCGTGAACGGGCGCACGGGCCGCGTTCAGGGAGAGCGCCCCTGGTCCGCCATCAAGATCACCATTGCCGTTTTACTTGGCCTGCTTGTGGCGGCAGGCGTCGGGTATCTGATGGCAACCGGCCAACAATGATAGAGCTGTCGGCAAGCCAAGAAATCAGTCGATGTTAGCGCTTGAACTTCCCGCTGCGTGACGCCATCCTCCACGGCGTCGACGCCTAACGGGAGAGGCCAGAGTGACACTATCCGATCTGAACCGGTTGCTGGCCTCGCGGTATTCCTGCCGGGCCTTTCGCCCCGATCCGGTGCCCAAGGATCAGATCAAACAAATCCTGAACAGCGCCGCGCGTGTGCCTAGCTGGTGCAACGCTCAACCCTGGCACGTCACTATCACCAGCGGCGCAGAAACAGACCGGTTTCGCACGGCAATACAGGCCGAGGCCGCAACGGGCACCCCCTGCCCCGACATTCCCTTTCCAACCTCTTATTCCGGTGTATACCAAGATCGCCGTCGAACCTGTGGTTGGGCTTTGTACGAGGCTGTCGGGGTTGAGCGCGGTGACCGCACTGCTTCGGCCCGGCAGATGATGCAGAATTTCTCTCTGTTCGGGGCACCCCATTGCGCCATCGTCACAAGCCCGGTCGAGCTTGGCACTTATGGCGCGCTGGATTGCGGCGGGTTCATCACCGCATTTTCACTGGCCGCGCAGGCGCTTGGTATCGCCACAATCCCGCAGGCAGCCCTGGCCACCTACAGCCCATTCCTGCGTAGGTACTTCGATATCCTGGAAGACCGTTTGATTTTATGCGCGATTTCCTTTGGCTATGCGGATACAGATCATCCCGCCAACGGCTTTCGCACCGACCGCGCCGATCTGAGTGAGATCGTAAACTGGGTCGGATGACAAGCACACCAAGCGGAGAACGATTTTGCGCGCTGTTCTACAACGAGTTTCACGAGCCAACGTCTCGGTCGACGGTCAGGTGATCGGTCAGACCGGACCGGGGTTGATGATTTTGATCTGTGCCATGCAGGACGATGACGAAGCCAAGGCAGATCAGCTTGCCGCCAAGGTCTCCAAGCTGCGCATCTTCAAGGATGAAGCCGGAAAAATGAACCGGTCCGTGAAAGATATCGAAGGGTCCGCACTGGTGATCAGCCAGTTCACGCTGGCGGCCGATACCTCTCGCGGCAACAGGCCCGGTTTTTCCGAAGCCGCCGCACCGGATGTCGGCAAACATTTGTATGAGGTCTTTGCCCAGCGGTTGCAGGCGCATGGTGTGCCGGTAGAGACCGGACAATTCGGTGCTGATATGGCCGTGGAACTGGTCAATGACGGGCCCGTCACGATTTGGATGGAAAGCTGATGGACAGGAAAGAACAGGCAATTCGCATCTGGCAGGCCGGAGTCGATGCTGTGGGTGGCCACGTAGCAACCACCAAGGTTTTGCAGGACGTCCCCGAACCCGATCACATATTGGCGGTCGGCAAACCCGCCGCGTCCATGGCTCGTGCGGCCCTTGAGCATTTCGGCCCGCGCCCGACACTGGTTGTCACCAAGGATGACCACGGACGTGATCTGCCGGATTATGTGACTGTGATCGAAGCCTCGCACCCCGTTCCGGACGCGCGCAGCCTTCAGGGAGGTCAGGCATTGCGCGAGGCGGTTGAGGTAATGAAGCCGGGCTCGCATTTGTTGTTGCTGGTTTCGGGCGGGGCATCCTCGCTGGCCGAGGATTTGCTGCCGGGTAAGACACTGGATGATCTGGAACAGCTGAACAAAAAGCTGTTGTCCGAAGGGCTGGACATCACCACGATGAATGCGGAACGGCGCAAACTGTCGCGGATCAAGGGGGGCGGATTGCTGTCCCATTTCCAGGGCGACAGGGCGACCGTTCTGGCGATTTCGGATGTACCGGGCGATGATCTGAATGTTGTCGGGTCGGGCATCGGAGCGCTGCCGGGTAAGGTTGATTTTGCGGCGACGACTCAAATCGTGGCTTCAAACGCCCACGCCCGCGCAGCCGCTGCTGAATTGGCAAAAGACGACGGCATCCCGGTACACGCCAACGAAGAATGCCTGCACGATGATTTCCTGAAAATTGCCGAAGCGCTTGGCGAACGTATCCGCACCATGCCCAAAGGGGCATTGATCTTCGGCGGTGAACCAACCGTCGTACTACCCGACAATCCGGGGCGCGGCGGGCGCAATCAGGCGCTGGCACTGGCACTCGCGCGCGAGATTGCAGGGTGCGACGGATTCACGGTGGTAGTCGGCGGCACCGATGGCACAGACGGGCCGACGCAAGCCGCCGGAGCTGTCGTCGACGGCACCACTTGGGGCGACGGTGCCGAGTTGGCGTTACAACAGGCAGACAGCGGCAGCTATCTAGATCGCGCGGGCGCCTTGCTGGTGACGGGGCCGACCGGAACAAACGTGATGGACTTGCTTGTCGCGATCCGCACATGATTTGACGGTTTTCGAACCGCCCGGGTTATAAAACACCCGGACAATATCCGAATGACGCCGACCTCAAACGCGCTACACAACATTCAAGACCTTTCCAACGTAGGCACTAGTATGCGCGATGATTGTCGCCGGTCGGCCCGCGTGTCCCGCCCCTCGGATGCTCTGAAAACCTCGGCCCCCGCCATTTTTGGCATTCTGCTTTTTGAGAAACGCGACGGCGTCTCGATATGGGATACGCTGGCCCCTTTGCGGTTCGCGAAACACGGCTGTGGTCACATTCGTTTGGATATGCGCGGCAATGACAGCAGTGAAGACCTGATAAGAGAAGTTTACACCCGCCAAGCGCTAGACAACAATTGGTGGCGCTGCTCGGTCTGGGAAAGGTTCGGGGCAATCAAAGCCATGAATAATGCCGCCGCAGGCAGGAAATCAGTCGGATTGGTATCGATTTGAGAACAGGGACGTCTTGCGAAATGCAGGAAGAAGAACCGACATTCTACCCCTTGGCAGAAATGAATGCCTTTGATGATGAATGCTTGCTAACAACAAAGCAGGTGGAGGATACCATTTCACGCGATCAAATATAAATCATTCGCCGGATTGAGTCAGACATTTACCCTTGCTCGGCTGACCGAAATGCGCCTACTTTGACTCATGCGTCAATAAAAAGCCCGCAAAGGGCTAGTAATCCAATCAACTGGGAGATCTTTGAATGAACGAACAACTCACTCACATGACCAAGCAGGTCACAGCGGGCAAGCTGACCCGCCGCGAATTCATGGGGAAAGCGGCGGCTCTGGGTGTCACCGCAGCGATGGCAAGCACCATGTTTGCAGATGCCGCGCGTGCGGCAGGCCCGAAAAAAGGCGGTGATCTGAAGTTCGGTCTTCAGGGCGGTGAATCCACCAACTCGCTTGACCCAGCAACCTATGCAAGCTCGGTGCCATTCCAGAACGGCAAGCAATTTGGTGACCAGCTGGTAGAGGTTGCACCCGACGGCTCGATCGAACCTCGTCTGGCAGAAAGCGTAGAAGGCAGCGCGGATGCCAAGGTCTGGACCTTCAAACTGCGTCAGGGCGTCGAATTCCACAACGGCAAGACCATGACCAGTGAAGACGTGCTGAAGACCATGGAGCGCCACTCAAACGAAGATTCGAAGTCTGGTGCTCTGGGCATCATGAAAGGCATCGAGTCGATGAAGGCCGATGGCGACAACTTCCAGGTCACACTGACCGAGCCTAACGCTGACTTGCCTTACTTGATGGCAGACTATCACCTGATCATTCAGCCAGACGGCGGCATGGAAAATCCAGGTGCAGGTATCGGCACTGGACCATACAAGGTAGAAGTGGATGAGCCCGGTGTACGTCACCTGTACACGAAGTTTGAAAACCACTGGAACCCCGACTTCGGAAATTTCGACAGCGTCGAAGTAATTGTCATCAACGATGCGACCGCCAGAACGGCTGCTCTCCAGGGTGGGCAGGTTCACGCGATCAACCGCGTTGAGCCGAAGGTTGCTGACTTGCTGGGTCGTGCACCGAATTTGACCGTGCATTCGACGGCGGGGCGCGGGCACTATGTGTTCATCATGCACTGCGACACCGCGCCGTTCGACAACAATGAACTACGTCTGGCGCTGAAACACGCCATTGACCGTCAGGACTTGGTCGACAAGGTTCTGCGCGGGTACGGCACAGTTGGCAACGATATGCCTGTTAACGCAGCATACCCGCTGTTTGATGGGTCAATTCCTCAGCGCGAGTTCAGCCTTGAGAAAGCGGCTGAGCATTACAAGAAGTCGGGCCATGACGGTTCGCCGATCATCTTGCGCGTTGCAGATGGCGCCTTCCCAGGTGCCGTGGATGCTGCGGCCCTGTTCCAGCAAACAGCAGCACAGGCCGGTATCCCTCTGGAAATCAAGCGCGAACCCAACGATGGCTACTGGTCCGAAGTCTGGAACGTGCAGCCCTTCTGTGCTTCCTACTGGGGCGGTCGTCCGGTGCAGGATCAGATGTACTCAACCGCTTATCTGTCTAGTGCTGATTGGAACGATACCCGTTTCAAGGTTCCAGAATTCGACGAGATGTTGTTTGCGGCGCGCGCTGAGTTGGACAACGACAAACGCAAGGACATCTACAGCAAGATGGGCATGATGGTCCGTGACCAAGGCGGCCTGATCTGCCCAATGTTCAATGACTTTGTCGAAGGCGTCACTAATCAGCTGGAAGGTTGGGAAAACGATCCGACCCAAGAGATGATGAATGGCAACATGTCGCGCAAGATGTGGTTCTCCTGATAGGGCCCACGGATAATGCATCCTATCATTAAATTGGTTTCCCAGCGCCTTGCGCTGGGATTCCTGCTTCTCTTCGGTGCATCGGCTCTGATATTCGGCCTCACCGAAGCCCTTCCTGGGGACGCTGCGCAAGCGGTCCTAGGCCAAGCTGCAACCCCCGAGGCGCTGGCAAACCTGCGCGAGGAAATGGGCCTCAACCGGCCCGCCCTGACCCGTTATTTCGAATGGCTGGGCGGCATTGTTCAGGGTGATCTTGGTCAATCCCTGACCAATAAACTGGATATTGCTGACTCTATTGGCAGTCGTCTGGGCAACACGCTGTTTCTGGCCTTCTGGGCCGCCGTTGTATCGGTTCCGCTGGCCATCTTTCTGGGCCTGCTGGCCGTGCGTTATCGCAACCGCTGGCCGGACAAGCTGATTTCAGCGGTTACACTCACAACCATCTCGATCCCCGAGTTTCTGATCGGTTACGTGCTGGTCTATTTCGTTGCCGTTAAGCTGGGCATGTTCTCGCCGCTGGCGATGATCAATGACAGCATGTCCTTTTGGCAAAAGCTGAATTCGATCGCTCTGCCCGTTATCGTTCTGACGCTCGTTGTTCTGGCGCATATGATGCGCATGACCCGCGCCGCGATCCTGAACGTGATGCAGTCTGCATACGTCGAAACCGCAGAGCTGAAGGGTCTGAGCAATTTTCAAGTTATCTATCGCCACGCCTTCCCGAACGCCGTCGCGCCCATCGTCAACGTGGTGATGCTGAACCTGGCCTATCTGGTCGTCGGCGTCGTCGTGGTTGAGGTGGTGTTCGTCTATCCCGGAATGGGGCAGTACCTTGTGGACCACGTGACCAAGCGTGACGTTCCGGTGGTTCTGGCCTGCGGCGTCATCTTTGCCGCGATCTATATCGGACTGAACATGATTGCAGACATTGTTGCCATTCTGGCCAACCCAAGGCTGAGGCATCCGAAATGAAGAACATCCCTATCTCTGCAATGATCGGGCTGGCCTTTACAGCCCTGTACTTCATCATCGCCCTCCTCGCCCCTCTGCTGGCTCCTTATGGCATGGCAGAGGTCGTGGGAGATGTATGGGAGCCGTCCAGCTCGCAATTCTGGCTGGGTACCGACAACATTGGCCGCGATCTTCTTAGCCGGATGATCTATGGCGGGCGCACGACGATCTTTATCGCCACGGCGGCCACGATCCTTAGCTTCGTGACCGGGTCCATCCTTGGTTTCCTGGCCGCGGTGCTGGGTGGTTGGGCCGATCAGGTCATGTCGCGCGCGGTGGATTTGATCATGTCGATCCCGACACTGATCTTTGCGCTGGTTGTTCTGGCCATGGTGCCGGTGACAATCCCGGTTCTGATCCTTGTCATGGGCCTGTTGGACGCCACCCGTGTGTATCGTCTGGCCCGCGCCGTTGCCGTGGATATTGCGGTCATGGACTATGTCGAGGCCGCGCGCCTACGTGGTGAGGGCCAGGTCTGGGTCATCTTCCGTGAAATCCTGCCCAACGCCCTGTCGCCGCTGGTTGCGGAACTGGGCCTGCGGTTCATCTTCATGGTTCTGTTTGTCTCGACCCTGTCGTTCCTGGGTCTGGGCGTTCAGCCGCCGTTGGCGGACTGGGGCGGCATCGTGAAGGAAAACAAGGATGGCATCGTCTATGGCATCGGCGCAGCGCTTTACCCTGCTGTCGCCATCGCAACGCTGGCGATCTCGGTCAATCTTGTGGCTGACTGGGTCCTGAACCGTACCACATCGCTGAAAGGAGGCCGGGGATGACAGAAGCCCTTCTTAAGGTCCGCGACCTCAAAATCGGCGCGACCGTCTACCCGCCGGGTGAAAAACCCCATGACATCGAAATCGTGCACGGGGTCAGCTTTGACCTCGCGCCTGGCAAGGTGCTGGGGCTAATTGGCGAATCCGGTGCCGGTAAATCGACCATCGGCCTGGCCTCGATGGCTTATGGCCGGGGTGGCGTGGAAATCACCGGTGGTGAAGTTTGGGTCAACGGGCGCGATATCCTCAAGACATCGCATGGCGATATCCGCAAGCTGCGCGGGGGTGAAGTCACATATGTCTCCCAATCCGCCGCAGCCTCCTTCAATCCCGCTAAAAAGATCATGGATCAGGTGGTTGAAGCCGCGGTCGAACAGAAAAAGTTCAGCCGCAAAGAGGCCGAAGGCCGCGCCCGGGAACTGTTCGCCAAGCTGGGTCTGCCCGATCCGGATAACATTGGTGATCGCTATCCGCACCAGGTTTCAGGCGGTCAGCTACAGCGTTGCATGACGGCGCTGGCGCTATGCCCCGAACCTGATCTGGTGGTGTTCGATGAACCCACCACCGCGCTGGACGTGACGACTCAGATCGACGTTCTGATGGCCATTAAAGAGGCCATTGCAGACACCGGCGTTGCCGCGCTTTACATCACCCATGACCTTGCGGTCGTGGCGCAGGTAAGTGACGACATCATGGTGCTGCGGATGGGCAATACGGTCGAGTATGGCAATACCGACCAGATCATCAACAACCCGCAGGAAGAGTATACGCAGGCTCTGGTCTCGGTCCGCTCGATCGAGCACGAAGAAAAGAAACCCACACCAGATCCCGTGCTGAGCGTCGACGGCATCACCGCGCGCTACAAAGGGTTGAATTTCGATGTGCTGCACAACGTAAATGTCGAGCTTCATCCGGGGCAAACGCTGGCTGTTGTGGGCGAATCCGGTTCGGGCAAGTCCACGCTGGCGCGAGTAATCACCGGCCTGCTGCCGCCGCGCGATGGTGAGATCACCTTTGCCGGTCGCAAGCTCAGTGGCGATCTGAAAGGCCGTACCCGCGAAGACCTGCGCGAGTTGCAGATGATCTATCAGATGGCTGACGTGGCGATGAACCCACGCCAGACCGTCGGCACGATCATCGGGCGTCCGTTGGAGTTCTACTTCAACATGCGCGGCGCGGAAAAGCGCAAGCGGATCATCGAACTGCTGGATGAGATCGAGCTGGGCGAAAAGTTCATGGATCGCTATCCGGCCGAGCTGTCCGGTGGTCAGAAACAGCGTGTCTGTATCGCGCGGTCGCTGGCAGCCAAGCCCAAGATGATCATCTGTGATGAGGTCACCTCGGCGCTTGATCCACTTGTGGCGGACGGCATCCTCAAGCTGTTGCTTGACCTGCAAAAGATCGAGGACGTGGCCTATCTGTTCATCACCCACGATCTGGCGACGGTTCGAGCGATCAGCGACAGCATCGCGGTGATGTATCAGGGCCGCGTGGTCCGCTATGGTCCCAAAAGCCAGGTGCTGAGCCCACCGTTCGACGATTATACCGACCTGCTGCTCAGTTCGGTGCCCGAGATGCATCTGGGTTGGCTGGAAGAGGTTGTCGCCCATCGCAAGATGGAGAGTGCGGGGAACTGACCCGGTTCGCGACAGGTTGAAAAAACTGAAAATCCCGGCGCTTTGTCTGATGACAGGTGTCGGGATTTTGCTATTGGGGGCGGGAACAGGCAGCCCATATGCAACGAATCCCCTAGGGTCGCCTGAGGGACTTTAAGAAAGGGTCAGGGAATGGACCGAAAACTCCTCCTCATCATTCTAGACGGTGTTCCGTGGCGCAATTTTCGCCGCCTGTTCGGTAATCTGGAAGGGTGGGTCGACAGTGGCGAGGCGCAGGTTTGGAAGCATCGCGCGGTGCTGCCATCGATCTCGGCCAGTTGCTATGCCTCGATCCACACCGGCGTCACGCCGCAGGAACATGGCTGTACCGGCAACGGCAACGTCTTCCGCCTAAGCCACAAGGACGTCTTCAGCCAAGTCCGCGAAGCGAGCGGCGTGACCGGGGCGGTGACCCACAGCTTTTGGTCGCAATTCTTCAACCGTCACCCGTTCGATTATGTCCGTGACGTCGAATATGACGAGCCCGAGAGCAAAACGATCAACCATGGCCGGTTCCACTCAATGACCGGCTACAGCAAAGTGAACCAGATGACGCCGTCGGACGTTGATCTGTTTGGCACTCTGACCAATCTGTGCCTGCGCTTTGGGCTGGATTACGGCGTCCTGCACACTTGCACGCTGGACAGTATGGGTCACCGGTTTCATCACGACTGCGAGGAAATGGACCACGCCTGTTTTGTCATGGACGAAATGCTGGCCCCTTTCATCCCGCGCTGGCGGCAACTGGGGTATGAGGTCATCGTGACCGCCGATCACGGTCAGGACGAACGTGGCCATCATGGCGGGCGCAGCCCGCTTCAGCAGGAAACTGCATTGTATTATTTCGGCGATGCCGAAGGCCCCGAGGCTGATGCGGTGATCGACCAGCTGCAACTGGCACCCACGATCCTGAATCGCATGGGCGCACCGATCGCCGAGACGATGAAAGCCAAGCCTTTCCTGAAGTAACGGATCAATCGTAGGGCCAGATCTGCTGGCCCAGCGCCTCGATCGCAACTGATATCCGTTCAAAACTGTCTGCGGCGCGTTTCACTGAGGTGCGCGCCCGCAGGTACCCGTGCACAAGGCCGGGCTCATTCACCCAATGCGCCCTCCCGCCCGCTTCGGTGATCTTAGTGCAATAGGCCAGGCCATCGTCGCGCAACGGATCGCAATCGGCAGTGACCACCACAGTAGGCGGCAGGCCCGAGAAATCTTTATCCTGCAGCGGCGCAAACGTGGGATCGTTCTGCGGCGCAGGTCCGCCACAGCGCACTTTCTCGTAGAACCGAATTTCTTCCAGCGTCAAAAGCGGTGCCTGGGCGTGCTCGATATATGACCCTGTGGATGTGTCCCCGCCCAGACCGGGATAAATTAGGACCTGCCCCAGCACTCCATCAAGCCGCCCCCGTGCATGCTGCGCCACCGCGGCGGCCAGATTGCCACCCGCGCTGTCACCGGCCAAAATCAACGGGTCGCCGTATTCCTGCACCACCCAATTCGTTGCGGTCCAGCTGTCCTGAAACTGTGCCGGGTGCACATGTTCGGGGCACAGGCGATAGTCTACGGCAACAACCCGATACCCGGTCTGAACGCAAATCTCAGCACAAACGTCATCATGGCTATCCAGCCCACCAACGACGAAACCGCCGCCATGAAAATAGACGACGGTTCGGGTCGGATCTCCGGCGGTGTAAACCCGGACAGGCACGCCATTGGCGGACCTGTCCTGCACATCCAGACCAACGGGTCGGGGTTGGCGAAAGTCCTGACACATCTTGTTGTAGACGCGGCGCTGATCGTCGATCGAAAGGTCGACAGCGTCATCAGGATAGCTTTCAGCCGTTCGTCTAATGAACGCCCAAGTCTCTTCATCAATCAGACGTTCATAATCCATTGTCCCTCCCGGTCAGGCAGCCCATTCCCATGGCCGGGTAAACGTTCCCAGCACCTTACCGACATCGTCGTCCGAGCAGCCGTTCGCGTCAAGCTGCGCGACAAGCCCGCGCTTTTTGTCGTCAATCACGGATACGACGCGCGCATCCAGCCCGGCCTCTTCCAACGCGCCGTTATAGATGCGAGTGATCGCCTGCTTGCGCAGTTCGGGTTTAAAGACCTTACCCACGGCGGTTTTCGGCAACTCGTCCAGAATGGTCATATGCTTGGGTCTTGCCGCACGTTCGTGGACATGCACACCGCAGTAATCCATCAATTCGTTCTCGGTCACACTGGCCCCGTCGACCAGTTCGACAAAGGCGCAGGGCACCTCGCCCGAATGCGCGTCGGGTTGACCAATAGCGCCGGCAAAGGCAACGGCATCGTGGCCCAGCAAAGCCTCTTCGATTTCGGCTGGGTCGATATTGTGGCCGCCGCGAATAATCAGGTCCTTGGCGCGGCCGGTGATCCACAGATACCCATCGTCGTCAAACCGACCCAGATCGCCTGTGCGCAGGTACTTGTCGAAATGGTACAGATCAACGTTCTTGTCCGCCTCGGTATAGGTGTTGCCCGCATAGACGCCGGGATTCGAGATACAGATTTCGCCGATCTCATCCGCGCCGCATTCCTTGGGGCCGTCCGGCCCGTTCTGCAGGATTTTCACATCCGTATAGGGGAATGGAATCCCGATCGATCCGATTTTCTTTTCGCCATCCACCGGGTTGCACGACACCAGACAGGTTGCCTCGGTCAGTCCATAGCCTTCGACGATGGTCACACCCGTCGCTTCTTCGAACCGGCGGAACAGTTCGACCGGCAGCGGGGCCGAACCCGAGAAGGCTGTTTTCACGCTTGAGATATCGGCATCCACCGGGCGTTGCATCTTGGCGGCAATCGCGGTGGGCACGGTGATGATGAAACTGACCTTCCAGCGCTCGATCAACTTCCAGAAGTTATCAAACACGCCATCGCCCCGATACCCGGCGGGGGTTGGGAAGACCACATGCGCGCCCGAGGACACTGCGGCCATCACGATCACATGCACAGCGAAAACGTGGAACATCGGCAACGGGCACATGATCACGTCTTCGTCCGAGAACAACAGCGTGTTTCCAAGCCAGCCGTTGTAGATCAGGCCCGAGTATTTATGCTGCGCCACCTTGGGCATACCGGTGGTTCCGCCGGTGTGGAAATAGCAGGCGACACGATCTTCGGTGCTGTCCTCGAAGGTCAGCGTAGTAGGCTGTTTGGCCAGTTCCTTGTTGAAGCTCTTATAATCCGCATGCGCAAGATGTTCCTTGTCGCCCATCTTGGGACGCAGGAGCGGAACCAGCCAGGATTTCGGTGGCGTCAAATAGCGGTTGAGGTCGATCTCAAGAATGGTTTTGACGTTGGGCGCATGGCGCACGGCCTCTTCGACCTTTTGCGCCACATCGGCCTTGGGGAAGGATTTCAGCGTAACCACGACCTTGGCGCCGGTTTCGCGCAGGATCGCGGCGATCTGCTCGGGCTCCAGCAACGGGTTTATAGGGTTCACGATCCCTGCAACCGCGCCACCCATCATGGTGATCAGCGTCTCGTTACTATTGGGCAGCACGTAGGCCACCACATCCTTTTCACCGATCCCAAGCGAGCGGAACAGGTTGGCAGCCTGATTGACCTTACCCAGCAGCTCGGACCAGGTCAGCGTTTCGGCCTTGTCGGTCGGCCCGGACAAAAGCTGAAAACTGATCGCATTGCTGTTGGGGAACTTGCTTGCCGTGCGCGACAACAACTGATGGAAGGTGACCGGAACATCGCGGTCCTCCCACGGCATTTCCTGCTCCATCCTTGCCTTGTCTTCCAAACCCACAAAGGCCATATGACTCCTCCCTTATCTCTCCCGTGTCCGGCACGGGTTTTGTATCCACCGCCAAGATGGAAGCAAAACCGTGCATGATCAAGAAAGGGCTTAGCTGTGAAGCCCGGAAAGAGGTAGAATTACGCTGCGGAGCGAATTGCCGTGCCCCCGCGTCACTTTATTCTGCCGCCATGCCGTCGGTGAACTGCAGACGCGCCAATCTGGCATACAGGCCGTCCTGTGCCACCAGATCGTCATGGGTGCCCTGCGCCACGATACGGCCGGCCTCCATCACCACGATCCGGTCAGCCTTTTTCACCGTCGCCAGCCGGTGCGCCACGATCAACGTGGTGCGCCCGGCGCGCATCTGATCGACAGCGCCTTGAACCGCACGCTCGCTTTCGGCATCCAGCGCCGAGGTCGCCTCGTCCAACAGCAGTACCGGCGCGTCCCGCAGGATCGCACGAGCGATGGCGATACGTTGCTTTTGCCCGCCAGACAGCATCACACCCCGTTCACCAACGAAACTGTCGTAACCTTCGGGCAAAGCCGAAATGAAATCGTGTGCGGCGGCGGCCCGGGCGGCGGCCTCAACCTCGGCATCGGTGGCGTCCAGACGACCAAACCGGATGTTTTCACGCGCTGAAGAGGCAAAAATGATCGGGTCCTGAGGCACCAGCGCCATGTGGCGGCGGAACTCGGCCCGGTCGATGTCACGCAGATCGACGCCATCAAGACTGACCTGCCCCGAGACCGGATCATAAAACCGCTGGATCATCTGGATGACGGTTGTCTTCCCCGCCCCCGAGGGGCCGACAAAAGCCACCGTCTCGCCGGGGTTAACCTGCAATGACAGATGTTCCAGCGTGACAACATCGGGGCGTGACGGATAGCGGAAGGTCACATCGTCAAAGCGGATCTCACCCCGAACCGGTAATGGCAGCGTCTTGGGATTGGACGGATCGGTGACGGTGTCCTGTGCATTCAGCAATTCCACTAGTCGTTCAGTTGCGCCTGCGGCGCGCTGCAATTCACTCCAGATTTCAGACAAGGCTGCTACGGACCCGGCCATGATGATCGAATAGATCACGAACTGGATCAGAACGCCTTCGGTCATCACGCCGTTGCGAACGTCATTTGCGCCCATCCACAACACGCCGACAATGCCCGAAAAAACCAAAAAGATGACGATAACGGTCAGAACCGCGCGCGTCTGAATACGCCGCAGCGAAACGACATAGGACGTTTCCGTCATATCCGCGAATTGCTTGCGGCTGGCCTGTTCATGAGTAAAGGCCTGCACCGTTTGCACTGCGCTCAGCGCCTCACCTGCGTTACCGGAAGAGGCTGCGATCCAGTCCTGATTTTCGCGGCTGATCACCCGCAGGCGGCGCCCCAGCACCAGAATCGGCACCACCACCACCGGGATCAACAGCAAAACCAGACCGGTCAACTTGGCCGACGTCAGCAGCATCAACACCAGCCCGCCGAAGAACAACAACATGTTGCGCAGCGCGATGGATACAGACGAGCCAAGCACTGACTGGATCAGCGTCGTGTCGGTGGTTATCCGGCTCAGGACCTCGCCGGTCATGATACGTTCGTAGAATTCGGGGCTCATGCCGATGACGCGGTCGAACACGGCCTCGCGGATATCGGCGACGACCCGTTCGCCCAGCCGGGTCACCAGCGCATAGCGCAGGCCGGTGCCCACGGCCAGAACCCCGGCGATGCCCAGCGCGGCCAGAAAGTACCACTCTAACAACTCACCATCTTCGATGCGGAAATTGTCAACCACTCGGCGCACAGCCAGTGGTAGCGCAAGGGTCATGCTTGCCGTCAGCACCAACGCCAGTGTCGCCCCGGCCATCAACATTCGATAGGGGCGCATGAAGGGCCACAACGACGCCAGAACGCCAATTTTCTTGGACCGGGCGCGCTCTTCACTGGCGCCGGGTGCGGGTTGTTGTGCTGGACTGGCTGGGGCGGTTCTTGCCATGCGTGGCCCTTAGTTCAAATTCGCAATCAGGTGGTCGCTTCTTGGCGGCAGCAGACGGCGGGGTCAAGCAGCGCGTCACCAATTCACGGCCTGTAAGGGCCATTTGACGCAGAATTTCGGGGCTGATTTGGAGCGGGCGGCGGGAATCGAACCCGCTTCATCAGCTTGGAAGGCTGAGGTAATAGCCAGTATACGACGCCCGCTCAGCGCAGGTCGGTTTAAGGGATGCGTCTGGTGTCGTCAAGCGCCGTTCGGCGCAGGAAATCAATTTCTGTAATCGCGTTCCAATGCAGGAGACAGACACCCTTCCCTCAACCCTGTGAACATATCCAAGAACAGGATTCGAGGTCCGAGGAAATCCGGATCATCGACTCCGCACGCAGCGGTTGCGCAACCGGCTGGCCAATCAGAGACGCCGGATAGGTCGTGGCTGCAGCCAGCGCCTCCTTAAGCGGCACGTCAGCATGTGTGACCAGAATGCGGATCGCAGTGGTCAAGTCCAAATCGGCTCCGGCCAACGTTCCATCCTCAAGTGTCAGGCGTCCGTCCGTCCGCGTGATCCGGCGACCCTCCAGCTCGAACGCAGCCTGATCCGTACCCGCAACAGCCATGGCATCGCTGACCAGAAATATCTGACCGGGCGCTTTCTTGGCAGTCCAGGCCGAGCGGATAACCTCGGGGTGGACATGGATACCGTCGGCAATCAACCCCGCCGACAGCCCGCCCGTCGCCAGCGCCGCGCCAACAAGACCGGGTTCCCGGCTGCCCAGTTGGCTCATGGCATTGAAAAGGTGTGTGACGCAGCGCGCGCCCACCGCGGCATAACGCTGACACGTCTCGAAATCTGCATTGCTATGCCCTAGCGACACCAGAATCCCGGCGTCCGACAAAGCTTGCACTTGCTGCAGAGACACGGATTCGGGCGCAAGGGTCACCTTCAGGCACGGCAATTGCTCTGCTGCCGCAATCAGCATGGTCAGGTCCGCGTCCTCCATCGGGCGAATTAGCGCCCCGTCATGCGCGCCCTTTCGCGCCACCGACAGGTGTGGCCCTTCAAGATGCAAGCCAGCCACACCCGGAACCCCCGCGCGAACCGCCTCTATCGCGGCTGCAACGGCGGCTTCGGTTTTCTCGGGCGTGTCGGTGATTAGTGTCGGCAGCAAGGACGCCACACCTAGACGGCGATGCGCTTCGGCGATCTGCCGGATCGAATCAACCGAGGGGTCGTCGTTGAACATCGCGCCGCCGCCGCCGTTCACCTGCAGGTCGACGAAGCCGGGGCACAAGATATCCCCGTTCAGGTCGATGACTTGCCCTTCGATCTGTGCGGTCTCCTCAGCCGCAAGCGCGGCAAGGACGCCGTTGCGAAAGGTCATGACCTGATCAAAATGCAGGCGCTCTCCATCGAACAGGGCACCATTGCGAAATGTCATGGAGTCTGAGGTCATACCGTCTCTGTCACCTTTCTCAGATGGCGCGGAGTATCTGGGTCGATCCCGCGCGCCTGCGCCACGGCTTCGACCATGCTGTAAAACGACGTGATCGTGGCAATGGGGTCAGTCAACCAGTGATCGGTTCGGGTTACCGGCAGGCTATGCGCTTTGGTGACCTTATCAGTGGCCGCGAAAACAGCCGCACCTTTGCCTGCCAACGCATCAGCCGCCTCGGCTGTCGTTTGCTCGGCGGCATCTGCGGCGGCAAAAACGATGGCAGGAAACCCCTGTTCAACGATTGAGACCGGACCATGCAGAACCTCGGCCGCCGAATAGCTTTCGGCATGAATCTGGCAGGTTTCCTTGATTTTCAGAGCAGCTTCATTGGACATCGCAAAGGACGGACCGCGGCCCAGCGTGAATAGTGACCGGCCGGTGATTGCATCAGCCGCCGCCGACCAATCGCATTGCGCGGCCTGCCCCAAATGACCGGGCAAGGATCGGATCGCGGCCGTCAAATCACCATCCCCCTTGATTTCAGCCAACAACCACAACCCCGCCACAAGCGAGGTGACAAAAGTTTTGGTCGCAGCGACACTCAGTTCCGGACCTGCGTGCAGGGGCAAGACCGCATCCGTCACTTCAGCAAGGCGCGAGGCCGTGTTGTTGGTGATCGCAACCGTCACCCCGCCCGAAGATTTCAGCGTTCGGGTCATCCCTACAATGTCTGGACTTTGGCCCGATTGCGACACCGAAAGGCACACCGCCCCAGCCGCACGCAGATCAGCCCCATAGATCGAACTGACCGACGGCCCGACCGAGGCCACAGGCAGGTTCAGCAACAATTCGCCAGCGTATTTCAAATACGCGCAAGCGTGGTCCGACGACCCCCGCGCCACTGTGATCAGAAACCGGGGATCGGCCTCTTTCACCCGCCTTGCCGCATCCTGAATATTGGCGGCACCCTGGCTTAGCAATCGGTCAACGGCGTCGGGGATTTCCAAAACCTCCTGACGCATTTTCGAACTGTGTTCTGACATGCTCACTTGCCTTTCCGGCTACAGCCGCAACTCGGCGACAAAGTCATAGGTGTCGCCTCGATAGAGGGATCGGGTCAATTCCGCGACCCGCCCGTTTTTAAGAAATGAAACGCGTTCGATGTTCAGTCCGGCGGCCCCTTCGGGCACCTCCAGCAACTCAGCCTCTCGCGCTGCGAGGTTAAGGGCCGATATCTTCTGTACCGCGCGCACTGGTCGTCGCCCCAGACCGTCTAGCACCTCATAGAGCGAGGTGGTCACCTCGATCGGGTTTGGCAGGATGTCCAGCGGCAGCGCAGCACGTTCCAGCGCCAGCGGGCGGCCATTTGCCTCGCGCAGGCGATAGATTCGGGAAATTTGCTCGCCCTCTCTCAGGCTCAGGGCTTGGACCTCCTCGGGGGTAGGTGCAAAGACGCCGCGTTCCAGCCATTTTGAGGTGGTCTGCATACCGCGGCTCGACATGTCCTCGGTGAACGAGGTCAAATGAGTCAGCGATTGTTCGACCCGCGCCACACGTTCGCGAATGAACGAGCCTGACCCCTGACGTTGTTCGATCACACCTTCCTGCACCAGTTCCTGAATCGCTTTACGAACGGTAACGCGCGAAAGATCGGTGATTTCAACCAGCTCACGTTCCGACGGCAGCGAGGAATTCGGAGGCAACACGCCGGTGTCGATCCCCTCTTGCAGCCTGTGCCTTAGCTGAACATAGCGCGGCCCTTTGTCCGGGCTCAGCCACAAATCGGCACGCAGGAAGTCAGAGATGCTCATGTCGGATCTCCTTCGCAAGGGCCAAGGCCCCGGTCAGCGGCTCACCCAGCGAGGGGCGAATAGCCGATTGCATGTCATCAGGTAAATAGTGCGCATATTGCCCCGCAATTCCACCGGTCAGGCAGATCGTCTGACCCGCCTGCCAGCCCAACTGTTTGGCGGTATCCGCGATATAGCCAGCCCCCGCCCGTAGAATATGTACGGCAACCGCATCGCCCTTTTTCGCAGCGGACGTCACTGTAGGTGCGAGCACTCCGAATTGTGCGGGCGTGGCCGTTCCAGCAAAACGCACAATACCAGCCGGGCCCTGAAGGTCAGCCAACAGCATTTGCGTCAGATCGGTTTCGGCTTGCGTGCCATCATATGCACGCAGCGTCTCAGCCAAGGCACTGCGCCCAACCCACTGGGCCGAGGCCTCATCCCCCAGAATCGAACCCCAACCTCCGGCAAAACGCATCGCGCCATCCGCCTGCACCGCAAGAAAAGACCCGGTGCCGCAATGCGCGATCAAACCGTCCCACGCGCCCAATGCCCCCCGCACGGCGGCGGGCCGGTCATCTTCGACCCGCGCGCAGGTCAGGCCCAGCGCATCCCGCAACCGCCCTGCGATCGCGGCATCAGTAACGCCCGCCAGTCCCACAAAAGCAGGCAGAGTGATTATATCCCCTATGGTCACCTCGATCTGACGCGACAATTGATCCAGCCCAGCCCGAATCTGCGCCAGCGCGCTGTCAAAATCGGTCGAAACATTGGCCGCCCCGGTCTCGACACTGTTGACCACACCCCCGATTTCACAGGCGACGCGGCATCGCGTCCCCCCGCCATCAACGGCCAACACAGCATTATCTCGAGACTCACTCATAACAATACCATTATAATACCTTTCAGCGATAGAAAAGGCCAAATTCAACACCGAATGGCCACATCGCCAACTAAACAGATGAATTACCTCGATAAGTCTCAGTCAGAAATAAAATTCTAGACAAGTGGTATTAGATAGGTATTGTATTAGGGAAACGTGGGAGGATTCTCTTGACGCTGCCGTCAACCGAACAAATACACCCTGATGCCGCGCGCCTGTCACCAGGCGATCTGGCCACTTCGGCTCGCGCGTTGGCCGAGGGTCAAATCAAAGCTGCCGCAGCCGTTCGCGACGCCGAGGACAACATCGTCCGGGGCGCCAAGGCCATGGCAGAAACCATTCGCGCAGAGGGGATATTGCACTTTGTGGCCGCCGGGTCATCTGGCCTGATGGCAGCTGCTGACGCGCAAGAGCTGGGCGGCACATTCTCGATCCCCCCTGCCCGTCTGCGCATACATATGGCAGGTGGCCTGCCCACCGGGGTTGAAATGCCGGGCGGGGCCGAGGATGCGACCGAAGGGTTGGAACAAGCCTTGGACAGCTTACAAGCCAAAGACACGGTGATTGCGGTTTCAGCAAGCGGCTCTACGCCGTACACCGTGGCTGCCATGAACATCGCCCGCACCAAGGGCGCAACTGTGATCAGTATCGCCAATAACGGCGGCAGCCCCTTGCTGCTGGGCGCTGACATTCCCATCCTGTTGGCGACGCCGCCCGAGCTGATCTCAGGCTCCACACGCATGGGCGCTGGAACAGCGCAGAAGATTGCGCTGAACATGCTGTCTTCGCTTATGGCGGTTGAGCTTGGCCATGTGCATGGCGGCATGATGGTCAATCTACGTGCCGACAACGACAAACTGCGGGGCCGCGCCGCCGGGATCGTCGCCCGCATCGCCGAAGTGGATACAGAAACAGCGCAAAACGCACTGAACGTTGCGCATGGCGACGTAAAACCCGCCATTCTAATTGCCGCACAAGACCTGTCGTTGGCGCAAGCGGATGCTCGCCTGCGAACCACGAAGGGAGTTCTGACCGCAGCATTGGCCAAGGATTAACAACTAAATAACGGGAGAGAGAGATGAAACATAAAAGCCTTAAGCTGGCCTTATTGGGGACAACCCTGATGGCCACAACTGCCTATGCCGAAGACGTAACCCTGACCATCGAAAGCTGGCGCAATGATGACCTGACCCTGTGGCAGGACCAGATCATTCCCGCGTTCGAAGCGCAGCACCCCGGAATCAAGATCGATTTCACCCCGTCAGCACCAGCAGAGTATAACGCCGTTTTGAACTCGAAACTGGACGCGGGTTCAGCCGGTGACCTGATCACCTGCCGCCCCTTTGACGCCTCTTTGGCGCTGTATGATGCAGGACACCTGACTGATCTGTCCGGAGTCGATGCGATGAGCAACTTCTCGGACGTGGCAAAATCGGCCTGGCAGACGGATGATGGCGCGGTCACATTCTGCGTTCCGATGGCTTCGGTAATTCATGGGTTCATATATAACAAAGACGCATTTGCTGAACTTGGGATCGAAGTTCCAACGACCGAGGATGAGTTCTTTGCCGCGCTCGACAAGATTCGGGAAGATGGCACCTATATTCCGATGGCAATGGGTACCAACGACCAGTGGGAAGCCGCCACAATGGGTTACAACAACATCGGGCCGAACTACTGGAAGGGTGAGGAAGGCCGTCAGGCCCTGATCGCGGGCGAGCAAAAGCTTACCGATGAGGCCTGGACAGCCCCTTATGCCACATTGGCACGCTGGGGTGAGTATCTGGGCGACGGGTATGAGGCACAGACCTATCCCGATAGTCAGAACATCTTCACACTAGGTCGCGCGGCGATCTATCCCGCAGGCTCATGGGAAATCTCGGGCTTCAACACACAGGCCGATTTTGAGATGGGTGCATTCAAGCCGCCAGTCCGTAACGCTGGCGACACCTGCTACATTTCGGACCACACCGATATCGGCATCGGCATGAACGCCGCGACTGAACATCCCGAGGCCGCCGAGACATTCTTGACCTGGGTCGCAAGCCCGGAATTTGCAGAAATTTTCGGCAATGCCCTGCCCGGCTTCTTCCCACTTTCCAACACGCCTGTCGAATTGCAAGATCCACTGGCCAAGGAAATCGTGGGCTGGCGCGACGAGTGTGAATCGACCATCCGCTCGACCTATCAAATCCTGTCGCGCGGTACACCGAACCTTGAAAACGAAACCTGGGGCGCATCGGTTGCCGCCATCAAAGGCGCCAAATCCCCCGAGGATCTGGGTGCAGAATTGCAGGAAGGTCTCGCCTCCTGGTACGCACCACACCAGTAAACCCAATCATACCCGGGCGGCGGTGATCGCCCGGGTAAACCCGACACCCCATTGAAAGCAGTCCAATGAACCGCCCCCGCTTCCGCTGGCATATCGTCGTGTTTCTGGCACCGGCCGTGCTGGTCTATACCGCGGTTATGATCTTTCCGCTGTTCAACACGCTGCGTCTGGCGCTGTTTACCGAGGTCGATCAGACCCGTGTGTTCGTAGGCCTACAGAATTTTCGAACGCTGTTCTTTGACCCGATCTGGTCCGAACAGTTCTGGAATGCGCTGGGGAATAACTTCTGGTTTTTCCTGATCCATATGCTGGTGCAAAACCCCATTGGCATCGCACTGGCCGCGCTTCTCAGCCACCCACGGCTTCGATTTGCGGCCTTGTACCGGTCGGCGATCTTCATCCCTACGATCCTCAGCTTTGTGATTGTCGGCTTCGCCTGGAAATTGATCCTGTCGCCGATCTGGGGCATCGCTCCGTCAATGCTGGACGCGATTGGGCTGAAATCCCTGTTCGCTCCGTGGCTGGGAAAAGAGGAATACGCCCTGACCACGCTGGCGCTGATCTCGGTTTGGCAGTTCGTGGGCATACCGATGATGCTGATCTATGCCGCCTTGTTGACCATCCCCGAAGAAATCCTTGAGGCGGGTGAGATTGACGGCATCACCGGGGCCTCGGCCTTTTGGAAAATCAAGCTGCCGCTGATCCTGCCGTCGATCGGGATCATCTCGATCCTAACCTTCGTAGGCAATTTCAACGCGTTCGATCTGATCTATGCGTCTCAAGGCGCGCTGGCCGGACCGGATTTCTCGACCGATATTCTGGGTACATTCATGTATCGCACTTTCTTTGGCTTCCAATTGCAACTGGGCGATCCGCATATGGGATCAGCCATCGCCGGGGCCATGTTTGCCATCATCCTGGTGGGTGTCTGCATCTATCTGTTTGGCATCCAGACCCGGATGCGCCGGTATCAACTGTGAGGGTGAACGGATGAACAAAGCACGCCAAAATCCCTTCAACACCGCCGCAATGCACGGTGCGTTGATCCTGTATACGCTGATCGCCCTGTTCCCGGTCTTTGTTATTCTGATCAACAGCTTCAAAACCCGCCGCGCGATCTTTCGCGAACCCCTGGCCCTGCCCAGCGCAGACAGCTTTTCACTGATCGGGTACGAGACGGTGATGAAGCAGGGGGATTTCTTCCTCTACTTCCAGAACTCGATGATCGTCACGGTCGCATCGCTGTTCTTCATCCTACTGCTTGGCGCCATGGCGGCCTATGCGCTGTCTGAATACCAGTTCAAAGGCAACCTGCTCATGGGGCTTTATCTGGCGCTGGGGATCATGATCCCGATCCGCATCGGCACTGTGGCGATCCTTGAGATGATGGTGGCGACCGGGCTGGTGAACACGCTCTGGGCGCTGATCCTTGTCTACACAGCGCAGGGGTTACCGCTGGCCGTCTTCATACTGTCTGAATTCATGCGGCAGGTCAGTGATGACCTGAAAAACGCAGGTCGCATTGACGGTCTGTCGGAATACACGATCTTTTTCCGACTGGTCCTGCCACTGGTTCGTCCGGCAATGGCAACTGTCGCCGTGTTCAACATGATCCCGATCTGGAATGACCTGTGGTTCCCGCTGATCCTTGCCCCGGCTGAGGAAACCAAAACGCTGACATTGGGCAGTCAGGTCTTTATCGGCCAGTTCGTGACCGACTGGAACGCGGTTTTGTCCGCCCTGTCGATGGCAATCCTGCCGGTTCTGGTTCTCTACGTCATCTTCTCGCGCCAACTGATCCGTGGCATCACATCCGGAGCTGTCAAATGACCCGTGTACTGATCGCAGGTCTGGGCAATATGGGGCTAAGCCATGCGCTGGCCCATCACCACCACCCCGATGCGCAAATCGTCGGGCTGGTGAACCGATCCGGGCGCGTAGACCACCCCGAACTTTCGGATTATCCCGCGTATTCGGATTTCGAAACTGCTCTGAATGAGACCCGCCCCGATCTGGTTGTGATCGCGACCTATTCCGACAGCCACGCCGATTACGCCTGTGCGGCGATGCAGGCAGGCGTGCATGTCTTCGTCGAAAAGCCGCTAGCCACCAACGTCGCTGACGCGCGGCGGGTGGTGGAAACCGCCACGCGGCTGAACCGCAAGCTGGTCGTGGGCTATATCCTGCGCCACCACCCGTCTTGGATGCGCTTGATCACCGAGGCGCGCAATCTCGGCGGGCCATATGTGTTCCGTCTGAACCTGAACCAGCAATCCTCGGGCGCGGAATGGGAAACGCATAAGGCGCTGATGCAAACGACCTCACCTATTGTCGATTGCGGCGTGCATTATGTGGACGTGATGTGCCAGATCACCGACGCGCAGCCCGTCCGCGTACACGGCATGGGCCTGCGCCTGTCCGATGAGATCGCCGAGGACATGTATAATTACGGCCAGTTTCAGGTGATCTTCGACGATGGATCGGTCGGCTGGTACGAGGCTGGATGGGGCCCGATGATGTCCGAGACGGCGTTTTTCGTAAAAGATATCGTCTCGCCCAACGGATCGGTTTCAATCACCGATGGCAATAAAGGCGCATCTTCCGATATTGATGGGCATACAAAGGTCGGCGGCCTTTTGGTCCATACGCCACAAGGTGACCGAACCATCGATATGCCCGATGAACCCGGCCATCAGGAACTCTGCGATGCCGAACAAGCCTATATGCTGCGCGCAATCGCCGAAGACATCGACCTGACCCGTCATATGAATGACGCCGTTCAATCCCTCGCCATTTGTCTGGCCGCGGATGAAAGCATCCGCACCGGCCAGCCCGTTTCCCTTGAGGAGCCCGCAAAATGACCGCCCTGACGCTGAGCAATGTGAACAAATCCTTCGGCAATGTGCATGTCCTCAAGGACATCACGCTTGAGGTTGAAGAAGGCGAGTTTGTTGTCTTCGTCGGCCCCTCGGGTTGCGGCAAGTCCACCCTGCTACGTGTGATTGCGGGGCTCGAAGATGCCTCCTCGGGCGAAATCAATATCGGTGGTCAACAGGTCAATCTGGTGCCGCCATCCAAGCGTGGCATAGCTATGGTGTTTCAAAGCTATGCACTTTACCCGCACCTCAGCGTGCGCGGGAACATGACACTGGCGCTGAAGCAGGAAAAGCAGTCCAAAGCGGTGATAGAGGAACGCGTTGCCAATGCCAGCCGGATGCTGAACCTCGAGCCCTATCTGGATCGCTATCCGTCTGAATTGTCGGGTGGTCAACGCCAGCGGGTCGCTATTGGCCGCGCCATTGTACGGGAACCCAAGCTGTTCCTGTTTGACGAACCGCTGTCCAATCTGGACGCCGCCTTACGGATGAACACACGGATCGAGATTGCGAACCTGCACCGGGCACTGGACGCCTCGATGATCTATGTTACCCATGACCAGACCGAGGCGATGACGCTGGCCGACAAGATCGTCGTTTTGCGTGACGGGCGGGTGGAACAGATCGGCAGCCCGATGGAGCTGTACAACAACCCTGCAAACCAGTTCGTTGCCGGATTTCTAGGCTCACCGTCTATGAATTTCCTACCCGAAAGCCTGTTGGGGGATAGCGGCCAGAACATCATTGGAATCCGCCCCGAAGACCTGTTTCTGTCCGACGACGGCCCGCTGACAGCTCAGGTCAGCCACGTTGAAAAACTGGGTGGGGACACAAACGTCATCGCCAAAATACACGACCAATCCGTGACCGCGCGGCTATTCGGTCAGCACGCCATTTCCGAAGGTCAGGAATTGCGGCTCGCCTATACCGCTGACAAGGCCTATCGGTTCGACGCAGCTGGTCAGCGTTTGCGCTAAATGTCGCAGGCACGTGTGTTTTTCTGCGGAACAATCGCGCACCAGAACGCGCGGATTCCCGCAGAGAAAAGGCCTTTTCCCTTTTCATTGCACGCAAAATTCTGAAAGATCAGGCCTCTCCCTTAATGGGGTTGTTATCAAGCTGTCACAAAGAAATTCTAATTGCCTTTCATCTGCTATTTTCTGACAGCCAGGAGCTATCCATGAAAGACATTGATCCTACCACCCTGTCCGCCGACGATTGGGACGAGCTGCATTTCCCCCGCCCCGAAGAAAACGACTTTGACCGTGTTGTAGAAAGCGCCATTTCGCGCCGAGGTTTTCTGGGTGGTGTGCTAGCATTTGGATCAGGCGCTGCCGCTATGGGCGCGGGTCTGATGGGGTCGACTGCCGCTCATGCCGTCACCACGTCGCGCTTTGCATTCACGCCGATTGCTGCGCAGACCGATGGCACCGTGCATGTGCCCGAAGGGTATGAGTGGAAAATTCTGATGCGTTGGGGCGATCCACTGTTTTCCGATGCCGACGGCTATGACCTGACGGATGGCGGCCCATTGGACAAATCAGACCGTATCTTCGGTGAAAACACTGATGGGATGGAGACATTTTCGTTTCGGGGTCATGAGCTGATCGCCATCAACCACGAATACCCGAACCGCAAGATCAACATGCCAGCTGCGCAGGAAGGCGTGCCCGCCAACGCGGACGATGTTTTGAAGCTGCAGAACCTTCAGGGAGTGACCGTGATGGAGATCGCCGAAGGCCCCAACGGCTGGTCGGTTGTCAAAGACAGTCCATTCAATCGCCGTATCCACCACAATACGCCGATGAAGATCGTAGGCCCCGCTGCAGGTCACGATCTGCTGAAGACGCAGGCCGACCCAACCGGCACGGCGTCTCTGGGCACCATGAACAACTGTGGCGCAGGTAAAACGCCATGGGGCACATACCTGACCTGCGAAGAGAACTTTAACGGCTACTTCGGATCGTCCGATGAAAACGCCAGCTACGACCAGAAGGTGGCAGACGGCTTCAAGCGTTACGGTGTCAAAGCCGAAAGCTGGAACGGGTATGAGCTTTTCGATCCGCGTTTCGACACGTCAAAAAACCCAAACGAACCGCACCGCGCGGGTTGGATCGTGGAAATCGACCCAACTAAGCCGAACAGCACGCCGGTCAAACACACCGGCTTGGGCCGCTTCAAACACGAAAACGCCGAGGTGACACTGGCCGCAGATGGCCGTGTGGTTGTCTATATGGGCGATGACGAGCGCGGCGAGTACTTGTACAAGTTCGTCTCGAACGGCACCTATCAGCCGGGTGGCGAAACCGAGAGCTTGCTGAATGACGGAACGCTGTACGTTGCCAAGTTCAACGACGATGCGACCGGCGAATGGCTGCCACTGACGCCGGAAACGACTGGCATGGATGATGCTGAAATCCGGATCTTTACCCGCATGGCAGCGTCGGCCGTAGGTGGCACCACTATGGACCGCCCAGAATGGGTGGCGTCGAGCCCGGTTGCGATCGAGGCCTATTGCTGCCTGACCAACAACAAAAACCGTGGTGTCAAACCGAATGCCGGTGGTGACGACACGTCGGTCAATGCCGCCAACCCACGTGAGGCCAACAAGTACGGTCAGATCGTCCGCTGGCGACCCTCGAATGACGATCACGCCGCAGACACCTTTGACTGGGATCTCTATGTCATGGCGGGCAACCCGACGGTGCATTCCGACGACCGCGCTGGCTCGCCGAATGTGAATGAGGGTAACCTGTTCAACTCGCCCGATGGCATGGTCATCGACTCGACGGGCCTGATCTGGATTCAGACCGACGGTAAGGACAACAACGAGGGTGACTTTGCTGGCAATGGCAATAACCAGATGCTGGTTGGCGACCCGGTGACCGGCGAAATCGTACGGTTCATGACGGGCCCCAATGGTTGCGAGGTCACCGGCCTGACCTGGTCCAACGACCTGCGCACCATGTTTGTGGGCATTCAGCATCCGGGCAGCAACTGGCCCGATGGCGGTACACCGCGATCATCGGTCATCGCCATCAAGCGCTCCGACAACGGTTTGGTTGGCTAAACGTCGAAAAAGCCCCCACTCTATAGTTGGGGCGTTTTGTCAGATATCCTCACCCGGAGGCGCCAGTGGCCCTCCGGGTGCCAGAAGATGACGCTCCGAAAGCCACGGGTTCAGTTCCAGCGCTTGGTTCAAAGCTTCGCGCGCCTCGTCGATCCTTTGCAATCCCAACAGGGTCAGGGCGCGCCCGCTGATGGCCGCCACATGGTTAGGCGACAGTTCGATCGCCTTGTCCAAATCGGGCAATGCGGCCTGAAAATCCTGCCGCAAGTAATGCGCAAAGGCGCGCTGGTTGTACCCTTCGGCATATGACGGGCAATAGGCGACCAGCTTGTTGAAATCCTCGATCGCGCCCAGCAGGTCCCATGCGTTTCGGCGCGTCATGCCTCGGTCCAGAACCGCCTGCGCGCTTTCATCAGGTGCGTCCGTCCAAAACTCCCACAATTGGTTCGACAAGAGACGGGCGGCCTGTTCGTTTTCGGCCTGTTGTATCTGGGCGATTACGCCACTGACATCGGCGCTGTGATCCGGCGCAACAGGGCATTCATCGGCATGCGCTGTTGTGGATGTTATTAACAGGATGGTGGCATAGGTGATCTGTTTCATGACCCAATGGTGACGCGTGCGGGGTTTTCGTCAACCCATCCCGTCAATGGCACCGGACACGCCCGTCTCTTTCACCGCTTCCATCGCGACGAAGGTCGATGTGTTGGCCACATGCGGCAGGGATGAGATTTTCTCGGCCAGCACCGCGCGGTATTCCGACATCGAGCCGGTACGAATTTTCAACAAATAGTCAAAATTTGACGCAATCATATGGGCTTGCTCGATCTCGGCCACCCTACGCACTGCCGCGTTGAACTCGGCCAGGGCCTTCTCGCGCGTGTCGGTCAGGCGCACCTCGACAAAGGCGACGTGATCCAGACCAAGACGGATCGGGTCCAGCAGGGCACGGTATCCGGTGATGATACCCTCGGCCTCAAGTCTTTTCACACGTGCTTGAGTTGGAGATTTCGACAACCCGATCCGCCGCGCAAGGTCGGCAACCGAAATGCGCCCGTCCTCGGCCAGAATCGCCAGGATCGACCGGTCGAACCGATCCAGATCGGAATTATCTTTTTGCATCGCTGAACCTCGAAATTTCAGAACATTCGCCTACTATTTTTTGAACTTAAGGCGATTGTCCTGAAAAATCGACTGTATACTCCCCAAAAGCCCGGAGGATACATGACACACAGCCTGCGCACCCATATCGACGGCCAGACCTATGCTGACCAGTCTGCAGTATTGGATCAGTTGGTCGAACATGCCAACCTGCCCCAAGCCGACCGCACGGCGATCTGCGCAGCAGCGGCTCAGTTGGTGCGTGACATCCGGTCCAGTACTTCGCCCGGCATGATGGAGGTGTTTCTGGCCGAATACGGCCTGTCCACCGACGAGGGCATCGCGCTGATGTGTCTGGCCGAGGCGCTGCTGCGCGTCCCTGATGCCGACACCATCGACGCGCTGATCGAGGACAAGATTGCGCCATCGGATTGGGGCAAACATCTGGGGCAGTCATCGTCTTCGCTGGTGAACGCGTCAACTTGGGCGCTGATGCTGACCGGAAAGGTTCTGGACGAGGGCAAAGCGTCGCCCGTCGGCGCCCTGCGCGGGGCCATCAAACGATTGGGCGAACCGGTGATCCGTACGGCCGTTGGCCGCGCGATGAAAGAAATGGGCCGTCAATTCGTACTGGGTGAGACTATCCAGTCCGCCATGGACCGGGCCGCCGGGATGGAGGCAAAGGGTTACACCTATTCCTACGACATGCTGGGCGAGGCGGCGCGCACAGAAGCTGACGCCGCCCGTTATCACCTGTCTTATTCTCGCGCTATCGCGGCCATTGCCGATGCCTGCACCCATGACGATATCCGGGCCAATCCGGGGATATCGGTAAAGCTGTCAGCCCTGCATCCGCGCTATGAGTTGGCGCAGGAACAACGGGTGATGGAAGAGCTTGTTCCTCGCCTGCGCGCCCTGTGTCTGTTGGCCAAAGCCGCCGGTATGGGCCTGAATGTAGACGCCGAGGAAGCCGACCGCCTGTCGCTTTCCCTGCAAGTGATCGAAGCCGTTATGGGCGAGCCCGCATTGGCCGGTTGGGATGGTTTCGGCATTGTCGTGCAAGCTTATGGTCCGCGTGCGGGGCTTGTTCTGGACACGCTCTATGACATGGCAGAACGTCATGACCGCAAACTGATGGTCCGGCTGGTCAAAGGGGCCTATTGGGATACCGAGGTCAAGCGAGCGCAGGTCGAGGGTGTCGACGGTTTCCCGGTTTTCACGCGCAAGGCGGCGACCGATATCTCGTACATCGCCAATGCCCGCAAGCTGTTGGGTATGACCGACCGAATTTACCCGCAATTTGCCACCCATAACGCCCATACGGTCAGCGCAATCCTGCATATGGCCGACGCGCAACCGTTCGAGTTTCAGCGTTTGCATGGCATGGGCGAAACTTTGCATCAGATCGTTCGCGATCAAAGCAACACTCGCTGCCGAATTTACGCTCCGGTCGGAGCACATCGCGATCTTTTGGCCTATCTGGTGCGGCGTTTGCTTGAAAACGGTGCGAACTCATCCTTCGTGAACCAGATCGTCGATGAAAATGTGCCACCCGAGGAGGTCGCCTCGGACCCGTTCGACACCATTGCAGAACCAAAATCACCGCTGCCAACCGGCCCTGAACTGTTTCAACCCGAACGGCCCAATTCTAAAGGGTTCGATCTGCAACACACACCGACGCTCGATCGGATTGACGCCGCCCGCGATGCGTTTCGCGCACATCACTGGTACGCGCAGCCGCTTCTGTCGCAAGACGCGCATCCCGACGCTGACGAAGCCGTCTTCAATCCGGCGCATCCACAGGACCGACCGGGCGCGGTCGCCCCGGCCAGCGCTCAGGATGTCGAACTTGCGTTGGCCACGGCGGCTCCGTGGAATGCTCCGGCTGAACAACGGGCGCAGGTATTGAATACAGCAGCTGATCTGTACGAAGCACATTATGGTGAGCTTTTCGCTCTGCTGGCGCGAGAGGCTGGCAAATCGGTTCCCGATGCGGTCGCTGAACTGCGCGAGGCTGTCGACTTCCTTCGTTATTATGCTGCTAATATCCCGGCGGCTGAACCGGCGGGCACGTTTACTTGCATCAGCCCCTGGAACTTTCCGCTGGCAATCTTTACCGGGCAGATTTCGGCGGCTTTGGCCACCGGCAACGCCGTTCTAGCCAAGCCTGCGCCGCAAACACCGTTGGTCGCGCACCGGGCTGTCCAACTGCTGCACGAGGCCGGAGTACCGCGCGACGTTCTGCAACTGCTGCCCGGTGGGCCGTCCGTCGGGGCGGCCTTGACGTCAGACCCGCGCGTGTCTGGGGTCGCCTTTACAGGCTCGACCGCCACCGCATTGAAAATTCGTTCAGCAATGGCAGAGAACCTGAAACCTGGCACGCCTTTGATCGCGGAAACCGGCGGATTGAACGCCATGATTGTGGACAGCACCGCACTGCCTGAACAAGCCGTGCAATCCATCATCGAAAGCGCATTTCAATCTGCGGGTCAGAGATGCTCGGCCCTGCGCTGCCTCTATGTGCAGGAAGATATCGCCGACGACTTGCTGACCATGCTGACCGGCGCGATGGAGGCTTTGCAGGTCGGTGACCCATGGCTTTTGTCGACCGACTGCGGCCCGGTCATTGATCAGGACGCGCTGCAAGGCATTGCGGACCACATCGCGCAAGCGCGCGCAGCAGGCCGGGTGGTGAAGGAACTGAACACGCCCCCCGAAGGGACTTTCATCGCCCCTACCCTGATCGAAATCCCCGGTATCAGCGCACTGCAGCGTGAAGTGTTTGGCCCGGTCCTGCATGTCGTCCGCTTCAAGGCTGCTGAGATTGATCAGGTCATCGCCGACATCAATGCCACGGGTTATGGGCTGACTTTCGGCCTGCACACCCGCATCGATGACCGGGTGCAACACATCACCGAGTCCGTTCACGCAGGCAACATTTATGTCAACCGCAACCAGATTGGTGCGATCGTGGGTTCTCAGCCCTTTGGCGGCGAAGGTCTGTCGGGCACCGGACCCAAGGCGGGTGGACCGAACTACATGGCACGCTTCTGTGCTCCGGATCGTCAACACAGCACGGCGAATTGGAACAACACGATGGGCGATCTACCCGATCCGCAAGGCCAGCCTGCTGCCGTACGCACGCAATCCCTGCCCGGTCCGACCGGCGAATCCAACCGACTGAGTGAATTCCCCCGCGCGCCATTGTTTTGCATTGGGCCAGGACCCGAGGCCGCACAAGCGCAGACCGAAGCAGTCGCAGCCCTGGGCGGCACCGCCATTCTAGCGACCGGCATGGTGGACCTGCACAGGCTAGAGAACATCGCCAATATCTCAGGAGTTCTGTGGTGGGGAGATGACGAAACCGCGCGCGAGATCGAACGCCACCTGGCCCGCCGTGACGGCCCGATCCTGCCGCTGATCCCCGGTCAGCCTGATCGGGCGCGGGTTCTGGGCGAGCGTCACGTCTGCGTCGACACCACCGCCGCCGGAGGCAATGCGGCCTTGTTGGGAGGTGCGGCGTAACCGTATCTTGACGCTGGGCCGGGAAAAGCCCAGCGTCCCCCCATGTTTCCGATCCGTGACCACAATCCGTCGGGGCGCACGCCCTATGTCGTTTACCTACTGATGGCAGCCAATATCCTGATTTTCTTCAGCTATGTGGGGATTATGGATAATGCACCGCTGATCAACAGGCTGTATTTCGACTATGCTATCATCCCGGCGCGGATCACCGATGGATTTGCGTTCGAAACCCTTGTGACGTCGATGTTTCTGCATGGTGGATGGATGCATCTGGCCGGGAACATGCTGTTTCTCTGGATTTTCGGGGACAATCTTGAGGATGAGATGGGCCACCTGCCCTTCCTGCTGTTCTATTTGCTGGCTGGTGTCGGCGCAGGCCTGATCCACGTAGCCACCGCTCCGGATTCGGTGGTGCCGACCATTGGAGCCTCGGGTGCGATTGCCGGGGTGATGGGCGGCTATCTTTTGCTGTTCCCCAAAGCGCGCGTGGACGTTCTGCTGATTCTGATCGTCTATTTTCGGATTTTCACCATCCCGGCCTTCATCATGCTGGGCATCTGGTTGGGCCTTCAATTCATGGGCAGCCTTGCAAGCAACCCAGACGAAGGTGGAGTTGCCTATTGGGCGCACACGGGGGGCTTTTTGGTCGGCCTGGTCCTGTGCCTCCCGCTTTGGCTGAAACGAGGTGGTCCCGCGTTTTGGGGCCGCACCCATGGCCACCCGCCCCACCCCGAACACAAATACAAATTATCCCAATCCCGCATTCCACGGGTCCCGCGAAAATAGGCGCTAGTCCTCAGGCGGCTTCGGTAGTCGACCGCCGCTGAGCTGCGTGATCTCTTCTGCGGCGTCCCGAACCAACACACCCAGTTCTGTTGCCCGGTCGGCAATGAACCGGACAGACGGCCCAGACACGGAAATCCCGGCACAGGGTTCGCCCCGGTCATTGTAGATGGCGGCACCGATACAAGACATGCCTTCGTACCGTTCCTCATGATCATGCGACCAGCCGCGGGCATGGGTTTTAGCCAAATCCGCCTCTAACCCTTCGTTCGGCAGCAACGTATGTGAGGTGAAACGAACAGCGTCAGCCGCCAATGCTTTGCTGGCCGCAGACTCGCTCATCGCGGCCAATATCGCTTTGCCTGTGCCGGACGCGTACATCGGCGTCCTAGCACCCGGTGGGAAAAACGCCCGGATCGGGTTCGGCGTTTCAACCTGTCCGACAAAAACCACTTCGGACCCGTCTGGCACGGCCAAATTCGCGGTTTCGCCACTTTCTTGCATCAAACGCCGCAAGATCGGTCGCCCGATTTCAATCACGCTGTTTCGACGCAGGAACGAAGCGCCGGTGCGATACGCTTCAATCCCGATCATCCATTCCTGCCGTTCGTCATCGAAAGCGACAAACCCATGTTTCTGCAACGTCGCCAGAATGCGGTGCGTAGTGGCTGTAGGTACATCCACTTCGCGCGCAAGATCGCTTAGCGCAGCGCGTTCCATTCGTGCCACTGCGGTCAGAACAACCAGCGCCCGATCCAGTGATTGCATGGTCCCGGCCGAGCTTTCCTTGAACAGCGATTTGGGCCTGCCGCGCGGCCTTTTGGGGGTGTCCGTCACTGATTTCTCCTTTCAGCCCGGCAAAGTTTTTTTCATCCCGCTTTCTGAAACCCAAAAATGAAAAACGGAAAATTACATCTATTCAATGGATTATTTATTTAATTACAAAAATGAAAATATTTTTCAAGAAAATTGCACCAAGGAGCGATTTCTACAACACTCTTCTTCAAATCGGAGGATCTAGAAATGTCCAATCAAAACCCGGTATTCATTCCCGGCCCCACCAATATCCCGGATCGGTTGCGCCTAGCGATGCAGGTCCAGACACAGGACCACCGCGCGCCTGATTTTGTCGAAACCTTTGCCCCTGTGCTGGAAGACACCAGAAAGGTGTTTGGAACCAAAGAAGGGAAGATCATCACCTTCCCGGCCAGCGGAACAGGCGGCTGGGAGGCATCGGTGACCAATACGCTCAGCCCCGGCGACAGCGTACTGGTTGCGCGCTATGGCATGTTCAGCCATCGCTGGATCGACCTGTGCCAACGGCACGGCCTGGATGTCCGCATTATCGAATGCCCCTGGGGCAGCGGCGCGCCCGCCGATAAGTTTGCCGAAGCTCTTGCCGCAGACAAAGAGCATAAGATCAAAGCAGTTCTGGTAACGCATAACGAAACGGCGACCGGCGTACGCTCGGATATCGGAGCGGTGCGCAAGGCAATGGATGCCAGCGACCACCCGGCGATGCTGTTTGTGGATTGCGTCAGTTCACTGGCCTCGATGCCGTTCGAGTTTGATGGCTGGGGCGTCGATATCGCGGTGTCGGGTTCGCAAAAGGGCTTCATGCTGGCAACCGGTATGGCGATCCTGTGTGTCAGCCCCAAGGCGCTGGCTGCGATGGAAACTGCCCAACTGCCGCGCACCTTCTTTGATTTCCGCGACATGATGAACGCAAATGCGTCGGGCGGGTTTCCCTATACCCCACCACTGCAGCTGATCTATGGTATGCGCGAAAGCCTGAAGATGCTGTTCGAGGAAGGGCTGGACAACGTATATGCCCGCCATTTCCGTCTGGCCGAAGGGGTCCGCAAGGCAACTGCCGCCTGGAGGCTGGAGTTGGTGGCGCAATCGCCCGACCTGTATTCCGATACCGTCAGTGCGATTTACGTACCTGAAGGCTTTGACAGCAATGCGCTGACCGATCACGCCTTTAATGCCTATGGCGTAAGCTTTGGCATCGGGTTGGGCGAAATGAACGGCAAAGCCTTCCGTATCGGCCATCTGGGCAGCCTGACGGATGTAATGGTTCTGTCCGGTCTGGCCACGATCGAAATGGCGATGGCTGATCTGGACTATCCGATCACGTTGGGCAGCGGTGTTGCAGCAGCGCAGGAGTACTTCCGCAGCGGTAGCGCCACACCGATGCAATCCGCAGCTTAAGGAGGAGCTTGATGTTGGACGCACTTACCACAGCTGAAAGCCTGACGCTGGCCGACATGCGCGAAGCGCACGAGCGGATTCGGCCACATATCAACCGCACACCAGTGATGCGTTCGGACTATCTGGACGAACTGACCGGCGCACAGCTGTTCTTTAAATGTGAAAACTTCCAAGAGGCCGGGGCCTTCAAAGTGCGCGGGGCCTGCAATGCGGTCTTTGGGCTGGATGACGACGCTGCAAAGCGCGGCGTGGCCACCCACTCTTCGGGCAACCATGCGCTCAGTTTGTCATATGCAGCCGGACGGCGGGGTATTCCCTGTAACGTCGTGATGCCGCGCACGGCACCGCAAGCCAAGAAAGACGCGGTGCGCCGTTATGGCGGGATCATCACCGAGTGTGAACCTTCGACCACCTCGCGTGAGGCGGTGTTTGCCGAAGTGCAAAGCCGGACGGGCGGTGAGTTCGTTCACCCCTACAACGACCCGCGCGTAATTGCAGGGCAAGCCACCTGTTCGGCCGAGCTGCTTGAGCAGACTGACGGTGTGGACGCTGTAGTCGCACCCATTGGTGGCGGCGGCATGATCTCGGGCACGTGCCTGACAATGTCGAACGCGGCCCCCGAGGTAAAGATATACGCCGCCGAACCGGAACAAGCCGACGACGCCTATCGCAGCTTCAAGGCCGGGCACATCATCGCGGATGACGCGCCGATCACTGTCGCCGACGGTCTGAAAGTGCCGCTGAAGGAAAATACCTGGCACTTTGTGTCCCGCTTTGTCACCGACATTCAAACCGCCAGCGAAGACGAAATCGTCGAGGCGATGAAGATCACCTGGAAATACCTGCGTGTTGTGATGGAACCCAGCAGCGCCGTGCCGTTAGCCACCATCCTGAAACACCCCGAAGTGTTCAAAGGCAAACGCATCGGCGTGATCATCACTGGCGGCAACGTGGATTTGGATAAATTGCCCTGGATCAAGGGCTGAGGAGGAAGAAGTATGAACAAGCCTGTGAATATTGATCAGCTTGAAGTTGGCTTTGACATTCCTGCCGCGATTGGCACGGACGAGGCCGAAATTCAGACGCCGAGTCTGGTGCTGGATCTGGACGCGCTGGAGCGCAACATCAAAAAGATGGGTGACTATGCCAAGGCCCATGGGATGCGTCACCGGGTGCATGGCAAGATGCATAAATCCATCGATGTGGCGAAGCTGCAGGTCGAACTAGGTGGGGCCTGTGGGGTATGCTGCCAGAAGGTTTCAGAGGCCGAAGTCTTTGCCCGCGGCGGTATCAAAGACGTTCTGGTCTCGAACCAAGTGCGCGACCCGGCCAAGATCGACCGCCTTGCGCGCATGCCCAAGCTGGGCGCACGGACGATCTGCTGCGTCGACGACATCGACAATGTCGGCGATCTGTCCGAGGCGGCACAACGCCATGGCACCCAGATCGAATGTCTGGTCGAGATTGACTGCGGCGCAGGTCGCTGCGGCGTGACGACGACACCCGAGGTAATCGCCATCGCCAAAGCCATCGACGCGGCTCCGGGGCTGAAGTTCTCTGGCATTCAGGCTTACCAGGGCGCGATGCAGCACATGGACCTTTATGAGGACCGCAAGGCTAAGATCGACGTTGCCGTGGCACAGGTCAAAGACGCAGTGGACGGGTTGGCCGCAGAAGGTCTGGAGTGTGACATTGTCGGCGGTGGCGGCACCGGGTCCTACTATTTTGAAAGCACTTCGGGCGTATACAACGAACTGCAGTGCGGTTCCTACGCCTTCATGGACGCCGATTATGGTCGTATCCTTGATCAGGACGGCAACCGCATCGACCGTGGAGAATGGGAGAACGCGTTCTTCATCCTCACCAGCGTCATGAGCCACGCCAAGGCCGACAAGGCCATTGTCGATGCAGGCCTCAAGGCGCAGTCGGTGGACAGTGGCTTGCCGGTGATCTTTGGGCGCACCGATGTGGAATACGTCAAGTGTTCGGACGAACACGGTGTTGTCGCTGATCCCGACGGTGCGTTGAAGGTGAACGACAAACTGCGTCTAGTTCCGGGTCACTGCGACCCCACCGCCAACGTCCATGATTGGTATGTTGGGGTGCGCAACGGCAAGGTCGAAACCCTCTGGCCAGTATCCGCTCGCGGTAAGGCGTATTAAGCCGAACCGCATTGATCCGGGCGGCGGTTCTTCCCTTCCCTGCCGCCCGGACCTGCCCTCAAGCTAAGGAAAAGGTCATGAAAGATATGTCGGAAAAACCCTTGCTGATCGTCGGAGAAGATCTTTGCCAGCAACTGGTTGGCCGCAGCGACGCGTTTGACGCGGTGCAGGACGTGTTCGCCGCAATGGCGCGCGGAGATGCTTACAACTTTCCGGTCATCCGTGAAGCGATTGGCTATGCCGATGCGCTATATGGATTCAAATCCGGCTTTGATCGGGCCGGTCAGGTGCTGGGTGTCAAATCTGGCGGCTACTGGCCCGGCAATCTGGACAAAGGGTTGACCAACCACCAATCCACTGTCTTCCTGTTCGACCCGGACACCGGGCGTCTGTCTGCACTGGTCGGCGGCAACTACCTGACCGCCGTGCGCACGGCTGCATCGTCTGCCGTTTCCATCGCCCATCTGGCCCGAAAGGACTCCAAGGTTCTGGGCATGGTTGGCGCTGGCCATCAATCCGCCTTCCAACTGCGCGCCGCAGCCGAGCAACGCGACTTTGAAAAAGTCGTTGCCTGGAACCCCCACCCCGAGATGCTTCCGCGTCTGGGTGAGGTCGCGAAAGAAATCGGCCTCGACTTCGAAGCTGTTAGTCAAGAAGAGCTGGGCGCACAGGCGGATGTCATCATCACCATCACGTCGGCGTTTGAACCTTTGCTGATGAAAGACTGGATCAAACCGGGCACCCATCTGGCCTGCATGGGCACCGATACGGTAGGCAAGCAAGAAGTCGACGCCGCGCTGGTTGCCAGTGCAACGGTTTACACCGACGAAGTTGCCCAATCGGTCACCCTTGGCGAAGCTCAGCATGCCATCGCAAACGGCTCGTTGACCGAAGATCAGATCACCCCAATCGGTGCCGTCATCAATGGCGACCATTCGGGGCGGGCAAGCGCGGATGAGATCACCTTGTTCGACGGAACCGGTGTTGGGCTACAGGACCTGGCGGTTGCATCTGTTGCCGCACGGCTGGCGGATGAAGCCGGGCTGGCGCAGCGCGCAACCCTCTGAATCCAGTCTCTTTGAAACGACAAAGCGCGCCTGTAACAGGGCGTGCTTTTTTTAATGGATTTGCAGGAAGCTTAGCCCCGGATAACCTTGGCGAACTGGTCAAAGATCGGCTCATTGGCGCAGATCACCTCGCCATCCTCAAGCACGTTGCCTTCGGGGTTCAGGGCTTGCACAAAGCCACCGGCCTCTTTCACGATGATGATCCCAGCGGCCACGTCCCAAGCGTTCAGGCGACGCTCCCAGAACCCTTCATAGCGGCCTGCGGCCACATAAGCCATGTCCAGCGCCGCAGCGCCCCAGCGGCGCACACCAGCGCAGGCAGGCATCAGCCGGGCCAGATCCTGCAACGTGGCAGGCAGGTCCGAGCGGCCCCCGAATGGCAAGCCGGTCGAAAAGATGGACTCGATCATGCGATGACGGCCCGAGACACGGATGCGGGTATCGTTCATCCATGCGCCTTCACCTTTTTCGGCAAAGAACATCTCATCCTTGGCGGCGTCATAGATCACTCCGGCCACGATCTTGCCCTTGTGTTCCAGCGCAATCGACACCGCCCAGTGCGGCAGGCCGTGCAGGAAGTTGGTTGTGCCGTCCAACGGGTCTACAATCCAACGGCGGGTTGGGTCCTCACCATCAATCGCGCCGCCCTCTTCGGCCAACCAGCCATAGGTTGGGCGCGCACCCAGCAGTTCCTCTTTCAGGATTGCCTCGGCGGCAATATCGGCCTTGGAGACAAAGTCGCCCGCGCCTTTCATCGACACCTGAAGGTTCTCGACTTCACGAAAATCCTTGACCAAAGAACGCCCCGCCTTGCGCGCGGCTTTGATCATGATGTTGAGGTTTGCACTGCCAACCATTGTCCAAAGGCTCCTGTCCGGTCAAACCGCGCGTATACTGGTGCAACGCGCCCTTGCCAAGAGGAATGATGCGCATAGCAGACCCGCATTTATTACCTATTGCTCTTGCAGCTTGCGCGCCTCGGTTCCCGCCAGTTCGATCAGTTCCTGCACGTAGGGTTTTTCAAGGTCTTCCAAGCGCACTGCCGCGTACAATGTGCGGGTAATTCCGTTTTCCGTCAGCGGGCGGGTGACATAGTCCGAGTTGTATTTTACCTCGCGCACGACCCAGTCAGGCAACGCAGCAACGCCCCGGTTCGAGGCCACAAGCAACAGGATCACTGCCGTCAATTCCACCTGCCGGATTGCGGCCGGTTCAACGCGTGCCGGGATCAACAATTGGCTGAACACATCCAAACGTGTGCGTTCGACCGGGTATGTAATCAGGGTTTGCCCTCGGAAATCCTCGGCCTCGATGAACTCTTTCTGCGCCAAGGGGTGCGAGGACGACGCGACAAAGACCGCGTCATAGTCAAACAGTTCGATGAATTCTATACCCGGCAGCTCCTCAGGGTCGGACGACACCACCAGATCGACCTCTTCCTTCTGCAGGGCAGGCAAAGCGTCAAAGGCCAGACCCGGGCGGATATCGACATCTACATCGCCCCAGGATTTGCGGAAAGATTCCAGCACCGGGAACAGCCATTCGAAACAGGCGTGACATTCGATGGCGATATGCATCCGCCCCGTGCGCCCGTCCCGCAGAGAGGAAAATTCCTGTTGCGTCGCCTCAAGTTGCGGCAGAATCTGCTCAGCCAGCCGTAACAGACGCAAGCCCGCCGCCGACAGTTTCATCGGCTTGGACCGGCGCAGGAACAATTCGACCCCCGCCTGATCCTCCAACCCCTTGATCTGATGGCTCAGCGCGGATTGCGTGATGTTCAGCTGATCCGCCGCACGGGCCAAGCCGCCGCATTCATGGATGGCCTTAATCGTACGCAGGTGTCGGAATTCGATGTGCATTGTAGTGTGACTCATGTTGTTCTTGAGCAATATGAGTTTGTCTCACAATGCGCAAACTGGCACAAGAGCCACAGATAGGACCAGTGAGGCAGCCATGACGAAACCAGAAATTTCATTCGAGTTTTTCCCGCCGCAAACGCTCGAGGCCTCATTCCGCCTGTGGGATACGGTTCAGACGCTGGCCCCGCTTGAGCCGCGCTTTGTCTCGGTCACCTATGGGGCGGGCGGCACAACCCGCGAACTAACCCGCGATGCCGTGGCCACCCTGCACAAATCATCCGGCCTTCCTGTGGCAGCGCACCTGACCTGCGTGGACGCCTCGCGCCAGGAAACGCTGGAGATCGCCGATACATTCGCGCGTGCCGGGGTTCAGGACATTGTCGCCCTGCGGGGTGATCCGCCGAAAGGTCAGGTTCGGTTCCTGCCGCATCCCGATGGGTTCGCAAACTCGGTCGAGTTGATCGAAGCCCTGGCTGAAACCGAAATGTTCAGCATCCGCGTCGGCGCCTATCCCGACAAGCACCCCGAGGCACAGGACTTTTCCGCCGATATCGATTGGCTCAAGGCCAAGCTGGATGCCGGCGCGGACGAAGCCCTGACGCAGTTCTTCTTTGAGGCCGAGACCTTTTTCCGCTTCCGCGATGCCTGCGAAAAAGCCGGGATCGACAAGCCCATCGTGCCCGGCATTCTGCCCATCGAGAACTGGAAAGGTGCCCGCAATTTTGCCCGCCGCTGTGGTGCGCATATCCCTGACTGGGTCGAAAACGCCTTTGAAAAGGCGATTCGCGATGATCGAGAGGATCTGCTGGCCACAGCACTATGCACCGAACTGTGTTCGGACCTGATCGACGAAGGCGTGGACAAGCTGCATTTCTATACCCTGAATCGGCCTGAACTGACGCGCGACGTGTGTTTTGCACTGGGTATTACTCCAAAGGCCGAATTGCAAAACGTCGCCTGATTTGATCCCTGTTAGTTACTTTGCCCGGACCCTACCAAGGCTCCGGGCTTTTTTGTGGGATCACAAGTGCAACCGGGATGTGAACAATAGCGCGACCCCTTTCGAACTGTCCCCCAAATAGCGATAAATTTTTGATAAAGTTTGACAAATTCGTGAGCCTCCACACACTGAGTTCGTAGTGTTTGTTTAATGAGTGTTTTGGCTATGGAGCCTGTTGAAAAGATAAATGCACGCGCTGACGCGCTCGAGGCTTTGGGCTTGGACCAGAATGCAGGGTCCGACGATATCCGGGATGCTTGGCGCCACATCGCATTTCACGCACATCCAGACCACAGAAACGGCGATTGCACACATTTCGCGCGCGCCAAAGAGGCGTATGATTTTTTACGCCGCGAAGGGCTGACCGTCAAAGGACGTGCCACCGGCATGCCGCGCCGGCCGAAGCTACGCAAACGTGTCATTGAATTGGAAAGCGGCGATATCGACGCCTGCCGCGTGTTGCTGAACACAGCTCTGGCGCACAGCCCGGATGGCGCAAACCCGGATTCTCAGACCTCAATCGAAGCAGACCATGTCCCCGAAGCCGTTGGGTTTTATGGCCGTCATCTGACTTATTTTGTTCCAACACCAGTTTGTGAGGGGTCCAACCGGGTGGCGCTGCCAACCTCGGTTCTTGCCTCGGCCCGGCGGACGGAAACCGAAGTTCTGAGCTTTCAGTCGAACGATGCAGGGGCCGGTGAAGTCGTGGTTCCCGACACGATCACCGAACGAAAGTTTCCCGGCGCGAAAAGCGTTCGCATCAAGTTCGACGCGGATCAACAGATGCGCGACGACTTCTGGCTGGCTGGCTAACAGCAAAAACCCGGCCTAGTGTGGACCGGGTTTAGCTTCGGTGAGTAGCGTATTAGTTTGCGATCGGACCTTCCGAGGTGAATTTCGGAATAACGCTGGTCGATGCGTCATCACCTTCGATCCCAGGCCAGTTGCCTTCGGCCAGATTGATGTTGCCGGGGATATCCTCTTCAAAAAAGCCGACAACAACATCAGTGATGTTCAGGTACAGCTTGTCATCGACAATCCGCCACAGGTTCGGGTTCGCCGGAACCTTGCCACCACGCGATACACCGTAAGCGCAATGCCCATCATAGGCCGGGGCGTAATAGGCGGGGTTTTCAAGAAACTTATCGCGGTTCTCTTCGGTCGAGAACGCCCAAGTGGCACCGTTATAGTCCGCTGTAATATCAGAACGGCCACGCACGGCCTCGGGCTGGGCTTGGCCAACCGACGCCTGATCCAGGCCACGATAGGCGACAACGTCGTAACCCGACACGGCAAAGCCGGTGCCGTCTACATACTGATCACCGGCGAAAGCCGGCACGGCAAAGGCCAAAGCTGTCACGAAAGTCAGGGCAAAGCGTTTCATGTGGTAAATCCTTTTGTCCTCGGGGTTGGGCACTTGCTGAGAGAATAGATATTTTCGCCCCAATGGGCAGTCCTGCTCGCGCCGCTGTGACATCGCATGAAGAAATGTGAGAGGTCCGATCCCGAATGTTACAAAACTGCCCCAACATCCGGGGTTGGACTCGGGGCTTTGCAACATTAGCTGTTGAGACGGACATGAACTTTACCAGAACGTAGCTGAGAAAGACGACAGATGAGCGAGCAATCCCCATACACGCCCCCCGCAGTCTGGACATGGGACAGCGAAAGCGGTGGTCGATTTGCCAATATCAACCGACCCATTGCCGGGGCGACCCACGACAAGGACCTGCCGGTCGGAAAGCATCCACTACAGCTTTATTCACTGGCCACCCCAAACGGCGTCAAAGTCACAGTGATGCTGGAAGAACTACTGGCGCTGGGTCACGAAGGTGCCGAATACAACGCATGGCTGGTTAATATCGGCGAGGGGGACCAATTCAGCTCGGGCTTTGTCGACGCCAATCCGAACTCAAAAATCCCTGCGCTTTGGGACCGCTCGGGTGATGCGCCTGTGCGTGTTTTCGAAAGCGCCTCCATCCTGTTCCATCTGGCCGAAAAGTTCGATGCTTTCCTGCCGAAATCGGGTCAGGAACGCACCGAGGTGATGAACTGGGTGTTTTGGCAGATGGGCAGTGCGCCTTATCTTGGCGGCGGCTTTGGCCATTTCTACGCCTATGCGCCTGAGAAATGGGAATACCCGATCAACCGCTTCGCGATGGAGGCCAAACGGCAGCTGGACGTGCTGGACCGGCAACTGGCTGAAAACGCTTATATTGCAGGCGAAGACTATACCATTGCTGATATGGCCATCTGGCCCTGGTATGGCCAACTGGTGTTGGGCCGCCTCTACAGCGCCGCCGAGTTCCTGGATGTCGAGTCCTATAAAAATGTGATGCGGTGGGCCAAGGCGATCGACGCGCGCCCCGCTGTTCAGCGTGGCCGCATGGTCAACCGTGCGTTTGGTGAGCCGCATACGCAGCTGCACGAACGCCATGACGCAAGCGATTTCGACACCCGCACACAAGACAAGCTGGAAGCAGCAGCAGAATAGTAGCGACGCCCCGCGGTTCGTTGGATCGCGGGGCTTGCCTGACCACCTATTTCAAAATTGGTGGCTTATCCGGGTTACTGCCCGGCGTAACCTGTTCGATGACCCGCGCCTCGGGCTGTGGCAAGTCGAACCGTAAGCCAACCCGTGCCAGTGCCGCTGATGCTGGATCATGCGGGCCAAAAAAACCAACATCCATCGCCCCAGCCTCGATCCCGGAAAAGGTCAGTGCCTCGGACGCGGCTTTGGCCAGTGCGGGCTCAGCCCCCTCAACCGCGCCGACAAAACCAAGAAGGTGGCCCATGCCGCCCTCTTCCGTCTTGGTCCCAACAAGAAACGCAGCTTCGGCCAAGCCGACGGCTGTGGCCAGCTTCGTGTCCAGCGCTGTCAACAGATCATCCGGCATTCCCTTTGGCGGCAGGAACTCTGCCAGACGTTGCTGTACCTCTTCTGGTGCATGTTCCAACGTGGTGGCCAGCCAGCCCAGCGCTTCGGCCGGGATCAGCATGGATGAAGGTGCGACCTCAAGGTTCAGACCCAGCCCGATCCCCTGCCCTGCCAGCATCGTCGACAGCACCCGACCCGACAGCGCGACGTAAGGCACGGGACGTTCCGCAAATCGGGCCAAACGGTCGTGGCGATCAAAGGCCAGTACAAAGCGGCCATCCGCAACATCGAACAGCTCGGGCGAAATATTCTCGTCCTGCGCTTCTTCGGCCAGCAACAGAAACAGCTCAGAGTCTGCCAGGCGCTCAAAAAACCGCAGACGCGCCGCGTCATCCTGCGGATTGGCCTCCATCGTGGCATGGGCGGCGTCAAGCGCCGTGGCGTTAGTCATTCAAAACCTCTTGCACCCGCGCACGCAGAACCGGCAGCAGTTCAGCTTCGAACCACGGGTTTTTCTTTAGCCATGCCGTATTCCGCCAAGACGGATGAGGCAAGGGAAAGACGCGCGGCGCATGGTCTCGCCAGTTGCGCACGGTTTCGGTCACGGCCGTACGTACGCCTAGGTGATATTTGTGCGCGTGTCCCCCGACCAGAACCGTCAGCGGTACCTCGCCTAACTCATCCATCACCCTGTCATGCCATGTCTTTCCGCATATGGGCGGCGGTGGTAGGTCGGCTTTACGCTCGTTATATCCGGGAAAGCAAAAGGCCATCGGAACGATCGACACGCGGGCGCGGTCATAGAATACGGCCTCGTCAATCCCCAGCCAGTCCCGCAGACGGTCGCCAGAGGGATCGGTGAACGGACGCCCCGAGGCATGGACCCGCGCGCCAGGCGCCTGCCCTGCGATCAACAATGGCGTACCAGACCGAAACCAGACCACCGGGCGCGGCTTATGCGCGGTAAACGTGGTCTGAAACCTGTCTGCGCAAATACGGCAGGCCGCAATTTCTTTCTGTAGCGAATTCATCAGATCGCAAGACTTCCTGCATCAAATTGGTTGACGGACGAAAGGAAAGATAGTCAACGGGCACCCCAAGGCCAACAGATGCAAAAGTCACAAAACCAACAGCACAGCGACGGTACGCATTGATCATTTGTTTCACAATTCGACATAATGTAGCCAACATGGACCAATAAATTTGTCGATGGTTTACCAACCTGGGCGGTGTACCAAACAAACGCCCGAGCAGCAGGCCGTGAATGCTTGAGTTTGAGAATGTCAGTAAGTCCTTTTGGACCGGGACCCGCCGCAAGGTGATCCTGGATCGGGTCTCGTTCCAGATCGAACTGGGCCGGTCGATTGGCATATTGGCCCCAAACGGCACCGGCAAGACGACATTGATCAACATGATGGCCGGGCTGGAAAAACCGGATGAGGGTGTGATCCGCAAATCCTGCCGCATCTCGTTCCCGATGGGGTTTTCCGGCGGTGTGGTCAAAAAGCTTTCGGCCCTGGAAAACGCCCGCTACATCGCCAAAATCTATGGAATGGATCCCGACTATGTCGAGGCGTATTGCAGCTGGCTGTGCAATCTGGGTGAGTATTTCAACCAGCCTATCGGGACCTATTCATCCGGTATGCGGGCTCGCTTTACCTTTGCCCTGATGCTGGCGCTGGATTTTGACATGTACCTGATTGATGAGGGCATGCCCTCATCCACGGATGTAGAATTCAACCGAAAAGCAGGTGACATCCTGCGAGAGCGTTTGCGGACAACGACACTGGTGATCGTGTCCCACAATCCCGACGTTCTTGAGAAATTTGCACAGCAGGCGGCCGTTCTATTGGACGGTCAGCTTTACATGTTCGACACCTTGGAAGAGGCACGACAGTTATATGACTACCAAACCCAAGGCTAAAAAATATCGCTGGCGCCGCAATCGTCAGGGCTCGGATTCCGCAGACGCACGGGCCGACGCGATTTCGCGCATCAGAAAAGCGACGCAACCGTCTGAGGCGGCAAATAACCCGTCTCCCTCGACCGATATTGAGGCGATCAAGCGCGAAGGGCTAACCGGTCGCCAACTGCGTGTGGCACGTCGTCTGGCCCAGAAAAACGGGCTTGCTGCAACGTCGGATTACGACGCGGTGCGGCTATTACGTAAAAAGGGCATCGATCCGTTCGAACGTGCCAACTTGCTGGATTTGGCAGCCGAAAAAACAGGTTCGAATGATCAAGCAAAGGACAAGATCAAGATCCAGTTGCCGCAGACGATTTCGGACTCTTCCCAAGGCCTTACCGGTCCGGAGCTAACGCCAGCCGAGCGGCGAAATCTTGAAATCGGTGAAATTCAAAAGGACATCGCACGCCGCCGCAAACGCAAGCTGTTTGCGCTGTTTGCGCGTCTGGCAGCCTTTGTACTGCTGCCGACCCTGATTGTGGGCACCTATTTCTATCGGTACGCAACACCGATGTACGCCAGCGATTCCGCCTTTTCAATCTTGCAGGCAGACGGCGGCGGGGCGTCCTTTGGTGGGTTTCTTGCAGGTACTCAATTCGCCACTGCACAAGATTCCGTCGCCACGCAGGAATTTTTGGAATCCAAAGACGCGCTGGTGCGACTTGAGAACGACACCAATTTTTCCGAAATCTTCAAGCAGGATTGGATCGATCCGATTCAACGCCTGCCGCAGGATGCATCTCTTGAGGATACCTATAAGCTTTACAAGCGGATGATTACCATTGGGTACGACCCCAGCGACGGTATCATCCGGATGGAAGTTGCGGCACCAAGCCCCGAGATTTCAGTCGAACTTTCCAATCTTCTACTGTCCTATGCCGAGGAAACCATCAACGGTCTGACCGAATTGAAACGCGAAGACCAAATGCGCGATGCCCGGGCCGGTTTTGAATTGGCTCAGAACGAACGTCGAAAAGCTCAGGAGGAACTGATCGAGCTGCAGCTTCAGGGGGCGGTTTTGGACCCAGAAAACGTCCTCCTTGGCCTGCGCGAACGGATCAACGTAATCGAAATCGAGTTGCAGGAAAAAGAACTGCAGCTGGCCGCACTTTTGGACAACTTGCGCCCGAACCAAGCCAAAGTGGATGGTGTCCGTGCGGACATTCAACGACTTGAAGTTGCCCTGGCAGAACTGAACGCCGAAATGCTGGACGCGTCAGCAGGCGAAAACTCGCTGGCGCGTTTAAGCGTGCGAATTCAGATGGCCCAGGCCGACCTTGTGGCTCGTGATTTGATGCTGCAAACCGCAATGGAACAGATGGAAACCACACGAACCGAAGCCAACCGCAAAGTGCGTTATCTGACGGTTTCAGTGAACCCGGTCGCCAGTGAGGAACCCAGCTATCCGCGCAAGTTTGAAAATACGATTTTGGCTTTCCTATTGTTTGCTGGTATCTACCTGATGATCTCGCTTACCGCGTCGGTCCTTCGTGAACAGGTATCCTCGTAAGACACATGAAACATGTAAAAATCTCCGATCTCACGGTCGGTAATGATCTGCCTCTGACGATCATTGCCGGCCCCTGCCAACTTGAAACCGCCGATCACGCCCAGATGATCGCTGGCAAAATGAAAGAGGCCTGCGACGCCGCCGGTGCTCAGTATGTGTTTAAAGGCTCGTTCGACAAGGCTAACCGCACCTCTGTAAACGCAGCTCCTGCACTGGGCCTCGACAAAGGTTTGGCAGTGCTGCAATCGGTAAAGGACAGCATTGGCGTGCCAGTCACTACGGATGTGCATGAGAAAGAACAATGCGCGTCCGTTGCCGAGGTGTGTGACATCCTGCAAATCCCCGCTTTCCTTTGCCGTCAAACCGCCCTTCTAAAATCCGCAGGCGCAACAGGCGCTGTGGTCAACGTCAAAAAAGGTCAGTTCCTGGCCCCTTGGGACATGCAGAACGTCGCGGCCAAGATCGAAAGCACCGACAATCACAACATCATGCTGACGGAACGTGGTGTCAGCTTTGGCTACAACCGCCTCGTGGTGGACATGCAATCTCTGCCGGAAATGTCTCGCACCGGGTACCCGGTGATAATGGACGCCACCCACACTGTGGCTCAGCCCGGTGGATTGGGTGGTGCATCCGGTGGTCAGCGCGAATTTGCGCCCGTTATGGCACGCTCGGCTGTTGCCGTTGGTGTAGCCGGTGTATTCATGGAAACACACCAAGATCCGGACAACGCCCCCTGTGATGGCCCCAACATGATCTATCTGGATCAAATGCCTCAATTGATTGACACATTGATGCGCTTTGATGCATTGGCCAAAGCCAACCCGATTCAGATTTAAGCAAGAGCGATAGTATGACCAAACCCATCCCCGAGGTGACTCCGAACACCTGGAGTTTTCTGCGCGACCCGATGATCAAACCCACCGGGTTTCGCGAATATGACGCCCGTTGGAAATACCCCGAAGAGATCAATCTGCCGGGCATGACGGCGCTGGGGCTGGGTTTGGGCACTCAGATGCGCAAGCGTGGAATCGCGCCTGTGATCGCGGTCGGCAACGACTATCGCGACTATTCGCTGGCAATCAAGAATGCGTTGATCCTGGGCCTGATGCAGGCTGGAATTCAGGTCAAGGATATCGGCCCGGCACTGAGCCCTATGGCCTATTTCGCCCAGTTCCATCTGGACGTTCCCGCCGTGGCCATGGTCACCGCCAGCCACAACCCGAACGGCTGGACCGGCGTGAAGATGGGCTTTGAACGCCCGTTAACTCACGGCCCGGACGAGATGTCGGAATTGCGCGATATTGTTCTGAATGGACAAGGCGCCCCCCACGAAGGGGGTTCGTACGAATTCGTGGACGGCGTGAAAGAGGCTTATATCGACGACCTGGTTGGTGACTTCAAAATGTCCCGGCCCCTGAAAGTTGTCTGTGCGACGGGTAATGGTACAGCGTCAGCCTTTGCGCCCGAGATTTTCGAACGGATGGGGGTCGAGGTCGTGCCCAGCCACAACCGGCTAGACTACACCTTCCCCAACTACAACCCTAATCCTGAAGCCATGGAGATGTTGCACGACATGGCCAACACCGTGAAATCCAGCGGCGCCGACATGGCGCTGGGATTTGACGGTGACGGAGATCGCTGCGGTGTTGTCGATGACGAAGGTGAAGAGATTTTCGCCGACAAGGTCGGCGTGATCATGGCCCGCGATCTGGCCAAGCTGTACCCCAACGCGACCTTTGTGGCGGATGTCAAATCAACCGGGCTGTTTGCCAGCGACCCCGAGTTGCAGGCCCACGGCGTCAAAGCCGATTACTGGAAAACCGGCCATAGCCACATGAAGCGCCGGGTTAAAGAAATCAATGCTCTGGCAGGGTTCGAGAAATCGGGCCACTACTTCCTGGCAGAGCCGATCGGGCGCGGCTATGACTGCGGCATGCGAGTCGCGGTTGAGATCTGCAAATTGATGGATCGCAACCCGGACAAAAGCATGTCGGACCTGCGCAAGGCGTTGCCAAAAACTTGGTCGACGCCGACCATGTCGCCCTATGCCTCTGATACCGAGAAATACGACATTCTCAAACGGTTGGTGGACAAGCTGGTTGCCAAGGCAGATGCGGGTGAAACCCTGGCAGGCCGCGCGGTCAAAGAGGTCGTCACCGTCAATGGCGCCCGCGTCATTCTGGACAATGGCAGCTGGGGGCTGGTGCGGGCGTCCTCGAACACGCCAAACCTGGTTGTGGTCTGTGAAAGCAGCGAAAGCGAAGAAGAAATGCGCGCCATATTTGCCGATATCGACGCCGTCATCCGGACTGAGCCCGGCGTTGGCGATTACGACCAAACCATCTGATTTGGGATCGGGGCGCCTAAGGCGCCCCGCCCTTTAATTTCCACCCAACAGTTTGAACAAGCCTTTCTTGGCCTCTTCTTCCAGCTTATTTTTCAAAGCATCCTCGACACTTTCACTGTCAGTCACTGCCGTACCCAGTTCATCACCCACTTTGTCCAGAACCTTTTGCTTGGCGTCGTCCTCAAGGTCTTTTAGCTGACCTTCGGCGGCGGCCTCGATCACTTTGGACAAATCGGGTTTGATCGAAGGGTCGCTCCACGGCCCGACAATCCGCACTGGAACCGAAAGACCCTGCCCCGAGTTGGCCCGCAGCGCGGTTGGGGTAAACAGATAGTCGATCCTGCGCGCGCCGATATTGACCTTGCCCGTCCCATCTGCACGGAAATTGTCCAGTGACATCAGCAGGTCGTTATTGGTCAGCACACCCTGATCAATGGTAAAACTGGCTGTCAGGCTGTTGAACACGGTTGTCCCACCCGAACCTTTGCCGCGCCCCATCAGGCGATCCAGATCAAAACCCGAAATCACGCCCTGCCCCACATTCAGATTGCCCGTGCCACTGAGGGATCGCATGATCTGGTCTTCGGTCTGCCCGACGCCTAGAAATTCAAACTCACCCGTTCCTGTACCCGTAAAACGCTCAATCCCCGCGAGGGTGGACAGGGCTTGTTGAACGTTCATGTTTTTCGCCTTCAGCTTACCGCCGACTGACAGGCCATTGCGGTTGTTGGCCACCACCTGCCCGTTAACCTGACCCGAGAACAAAGTGGCCGGGTTCATCTGCAACACAGCACGGGACCGGTCGAGTATCAGCGTCAGGTCGCTGGCTCCTAATTCTATGTCGGGCAGGACAATGGACGAGGCTGTCAGGCGTATTTCCCCATTGGCCAGCGACAGGGCCGAGGCATCAATCGGGGCCTTGGACCACCCACTGTCGGGCGAGGACGCCGTTCCCGACCCACCCCCGCTCGGTGCCGGCGCGTCATTGAAACGTGACAGGTCAATATCCCCACTCTTGAGCCGCGCGGTGATTTTCGGCGGATCCGAAATCTCGACATCCGTTTCTCCGGTAAAGCGGTTGTGGTCCAACCGCGCCACCATGTTGCGCAGTGAGATACGGCCCTCGCTGGTATAGGTCATCTGTCCAGACACATCGGCCTTGCGGCCCAATCCCAGCGGCACCCCGACACCCGCCTGTCCAAAAGCGGCCAGCATTTCCTCGGTGTTCCTGGTTTTGACCGCAAGCGCGCCGTCCATTTCTCCAGCAAGGTTGACGCGGCCATCGAACCCAACTTCGCCGCCCGGCGCGGTCAGAGCCAATTTCAAAGGTGCGACCGCCCCGGATGCATAGGTCGGCAGGTCCGGTATTTCGAGGTCAACTTTCACGTGGCCGCCCGGCACTGCCATCCGCGCCTCCATCACCATGGGTGAGGTCGGCCCCGGCCAGCTGGCCGACAGATCAACGTTCGAGAAGTTGAATTTTGATATGCCGTTTTCGATGTAAACCAACTGCGCATTGGTCAGTTCCAGACGGTCCAGCGTCACGGCACCTTGCGGCGATGCAGATGACGCGCTGGTATTGCTTCCGGTCGTCGCCTGCGAGGCAACCGGAGCGCTTAATTCCCAATTGCCGCGTCCATCGGATAACTCGAGCCTCAAAACCGGATTATCCGCGACAACCCGCCTTATCCGTAAATCTCCGTTCAGCAGCGCCGAAGCATCCACGCCGACGGCAAGGCTTTCGGCGCTGAGCATCGGTTCGGACCCGGCCCAGGGTGCGTTGCCAAACGTGACAGGGCCGGTCTCCATCCCCAGAACGGGCCAGAACGACAGGTTCACATCCCCCGACAATGTCAGGTCGCGCCCCGTTTCGCTTTTGACCTGTTCCGCCAGAATCGCCGCCAGCTTATCCCCCGGCATCAGCAATAAGGCGCCGATGACCAACCCGATTGCGGCTACGAATAAGAAGAGTATGCGCACCAGCCACTTCATTTTTCTGCTCTCCGCTTATTTGGCATGCGTTGAAAAGATCATCCAAAGCCCAGCCCGTATTTGCAAGAGGAAGCGTTCCCCACTATATGCCGCGCCATGAGCACGAACCCACCAAACCTCCGCCCTGACCTGGCGCCCGCCGCCAGGATGCCTGATACGCCACGTACCAACCAACCAACCATTGGTATGGTGTCGCTGGGCTGCCCCAAGGCCTTGGTCGATAGCGAGCGGATTTTGACCCGTCTTCGTGCAGAAGGGTACGGCATTTCGCCAGATTATTCCGGGGCCGATGCCGTAATCGTGAACACTTGCGGGTTCCTTGACAGCGCCAAGGCTGAGTCTCTGGACGCCATTGGTGAGGCTTTGGTGGAAAACGGCAAGGTCATTGTGACCGGCTGCCTGGGGGCCGAGCCCGACTATATCCGTGAACACCACCCGCGCATCATGGCCGTGACCGGGCCGCATCAATACGAACAGGTGCTGGATGCCGTGCATTCAGCAGTTCCCCCCGATCCTGATCCATTCGTTGATCTACTGCCCGCCGCCAGCGTGCAGTTGACCCCGCGCCATTACAGCTATCTCAAGATATCCGAGGGCTGTAACCACAAGTGCAAATTTTGCATCATCCCAGACATGCGCGGGAAACTGGCCAGTCGTCCCGCCCACGCCATATTGCGTGAGGCCGAAAAGCTGGTCGACAATGGCGTGCGCGAATTGCTGGTGATCTCGCAGGATACCTCGGCCTATGGGCTGGACCGGAAATACGATGTGAACCCGTGGAAGGACCGTGAGGTGCGCAGCCACATTACCGATCTGGCGCGTGAGCTGGGGCAGCTGGATGCCTGGGTTCGTCTACACTATGTCTACCCCTACCCGCATGTGCGCGAGCTGATCCCCCTGATGGCCGATGCCGGGTGCAACATCCTGCCCTATCTAGACATTCCGTTCCAACATGCCCACCCGGACGTTCTGAAACGCATGGCCCGCCCGGCGGCAGCGGCGAAAACACTGGACGAGATCGCAGCATGGCGCGCGACCTGCCCCGATATCACCCTGCGCTCGACCTTTATCGTCGGCTATCCAGGCGAGACCGAGGCTGAATTCCAGACGCTTTTGGACTGGATGGATGAGGCGCAATTGGATCGCGTGGGATGCTTCCAATACGAAAACGTGGATGGCGCACGCTCGAACGATCTGCCCGATCATGTTCCGGCCGAGATCAAACAAGATCGCTGGGAACGGTTCATGGAAAAGGCCCAGGCGATCTCCGAGGCCAAGCTGGCCGCAAAGGTCGGCCAGACCATCGAGGTGATCGTGGACGAGGTCGATGGCGAAGCCGCCACTTGCCGCACCAAATCCGACGCGCCCGAGATCGATGGGAATCTGTTTATCGACGAAGGGTTTGAAACCCTCAACTCTGGCGACATTGTCTCGGTCGAGGTCGATGAGGCTGGCGAATATGACCTTTGGGGCAAGCTGACCTGATCCAGTCACCCCTGCTGGGCAAAGCGTGAGGCAAGTTTATTGGTGTTTTGCGCCAGACTCGTGGATTATGACGGGACATACCGCCTTATAGGAAGGAAGTTCCAATGTCCTGCCTACGCCCCTTTGGCCTGAAATGCATAACGGTTATACTTGCTGCCCAACTTTATGCCGTTCCCGCTGTTGCGGACAACGTCCGCGCGGGCGGTTTCATAATTATTGGGTCCGAACCGCTGAGCCTGCACCTGCGCAGCAAACACCATGTGCAGCGATACTATGGCGCACCTAAAGTCTATCATCGGTCCAGCAAACACAAACATCAAACCAAGCCGAAAGTGTACCACCACAAGAGCAAACCCAAGGTTCATTACGTCAAACCGGTCAAACGACACCACCGGTCAAGGCAAGCGTTCAGCAACAAACATGCCTCGCCTTATTACCTTCCACGGAGTTACGGAATTCAAAACCGAGGATATCGCTATGGTATAAAACGGCGGAGGTATTGATGGCTTCAAAACAGGCTTAGAAGCCCGATGACCCAAGCCAATCCCGCCGCCAAAGCCGTTAACGCAACAGCGGCACTGGCGGCGTCCTTGGCCTGCCCCGCCAGTTTATTGTGATCGGTCGAGGTGTGATCGACAGCGCGCTCAATCGCGGTATTGAACAGCTCGGCCACCAAAACAAGCAGGCCAAATATTAGGATCAGGGCGCGTACCCCTTCACCGAGCGGCAACCAAACGGCCAAAGCAGCCGAGACCAGATTTGCCCAAACCCAGGCGCGGAAAGAATACTCTTCTCGCCAGGTCGCGACCAGCCCTTGCCAGCTCCAACGCGTTCGATCCTTGAGATGTGTAAGAAGGTTTCTCATCAGCCTTCAACTTTTCGGTGTACGGAACTGAAGCCGCATTGATTTATGGAGGGCAAGAAAAAACCGCCCCGAGGGCGGTTTTTTTGTCGAGAATGTGCGGGCAGCCTTAAAAACGGGCCACCCGCGGAATAGTTATTGTGCGACCGGATTACAGACGGTTTGGCCTGCTTCTGTCGTGGCCAGCTCAGTTCCTGCCGGGCAGCTAGGTGTGCCGAATTTGTCGTACTCAGGCGTGATATAAACCGGCGCCGGTTCTTCCTGCTGCGAGCAAGCAGCCAAAACAAGGGCAAATGCACCAACGGCAGCAAATTTGAGTTTCATGTCCGTCATTCCTCTATTAATTTCCTGATATTGCCCAAGAATCCGGGGCCGGTCTCACAATACGACTTGAATGGCATATTTGCAACGAATTCGATCACGCGATCGTGAAGAAAGGCGAAACAACGCCGGTAACCCCCTCAGAAACAGCGGATTTATGAGCATAGGCTACCGATTTTCGCGTATCGCTCTACACTTGTAGAGTGACATCAGCAAAAGACGGAGTAGCCACATGTCTGACAGCCCCACCATCGCGCAAAAAGGTCCCTTCCCGGTCGAAGTGATCGAAGGGAAAAGCTATTTCTGGTGTGCATGCGGCCGATCCAAGCGGCAGCCGTTTTGCGATGGATCGCACAAAGACACCGGGTTCGAACCGGTAAAGTACACGGCGGACAGCAGCAAAAAAGTCTTTTTCTGTGGCTGCAAACACAGCGGGAATCCTCCGCTGTGTGACGGGTCGCATTCCAAACTGTAATCAGGTCTTCAACGCGTTCAACAGATCAGCGTTGGCACAGAATTCGGGTGCAGTGTGGGCCTCGGATTGTTGTTCAGACAACCAGATGGCACATTGGTTACTGCACTGCGATGCCCGGCAGCGTGTTACCAGTTCGGCATAGCGATCCGGTGTCAGCCGTTTCTCTGCCATGGCTTCGGTCAACGAGATTTTCATACATCGCGCCACCGAACGGGTTAGCCAAAAGTGTTTTTCGACATCCCCCAAAGAATTTCGCGCCATCAGTTTTCCTGCTTTGATCATGTTTTCAACACAGCAAACCGGTGTTGGTTTCTGCTAGTCTGTAGGTCACCTATCGCGTCCGGTGACCACTCTAATGCGGCATGAAACCTTCCTGTCGTTAAGGCTGCAGTTTTCGGAGCATTTCCTGATTGCGGCAGTATTCCGGCGTTTGGCCCGCCTGCGCGGGCTGCTGTAGGAAGCTCTGGCAATGATTGGGATTTGCACAGCCCGTACACCTCAGAACAGCATCGGAAAGCTGATCGATCGAAACATCACCTTCAATCGCGGATTCCTGCAGATCCACACCAAGTTTCGTAGCCATCTGATCCACAAGACCTGCATGGAATTTCAAGACTTCTTGATCGGGCATGAGAGGTCCTTTCCTGCCATCTGTCCGCAGCAGGATATCTCAACCCGGTGCTTGGGCCTTTGACTCACATCAAGGCCCGACGCCGATATGATCCAGATAGGCTCGGGTCGCGTCCTGCACGCGCCTAAATCGATCCCCACCCAGCTTTTTTCCGCCGTACCAGCGGGTGACGATGACCACATGACTGTCCAGCCCGGCCCGTTCAAGCATCCTTAGAATCACCATGCCCGCACCGCTTTCCCCGTCATCGGCCTTCAACGCCCCGGTCGGCAAAATGGCCGCCCAGGTGTTGTGCGTGGCTTTGGCATAAGCCTTGTCTGACTTGAGCTCCTGCAAGACTGCATTAACATCGGCCCGCGTGCCAACGGCTGCGCCTGTTACCGCGTATTTCGACCCCCGGTCCGTCAGGATCACGCCCAGCCGTGTCAAAGCGGTCATTGCGTCAAACCCAATTGTCTTGCGGTTTCAAGAACGATCTGAACTCGGTCGGTATTTGGGGGGTGCGTTCCCAGAAACTGATCCCCCGGATCGGGAAGGCGATCAAAATATTTGGCGCCAATTAAAGGGTTGTATCCCGCGTTATGGGTGATGATCGTGCCCAGTTGGTCCGCCTCAAGCTCGAACGCTTTCACGTTCACCTGCACACCCAATTCGGCCCCCAATTTCTGCGTGCGTTCAAGGTCTTTGCCTTCCTCGCCATGCAGCTTACCCAATTCGCTGAAGATCGCGGCACTTTCCTGGGCGTTTTTCGACTGCCGGGCGATGTGTCCCAAAACATGATGCGCTGCCTCGTGCCCCATGACAAACGCCAGTTCATCAGGATTCTTCGCAGATTGGATCATCGAACGCGTGAATATGATTACCGGCTGATTGTCATCATCCAGAGTCTGAAAGGCATTTGCCGGTGCGCGCGGGTTCAGGTCGACCAATATCGTGAAATCGCAATTTTTGACCTTGGCCTGGCGCAGACATTCGGCGCGGGCTTCGTCGCCGACCTGACGGCTGATTTTCCGAAACGCGGCGGCGTCGACCTGAAAATCACTCGAATCCAGCGACCATTCATTTGCCGGTTGCACGCGCAGGACACCGGCACTGCAGGCCGTCAACAACAGAGGAAACAGCAAATAGATCAGACGGCGCATTCATATTCCTTTGAAACGGTGATCCCGTTTGAAAAACCATAGCGCGACACCTGGGGGACTGCCACCTTCGGATTGCACGGGAACGGGTTGCATTGCCGCCTTGCTCCCTGCACTCTGCCTATATGTTTTCGATTGAGCATGAATTCGACTCGACAGTCATTACTCTGGTGGACGAAGGCCCCAAACCTTTGCAAGAGGATGTCGTCATCAACAGCTTCGCCGAATGTGTGACGCTTGAGCAGCTGGACCCACGCACAGACAAGATCCAGAAAATAACCTTGTCGCCCGAGCAGGTCCGCGATCTGGCCGCTGCGCTGGATTTGCCGGAAGGGGTGTATCAAATCCACGAAAGACCCAGTCAAGGCGCATAGACAAACAGCTTGTCCCGCGCAGTCTGCCCTTGTTTTAGGGTCAGCGTCGAAGGGGCCACCTGCATGGCCGTGGCCAGTATCCGGCGCACAGCTTCGTTGGCTTTGCCGTTTTCGGGCGGCACAGTGACCGTAATGCGGATTACGCCCTTGTCCATCGTAATGCTGTCCTTTGCGGCTTTCGGCGTGACCCGAACCGGAACCGCCGTGCCAGGGACGGCATGGGCGCTTAGGTCGGGTATGTCGCGCAGTTTCGTCCTGGCCATCTTTTCACCTCTTGCCTGTAAACACCCTTGCATGGGGCACCGGGGAATGAAAATGATCCGGCCTATCCAGCTGATTGCACTTGAAACGCGCCAGATACTCAACCAGATACAGACTGCTCATGTAAAGGAAGTTAACATATGTCCTTGAAAAACCCCGCTGCCCTGGAATTTCTGCAATCGCGCCGGTCTCGCCCTGCCAAAACGCTGATTGCTCCGGCCCCGACGCGGGATGAGCTGTTGCCGCTTTTGACCGCCGCCGCCCGCAGCCCCGATCACGGCAAGCTGGAGCCGTGGCGCTTTATCGTGCTTGAGAAAGGCGCAATGCCGCGCCTGTCCGGGTTGACGCAAGAGCGGGGCGTTGCCCTGGGCAAGACGCCCGAGGACATCACAAAAGCGCAAAGCCAGTTTGACATGGGCCATCTGGCCGTTGCCGTGGTCGAGGTGCAGAAACCATCCAAAAAAATACCGGCGATTGAACAGACCTATTCGGCTGGTGCTGTCTGTCTGGCCTTACTGAACGCGGCGCTTGCAGCGGGTTGGGGGGCGAACTGGTTGTCCGGCTGGCAAACCCATGATCCCGAATTCTGCCGTCAAGCCTTTGGCTTGCAAGACAACGAGCGCATCGTTGGCCTGATCCACATTGCTACTGAAGGAACGGCCCCGCCAGAACGCCCTCGCCCGGATGTGGCAGCGCTGACCGAATGGGTCGAGGAATGATGATCCTCAACGCGTTTTTCGCAGCGCTTGGTCAGATCGGAGACCCCAAGTTCCGCGCAGTCATACTGCGTGGCATAGGTCTGACGGTCGCGCTGTTGATCGCTGCCTGCGCTGGTGCAATCTGGCTGATCAACAGGCTGTCCGGAGATGAGATTTCACTGCCTTGGATTGGCGCCGTGCCGTGGCTGAACGATGTACTGAACTACTCCGGCATTTTTGTGGTGTTGATACTGCCGGTGTTTCTGATGATGCCAGTCGCCTCGGCGATTACGTCTTTGTTTCTGGAAGAGGTCGCGCAGGCAGTCGAGGATAAACACTATCCCACCCTGCCCGCCGTTCCAGGCATCCCGTTCAACGAAGGGTTAAGGGATGCGGTTAGCTTCATGGGCGTGCTGGTTGTGGCCAACCTGCTGGCGCTGATCCTCTATGCGATGTTCCCACCACTGGCGCCGTTTATTTTCTGGGCAATGAACGGGTTTCTGCTGGGTCGGGAGTATTTCACGCTGGCCGCGATGCGAAGGATCGGGCGGGACGGCGCGCGCAAGCTGCGCGCCAAACACTCCGCCACCATTTGGCTGGCCGGCACCTTGATGGCCATTCCCCTCTCGGTGCCGCTAGTGAATCTGGTGATCCCAATCCTCGGGGTTGCCACTTTCACCCATATCTATCACAAGCTGTCAGGTCTCTCGACCTGACGCTCAGTTCCGCGGTTCCAGTTGGTTCAGCCAGTCGAAATCGCGCACCGAGATCACACCAGAGATGATAATCCCGGCAATAACAGCCCAGAGCACCACCGAAATCCCGGTGGTGATCCACATCTTTTTTTTCATGTGATGCACTTCCGGCGCGCCCGCATGGGTGCCCGGAACGATATCACCCAGATCGCCTTGCGTTTTGATACGGATGGGCAACACAACCAACAGCGTCATGAACCAGATGACGGCAAACAATACCAATGCAGCAGTGATCGTCATGACAGCCTCGCTTGATTAAACCTGTTCTAGTTCGACCAGACAGCCGTTAAAGTCCTTGGGGTGCAAGAACAGTACTGGCTTGCCATGCGCGCCGATCTTCGGCTCGCCCGATCCCAGAACGCGGGCACCGGTTTCCTTTAAGTGATCACGGGCAGCGATGATGTCTTCGACCTCATAGCAAACATGGTGGATGCCGCCTGCCGGGTTCTTTTCCAGAAAGCCGTTGATCGGGCTGTTTTCACCCAGCGGGTACAGCAATTCGATCTTGGTGTTGGGCAGTTCGATGAACACAACGGTAACGCCATGATCGGGCTCATCCTGCGGCGCGCCGACCTTGGCGCCCAGTGCATTGCTATATTGCGCGGACGCGGCCTCAAGATCGGGTACGGCAATGGCGACGTGGTTCAGACGACCAATCATTGAACTCTCCTGTGTTCTGCGTTGCCGCGGTTATGGGGGCAGTTTGGCCAAAGAACAAGTGCGCCAAATTGCCGTTAACCCTGTGTTAGCCAGAAGTTCCTAGCTTAGGGCATCTGCTGATTAGGAGTTCTGCCATGGACGATTCGAGCCCCTTCGCCTCACCCGCGCAGCCGACGGCCACGCGGCCTCTGCTGGGTCAAACCATTCTGGTTGTCGAAGACAGCCGCTTTGCCTGTGACGCGATCCGGCTGATGTGCCTGCATAGCGGTGCGCGTATCCGGCGGGCGGATTGCCTGACCTCGGCTCGGCGCCACCTGCAGATCTATCGCCCTTCTGTCATTCTGGTGGATATCGGCTTGCCAGATGGGTCCGGTGCCGACCTGATTGCCGAATTGGCCGAAGCAACCCCACGTATCGGCGCTATTCTGGGCATGTCCGGTGACGATCACGGTCAGGAGGCTGCGTTGCAAGCAGGTGCCGATGGGTTTTTGAACAAACCGCTGAAATCACTTTCTCATTTTCAGCAGTTCATTCTGGAAAATCTGCCCCAGGATCGTCGACCCAACAATCTGCACGCCATTCGGGATGAGGTTATCCACCCGGACCCGATGGCCTATCAAGACGACATGGCCCATATCGCAGATGTACTGGCCGGGCCGAACGATCATCGCACTTTGGATTATGCGGCCCAATTCCTGATCGGCGTTGCCCGGGATGCCGAGGATACGGTTCTGGCGGATGCCGCGCAGAAACTGGCCGAAACGCGCGCAGGCGGAGGACCAGTTACGGCGCTGGCCGCAAAGGTCGCCGGCATCGTTCAGGCGCGACTGGAACAGCGCGAGGCGATCTGAATTGATAACGGCGTATTTTCTGACATCCACGATCCTGACGATCTGGGCCTATTCTCAGACCCGTGCAACAGCCCGGAACATCCGTGTTGCACGCGGATCAAAATCCTGTCCGTTGACCGACACTGAAGCAACACAGCAGTTACCGCAGAATATTAACCACAGGCTTGTGGCACCTGATCCAAAGGAAAAACCCGCCGCAGGGGCTGCGGCGGGTGATTGATCAATCCTGTGGGATGATCCGCAATCCCAATTCCATCAACTGATCCGAGGTCGGATCGGATGGCGCGTCCATCATCAGGTCTTCGGCGCGCTGGTTCATCGGGAACATCATGACTTCGCGGATGTTGGCCTCATCAGCCAATAGCATCACGATCCGGTCGATCCCCGCAGCACAACCACCGTGCGGCGGAGCGCCATAGTGGAAGGCGTTGAACAGCGCACCAAAGCGGCTTTTCACCTCATCCTCGCCATAGCCTGCCAGTTCAAAGGCTTTCAGCATGATCTCAGGCTTGTGGTTCCGGATCGCGCCCGAGACCAGCTCATACCCGTTGCACGCCAGATCGTACTGATATCCACGCACGTCCAGAGGATTACCCTGCAGCGCCGCCATACCACCTTGCGGCATCGAGAATGGGTTGTGTTCAAAGTCGATGGTGCCGGTTTCTTCGTCCTGTTCGTAGATCGGGAAATCTACGATCCAGGCAAAGGCAAAGCGGTCTTTCTCAGTCAGACCCAACTCCTCACCGATCACATCGCGCGCCTTACCCGCCACCTTTTCAAAGGCCTTCGGCTTGCCGCCCAGGAAGAACGCGGCGTCACCAACACCCAGACCCAGCTGTTGACGGATTGCCTCGGTCCGCTCGGGGCCGATGTTCTTGGCCAACGGACCTGCGGCCTCCATGCCTTCGCCCTGATCGCGCCAGAAGATATAGCCCATACCGGGCAGACCCTCTTTCTGGGCAAAAGCGTTCATGCGGTCACAGAACTTGCGGCTGCCACCAGTCGGCGCAGGAATGGCGCGGATTTCGGTGCCTTCCTGCTCCAACAGCTTCGCGAATATCGCGAAGCCAGAATCGCGGAAGTGGTCGGAGACCACTTGCATTTTAATAGGATTGCGCAGGTCCGGCTTGTCGCTGCCATACCAAAGTGCCGCGTCTTTGTAGGAGATTTGCGGCCACTCCTGATCAACCTTGCGACCACCGCCGAATTCCTCGAACACACCGGTCAGAACGGGCTGGATCGTGTCGAACACGTCCTGCTGTTCAACAAACGACATCTCAAGGTCAAGCTGATAGAAATCGGTGGGTGAGCGGTCGGCGCGTGGGTCTTCATCGCGGAAACACGGCGCGATCTGGAAGTATTTGTCAAAGCCCGACACCATGATCAGTTGCTTGAATTGCTGTGGGGCCTGCGGCAACGCATAGAACTTGCCCGGATGCAGACGCGAAGGCACCAAGAAGTCACGCGCGCCTTCCGGCGAGGACGCAGTGATGATCGGCGTCTGATATTCGCGGAAGCCCTGATCCCACATGCGACGGCGCATAGACGCCACAACGTCCGAACGCAGCGTCATGTTTTGCTGCATCGCCTCGCGGCGCAGGTCCAGATAACGATAGCGCAGGCGGGTTTCTTCGGGGTATTCCTGATCGCCGAACACCATCAACGGCAGCTCATCAGCAGCGCCCAGCACTTCCAATTCGCGCACGTAAACTTCGATCTCGCCGGTGGGCAGTTTCGGGTTTACCAGCTCAGCGTCGCGCGCTTTGACAGTGCCGTCGATGCGGATACACCATTCGGATCGAACCTTTTCCAACTCGGCAAAGGCGGCGCTGTCACCGTCACAAAGAACCTGTGTCACTCCGAAATGATCACGCAGGTCGATGAACAGCACGCCACCGTGATCTCGGACACGATGCACCCAACCGGACAGGCGGACGGTTTCACCGACATTGGCGGCGGTCAGAGCGGCGCAGGTGTGGCTGCGGTAGGCGTGCATGAAAATATCCCTTCGGGCGCAGAATTCGTCGCGCCGATACACCCTGTCAGGCATGGAAAGTCAAGGCAGGTCGCGCTGTCAAAACGGCCTTTGTACGTTGCCCGAGTAGAAATAGATACCCAGACCGGCGGCAAAGATGATGTTTCCCGCAATCGCGTGCAATAAGACCGCGTAGAAAAAAGATCCGCGTTTGCGATAGGCCCAGGTGAACAGCAACCCTCCGGCAAAGGTCATGACGGCGACGATCCAGCTCCAATACATCAGATGTGCCAGTGAAAACAACGCAGCGTTCAGCAGATAGGCCGCGCGTCCGTTTGGCAAGACTTCGTGATAGCGGCGGAAGAACAGGGACCGGAACAAAAGCTCTTGCGGCAGGGCCGACAGCAATGGGTAACCAATCCAAATCACCAGAAGGAATTCGGGTCGATTTCGCAGTAGGAAAAACGCCGCCTCGGGTCGCATTGCCATCACAACCACGGCGCAAATGATCGTCATGGCTAAGGTAAACAAAGCAACCTCGCGCCAGGACCAGTTGCGCCAGTTGTACCGCAGTTCAGCCCAGGCAAAGCCGGGAGTAATGTGCAGCAACACAATCCCGATGGCCGTGAAGGTGAATAATGACGGGAACATCCAGTCGGGTGGAAAGAACACCGCGATCAGCACCGGCGCAGCGATAAAAAACAATCCAAATTCCAGCCGCAATCGCAGATACGGCACCCCGCTGTCCGCCCAATCGGTTTGTTTGCTCACTGTATTGCCAACTCCGCCCGGATCAGGCCACGCAACGAATTTCCCATATAGAGTTTTTCTGCGTTTTTCAGGTCGGTCAAGGTCAGCGTGGCTTCGGTAACCTCTTTATTACTCAGTAATTCTTCGCGCAGAATGCCGGGTAGAACGCCGCTGGACAACGCAGGCGTTAGGCGACGGCCATCCGGCATATGCAGAAACAGATTGGTGATGGTGCCTTCGCACAACTCGTCGCGTTCGTTCAGAAACAGGACCTCGTCTATGCCATGAGGCAAAGTCGCCCGAGTGGTGTCGTATATGGCACGCTGTGTTGTTTTGTGCTGCAACCAGATGTCAGACGCGGTCAGGCGCGGTTCGGCAATGGCGATCCGCCAGATCGTCGGATTATCGGCCAATGCTCCGGTCGTTATATCCAGCTGACCACCTGTGGCCAGAGTCAGTCGACACCTAAGCGGTGATGAGCCACCCACGCCGTTCAACAGATCAATGGCGCGGTCCGCGTTAAAGGAAATCCCAAAGGCTTGGGCTGATCGGGCCATCCGGGCCAAGTGTCGATCTCGCCGTACAAACCCTTGCTCAGGCCGAATGACCAGCGTTTCGATTATGCGGAAGTCAGGATCAGCTGGTGGGCAAAGCGGGCTTTCCATAACGCTTCCTCATATTCCGACGGGGCTGTGCTGTCCCAGACCAAGCCGCCGCCCACGTTCAGAGTGGCTCTGCCATCCTCAACCATTAGCGTGCGGATCGCCACGTTGAATTCAGACCGACCGTCCGGGGCCGCCCAGCCGATGGCGCCGCAATAAATGTCGCGGGCCCAAGGTTCCAAATCGGCCAAAATCTCCATCGCACGGATCTTGGGCGCACCGGTGATTGAACCACAGGGGAACAGCGCCATCAGGATATCGGACAGCTCGGCCCCCAAATGCAGATGCGCCTGCACCAACGAGACCATCTGATGCACAGTCGCATAGGTTTCGACTTTGAACAGCTCGGGCACTTTGACCGATCCGGGCAGCGCAACACGGCTAAGGTCATTTCGCAGAAGATCGACAATCATCAGGTTTTCGGCCCGATTCTTTTCGTCAATCGACAGAAAGGCCCGGCGTCGCGCGTCCTCGGCCATATCATCGCTGCGAGGTTGCGTGCCTTTCATCGGGCGGGTTTCAATCCCTCGATCCGCATCGGTACGAAAGAACAACTCGGGCGAGCGGCTCAGCAGATCAGGCAAGCCGTCCTGCTGTACCAGCGCGCCGTGACCCACCGCTTGCCCAGAAGCCAGTGCGGCATATAGCGCGGTGCTGTCGCCCTGGATGGTCAGGTCGATAGGAAAGGTCAGGTTGGCCTGGTAGATATCCCCGGCCCCGATGGCGTCATGAACCTGTTGAAAGGCGCGCGTATACCGTGCCTCATCCCAGCGGGGCTCAAATCCGGTGACGCCACCAGCTGCCGAGGGAAGATCGCGTTGCACTGGGGCCTCATAAACGCCAAAGCACAACAAAGGCAGACGGCGATCCGCGGGCAGTCGGTCAGCCAAGCGCGGCTCAAGCACATAGCCCAGCTCATAACTGGCATAACCGGCAAGCCACGCACCGTCGGCGCGCGCCTCATCCAGCGCCACCAGAGCCTGGGGCACGTCGTCCGGCTTGTCTGCACGGATCACACTGGCTAGCCGGTCGAAACTGGTTCCGGGTCCGGCTGGCCCCTGATCGAAACGAATACGCAATTGCATCCTCATTTGTCGTGCTGCGCGGTATAGAGAATACGACGGCAAGGGAAAGAGGGGAAAGCGGCAATTTCGTCACCGTTTCCGATACCCCTTGAACCTTTTCGCGCGGTCCCTATAACGCAGGACAATTTGGGCGCATGGGGGCGCCCTGACTCGCAGTTAACCGAAGGAACCAGGCCATGCCCAGAAGAACCGACATCCAGTCGATCATGATCATCGGAGCGGGGCCCATCGTCATCGGTCAGGCCTGCGAATTTGACTATTCCGGCGCACAGGCCTGCAAGGCGCTGCGCGAAGAAGGATACCGGGTCATCCTGGTGAACTCAAACCCGGCCACCATCATGACCGACCCCGGTCTGGCTGACGCCACTTATATCGAACCGATCACCCCCGAGGTTGTCGCCAAGATCATCGAAAAAGAACGCCCCGATGCCTTGCTGCCCACTATGGGCGGGCAGACCGGCCTGAACACCTCGCTGGCGCTGGAAGAGATGGGTGTGCTTGAAAAGTTCGGGGTCGAGATGATCGGCGCCAAACGCGACGCCATCGAAATGGCCGAAGACCGCGCCCTGTTCCGCGAGGCGATGGACCGGCTGGGGCTGGAAAACCCCAAGGCAACCATCGTGACCGCTCCCAAGCGCGAAGACGGTTCCACCGATCTGGATGCCGGTGTGCAGATGGCGCTGGATGAGCTGGAAGAAATCGGCCTGCCCGCCATTATCCGCCCTGCCTTTACCCTGGGCGGCACCGGTGGCGGCGTGGCCTATAACCGTGAGGATTATATCCATTTTTGCCGCTCGGGCATGGATGCCTCGCCCGTCAACCAGATCCTCGTCGATGAAAGCCTGCTGGGTTGGAAAGAGTATGAGATGGAGGTGGTGCGCGACACCGCCGACAACGCCATCATCGTCTGCTCCATCGAAAACGTCGATCCGATGGGCGTGCATACCGGCGACTCGATCACCGTGGCCCCTGCCCTGACGCTGACCGACAAGGAATACCAGATCATGCGCAATGGTTCGATCGCCGTTCTGCGCGAGATCGGCGTTGAAACCGGCGGTTCGAACGTACAATGGGCGATCAACCCCGATGATGGCCGCATGGTTGTGATCGAGATGAACCCACGTGTATCGCGCTCCTCGGCGCTGGCGTCCAAGGCGACCGGTTTCCCGATTGCGAAGATCGCCGCAAAACTTGCCGTGGGTTACACGCTGGACGAGTTGGATAACGACATCACCAAGGTCACCCCGGCCTCGTTCGAGCCTACGATCGACTATGTAGTCACCAAGATCCCGAAATTTGCCTTCGAAAAATTCCCGGGGTCCGAACCCTACCTGACCACTGCGATGAAATCGGTGGGAGAGGCCATGTCCATCGGCCGCACGATCCACGAATCGATGCAAAAGGCGCTGGCCTCGATGGAATCGGGCCTGACCGGGTTTGATGAGATCGAAATCCCCGGGCTTAACGTCGGTGTCTGGGAAGAAGCCAGCGACAAAGCTGCCGTCATCAAGGCGATCAGCAAACAGACCCCCGACCGTCTGCGCACCATCGCGCAGGCCATGCGTCACGGTCTGACCGATGACGAAATCTTTGGCGTCACCAAATTTGACCCATGGTTCCTGGCCCGTATCCGCGAGATCATCGAGGCTGAGCGCGTTGTCCGCAAAGATGGCCTGCCGGTGACCGAAGACGGCATCCGCAAGCTGAAAATGCTGGGCTTCACCGATGCTCGTCTGGGCAATCTGACCGGCCGGGATGAGGACAACGTCCGCCGCGCCCGCCGCAATCTGGGCGTCAACGCCGTGTTCAAGCGTATCGACACCTGCGCCGCCGAGTTCGAAGCACAGACGCCTTATATGTATTCAACCTACGAAGCGCCCATGATGGGCGAGGTCGAATGCGAAGCGCGCCCGTCTGACCGCAAAAAAGTTGTCATCCTTGGCGGTGGCCCGAACCGGATCGGTCAGGGCATCGAGTTCGATTATTGCTGCTGCCACGCCTGTTTCGCACTAACCGAAGCGGGATATGAAACCATCATGGTCAACTGCAACCCCGAGACGGTCTCGACCGACTATGACACCTCGGACCGGCTGTATTTTGAACCGCTGACCTTTGAACACGTCATGGAAATCCTGACGAAAGAGCAGGAGAACGGCACGCTGCACGGTGTGATCGTTCAGTTCGGCGGCCAAACCCCGCTGAAACTGGCCAACGCGCTTGAGGCTGAAGGTATCCCGATCCTCGGCACCACGCCGGATGCGATTGACCTTGCCGAAGACCGTGAACGCTTTCAGGCGCTGGTCAATGATCTGGGCCTGAAACAGCCCAAAAACGGCATCGCCTCGACCGATGAACAGGCGCTGGAGATTGCCGACGAGATTGGCTTCCCACTGGTCATCCGCCCCTCTTACGTTCTAGGTGGCCGCGCGATGGAAATCGTGCGCGATATGGAGCAGCTGAAACGCTATATCAACGAGGCAGTGGTGGTCTCGGGCGACAGCCCGGTTCTGCTGGACAGTTATTTGGCCGGTGCGGTTGAGCTGGACGTGGATGCCATTTGCGACGGTGAGGCCGTACATGTCGCTGGCATCATGCAGCATATCGAAGAGGCTGGCGTTCACTCGGGTGACTCGGCTTGTTCGCTGCCGCCCTATTCGCTGTCGAAAGAAATCCTGGATCAGATCAAGGATCAGGCGTTCAAGCTAGCCAAAGCTCTGAATGTCGTCGGCCTGATGAATGTGCAGTTCGCGATCAAGGATGGCGAGATTTATCTGATCGAGGTCAACCCGCGCGCCTCACGGACCGTACCGTTTGTCGCAAAGGCGACCGACAGTGCCATCGCATCGATTGCCGCGCGTGTCATGGCTGGTGAGAAGCTGGCGAACTTCCCGCAGCGCCCGCCTTATCAGGACGGTCAGGACACCAAGATCGCAGACCAGATGACACTGGCTGATCCGGACATGCCTTGGTTTTCGGTGAAAGAGGCGGTGCTGCCCTTTGCCCGTTTCCCCGGCGTTGACACCATTCTGGGCCCGGAGATGCGTTCGACCGGTGAGGTCATGGGCTGGGACCGCGACTTCCACCGCGCTTTCCTCAAGGCACAGATGGGGGCTGGTATGGTGCTGCCGTCCTCGGGCCGTGCGTTTATCTCGATCAAGGATGCCGACAAGACCCCCGCGATGCTTGAGGCCGCGCAAGTTCTGACCGGGCAAGGTTTTTCTCTGGTGGCCACACGCGGCACCCAGTCCTGGTTGGCCGAACAGGGTGTAGCCTGTGATGTGGTCAACAAGGTCTATGAAGGCCGCCCTGACGTGGCTGACATGCTGAAAGACGGTCAGGTGCAATTGTTGATGAACACCACCGAAGGCGCACAGGCGGTCGAGGACAGCAAGTCCATCCGTTCAATCGCGCTCTATGACAAGATCCCCTATTTCACCACCGCGGCCGCCAGCCATGCTGCCGCGCTGGCGATCAAGGCACAGGCCGAAGGCGATGTTGAGGTGAAGTCGCTGCAGGGCTAACTCGCCTGGGGTGAAACCCGCGCATTTTGAACCAAACACACCGCGCCCGTTGACCCCGTGTCTTCGGGCGCGCATCTTTTTTGCAAACGAGCAGAAGGAAAACAAAATGCGCAGGTTTATGGTTCTCGCCGCTTTGATGACGCTTGCCGCGTGTGATGTGCCGCTGATCCCACTGATCTGACGCGAACGTCAGCGCCGTTTTCGCTTTCCCTAGGTTGTCGCGGGCAGCATGATGCTGTTCTGACAACCGGTGAAACCATGCGCCTTTACACCACATACGGAACCAATGACTTGTCCCGGGCCATCCGGTTCTATGACGCGATCTTTTCTGTACTGGATCAGCCGCGCCTTCCGGGGTGTTCAAAGGATCGCGCGGGCTGGGGAAACCATCCCGATGCCGGGACAGGGTTTTGGGTCTGTACGCCATTTGATGGTGGGGCGGCCTGCGTGGGCAATGGAACGATGATTGCTTTTCCGGCCAGCAGCGCAGCGCAAGTTCGGCGTTTTCACGCGGCAGGTCTGGAAAATGGGGGCACAGACGCAGGTCCTCCGGGCATTCGGGACTATTACGCGCCTGATTTCTATGTCGCCTATCTGCGCGACCCGGACGGAAACAAGCTATCCTGTTTTTACTATCATTATGATCCGGAAAAGGACCCGGGCGACTGAAACGCCGCCCGGTACCAGTCAGGCCTGTGCAAACTCGCGTTTTTCATCGCGTGCAAAGAACACCATGTAAAAGACCGGAGCCGCGACCATGGTCAGGATCGTGGCAAAGGCCAAACCGCCCATAATCGTCACGGCCATCGAGCGGAAGAACGCGTCCGTCAGCAACGGTGCCATCCCCAGAATGGTGGTGATCGCCGCCAGCATCACAGGGCGCAAACGCGAGACCGAAGCTTCGACAATCGACTCGCGCAGGGGCTTGCCGGTGGCACGGACCAGATCAATCTCTTCGACCAGAACGATCCCGTTCTTGATCAGCATCCCCGACAAGCTCAGCAGCCCCAGCAGCGCTGTGAAGGTGAACGGCAGACCCGTCCCCAACAGCCCGATCACGACGCCGTTCACCGACATCGGCACCAACAGCCAGATGATGATCGGCTGGCGGATCGCGTTAAAGATCAACACTGAGATCAGCACCATGATCAGCAGGCTCAGGGGCAACTGACGTCCTAGGCTTTCGTTGGCCTCGCCAGCGTTTTCGAACTCGCCCCCCCATTCCATGCGATAACCGGGTGGCAGGTCCATGTCTTCGATGGCCGCGCGTACCTCAGAATGGACCTGTGCCGCCGTCATGCCGGGCGGGATATCAGCCCCGACGGTGATCGTCAGCACGCGGTCACGACGATGCACCAGCGTGTTGAGCGGCTTGTATTCGAAACCATCGACCATTTGCTCGATTGGAACGAACTTTTGCGATTCTTCTGAAAACACCACCTGATCGACGATCGAATAATCCCCGTCCGCGGGACGGCGTATGATGATGGGGATCAGACGGTCCCGCTCACGGAATTCTCCGGCGGTGATCCCGTCCGTGGAAAACTGCAAAGTCGCGGCAATATCTTCTCGGGACACACCTGCGGTCTGCGCTCGCTCGGTCGCATAGATCGGCTGCACTGCCAGCTCCTGCTCGCGCCAATCATGATAGACGTTCAGCGCATTAGGGGAAGCCTCGCGCATTTTCCACACCGCCTCATCGGCCAGCTGGCGCAATACCTTCGGATCACTGCCCGAGAACCGGGCTTGGATTGGGTCTCCGCCGCCCGGGCCGAAGATCAGGCGTTTGGTGCGGAATTTGCCCTCGGGGAATTGTGCCTGCCCAAACGCTTCCAAATCCGCCTGCAAAACCGGAATGTCATCCAGCGTTTCAGTGCGAATGATCATGTGCCCATAGCTGGGGTTTGGTTTTTCGGCCGAATAGGTCAGCAGGAACCGAGTTGCGCCCTGCCCGACAAAGGTGGTGACAGATACGACATCGTCGCGCTCGGCCAGCCAGTCTTCGAAGACCGCCATATCCTCAGCCGTGCGTGCGATGGGCGTGCCTTGCGGCAGGTTGTAATGCACGAAGAACAGCGGTGTGTTCGAGTCAGGGAAAAACTGCTGTTTCACCAAACCAAAGCCCGCGAAACAGGCCACCGTCACCCCGACCAGCGCGGCAATCACCAGCCAGCGCATCCGCAAGGACCACCGCAGGATCGCACCGTAGACACGGAACATGATGCCGCCATAAGCGTCCACCGCGCCCTCTTTTCCCTGCTTGAAAAAGTAATGCCCCAGCATCGGCGTCACCGTCAGCGCCAGAACCCAACTAAGCAGCAACGAGATACCGATTACCGCAAACAATGAGAATAGGAACTCACCCGTCGCATCCGGGCTGAGGCCAATACCGGCAAAAGCCATGATGCCGATGACTGTCGCCCCCAACAGCGGGATTTGCGTTTTCGATGCCGCCTCATCAGCCGCATCGCGGGAATTTTTACCTCGCAACATGGCGATCTGCATTCCCTCGGCCACCACGATGGCGTTGTCCACCAGCATCCCCATCGCAATGATCAGGGCGCCCAGCGATATTCGCTCCATCTCGATCGAGAAGATCGACATGAACAACAGTGTCCCAACTACGGTCAGCAGAAGGGTCGAGCCCACGACCACCGCCGCGCGCCAGCCCATGAAGATAGCCAAAACCGCTACAACGATGCTGACTGACATGGCCAGGTTCACCAGAAAGTCGTTCGAGGCCTGTTCGACCACCACATGCTGCTGATAGATCGGCAGGATTTCGACCCCAAAGGGAATCTGAGGGTCCAACTCGGCGAATTTGGCATCGGCACGCTGGCCGACTTCGACGATATTCTCGGTCGACAGGCCCGCGATTCCCAGCGTAAACGCCTCGGTCCCGTTGAACCGGATCATGACCTCGGGGTCGGTCTGACGGCCACGAAAGACGTGCGCCATGTCGAATAGGTTGATCACCTGCCCCTGCGACCCCAACGACAAACCGGCAATGGCAGAAACTGTATCTGACCCTTCGGCCGTCAGGATCGTGGTGCGGTCATTCTCAGTTCGGACCGATCCAGACGCATTAACCGAGTCCGCGTTGGCAATGGCCTCGTTGATGGACGGGATAGGCACGTTCTGGTTGACGGAAATGGCCAGATCGGGTTCGACAAAGATCGCCTCGTCCGGCAGGCCCATCACCTCAACATCCGCGACACCGGGAACGGTCAGCAATTCGCGCCGCAAAAAAGTGGATAACTCATGCTTTTCAGCGTCCGAAAACCCTTCGGCCGTGACAGCGTAAAACAGGCCGAACACATCACCGAACCCGTCATTCACCATTGGTTGGCTTACGCCCGATGGCAATGCACGCGATGCGTCGCGCACCTTGGCGCGCAGCTTGGTCCAAATTTCAGGCAGTTCTGTACCGTCATAAGTCGATTTGATCTCGACCTCGATCAGCGAAAATCCCGGTTGGTTGACCGAGGTGATCGTATCAACCTCGCCCATCTGCTGGATGGCAGATTCCAATGGTTCCGAGACCTCGAGCGCCACTTCTTCGGCTGTGGCGCCTGGGTATTGCGTTGCTATGACGGCATTCTTGATGGTGAAGGCCGGGTCTTCCAGACGACCCAGCGACAGGAAGCCCCAAATTCCCCCAAACAGGGCAATCAGGATGATCAGCCACGTATAAATCGGCCGGTCGATCGAGGCGCGCGCGATGTTCATCTGTTTGCCCTCAGTTCGCAAAGCCAGCAAAGCGGCGTACGGCCTGACCGTCGGTCAGCGCACTGCCGCCAGCGACAACGATTTCGTCACCGTCCGACAGACCGGTCAGCACTCGGACCTCGCCGGTCTGGGTGGGCTCGATGGTGACAGGAACGTATTGAACGGCGCCTTCGTCGGCGCCAACTGGCGAAAACACCATGACGCCCAAAGCTCCATCAGCGCCTGCAACGATGGCCGCGGCCGGAATGACGATACCGGTTCGGCCATCCTCTACCTGAACAGTCACAGTCACGGACGAGCCCGGCAGGATTTGCAAACCCTCCGGCGGGGTTAGGCCGAACTGAATGCGGAATGTCTGCCCCACGGTTGAGCTTTCGGCATCAAACTCACGAATCTGAAGGGGGAATACCTCGTCACTGGTCGGGAATTTCGCGGTGATCGTATAGCTTTCTTCCTGACCCGAACGCTGAAACAGAATCTCGGGCACATCGACCTCGATCCGCAATTCCGACATGTCGTGAATGCGCACGATGGGGGCGCCAGCTGACACGGTGGTAAAGGCTTCGACCGCCCGGCTGGACACTAGCGCGTCGAATGGCGCGGTCAGAGTCGCATGTTCAAGATCGTATTCCGCATCCCGCACGGCGATATCAGCCAGTTGCGCCTCTGTCTCCGCATCGTCCACGGCCACTTGGCTGGCGGTGGTACCCCGCAATCGAGACAAGCGAGCCACGGTTCGGTCCGCCTGATCCTTTTGCAGGACCGCGCGGTCGTACCGGCGCTGGAAAGGTGCTTGATCCAGCTGCGCGATCAACTCACCCTTGGGGATCACAAAACCTTCGGTCACCGGCATCTCAACAATCTGACCCGAGACCTGAAAGGCCAGATCAACGGTTTGTCGGGCGGCCACGCGCCCAAAGAACTGGCGTGAAAAGCCCGGTGCGGTTTCGCGCACCTGCATCAGCTTGACCGGCTTGGCGGTTTCTTGAGCCAGAACCGGTGTCGTCAGCGCGATCAGGGTCGCACTCAGAACAGAGAGGAGTTTCATTTCGTCAATCCCTCGGGAATTCCTGTTTTCAGGATGTTGTCTCGGATTTTGCGCGCCAATCGCGCGAATTCGGCAGTTTCCTTTGCATCCAATCCGGATGCGCGGTGAAAAAGGTCACCGGCTTCGGACACCAGCATATTCCGGGCCTCTTCGCCCTGCTCAGTCAGAACCAGCAACCAGGCACGGCGGTCTTCGGGGTCACGTTCACGCGTCAGATAGCCAGCTTTTTCCAAACCGTCCGCCGTGGCGGTTATGGTCGAAGGGACACTCAGCATGTCGGCCGCCAGAACGCCCATACGCTTGGGTTGATCCAGTTTGATCAACATGTGGCATTCCGGATGGCTAAGTTCCGTTTCAATGCAATCGAACGCCTCTTCCAGCTTCCAGTACAGGGCATACACACCCATGATTGACTGGATTTCAGGGCTTAGGCGGCCAAGCCTGTCGCTTATGTTGTCTGGCATTGGGAGCTCCGTGTGTCCGTGGCGTCATATACTTCAGATTATGAACCATTCAAGTTGTGAAGCAGTAATTTGACTGGTTTCGCTGCATTCCCTTGGGTCACCTTCTCTTGATCAAAACCCGCAGCGACTGCATTTTAAGCGGATTCGAAACATTCAGGACCCGCCATGTATACGCCCGCAATCACCGGCACCGGTGTTTTCACGCCCGAGAACGTCATCACCAACGCCGAGCTTGTCGCCGCCTTCAACGCCTATGCCGACACGCAAAACGCCAAAAATGCCGACGCGATTGCAGCGGGTGAGATTGAACCGATACAGCATTCGTCCGTAGAATTCATCCTCAAGGCATCGGGTATCGAGAACCGATATGTGATGGATAAATCCGGTGTGCTGGACCCAGACGTGATGCATCCCCTGCTTCGCCAACGCGGCGATGACGAACCCGGCATCATGACCGAGATGGCCGTGGATGCCTGCAAAAAAGCGCTGGCTCAGGCGGGTCGCAGTGCCGAAGATGTCGATCTGGTGATCTGCGCCGCGTCAAACCATGAACGCGCCTATCCTGCGATCGCGATCGAGATTCAGCAGGCGTTGGGCACCAACGGCTTTGGCTTCGACATGAATGTCGCCTGCTCCTCGGCTACGTTCGGTATTCAGGCAGCGGCGGACATGGTGCGCTCGGGCTCGGTCCGGTCAGCGCTGGTGGTCAACCCCGAAATCTGTTCGGGTCACCTGGAATGGCGTGATCGCGATTGCCACTTTATCTTCGGCGATGTGGCCACGGCCACCTTGGTCGAGCGGATCGAAGACGCGACGGGCCCGCATTTCGAAATCCTCTCGACCCGCTGCGCCACATCCTTCTCGAACAACATCCGCAATAATAATGGCTTCCTGCGCCGCTCGCGCCCTGATGGGGTGATCGACCGGCGAGACATGCAATTCATGCAAAACGGCCGGAAAGTGTTCAAGGAAGTGCTGCCGATGGTCAGCAAACACATCTCGGATCACATGGAATCCGAAGGGGTTGGCAGCAGCGACCTGAAACGCCTGTGGCTGCATCAAGCAAACAAGACGATGAATGATTTCATTGGCAAAAAGGTACTGCGACGCGAACCCGAAGCGGGTGAACAGCCCAATATTCTGCAGGACTATGCCAACACATCCTCAGCCGGGTCGATCATCGCGTTTTCCAAGTATTCCGATGATCTGTCGGATGGAGATGTTGGTCTTATTTGTTCGTTCGGCGCTGGGTATTCGGTGGGATCGGTGATCGTGAAGCGGCACGGGTAACGGCCTGTATACAGAAGCCGCGTAAAAGAGTTCGCCTGTCCGCTTTGAGCCCAATTTGACCAATGCCGCAGGTTGCGTAAATGTCAGCTTTTAGGATTTTTGATATTGGGACAGTACGTCTCTAATTCGATCCAGAACTGTGTCGATTTCTTCTTGCGTAAGTTGGACTAGCTCCAACACTATCTCCGACTGGTGGGTTAAATGGTCCATGATCCAGATCGAAGGTTCACCGGCTTTCAAAGCTGCTGCCATTTGTGCCGCATCAGGAAATTCTGACGACTTGGCAATGCAGAGATGCGCTCGATCAAATGGCAGATTTGTAGGATCAGGATTTGCATTGGCCGTGATACCTTCAATCGTGTTCGCTACTGAGACAAATCGGGCAACCTTTTCCTTTTGTTGTGACGACCAAGCCTCTTTGTTAAGCTGTTGGCGAAGCTTCAAAGCAGTAAGGACACCGAGGAGAGCTTCCTTTGATGCCTTCATGCCGCGCCCTATTCCTTTTTCCTGTGCTCTGACTGCTGAAACCAGATCGGGCTTTCCAAGAACCAAACCTGATGTTGGGCCAGCTAAGTATTTTTGGCCGCTAATGAGAACCACGTCAGCTCCGGTATCCAGCAAGTCTTCAATTCGAAAATCCTGGGCCGCGCCATCAATCACCACTGGCAGATCATGTTCATGGGCGGCAGAGACTGCTTTTCGAAAATCCAGCATTTCGCCTCCAGTAAGTCTGGAGGAAACAAGCACTAAACAACACGCATCCAGTTTTGAACAAGCGTGAGCAAGGTCCTCAATGCCGCAAGCCGAATTGTCGCCCACAAGCTCCGGTTTCGCACCTGCAAGTCGGATAGCTTGCTCAATGGGATGACCGTAATTTACTGCGTGTTTTGCAGGCAAAATGACTCGGCTCTTGAGACCGCTTGCATCGGGAAGCTGTTTAATCGCGCCTGGGGAACAACCGGTCATAGAGGCCGCTACAGCCAATGTAATCGCAGCCGCACTGCAATTTACGACAGTGGCCGCGCTCGCATTGGTCATTTCGGCAATTTCTCGACACACTGCATCATGGAGATCATCCATAATGAAGTGACGCCCTAAAGCATCGGAAACAGCTTCACAGACTTCTTTTGAGGATCGAGAAACACCAAGAGGTGTAAAAACACCTCTAGCATTGATCACTTCTGAGAGCGTGTTTTGCGTTCCAATCAGCATATGGCAATTCTAGACTAAGTATTTGCCAATGCATAGGAAGCTGACCTTCAAATCGCCGGCAGTAAAGTCCGGATTGTCCGCAAAGCAGACCTTTGAAGCCCGACTCTGCAGGTATTATTCGCGGGAAGGTTAACGATTAGACTTAGCTCACGCTTTCCTCTTCCAGATGCAGCTTCATCTCGATCAGCACCTGTTGCAGCAGGCTTGTTTCCTTCAGCAGGCGTTTGGCCTCGTTCACGGTGATGATGCCGTCTTCGATGGCGGCCTGATATTCGGTCATCAGCATGGCGAACCGCTGGCTCAAAGCGATGACGTCGGAATTCACCCCGCCAGTGCGCGGGCTATCGGTGTTGCGACCGTCATACGAAAGCGTGATGTTTTTCAGATCGGCCAGCGCCGAGGTCACATGCGGGTAGTTTGACACAGCCTCAAGCCGGGCCACGGCGTCCACGGGCATGAACCGGTCGGCGTGTTCGGCATTGTCTGAATAATACCGCCCCAGAGTCGCCTTGGATTTCCCGGTGATCTCACACGCGGATTCAATGCCGACGTCTTTGACCAACGCCTCTGTGTGCTTTTTCAGGTAGGCCCCGATATCTGCCATGTTTGTACCTTTGCTGCCTGTGCCCTCCACAACATCTGCCACTGTGGGGGAAAGGGACAGGAAATTTCCCATATTCGATTCATAGTTGAAATGTCATAAATTGGCTATCCCTCAGATATGCAGGGGTTTTGTGAGTGAGTGGCGGCCGTTCCGGCCGGTAAAGAGTGATTGCGGGGCGCAATTTAAGCCTCGTTTGGTATAGGCCGCATGTTGGCCGACGGCGTCGCTGTTGTAGGCGCGGGGGATCCATCCCCTTTGAGCGTACGCTCTGTCCCTGCAATGACAACGGCGACGTCGCTTCCTTAACGGGTTTTGATGCCTTGCCCAGGCAGGTCTTGCCAATTAGACCCGGGTGCATGGCAAAGCTCTACTTCAATTATTCCACCATGAACGCGGGTAAATCGACCGTGTTGCTGCAAGCCTCGCATAACTATCGTGAGCGGGGCATGGACACCTATTTGATGACCGCTGCCCTGGATGGGCGCGCTGGTGTCGGGAGAATTGCGTCGCGGATCGGGATTTCCGCAGACGCCGATACGTTCACAACCGAAGATGACGTCTTTGCCATGATCCGAGCTCGGCTGGATCAGGGTAATATCGCCTGCGTTTTTATAGATGAGGCGCAATTCCTGACGGAAGATCAGGTCTGGCAACTGGCCCGTGCGGTAGATGACCTAAACGTGCCGGTATTGGCTTATGGGTTGCGAGTGGACTTTCAGGGGCGTCTATTTCCGGGCTCAGCAGCGCTGTTAGCTCTGGCTGATGAAATGCGTGAGGTGCGCACCATCTGCAAATGCGGGCGCAAGGCGACGATGGTGATTCGTCAGGATGAGAACGGCAACACCATCACCGAAGGTGCACAGGTGCAGATCGGCGGGAACGAGACCTATGTCTCGCTCTGCCGCAAACACTGGCGCGAGGCGGTCGGATCTTAGACCGGATTTGGCAACGGCCGTCCCTCGACAAAGGCCGCCACGTTGTCCAGTGCCATATGCCCCATGTCGCTGCGCACTTCCTCGGTGGCTGTGCCAAGATGTGGTAACAGGGTCACGTTATCCATATCACGCAGCGCCTGCGGAACGGCGGGTTCGAATTCATACACGTCCAGCCCGGCGCCCGCGATCTGGCCGGACTGTAGGGCGGCGATCAGGGCGGTCTCGTCAATGACCTCACCGCGGGCGATGTTTATCAGAATGGCTGATGGATTCATCGCATCTAGCACCTGCGCGTTGATCAGGTGACGGGTTTCAGCCCCGCCAGGCACGGCAATCACGAGGAAATCGACCGACGCCGCCAAAGACGAAAGGTCGGGGATATATTCAGCAGGAAACTCTACCTCCTTCGGGCTGCGTGACTGATACGCCACCTGCATCGCGAACCCGAAATGACAGCGCCGGGCAATGGCCTGACCGATCCGGCCCATACCAACGATTCCGACTCGCTTGCCGGTAACGTGGTGGCCCAGCATCTGCGTTGGATGCCATCCTTGCCAGTTGCCCGCGCGGACCAGCCGTTCGCCCTCGCCCGCGCGACGGGCCGTGGATAACAACAGGGTCATGGCGATATCGGCCGTCGCATCGGTGACTGCACCGGGCGTGTTGGTGACCGCGACACCAACGGTACGCGCGGCGTCGACGTCGATATGGTTGTAACCGACACCAAAATTGGCCAGGAGTTTGCACCGAGGGTTGGGGGCATCCGAGAAAATCTGGGCCGAAAACTGGTCACCCAATGTGGGCACGACCACATCGAAATCCCTTAGTGCGCGTAGCATTTCCTCGGACGTCATGGGCAAGGTGTTGCTACGAATTTCCACATCGAACGCGCGGCGAGCGCGGGCCTCGACGGCGGCGGTCATTGGGCGGGTGATCAGCAATTTCATCAGTGCATCCGCCCGCCGATAGGAACTTCGCCATCCGGGCCGATCAAGACCACTTCACCGTTTTCATCGGGCAAGCCTAGTACCAGAACTTCAGACATGAACCGACCGATCTGGCGCGGGGGGAAGTTCACTACGGCCATCACCTGCTTGCCCACCAGCGTCGAAGGATCGTAATGCGCGGTGACCTGGGCCGAGGTTTTCCGCTCACCAATCTCATCCCCAAAATCGATCCACATCTTGATCGCAGGTTTACGGGCCTCTGTGTAAGGTTCGGCCCGGATCACCTCGCCCACGCGGATGTCGACCTTGAGAAAATCGTCGAATGTAATCTCACTCACGGGACAGCTCCTTGGATCGATCTGTCGCAGCTTTGACTGCACGGTGCAGCAGGTTGGGGAAACCTTCTTCCTCGTGCATCAGCACCTCAAGCGCGGCTTGGGTTGTGCCGTTAGGCGATGTGACATTGACGCGCAGTTGCGAGGGGTCTTCCTCTGCCGCCATGGCCAATGCCCCTGCCCCGGCTACAGTGGATTTAGCCAGCTTCATCGCCAGCTCATGTGGCAAGCCCTGTGCCTGACCAGCGGCGGCGAGCGTTTCAATCAGGTGAAAGACATAGGCCGGGCCTGACCCGCTGAGCCCGGTGACGGCGTCCATCTGCGCCTCATCTTCCAGCCGAACGGTCTCGCCGATGGCAGACAGCAGGTTTTCAGCCAATGCCACATCCGCGTCCGAAGCCTTCGCATTGCCGATAAGCGCCGTGATTCCCTGCCGGATTGCGGCTGGCGTGTTTGGCATGGCGCGCACGATCGGGGTGTCTTTGCCCAGAACGGCCTCGAACGTGGCAATCGATGTCCCCGCTGCGATCGAGACAAACAGGCTGTTACCTCCGCCCAACGTTTTGATCGCAGGCAGCGCCTCGCCCATCATCTGCGGCTTGACGGCCACTAGTACCACGGCGGGGGCCTCGGGCAGCGGGGTGTTGATGTTGACGCCCTGCGCCTTAAGCCAGTCCGAGGGGTTAGGATCAATTACCCAGACCGCTGACGCAGGAAGGCCATGCTCTAACCATCCGGCGAGCATGGCCGATCCCATCTTGCCGCACCCCAGAAGAACCAGCCCCTGTTCGGCAACGCGTGACATGTCCATGATTGCCCCTCTCCTCATTCGGTTCGGGGCAAAGCTTTACGCGCGGCCGTAGGCCTCTGCAATGGCGACTTGTATCGCTTCTTCGGGGGTCCGATTGCCCCATGTGACCAACTGGATCGCCGGATAGTAGCGCTCGGCGCTCAGCACCGCGGCGCTGATCATCGTGTCGATCTGATCCGGGCTGGCCATCTGACCACCGGCCAGAACCAGACCATAGCGATAAACCATCAGCTTTTGATTGGCCCAGTACGTAAACGCCCCGGCCCAGCACTGATCATTCATCTTGTTCAGCAGTTCATACAGCTTGGCTTCGCGATCCGTTGGTGGCTCCATCTCGAACGAGCACACCATGCGCAGGGTTTCGTCATAGTTCGACCAGGCCAACGTGATCGAGTATGTGCGCCACTGCCCTTCGACGGCCATGGCAATCTGATCATCCCCGATCCGGTCAAAGTCCCAGTCGTGATGTTCAGCAATATGTTCAACAATATCGATCGGATGAAGGTCTTCTTCGAGAAACTGCTCGGAAAGGGCCATAATGCCACCTCACTAATCTCTAGCCTTTTAGGGGCTGGCAGCGCCCCAATGCTAGTTGCTTACTCTACAAGCCGGGGCCAACCCCGTCTGCCTGTACTAAATATGGTGCGATGCGAGATGGGTTCTGGCAACCCTATTTATTGGGGATAACAGCAATAAGTTGTGGACAGTCGGCAACGGCGATCAAAATATTGGCACGAATTGTAGCTTTGTCTTGATTAATCTCAGCAGGGCGGCATGATGCACAACACCGCACAACCCAAGTTCGGATTGCGCGGCGGATAGCTTTAGCCAAAAATCAGATTGTTGGAGCGTTACTTGTCCAGCTTTGCCTCAAGCGCGGCTATGCGGGATTCCAGCGCTGCGTTTTCTTCACGCGCTTTTTGGGCCATCGCGCGAACGGCGTCGAATTCTTCGCGTGTGACGAAATCGCGGTCAGCCAGCCAGCGGTCGATCATCGACTTCATCGCATTCTCAGCCTCTTCCCGTGCGCCCTGGGCCACGCCCATGGCGTTGGTCATCAGTTGGGAAACATCATCGAGGATCTTGTTGCGGGTTTGCATGGCTCTACTCCGAAATCGCGGTTGGACTCTATATGGGGAATGATTACTCCGGGCTCAAGGTTGACTTGCCCTGCAAACCCCGGGCAATGAGACGCACATGCAGGCTGTTCTGAATTTCCCCGATCTGTCGCCCGAGTTGTTCTCGATCTCATTGTTTGGGATGGAGTTCGCCCTGCGGTGGTACGCGCTGGCTTATATCGTTGGCATTCTTATTGCTTGGCGGATGGGCATTGCGGCGCTGCGGCGCCCGGCTCTGTGGCCCGACAAGACGCCCCCGATGAAGCCCGAACAGCTTGAAGATCTGATTACCTGGATCATCCTCGGTGTGATTCTAGGCGGGCGCCTGGGATTCGTGCTGTTCTACCAGCCCTCCTATTACCTTTCGAACCCGCTGGAGATTCTCAAGGTCTGGCAGGGTGGCATGGCGTTCCATGGCGGGCTGTTGGGGGTAGTAATCGCCTCTTATCTTTATGCGCGACGCCACCAAATTCCGGTTCTGTCCATGGCCGACCTAATCGCCCATACAGTGCCGCCAGGGCTATTGCTCGGGCGGTTGGCGAATTTCACCAACGCCGAGTTGTGGGGACGCCCCAGCGAATTGCCTTGGGCGGTGATCTTCCCCGGAGCGGCGGCGCAGGATTGCCCCGGTGTTGTGGCCGGGATGTGTGCGCGACACCCATCACAGCTGTATGAAGCCGTGTTAGAGGGTCTGTTTCTCGGGCTTGCACTGCTGTGGCTCGCTTATCGACGCGGCGCGTTTCACAAGCCGGGCCTGATCATGGGCGTCTTTCTGGCAGGCTACGGTGCTTCGCGTTTCATTGTCGAATTCTTCCGGCAGCCCGACGCGCAGTTTATTTCGGCCGGGAATCCGCTGGGTCTGGCTTGGCACGTGGGCGGCTATGGTCTGACGATGGGCCAATTGCTGTCACTACCAATGATTGCCCTTGGCTTGTGGTTCGCCCTGCGTGCAAGATCGAAGGCATGAGCCTGCAAGATCATCTGCTGGCGCGTATTGCGCAGGACGGCCCGATAAGTGTGGCCGACTACATGACCGAATGCCTCCTGCACCCGACGCATGGCTATTACACCATCCGTGACCCTCTTGGCACGCAGGGCGATTTCATCACTGCCCCCGAGATCAGCCAGATGTTCGGAGAATTGATTGGCCTGTCCCTGGCTCAAAGCTGGATGGATCAGGGCCACCCCGAGCATTTTGTGCTGGCCGAGCTTGGACCAGGGCGTGGCACGTTGATGGCCGACATGCTGCGCGCCACGTCACGCGTGCCCGGCTTCAATGAGGCCGCCAAGGTCGTTCTGCTTGAAGCCTCGCCTGCTCTACGTAACGTACAAGCGCAGACTTTGAAGGATCATAACCCGCGCTGGATCGACTCGGTCGCCGACCTGCCCGAAGCGCCGTTGTTTCTGGTCGCGAACGAGTTCTTCGACGCCCTGCCAATACGACAGTTCCTGCGCGACCGCGATGGCTGGCGCGAGCGGTTGATTGGCCGCGATGGCACCGCGTTAGCTTGGGGATTGGGTCCACATGCAGATCAGATCGCCCTTAAGGATCGACTGAACGACACTGCTGATGGTGACCTGGTCGAACTGTGCGCCGCTGCCATTCCCATCATTACCGTTATTGCTGGGCGGATTGGCACCCATGGCGGCGCAGGGTTGATTGTGGATTATGGCGACTGGCATTCGCTTGGCGACACCTTTCAGGCACTGCAGGCACATGAACGCGCTGATCCTTTGGCCCAACCCGGTCAGGCTGATCTTACGGCACATGTGGATTTCGAACCACTGGTACTGGCGACCCGCGCCGCTGGATGCGCCCATTCGCGCCTGACACCACAGGGTGTATTTCTGGAGCGCTTGGGAATTGCCACCCGCGCACAAGCCCTTGCCGCGCCCCTCGGCGGGTCTGAGCTTGAAGCGTTAATTGCCGCACATCGCCGGTTGACGCACCCCGATGAAATGGGAAACCTGTTCAAAGTGCTGGGCCTCTACCCCACCCCTTCCGCACCACCTCCGGGATTGGAGCCATGACCTTGGAAATTCTGACCTCTGATTTATTGGCCCCTGTGCGCCACGGTTTTTTCAGCCGACGCGGCGGTGCATCATCGGGTATTTTTTCGGGCCTCAACTGCGGCTATGGCTCCTCCGATCAGACCGAAGCGGTCACGGTAAATCGCAAGCGCGTGGCGCAGGCGATGGACGTCACACCCGAAGCCCTGGTGGGCATTCATCAGGTCCACTCTCCCACCGTTCTGACTGTCGACGCCCCGATCAACGGTGACAAACCAAAAGCCGACGCGGTGGTCACGGCAACCCCTGATCTGGCCCTGACGATTCTCACCGCCGACTGCCAGCCGGTCCTATTTGCCGATTCTGACGCGAACGTGATCGGAGCTGCGCATGCCGGATGGCGCGGCGCTTTGGATGGGGTGCTTGAGGCAACGTTGGACGCAATGGAGGCGCTTGGCGCCAAGCGGGAAAACATCGTGGCGGTAATCGGCCCCTCGATCTCACAGGCGGCATATGAGGTCGGGCCGGAATTTCTGGATGAATTCGTCGCGGATTCTCCGAAAAACCTGCGGTTTTTTGCGAATGGAACCGGCGACCGACTGCAGTTCGACTTGCCTGCTTTTGGCCTGCACAGGCTGCGTCAGGCGGGGGTCGGACAGGCCGAATGGACACGCCATTGCACCTATTCTGACCCCGACAGATTCTACTCGTACCGCCGGTCAACCCACGCGAAAGAGGCAGATTACGGTCGCCTCATTTCCGCCATAAAACTTTAAGACTAGGCCCGAATTGCGGCGAAATCGCCGCTTTTTCGCCACAATTTTCCTATCTATTCGTGTCTCGACAATTTGATAATTATTGTCCGCTCTCAAGTGTTTATCTGCCGATTCTCCAGTGGAGCGCGACGCGATCAGAAAAGAGGAAATGCAAGACTTCATTTGTCCTGAATTCAATCCGGATCAGCCTTATCGCCGCCGTAATAAGCGGGCAGACTTAGGTGTCAGAGGAAAACGGGGCGTCAGTTCCCAAGCGAGCAGGACACAAAAATGAAGACGAGATCACGCTTTCTAAGCGCCGTACTTGTGGCCACCAGAGAGCAAAAACTGGAGATGCCGTGGAAACGGGTTTCCAGCAATTCGGTCAGAGTTGCGCGCCGCCTGGCGGTCCGACGCTGACGATGACTTTCCCGCGAACCAAGCTGCCGGTTCTGGGGAATAAGACGCACAACGGAGGGGTGCTCCGATCCGGTGTGCGGCCTGCCGCCAATATTTGCGCGGCTCAATACCGGGGCGTGTGTGCGCTGGCAATTTCGCCTGCGTTTGTATGAGTTTGTCTGGGGGGTCATTGTGCTGACCAAAAATGTAGGAACTTCCTTCGCAAAAAGCGATCTGCGTTTCTGTCGCCTTGCATGTCGCCGCTTTCTTCCAAGACATGGAAATAACCGATCAGGCTGGCCTGTACGGGGGTCTTGCCTGCCTGCGCGGTTTTTAGAGGGGACGGAATTGTAATGGCTATTCCAAATTCTTTATCACGCGCCGCCAGAAATGCTGTTGAAACCTCAGCATTGCTGCGCGAGGCGCCAAGACCGACCACACAACACAAGGCGCAGCTGCGGCGCTATGAGGTCAGTACGCTGATGAAAAACGGCGATGTGGTCCAGACTCGTCACATCGCACCTGCCCTGCCAATGTTCGAGGACGCGTTCTGCGCATTTACGCGTGGGGCGTTGGTTGAAACGGAATTTGGCCCGATGGCAATCGAAGATCTGCTGCCAGGTGATACAGTCCTGACGCAAGATGGTGTATCCGAAACAGTGTTGTGGAAAGGGTCAGTCACGCTGATACCCGGGCGTGTGGATTCGCGGGGGCGGACACGTCCACTGACACGGATTATGGCCGACACGTTCGGGATGCAAAAACCGATGTCCGGTGTAATCGCTGGCCCTGCTGCGCGAATCGTGGGCACGCCCGCGCATTTGCGTCATCTGCACGGAGACGAACAGGTGCTAACGCCGGTCCACGAATTTCAGGATGGAATGGGTGTCATTGAAACCATGCCACCAACGCCGGTCGAACTGTTTCACATTTGCCTGAAACGGCACTCGGTCATTCGGGTCGATGGTCTGCAATTCGAATCTTATCACCCTGGCACCAATGCAATTCGCCGGGTCAGCCGGTCGCTAAGATCGGTCTATCTGAACCTGTTCTCGCATGTCGAATCACTCAATGATTTCGGCCCGCTGGTCATGCCGCGCGCGGGGGATGGTGAGGTGGACGCAATTTCCGCCTAGTTTAAAACGAGTTCTGCAATGTGGGGGCATTATGCAGTTATTAGTCAGTTGGATGGTCTCTATGTCGGTGGCAGCCTTCCTGCCACAGATGAAACCGCATCCGAAACATCGGGAATTCAGGCCGTTCGGTTCATGCGTTCCTCGAGAACGTCGAATGGCACGCCTGGTTCGTCTTTTGCGCCGCGAATAACGAGCGATGTCTTGACGCTGGCCACATTCGGCGTGGTCAGCAGCTTGCCGGTCAGAAACTGCTGAAAACTGCTTAGGTCAGGCGCAACGCATTTCAGAATGAAATCAACTTCGCCGTTCAGCATGTGGCATTCCCGAACCAAAGGCCATTCGCGGCAGCGTTCCTCGAATGCGGTCAACTCGGCTTCGGCCTGACTTTCCAGACCGACCATGGCAAAGACTTGAACCTCAAACCCCAGCTCGCGTGAATTTACATCGGCATGGTAGCCGCGGATCAAGCCTGATTCTTCAAGGGTGCGTACGCGCCGCAGGCAAGGTGGGGCGGAAATTCCCACACGTTTTGCCAATTCGACATTGGTCATGCGACCGTCTGCCTGCAATTCCGCCAGAATCTTGCGGTCAATCTCGTCCAGCCGTATCGCGACCATCAAATACTCCTGAATTTTTCGGTTGTTATATCAGCACCCGGCAGATGCGCAATAATCTTTCGTGAATGCGCAATATTGTTTATTTTCAATGTTCTTATTCAACCGTCATTTACCTAGCGTCTGACAGGCGTAAATCAGGAAGGGGCTTTAAGCGCGGCACAGGGGTCGCTATATCCATCCGCCAGGGGCCACGCGCCCAAATCAGGCAGATCGAGTTGGGGGTACCATGAGCGAGACACGTCACACCAAGGTTCTGATCATCGGATCGGGACCGGCCGGTTACACTGCGGGCGTATACGCAAGCCGCGCGATGCTTGAACCGATCCTGGTTCAGGGAATCGAGCCCGGCGGTCAGTTGACAACAACCACCGACGTCGAAAATTACCCCGGTTTCACCGAAGTTCAGGGGCCTGATCTGATGATCAAAATGCAAGAACATGCCCAGGCGATGGGTTGTGAGGTCATCGGCGATATCATCAGTGATCTAGACATCAGCAAACGCCCCTTCACCGCAAAAGGCGACAGCGGCAATATTTATACTGCGGACGCGGTCATTCTGGCCACCGGTGCGCGCGCTAAATGGCTGGGCCTGCCGTCGGAAGACAAGTTCAAGGGTTTTGGTGTTTCGGCCTGTGCGACTTGCGACGGCTTTTTCTATCGCGGACAGGAAATCGTGGTCATCGGTGGCGGCAACACCGCCGTGGAAGAAGCGCTGTTCCTAACCAATTTCGCCAGCAAGGTTACTCTGATTCACCGCCGCGACGAACTGCGGGCCGAGAAAATTCTGCAGGAACGATTGCTGAAACACGAAAAGATCGAACCGATGTGGTTCCACGAGTTGGAAGAAGTGATCGGCACCGATTCCCCACTGGGCGTCGAGGGTGTGCGCGTCAAGAACGTCAAAACCGGTGAGATCACCGAAGTTCCCTGTAAAGGCGTCTTTGTCGCCATTGGTCACGCGCCAGCAAATGAGCTGGTCAAGGACTCGCTGGAAACCCATATGGGTGGGTATGTGGTGACCAAGCCGGGCTCGACCGAAACCTCGGTGCCCGGTGTGTTCGCAGCAGGCGATCTGACTGACCACATCTATCGTCAGGCCGTCACGAGCGCCGGTATGGGCTGTATGGCCGCGCTGGATGCCGAGCGGTTCCTGGCGGAACAGGACTAAGACAATGCTGGAGTTCTCCGGCCCGGTCTGGAGAATTCTGTTTCTCTCCCAAAGTGACGCCCCTTTGGCCCCTGCCCGGGCGCCCGAGGGGCGTTTTCATCATTCAGGGCAGATTGCTCTCTATGCCTCTCTCAGCGCCGAAGGCGCAGGGGTCGTCATTCGTCGGTATGTCTCGCCCAACGATCCGCCGCGGATATTGCAAAGAGGCCAAGTTACTGGTGCAAGACTGGTCGATCTGAGGGGCCAGTCCGATGCGTCGATTATCTGGCAGGATATCCACGAAGAACGGGGCGTTTCACCGACATGGCGCTTCTCTGATCACGCCCGCGATACGGGTGCTGACGGGTTGATCTACAGCTCTCGGTCCCGACCGGAGCTAAGCCATATTGTGCTGTTCACTCTTTCGCCAACGATTATTTTCGCTGAATCCCAAACCCCGTGGACACCGCCATTTACGTAACCATAACTTGACCCACTCGCGTCGCCGTACCAGACTCGGGAACACGCGCGGCGAATACAGGTGGCTTGATTGAAAAGCGTTTTATGGCAAGGCGGGTGGACAACCCGGCTTAGGATCATCAGCGGTCTTACCCTGTTCGCCTTTGCCTTCTTTCATTTCATCAATATCGGGTTGGGGCTGTTCCATACCGATTACCTGCACGGCATGCAGGATGGGCGCCACGCAGTTACCCGGCACAGTCTGGGCAGCTTGATCTTGTATCTGGCACTGTTCGTCCACCTTGGCCTTGCGCTTTATTCCATTAGCCAACGCCGAACGCTACGCATGCCCTTCAGCACGGCCTTGCAGGTCATTCTGGGGCTGTTGATCCCGCTGCAACTGATCTCGCATATCGTGCAGACGCGCTATGCCCACGAAATCTATAACGTCAATGACGAGATGGGGTACATCATCATTCTGATGTGGCCCAACTCGGCGATCTGGATGCAAAGCCTGCTGTTGCTGGTGGTTTGGGTCCACAGTTGCATTGGGCTGCACATGTGGCTGCGACTGACCCGCTGGTGGTCCAGATGGGTGCCTTACCTGATCGGTCTGGCGGTATTTGTGCCCAGCTTTGCGCTGGCTGGGTTGCTTACCGAAGGGCGCCGCATCTGGGCGGATTTTGCCGATCCGTTCCTGCGCGATCAATATATAGAACATTACAACTGGCCCACGCCCGAGGCCTTTCAGGTCATGTTCAGTGTCAAAGACAATGCGTTAATGGCCTTCTGGATCGCCTTGGGGGCTTCGCTGGCGGTATTTACTATCCGCAAACTATGGCGCCGCAGGCACTCGGTCCGGGTCAAGTATGTCGATGGCCCCGAGGTCGTGGCAGAAAAGGGCATGACCCTGCTTGAGATTTCGCAGGCCAATGGCATTCCGCACACAGCCCTTTGCGGGGGCAAGGGGCGTTGCACCACCTGTCGCGTGATCATTGAGGATGGCGCGGATCAACTGCCCACCCCGGATGAGGTTGAAACCCGCAGCCTTGCCGCCGTCAGCGCCCCGACTGGCGCAAGGCTGGCCTGTCAGATACGGCCAACCGCCCCCCTAGTTGCGTTTCGGATGTTCCGCTCTGATGGCAAGCGCGGACGAGCCCATGCCAGCCAAGGGCAGGAACGCAAGCTGGCGGTTCTGTTTCTCGATATGCGCGGGTTCACATCGCGGACCACGGGCCAGTTGCCCTATGACATTGTATTCCTGCTGAACCGTTTCTTTGATGCCATCGTCCCGGCAATCACGGCGGATGGCGGGGTGGTCGACAAATACATGGGCGACGGCTTGCTGGCCGTGTTCGAAACCCCGAATGCCAAAGACTCGGCCCGTGCCGGGCTGAAGGCCGCCGCCGATGTCAGCCGCGCGCTTGAGTATTTCAATCAACAGCTTCAAACCGAAGGCAGCCCCCGGATACGCATCGGAATGGGTCTGCATCTGGGCGATCTGGTACTAGGTGAAATCGGCGCTGCAGGCAGTTCTGCGCGCACCATTATCGGCGACGCGGTTAATGTGGCCAGTCGTCTTGAAGGCCAGACCAAGGCGCTTGGGGCGGAACTACTGGTCTCGGCCGAATTACTGCAGGCGGCTGGGTATGACGGCGATCTGTCCGGACTGCAATCGTTTGAGCTGCGCGGCGTGACACAACCGGTTTCCGCGCTGCCGGTGACGCGTGCTGCGGACCTTATGACGGACAAGGCCGCCTAGGAACGGATGTACTGAATTCACACGACAGGTGCGTGTCAGCGGGATACAAGTCGGGAAAAGCTGCGTCAGGCGAAAAATCCTTCCATTCCGGACAAAAACCGCGCATATCGTCCTTAATTTCGTGAATGTATATGGACTTCGCCCAGCAGCCGGGGCACATGCCCCATAAACACCCCTGAATCACCGATAAAACCGCACTGCGACAAGAGTATTCCAATGACGATGTTAAGCAATCTGGCTCCGATCTCTGAACTGTACGTTTCGTACGAGTCGGCGCAGAAATTGAAAGTGGAAGCTGCCGACCTGACCAGCTGGGACCTGAGCCCGCGTCAGATCTGCGATCTGGAACTGCTGATGAATGGCGGGTTCAACCCTCTCAAAGGGTTCCTGAGCGAAGCTGACTACGACAACGTCGTCGAAAACATGCGTCTGGCCGACGGCACCCTGTGGCCGATGCCCATCACGCTGGACGTTAGCGAAGATTTTGCTGAGACCATCGAATTGGGTCAGGACATTGCCCTGCGCGATCAGGAAGGTGTCATTCTCGGCACCATGACCGTGACCGACCGCTGGACCCCGAACAAAGCGCGAGAGGCCGAAAAGGTCTTTGGCGCCGATGACGATGCGCACCCGGCGGTGAACTATCTGCACAACGTGGCTGGCAAGGTCTATCTGGGCGGCCCCGTAGTCGGCATTCAACAGCCGGTTCACTATGATTTCCGTGGCCGCCGGGACACGCCGAACGAGTTGCGCGCCTATTTCCGCAAGCTGGGCTGGCGCCGCATCGTTGCGTTCCAAACCCGCAACCCCCTGCACCGCGCACACCAGGAACTGACCTTCCGCGCCGCGAAAGAGGCGCAGGCCAACCTGCTGATCCACCCTGTCGTTGGCATGACCAAACCGGGCGACGTCGATCACTTCACCCGCGTCCGCTGCTATGAGGCGGTTCTGGACAAGTACCCGGCATCGACCACCTCGATGTCGCTGCTGAACCTGGCGATGCGCATGGCTGGCCCGCGCGAGGCGGTCTGGCACGGCCTGATCCGCGCCAACCACGGCTGCACACATTTCATCGTTGGCCGAGACCACGCCGGTCCGGGCAAGAACTCGGCGGGTGAAGATTTCTACGGCCCCTATGACGCGCAGGACCTGTTCCGCCAGTTCCAGGATGAAATCGGCGTCGAAATGGTTGACTTCAAACACATGGTCTATGTGCAGGAACGCGCCCAGTACGAACCGAATGACGAGATCGCAGACAAGGACAACGTCACGATCCTGAACATCTCGGGCACCGAGCTGCGCCGCCGTTTGCGCGAAGGGCTGGAAATCCCCGAATGGTTCAGCTTCCCTGAGGTTGTCACCGAACTGCGCCGCACGTCACCGCCCCGCTCGGAACAAGGCTTTACCGTGTTCTTCACCGGTTTCTCGGGCTCGGGCAAATCCACCATCGCCAACGCGCTTATGGTCAAACTGATGGAAATGGGTGGCCGTCCGGTTACATTGCTGGATGGTGATATCGTTCGTAAGAATCTGTCGTCTGAACTGGGTTTCTCTAAAGAGCACCGCGACCTGAACATCCGTCGTATTGGTTACGTGGCTAGTGAGATCACCAAGAATGGCGGCATCGCCATTTGTGCGCCAATCGCGCCCTATGCCACCACCCGCCGTGCCGTACGGGAAGACATCGAACAGTTCGGTGCTTTCTGCGAGGTTCACGTTGCGACCAGCATCGAAGAATGCGAACGCCGTGACCGCAAGGGCCTGTACAAGCTGGCACGCGAAGGCAAGATCAAGGAATTCACCGGTATTTCAGACCCTTACGATGTACCGGCCAACCCCGAACTGAGCGTCGAGACCGAAAATGTCGATGTCGACAACTGCGCCCATCAGGTGCTGCTCAAGCTGGAAAGCATGGGTTTGATCGCCGCGTCTTAAGCGCAGGCAATTCCATTCAGGCGGCCTCCGACTTTCGGGGGCCGTTTTTTTGTAGGCACGATTGACAAGGCGCTGGCCAATTGGTGCATTTGCCTGACTTGATTTGGACGCAACACGCCTATGCCCTCTGACCTGCCCACCATAGCCAGTTTCTGGTTCGGATCAGATCTAAGTTGGCTAGAGGCATTGTGCATCCAATCCTATCTGGATCGGGGTCACCGGTTTATTCTTTATACCGGGCACGAGATCGAAGGCGTTCCCGCAGGGGGCGAATTGCGGCCCGCCAGTGATATCCTCTGGCCCGCGCCGTTTGATATGCCTGCAGGTGACCGGCGACGCGTCGCGGTTTTTTCCGACATTTTTCGTCTGCGACTGATGCAGAAAACCGATTTCATCTGGGTGGATCTGGACGCCTATTGTGTCAGGCCCTTTGCCTTTCCATCAGCGTATATCTTTGGACAGTCCCATACCGGAAATTTCCTGACCGGTGTGTTGCGCCTGCCAGCAGACTCGCAAACGCTGGCGCATATGCTGGACTTTGTGATCGCAGCCAACCCGACCCAGCCCTGGCGGGGCGGTCCGCTGCACCGGCGCAACCGTCAACGCATCCGGGACGGTGAGACCTGGGGGATCGAGAGCCTGCCCTGGGGCAGTTCCGGCCCCAAAGCCTTTGCACATTTCCTGCGCAAGACCGACGAGGACAGCCATGCCATGCAAGCGGAGGTGTTTTACCCTCTGTCCAAGCATGATCTGTGGAAATTGCACAACCCGTTCACCCCGACCGCACAGATTGAAGGCGACATGGTTCATTCCGTCCACGTCTATGGTCATCAGAAACGGCTGATGGCGCAGAACACGGACGGTTTGCCGGTGCGCGGATCGTATCTGCAGCGGCTATGCGATCGGCACGGGATTGACCCCGAGGCCCGTCCAATTCTGCAAGAAGGCTGGTTGGCACCCGCTGGTTAGTTCGGGCCCGCGTCTAGTTCAGCGCGCAGAAGGCGCACGGCTCTGCCCTCAAAATCCCCATATTCTGCTGCGTGTTGCTGGATCGCCTGCAGATGCGGCAGGCGCGCGGCGAAATCCTCGATTGATGCGGATTGGATCGCGCGCTGAATATCCTCTTTGGTTTCGCACAGGATCATACCAGAGGTATCGAAGAAATCGCCGATATTCGGGCATCCCCAATAGATCGGGACCGAGGAGCACAAGATCGCATCCGTCAGCTTTTCCGAAAAGTAATTCTTCTCACGCACGTTCTCGATCACCACAGAATAGCGGTACGGCGCCAACCCGTCGGATTTGAGATCAAACGGAGTGTATCCCCGGCCCATGATATCAACATCTGCACCAGTTTCACGCACCCAGTCGATCACCGAATGGCGCAACTGATGCCCTACAAGATCGCGCTTGGCCGAAGCAATTAGCGAGCAGGATTTGGTTTTCTCAACCTTCAGGTCCTGCCAGTCGGGCACCATCGTCACGCCATACGGCAGGAACACTGCATTCGGGATGTTGTGTAGCAGCACGTCATGAAAAGTCAGCACCCGGAAGAACCGCCGCCATGTATATCGCAGCATCCGATCATGTTTGGCGTGAATGGCCGAAGGCTCGCCCATCATCAATGAAATCCGCGCGCGGGTACCGCGACGCAAGCGCAGATGCACGGTCGAGTTCGGGTACATGATCAGGTGATCGGTGCGCTCCAGATCGCCCACCGTCTTGCCGGTCAGGCGATCCGGGCACCCTTCGGGCCAGATCAGTTCGGACAGCGAAACCGAGGCCAGTTTTGGCCCCAGCCGATGCCCATATGGCAGGATGGCAATGGCAGGTCGTGTCATTGTGTTGTCTCGGGCAGATCAACCTGCCCCCGCATCAACACATGACCGCGCCCCGCGACTTTGATACCGGTCATCGCATCGGGTGGGCCAACGCGTGTGACAACAGCCTGACCGGGGCGGCCCATGTCATGGCCTTGTTCTGCGATGAAACTGTCTTTGGGCATTAACCCGTACTTCCACAGATAGGCCGCCATGGCACCGGTGGCCGATCCGGTGAACGGGTCTTCGGGCGGGCTGGGTGGCGCCATCAACAGGCGTGAGAACGTGTCGCCCGCATTTGTCGCGCCCTTCATCGTCACAAGGAACGGTTCCGCCATATCGGTGCCAGAAAATCCGGCCTTCGCGGCCACTTTGCGCAGTGCCTCAAGATCCAACTGTGCGGCGCGCAAGGCCTCGTGATCACGCAGAACCGTAATGCAGAACGGCAACCCGGTGGACACAAATTGCGGCGGTGAGATTATCGCATCCTCGGGCAGGCTAATGGCGGCCGCAACCAGATCGACGGGAACAGGATTGCCGAATTTCGGCGCGACCTGAGTCATTTCGATCTCGTCTCCGTTCAAACGAATCGAAACGATCCCCGCGCCTGTTTCCAACGTCAGTGCATCGCCTTCAACCAAACCACGGGACCGCATCGCCACTACAGTTGCAATTGTGGGGTGTCCGGCAAAAGGGATTTCCTTGCTGGCCAGAAAATAGCGCACCCGGATTTCGGCCACATCAGATGGTCCCGTGAACGTGCATTCAACCAGAGAGGTTTCGCGCACATAAGCAGTGCACACATCTTCGGGCAATTCAGCCCCGCCGTGAACCACGGCGCAGCCGTTGCCGCCAAAGGCGCGATCACTGAAGGCGTCTACCCAATCGAAATCGAACCAGCTCATCCGCAAAATCCCCTGATGCAGAGTAAATCAGCCGGGCATGTCATGCCGGTTCGTATGTGTCGCGCTTGTTGTTGGGATTGTCACGCCGAAAAATAACCGGCGGGGCCGTTCAGTGAACGGCCACCGGTGACAGATCGTGTTCACGGGCCAGGAAAAAGGCCATCTTACGATCTGTCACGAGCGCAAGCTGCTGGCCATCGGAATCGTGAACCGCGTACAACTGATCCAGATCGCCTGCCTTATCCCGGACATCGCGGGGCAGATCGGCAACATCGACGGTTTTCACATAAACGATGCGGTCGCCTTCGGCGTTATATTCAATCGGTGTATTCATAGCTCTTACCCCTTTTTTATGTTGATCGTTTGCACCACGGTCTCAGGCACGGCGCGGGTCAGGTCCACATGCAGCAGACCGTTCTCCATGATCGCCTCGCCCACCTCGACACCATCGGCCAGCACGAACATGCGCTGGAACTGGCGCGCGGCGATGCCGCGATGCAGAAAAATGCGCCCCTCGCTGTCGTCGCGTTGGCGCCCCCGGATCACAAGCTGGCGATCCTCGATTGTGATCGACAAATCTTGTTCCGCGAACCCAGCCACAGCCAGGGTGATGCGGTATGAAAAGTCCGAGGTCTGCTCAATATTATAAGGCGGGTAGCCTTCGTTACCGGCCTTTGCAGACCGTTCCAGAAGACGTTCCAACTGCTCGAACCCCAAAAGATGCGGGTATGAGCCAAGAGTAAGTTTTGACACGTATTTTCGTCCTTTATTGCCAAAGCGACGTGTGATGCGGCCCCGTTCCGGCAACCGCGTATAATAGAATATGGGTTTATGCCGTGATGTCCACAAGGTCTGGCCGGATAAACCCTGACACACTATCTTGTGTCACAAGCACCACAAAAGGCACTGAGTCGCTCATGAATGCGCCAACAGATCTTTCGATGAAAACAGATGAGGTTTTGCGGGTTGAACTGGAGGTTTTTCGCCGCCAACACCGTGATCTGGACGAAGCGATCGAGGCGCTGCAGTCCACCGGCACAGCCGATCAGTTGACGATTAAGCGACTGAAAAAGCAAAAACTTCGCCTGAAGGACATCATTCGTCTGATCGAGGACCGTTTGACGCCGGACATCATTGCCTGAAAACTCCACCACTCGGTTCACACGCACATTCAAGGCGCTTATGAACCGAGTTTTGCAGTGTTACGTCATATTCAAACGGATGACATCTGTTTCAAGGTGAAACATTTGCGTTTGCGCAGAAGAAATTGGTCGGATCGTATTTCCGCTTAACCTCTTTCATTTGATCAAGATTTTCACCGAATGCCGTCTCTATCGCACTGTCTTCATCGGCGCCCAGATAGTTCAGATAAGTTCCGCCCGTGGAATAGGGCGCAATTGCATCATGCATGGACCGCGCCCAGGCAATCTGATCCGCGTCATCCGCTGGATCAGTCCACAGCGGTAGTATCGCAATCAGATAGTCGTGACCGCGTTGCGCAAAGGCGTTGTCCCCATTTGATTTGGACTTTGCTGCGCCAGCGCAATGTTCGATCAGAATGCCCGAGCCGGGTATTGTCATCCCTTCAGATTGTGCAACGATCGTATCAATGGCCTCATCCGTCAGCGCGTTGAGATATGCAGATTTCCAGTAGTTCCGGCTGCCTGGCCCATAGGCCCCATCCAGCATGCTTTGTTTGGCGGGGAACGGCATCTCGTGCAAGTCGACGACCAAAGGTTCTCCGATCTCCGTCAGGGGTTGGATTGCCTGACGCCCAGCTTCCTTATCGTCTCCAATCCAACACGGCACCATAGCTGTTAGCGGCGTTCCATCCGGTCCCCACAACAACCCCGCATAGACCGTCAGTTCATCAGGTGCCCGTGAAACGATATCCCGAAAACCTCGCAGCACTTCGGCGGCGTCGGCTCGGGGATATGCAATCATGCCCCCCAACACCGTAGACAGAGGATACGCCCTGTAAAGGAATGACGTCACGATGCCGAAATTTCCGCTGCCGCCGCAGATGCCCCAATAAAGGTCTGGATTCCTGTTCGCATTCGCAGTTCTGATCGAACCGTCTGCCGTTACGACTTCGGCCTCGATAACGTTGTCGCAGGTTGGCCCGTATTTTCGTGCCATCCAGCCGAATCCGCCACCCGTCGTCAATCCGCCAATACCTGTCTGCGATACGACGCCCAATGGCACAGCAAGTCCGTGAAGATGTGTTTCGCAGTCTACATCCCCCAACGTGGCCCCGCCCTGAGCGCGTACGGTTTGGGTTTCTGCATCAACATGGACCGCGCGCATGCAGGACAGGTCAATTACGAGGCCATCATCGCAGACGGCGCGCCCACCCACGTTATGACCGCCACCTCTTACCGATACCAGTATGTTGTTTTCAAACGCGAACCTGGCGGCCGCCGCGACATCGGCGGTGCCGTGGCACCGCAGTATTGCACCGGGATACTTGTCAACCAACGCGTTCCAAATACTGCGCGCACCGTCATACTCGGGGTCACCGGGCAAAATCAGTGCCCCGCGAACTTGCGATTTAAATGCCTCAATACTGTCCTGCGGCACGGCTTGGCCGTCCCGGTTTTTCAAAACTGTATCTGTCATGGGTACCTCCTCGGGAACCACTGTCCCGCGATCAAGTATACACTAATTCGAATGTATTTTCAGCAGGACGTCAGACGAGCCATACGGTCGCCAAACCACATTGCCTCTGGGACCGATTTAGCTATAGTGCGCGCTCTTTCAGACGGCAGGGAAACAAGCGGATGAGCGATGTGAAAGTGGGGATCATCATGGGCAGCCAGTCGGACTGGCCCACGATGAAGGAAGCCGCGAACATACTTGATGAGTTAGGCATCGCGTACGAAAAGCGCATTGTCTCGGCGCACCGCACACCGGACCGCTTGTGGGACTATGGCAAGACCGCCGCATCACGCGGGCTGCATGTGATCATTGCCGGGGCCGGTGGGGCCGCGCATCTGCCTGGCATGATGGCGTCGAAAACACGGGTGCCGGTGATTGGCGTTCCGGTACAGACGCGGGCCCTGTCGGGCGTCGACTCGCTGTATTCCATCGTGCAGATGCCCAAAGGGTTCCCTGTTGCCACCATGGCCATCGGCGCGGCCGGTGGGGCCAACGCGGGCCTGATGGCGGCCGGGATTCTGGCCTTGCAGGATGACGCTTTGGCGCAACGACTGGACGCTTGGCGCGATGCACTGTCGGCGTCGATCCCCGAGGAGCCCGTCGATGAGTGACGCATTGCAAACGGGTGCCAGGATCGGAGTTCTGGGCGGCGGTCAATTGGGCCGGATGCTGTCCGTGGCAGCGTCTCGTCTGGGGTTTGTGACCCATATCTACGAACCCGGCGCCAACCCTCCTGCCGGCCAAGTGGCCGATCGCGTGACCACCGCCGCCTATGACGATATCGATGCGCTAAAGGCGTTTGCCGGGTCGGTAGATGTCATCACATATGAGTTCGAGAACATCCCGACCGAAGCGCTGGACCTGCTTGAAGCGCACTGCCCGATCCGTCCGGGGCGAGAAGCGCTGCGCGTCAGCCAGGACCGGTTGACCGAGAAGAATTTCCTGCAGGGGCTTGGCCTGCAAACCGCGCCTTTCGCGGATATCACCGATCTGAACAGCCTGAATGCGGCGATCGAGCAGATCGGTACGCCCGCAATCCTGAAAACGCGCCGGTTTGGCTATGACGGTAAGGGGCAGGCCCGTCTGCGCGCACCCGAGGATGCCGAAGCCGCGCTGGCCGATATGGCCGGGGCACCCGCGATCCTTGAGGGGTTTGTGGAGTTTAGCCACGAGGTATCGATCATTGCGGCCCGCGGGCTGGACGGTCAGGTTGCCTGTTTCGATCCCGGTGAGAACATACACCGCGATGGTATCCTGCACACCACAACAGTCCCTGCCCGTCTGCGCCCGGCGCAACGGACAGATGCCGTTCTGTTGGCCGCCAACATCCTAAACGCGCTGGATTATGTCGGCGTCATGGGCGTCGAACTGTTCGTGACGCCCGGCGGTCTGATCGTGAATGAGATCGCGCCGCGCGTGCATAACTCGGGCCACTGGACGCAGAATGGCTGCGCCGTGGATCAGTTCGAACAGCATATTCGGGCCGTCGCAGGATGGCCTTTGGGAGATGGTCAGCGACATTCGGACGTGGTCATGGAAAACCTGATCGGAACGGACATGGACCGCGTGCCCGAACTAGCGCAGGAACGCGACGTGGCGCTGCATCTCTATGGCAAGGCCGAGGTTAAGGCAGGCCGCAAAATGGGGCATTTCAACCGCATTGCACGGTGAATCAGCCAACAAACCGCGCCGCAATATCACCTGACATATAGCTAACCCGCCCGCCAGCCAGCGTGGCGGCTACGCGGCGGGTTTCGGCATCCAGTATCACCAGATCGGCGCGCTGGCCGGGGGCCAGCTTGCCCCGATCCTGCAAACCAAGGACACGGGCGGGGCCGGATGACACCAGCGCCCAGGCCCCGGCGAAATCCACCAAGCCAGACTTCGCCACCATCAGCGCCGCGCGGCGCGGGCTGGGATAGTGATAATCCGAGGCCAACGCATCGCAATATCCCATCGTGATCAGGTCAAGTGCGCTGACATTACCCTTGTGCGATCCACCGCGCACCACGTTGGGCGATCCTAAAATGATGTAATCCCCGGCGGCACGCGCGGCCTCGGCTGCTTCGAGCGTTTCGGGAAATTCCGAGATCTGCGCCCCCCGCGCCCGCCAGTCGGCCCGTATTTGTGCAGTCGCGTCGTCATGGCTGCCCATGCGCACGTACTGTGAGTCCAATGCCGCACATAGCGTGTCCAGCGCCGCTGGCACTTCGTTACGACGGGCGTGCATGGACAACAGCATTTTAAAATGCGTGTCCGGGTTTCGCCCGGCTTTCAGTGCTTGGCCGGTCAGACGCGGCGGCTTGCGCCCCTCGGCCAGACGGTCATGCGGCAGGTGGTCGTTGAACACGACATAGGGCACCTGCCAGTCCGCAATACGGCCGGGCAGGTCCGCATAGTCATCCAGCATGTGTGTCTCGAACCGCAACTGAGGCATCAGGTCGGTCACGACGCGATCCTTGACCGAGGTTATGGCGCGAAACACCTGATCCGCGAATTCCGGGCCACGCACCCCACCCTCCCAACTGTGAAACTGGGCCAGAACGGCGGTAGTGATACCATTCGCAGCCAATTCAGCCTCGACCGAGAGAATGCCTTCGTCCATCTGCTTCATCGCCCCGCGGCGTGGCGCGATATGGCGTTCGAACCCATCCCCGTGCAGGTCGATAATACCGGGCAGAACAAGATAGCCGGACAGGTCGATCTGTCGCCCGACCCGATCCGTTTGAATGATGCCATCCGCCAGAGACAGATCGGCGGGCACAAGGCCATGCTCCGGCAACAGCACCTCTGCACCGGTCAGGGTCAGATTCAATGCGGTCATTGCGTGGGCTCCGACTCGGGTTCCGAGCAATCCTGCCCGATACAGATTTCGTTGATGATATCCATGACGCCATCCAGCCAGGTGATCTGCGGATCGAATTGCCCGAATTCGATAAAATGCAGCGCCTGCGCCATGACGCGGGGATTGTTCATCATAAAAGTGTGCGTCACCGGAAGAACGATGTGATCCGTCATGCCGTCCACTTTTGTCGTTTCAATCGAGACCTTGCCGTCATCCTTGCCGTCGATCAGCGAGGAAAACAGCGGGTTCAGCGAGTTCTCACCCGCGATCACGCCCACCTCAAACTCAACGGATGGCAGGTTGCGCGGTATGCCCTCGGGGCCCGTGCCCAAGGCCAGCCCGGCGGGGCCATGCAGCATGCCGAACACCTCATACGCGCCCAGTTCATCCACAAGCTGACTGCCCTGATTGGGCGGGCCGAGCATGACCACACGGCCCAGGTTTTCCGGGTGATGGTCCTGCAACCAATAGCGCAGCAGGATGCCACCCATTGAATGCGCCACCACGTTCACGGTCTCATCACCACAGGCCGCGAAGGCGTCCGGCAATGTCTGGTTCGCCAGTTCAGGTATCGGCAAATCGGTCGAAGGATAGCCGGGTCGGACAACGGTGTACCCGTGCGCCTGAAACAGTTGTTCCATCACTGTGAAGGACGCCTCGGTCCGCGCCAGCCCGTGTAAAAGCACCACGCATTTGGCCTGGGCCAAGGCGGGAACAAGGAAAAGAAACAGGGCAAGCAGATATCTCATAGCCGCCAGATAAGCGTTATCCGATTGCGTTGAAACCCCTAGCGCGGCTTCAGGCGCAGGACAGCCAGCGCGATGCCGCCCAGAACCAGCGCCGCGCCAAAGATCAGGCGCAAACTGGCGACTTCTCCCAACAACAAAACGCCAGCGAGGATGGCGATGATTGGTACGCTCAATTGCACTACCGCCGCCGTGCTTGGCGCCAGTTGCGGCAAAACCCGATACCATACGGCATAGCCCATCCCCGAGGTCACACCTCCAGAAAGGGCAGCCAGCAGGTAGCCAGCGCCACTCATCTGCCAACCCCCAACGGTCAGCATTAACGCTAGCGCAGTAACCGGCAGGGCTATAACGAAATTGGCCGCCGTTCCAGCAAGGGCGTCAGGCTCAAACCGCCCAACCAGCGAATAGACTGCCCATCCGACCCCGGCAGCTGTCATCAGAGCTGCGCCAATCGGGTCGACCTGTACTGCTCCGGACGGCCACAGGACATAGACCAGCCCCATAAGGGCGATTGCCGCGCCCCCCATCTGTCGCGCAGTCGGAGCATTGCCGGTTAACGACGTCACTGCGAACATTGTGATCTGCACAACGCCAAACAGGATCAGCGCCCCAAGGCCCGCATCCAACGTCAGATAGGCGATGGAAAACCCAATCATATAGAGTGATAGCGATCCTGCCCCCGCCAACCTGCGCCGGTTGCGCAATGGCAGACGACCTGACCTGAGCCAAACCAGACCGGTCAGCACCACTGCCCCGGACAACACGCGAATTATGGCAAACCCGGCGGGGTCGCTGGCACCGCTGTCTATAGCCAGACGATTCAGGATCGAATTCGCCGCAAAGGCGCACATGGTCAGAGTGGTGAGCAGAAACAAACGCATATCAACCGCATAGCGGTATCGCGAGCGTTTGCACACTCACTTTCCAGCGCGGCGTAGTGGTTATAAGAAACGGGGCCGCCCAAAGGCGACCCCGTCAGTAAGTTCTATGGCGGTCCCTCTAAGCAATCTGGCCATAGGGCCAAGCGCTTGTCGGGATCGTCGGAATTCGCCGGGGCGAATTCGACGTGCTTACATCATGCCGCCCATGCCGCCCATGTCGGGCATGCCGCCTGCAGGTGCTGCGCCTTCTTTGGCAGGCTTGTCTGCAACCATGGCTTCGGTGGTGACCAGCAGGCCAGCAACCGATGCCGCATCTTCCAGAGCGGTACGGACAACCTTGGCCGGATCGATCACGCCGAACGAGAACATGTCACCATATTCTTCGGTCTGTGCGTTGAAGCCGAATGCTGCGTCAGCAGATTCACGGACTTTGCCCGCAACAACCGCACCGTCAACACCTGCGTTCTCGGCGATCTGGCGCAGCGGCGCTTCGATGGCTTTGCGAACGATGTTGATGCCAGCGTTCTGGTCAGCGTTTGCACCTTCCAGAGTTTCCAGTGCTTTACCGGCCTGAACCAGAGCAACACCACCACCGACAACAACGCCTTCCTGAACTGCAGCGCGTGTTGCGTTCAGAGCATCGTCCACACGGTCCTTACGCTCTTTCACTTCAACTTCGGTCATGCCGCCGACGCGGATAACGGCAACGCCGCCTGCCAGTTTGGCAACGCGCTCTTGCAGCTTTTCACGGTCGTAGTCGCTGGTGGTTTCTTCGATCTGAGTGCGGATCTGAGCAACACGTGCTTCGATCTCGGCTTTCTCGCCAGCACCGTCGACGATGGTGGTTTCGTCTTTGGTGATCTCGATTTTCTTGGCTGTGCCCAGCATGTCCATGGTGACGGACTCGAGCTTCATACCCAGATCTTCCGAGATAACCTGACCGCCGGTCAGGATCGCGATGTCCTGCAGCATGGCTTTGCGGCGATCGCCGAAGCCCGGTGCTTTGACAGCAGCAATTTTCAGGCCGCCGCGCAGTTTGTTGACAACCAGAGTTGCCAGCGCTTCGCCTTCAACGTCCTCAGCAATGATCAGCAGCGGCTTTTGCGACTGGATCACCTGCTCGAGCAGCGGAACCATTGGCTGCAGCGAGGACAGTTTCTTTTCGTGCAGCAGGATCATGCAGTCGTCGAGTTCTGCGATCATCTTGTCTGCGTTGGTGACGAAGTAAGGCGACAGGTAGCCACGGTCGAACTGCATACCTTCGACAACATCGGTCTCGGTTTCCAGACCTTTGTTTTCTTCGACGGTGATAACGCCTTCGTTGCCAACTTTCTGCATCGCGTCTGCGATCTGCTGGCCGATTTCGGCTTCGCCGTTGGCCGAGATGGTGCCAACCTGAGCGACTTCTGCCGAGTCTTTGACTTCGCGCGAGGCGTCTTTGATGCCTTCAACAACCTTGGCGGTTGCCAGGTCGATACCGCGCTTCAGGTCCATCGGGTTCAGGCCCGCTGCAACCTGCTTCAGGCCTTCGCGAACGATTGCCTGCGCAAGAACGGTTGCGGTGGTGGTGCCGTCGCCGGCTTCGTCATTGGTGCGGCTGGCGACTTCTTTCACCATCTGCGCGCCCATGTTTTCGAACTTGTCTTCCAGTTCGATTTCCTTGGCAACCGAAACACCGTCTTTGGTGATGCGCGGTGCGCCAAAGGATTTGTCCAGAACCACGTTGCGGCCTTTTGGGCCCAGGGTCACTTTGACAGCATCGGCCAGGATGTTCACACCTGACAGCATGCGGTTGCGGGCATCGGTGTCGAACTTGACGTCCTTAGCAGCCATATTGTCTCTCCTTGAGAAATAAGTTGGAAATGAAGATCAGAGAAGCGCGCGGCTTACTCGATGATCCCCATGATGTCGCTTTCTTTCATCATCAGCAGCTCTTCGCCGTTGACCTGAACCTCGGTGCCCGACCATTTGCCGAACAGGATCTTGTCACCGGATTTTACAGCCATTGCGATCAGTTCGCCGCTGTCCTTGCGTGCGCCTTCGCCGGTTGCAACGACTTCGCCTTCGCTGGGCTTTTCTTTAGCGCTGTCAGGAATGATCAGACCACCAGCGGTTTTTTCTTCGCTTTCGGTACGGCGAACCAACACGCGGTCATGAAGCGGTTTCAATGCCATCTTTGCAGCTCCTTGGGCTCAAAGTTTATCTATCCTCCCCTCGCCGGATGGCGAGGCGTTAGCACTCGAGTTGTGAGAGTGATAACGACGCATAGCTAGGGGGTCGCAATCCCCGAGTCAACAAGCTGTGATCGATTTTTTGCAACCGGGTTCAGTCAGGCTGTTCCCAGCTGTAAGCCCAGTGTTTCAAACCGTCTTGCCCGGCGGCGGTCAGGTCGTAGACGCCCTTTTCCACCTTACCGAACCAACCGTAGTGATTGTCGCGCATCAGGCGAGTGGCCTCAGGAACGCCGGTTGCCTTGGCGACTTCGGACCCTTTGGTCGCCCCACATTCCGCCAGATGCGCCGCGCATTTCAGCGCGTCCTGACGATAGGCCGTAACGATCCCGTGCCGCGTAGCACCGCCCGCGTTGGGATCGCCCTCAAGCCGGTCGAATTCACGCAACAAGCGCGCAGTCTTAGCCTTGGACTTGCGCGGTGCGTACGGGCCGGGATCACATTGCACCTCGACCTTGCCATCGGCCCGCACGGTGATCAGCCCCAACCCCAGCCGGCGACACAGCGCCAGATTGTCCTTCAGCGCCCGACGCGCGCTGCGGCCTTTGGGCTTGCACACCCCGATGTAAACTTGATCCGTCACTTTCAGCCGTGTGATCGCCTGATGGAACAATGCCAGCGAAAACCGCAGCTTGAGCTCGACGATGACCGGTTCTTCGCCATCCCGCACGGCCACGATATCAGCCGCGCCAACCTCGCCTTTGACGGAATAGCCCTGACGCTCTAACAGCGCCTTGATGGGGGGATAGAGATCCTGCTCGCGGTTCATGTTTGCATGCTATGCGATTTGCGGCGGAATGCCAGACGCCAGGCGCAGCTTTCCAATCGGCCTTGCACCCATTCACCTGCCGAGGCAGTGTTTCAGCAACTCTGATTTCAAAGGAAATTTCCACATGCGCATAATTCTGCTGGTGATCTGCCTGTTGCTGCCCGTCACGGTTCACGCAGCTTGCGAGGGGCGCGATCTAAAGGGCGAATTGTCACCTGCAGCCCACGCCGAGCTGAAAGAAACCCTGACCAACGTCCCATTTGCAGAAGGCAACCACTGGATCGCAACAAAGGGCACAACGGTGCTGCACCTGATAGGTACGATGCACCTGAACGATCCGCGCATGGATGTGATTGTCGCAAACCTGACGCCAACACTCAGCCAAGCCGATGCATTCTATTTCGAAGTAACCCAAGACGAGATGAAGGCCTGGGAAAAGGAACTGGCTCTGGACCCGAGCCCGATCTTGATTACGTCCGGCCCCACCTTGATTGACCTGCTACCCGAAGAGGCTTGGACAACCCTGTCTTCCGCCCTAGCCGAACGCGGCATACCCAGTTGGATGGGAGCGAAAATGCGCCCCTGGTTTCTGGGCATGACTCTGGCCATGCCTACATGCCTACTTCAGGACCCGAACGCCAATCATGGGCTGGATGCGCGTCTGACCGTTTTAGCCGAAGATCAAGGCATCCCTCAATTTTCGCTGGAGAGCATTGAGGAACTGATGACCATGTTTGAACTCCACTCGATTGAAGAACAGGCGGAATCGCTAGCGCGGTGGGTCAATTCGTACGAAACCAGCGACGACCAGCTGGCCACCATGACAAACTCATATTTCGAGGAAAATCACGCACAATCCATCGAACTAGGCCGTATTTTGGCGCGAGAGCATTCTGGTATGTCGCCCGAAGTGTTTGACGAAGAATGGCAGGCGTTCGAACAGCACTTACTGGTCGGGCGAAACAACAATTGGATGCCGAGGATTCTGGACATTCAAGATCAGACCGCAGTGATCGCCGTGGGGGCTGGACATCTAGGCGGTACTCATGGATTGCTGAACCAATTGCAACAGGCTGGATATTTCTTGACCCGCGCGCCTTTCTGATCGCACTCGGCGAAAGACAGACCAACCGTCGCAGCGAGGATTCTGCCGGGTGACAACCCCGGCGGACCGCCCTATAAGGCGCGCAAATTATCATCCTCAGGACGCTGACATGACAACCCTTGTATTTGGCCATAAATCTCCCGACACCGACTCCACAGGATCACCCATCCTGTGGTCGTGGTACCTGAACGAAGTCATAGGCGAACAGGCCGAGCCCGTTCTGCTGGGCGAGCCCAACACCGAAGCCGCGTTCATGCTGCAGCGCTGGGACCTGTCCAAGCCGCGTATCATCGACGACGTCGAAGCCGACGCGCCGGTTGTCATCGTTGACACCAACAACCCGGCCGAACTGCCCGCCAGCATCAACAGTGCCGATATCCAAGCCATCATCGACCACCACAAGCTGGTCGGCGGCCTGGAAACCAAAGGCCCGATCGACATCACCGTGCGCCCGCTGGCCTGCACCGCCACCATCATGGTCGACCTGATGGGCGACGACGCAGCCAAGATGCCCGACGCCATCAAAGGCGCGGCGCTGACTTGCATCCTGTCGGATACCTTGGAGTTCCGCTCGCCCACAACCACTGCGCATGATCGCGAAGTGGCCGAGAAACTGGCTGCTGAACTGGGCCTAGACGTATCGGCTTATGCCGCCGACATGTTCGCGGCAAAATCGGATGTATCGTCCTTCTCAGACGCCGAACTGATCCGCATGGACAGCAAAGAATACGAGGTCGACGGCACCAAGTTCCGCGTCTCGGTTCTGGAAACCACGGCCCCCGGCGTCGTGCTGGACCGCAAGGCTAGCCTGGCGGACTCGATGGTCAGTGTGGCCAGCGAGGACGGCGTCGATCAGGTGCTGCTGTTCGTGGTCGACATTCTGAACGAAGAGGCCACTCTGCTGGTGCCGAACGATCTAGTCAAAGGCGTGGCCGAGAAAAGCTTTGGCGCATCGGTTAACGGCGACGCCGTGGTCCTGCCGGGCATCATGAGCCGCAAAAAGCAAATCATTCCGAACCTCAAGGTCTGATCTTTAGATCTTTCCAAAGAAAAGGCGCCCAAGTGGGGCGCCTTTTTTTGTTGAGGCATAGGATTTGCGCGACCCGCTTCCATTGCTACTCTGGTCAGGAGAGCAAGTAGCGGATCAGTTCCGACATATGAGTACACGCAAGTTCAGCACCACCCGAGACATCTTGCGGTTTGAAGGCAAGGACAGAGCAGCCTATTGGCGGCGCTTTGCGATGCTGCTGACCCTATCGGTTGTGATCGCTACGATGGGCATGCTTCGCGATTCAGGCGCGGTGGTGATTGCCGCAATGCTGGTGGCGCCGCTGATGGCTCCCATATTGGGCGTGGCGGCGGCTATGGTCATGGGGTGGCTGGGGCGTGCGTTCTATCTGGCTCTGATTGTCTGCGGTGCGGCCATTCTTTGCGTATTGCTCGCGTGGCTCTTGGTCTATGTCGCAGATGTCCCGCGCGGCATCCTGATCCCTGATCAAGTCTTGGCCCGGACCGACCCCGGAACCGAGGACCTGATTGTCGCTCTGGCCGCAGGCGTCGCCGGTGCTTACGTGCAAATCAACCGCTCCGAAGCCAGCTTGCTGCCCGGCGCGGCCATCGGCGTGTCACTGGTGCCGCCCCTGTCCGCCTCGGGCGTTCTGCTGTATTTCGGCGAACCGGGCGAGGCGTATGAGGCCGGGTTGTTATTCGCCACCAACCTTGGCGCGATCATCCTGTCCGCCTGCGCGGTTTATATCGTGTACGCGGCCCGCTCGATGGTCTTCAGCAAAGGTCGCCGGAAACTGAACTTTACCGCCAGTGTGACTGTGACATTGGCCTTTCTGGCTCTTGTCGTTTTGCAGTTGGGTAAATCCACCTATAATCGCTATCTCGAAACCCGAACCGAAGCTCAGGTCGCACAAGCCATCCGCGATTGGGCAGACCCGGTGTCGGTCGAGGTCATCCGCATTGACGTAAACGCCAAACGCAAGCAGGCAGATATCTGGCTGATCGTCGACCTGCCGATTGAAGCGGCTTACAAAGTCTCCTCGGTCGCTGGATTGCTGCCAGAAAGCCTGCGCGAGACACCTTTGGTCGAAATCCTTCAAGATCAATTGGGTCCGGGCTATCTGGTGGTGGTGCGGTTCCAAAACAGGATTGGCGCGCAAGTCATTCTGGGCACCGATGCCGTCCAGCAGGCGCCGGATGTCGACGAGATCAGCGAAGAAAACTGACCGACACAGCCATTTAACGGCGGCAATTGGCATTGCGGGATGGTCAAAGCCCGTCAGCTTTGCAATAGCTGACGCAACCTTGCATTCAACTCGCCCGAGGTCCTCAATGACTCAGATCGTCCACGCCCTGTCCGACATATCCGACCGCTACAAAGCACTGTTCGTTGACCTTTGGGGCTGTGTTCACAACGGCATCACCGCCTTCCCCGAGGCCGTCGCTGCCCTCAAAGCCTATCGTGCGAAAGGCGGGATTGTCGTGCTGGTGACGAACTCTCCGAAACCCCGCGCGGGCGTTGCCCAACAATTGGTGCAATTCAACGTCCCCGAAGATGCCTATGACACCATCGCCACCAGCGGCGATTCTGCGCGGTCGGCGATGTTCCGGGGCGCCGTCGGGGAAAAGGTCTATTTCATGGGCGAATGGCAGCGCGATGCGGGGTTCTTTGAGCCGCTGAAAATACTGCACCACCCGATCCACATCGAACGGGTCCCGCTGGATGAGGCCGAAGGGATCGTCTGTTGCGGTCCGTTTGATCCGATGGCGGACCCGTCCGTCAACCGCGCGGATTTCCTCTATGCCAAGCAAAAGGGCATGAAGCTGCTGTGCGCCAATCCCGATATTGTGGTCGACCGGGGCGAGGTGCGCGAATGGTGTGCCGGGGCGCTGGCCAAACTGTATACCGAGATGGGCGGCGAAAGCCTGTACTTCGGCAAACCCCACCCGCCGATCTATGATCTGGCCCGCCGTAGGCTGCAAGAACTGGGCCACGACATCCCCGATGGCGACATTTTGGTGATCGGTGATGGCCCCCATACCGACATTCTGGGCGGCATGGGTGAGGGGATTGATTCTCTGTTTATCTCGGGCGGATTGGCTGCTGCAGAAACAAAAACTGAGCATCATCCGCACCACGAATCGCTAACTGACTACATTGCAAGGGAAAATATAAATCCCACCTATACAATCGGTCGCCTGAGATAAGCAGAAAAGGCTTGATTTTCTGCGCTTGCGAAGTAATAAAGTTGCCGAACACGGGCAACATTGATCCTTTTGTTGCTCAACGGATTCAAGTGAGGGCGACATGTTGGACAATCTTCCGCGCGGCACGATCTGTATTGAAGACATCGAAATGGGCATGACCCGTCACCTGCGCAAAGTGGTGACTGACGAAGATATCGAGATGTTTGCGCAGGTTTCGACCGACCGGAATCCGGTGCATCTGGATGATGACTATGCCCGCGACACGATCTTTGAGGGGCGCATCGCCCATGGGATGCTGACGGCGGGCCTGATCTCGGCCGTCATCGGCGAACAGCTGCCCGGCCACGGCACCGTGTATATGGGTCAGTCGCTGAAATTCCTGGCCCCCGTGCGCCCCGGTGACATGGTCTATGCCGAGGTCAAAGTGATCGACATCGACTTTGCCAAGCGTCGGGTGAAACTGGATTGCCACTGCGCCGTAGATGGCAAAAAGGTTCTGGTCGGCGAAGCAATGGTTCTGGCCCCGTCGCGCAAGTTCGACTGATCCAAAGCACAGCTTTACCAGCCTTGTTTCGTTCACCGGCCCGGTCTAGACCCGGGTCGGTAAACAATTTTGACAGCTACTTAATTTGCACGACCCCGCGCAGCGGCAGCACTTTGCTGTGCCAGCTACTAGCCGCCACGGGTTGCGCAGGAAAACCGGATTCGTACTTTCATGCCCCGATCTTGGAAGAATGGATGGCGTATTACGATCTGGATCGCAGCGCGTTTCCGGATACAAAAAGCACCCTGCGCGCAATCTTTGCCGAGGCCATTCACCAGAGAAAAGCCGCTACAGACATCTTCGGATTGCGCCTGCAAGGCAAAAGTCGGGCCTTCTTTCTTCAGCAATTGCGCAGTCTATACCCGACCGCCGGGGATGACCTAGCCCGGCTGAAAGCCACCTTTGGCGAGGTCTGCTTCGTTTACCTTAATCGGCGCAACAAGCTGGAACAGGCTATTTCGATTGTGAAAGCCGAACAGACCGGATTGTGGCACCGCAACGCAGATGGGACCGAGTTGGAGCGTCTCACCCCACCTGCCGACCCGGTTTACGATCCGATCGCCATCGCCCGATACATGGCTGAACTTGAAGAAGGGGATGCGGCCTGGCGTGACTGGTTCGCCGCGCAGCAGATCACGCCGCATATCATCCATTACGAACAACTTGAAAACGATCCAATTGGCGTTTTGACCGATGTACTATACCTGCTGGGGATCGATCCCGCGCGGGGTGCCGAGTTCACGCCCGCCACAGACAAGCTGGCAGACTCGGCAAACCGGGAATGGGCCAGACGTTTTTTGGCCGATCATCCCACACACTGACAATGCAATCAGATGCTTGAACCCGAACCGCAGTCCCGTTAGGCAGATGCTATGCGCATCATCCGTGATTTTCAGTTCATCGAGCCTCAGGACCGCGGCGCCAGCGTGGCGATCGGGAATTTTGACGGCGTCCACATCGGCCACCAGTCTGTGATCGAACTGGCCCGCAATGCCGCGCCGGATGCGCCTTTGGGGGTGATGACCTTTGAGCCGCACCCACGCGAGTATTTCGCACCCGCAGCCCCGCCTTTTCGCCTGATGCGCTGCAATGCCCGAGCGCACCGGCTAGAAAAGCTGGGTGTCAAGAAATTGTATGAACTGCCCTTCAATTCCGCCCTTGCCGGGCTGACTCCGGAAGAATTCGCGTCGAACGTGATTTGCGACGGGTTGGGCCTTTCGCATGTGGTTGTCGGTGCCGATTTCTGTTTCGGCAAGGGGCGCAGCGGTACGGCGGATGATCTGGTTCGGTTCGGTCAACAAATGGGCTTTGGCGTCACCATCGCACCTTTGATGGAGCGGTCCGAGAATATCGTGTCGTCCACCGCGATCCGTACAGCGCTGACCGAAGGCCGCCCTCGCGATGCGGCAACCATGCTGGGCCATTGGCATCGGATCGAGGGTCCGGTGATCGGCGGCGAACAACGTGGCCGCGAGTTGGGCTTCCCGACCGCCAACATGTCCATCGAAGGTCTGCACCCGCCAAAATTCGGCGTCTACGCGGTGCTGGTCGATGTGTTGGACGGCCCGCATCAAGGCAGCTATCAAGGCGCGGCCTCGGTCGGGACGCGGCCAATGTTTAAGGGCGAAGTACCGAATATCGAAACCTTCCTGTTCGACTTTTCAGGCGACCTTTATGGTGCGACCCTATCGATTGGTCTGGTTGAATATCTACGACCTGAATTGACCTTCGACGGGCTGGACGGGTTGATTGCACAAATGAACTCTGATTGTGATAAGGCCCGAACACTGCTGGCGACGCTATGACCGCCGATCCTATTGATCGCGCTGGCCTGAGCCCCCGGTTCTGGGAACGCAAACCCCTAACCAAGATGAACGAGCAAGAGTGGGAGGCGCTTTGCGACGGCTGCGGCAAGTGTTGTCTGAACAAGCTTGAAGACGAAGACACAGGCGAGGTGGCCCTGACCTGCGTCGCCTGCCGTCTGCTGGATGATGAGACCTGCCGCTGCACCCAATACGATATCCGCCACCAGTTCGTGCCGGAATGTATCGTGATGAAGCCCGACAATATCGACGATCACGCCTATTGGCTGCCGCAAACGTGCGCTTACAGGCTGTTGTGGGAAGGGAAACCTCTTTACGACTGGCACCCATTGATATCAGGTACAGCGGACAGTGTTCACGCTGCCGGAATCTCAGTTCAGGGGCGCACGGTGTCCGAGTTCGAAACGCCCATCGAAGAATGGGAAGACTATATCATCGAGGAGCCCAGCTGATGTATTTTGCCTCTGACAATTCCGGGCCGGTTCATCCGCAGGTCATGACCGCTTTGAACGAAGCAAATCAGGGCTATCAGATGGCCTATGGGGCCGACACACTGATGAATGAGGTGCGCGATCGAATTCGCGGCATCTTTGAAGCGCCCGGTGCTGCGGTGTATCTGGTAGCCACCGGAACGGCGGCAAACTCGCTGGCTCTGGCTACGTTGGCACAGCCATGGGAGACGGTGTTTTGTTCGCCGGTCGCCCATATCCACGAGGATGAATGCAACGCGCCGGAATTCTACAGCGGCACCAAGCTGACTTTGGTACCCGGCAGCGACAAGATGGATCCCGAAGCGTTGCGCCGTTCCATTCTGGCCGAAGAAACCCGCGGTGTGCATGGTCCGCAACGCGGACCGGTTTCGATCACCCAGGTGACCGAGCGCGGCTCAGTCTATTCGCTGGAGGAGTTGCAGGCATTGTGCGGCGTAGCAAAGGAGTTTGACCTGCCCGTCCACCTGGATGGAGCTCGGTTCACAAACGCTTTGGTCGCGCTGAACTGTTCTCCGGCTGAAATGACGTGGAAAGCGGGCGTCGATGCGGTCAGCTTTGGCGGCACCAAGAACGGTTTGATGGGGGTCGAGGCAGTTGTCTTCTTTGACGAATCCAAAGCCTGGGAGTTTGAACTGCGGCGCAAGCGCGGTGCGCATCTGTTTTCAAAACATCGCTATCTGTCCGCACAGATGGCAGCCTATTTGCAGGATGACCTGTGGTTGACTATGGCACGCAAGGCCAACGCCAATTGTGCCCACCTGGCCGACGGCCTGCGCGCCAATGGCGCGACTTTCCTGCACGAGCCGCAGGCCAACATGGTGTTCGCCCAGTTTTCCCGCGCCCGGCACAAGCAACTGCATGAGGCCGGGGCGATCTACCACCTCTGGGGGGCCGAACTTGACGGGGCGAGTGACGAAGAGACGCTCGCCTGCCGTCTGGTCTGTGACTGGTCGATCAGCAGCGACGATATCGACCGTTTCCTCGACCTGCTTTGACTGGCATGCCGGTCAACCCTTGGCCTCGGTCAGGTGCCGGTCCAGATCATCTAAACGGTCCTGCCCCCAGAACCGCTGGCCATCCTCAGTAATGTAGAACGGCGCGCCAAAGACGCCGCTTTCAACGGCCTCTTCCAGATTGGCGGCATAGGTTTCGGCGCCGACCAGCAGGCCACTGTCTGCCAGATTTGGGTCAAAGCCCGCCTGCGTCAGGCAATCGCGGATCACATCATCCTGTGCGATGTCTTTTTCCTCGGCCCAACAGGCCCGCAGCAAGGACTGGACCAACTTACCTACATCCCCTGCCCCATCCTTCATCGCTGCAATCACCGCATAGGACGACGGCGCCATATTGGTCGGCCAATGCGCCGGTTGCAGATTGAATTCTATTCCCAGGTTCTTGGATTGGCGCAGCAGTTCCTGCGCCCTGTATTCATTGCGCGACGGGTGGCGATCTTTTGGCGGCGTTCCCCCCGTACGCCCGAACAGCGCCATGATATCCAGCGGTTTGTAATTGATCGTCGCGCCATGCTTGGCCGCGACCTCCTCCAGCCGCTCACCTGCCAAATAGGTGAATGGCGAAATTGTCGCAAAATAGTAGTCAATCCGGGCCATGTGCACTTTCTCCGCTGCGTTACCTTTGCTGGACGGTAAGGCCATGCTAAGCGGTGTCAACATCACGAATCTGTCACATTTGCCATTGCTGCCCGGGGACCTCAGCCGATGCCGACACTCAACGAACCCAAGCTTATCGCTGGGAACGCAAATCTTCCGCTTGCCGAATCCATAGCTCGCCGCATGAGCCTGTATCGCGGCGTCGATCAGGGTCTGGTCGATGCGAGAGTTGAACGGTTCAATGACGGCGAGATTTTCGTCGAAGTGTTCGAAAACGTGCGTGGCGAGGACATGTTCATCGTCCAGCCAACCTCGAACCCCGCCAATGACAATCTGATGGAGCTGCTGATCATTGCCGACGCGTTGCGCCGGTCATCGGCCCAACGGATCACCGCTGTTATCCCCTACTTCGGTTATGCTCGACAGGACCGCCGCACCAAGGCCCGCACGCCGATCAGCGCCAAGCTGGTGGCCAACATGCTGACCGGTGCAGGGATCGAGCGGATCCTTACCATGGACCTGCACGCAGCGCAGATTCAGGGGTTCTTCGATATGCCGGTCGACAACCTCTATGCCTCGCCAATCTTTGCACTGGATGTAAAACACCAGTTCAAGAACAACCTGGATGAACTTATGGTTGTCTCGCCCGACGTGGGCGGTGTGGCCCGTGCACGTGAACTTGCCAAACGCATCAGCGCTCCCTTGTCGATCGTTGACAAACGACGCGAAAAGGCTGGCGAAGTGGCAGAAATGACCGTGATCGGCGACGTCAAAGACAAGATTTGCCTGATCGTGGACGACATGTGCGACACTGCCGGCACGTTGTGCAAAGCGGCTCAGGTACTGATGGATAACGGTGCGAAAGAGGTTCACTCTTACATCACACACGGCGTCATGAGCGGCCCGGCAGTCGAACGCGTAACCAATTCGGTAATGAAGTCGTTGGTGCTAACCGACACGATCCAGCCAACCCCAGAGATCGCAAAAGCCAAGAACATCCGCATCGTACCAACGTCTCCGATCTTCACGCAGGCGATCCTGAATATCTGGAACGGTACCAGCGTTTCGTCGCTATTCGAAGACAAGACCTTGATCCCGATCTACGAGTCTATGTACCACATGGACTAAGTTTGGATCGGGCGGTCCTTTTGGGCCGCCCTTCCCTTTGCAGGCCTCCGCGCCCGCGACCAACCTGCCACGAAAATCAGCGTGGTTATCTGTGGAAAGTCCCATGACAGTCAACAAACGCATCGTTCTCTCCAGTGACCACGCAGCCATTGATTTGCGTCAGGCTGTTGCCGCCCATGTTGCGGCAAATGGCTGGGAAGTGGTGGACATCGGCCCTACCACTCCTGAAAGCACCCACTACCCCCTGCACGGCAAAGCTGCTGCACAGGCTGTGGCTTCGGGCGATTGCCAATTGGGAATCGTTCTGTGCGGCACCGGTCAAGGCATCATGATGGCCGCCAACAAAGTCCCCGGCATCCGTTGTGGTGTTTGTTCCGACGCGTTTTCGGCCCGGATGATCCGCCATCACAATGACGCAAACATGCTCTCCATCGGTGCGCGCGTTGTGGGTGAAGGTCAGGCGTTGGATATCGTCGATGCCTTTCTGACCGCCGAGTTTGAAGGCGGCCGTCACGCGACCCGTGTGGACATGATTGAGGGAAATGAGGCCTAGAGCAGCATTTCACGCCACTTCAGACCACCGCAATCCTGGCAACGCCCGCTTGCAGAGCTTTGTTGGACCGTGTCTGGAACACGTCAATGCATGTCGGCGATGCAACTTTATGAGCGACCTGTGCCTTAGCGCTACGAATGTTGTCAAACGTAGAAAAGTTCAGACGTCTCACACCCAATTATGTTGCGGCTCCTTTCTTGGCCTCGGCGCATCAATTGCGCTGACGTCAGACCAATTTTCAACACATTGCCCTGGCAAAAAACCTACAAGCACTAACTGATAGAGTTTCAGACCTCGACCCATGTCCAACACAAGCTTTCAAGACCGCATTCAACGCATCAACGCCAATAACCCTCAAGCAACCTCTGACCTTTCGCAAAAAGTAACAAAAGCTCCATCACTCCGACCAAATCACTGGAAGGTCCTTGTCGGCATACTGTTTTTGAGTGTCGGGCAACAAGCAGTAAAACAGGCGAACGAAAGTTACGAGGTTATAAAGCAAAGCTATGGGATCGGTGCCGCAGCCGGGCTGGGTGTTGCGGGGGTGTTCGCGTTAGTGGCTGGCTGTATCCTTATGTACCGCGGCATTTTGGCTGGTGACAAACAGCGGAACAAGGCGATCTCGGACGCCTCCGAAACGGGAGGGCGTCGAAAGCGTATTACGTCAAACAGGGCTCGGACCATATGTTCCATAGTAGGCTTCAGCTTTGGCGCCATTGCCACATTTTACCTTATTACAGGCAAAATCGCCCACTCGATGGATACCGAGAGTGCCCGAGAGTACGCCCTCGGGGCCAGCGTGATTATGATTGGTCTCCCTATGCTTTCTCTGCTCATAGGATTTATCGGACTTTTCGTGCGTGGTTTTGCCTTGGGTCGTGTTTCCGTATTTTGCGTGCTTGGAGCCGTCATAACGATTTGCGCCATAATTCTGAGCGGTGCTAATCCTTACGAGTGGAACTGGTTGTTTTCCAGACTACACTGATTATCCCGAAAAGCGCGTAGCATGTTTTTCAAACCACTTCCTGGCTCAGGCGTTGAATCAATCACGAGATATCCCAGTCATCCTCATGTGCGACCTCACCAATGGCCGTCCATGTCACCCGTATCCGGGCAATTCGCGTATCCGACCAGGTTCGGAATACGGTAACAAAGCCCTCAGGTGTAATGTCCGCAGTCGTCACCTCGGCACGTAGCGCCGAGGACGTGTCCACATCCCATAAAGACACGCCAATCTGAACCACCGGTGCGGTTCGAAATGGCTGACTGAAGAGGATCGCAGACCGCCGTTCGCGTGGCCCCTCGCCCGTCCACATATCGCCGCCATCAGCGAAATCGGAAAACAGCACTGACTCGCCTTGGTCGATACCAATAGGGTGGGTTCGAAAAGTCTTCATTGTTGATGTCTTTGTCTTTGTATTCCTTACACCTATCCTGCGGCCTCGGCAAAATCACGACAAAAAAACGGCCCCGCGCAGGCGGAGCCGTTATAAATCACAAGAATTGCCAGAGCCTTACAGGCTCATATGCGTTCCAAGGGCTTCCATGTCGGCCAGCAACTTGGCAGCGTCGTCAACGATGGACTGATCATCGCCTTCCTTCGCTGCCTCGTGCGACGCGCGTGCCTCGGCGATCAGATCGTCCAGGTGTGAGCGTGTCATTTCGGCAACCGGGATCGCCTTTTCGGCCAGAACCGACAGGCCATCGCCATTGATCTGAGCAAACCCACCGGTGACCAGGTATTCGCTGGACCCTTCAGGTGCTTCGACCTTCAGGATGCCCGGGCGCAGCGTGGTGATGGTGGGTGCATGATCGGGCATCGCCGTCATGTCCCCGTCCGCGCCGGGAATCTGGACCGCCGTCGCGCTGAGCGAAGCAAGGCTCCGCTCGGGGCTGACGAGGTCGAATTGCATCGTGTTTGCCATCAGGGATACTCCTTAGGCGGCTTCTGCGGCCATCTTTTCCGCTTTGGCGATCACTTCGTCGATGCCGCCAACCATCAGGAAGGCCGCTTCGGGCAGGTGATCGTATTCGCCAGCCACAACGGCCTTGAACGACGCGATGGTGACATCCAGAGGAACCTGAACGCCAGGGCTACCGGTGAAGACCTGCGCCACGTCGAACGGCTGCGACATGAAGCGTTCGATCTTACGGGCACGGGCCACGGTCAGTTTGTCCTCTTCCGACAGCTCGTCCATGCCAAGGATGGCGATGATGTCCTGCAGCGACTTGTAGCGCTGAAGGATCTGCTGAACATCGGTCGCAACCTGATAATGCTCTTCGCCAACGATGGCCGGGTCGAGCAGACGCGAAGTCGAGTCGAGCGGGTCAACCGCAGGGTAGATACCCTTTTCCGAGATCGCACGGTTAAGAACGGTAGTCGCATCCAAGTGAGCGAACGAGGTTGCCGGCGCAGGGTCGGTAAGGTCGTCCGCAGGCACGTAGATCGCCTGCACCGAGGTGATCGAGCCCGACTTGGTCGAGGTGATGCGTTCCTGCAGGGCACCCATGTCAGTGGCCAGTGTCGGCTGGTAGCCCACCGCCGAAGGAATACGACCCAGCAGAGCCGAAACCTCGGAACCCGCCTGCGTAAAGCGGAAGATGTTGTCGACGAAGAACAGAACGTCGGTACCGGACTGGTCGCGGAACTGCTCGGCCAGGGTCAGGCCGGTCAGAGCAACACGCGCACGCGCTCCGGGAGGTTCGTTCATCTGACCGTAAACCAGGGCCACCTGCGATTCCGACAGGTTGTCCGGCTTGATAACATTCGATTCGATCATCTCGTGGTACAGGTCGTTCCCTTCACGGGTCCGTTCACCAACACCCGCGAACACCGAAAAGCCCGAGTGCACTTTTGCGATGTTGTTGATCAGTTCCATGATCAGAACGGTTTTACCAACGCCAGCGCCGCCGAACAGGCCGATCTTACCGCCTTTGGCGTAAGGGGCCAGCAGGTCCACAACCTTGATGCCGGTGACCAGAACTTCCGACTCGGTCGACTGTTCTGCGAAGGTCGGTGCAGGCTGGTGGATGGCGCGGGATTCGGTTGCCTCAACCGGGCCCTTTTCGTCGATGGGATCGCCAACAACGTTCAGGATGCGGCCCAGGGTGGCGTTACCAACCGGAACCGAGATCGGCGCGCCCATGTCGGTCACTTCAGCACCACGAACCAGACCTTCGGTCGCGTCCATCGCGATGGTGCGGACAGTGTTTTCACCCAGGTGCTGGGCAACTTCCAGTACCAGACGCTTGCCGTTGTTTTCGGTTTCCAGCGCGTTCAGAATTTCAGGCAGCTGATCTTCGAAGTGCACGTCGACGACGGCCCCGATGATCTGTGTGACTTTGCCTTTTGCATTCGCCATATTGTTGTCTCCGGTTTTCTTACAGCGCTTCGGCGCCGGAAATAATTTCAATCAGCTCGTTGGTGATCACGGCCTGACGCGAGCGGTTGAATTGGATCGTCAACTTGTCGATCATCTCACCCGCGTTGCGTGTCGCGTTGTCCATTGCGGACATCCGTGCACCCTGTTCAGACGCTCCGTTTTCGAGCAGGGCCGAGAAGATCGCGGTTGCAACCCCCTTGGGCAGCAGGTCGGCCAAGATGGCCTCTTCGCTGGGCTCGTAGTCGAAAACAGCACCGCTATCGTCACCCTCGGTTTCCTCGAACGAGGCGGGGATGACCTGCTGTGCCGTCGGGATTTGGGTCACAACGTTGACGAACTTCGAATAGAAGATCGTGGCAACGTCGAACTCACCCCCGTCAAAGCGCGACAGGACGTCCTTCGCGATGTCTTGCGCATTGGTGTAACCCAGACGCTTGACCTCGCTCAGGTCGATATGTCCAACGAACAGATCGCCAAAATCACGCTTGAGCGCGTCGCGGCCTTTTTTGCCGACGGTCAGAACTTTGATCGTCTTGCCTTTGGCGCGCAGCTCGTCCGCCTTTTGGCGGGCCAGCTTGGCGATGTTCGAGTTGAAGCCGCCACACAGGCCGCGTTCAGCTGTCATGACAACCAGCAGATGGACATCATCACTGCCCGTACCACGGAGCAGCTTGGGGGCGCTGTCGCTGCCCCCGACCGACGCCGCCAGCCCCGCCATCACGGCATTGAACCGTTCGGCATAGGGGCGCGAGGCTTCGGCAGATTCCTGGGCGCGGCGCAGTTTTGCAGCCGCGACCATCTGCATGGCCTTGGTGATCTTGCGGGTCGATTTGACCGACTCGATCCTGTTTTTAAGGTCCTTAAGATTTGGCATATGCCCGCCTCTCCCTTAAGCGAAGGTTGCGGCGTATTCGTCCAGCGCAGCCTTGATCTTATCGGAAGCGTCACCCTTGATCTTGGGATCTTCGTCCGTGATCCACTGAAGCAGATCCGCGTGCTTGCCACGCAGGTGCGCCAGCAGGCCAGCTTCGTAACGGCCAACATCGGACACGTCGATCTTGTCGAGGTAACCGTTGGTACCGGCGAAGATGACGCAGACGATTTCAGCATTGGTCAGCGGCGAGTACTGCGGCTGTTTCATAAGCTCGGTCAGACGCGCTCCACGGTTCAGCAGCTGCTGGGTCGCGGCGTCCAGGTCGGAACCGAACTGAGCAAACGCAGCCATTTCACGGTACTGAGCCAGTTCCAGTTTAACCGGACCGGCAACCGACTTCATCGAGTTGGTCTGAGCCGAAGAGCCCACACGCGAAACCGACAGACCGGTGTTCACAGCAGGACGGATACCCTGGTAGAACAGTTCGGTTTCCAGGAAGATCTGGCCGTCGGTGATCGAAATCACGTTGGTCGGAATAAACGCCGAAACGTCACCACCCTGAGTTTCGATAACCGGCAGAGCAGTCAGCGAGCCCGCACCGAAATCCTCGTTCAGCTTCGCCGAACGCTCCAGCAGGCGCGAGTGGAGGTAGAAAACGTCGCCAGGATAGGCTTCACGTCCGGGCGGGCGGCGCAGCAGCAGCGACATCTGACGATAGGACACAGCCTGCTTAGACAAGTCATCATAGATGATCAGCGCGTGACGGCCATTGTCTCGGAAGTATTCGGCCATCGCGGTTGCAGCATAGGGTGCCAGGAACTGCATCGGTGCCGGGTCGGACGCGGTTGCGGCCACAACGATCGAGTATTCAATCGCACCGGATTCTTCCAGCTTCTTCACCAGCTGCGCAACGGTCGAACGCTTTTGACCGATGGCAACGTAAACGCAGTACAGTTTCTTCGACTCGTCGTCGCCTGCTGCGTCATTGTACACTTTCTGGTTCAGGATCGCGTCCAGAGCAACGGCAGTTTTACCGGTCTGACGGTCACCAATGATCAGCTCACGCTGGCCACGGCCAATCGGGATCATCGCGTCAACCGATTTCAGGCCGGTTGCCATCGGCTCGTGAACCGACTTACGCGGGATGATGCCTGGTGCCTTAACGTCTGCAACGCCACGCTTGGTTGCGTTGATCGGGCCTTTGCCGTCCAGCGGGTTGCCCAGACCGTCAACAACACGGCCCAGCAGCTCGTCACCGATCGGAACGTCCACGATCGAGTTGGTGCGCTTGACGGTGTCACCTTCTTTAATGTCACGGTCGGAACCGAAGATAACGACACCGACGTTGTCGCTTTCCAGGTTCAGCGCCATGCCCATGATGCCACCGGGGAATTCGACCATCTCACCGGCTTGTACGTTGTCCAGGCCGTATACACGGGCAATCCCGTCACCGACGCTCAGCACGCGGCCAATCTCGGCCACTTCGGCTTCCTGACCAAAATTCTTGATCTGGTCCTTCAGGATTGCAGAAATCTCTGCAGCTTGGATTCCCATTTATCCGACCTCTTTCATTGCATTCTGTAGGGAGTTCAGCTTCGAACGGATCGAGCTATCGATCATTTTCGAGCCCACTTTAACGACAAGACCGCCGATGAGGCTTTCATCAACGGTCGCATTGATTGTCACGGTCTTGCCCACACGCTCGGACAGCGTCTTGGACAGTTTATCCAGTTGCGTCTTGGTCAACGCCTTGGCCGAGGCGACATCGGCGGTCACTTCGCCGCGCTCGTCTGCCAGCATGTCGCGCAGTACCTGCACCAGTTGCGGAATAACAAACAGGCGGCGCTTTTCGGCCATCAGACCCAGCGTGTTGCGCAGGATGGTATGCAGACCCATCTTGTCGGCAATCGCGGTAATCGCTGCTTCCTGTTCGGCGCGGGATACCAGCGGCGATGCAATCAGGTCGCGCAAGTCGGCGCTTTCGCCCAAAGCTGCTGCCAAATCGTTGATGCCGGTTTCCAGACCTGCAAGGTCATTATTCTCTTTGGCGATCTCAAAGATCGCGGTGGCATAGCGTTCAGCAATGCCAGTGGAAATCGAAGCTGGTTCGGACACGTCCACCCTTCCGATATTTGAGGCCCCGATTTTGAGTAGCGGCCGCTACCAAGGGGCGTGAGGAAACCCCGCCCAGACGGCCGGGGATCAAAATCACCGGGGATGTAGCAGAGCCGAACCAAGCTAGCAATATATTATCACGGCAAGCACTTTATCCACAAAATGTTTTGTTTCAATTACTTACGGAGGGTGCGACCCTTTTATCCGGCTGGAAGGCAGGAAAAATGTTACGAAAGTGTAGGTTTTTGCGATTCCTGTGACCTATTTCCCGCAAATTCGGGCTTTGAAACGTCCCAAATCGACACAAGAATTATGCTGGCTTCAACAGTCCATCTAGCGCCTTGATCGGGCGACGTTCGGTATCTTTTGTGACGGTGCCGCTGGGGGGGCGGATGTGCTTGGTGACCTCTACCATCAGCACGCCCCCGGCCATCACCGTTGGCATGCGTTGACCAGTTTTTTCGATCAGACTGCCCGATTTCAACCAGAACCGGCGAAACGAAGGCGGCATATACAGGGCCGAGCAGTGGCCTTCGGGAATGAAGTGATGCGCCTTGAGCTGGCTTTCCAACTGCGACGCCGAATACGGGCGCCCGAATCCAAAGGGCGTTCGATCTGATCGCGACCACAGCCCGGCCCGGTTCGGCACAATGAAAATCGCGCGCCCTCCTGGTCCGAGAACCCGCCAGCATTCGTTCAGCAATTCGCTGGGCTGGCCTGAGGTCTCCAACCCGTGCATCACGACCAATTTGTCCACGTGCCCGGTTTCAATGGGCCAGAGTGTTTCTTCGGTCAGCACAGAGACATTGGGCATCCCGGCAGGCCAGGGCATGACCCCCTGCGGCCCTGGCATCAAGCCGATGACACGACGCGCTTCTGCCAGATATGGCCGCAAAAGTGGCACCGCGAAGCCAAAGCCTACTACGGTCTGACCTTTGGCTTCGGGCCACAACTGCGTCAGCCGTCCACGAATAGCGGCCTGCGCCGCACGGCCCAATGTGCTGCGGTAGTAGAAATTCCTCAGATCCTGCACATCAAGATGCATTGCGGACACCTGGTCAATCGGCTTAGCTGGGCGCAGTCTAGCAACGAAAGGGCAAAAGGCCATGCCTCTTGAGATCGTAACCATCCCATGTCTCAGCGATAATTATGCTTTTCTGGCGCATGACGCCACCAGTGGCCAGACCGCCCTGATTGATGCGCCCGAAGCAGGACCGATTCTGGCAGAACTGGACGCCCGCGGCTGGACGCTAAGTCACGTGTTGCTGACCCATCATCATTGGGATCACGTCGACGGGCTGACCGGTATTCTGGAAAGACACCACGCCAAAGTCATTGGTGCCAGTGCCGACGCCCACCGCCTGCCCCCACTGCATCTGCAAGTGGCCGAGGGCGACTCGTTCCAGATTGGTGACGAACCGGTGCAGGTATTGGATGTGTCAGGCCACACGGTTGGTCATATTGCATTCTACATGCCGCAAAGCGCTGCCGTTTTTACCGCAGACAGCCTGATGGCCCTGGGCTGCGGCCGCCTGTTCGAAGGTACCGCGCCGCAGATGTGGCAATCTCTTTCCAAGTTGGCCGCACTGCCCGACGAAACAATCGTCTATTCGGGCCACGAATATACGCAATCCAACGCCAAATTCGCCATTTCGGTCGATCCAGGCAATGCCGCACTGCAGCAACGCATTGCGGATATCGACACCGCCCGCGCCGCCGGAAAACCTACGGTTCCCTCGAGCCTGGCGCTGGAAAAGGCCACAAACCCGTTCTTGCGTGCCACTGATGCGTCGATTCAGGCCAATCTGGGTATGGAAAACGCCGAACCGACGGCTGTATTTGCCGAAATCAGGGCTAGAAAAGACCGCTTCTAATGCTTATTTCGCGCTCTTCACGGCCACGGTCACAGGAAATGTGACTGTCAAGTGAAAGAAAACCCTTGAAGCCGGGCCACGATCAACCAAACTCTATTAGTATGAGGACATGGTTGAACCGGGGCCACATCCTGCCCCTTTCGACCCAAGACAGAGGAGCACCCGCGTGCCTTCATTCTCGAGCACTTTAGAACAAGCCATCCACGCGGCCCTTGCGGCTGCGAATGAACGGCGACATGAATTTGCAACGCTGGAACATCTGCTGCTGGCGCTGCTGGAAGAACCCGATGCCATCCGCGTCATGAAAGCCTGCAGCGTCGATCTGGAAGAATTGCGCAGCACTTTGGTCGAATTCATCGACGAAGACCTGTCTAATCTGGTCACCGACATTGATGGGTCCGAGGCCGTACCAACCGCCGCTTTCCAGCGCGTGATTCAGCGCGCCGCGATCCACGTGCAAAGTTCGGGCCGCACCGAAGTGACCGGAGCCAACGTTCTGGTCGCCATCTTTGCTGAACGCGAAAGCAACGCAGCCTATTTCCTGCAAGAACAGGACATGACGCGCTATGACGCGGTGAATTTCATCGCACACGGCGTAGCCAAAGATCCGGCATATGGCGAAAACCGCTCGGTTTCCGGCGCGGATCAGGTCGAGGAAGAGGCTCAATCCAGCACCACTGATGGTGATCAGAAAGAAAGCGCGCTTGGGAAATATTGCATCGATCTGAACGCCAAGTCGCGTGCAGGCGATGTCGACCCCCTGATCGGTCGCGCCGATGAGGTGGAACGCTGCATTCAGGTGCTATGCCGTCGCCGCAAGAACAACCCGCTGCTGGTGGGTGACCCGGGCGTGGGCAAAACCGCCATTGCCGAGGGTCTGGCCCACAAGATCGTGGGCGGCGAAGCCCCTGATGTGCTGTCGAACACCACCATTTATTCGCTGGATATGGGCGCGCTGCTTGCGGGCACCCGCTATCGCGGTGATTTCGAGGAACGGCTGAAAGCAGTCGTGACGGAATTGGAAGATCACCCCGACGCTGTGCTGTTTATTGACGAGATTCACACCGTGATCGGTGCCGGTGCGACTTCGGGTGGCGCGATGGATGCGTCGAACCTCCTGAAACCTGCCCTGCAGGGCGGCAAGCTGCGCACCATGGGCTCGACCACTTATAAAGAGTTCCGTCAACATTTCGAAAAAGACCGCGCGCTCAGCCGCCGGTTCCAGAAGATCGACGTGAATGAACCTTCGGTTGAAGACAGCGTAAAAATCCTGCGCGGTCTGAAACCCTATTTCGAGAAGCATCACGAGATCAAGTACACTGCGGATGCGATCAAAACCGCCGTAGAACTGTCGGCGCGCTATATCAATGACCGCAAACTGCCAGATAAGGCCATCGACGTGATCGATGAGGCCGGTGCCGCACAGCATCTGGTCGCAGAAAGCAAACGACGCAAGACCATCGGTGTGAAAGAGATCGAGGCCGTCGTTGCCAAGATCGCGCGCATTCCGCCCAAAAACGTCACCAAGGACGATGCGGAGGTTCTGAAAGATCTGGAAACTTCGTTGAAACGGGTGGTGTTTGGTCAGGACGAAGCTATCGAGGCGCTTGCCAGCGCAATCAAGCTGGCCCGTGCTGGTCTGCGCGAACCAGAAAAACCCATCGGCAACTATCTCTTCGCTGGTCCAACCGGTGTGGGTAAGACCGAAGTGGCCAAACAGTTGGCAGATACGTTGGGCGTGGAACTGCTGCGCTTTGACATGTCGGAATATATGGAAAAGCACGCGGTCTCCCGTCTGATCGGTGCCCCTCCGGGTTATGTCGGGTTCGATCAGGGTGGTCTGCTGACCGACGGCGTGGATCAGCATCCGCATTGCGTGCTGCTGCTGGATGAGATCGAAAAGGCCCACCCGGACGTGTTCAACATCCTGCTGCAGGTGATGGACCACGGTGAGCTGACCGATCACAACGGCCGCACGGTGAATTTCCGCAACGTGGTTCTGATCATGACGTCGAACGCGGGTGCGCAGGAACAGGCCAAGGCCGCCATTGGCTTTGCCCGTGACCGCCGCGAGGGCGAGGATACCGCTGCGATCGAACGTATGTTCACGCCGGAATTCCGCAACCGTCTCGACGCCGTGATCTCATTCGCACCTCTGCCGAAAGAGGTCATCCTGCAAGTGGTCGAGAAATTCGTCCTGCAGCTTGAGGCGCAATTGCTGGATCGCAATGTGACCATCGACCTGACGCCCAAAGCCGCCGAATGGCTGGCCGACAAGGGCTATGACGACAAGATGGGTGCGCGTCCTCTGGGCCGCGTGATCCAGGAACACATCAAGAAGCCTCTGGCCGAGGAGTTGCTGTTCGGCAAGCTGGCCAAGGGTGGTGTGGTTCGTGTCTCGGTCAAGAAGGGCGAGTTGAACCTGGAAATCTTCGGCCCCGATCAGCCGCGCATTCCGGGGGACAAGCCACCGCTGCTGACCGCAGATTGATTGCATCGTGATACAGAAAGAAACCCGCCTTCAATGGCGGGTTTTTTTTATGTTTATTTGGTGCGCTGTGGATGCGGGCTGTGAAAATACTCTGATCGACGGCGCCGTGAAGCCCGATAGGCCGACAGAAAGACTTGAGCATAACGCAGCCCGTCGAAACTCTGAGACAAAGCGGACACCAACGCGATTCCAACGTCCCTGGCTTTGCGAATGCGCCCGGCCCTGGTTTGCACAAAGTATTCGAGATCAATGAAACGAATTTGCTGCCCGTCCCAGCACATATCCCGAAAAGCCGGGCGCCCGTGGGCTAGGTCGATTGAATGCAAGCGTGCCAACGCTTGCCCCGCCGCATAACATGCCTTTTCTTTATCCCCAGCGGTCAAAGAGTTAGACTTGCAGATGTCAGTCAGACTGGCGCCAGCATCTTTAAGCACAAAGTAGCCCGTGCCTTCGGTCACAATTGCCGGGACTGGCACACCGCTGTGCCACAGGAAATGATGTGAACGCCGGTCCCGGTCGAACGCCATATTCGGAGTTCCCTTTACCAGCCAAAGCAAAGGCGCAGACTGCTCAATGCGCTTCATCCAAAACGGGGTTCCTTTTAAGGTCTCAAACCGGGCCACACGCCGATAAGGTGCTTGCAGGGCCTCATCAACCGCGCTTTGCAATTCAACTGCCAATTTGTTCAAATCCGTACCTGCTCAACCTATGGTGCAGATATAGGGGCATCACACTCGCCTTTCACCCAGCGCGAGCTAAAATTGCGGCGGATCGAAGCCACTTTCGTCTGCCTGAAAAACCCATTGTAGCGATTTAACGCTCAGTCAATTTCAACTCGATCCTGCGGTTCTGGGCGCGGGCTTCGGGGGTATCGGCGGGATTGACAGGCTGGAACTCTCCAAACCCGTTGGCGGCCAGCCGGTTCGGCGGGATACCCAGCGCTTCGACCATGTATCGCACCACCGAAAGCGCCCGGCCCTGGCTGAGTTCCCAATTGTCGCGATACCGGCCCGTCCCGGCCAGAGGTACGTTGTCCGTGTGGCCATCGACTCGGATGACCCAGTTCAGCCCCTCGGGAATTTCTGCCGCTACACTGCGCAGGATATTCGCCACCTTGGCGACCTCTTGCCGCCCGACCGGCGACAGCGTAGCTGATCCTGTGTCGAACAGCACCTCGGATGAGAAAACGAACCTATCTCCTTCGATCCGCACGCCTTCTTCATCGCCAAGGACATCGCGCAAACGACCGAAGAATTCAGAACGGTAACGCTGAAGGTCCTCGGCCTGTGCGGCTAGCTCTTCGGCCTCGGCCTCAAGGCGAACGCGCTCGGCCTCTTCCAGCAGTCGGCGGCGACGTTCTTCCGACGCGGCCCGCGCCAACGCTGCATTCAGGTCCTGACCCAGCGTCTGGATACGGATATCGGCGGCCGCATTGCGCTCCTGATAGTCGTCCAGCAACGCCTGCAACCCACCCAATTGTTCGCGCAGTGCCGCCATTTGCTGATTGAGCAATGCCGTTTCGCGCTGCGCTTTTTCCGAAATCGCCTGCTCATTCGACAGCGTATCACGCGCAACGGCCAGCAAGGCCGCGCGTTCTTCGGCCAATGTGCGTTGTTCCTGCGCTTCAGCCTGAGCCTCGGTTCGAGCTGCCAAAGCCGCCTCAAGCTGGGCTCGCAATTCTTCTGCGTTCAAGGCCCCAAACTGCCGTTCCAATTCGGCTTTTGCAGCCTGTGCAGCGGCCAACAGTGTCAAGGTCTCTTCAGCCTCTTTCCGCTGCGCTTCCAGCGCCAAGGTCATGGCCGTCAGTTCAGCATCCGCGTTCAGCAATCGGTTGCGCAGATTTTCGGCGGCGGCGGCCTCAGCCAGCTTGGCAGCCTCTTCGGTGCTCAGTTGTTCTTCTAGCTCAGAAATCCGCGTGGACTGCGCCGCATCGCTTTGTTCCAGATCAGCAACCAAGGCTTCCAGCGCCTCGCGTTGCGCTGCAGCCAGACGCGCGGCTTCGGTCTGTTCATCGATCTCAGCGCGGCTTTGCGCCAAGGCCAGATTCAACGCGCCCTGCTCATCAACCAACTCGGCGATTTGACCCTGTGCACGCTCCTGCTCTACCAGCAGGGCCGCGACCTGAGCCTCAAAATCGGTCAGTTGGATCTGCGCTTGCACCAGTTCGTTCTCTACCTGCGACAGAGTCGAGTTCAACACACCCAACCGCGCTTGCAACCGGCTGTTTTCCCGTTCTTCCAGCCCCAACGCTCCGGCCAGCGCCGCAACCTCATCCGACAAGGCGGTCAGTTCGTCCTCTTGCCCGGAAATAGTCTCACGCAGCACAAACTGCACGACCATGAAGATCGTCAGCACAAATGTCAGCACCATCAAAAGTCCGGTGATCGCATCCACAAAACCGGGCCAGACCGAACCCTGGAACCGTTGACCTGTGCGTCGGGACAGGGCCATGGATTACTCTCCTTCCGGAGCGGTTCGCACGGCGCCTCGGGGTAAGGTCAGGGCTTTGACCAGCAATTCGATATCCTTGCGCAACTCGCTCATGCTTTCCTGACGGCCAGCCGAGATTTCTTCGAGAATACGAAGCAACTGCACATCCATCGAGCGCAGGCGCATACGGCTTTCGGCGTCTATCCCGTCACCAGCGCCCTGTTCGCGCATGTGATCCAGCAGGGCGTCCTGCCCAAGCGCAACCCGTTCCAAGGCAGCTGTCACGCCCTCGGTATCGGACTGTCGCACGTTCATTTCGCCGATCGAATCCGCCAACTGGCCCAGTTTGGACGACACCGCAGCGCGATCAGCCTCTTGCGCTGAAAACAGATCCTGCAGCGCGTTCATCTGTTCGGACATGGCATCCAATACTGGCGTCAGAACCGCCAGTTCAGCGCCACCTTCATCGCTGGCCCCGAAGCCAACGCGGGTGATCGAGGACAACCATTCCTCAAGCTCGCGGTAGAACCGGTTCTGTCCATGGCCCGCAAACAATTCCAGAAGACCAACGATCAGCGAGCCAGCCAGACCCAACAACGAAGACCCGAAGGCCACGCCCATGCCCTGCAGCTGCGATTCCAGCCCGACCATAAGGCGATTGAACACGGCCAGCCCCTCTTCACCTTCCTGCGGGTTAAGGCTGCGGATTGTGTCCACGATGGCGGGAACCGTGGTGGCCAGCCCGAAGAACGTACCCAAAAGACCCAGATAGATCAGGACGTTGGTGATATAACGGGTGATCTCACGTTCTTCCTCGACCCGTTCTGCGACTGAATCCAGAATGGACCGTGTCGAGGTTGAGCTGATCTGAGACCGCGCGCCCCGTTCGCGGAGCAGGGATGCCAACGGTGCCAGCAATTGCGGTGTGCGTGCATCTTCGCGCACAACACCGCCCACAAACGCCTCGATCCATCGGACAGAGCCGATCAGTTGGGTCACCTGAAAGAAACAGGCGAAAACACCGATGATGAACACCAGGATGATAAAGCCGTTCAGGTATGGGTTGGCTTCAATCACCGGCATCACATAGGGCAAGGCCATAAATACGCCCAACCCGGCCAGACCTATTGCGACCAACATCATCACAATCTGTCGAATGGGATGCGAGAAATGAGGTCTCGCGCCCTGATGTGCCTGCGCCATGCGCGTGGTTCCCGGTTTTTGCCTGCTCTGCGCTGAATCTAGCGAACTTATACCGGTGACGCCAAGGGTTTATGCGGTGATATCACGCACACGTTGCGCCAACCACTCAAGATCGGGGTCGCGCAGGTCGATCTCGGCCAAATGTTCGGCGGTGTTATAGAGGTATTCGGTGTTTGGCCCCCGCCCGCCGACCGCATGGGCGATTATCTGGGCCTGCTCTTCCAGAGGGATACCGCCGCAATACTGCACATGATCGGCGTCGATCACGTAAGTCACGGCATTCACAACCTCGCCGCTGTCCAGGTGCAGGTCCAGCATCTTCTCAACATAGGCCGACGAGATCAGCTCGCGCTCGCGCAATTCATGCAGGGTGCGGTCTTCGTGTCCTGCCTCAACCGCCAGAGCCAGCCCCTTGCAATTGGCGTCGGCCTGTTCGTCCAGCGCCAGAACCAGACCAGGATGGTCTTCAGTACCGCGATGGTGGATCGAGCTCATGCAAAAGGACCGCGCGTAACCGTTCAGTGTGGCGCGTTCACTGCGGGCCACCGGAAAGCCCGGATTCCACAGCAGCGATCCATATCCGAAAACCCACATCGTCATAGCACTGGTCCTTGCCCGTTTGCGTCTATAAACATCAATTCCGAGGTGGGAAAAAGGGCGAACTGCCATGCGCGGTCTGATACGGGTAATCATTTTCATCGCTGTAATCTGGAGCGTCTATTGGTTCGTCGCCGGCTTCGGCCTGCGCAACGCGATCACCACATGGTTTGACAAACAGCAGGAACAGGGCTGGCAGGCTGATTTTTCAGACGTTGAAACTGCCGGGTATCCACTGAACCACATGACGCGCCTGAATAACCCGGCGCTGGCCGATCCGGTCAATGGCACCGCCTGGAGCGCGGACTGGATCGAGTTCCAAAGCCCGGCAATCTGGCCTGGTCGACAAGTGCTGCGTTTTGCCGGCACGCCGCAGCGCCTGTCTTATTTCGATCAAACCGCGACCATTCAGGCCGCCGACCTGCAAGCTGAGTTGCAACTGCAACCCGGCGTGGCGCTTATGTTGGAAAAGATGGCGTTGACCGCCGGGCCGTGGTCGATCACCGATGATTCCGAGGCTTTGGCTGGGGGCAACACATTGGCCCTTGTGATGGAACAGACCGCCACCCCCGAGGCATATGTGATCAGCGCGCAAGCAGACGGCTTCACCCCCGGCGATGACCTGCGCGAACTGATGCGTTCGGCCACTACCCTGCCGCAAGCGTTTGAAACGCTGGAGCTGGACCTGACGGCCACTTTCGACAAGGCATGGGATCGATCCGCGCTGGAACAAAGCAGACCGCAACCGGTTAAGCTGGACTTGCGCCTGGCTGAAATGCAATGGGGCGCGCTGCGCCTGTTCGCAACCGGAGAGCTGGACGTAGACCCGCAGGGCATTCCCATCGGAGAAATCTCTATCCGGGCCGAAAATTGGCGTGATATGATCGCCATGGCCAATGCAGCGGGCGCCCTGCCCGATCAGGCGGTGGACCCTGTGACAACAACGTTGAACTTTCTAGCCGGGCTTGGCGGCAACCCCAATGCGTTGGACGTGCAGCTGAATTTCCGCGATGGGTTTGTCGCCATGGGCCCAATCCCTTTGGGCCCGGCACCGCGTCTGATCTTGCGTTAACGGCAGTACGGCCCGCGACGATGGCGTGCCGTATCCAGGTGGAAATGATCGCGATGATACCGGTCCGCATTCGGCCCCAGAACCGTGCCAAACGGGCCGCACGCCCCGCGCCAGACTTTGGTCAGCTGACGTTTTGACGGGTTCTTTCGCCAGCCGTTCAGAACGGTCACGACCTCTCCGTCTGCCATCTTAAAACCCGAAATGTCGATTGCCCGGCCTTTGCCGTGTTCTGAAATTCTGGCCCCTTTTTGATTGTTTCGGGTCCGACAGGCGTAATGGGCAGCAATCTGAAGCTCGGCCACCGGACCGCGCCGTTTGAAGGTGGGTTTGACCGTTTTGTCGACCCATTTGTTCAACGCTATCGCCGTCCCACAATCCATCGTCGACGGGCGGCTGAGTACCACACCTGAAACCGAGGTGATTTGCACAGCATCCTTGATGCCGCAGGCCTTGATACGACCGGGCACATTTCCGACAGGCTTGCCCTGAATAGCGATATCCCCACAGACCGAAGTTTTGCGCAGTTTGCGTTTCTTGAACAACGCCTCCCGTTCCAATTCCTTGGGCCGCAGATACGGCATCAACGAGGTATCCGGCCCCAGTAACGGCAATTCCGAGGGGCGCGCTGCCACGGCTAAGACCTGCGGCGACTCAGGGCGCAAAACAGGCCGTGTCTTCGCATTGGGCAACGGGCTGGCAAAAGCCAGAACAGCGGTCGTTGCGGGCCGCTCCATAGGAACGAGCGACTGTTCAGGAGGCGCCGCGTTGGACACTGTGGCGCAGACCGCCAAATATCCAATCGCAAGGAACCTCCAGCCGCGTTTCATGGGTTCGCCTTTCCCCGTCCGAAATCAGGCGCATCCGTATCCTGCCCCGCATCGATAATCCCACGCCGGATCGCGCGGGTACGAGTGAAATAGTCAAACAGATGTTCGCCATCGCCGGTGCGAATAGCACGTTGCAGCGCAAAAAGCTCCTCGGTAAAGCGCCCGAGGATTTCCAGGGTCGCGTCCTTGTTGGTCAGGAACACATCGCGCCACATGGTCGGGTCCGACGCCGCGATGCGGGTGAAGTCCCGAAAACCAGCGGCCGAATACTTGATGACCTCGCTATCGGTGACGCGGCGCAGATCGTCTGCCACGCCAACCATCGTGTAAGCAATCAGGTGCGGCGCATGTGAGGTCACGGCCAGAACCAGATCGTGGTGGTCCGCGTCCATCTCATCCACATTCGCGCCCATTCCTTCCCAAAGCGCACGCAAACGGGCGATTGCGTCCGGGTCCGAACCTTCAACCGGCACCAGCAGACTCCAGCGATTATCGAACAGTTCGGCAAACCCGGATTCGGGGCCGGAATGCTCGGTCCCTGCCAGCGGGTGCGCCGGTATGAAATGCACTCCTTCGGGAATATGGGGCGAGACCGCCTCTATCACGTGCCGCTTGACCGAGCCCACATCGGTCACTGTCGCGCCCGGTTTCAGGAGCGGTGCGATTTCTTGCGCGACCGTCCCCATTGCGCCGACGGGTACGCAAAGCACTACCAAATCCGCACCCTCAACCGCCTCTTGCACCGTGTCACAGACGCGGTCGCACAGGCCTATCCGACGGGCAGTATCGCGTGTGGCCTCGGACCGGGCATAGCCGGTGACCTCACCCGCAAGGCCCGCGCGTTTGATGGCCCAGAACATGGACGACGCAATCAGGCCCAGCCCGATCAGTGCGACGCGGTCGTATACCTGGCTCATGCGGCGCCCCCTTTGAATGCGGTGATGGCCGCAACGACACGGCGGCAGGCCTCTTCATCGCCCACGGTAATCCGCAAGGCGTTGGGCAGGTTGTAACCCGCCACACGGCGCACGATCAAACCCTGCGTCTTGAGGTAATCGTCACAGGCCTCGGCCTCTGCCTGATCGGTGAAACGGGCCAATATGAAATTGGTGCAAGACGGGTCTGTAGGCACGCCAATCTTGGCAAGTTCTTCCGAAAGCCAAACGCGGAGCCGGGCGTTTTCGCCGTGACAGAAGGTCAGGTAGTCGTCGTCTTTCACCGCCGCTTCGGCCGCAGCCAACGCGGTCAGAGACAGGTTGAACGGCTGGCGCACACGATTCAGCACGTCGATGATCGATTGCGCGGCAAAGCCCCAACCGACCCGCATCCCGCCCAGCCCGTAGATCTTGGAAAACGTACGTGTCATGATGACGTTTTCGAACCGATCCACTAAAGACGCACCACCATCGAACCCATCGACGAATTCTGCATAGGCTCCGTCAATGACCATCAGACAGCTTTGCGGCAAAGCTTCGGCCAACCGCACAAGGTCCGCCTCGCCGATCATAGTCGAGGTCGGATTGCCCGGATTGGTGACAAACACGATGCGCGTTTGCTCGGTAACCGCGGCAAGGATGTTGTCCACGTCCACGTGACGATCCCGTTCCGGCACCATGACCGGCGTTGCCCCGGCCATGCGGGCGATAATCGGGTACATGGAAAACCCGTGCTCGGTGTAAATGACCTCATCCCCCGGCCCGGCATAGGCTTGCGCCACGAATTGCAGCACCTCGTCACTGCCCACACCGCAGATGATCCGCGCGGGGTCCAGCGCATGACGTTCCCCGATCGCGGCACGCAGGCTAGCGTGGTCGGTGCTGGGATAACGATGCAAGGTCACGGCACTGTCGCGCACTGCCTCAATCGCCTTGGGGCTGGGCCCGAATGGGTTTTCGTTAGAGCTGAGCTTGATCACATGCTCGACCCCGGCCACATGCGACTGGCCGCCCTGATACAGCGCGATGTCCATAATGCCGGGTTGAGGGGTGATCTTGGTCATAAGAGGCTCCGTTAATTGGAGCCTCTCATACCCGTCTCAACGCGTTGAGAAAAGCGGCAATTCCGTCACGCCGCTTTGAAGCGGGCCGTTGCCGGGTCAGCGTTGTAGAATGGTACGAACTCCTCGGTCCGGTGGGACAGGTCATTAACACTGTCGATGATGAACTGAACGGTCTCTTCGCTCATCAAATACGAGAAGTTCAGCCGCACCCAGCCGGGTTTCTTCATCTCTTCCCCCGCGGACAGAGCCGCGTGCAATTCATCCGAGGTTGCGCGGTCGATCCCCAGAAGACGGTGCGCATATGGCCCCGCACAGGCACAGCCGCCGCGCGCCTGAATGCCATAAATATCGCTAAGCATCCGGGTGAACAGTTGCTGATGAACAGGCTGGCCAGAGTTATCCCGCACAAGGAAGGAATAGATCGGCAGGCGATGCGGGTTATCGACGCCCAGCAAGGTCAGGTTCGGGTTATCACCCCACCCGTCCAGCGCCATACGGTTAAACTGCGCCTCTTTTTCGGCGATCTCATCAGTGCCGACAACATCCTTGACGATAAAGGCCAGCGCCGCGCGGATGTCTCCGACCACGTTGGGTGTTCCGGCCTCTTCGCGCGTGGCCAGGTCCTCGCTGTAGTCGTGCCGCCAGGGCGAAACAAAACTGACCGTGCCACCACCGGGCCAACTGGGGCATGTGCGGCGCACGGCGGTCTGATTGACGATCAGAACACCCGACGCCCCCGGCCCGCCCGGAAACTTATGCGGAGACACAACGATAGCATCCTTGCGCGCATCCTCTGGCCCCATGTCCATCGGCAGATAAGGACCACCGCCTGCGTAATCCCAGACCGAAACGGCGCCATGCGCCTTGAGCAGTCGGGTGATCGGATCCGGGTCGGTAATGATTCCGGTTACATTCGACGCAGCCGAAAACGACCCGATGATCAGATCCGATGCAGCATTGTCGATCAGAACCTGCTCCAGCGCCGCCAGATCAACCCCACCTCCAATAGCTTCAGGAATCTCGATCACCTGTGCCTTGCTTTCACGCCACGGCAAAATGTTCGAATGATGCTCGTACGGCCCAATCAAAACGACCGGCCGGTCAGCCGCATCCACACCCAACAAGCTGACCAGCCGGTTCAGACCCGCAGTAGCGCCGGACCCGGTGAATATCACCGCGTCTTCTCCCCTCGCGCCAACGATGCGGGCAATCTCTGCACGCGCCTCGCGGCGCAACCGAGTCATGTATGAACCGCAATAGGAGGCCTCGGTGTGGCTGTTGGCATAAAAAGGCAGCACCTGTTCGGTGACAAAATCCTCAACCTGCCGCAGCGCACGGCCCGAAGCGACGTAATCCGCATAGACCAGCGGCACGTCCCCATGCAGACCCGGGATCAGAACGTTCTCTCCGATCAGCCCGTCGCGCAGGCTTGAATTGCGAGTGGTGGACAGGATGTCTGCGCGAAATTTGGACAGGGTCATGGCATAGTCTCCGTATTGCCCTACCAATGTGATTGCTTTTGCCTGAGTAAACTTCACCGTTCTTTTGATAGATTTTCAATAATTTGTGTCATATGATCAGGAATGGTGGAAAAAATAGATCAAATTGATAAACGCATCCTGCGTGAGCTGCAAACAGACGCGACCTTGTCCCAACGCGAACTGGCCGATCGGGTCGGGCTGTCGCAGAACGCCTGTTGGCGGCGGTTGAAGGCACTGAATGAGGATGGTGTGATCACCGGCTCAACCGCACGGATCGCACGGGAGAAGTTGGGGCTGAGCCTTGTGGTTTTTGTTATGCTGCGCACCCGGCATCACTCGGCCGAGTGGTTGCAGGCATTTCGCAGCCATGTGCTGACCATCCCCGAAGTGGTGGATTTCCACCGGATTGGTGGCGACTATGACTATCAATTGAAGGTCGTGACCGAGGACATGGCGTCATATGACAAGGTCTATCAACGCCTGATCGAAAAAGTCGAACTGGACAGCGTGACCTCGTATTTCGCGATGGAAGCAATCGCCGAAGGTCGCCCCTTGCCGATCTGATCCGCTTTTTCATCTGGCCAAAAATACCTCGGGTGCGTCGTGCATCGACTAGGGCAGAGCCCCTACAAACAAAAAAAGACCGCGCTGAAAGCGCGGCCCTTTAAATTTTGCGTCTCGGCGAAGATTAGTTCTTCGCGTAGAATTCGACGACCAGGTTCGGCTCCATCATGACCGGGTACGGCACATCGCCCAGACCCGGTGCGCGCACGAAAGTCGCGGTCATTTTCGAGTGGTCCGCGTCGATGTAGTCAGGCACATCACGCTCGGCCAAAGCAACGGCTTCCAGAACAACAGCCAGCTGCTTGGACTTGTCACGTACTTCGATTACGTCGCCTTCTTTGACGCGGTAGCTGGGGATGTTGACCCGCTTGCCGTTCACTTTGACGTGTCCGTGGTTCACGAACTGACGTGCAGCAAACACGGTCGGCACGAACTTGGCGCGGTAAACAACAGCGTCCAGACGGCGCTCCAGCAGACCGATCAGGTTTTCACCAGTATCACCGTTCACACGGACGGCTTCTGCGTAGATGCGGCGGAACTGTTTCTCGGTCAGGTCGCCATAGTAACCTTTCAGCTTCTGCTTGGCGCGCAGCTGCAGACCGAAGTCCGACAGTTTACCCTTGCGGCGCTGACCGTGCTGGCCGGGGCCGTATTCGCGGCGGTTGACCGGGGATTTCGGACGACCCCAGATGTTTTCGCCCATCCGGCGGTCGATTTTGTGCTTGGCAGACGTGCGTTTGGTCACGGCTGATCTCCTTCTTAAGGTCGAGGTCCAGACGGACCACTATGAAGGGCGTTGTCCTCTTGAGGTTTCCCCCATGACAGGCATCCCCTTGCGGGGGCCACCAACACCAATGAAGCCGCGCTTATATCCGTGAAACCGGCAGAGTCAACACACCATGCCATGCAACATTGGAATTTCCATTGAAATCGAGGTTTACCTGCGGGTCAGTCAGCTCTGCGTCCGACAGAAACCGCCCTCTGCTGATCTTGATCATCCAGGACCGGAGTGGATCGGGATGGGAACGCTATGACAGTCTCATCCATCCCGGTTGCTTCGTTCCCTTGGCCCGCAGACTCGGCGACTTCACTAATCCAGAAATCCTGATCCCGCTCTGGGCAATCCCCTTCGAAGACCAGCATCGGGGCTGATTCGCCAGCAACTGGGAACAACGCCGCTGTGAAAGTTTGCGCACCGTTGGTCAACACAAGCAGGCCACTCGCTTCCTCTGAAAGGTTTTGAACATGCACGCAATGGCTCAGCGTCGCTAAGTCGGAACCAATGTCTTCGGCTCCTTCCAGCATCGGCACAGAGGAATTCTTCAAAAATCGTGCCTGTCCGCGCCACGACCAGGCAGCTCCGACGCTCAAAAAGGACAAGGGCGCTGCCTCAAGCCCGTCGATTTCCGTTTGCCTCCAAAAAATGGCTATACGACCGCTTTGTCCGGTTCTCATATTACCGCCTGTACCCTTAAACCCATCACTGCGTACTGGGCTACCCTTATCAACGTAAATTAAGGCGGAAAAGAGACGTTAATGTAATGTTAACGAAATTGTGGCCTTTGAGATTCAACTATTAACTTCTGGCGGGGTATTTTTCCGCCAGAATCGATCAACTTTTGTTGCTCTAGGATTTCTATCTCAACCACACTTGGAATGCCCGCAACTGCGGCAGGTCATGCAACCTTCGATCATCACCATATCGAACTGACCACAAGACGGGCAGGCTTTGCCGCGTGGCGCATCCATGTTGACCACCTGCGCCTGAGGGTCGGATTTCAGCCCCATGCCTTCCCCTTCAAGAAAGCCGATATTGATCAGGTGCTGCTCGATCACGCCACCAATCGCGGCCAGGATCGACGGGATGTATTTGCCCTGAACCCAGGCTCCGCCGCGCGGGTCAAACACAGCCTTCAACTCTTCGACCACAAAGGACACATCCCCACCCCGCCGGAACACGGCCGAGATCATCCGGGTTAGCGCCAGCGTCCAAGCGTAGTGTTCCATGTTCTTCGAGTTGATGAACACCTCAAACGGGCGACGCCGGCCGCCGATGACAATGTCATTGATGGTCAGATAGATCGCGTGCTCGCTATCGGGCCACTTCAGTTTATAGGTCGACCCCTCCAACGCCTGCGGACGATCCAAAGGCTCGGACATGTACACGACTTCGCCTCCATCGACCTCATGCGGCGCAGCGGCGCTTTCGCCCGGCGCAGTGTCGGCACTTTCCGAAACGGTCAGCACCGACCCGGTCACGTCATTCGGTCGATAGGTGGTGCAGCCTTTGCACCCCTGATCCCACGCCTGCATGTATACATCCTTGAACGCGTCAAAGCTGATGTCCTCGGGGCAGTTGATCGTCTTGGAAATCGAACTGTCGATCCATTTCTGCGCCGCAGCCTGCATCTTGACGTGATCGGACGGTGGTAGCGTCTGCGCATTGACGAAATAGTCGGGCAATTCCGCGTCCCCGAACTTGTCACGCCACATCTGCACGGCATAATCCACCACCTCTTCCTCGGTGCGCGAGCCGTCTTTCTGCAGAACTTTGCGCGTATAGGCATAAGCAAAGACCGGCTCGATTCCCGATGACACGTTCCCAGCGTAAAGGGAAATCGTCCCCGTGGGCGCAATCGAGGTCAGCAATGCATTGCGGATGCCATGTTCACGGATCGCATCGCGCACATCCTCGTCCATTTGCTGCATCGTGCCGCTGGCCAGGAATTTCTCGGCATCGAACAGGGGGAACGCCCCTTTTTCCTTCGCCAAATCCACCGACGCCAGATACGCGGCGCGGGCGATCGCGTGCAGCCAGCGCTCGGTCTGACGCGCCGCCTCGTCCGAGCCATAGCGCAGGCCCTTCATCAACAATGCATCGGCCAGACCTGTCACACCCAGCCCGATGCGGCGTTTGGCTTGCGCTTCGGCCGCCTGCTCCGGCAGCGGGAATTTCGACGCGTCGACCACATTGTCCATCATGCGTACGGCGGTGGCGACCAGATCCTGCAATGCGGCCTCATCCAGGTGTGCCGCATCCTCGAAAGGTTCAGCTACCAATCGCGCAAGGTTGATCGAGCCCAGCAGACACGCGCCATATGGCGGCAGGGGCTGTTCACCACATGGGTTGGTGGCGGCGATGGTTTCCACATAGCTCAGGTTGTTGGCCTGGTTGATGCGGTCGATGAAGATCACGCCCGGCTCGGCATAGTCATAGGTGGCCTGCATGATCTTGTTCCACAGATCGCGCGCCTGAACGGTGTGATAGACCTTGTCGCCAAAGACCAGATCCCACGGGCCGTCGGCTTTGACGGCTTCCATGAAGGGGTCGGTCACCAGCACCGACATATTAAACATGCGCAGGCGGGCCGGGTCGGATTTGGCTGTGATGAACTGTTCGATATCCGGGTGATCGCAGCGCATGGTTGCCATCATCGCCCCACGACGCGAGCCCGCCGACATGATAGTGCGGCACATCGCGTCCCACACATCCATGAACGACAATGGCCCCGAGGCATCGGCGGCAACCCCATGCACATCAGCCCCACGCGGGCGGATGGTCGAGAAATCATAGCCGATCCCCCCGCCCTGTTGCATGGTCAACGCAGCCTCTTTCAGCATGTCAAAGATACCGCCCATGCTGTCGGGAACGGTTCCCATGACAAAACAGTTGAACAGGGTCACCTGCCGTGCAGTACCTGCGCCCGCAGTGATACGACCTGCGGGCAGGTATTTGAAATCTTCCAGCGCTTCAAAGAACTTATCTTCCCAATGCCCCTGATCTTTTTCCACTCGTGCCAAATCGCGGGCAATGCGCCGCCAGCTGTCTTCGACAGTCTGGTCGATCGGTGTGCCATCCGCCTGTTTGAAGCGGTATTTCATGTCCCAGATCTGCTCGGCGATGGGGGCGGCAAAGCGGCTCATTGGTGATTCCCTGTACTGAAAGAGGTATCCAGACTATCCTAAATCACACGTCCACCACAACACCTTGATGACGCCGGTCATCAGGCTACAATATAAAGGTGGGCCTTGGGACGACTCTGTGGGAAAGCTGTGGATAAGTACGTAAACCTGATAAAACTCTCGGTCGGATCGGAAAGTGTAGACACGCTGATCGCGTGGCAGGACAGCCGTAAACCGCTGTACGAGGATGGTTGCCCGCGCCATGTCACCCGCATGTGGCCCAAGCGCGAGGCCGAGATTTTGAACGGCGGGTCAATTTATTGGGTGATCAAGGGTGTAATCCAATGCCGTCAGCGCATCCTGCGGCTGGATGAGGTGCGCGGTGAGGACGGCATCCGCCGTTGCGCCGTCGTGCTTGATCCAGAGGTGCACCGTACGCAAACCGCTCTGAAGCGCCCGTTTCAGGGCTGGCGCTATTTGAAACCCGAAGACACCCCTGCCGATCTGCCAAAAGGGCGCGAGCAGGACGACGCCCTGCCCGATGATTTGAACCGCGCACTGGCCGAAATCGGAGTGCTTTGATCAGGTCAGGTGATCCAGTAACTTGGATAGAACCGCTTTGTCATCGGCTGAATAGTTGGGCACCCTGCTGCGCCACAGCGTCGCCTGCGACCGTAAGATCACTCCGTCCGACAGAATCTTCAGGTGATTTGCCCGCAGGGTTTCACCGGTCGAAGTGATATCCGCAATCGCCTCGGCCGTTTCGTTCATCACCGTGCCCTCGGTCGCACCCTGACTGTCGACCAGGGTGTAATCGGCGACGCCCGCATCGGTCAGAAACTCGCGCACCAGCCGGTGGTACTTGGTGGCAATCCTCAGCCGATGGCCATGGGTTTTACGAAAGGCCGCTGCAGCAGCGTCCAAATCGTCCAGCGTGTCGACATCCACCCAGCAGGCCGGTGTCGCAATGATCAGGTCAGCCTTACCGAAGCCCAGCTGTGACACCTCTTCCACCTGCTGTTCCCAGCGCGGCAGCTTTTCCTGCACCAGATCAATACCGGTCACGCCCAGATGAATGCGCCCAGCCGCCAGTTCGCGCGGAATTTCCCCTGCAGACAGCAGAATCAGCGATACGCCCTCAATCCCTTCGACCTTACCGGCATATTCCCGGTCCGAACCACTGCGCGACAGGGTAATGCCGCGCTTTTCAAACCACGAGAAGGTTTTCTCCATCAACCGGCCCTTCGAGGGCACGCCCAGTTTCAGGCTCATTGCGCGCCCTCCTCGATTTCCAGGATCAGGTCAGGACGCAGCACGCCGCCCACGGCAGGGATTTCAGCACCATTGCCCAATTGCCGGGTCAGCGCATCATACCGCCCGCCTGTGGCAACCGGAGGCAGGTCCGGGCGTCCCTCGGCATAAAAGCCAAAGACGAACCCGTCATAATATTCCATGGATGTACGGCCATAGGCAGCTTCGAAGTCCAGCCTCTCGACATCGACGCCACGCGCCTGCAATGCGGCCACGCGTGTCTCAAGACGGTCCAGTGCCGGGGTAATCTGCGGCAGGTCTACCGCCACATCGCGCAGTTGCTCTAACGCAAAAGGCATGGTTTCGCGCACGTTGAGCAAAGTTTCCAACCCGCCTAGTTCGCTGTCGGAAATCGGCGGGATGTCGCGGTCTTCGCGCAAGGCTTCGATCCGCGCCTCAATCTCGCTTGCGCGGCGTTTGCCGATCATCGGCACATCAATGGCCAGCGGGTCCTGGGAATCCAGCAAGGCATTACGGCCTTCTGGCACCGGCTTGCGCCCTGCAAACCGATCCAGCAGATTGCGGAAACGACGCGGATGCCACAGGTGCCGCATCAGGGCGGCCTTGCGGCGATCCGTGGTGCGCAGGCCCTGAACCGCAGCCATCAGGATACCAATATCGCCGGTCGCCGCACGCAACGGCAGCCCGCGCAGCTGAAGGGCGAACAGCGAAAAAACCTCGGCATCTGCGCCCGAGGGATCATCGCGGTCAAAGACCTCGTACCCCACCTGAATGTATTCGTTTGACCGATCCGGGTCGTGCTCCTGACGGCGGAACACCTCACCGGAATAAGTATAGCGCGCGGGTTCAGCCCCATCGCTCATGTGCATCTGCACGACTGGCAGCGTGAAATCTGGGCGCAGCATCTGCTCGCCGCGCAGCGCATCCGAGGTCACATAGGCGCGGGCACGGATATCTTCGCCATAGAGGTCCAGCAGCGTTTCGGCTGGTTGCAACAGGGGCGGGTCGACGACCTGTGCGCCAGCGGCCTCGAACCGGACCCGCATCATCGCGGCGCGGGCTTGTATCTGGGAACGGTTAGCCATGGATCAGTCCTGACTGTCCAGAATTTCGCGCACCTTGGCGACCAGATCGCCACGCGGCACTTCAAACTGGCTTGGGCGTTCTTTCCATTCCTCCAGCGTGGCGCTTTCGGCGATCTTCGCACCCAGGATCAGGTCTTTGATCTGTACGATGCCATTGGCCTTTTCATCGCCGCCTTCAATCACCGCGATCGGAGAGTTCCTCTTATCCGCATATTTCAGCTGATTGCCAAAGTTCTTGGGATTGCCCAGATAGACCTCGGCCCGGATGCCAGCATTGCGCAGCTCGGCCACCATGGTCTGATAGTCGGCCATCCGATCCCGGTCCATGACAGTCACAACGACGGGGCCTGTCGCCTGCGCAGCGATCCGACCCTTTTCGCGCAACGCGGCCAGCAAACGGTCGACACCGATGGAAATACCGGTCGCAGGCACTTCCTGCCCGGTAAATCGCTTAACCAGATCGTCATAGCGACCACCGCCAGAGACCGACCCGAACTGCCGCTTGCGGCCTTTCTCGTCGAAAATCTCAAAGGTCAGTTCGGCCTCATACACCGGCCCGGTATAGTAACCGAGGCCACGCACGACTGAAGGGTCAATCTCGATCCGATCCGCACCATAGCCGCCCGCATCCAGCAACGCGCCGATCTGTTCCAGTTCGGCAATACCATCGGCACCGATCTTGCTGTCACCGACAGCAGCACGAAGGTTGGCCAATGTCCCAGCGGTGTCTGCGGCTTTCGAAGTCAGGAAAGCAATCACTGGTTCGGCCTGATCGTCGCTGAGGCCCACGCCGTCGATAAACGCCCCCGAGGCATCCAGACGGCCTTTGGTCAGCAACTCGCGCACGCCCTGCTCACCCACCTTGTCGAACTTGTCGATGGTGCGCAGGACATTGTCGCGGGCAGCAGCGTCTTCGCCCAGTCCCATCGCCTCAAGCACGCCGTTCAGAACTTTGCGGTTGTTGACCCGTACCAAGTAGTCGCCGCGCGGGATGCCCACGGTTTCAAGCGTGTCCGACAACATGGCGCAAATCTCGGCATCGGCCGCCATCGAGGCCGTACCCACAGTATCCGCGTCACACTGGTAAAACTGACGATAGCGTCCCGGACCCGGCTTTTCGTTGCGCCAGACCGGGCCCATTGCATAGCGGCGATAAGGTGTCGGTAGATCATTGCGGTGCTGCGCATAGACTCGGGCCAGTGGCGCGGTCAGGTCATAGCGCAGGGCCATCCAGTCGCCCTTGTCATTCTCGTCCACTTCCTGCCACGCGAACACACCCTCGTTCGGGCGATCCACGTCGGGAAGAAACTTGCCCAGCGCCTCAACGGTCTCAACCGCGCTGCTCTCTAAGGCATCAAAACCATATCGATGATAGACGTCCGCAATAGCCCGCAGCATCTCGGTGCGCTGCGTGACTTCCTGGCCGAAATAGTCGCGGAACCCTTTTGGCGTTACTGCCTTGGGGCGGGGCTGTTTCTTGGGCTTGGCCATGTGGGGCGTCCTTGGGCGTTTAGTGTTCCGCGCGCGGTCTATCTCATGGCCCGCATCGGGGCAAGGCGCGCTTTCGCTGGCCTTGGGCCTCACGTGTCGCTATGACCGGCAAAGAAGGAGTCCCCTATGCAGCATCTGGAAGAGCAGATCGCCCATCTGACCCGCACGGTCGAAGAACTAAACACGGTTGTCACCCGCCAGCAATCCGAGATCGACCGCCTGACCCGCCGGGTCGAGATGCTGATGCGTCGCGAAAGCGAACGGGCGCAGGAAGGATCAGGTGGTGTTGTGTTCGGAGACGAACGTCCGCCGCATTATTGAGCGCTTTTTGTGTACCACCTTTATCAAGAGGCTGAAGTTCTATTTCTTCAGTCTCATTGGTGAAACGGGTTGCATTCACAGCAACCAAATAACCGGAGAAATTTAATGGTCAAAAAACTCGCTCTGGTTACCGGTGCCGCGCGCGGTATTGGGCTGGCTACCTCAAGACTGTTTCTCCAGGACGGGTGGCACGTGGCGATGGTCGATCGTGATGCGGAAGCATTGACCGAGGCGGCGAGCAATCTTGATGGCACGATGCCGATTGTTGCCGATGTTTCAGATCCAGATCAGGTGGACGATACAATACAGGCCGTTATGTCGAATTTTGGACGAATTGACGCCGTGGTGAACAACGCGGGTATCGCCGATTTTGGACCAATCGAGCAACACGACTTTGCGGTGTGGCGCCGCGTCATGGAAACCAATCTTGACGGTGTGTTTCTGGTTTCACAGGCTTCAACTCCAGCCCTTCGCGAAAGCCGGGGCTCTATTGTCAATATCGCCTCGATCTCGGGACTGCGGGCCAGCACCCTACGTGTTGCGTACGGCACTTCAAAAGCTGGCGTCATCCACCTGACCAAACAGCAAGCCGCAGAATTGGGAGAATACGGGATTCGAGCCAATTGCGTCTGTCCCGGCCCGGTTCGTACCAAGCTGGCGATGGCCGTTCACACACCCGAAATCATCAACGCGTATCATGACGCCATTCCGCTGAACCGTTATGGTTCGGAAGAAGAGATCGCTCAGGTGATCTTATTTCTTTGCTCGGACAAGGCCAGCTATGTAACTGGCCAAGTGATTGCGTCCGATGGCGGGTTCGAGAGCACTGGCGTCGGGCTGCCCGCACTTCGGTCACCCGACTGAATTCTCAATCCAGAAATCTGGTCAGAGATACGGAAAACCGTTGATCACAGACCCAGCGTCGTTTTCACCGCATTGTCGACCACCCCGCCCAAGAGGGCATGCTTATCCGCGGCGCAGCCTTCCGACAGTGCGGCTATGAAAGCTTCACGCAGTTGGGCCTTTTCTTCGTCCGTGGTCGCGTGATCTTCGATATTGATCTGGCGGTTGTAGAGCGATAGGGCCGTCATCTTACCAACAACCTCTACAACAAAGGCTTCATCCCCGTCCGCCTCCTCGGCAATCGAGGCGCAGGTATAGTGCATCACAGGCAATGCGTCCTGGACCATCTGTTCAGCAGTCTCATCGGCCGTCGCCAAACACGGGGCCGCCAGGATCGCGGCGCAAACAAGCATTCTGAATCTAACAAACCGCATCACAATCACTTCCAGTTATGTCCGATAATGGCCCCGGCCACGCCACCGATGGCTGCACCCTTGCCGTCGCCGATCAACGCACCCACGCCCGCTCCGATCAAAGCCCCTTCGATCGTTTGCTTTTTCTTCTTGTCATCCTTGTCATCTGCCAGCGACCCGGACGCCACCGCCAGTGACGCAGCGGCTGCCAATGCAAATGTTCTGAACCCAATAGCTGTAATTGCCATAGCTGTGCCCTCCTGTGACACACCCCGAAACGGGGCATAAGTCCAGCCTAGCGGCGCAAAAACACTGTGGCAACAAAAGGGTGGGTCAGATTTCCTCGACCATGGTGACGCCATCCAAAGATTTAATGGCCCCCTTGATCTGCGGATTGATTGGGAAATCCTGTCCCAGATCCATCTCAACATCCCCCGGCAGACCGGGATCCAGCAGACAGATGTGGATCGGCCCTTTGGCCGCGCGCTTGGCTGCACCAGCCGCGTCTTCTAGAACCTTGGCGACCGTCGGAAGCACCTCGGGGACGTCAACAAATATTCGCAACCCCGTTGCGCCTGCTTCGGCAACTACAGAATCAACCGGCCCAACAGAATTCGCAAGCAACTTGAGCTGATCGGATTCCATTTCGGCTTTGACGGTCAGCACCACTTGCGATCCGGTCTCTAGAAACTCGCGCGATTTCTCCAGTGTTTCCGAAAACAGCGTGACCTCAAACGCCCCACTTGGGTCAGACAATTGCGCAAAGGCAAAGCGGTTGCCCTTGGCCGATTTGCGTTCCTGACGCCCAGACACCACACCGGCCATCTTGGCAATGAACGGGCCCGAGCGCGCCTGTTCCGTCACCTCATCCAATGTCATGACCTTCTTGCGTTTCAGCGCGGGCATATAGTCGTCCAGCGGGTGACCGGACAGATAGAAACCGATGGCTTTGAACTCTTCGCTGAGGCGTTCTGCAGGCAGCCAGTCTGGCGTTTGCGACAAGCGGGGTTCGGGCAAGTCATCGCCTGCTTCGCCAAATAGTGAAACCTGGTTCGAGTTCTTTTGGTCGTGGATCGCCGCCGAGTACTGTACCAGCGGATCAAGGCTTTCGAACACACGGCGGCGGTTTTTATCAAGCTGGTCGAATGCTCCGGCCCGCGCCAGCATTTCAAGCGGGCGTTTGCCGACTTTTTTCAGGTCCACACGGCGGGCAAAGTCGAACAGGTTGACGAATGGCTTATCACCGCGGCCATCAACCACGAGGGTCATGGCCTCGGCGCCCACGTTCTTGAGCGCGCCCAGCGCATAGACCAACTGCCCGTCGACCACATCAAAGGTTGACAGGGATCGGTTCACGCAGGGCGGCACGTAGGGCAGCTCTAACCCCTTGCGAACCTCTTCGAAATACACGGCCAGTTTGTCGGTCAGATGGATATCGCAGTTCATGACACCCGCCATAAACTCGACCGGGTGGTTCGCCTTTAGCCAACCGGTTTGATAGCTGACCACCGCATAGGCAGCGGCGTGGGACTTGTTGAAACCATAGTTGGCGAATTTTTCCAACAGGTCGAAAACCTCAGAGGCTTTCTTGGCATCCACGCCATTCTCACCCGCGCCCTTTTCGAATTTGGGGCGTTCGGCATCCATCGCCTCTTTGATCTTCTTACCCATCGCGCGGCGCAACAGGTCCGCGCCACCAAGGCTGTACCCAGCCATCACCTGCGCGATCTGCATCACTTGTTCCTGATAGACGATGATGCCTTGGGTTTCCTCAAGGATGTGGTCGATCAGAGGATGTACGGATTCAATCTTTCGAAGACCATTCTTGACCTCGCAGTAAGTGGGGATGTTCTCCATTGGCCCCGGGCGATAGAGCGCCACAAGCGCCACGATATCCTCAATACACGTGGGCTTCATGCGTTTCAGCGCATCCATCATACCCGACGATTCCACCTGGAACACCGCCACCGTCTTGGCGGCTGAATAGAGCTTATACGTCGCTTCGTCATCCAGCGGGATAGCGTTGATCTGGTTTTCGGCCCCCTCGGCGGGCTCATACAGTTCCGTGCTATCGGCGGCGATGTGCAGGGGTCGACCGGATTTGAAGATCAGATCCATCGCATTCTGGATTACGGTCAGGGTTTTCAGACCCAAGAAGTCGAACTTGACGAGACCGGCCTGTTCCACCCATTTCATATTGAATTGGGTTGCAGGCATATCCGAGCGCGGATCTTGATACAGCGGCACCAGCGCGTCCAGCGGACGGTCCCCAATCACTACCCCCGCCGCGTGGGTCGAGGCGTTCCGCAACAGACCCTCGACCTGCTGGCCATAGGTAAGCAGCCGGTCCACGACCTCTTCACTGCGGGCCTCTTCGCGCAGGCGGGGTTCGTCTTTCAACGCTTTTTCGATGGAGACGGGTTTGACACCCTCGACCGGGATCATCTTGGACAGACGATCCACCTGGCCATAGGGCATCTGTAACACTCGCCCGATATCGCGCACGGCGGCCTTGGACAGCAAGGCACCAAAAGTGATGATCTGCCCCACCTTATCGCGGCCGTATTTCTGCTGCACGTAGCGGATCACTTCTTCACGGCGGTCCATACAAAAGTCGATATCGAAGTCGGGCATTGAAACCCGTTCGGGGTTCAGGAACCGTTCGAACAGCAGTGAATAACGTAGCGGATCAAGGTCCGTGATCGTCAGAGCATAAGCCACCAGCGAGCCCGCACCCGAACCCCGCCCCGGCCCCACCGGAATGTCTTCGTCTTTCGCCCATTGGATAAAGTCAGCAACGATCAGGAAATAGCCGGGAAACCCCATGCCTTCGATGATGTCCAATTCGAAATCCAACCGTTCCTGATATTCCTCGGGCGTCACCGCATGCGGGATAACTACCAGACGTTTTTGCAGACCTTCATTGGCGATGCGGCGCAGTTCGGCGACCTCGTCATCGGCGAATTTCGGCAGGATCGGGTCGCGGCGATAGGCCATGAAGGCGCACCGTTTGGCGATTTCCACCGTATTCTCGATCGCCTCGGGCAAATCGGCAAACAATGTCACCATTTCCTGCTGCGACTTGAAGTAATGCTGCGCAGTCAGACGGCGGCGTCCGTCCTGCTGATCGACATACGCCCCTTCCGAAATACAGATCAGCGCATCATGGGCCTCGTACATGTCCGAAGTGGGAAAAAAGACATCATTGGTGGCGACCAGCGGCAGGTTCTTGGCATAGGCCATTTCGACATGCCCACGCTCGGTCAGGTGTTCGGCCTCGGGCTGGCCACCCTCACCCGGATGGCGTTGCAACTCGATGTAAAGACGATCAGGGAACATGCCCGCCAGCCGATCCACCAAAGCCTCAGCCGCCGGGCGTTGGCCTTGCTGCAGCAACATACCCACCGGCCCGTCCGGCCCACCTGTCAGGCAGATCAGGCCGTCCGAGTGCTGTGCCAGTTCTTCCAAGGTGACCTGCGGAAGCTGTCCGCCCTTGTCCACGTAAAGACAGGAACTCAGCTTCATCAGGTTCTCATATCCGACCTCGGACTGCGCCAGCAGCACCAGCGGAGCCGGGATTTTCGGCTTTTCACCTGGCTGCGCATGCACATAGGTCAGATCAACCTGGCACCCCATAATCGGTTGCACCCCTGCCCCGCTTGCGGTGACCGAAAACTCCAAAGCCGAAAACATGCTGTTGGTGTCGGTCACGGCGACGGCTGGCATCTCCATTTTTTCGCATAATGCGGGCAGTTTTTTCAGCCGTACGGCGCCTTCCAGCAGGGAATATTCGGTGTGAACGCGGAGGTGAATGAATCGTGTGGTGCTGCTCATACCGCCTACGCTATCCCAGCCAGCGGCGCGGCAAAAGCGGGAACCGATGCTTTTGAAAGCTTAAAAAATCAAAACCGATTGTTCGGTTTTTACAGAAGGTGCTTCGGGCAGAAATTCGTTGGATTGACAGAAAACACTTTAATTTCAGATGCCTGAATATTACAGAAACCCGGTGTTTTTTCGCAAAACGGTCCTAATGGTACATCATATAAGCAGTTTTTCTTGCCAGATAACCTGCCCTGTTTCTAACATCTAATGGCAAGCTTTCCGCCCGCCACTCTTTCTACGTCGCATCGAAGGAGGGCCACAGGGGCGCAACCGGGTAAGGCGACGGGTTTCTCGAATGGATATCACGTTTCTTCTGAACGGAGAGACAGTGGAACTGGCGGATGTCAATCCGACAGCGACCCTGCTGGATTGGCTGCGCGAGGATCGGGGCCTGACCGGCACCAAGGAAGGCTGCAACGAAGGTGATTGCGGGGCTTGCACCGTCATGGTCACGGATGAAGGCGGCGCCAAGGCGCTGAATTCCTGCATCCTGTTTTTACCGCAACTGCACGGCAAAGCGGTTCGTACCGTCGAAGGTGCAAGTGGCCCAAATGGCGAAGCCCATCCGGTGCAGCAGGCCATGGTTGATCTGCATGGATCGCAATGCGGCTTTTGCACCCCCGGTTTCGTGATGTCGATGGTGGCCAGCCATTCGAGCGGCGCAAAGGACCATGACACGCAGTTGGCGGGGAACCTTTGTCGCTGCACCGGATACGCCCCGATCATTCGGGCAGCAAAAGCCGCCGAAGAACACCCCGTGCCCGTTTGGGTCAAGGACAAACCTGGTTCTACATCTGCCACGATGCCCATGCTGCCGGGCTCCTCTGACGAATTGGCCGCGGTCTATGCCGAACACCCAGATGCCATTTTGGTCGCGGGCGCAACCGATGTAGGGCTGTGGGTCACCAAGCAATTGCGCGATCTTGATCCGGTGATCTTCCTGAATCGCTGTGACGATCTGAAAGACATTACAATAGCGGACGATGAAATTCGTTTTGGGGCCATGGTCGATATGAACCGCATGGGCGAGGCGCTGACCGATCTGCACCCCTCGTACGCCGAGATGATCCGCCGTTATGCCAGCGTTCAGGTGCGCCACGCGGCCACCGTCGGCGGCAACATCGCCAATGGCTCCCCAATCGGGGACAACCCGCCTGCGCTGATTGCCCTGAACGCCACCCTGCATCTGCGCAAGGGCAACGACCGCCGTTCGATACCGCTGGAGGAGTTCTTCATCGACTACGGCAAGCAGGACCGCAGCCCCAGCGAGTTTGTTGAGGCCGTCAGCTTCCCCCGTCAGGCGGATCGCCTGAAGGCTTATAAGATCAGCAAACGGTTCGATCAGGATATCTCGGCCGTGTGTGGCTGTTTCAACATCACCGTTTCAAATGGTGTCGTCGACCAGGCGCGCATCGCCTTTGGTGGCATGGCCGGCGTCCCAAAACGCGCCACTCAAGTCGAGGCCGCGTTGAACGGCAATCCATGGACACGTGAAACGGTGCATACTGCGATGCTGGCCTTTGACGATGACTTCACACCAATGACGGATATGCGCGCCTCGGCCACCTATCGGCTTGAGACGGCCAAGGCGCTGCTGGAAAGGTATTACCTTGAAGATCAGGGCCACGTGACCAACGTGCTGGAGGTGTCGGCATGAGCGTGACAAAACCCCTCCCCCACGACGCAGCGCCGCTTCATGTGTCCGGCACCGCCCGCTACGTAGATGACATTCCGACGCCCAAGGGAACGCTGTATCTGGCGTTCGGTATGAGCCCGATTGCCAAGGGCAAGATCACCGCGATGGAATTGTCCGCGGTCAAAGCAGCCGAAGGCGTCGAGATGGTCATGACGGCCGAAGACCTGCCTTTTGCCAACGATGTCTCGCCCTCGATCCATGATGAGCCGCTGCTGTCTGACGGCACCGTTCACTATATCGGCCAACCCGTTTTTCTGGTGGTCGCCAACAGCCATCTGGCCGCCCGCAAGGCCGCACGGCTGGGCAAGATCGACTATGACGAAGAAATCCCAATCCTGACGGTCGAAGAGGCGCTTGCTGCCAATAGCCGGTTCGAGGAAGGCCCGCGCATTTATGCCAAGGGCGACGCGGATGCGGCTATCGCGGGCGCGACCCATGTTATCGACGGGGGCTTTGAGCTCGGCGGGCAGGAACATTTCTATCTGGAAGGTCAGGCCGCCCTGGCCGTGCCGAACGAAGGTGCGGATATGCTGGTGCATTCCTCGACCCAGCACCCGACCGAGATTCAGCACAAGGTTGCTGACGCTTTGGGCGTTCCAATGCACGCCGTACGGGTCGAAACCCGCCGCATGGGCGGAGGGTTCGGCGGCAAGGAAAGCCAGGGCAACGCGCTGGCCGTGGCCTGTGCCATTGCCGCGCGTGTAACCGGCAAGGCCTGCAAGATGCGCTATGACCGCGACGATGACATGGTCATCACCGGCAAGCGCCATGCGTTCCGGATTTCGTATCGCGCAGGCTTTGATGAGCATGGCCATATTCAGGGCGTGTCCTTCCTGCAATACGCCATCTGCGGCTGGGCGCAGGACCTGTCCCTGCCGGTCGCTGACCGTGCCATGCTGCATTCGGATAATGCCTATCTGTTGCCCAATGCGCGGATTGAAAGCCACCGGCTGAAAACCAACACCCAATCCGCCACCGCCTACCGCGGATTTGGCGGCCCGCAGGGCATGATCGCGATTGAACGGGTCATGGACCACGCCGCTTATGAATTGGGTCTGGACCCGGTCGAGCTGCGCCGCCGGAACTATTACGACCCTGCCCATCCGCCAACCATGGAACCTGAACATCTGGCGAAGCGTCCGTTGGAACGCGTCGATCCGCATGAGGATCTGACAAGCCTTGGCGCTGTTGAGCAGGTTGAGACCGCTCCGCCCGTGCGCCCGGTGCCGGAAGGCGGCAATACAACGCCCTACGGCATGGAAGTCACCGATTTCGAACTGCACGGCATGACCGAAGCGCTGCTGAAATCCAGCGACTATGCCGCGCGCAAGACGGCGATCGCGGCGTGGAACGCCGAAAACAGCGTGATCAAGAAAGGCATCGCCTTCTCTCCGGTGAAATTCGGGATTTCCTTCACGCTGACCCACCTGAACCAGGCGGGTGCGCTGGTGCATGTGTATCAGGACGGTTCGGTCCACTTGAACCATGGCGGCACAGAAATGGGCCAGGGCCTGTTCCAGAAAGTCGCGCAGGTTGCGGCCTCGCGCTTTGGCATTCCGCTCGAGTTGGTAAAGATCACCGCCACAGACACGGCCAAGGTGCCGAATACCTCTGCCACGGCCGCGTCTTCGGGCAGTGACTTGAACGGCATGGCGGTGAAGGCCGCGTGCGACACGATCCGCGATCGGATGGCCGACTATCTGGCCGAACGGCATCAGGCTGATCCGTCCAGCGTTACCTTCACGGATGGCCACGTCTCGGTCGGCGAAGAACGCTATACCTTCGCTGAAGCCGCTGCATTGGCGTATCAAGGGCGCATCAGTCTGTCGGCAACCGGGTTCTACAAGACGCCTAAGATCGAATGGGACCGGATCAAGGGCCGGGGCCGCCCGTTTTACTACTTTGCTTATGGCGCTTCGATCACCGAGGTTGCCGTCGACACATTGACCGGAGAGAACCGCATTCTGCGCACCGACATCCTGCATGATGCGGGTGCGTCGCTGAACCCGGCACTGGATATCGGGCAGGTAGAAGGTGGCTATGTGCAAGGCGCAGGCTGGCTGACGACCGAAGAACTGGTCTGGGACGACAAGGGCAACCTGCGCACGCATGCACCGTCAACCTACAAAATCCCCGCCTGTTCGGACCGACCCGACATTTTCAACGTCGCACTCTGGGACGGACAGAACCGCGAAGACACGATCTATCGCTCAAAAGCGGTGGGTGAGCCGCCCTTTATGTTAGGAATTTCCGCCTGGCTGGCACTGTCCAACGCGGTGGCGGCCTGTGGAGACAGCTACCCGGCACTGGATGCGCCTGCCACGGCCGAAGAAGTCTGGCGCGGCGTCCAAAGGGTGAAGGGAGGCATCTGATGGGATTCGACCTGGAGGCTTTGAGGGAGGCGGTCAAAACCAACGGGAAAGTAACTCGGGTGGTCATCGCGGCGATCAAAGGGTCGTCCCCACGCGAAGTTGGGGCCGCTATGCTGGTTTGGAAGGATGGGCAAAGCGGTACAATCGGGGGTGGCGTACTTGAATACGAAGCAGCCCAGGCCGCACGAACCCAAATCGTATCCTCGCGACTGACGCATCATGCGCTTGGCCCAGACATGGGGCAGTGCTGCGGCGGCGCGGTCTCGTTGTTTAGCGAAGTCTTTGACGCCAACGCGGTGGACGCTCTGGACGATATGGTCATCGCAAGAACGGCAGCGGGAGATGACATGCCCCTGTCCGTCAAACGCCTGCTGGCGGCTGCGCGCGGTCAGGGTATCGCGCCCGATCCGCAACTGATCGACGGCTGGATGGTTGAACCGGTACACAAACCGGCCCGCAATCTGTGGATATGGGGTGCAGGTCATGTCGGCCGTGCACTTGTGGATGTGCTCGCACCATTGCCCGATCTGGCAATCACATGGGTCGACACTGCACCTGAGCGTTTTCCGAACACGGTTCCAAACGGAGTAACAGTGGTTCCGGTAGCAAAACCGGCCGAGTTGGTGCGCCACGCGCCGACCAATGCCGAACATCTTGTGCTGACTTATTCACACAATCTGGACCTGGAGCTGTGCAACCGGCTGCTTTCACACGATTTCCGCTTTGCGGGGCTGATCGGCTCGGCTACGAAATGGGCGCGATTCCGGTCTCGGTTGGCAGCGCTGGGGCATATGCCCGAACGGATTAACCGGATCACCTGTCCAATCGGCGACCCCGACTTGGGCAAACACCCGCAGATGATCGCCGTTGGCGTCGCAGCAGACCTGCTGCGTCCCGCCCGGCAGAACGAATTGAAAAAGGACCTGAGCGCGTGACCACTCCACTGCTAAGCTTACAAGGTTTAACCAAGGCCTATCCCGGCGTCGTGGCCAATGATCAGGTGTCCTTTGACATCGGCGAAGGCGAAGTTCATGCCCTGCTGGGCGAAAACGGCGCGGGTAAATCCACGCTGGTGAAAATGATCTATGGGCTGGTGAAGCCCGACAGCGGCACAATGCTGCTGCGCGGTCAGGCTTTTGCGCCACCGGAACCCCGCGCCGCACGAGCCGACGGGATCGCGATGGTGTTCCAGCACTTCTCGCTGTTTGACGCGCTGAACGTGGCCGAAAATATCGCGCTGGGGATGGAGAACCCGCCGCCAATGGGCGATCTGGCCTCGCGTATCCGCGAAGTGTCGGAAACCTATGGCCTGCCGCTGGATCCGTTCCGCACCGTTGGCGATCTTTCCGCCGGCGAGCGTCAGCGGGTCGAGATCATCCGCTGCCTGTTGCAGGACCCCAAGCTGCTGATCATGGACGAGCCGACCTCGGTTCTGACCCCGCAAGAGGTTGAGATCCTGTTCGAAACACTGAACAAATTGCGGTCCGAGGGCACCTCGATCCTGTATATCTCGCACAAGCTGGAAGAAATTCGCACGCTTTGCGACCACGCCACCATTTTGCGTCTGGGCAAGAACGTAGGTGAGTGTGTGCCCTCTGAAACCTCGGCGCGGGACATGGCCGAGATGATGGTCGGCTCGACCTTGCAGACACCGGAACGCTCGGGGCGTGAATTTGGCGAGGTAGCGCTGGATGTAAGCGGGCTGTCGGTTCCGTCGCCCTCGGAATTTGGCACGGCTTTGAAGAACGTTCACATGACAGTCCGTAAGGGCGAGGTTCTGGGGGTCGGCGGTGTGGCTGGCAACGGTCAGGATGAACTGCTGGGCGTCCTGTCCGGTGAAATCCAGACAACAGCAGATGCCATCAAGTTTAACGGCCAGCCGATCGGCAAGCTGGGGCCGACGGCCCGACGCAAGCTGGGCGTGCTGACCGCGCCCGAAGAACGGCTGGGCCATGCAGCGGCCCCGGACATGAGCCTGACCGAAAACGCTTTGCTGACCGGTTCGGTGCGCGAAGGTTTGGAAAGCAACGGCTTTCTGAAGTGGTCAGAAACCAAAAGTTTCGCCGAGAAAATCATCAGCGCCTTCGACGTCCGCACGCCGGGCCCCGAAAATGCGGCGCGGTCATTATCAGGCGGCAACCTGCAGAAATTCGTGATCGGACGCGAGGTGTTGCAGAACCCTGACGTTCTGGTGGTGAACCAGCCCACCTGGGGCGTGGACGCGGCGGCTGCAGCCTCGATCCGGCAGTCCATTCTGGACCTGGCGGCCAAAGGAACCGCAGTCATCTGCATTAGCCAAGATCTAGATGAATTAATGGAAATCTCGGACAGCTTTGCCGCCCTCAACGAAGGGCGTCTGAGCGCGCCGCGCCCAACCACCGGCCTGACCGTGGATGAGATTGGCCTGATGATGGGCGGCGCACATGGCATGGAGGTGGCCCATGTCTAATCCATTACAAAAGAATGAAATCAGGGGGATGAGCGGATGATTGTGTTGGAGAAACGGCCGCAGCCGTCCAAGGCGTGGTCTTATGCCACCCCGCTGGTGGCGGTGTTGGCAACGATGGTGTTTGGCGGCATTCTGTTCGCCATTCTGGGTAAGAACCCGATCGAAGCCATCGGCACTATTTTCTGGGAACCTCTGTTCGGAGAATTCGCCTTTTATTACCGTCCGCAATTGCTGGTGAAAGGGGCACCTCTGGTGCTGATCGCCATTGGCCTATCGCTGGGTTTCCGCGCCGGTATCTGGAATATCGGGGCCGAGGGTCAATACATCATGGGTGCCATCTTTGGGGCCGGTGCGGGCTTGGCCTTCTATCCGCTAGAGGCGTTTTACGTCTTTCCGATCATGGTGATCGCTGGCGCGCTTGGCGGTTGGTTGTGGGCATCCATTCCGGCCTTTCTAAAGGTCCGCTTCGGCACCAATGAAATACTTGTTTCGCTGATGCTGGTGTACGTGGCCGAACAGATGCTGGCCTCGGTCTCGCTGGGCCTGCTGAAAAACCCTGAAGGCTTCGGCTTTCCCGGCTCGCGTAACCTGCAATCCTATGAAAGCGCACATAATGCGGAACTGATCGCGGGGTCCGGGATGCACTGGGGTGTCGTGACCGCGCTGATCGCGGTGATCTTTGCCTATGTCCTGCTGAACCGACACATGTTGGGCTTCCACATCCGGCTGACCGGAGAAGCCCCTCGCGCGGCAAAGTTTGCAGGCGTGAACCCGGCACGTCTGATCCTGTTCTGTCTGGGTCTGTCCGGTGCGCTGGCAGGGCTTGCTGGGATGTTCGAAGTGTCCGGCCCATCGGGTGTGGTCAGCATCGACTTTAACGTCGGCTATGGCTTTACCGCGATCATCGTGGCCTTTCTGGGCCGCCTGCATCCGGTGGGTATCCTGCTGGCCGGTGGCCTGATGGCGCTGACTTATATCGGCGGTGAAATCGCGCAGTCTCAGCTGGGCCTGCCCGCCGCTGCCATTCAGGTGTTCCAGGGAATGCTTCTGTTCTTCCTGCTGGCTTTCGACCTTTTGACCAACTACCGCATCCGTGCGGCCCATAGCGAGGTAGCGTTATGAATGCCTTAGTCAGCGCCATTCAAACAGATCGCCGCGCGATGATTATTCACGTAGGTCTCGGACTACTCTTTCCAATATTCATGGGATGCGTCCTGCTTTTAACCGATATGGCAACGAACAGTTTCGACACGGCTCGGGTAGTCGCCGGATTGCTGATTGTCGTCCTGTTTCACCCCATGAACAAACTCGCAGAGCGCCTAAGCGGTCCTTGGCCCGAACGGTTTGGTTTCTTAACCCGGCTTGCCCCGATGTTTGTGTGTCTTGCGGCAAGCGCTGCGTCTGTTTTCCTCTTTCTGGTCAAGGAGTGACCCATGGACCTTGGCGAAATTAATCCCGTACTTCTGATCGCGTCGCTAATGGTGGCTGCAACCCCGCTGCTGCTGGCTGCAATCGGAGAGCTGGTGGTCGAGAAAGCAGGCGTCCTGAACCTTGGCGTCGAAGGCATGATGATCGTGGGTGCAATCAGCGGCTTTGCGATCTCAGTCGAAACCGGATCGCCCTGGCTGGGGTTCATTGCGGCGGCCATCGGCGGCGCCGTACTGTCGCTGCTGTTTGTGCTGCTGACACAGTTCGCGCTGGCCAATCAAGTGGCCAGTGGTCTGGCGCTGACGCTGTTTGGCCTCGGATTCAGTGCCCTTTTGGGTCAAAGCTATGTTGGCATCAAACCGCCCAGCATGGGTGACATCCACATCCCGGTGATCAGCGATATCCCTGTGATCGGTCCGATCCTGTTCCAGCATGACCCGATCCTGTATGTCGGTATCGCCCTGACGGCCGCCGTGTGGGCCGTTCTGAAATACACCCGTGTCGGTCTGATCCTGCGCGCGGTGGGCGAAAACCACGATGCGGCGCATGCTTTGGGCTACAAGGTCATCAAGATCCGCATCATGGCGATCCTGTTCGGTGGCGCCTGCGCGGGCCTCGGCGGAGCCTATATCAGCCTGATCCGCGTCCCGCAGTGGACAGAGGGCATGACGGCCGGTGTCGGCTGGATCGCCCTGGCGCTGGTGGTCTTCGCCAGCTGGAAGCCATGGCGCGCCTTGCTGGGAGCCTATTTGTTCGGCGGAATCACGGTGTTGCAGCTTAATTTGCAGGCGGCGGGCGTTGCCATTCCAGTCGAGTATCTGGCAATGTCGCCCTATATCATCACGATCCTTGTGCTTGTGATCCTTTCGGCCGACAAGAGCAGCGCACCTGCCTCACTAGGCCGGATCTTCCATGCCTCACACTAGGGGCCAATTAAACCAACTTGGGGAGTAACACATGAAATTCACATCACTTTTGGCAAGCGCCGCCATGGCGCTGGGTCTGGCGACAAGCGCCATGGCCGAAGACAAAACCAAAGTCGGTTTCGTCTATGTCGGCCCCGTCGGCGACGGCGGCTGGACCTATGAACACGACAAGGGCCGTCTGGCGGTCGAAGAGCATTTCGGTGACAAGGTCGAAACTGTATTCGTGGAATCAGTGCCCGAAGGCCCGGACGCTGAACGTGTGATGACTCAGATGGCGCTGGAAGGGGCTGACCTGATCTTTACCACTTCGTTCGGCTATATGGACCCGACCATTAACGTGGCCAAGAAATTCCCGAACGTGAAGTTCGAGCATGCGACTGGCTACAAGACCGCCGACAACGTCTCGGTCTATTCTGCTCGCTTTTATGAAGGTCGTGCCGTTCAGGGCCACATCGCCGGTAAAATGACCGAGTCGAACATCGTCGGCTATATTGGTTCCTACCCGATCCCCGAAGTGATCCGCGGCATCAACTCGGCCTATATTCACGCCAAGAAGGTGAACCCGGATGTCGAGTTCAAGATTGTCTGGGCTTACACTTGGTTCGATCCCGCAAAAGAAGCGGACGCCGCCACCGTTCTGATCGAACAGGGCGCCGACGTGATCCTGCAGCACACTGACTCGACCGCGCCGCAGGCGGCCGCGCAAGAGGCAGGCAACGTAATCACCTTCGGGCAGGCCTCGGACATGAGCGAATACGCCCCCAAGCCGCGCGTATCCTCGATCATCGACAACTGGGCGCCATACTACATCGCGCGCACTCAGGCTGTTATGGATGGGTCGTGGGAAACCGTGAACACCTGGGACGGCATCAAAGAAGGCATGGTTGAGATTGGCGAAATCTCGGACGCGGTTCCTGCCGAAGTGAAAGAAGAAGCGCTGGCGATGAAGGCCGCCATGGCCGCAGGTGAATACCACCCCTTCACGGGTCCGCTGAAAAAGCAGGACGGCAGCGACTGGCTGGCAGAAGGCGAAACCGCCGATGACGGGACACTGGCAGGGATGAACTTCTACGTCGAAGGGCTGGAAGGCGACATTCCGCAGTAAACCTAACAACACTCACACCGAAGGGCTGGCCATTTGGCTGGCCCTTTTTTGTTGGAGTGCGCCTTGACGAACGGGCCGGCACCAGACCTGATGGGGTCGGTGATCCATCAACGGTGGGACGAAAAACCGATGCAAACCAAGGCACAAGATCGCAGCCGCTGGTGGATACTTGGCGCGATGGGGGCCATTCTTGGCGTCATATTGCTGGATGAAACAGTCGTCAGTGTCGCGTTGCCCACCATCCGGGCCGAACTAAATCTGTCGCGGTTGGATGCGCATTGGGTGGTCAATATTTACCTTTTGGTGTTGGCCTGTTTTGCCGGCGCTGCGGGACGATTGGGCGACATTTTGGGCATCCGGGTTTTGCTGAGCGTGGGCCTTTTAATCTTTGGTCTATCCTCAGCGTTGGGAGGGTTTGCCGAGAGCGGCCTGGCGCTGCTGACGGCCCGCGCGGTTCAGGGCGTTGGTGCTGCGCTGATCTTTCCCTTGTCGATGGTGGTGCTGATCCAGTCCTTCGATGAAAAGGAACGCGGTCTTGCCCTTGGTCTGTACGGCGGCATCGGAACAGTCTTTCTGTCACTCGGGCCACTGGTCGGAGGCATATTGACCGAATACTTGTCGCGGCGCTGGATTTTCTGGGTCAACCCGCCAATTGTATTGGCTGTTGCCGCGATTGCCTGGGCCTACTGGCGTGATCCACCACACCAGCCTGTACTTGGGTTTGACTGGAAGGGTCTGTTGCTGCTGGTGCCGGGTCTGGCTGCGCTGGTGTTCGGGATCATGGAGGGGCCAGATCGGGGCTGGACCCAGCCCGAGGTGATTATGGCGCTTCTTGCAGGCTTCGTAGCGCTGGCCCTATTTGTCCGGGTCGAACAACGCATTCAAACGCCACTGATTGCAATATCACTATTTGCAAAGCCGGGTTTCGCGGCCTCGAACATGATCCTGTTCACTGCGCAGTTCGGCAAGATTGCCCTGTTTGTGTTCGGCGCGTCGTATTTTCAAACCAAACTTGGCTTTTCACCGCTGGCCGCCGGTGCCGCCCTTTTGCCAATCGCGTTTCCGCAGATCTTCGTGGCCCCATTGGCCGGTAAGGTGGCCGACAGGTTTGGCACGCGCGGCCCATCGCTGACGGGCACAGCGTTGGGGACACTGGCCATCGTGCTGGTTGCGTTGGGAATGCATCTGGAAGTCACGGCGCCGATCTTCGCTGGCTATGTTTTGTGGGGGTGTTGCGTACCGTTCCTGTTTGTCCCGCCCCGACGGACCATCATGCTTGCCGTGCCACAGGATCTGCACGGGCAGGCCAGCGGGATATCCATGACGTTTCAACTGTTGGGTGGCACGGTCGGCATGGCCTTGGGCAGTTCCGTCTATGCCCTCAGCAACTCATACACCATGGTATTTGGCTTTGTGGCAGGCTTCGCAGCCTGCGTTCTGGCCTATTCTTATGCCTCGCTGACCGAGGCGAAAATACCCGGCCGCGCGACTAAGTGACGGCGCGGCCGGGGTTGGTTTAATGACCGGTCAAAACCAACGTATTCACCGGCATCAGGATCAGACGCAGGCGCAGGCCCGCAGCGTGAACAACGCCGATCGTGTCGATCACATGCAGCGTTGCAGATTTCCAGAAACCCAAATCCTCATGCTCTAGCCGTTCGTGGTTGTCGGTATAGACATTGGCCAGACAGTTGCTGCCCGGCGGGATGTCATCGGCCATGCTTTTATAAAGCGGCTCCATATACACCAGGATTGATCCGGGATTGGTATTGGCCTGCACATCCCGCAGCTCATCCGAAGGGCGAATTTGGCCCGAGGGGATAACATCCTGCACCTCAACCACGACCATCGGGATCACGGTGAACGGCTTGGTCATACAACCCAGCTCTCCGATCATTCCTGGCTTGATAACCTGAGCGGACATTTGGTTGAAAGCGGCCTGAAACCGATCATGGCCCGAGTGTGACGGCACCAAGATACCTGCCGGACGCAACAGAGGGCTGACATAGTCGCCGACCTGCAGGCCAAACTGTTCAATCCGGCCAGTGACCCCGGCGCTGATCAGGGTTTTGTCCAGCTCGGTCAGGGCAGCGTCCAGCTGAGCGTTGGCGCTGGCCAGTTGAGCGGGGATCAACTCCTCGATCTGCTGCACGACTGCTGCGCGCTGTGACTCGGCGGCCCGCAATTGTGCCTCACGCTCGGCCACCAGGTTTTCCAGCCGGTCAATCTCGGCCAGACGCACGGCGCTGGACCCTTCGTCCCGCAGCGTGGTGTTGCGTTCAAGATCCTCAAGCGACTGATCCAACGCAGCGCGTGCCCCGGCGATGCCAGCCTCAGCCTCAGCCAGATCGGTCTGCGCCACCCTGAGCGATGCCTGAACCTGCGCTATATCGGCGTGCGCGGCCTCGACCATGGCTCTCTGTGTGAAATCCTCGATCCGGAAGATCGGCTGCCCCGCTGTCACGAGTTCATTGTTTTTCACATAGACCTCGGATACGCGACCACCCAGTTGTGGCAGGATCGTCACGGTGCGGAAATACGAGGCCGCCGTCTTGCTCGCCGGATGAAAGTAGAACAGCGTGGTGATCACGGTCAGCGCCAGAATCGCACAGGTGGTCAGACCCCAGCGCAGTTCGTACCACATGGTAAACAGGGTAATCTCATGCCCGATCCGCTTACCCTGCACGTAGCGTCGAAACAGGTAGTCGGGCAGCACCGTCACCAGCGCGCACATCAATGTCTCAAGCATATTCTAATGCTCCTGCTGCGCGGTGGGTTCGGTGGGTTGGGCCGGTGCGGGGCCTTCGGGGCGTTGATTGCCCAAAGATCGGATTGCATCCGCAATAGCTCTGAGTGGAGCGGCCACATCGGGGAACTGGAACCCAGCCACCAGAATGGCGGCGACCCAGAACAACCCGTTATGGGTGAACAGCGCCAGCAAGGCCAGTATCCCGACCAACTGGAACTGAGGGTGGTTGGATTCGTGCGCTATCTTTTCGGGGATCGAATGCAGGGTGAAATATCCAACCCCGATCAGAACAATCACCAAAACGGTAAACACAAACATGAACGTTAAAAGAAAATCACTGCCGTCCGCCTGGGTCACGTAGGACGGAATATGCCCCGTGGCCATCGGGTGTAGATCTGCGGTACTCACCCTGCCCTCCTGTTATTGCTTGTTACTTCTTTGGATGGGTTGATGCGCAAATTCAAGCCTGCTTAGAGTTCCAGACAGGTTAGGACGATCGGTTTCGCCATAATAGGTACGCGGTGAAAAGGGGACATATGATTGATTTTCTTGTCATAGGCGGCGGTATCGCCGGTCTGAGCGCCGGGGCACGCCTGTCATATCACGGTCGGGTAACTGTACTCGAGGCTGAGGATGCGTTGGGCTATCACGCGTCTGGCCGGTCCGCCGCGTTGTTCGAGGAAAACTATGGTCCGCCCTCCGTCGTTGCGCTGAACAGGGCCAGTGCCGCTTTTATGCGAGCTGAAAACGGCGGGTATCTGACGCCCCGCGATCTGATGTTGGTTGGTCGTAAGGATCAGGCCGATGTCTTTGAACGGGACGTCCATGATCTGAATATGCAGGTGATCCCAACGGCGCAGGCGCTGGCACGTGTGCCAATCCTGAACCCCGACACTCTTGGGTTCGCAGCGCTTAGCAGTGGAGCATTTGATATCGACACGGACAGGTTGTTGCAGGATTTCGCCCGCACCGTTCGCGGCAATGGCGGTGCAGTAGTGACCAAGGCCAGGGTCACCGCCATTCGCAAGGATGGGCGCTGGTTCGTCGAGGCTGGGGAAGTCTATGAAGCCCGCATCCTGATCAATGCTGCCGGCCCTTGGGTTGACGAGATCGCCGTGATGGCGGGGATTGCACCAATCGGAATAATTCCGAAACGCAGGTCGATGGCGCGGCTGCCTGCCCCCGGCGGGCATGACCTGAGCGGCTGGCCGATGATGTTGGGCGCGGGTGAGACATGGTATGCCAAGCCCGATGCAGGCAAACTGTTGGTTTCCCCGTGCGAGGCCGACCCCGTACCACCGCAGGATGCCTACGCCGATGACATGGTGTTGGCTGAGGGGCTGGCCCGGTACGAAGAGATGGTGACCGAACCCGTCACCCGGGTTGAGGTAAACTGGGCAGGGCTACGCAGCTTCGCGCCGGATGGAACTTTGGTATTGGGGCCCGATCCGTCTGATCCGTCCTTTGTCTGGTCTGCGGGTCAGGGGGGCTATGGGTTCCAGACCTCTCCGGCGGCTTCGCAACTGGTTGCTGATCTGACAACCGGCGCGACATCTGAACTGGACCCTGAAATCATTGCTGCCTTCAGCCCGAAAAGGTTGCGTCGATGAGCAAAAGAACCCTCCCCTCCAACGCCAGCGTTGCCACCGAAGGTCAGGACGGGCGGCTTGTCGCCCCTGCCGCGACCCGCAATGCCGAAGCTTTGTGTGACCTACTGGCTCAATGGACCCCCAAGGCAGGCCGGGCGCTGGAAATTGCCAGCGGCACCGGCCAGCATGTCAGCGCATTCGCCCAGTGCCTGCCAAACCTCATCTGGCAACCGACCGAAGTCGAGGTCGAGCGGATAACCAGCATCAAAGCCTATGCTGCCGATCTGCCCAACGTTGTGGACGCAGTGGCTTTGGACGCCACAGCGCAAGGTTGGCACACCGAGTTCGTCGGTCAGGACCTGATCGTCCTGATCAATCTGGTGCATCTGATCAGCTGGCCGGAAACACAAATGCTGGTGACCGAAACCGCGCAGGCGTTGGCCCCCAAGGGGCGGTTTATCCTGTACGGACCATTCAAACGTTCGGGGCAATTGACCAGCGATGGCGACCAACGCTTTCACGATGCTCTGGTCCAGCAAGACGCTGAGATCGGGTATAAAAATGATGAAGACATTGCCGCGTTGATGCGCGCCCAGAACCTGACCGTCGTCGGGATGGTCGAGATGCCTGCGAACAATCTGGCCTTTATCGCAGAAAAGCCCGGCCAATAGTAAAACAGGCGGCACCTTCGCGCCGCCTGTTCTCTGTCCGGGTTAACCGTCCTTGCGGATGGTTTCGTTTTTCGGATCGTAGGGGCTGTCGCAGGTCACGACCGCATCCCAAAGCTTGTCCTGAATTTTGACCTTCAGCTTGGTGCCTTCGACTGCCATTTCAGGTTTCACGTAGCCCATACCGATGGATTTTTCGAACGCCACCGAGTAGCCGCCTGAAGTCAGACGGCCCACACGCTCGCCTTCTGGCGTGTACAGCGCCTCGCGGCCCCACGGGTCGGCATCGTCCGGTCCGTCGATCAACAAAGTGCAGCACTTCACACGCACGCCGGTTTCTTCCAGCTTGGCCTTGCCGTGGAAGTCCTTTGACAGGTCGACAAAACGCGGCAGGTCAGCTTCCAGCGGGGTCGCGTCGCGGCCCAGTTCGGTTCCAAAGGCGCGATAGGATTTCTCCTGACGCAACCAGTTCTGGGCGCGCGCGCCAACCAGCTTCATACCGTGCTTCTCACCCGCTTTTTCCAGCAAGTCGAACAGGTAGTTCTGCATCTCGATCGGGTGGTGCAGTTCCCAGCCCAGTTCACCGGTATAGGCCACTCGGATCGCGTTGACCGGGCACATGCCCAGTTCGATCTGACGGGCCGACAGCCACGGGAAACGCTTGTTGGACAGCGCGGTTTCCGGATCGGCGTCCTTGATGACCTCTTTCAGAACGTCACGCGACTTGGGTCCGGCGATGGCAAAAACGCCCCACTGCGTGGTCACGTCCTGGATTTCGATATAGCCGAACTCATCCATCTTGTCCTCAGCCGCCTTACGCAGATAGTCGGCGTCATACTCGGTCCAGGCGCCGGCTGAAACGATGTAATAGTTATTCTCGCCATTGCGGACGATGGTGTATTCGGTTCGGGTGGTGCCATGCGAGGTCAGCGCGTAGGTCAGGTTGATACGACCAACTTTGGGCAGCTTGTTGCAGGTGAACCAGTCCAGAAACTGGGTAGCACCGGGGCCTTTGACGACATGCTTGGTAAACGCGGACGCGTCGACCAGACCCACGCCTTCACGGATCGCTTTGGCCTCTTCGACGGCGTATTGCCACCAGCCACCACGACGGAACGAACGGCTTTCCTTATCAAAGTTATCTGGCGCATCGGTGGGACCGAAGTAGTTCGGACGTTCCCATCCGTTAACCCAACCGAACTGCGCGCCGCGTGCTTTCTGACGGTCGTAGGCCGGAACAGTCCGCAGCGGACGGCAGGCTTCACGCTCTTCATCCGGGTGGTGCAGGATGTAGACGTGCTCATAGCATTCTTCGTTCTTGCGGGCCGCGAACTCGGTGGTCATCCAGTTACTGCTGTAGCGTTTGGGGTCCAGCGAGGCCATGTCGATCTCGGCTTCGCCATCCACCATCATCTGTGCCAGATAGTAGCCGGTGCCGCCTGCAGCCGTGATACCAAAGCTGAAACCCTCAGCCAGCCACATGTTGCGTAGGCCCGGAGCCGGACCAACCAGTGGGTTGCCGTCGGGGGTATAGCAGATCGGGCCGTTGAAATCGTCTTTCAGACCAGACTCGGCGCAGGACGGCACGCGTTCGGCCATCGCCATGTACTGATCAGCAATCCGGTCCAGATCCAGCGGGAACAGGTCCGCGCGAAAACTGTCCGGAACGCCGTGTTCGAACTGCGCAGGCGCGCCGTGTTCGTAAATACCCAGAATCCAGCCGCCACGTTCCTCGCGGGCGTAAGATTCGTTGTCAGCATCACGGACAACAGGGTGTTCGGGGTTGCCAGCTTCGCGCCATTTGACCAGCTCGGGGTCTTTGTCCATGACGATAAAGGTGTGCTCGACCGGGATCGCAGGCATTTTGATGCCCAGCATCTTGGCCGTGCGCTGCGCGTGGTTTCCGGAAGCGGTGACGACATGCTCGGCGGTGATAACAACCTGCTCATCCGAAGGAATGAGGTTGCCGCCCTTCTCGACCATCTTAGTGCAGGTGACTTCCCAGTGGGTACCGTTCCAGTGGAACGCATCGGCTTGCATCTTGCGGACGATATCGACGCCGCGTTGACGGGCGCCTTTGGCCATCGCCTGCGTCACGTCGGCCGGGTTAATGTAACCATCTTCAGTGTGGTAGATCGCACCCTTCAGGTCCGACGTCTCGATCAGCGGCCAGCGTTCCTTGATCTGGTCCGGGGTCAGCCATTCATATGCAACGTCGCAGGTCTCGGCGGTGGACGCATACAGCATGTATTCGTCCATACGTTCTTGCGTTTGGGCCATGCGCAGGTTGCCGACCACAGCAAACCCTGCGTTCAGACCGGTTTCTTCCTCAAGCGTCTTGTAGAAGTCGACCGAGTACTTGTGGATGTGAGTTGTCGCGTAGGACATGTTGAACAACGGCAGCAGGCCAGCGGCGTGCCAGGTCGAGCCGGACGTCAGCTCATCCCGTTCAATCAACATCACATCATCCCAACCCGCTTTGGCCAGATGATAGGCAATCGAGGTCCCAACGGCGCCGCCGCCAACAACCAATGCTTTGACTTGGGTTTTCATAACCGGGCGTCTCCCCTTGAATTCAGTTGACACCATATGGCGCATTTGAAGCACCCGGCGCGACATTCATCCGACCAGTGAGAGAAAAAAAACGACCCGCTACCGTAAACAGACTGCGGAATCATCGTGATTGGCGTTATTGCGCCGAGGCTGAACACCGCTTGATGCTGCCAACCTGCGCGCAGGACGTCCCTAACCCGCCCTTATGCACGCGCACTGGTTGCGAGGTTTTTTTCGGGGCCGGTTTCACTGCCGTATCCTTGTACTTGGGCGCGGCAAAGGCTGGCAGCTTGTTTTTCAGCCTGTTGAAAAACCCCGATCCTTTGGCCTGGTCCTCTTCTGCCAAAGCCGCCTGGCGCTGATCAGAGTCCAACAGCAGTTTTTGCGCCCGACCATATCCGATTTGCAGGATGTCCTGATTTTCGAATACCTCACCCCCGGTAATATCCATGATGCCATCGCTGTTGAAATCCGACGCCGTCATCGAATTGACCATCATCGCCGTGACATCCAGATTCTTGAGCTTTTCATCGGTGATCTTTTCCTGAACCAACTGCATTTCCTTATACAGCTGATCCATCTTTTCGGCGACCTCTGGCTGGCGGTCTTGCTGGACCGAAACACCCTGCCCCACCACAAGCGACGGATAAGTCAGTAAAGTGTTAAGGGCGGCATAATCGACGGCCTCCAAAAGCTCTAGAATCGTGGCGTCATCGGCATTAGTGCCCATCCGGATCACAACCTCTTCGTCAATCCCGATCCGCCCGATGATCCTGCGATAATCCACCGCTTCGGTGGGATTGGTCAGGTCCTGAGTGATTTCCATGAATGCGACACCGTCAATCACCGCAAAACCCTGTTTGATCGCGGTATGCGACATGAAATTTTGCTGCCGCGAAAGGGCCATGCCCGCCAGCGAGTTACGCGCCGATTTAGGTTTGAGGCTGATGTCGAACCAGACGACCTCATCACCTTTGGCATATACCAGCCCGGTTTCGCTCAGCTTGCGCGCGATCCCTTTCTTGCCGCCTTTCACCAGACGCATCAGTTCAGCCGTACCAGATACCGAACTGATCAGGGGGATCGGGGCATAATTCGAAAGCACCGTATCGACGGGCGCGCTGTCCATCTGGGTCAGCTCAAATTGTGCCCATCCGGCGCTGGCTGCTGGCAGATAAGACTTGGCCCCGGCTTTCCAGCGTTTTTTCCGGTTACGTTCGACGGCTTTGGCCTCACGCTCTTCCTGTTGTTGCGCAAAACGGTGCTTGATCGATTCGACATAACCACTGACGGACAAAGTGCCTTCGTGCTTTTTGCCCTGTTGGTAATAATCAAGGCCCACAATAGTCGATATTACGACCACCATAAAACCAAAAATCCGCAAAATGCCCATCTGAGATTCCAAAATCAATCGCTGCTCATTTTTGCGAAAGATAGAATGGAATTTGGGCAGCCTTGTGGCTTTCAGCCCGAAATTTTAACGATGGTCGAAATCTGCATTCGACAGGATTTTACCAGGGTTCATGATGTTGTCCGGGTCGAGTGCTTTTTTGATTGCATCCATATAGCTGACTGCCGCGCCCAGTTCCTTGATCAGATAGGGTCGCTTGCCCTGCCCGATTCCATGCTCACCGGTACACGTGCCCTCCATCGAGATGGCCAGATCGTTCAGCCAACCGACAAACCCATCCGCCCGCGCCACCTCATCGGCGTTGTCCATGTCGATCAACAGCAGAGTGTGAAAATTCCCGTCCCCCACATGCCCCACGATCGGTGCCATCAGGCTCAGTTCCTTGGCCTTGTCCCGGGTCGTGGTGACGCATTCCGCCAGGCGCGAGATCGGAACGCAGACATCGGTGGAAATCCCCCGCGCACCGGGGCGCAATTGCAGACTGGCCCAGTACATATCGTGCCGGGCCTGCCACAGCCTGTTGCGCTCTTCCGTTGTTGAGGTGGCGGCGAAATCCATAACACCGAACTCTTCAGCGATCTGACCAAAGGTTTCGGCCTGCTCAACTGTGCCGGATTCCGATCCGTGGAATTCCAACAGCAGCAAAGGCGTTTCCGGCAGGCTAAGCCCAGAATAGGCGTTGGCTGCCTTGACTGACAGTTCGTCCAACAGCTCGATCCGGGCCACGGGCACGCCGTATTGGATCGTCATCATCACCGCCTGACAGGCCGCATCAACAGTTGGAAAGGAGCACCGGGCCGAGGTGATCGCCTCGGGGATGCCCTGCAGGCGCAGGGTGAGTTCGGTGATTATGCCCAGCGTGCCCTCGGCCCCAATCAGCAAGCGGGTCAGGTCATACCCGGCCGAGGATTTCCGTGCCCTGTGGCCGGTGCGAATGATCTGACCATCGGGCATGACCGCTTCAAGGCTGAGGATATTGTCCTTCATCGTGCCATAGCGCACCGCGTTGGTGCCCGAGGCCCGCGTTGCCGCCATCCCGCCCAGCGATGCATTGGCACCGGGGTCAATGGGAAAGAACAGGCCCTGATCGCGCAGATGGGTATTCAGGTCTTCGCGCGTCACACCCGGCTGCACAACGCAATCCAGATCACCTGCATGCACGGCCAGCACCTGATTCATCTGGCTCAAGTCGACCGAGATACCACCCGCCGGGGCGTTCACATGCCCTTCCAGCGATGTGCCGGTGCCAAAAGCGATCACCGGCACCTTGTGCTGGGCACAGGTTTTGACAATCTCGGATACTTCCGCGGTCGAACGGGGAAAAACCACCGCGTCCGGAGCCTGATTGTTGATCCAGGTTGTCGTGTGGCCATGCTGTTCTCGGACCGACTCGCCAGTTTGCAGGCGATCACCAAACTTCTGCTTTAGAATACTGACAGCCGTTTCAATCCCGGCCTCGTTTCGCGGCAACGCTGCTGCCTGCACCATGTAATTTTCCTTTTATTCGCCCAGCGCGATGCCTTCGCGACGTGGATCAGCGCCACCGGTTAGGACCTCTCCGATCTCGATCGCATGCAGGCCAGACGTCAGATCGCGCGGGTTCACCTCGAACCCCAGCTCGATCAACGGGTCCGAGAACCCTTCGGCTGCGGTGCCTTGTTCCACATCATAGGTGCCAAAGCGATTAACCAGATGCGGCAGTGACAACGCCTGTTGTACATCCATATCCCAATCAGCCCAGGCGATAATCGACTTGGCGACATAGCCAATGATACGGCTTCCACCGGGTGATCCGATGGCCAATACCGGTTTGCCATCTTGCATGACTATCGTCGGGCTCATCGAAGAGCGAGGCCGCTTGCCGGGCTCTAACCGGTTAGCAATCGGAACACCATCGCTGTGGGTTTTGAACGAGAAATCGGTCAGTTCGTTATTCAGCAGGAACCCGTTGGTCATCAACCGTGAGCCGAACCCGTTTTCAATCGTCGTGGTCATCGACAGCACATTGCCATATTGGTCGACAATCGAGATATGCGAGGTCGAGGGCAACTCGAGCGAGACATCATCCGCCCAGTTCGACGCGTGATCGAACTCTGGATTGCCCGGGGTCGCTTCGATCAACGCGCCCTCGCCGCCCAGCAGTTGCCCGCGTTCAGACAGATAGGAGGGTTCGACCAGACCCTGCGTGGGCATCGGCACATAGTCGTGATCGGCCATGTAACGGCCGCGATCCGCAAAGGCCAAACGCGACGCATCGCCGATCAACCGCCAAGCATTCGCATCCTCGGGGCCCATCGCGGTCAGATCATACCCGTCTAGCATGCCAAGGATCTGACCGACCGTCAGCGCCCCGGATGAGGGCGGCCCCATGCCGCAAACCTCATAAACACGATAGGCAGCGCAGACCGGTTCGCGTTCAATCACCTGATACAGCGCCAGATCTACGCCGGACAGAACTCCGGGATTTCCGGGCGCTCCGCGCACCGTGCTGACGATGCCGGCGGCGATTTCACCGCCGTAGAACCCGGCCGACCCTTCACTGGCCAAAACACGCAACGTGTTCGCATAGTCCAGGTTCATCAGGCGCTGACCTTGCTGCAAAGGCGTACCACCGGGCAGGAAGTATTCAGCCGTCACAGGAAAACGCGATAACCTCTCAGCATCTGCCTCGACCAAAGTGGCCAATCGCGGAGATACAAGGAACCCTTCATCCGCCAGCGTGATGCCATCCTGAAACAGGCTGGGCCACGGGCTGCGACCCCAACGCCGGTGCGCCTCTTCCAGCAACGCTGGCGTACCGGGCGTACCGACTGACAGCCCCCCCACCACGGCATCGTAGAACTGCAAGGGCTCACCATTCTCATTGTGGAATAGGCGGTGGTTCGCTTCCAGCGGAGCCGTCTCGCGCCCATCCAGCGTGGTCAACTTGCCAGTTGCCGCGTCGTACCAAACCAGAAACGCGCCGCCACCAAGGCCCGAGGATTGAGGCTCGACCAACCCCAGCACGACCTGCACCGCGACCATGGCATCCGCCGCAGACCCTCCGGCCCGCAGAACCTTGGCTCCAGCCTCAACGGCCAACGGGTTTGCCGCAGCAACCATCCAGTTCTGCGAAGTCACGGGCTGACCGGCCAACTTCGCCTCAAGCGAGGCAATCACTTCGTCGGTCAGGCCCTGAACCTGCCCGTCCGAGGCACCCTCGGGTGCTACCGCATCCGCTGTTTCCTGCGCAAAGGACGCCCCGCCAAAGGTCAATGCCGTCACAAACAATCCTGATATCAGATTTCGTCGCATCGTATCCTCCTGAAAAATTGTTCCTTGGGCGCGGGTGCGTCACAACATGGATGGCACAACCTGATCCGGCGGGCGGTGCCCGTCTTCGAAGGTCTTGATATTAATAATGACTTTCTCGCCCATCTCGATCCGCCCTTCCAGCGTGGCTGATCCCATATGAGGCAGCAAAACGACATTGGGCAATTGCCGCAAACGCGGGTTCACCTGTGTGCCATGTTCGTAGACATCCAGCCCCGCGCCTGCGATATCACCCGATCGGATCAGGCGTGTGAGCGCATTCTCGTCAATCACTTCACCCCGAGAGGTGTTGATAACTACCGCCGAGGGCTTCAGCAACTTTAACCGACGCGCGTTCATCAGATGAAAAGTAGACGGGGTCGACGGGCAGTGAATTGAAAGAACATCCATCCGAGCGACCATCTGGTCTAGGCTTTCCCAATAGGTGGCTTCCAACTCGTCTTCGACCTCAGGGCGTAGGCGACGACGATTGTGGTAATGCACCTGCATTCCAAAGACACGGGCACGGCGGGCCACGGCCTGGCCGATCCGACCCATGCCCAGAATGCCAAGGCGACGTCCACCGATCCGCCCACCCAACAGTGCGGTCGGCGCCCAGCCGGTCCAATCCCCGCGTTGCATCACACCAACCCCTTCGGGAAAACGCCGCGTGACCGCAAGAATCAATGCCATGGTCATATCGGCCGTATCGTCTGTCAGCACACCGGGGGTGTTGGAAACAAGAATGCCCCTCTGTCGCGCCGTCGACACATCAATATTGTCGACACCGGCCCCGTAATTGGCGATCAAGCGCAGGTTTTCGCCCGCCTGCCCCAGCAAACCGCCATCAATTGTGTCGGTCACCGTTGGAACAAGGACATCTGCACTCTGAACTGCTGCGACCAGCTCTTCGCGCGACATGGGGGTGTCATCCTCGCGCAGCTGGACGTCGAACAACTCGCTCAGTCTGGTTTCCACTGCCTCGGGCAACCGTCGCGTTACAACAACACTCAGACGTTCTCTTGGCACTTTCGCCCTCCCATCGCTTTGCAAACCTTCGCGCGCCATGGCATCGTGGCGCAGGATAAGGCGGGGCACAAGAACCCCAACGCATTGAGACGACCTTTTTTCGGAACCAAATCAACAGGCACAAGAGCAGGCAGTCAGTGAGTGGTTTTCTATCGGTAAAACGCCGCCTTCTGGTGGTTTTGTCCGTATTTCTGTTTGTGCTGGGCACTTTGGCTGCCAGCGCACAGGATGCCCGCGGCCCTGTGACCAACCTGCCATTGCCAAGATATGTTTCGATGAAAGCCGCCGAGGGCAATGTTCGGCGTGGTCCTTCGTTAACACATCGAATCGACTGGGTGTTCAAACGGCGCGGCATGCCGCTGCAAATCACGGCTGAATACGGCAATTGGCGCAAGGTTCAGGACCGTGACGGTGCCGGCGGGTGGGTTCACTATGCCCTACTGTCCGGCGTGCGGACCGTATTGATCGAATCCGAAATGCTGCCTGTCTATGCCAGCCCCGACCCAAATGCGCAGATCAGTGCCCAATTCGAATCCGGGGTGGTGGCGCGCCTAGGCAGTTGCAGCCTGGACTGGTGCCAAATCTCGGCTGGCGGTTACCGCGGCTGGGCCCGGAAATCGAGCCTATGGGGAGTCGACCCCTCTGAAATCCGCGAGTAACGGGGGCGACCGCAGCCGCCCCGTCGCCTATTCCGTAGCCTGGGTGGGTCGCGTGCCCATATCCTTGTCCAACAGCAACAGGTTCCACCGATCGCCATTGGCCGCCTTGGTCTTGTCGAGAATCTTGCCAAACAAGTCTTCTTCTTCGTTCTGCTCGGCCAAAAACCAGTTCAGCATGTTTTGCGTGCTGTACTCCTTGACCCCGTGCGCCAGTTCAAACAGCGCATTGATCTGACCTGTGACCTTTTCCTCGTTGGCAAGCGCATATTCCAGCGCCTCGACCGGCGAGTCATAGTCCATCTTGGGTGTGTCGATGCCTTCCAGTTCGATTCTCCCGCCACGCTGTGCCACAAAATCGAAGATACGCATGGCATGTGTTTGTTCTTCAACCGAGTGACTACGGAACCATTGCGCGAATCCTGGCAGATCCTGCGATTCAAAATATGCGGCCATCGCAAGGTAGGTGTAGGATGCCTGAAGTTCACTGTTGATTTGACGGTTCAGTGCTTCTGCGACATTCGGGTTCAGCTTCATCTTCGTCTCCTGTGACACGGGGTACCGGTTCATTTGCATTGCTACGTATTTTCAAGGAATCCCGCAACCCAGTTTCTTATTTTTATAATTTAATTTCAATATTTTAGATGTCGATCCCTGCAAATGAAAGGCGTTTGCAAATCCGGGGCGAATTTCCGGGTCAATGTATTTCCCAGCTTCAAAACGCCGCTCAGAACGTGAGTGAAAGACCCTCCGCCCTTCGAACACAGTGGCCGTGTTCAACACTTTCAGACCTTTCCCATAGGCTTTGTGACCAATAAATCCTTTTCCAGATAGGCAATCCATGACCGGAAATTTCGCCAATTTGGATCGTCGGGAGCGTGGAAAAAAATTTTTGCTCCAAGTCAGTTTTTTTCACTCGAAAGCCCTTGAACCCTCCAACCAACAATCGTAGACAGCGCCTCACCGTTGGGGTGTAGCCAAGTGGTAAGGCAGCGGTTTTTGGTACCGTGTATCGTAGGTTCGAATCCTACCACCCCAGCCACTTTTTCTCTTAGTGTGCCATCCGGTATGAATCGCGACTTGTCCGGTTAGAAAACCAACTTTTGCCGGGCTAGAACGCAATCTTCAACAAATTCGGCGGATTTGGTAGTGGGCTCTCGGCCTAGTTTGCTGATTTGTTCATTTCCAAGAACCACCGCGGCACATGCTGCCAAGGGACTAAAAAGTCGGTAATTAGCGCGGAAAGTGTGCATTCGCCGCTCCGCAGCGAGGATTTCCGGAGATCGAGGAAGCGGACCTTCGCCCCCACGAACCCGGGTTGGTACTGTTTCGGGACGGTTCTTCAGGGAGGCGAACGTTCGCTGCCAATGCACAGAAATCCGCTCGTTCTTCCGAATGCAGACATTACTGGCCGGAAATGCCAGACTGACTTTTAGCTGCCGAAAGCCGCTGAAAGCTCCGAAACTCTTCGGATATACGAAGTTGACCGCATAGATTGTTCTTAAACCGCGACAGCAAAGGATCACAGCAGGTTTTAGCGGTCCATCCCAAGACGTCTAACCTCAATATTGAAATTTCCACAAACTGGGTTTTTAGTTCTTCTGTGCGCGAAACCTAAGCCACACCGGAAAGGTGAAAAACTGCGGTAACGCCTAATTTCCCAGGTACACGACCTATTCCAACGACACCCAAAGAACCTGCGCGTCTTCTTCACTGGTCGACACACAGCCATGCCCCATGCTGCTGTCATAATACAGTGAATCACCCGCTTTCATCGGCAGAGGGCGGTAGTGTTCCGAGATGAAAATCAACTCGCCGCTCAGCACGTACATGAATTCTTCGCCCGAATGTCGGATCCAGGGGTCAAACTCAGAGATATCGCGGGCCCGTATCGTGGCCACATAGGGCAGCATGCGTTTGCTTGTCAGATCCGAACACAGCAATTCGTGCAAATAGGTGGCGGTTTCCCGGAACTCACCCTGCCCGTTAGCGGTATAGTCCCGCCGACCGTTTATGCCTGACTGACCCGATTGAAGAAAAAGTTGCGGAGGGTTCATATCCAGCGCCTGTGTCAACCGCCGCACGATCTCAAAGCTGGGTTTGGTTTGATTGTTTTCGATCTTCGACAGGGTCGATCGCCCGATACCTGCCGCACGCCCGGCCTCTTCCAGAGTCCAGCCCTTTTCCCGTCGCGCGTCGCGGATGGAACGCCCCAAGGCCGCCCCTTCATCCAGTTCTTCAGGTGTAACCCCTTCGTTTCTTTGGTCTTCGCCCATGAAAATCTCCCCGTTCTTTCCAGCTTACATATTCCCTTAGTCGCACGCAACTTCACGAATAAGAGATTTATGTTGCCTTAAGGGAATCAATTCCACTATAGGAAACATAGTTTCGAACCGGAGATTCGAAATCAGAGGAGATGACCATGTTCAAAACGTCGCTTACACAGGCCGATCCGACCATTGCTGCATCGATTGCACGCGAGGGCGCCCGTCAGGCCGAACAGATCGAACTGATCGCATCTGAAAACATCGTCTCTCAGGCTGTGATTGACGCTCAGGGCTCGGTTCTGACCAACAAATATGCCGAGGGGTATCCCGGCCGCCGCTATTATGGCGGATGTGAATATGTGGATGAGGTCGAGCAGGAAGCCATCGACCGGTTGAAGCAGCTGTTTGGCTGCGAATTTGCGAATGTGCAGCCCCATTCGGGCGCCCAGGCCAATGGCGCGGTCAAGCTAGCGCTGCTCAGCCCCGGTGACACCATTCTGGGCATGTCGTTGGACGCGGGCGGCCACCTGACCCATGGCGCGAAACCGGCGCAATCCGGCAAATGGTTCCGTCCGATCCAATATGGTCTGACCGATGCAGGGCTGATCGACTATGATCAGGTCGAAGCACTGGCCAAGGCCGAAAAGCCCCAACTGATCATTGCAGGCGCGTCGGCTTATTCGCAAAAAATCGACTTTGCCCGTTTCCGCGCGATTGCGGATGAGGTTGGCGCCTGGTTGCTAGCCGACATGGCGCATATCGCCGGTCTGGTTGCAACCGGCCTGCACCCTTCTCCCGTCGGGCACGCTCATATCGTGACATCGACCACGCATAAAACCCTGCGCGGTCCGCGCGGTGGCATCATCCTGACAAATGACGAAGCGCTGGCGAAAAAGATCAACTCAGCCGTATTCCCCGGTTTGCAAGGCGGCCCGCTGATGCATGTGATCGCCGGTAAGGCCGTCGCTTTCGGTGAGGCTCTGAAACCCGAATTCAAAGAGTACATGCAGCGCGTGGTCGACAGTGCCTCGGCTCTGGCCAACGTTATGATGGCACGTGGCTGCGACATCGTCTCGGGCGGCACGGAAAACCACCTGATGCTGGTGGATCTGCGCCCGGTTGGCGTAACCGGTAAAGACGCCGAAGCCGCGCTGGAACGCGCTGGCTTTACCTGCAACAAAAACAGCGTGCCCGGTGACCCCGAGAAACCCACCATCACCAGCGGTATTCGTCTGGGTACTGCGGCCGGTTGCAGCCGGGGCTTTGGCCCCGAGGAATTCAAGCAGATCGGCCATCTGATCGGTGACGTTCTGGACGCGCTGGCGCAGAACCCGGGCGGAGACGAAGCCGTTGAAAAAGCAACCCGTGAAAAAGTGCGCGCCCTGTGCGCAAGCCACCCGATCTACTGAAAGTTAGCGTCATGACCTACGATCTGATTGTCATCGGGGGCGGACCTGGCGGCTATGTCGCTGCGATCCGCGCGGCTCAGCTGGGACTGAAAGTGGCCTGCGTCGAAGGGCGCGGGGCACTTGGCGGGACCTGTCTGAATGTGGGGTGCATCCCCTCCAAAGCGTTGCTGACCTCCTCGGCCAAGTATGCCGAACTTGCACATCTCTCCTCCCACGGCATTGCGGTCGAGGGGGCCAGCATCGACGTACCCGCGATGATGGGGCGTAAGGACAAGATCGTAGGCGACCTGACCAAAGGCATCGCGTTTCTGTTCAAGAAAAACGGGGTCGACCATATCGATGGCTGGGCCAGCATCCCCTCTGCCGGACAGGTCAAGGTCGGCGATGATGTCTATCAAGCGAAAAACATTCTGATCGCCACCGGCTCGGAACCGACCTCGCTGCCGGGGATCGAGATCGACGAGCAGGACATCCTCAGTTCGACCGGTGCGATTGCATTGGAGAGCGTACCGGACCATCTGGTCGTGATCGGCGCAGGTGTGATTGGGCTGGAACTGGGGCAGGTTTGGTCCCGTCTGGGCGCAAAGGTTACCGTGGTCGAGTATCTGGACCGCGTTCTACCCGGCATTGATGGTGAAATCGCCAAGCTGGCACAACGCGCACTGTCCAAGCGCGGGTTGAAATTCCAGCTGGGTCGTGCGCTGAAAACGGTCGAAAAGACCGATACCGGTCTGGTGCTGACCGTTGATCGCGTCGGCAAAGACAAAGAAGAAGTGATCGAGGCTGATAAGGTCCTGATCGCTGTGGGCCGCCGCCCTGTCACCCGTGGGCTGGGCCTGGAGGAGCTGGGCGTTACAGTAAGTCAGCGCGGCTTCATCGAGGTGGATGGGACGTTCCAGACCTCGGTTCCCGGCATTTACGCCATCGGCGACTGCGTGCCCGGTCCGATGCTGGCGCACAAGGCCGAAGAAGACGGCGTCGCCTGCGTGGAAACTCTCGCAGGACAAGCTGGCCATGTCGATTACAACACCGTGCCGGGGGTCGTGTATACCGACCCCGAGGTCGCTTCGGTCGGTCTGACCGAAGAAGCGCTGAAAGAGGCTGGCACCGAGTATTCGGTTGGCAAGTTCGCCTTCATGGCCAACTCGCGCGCCCGTTCGACCGGCGACACCGACGGCGCAGTCAAGGTTCTGGCGGACCCAAGCGGCAAAATCCTGGGCGCCCACATCTGTGGCGCCCACGGAGGAGACCTGATTGCCGAGTTGGTTCTGGCCATGACCAAAGGCGCAACCGTCGCCGAGGTCGCTGCCACTTGTCATGCACACCCAGCCATGGGCGAGGCGGTCAAAGAAGCCTGCCTTGACGCCATGGGCCGCGCAATCCACGCCTAAGAGGGACCTGCCAGATGACCATCCAGCTTCGCCCCCGCCACCCTGAAAAGGCCAAGAAGGCAGACAGTGTCATCCCGCGTAAGCCCAAGTGGATTCGCAAGAAAAAGGGCGACAGCGCCGAGTATTACGAAACCCGTCGTCTGATGCGCGAGCACAATCTGGCGACCGTCTGCGAAGAGGCCGCCTGCCCCAATATCGGCGAATGCTGGTCCAAACGTCACGCCACCATGATGATCATGGGCGAGATCTGCACCCGCGGTTGCTCCTTCTGCAACGTGGCCACGGGACGTCCCGATGCATTGGACGCATTTGAACCGGGCCGCGTCGCAGCGGCGGTCAAAAAGCTGGGCCTGCGCCATGTGGTGATCACATCCGTGGACCGGGACGATCTGGCTGATGGCGGGGCCGAACATATCGCTCAGACCATTAGGGCCGTTCGCCACCAAAACCCAGGCACAACGGTCGAGGTTCTTACCCCCGATTTTCTAGGTAAAGGCGACGCGGCGGATGTCCTGTTCCAGGCTGCCCCAGACGTCTTCAACCACAATTTGGAAACCGTTCCACACCTGTATCCGTCCGTTCGCCCCGGCGCGCGCTACTATACCTCGCTGCGGCTGCTGGACGATGCCAAGCGCGCCAACCCCGAGATCTTCACCAAATCCGGCTTGATGGTCGGGTTGGGAGAATCCCTGAACGATGTTCGCCAGGTGATGGATGATCTGCGCGCGGCTCAGGTCGATTTCCTGACGGTCGGGCAATACCTGCAACCGACCGCGAAACACCACCCGATTGATCGTTTTTGGTCTCCGGACGAATTCGCCCAACTGGAGCAAATCGCGCGCTCCAAGGGCTTTCTGCACGTGTCAGCAACCCCGCTGACCCGTTCGTCGTTCCATGCGGACGAAGACTTTGCCGCCCTCAAGCAAGCCCGCCAACGGGCTATCGCCAACGGGGCATAATCCAAACGCAAATGGGAGGGAAACCATGGAAGCGTTAAATTCAATCGTAGGGGCCATCAATGGCGTCGTGTGGGGGCCGCTCATGCTGGTTCTCATTCTTGGCGTCGGCTTCTTCTTGCAGGTGGGGCTGAAATTCATGCCGATCCTGCGCATCGGCACTGGCTTTAAGCTGTTGTTCGCAGGCCGCGAAGGTCAGGGTGACGGTCAGATCAGCCCGTTCAACGCGCTGATGACGTCGCTGTCGGCGACCATCGGTACGGGTAACATCGCCGGTGTGGCCACTGCTGTCTTCCTGGGCGGTCCGGGTGCTTTGTTCTGGATGTGGATGACCGCCCTGGTGGGCATGGCCACCAAATATGCCGAAGCTGTCTGCGCGGTAAAATATCGTGAGAAAGATGAGCTGGGCAACTTCGTCGGCGGCCCGATGTATTACATCAAAAATGGCCTCGGCGCGAAATGGGCCTGGCTGGGCGTTGCCTTTGCTCTGTTCGGCGCAATCGCGGCCTTCGGCATCGGTAACGGCGTACAGGCCAACGGTGTGGCACAGGTTCTGGAATCGAACTTCGGTGTGAATACTTCGGTCACCGGTATTGTTTTGATGGTCTTGACCGCAGCCGTCATCCTGGGTGGCATCACCCGCATCGGTGCCGTCGCAGGTAAACTGGTTCCGGCCATGGCGATCGCTTACATCGTCGCTGGCCTGTTGGTTCTGATCATCAACATTGGCGAAATCGGTAACGCCCTGTCGCTGGTCTTCACCTACGCCTTCACCCCATCTGCCGCTGAAGGCGGTTTTGCAGGTGCAGCTGTCTGGGCCGCCATCCGCTTTGGTGTGGCACGTGGCGTGTTCTCGAACGAAGCCGGTCTGGGTTCCGCTCCGATTGCACACGCAGCAGCCGAGACCAAAGGTCCGGTCAATCAGGGCCTGATCGCGATGCTGGGTACATTCATCGACACTATCATCGTCTGCTCGATCACCGGTCTGGCTATCATCTCGACAGGTGCATGGACCTCGGGTGAGTCGGGCGCGGCTCTGACCTCGCTGGCATTTGCAACCTCGCTTCCGGGCGGTGGTCACCTGATCGCAATCGCTCTGTCGATCTTTGCCTTCACCACCATCCTTGGCTGGTCGTTCTATGGCGAGAAATGTGTTGAGTTCCTGCTGGGCGTCAAATCCCTGCTGCCCTACCGCATCCTTTGGATCGTTGCGATCTATTTCGGTGCGACTGCAGATCTGGGCTTTGTCTGGCTGCTGGCGGATACGCTGAACGCCATGATGGCCATCCCGAACCTGATCGCTCTGGCATTGCTGAGCCCGATCGTCTTCAAACTGACGAAAGAGTTCTTTGCCTCGAACGGCCAGTCCGAAGAACCGGGTGGCTCACCTGCCGAATAACTTCGGCACTGACAAAAAAACGGGGGGCCAACCCGGCCCCCCGCCTTTGAAACAAATTTTCTATCTCGAGGAGAGACGTGATGGCCACGAAAATCCTGCTGCCGATTGATCACACTGACGACCGCTCGTGGAAACTGGCTTTGCCGGTCGCTTTGGAACAGGCAAAATTCTATGGTGCCGAACTGCACACGGTCGCCGTCATCCCCGAGATCATCCAGTTGCCGAACCTACCCGCCAACTATGGCGCAGGCGCCAAAGACCACGTGCGGGGTGCGGTTCAGGCCATACTGGATCACGCCAATGCCTCTGATGTGCCGGTGCATGTCGAAGAAGGCAGCGTCTACCGCGAAATTCTGAAGCTTGCCTATAAGGACGGCTTTGATCTGATCGTCATGGCGTCGACCAAAGGCGATTTCCCGAACTATGAGATTGGCCCGAACCTGGCCCGTGTTGTGCGCAACGCGCATTGCACCGTCATGGTTGTCCGTGACCAGTCCCGTTGATTGAAAGGCTACAGCTATGACTGACTTAAAACGCACTCCTCTCTACGATCTCCATGTTGAGTTGGGAGGCAAGCTGGTTGATTTTGCGGGTTGGGAGATGCCTGTTCAGTATCCGCTGG